>JBCDFS010000008.1:0-239403 GCA_039177645.1 Pseudomonadota bacterium | reverse complement strand
GTGCGGCGCTTGGACCCATGGCGATAGATGGACTCCGCACTGAGCCTGTGCTCCGATCCATCGAGTTCCATCCGTCCCGCGATCTGCTCAGGAGACCAACCCATGGCAAGGCGGTCCTCGACGTAGACGCGCAGACGGGTGGAACGAATGATCCTGGAGCCGCGCAGCTTGCGTGCCCAGGCACGGCGCGCGGCGCTGTCGGGCCTGTAGCCATCGACGCACTGGTTCCGTCCGAGTTCGCGATGGATAGAGCTGCGATGGCGACCCATAAGCCTCGCAATCTCACCGATGCTCAGATCCATCTCCATCAGGCCGCGCAAACGGCATCTCTCCTCAAGCGTGAGGTGGCTGTATTTCTTTCCCAAGGCGATCCCCGTCATAGCGGGTGTCGCACTTGGTTTATGAGTTTACGCGGGTCGCTGAAAGCGAGCGTCTGGGAGAACTACAACGACAAGGACGAACTCTATCACACTGTCACGCTGGCCCGGAACTATGAGGGCCGGGATGGTAAGCCAAGAGACTCGAATTCCTTTTCCGCCAGTGAGCTTCTGCGGGTCAGCGAGCTTGCCCGTGAGGGCCACGCCTATGTGCGCGGTGTGCGCCGGGAAATGGCAGCCGAGCGCCGTGCCGATCATCAGGCCCAGCGTCAGACGGAGGGACCGGCCCAGGAGAGCCGGCCCGCCCGGTTTCGGGGCCAGCCTGAGCCAGGTCTGGAGCGCTAGCATCAAGGCAGTAGCGGATGCGGCCCCTCACACCTGAGGGACTGCCTCCACATGAACGGCGGGCGGGGAGTGAGGAGAGACTGCTGCCATCGTAACCCTGACGAAAGGAGCTGGCCCATGTGTGACAGCGGCAACGAGAACAACGAGCACCAAGAATGCCCCGCAGCCGAACCGCAGGACGAGGCGGACCGGCTGCTGGCAAAGTATGGCCATCTCCTCGACGCCGAGATGCCCGGCGATGTCAGGATGACCGCAGCCCAAAGGAAAGAGTTCCTGCTCGCACTCTGGAAGATCATGCAGGCCTTCGTCGATGTCGGCTTCAGCGTCGCGCCTGGGGATAAGTTCCACGTCAAATGTGATCTCGGTATGGACGATATGCTAAACTATCTCGTCCGTATGGAGACGCCCGAAGGCGCCGTGGCGGATCAACCCAACGATAAGAACAACAAGGAGACACCATGAGCGCAGAACAGATATCTGATAGCCCAAGGGAGGGCGAAAAGGCTGTCATCTATTGTCGAGTGTCGAGCGCCGCGCAGGCAAACAACGGTCACGGACTGGAGAGCCAGGAGTCCCGCTGCCGCGACTACGCCCGGAGCAGGGGCTATGGGGTCGACGCGGTCTTCCCGGACGATGTTTCCGGTGGCGGCGATTTCATGAAACGGCCTGGGATGGTGGCGCTTCTGAGTTATTTGCAGGCCAAGCCCGACACCCACTACGCCGTGATCTTCGACGATCTGAAGCGCTTCGCGCGTGACGTCGATTTTCACCGGGCGCTGCGCCGGACGCTGGGCGACCTCGGCGCCAGTGTCGAATGCCTGAACTTCCGCTTCGAGGACACGCCCGAAGGTGAGTTCATCGAGACCGTCATCGCCGCGCAGGGCGAGTTGGAGCGCAAGCAGAACAGCCGGCAGGTCGTCCAAAAGATGACGGAGCGCCTCAAGAAGGGCTACTGGGTGTTTCGCGCTCCAAGCGGATATCACTACGAGAAGCGACCCGAGCACGGTCGCGTCATGGTCCGGGACGAGCCCATGGCCTCTATTATCCAGGAGGCACTGGAGGGGTTTGCATCAGGGCGCTTTCGCTCGCAAGCCGAGGTCCAGCGCTTCCTTCTGGACGAATCTACGTATCCGAAAGAACGCATTGATTACCGCCGTGCACAACGCATCACTGACATGATGACCCAGCAGATCTATTCCGGTTTCATCGAGTATCCCTGCTGTGGCGTGACGCTTCGCAAAGGCCATCATGAGCCGATCATCTCGCTCGGAACCTATCAAGCGATTCAGGAGCGCAGGGCGGATGGGGCAAAAATCCCCATGCGTGCTGACATCAACCGCGATTTCGTCCTCAGGGGTGCGGTTGTGTGTGGCGACTGCGGGGTGCCGCTCAAATCCTGCTGGTCACAAGGCAAATGCAAGCGGTATCCGTATTATCTTTGCCAGACTCGAGATTGCGCGAGCTACGGGAAATCTATCGCGCGCGCCAAGATCGAGAATGCCTTCGAAGATTTTCTGAGCCGCTTGTCGCCGACGCGTCGCCTGTCCAACCTGGTGCATACGATGTTGAAAGATGCCTGGGACGCGCGCAGGATCGGTGAAACCCGCAAATCTGATCAGCTCCGCAAACAGATCGAGAAACTTGGCCAGCAATCCCAAAAGCTGATGGAGCGGATCCTCGGAACCGACCGCCCGCAGCTTATCGATAGGTATGAGGCGCGTCTCGGGGAACTGGAGTCCGAGAAGGCTTTGCTTGAGGAAAGACTGGCTAACGCCACCCGGACACCGAGGCCTTTTGAGGAAGTTCTAGAACTCTCCGTTCAGTTTCTATCAAACCCCTGGAACATCTGGAAAAAAGCCAGATTCGATCTACGTCGGACCATCCTGAAACTAGTCCTCAGCGAGCCCTTCGCCTACTACCGAGAAACAGGGCCTCGAACACCAAAAACCACATTACCATTCAGATACTTAGCGGAAAATTGTGCTGAAAATCTCAATATGGTGCCGGTGATAGGACTCGAACCTACGACCCCATCATTACGAATGACGTGCTCTACCAGCTGAGCTACACCGGCATCCTTTTGTTCGGTTTGGTCTCGACGACGATCATCCGGAACGTTGTCTAAATCCCTTTTGAACTTTCGAACAGACACTGAGGCGCTCGACCAAACTTCAACGCGATGCGCCCCGATAGTCTTAGAACCTCATCGCTGTCGTGGGGGATACTCCACCCTTTGTCTGCGTGCAAGACGGCAATTCGAGCGTTAGAATCGAGGTTTTGCGAGCCTTAAGAACTCCTGTCCTGCAGGTCCCACTTTCTTCAAAATCTGACGGACAGAAACGCCGTTCAACTCAGGTCGCTCTTCTACTGAGCTACCCCCCATTGTTTGGACAGTTACTGGCGCGACCTAAGGTACTCTGTGCTCCTACTGATCGGCTTGAGCTTTATTTTTTTCAGCCAATAGACCGTGGCTGGTGGTTTACCGCCAAGGGCGGAATGTGGGCGCTTGCGGCTGTATCACTCGATCCATTTTCTGACGCCCGCTTTCGCCTCTGATCCGGTCTCCCATGCGTGCGGATCGACGCATTCGTATTTCAGGGATCGCCATAGCCGCTCGACAAAGTTATCATCAAGAAACCGGCCTTTGCCATCCATCGAGATGCGCACGCCGGATTGGCGCAGGCGGTCTGTCCAGACAAATGATTTGAACTGGCTGCCCTGATCTGAGTTCATGATCTCAAGCGGGCCAAAGCGGTGGATGGCCTCGTTCAGCGCATCGACGCAAAAATGGTCTCCAGCGTGTTTGATATCCGCTACGCCAGAACCTTGCGTGCGTATGAGTCCATAATCGCCACCAAATACAGGAACCCTCGTCGCATGGGCAGATAGGTGATGTCTGCGGCCCAAACCTGATTGGGTCGATCCACCTGCAAACCGCGCAGCAGATATGGATATGTCTTGTGCCCTTTCACCGCCTTGCTGGTGTTGGGCTTCTGATAGATCGGTATCAAACCCATGAGACGCATCAGGCGGCGGATGCGCTTCTCGTTCACCAGATGGCCATCGTTGCGAAGATGCCAGGTCATCTGCCGAACACCAAAGAAGGGCGTCTCAAGAAACTGCTCGTCGATCTGCCGCAACACCATCAGGTTCATCGCCGTCTCACCCTTGGGCATGTAATAAGACGACGACCGCGATATCGACAGCAGCTTGCACTGCTTGCCAATCGACAGGTTGGTATTGGCAGGCTCAACCATCTTGCGTCTCACTTCACACCCCAGGGCTTGAGCTTTCGTGACAAAAAATCGTTGGCCACGGCCAACTCCCCGATCTTTGCGCGCAGTTCTTTGACCTGCTCTTCGTCAATCTCTGGTGACTTCTTTCCGCCGCGTTCAAACACACCCGACGCGCCTTCCAGCAGAGCGCGTTTCCAGCTGTGTATCATCGTGGGATGGACGCCAAATTGGCTCGCCAACTCCGCGAACATGCGCTCACCTTTCAAAGCTTCCAACGCGACCTTGGCCTTGAACTCAGGGCCGTGGTTCTTCCGTTTCGACATCTCTGATCTCCTTCTCGTCGAAGATCACCAGAAAACAGTTCATAGCTTACGTCTGTGTCCCAAATTCGGGGGGTAGCTCAAAGAAACCGGAAGATTTCTATGGAGGTTGCGAACTGAACGACATGCAGTATCATTCAGTAGGATTGCCAAACCGGTAGCTAAAACACTGGATTGCGCGCCGTCAGCCGACGCCGCAGAGCTTCATAAACTGCAGCCTCTAGATCGCTGGTCCAACTAGCATTCAGCCCCGGGCCGCTCTTTGGTTAGTACAGCTCAAGTAATATTTGTTCTTTGAAGAAAGCTCTCGGCGCAAACGACAAACGGTTTGAGCGCTTCAGCATGAACCCAGTGACCGGCACCTGCGATAACCTCTTGCGTCGCGTTGGGGAAGAGAGCGCGAATCCGCGGCCAATAGTCATCTATGAGGTAGTCAGATGTCTCGCCTGTAATGAAAATGGTTGGTCCATCAAATCGCCCCTCAATCGACGGAAAACCAACGATTTTCGGCATTTCGCGTCCAAGCACATCGAGATTGAGCCTCCAGCGCGCGCCGCTATCGCCGAATTCCAGGCTTTGGAGGAAGAACGCACGGAGCGCCGGAGCCTCAACCGATTGAGCAAGCAGTTTATCCGCATCGGATCTTCTCGTAACTTGATCGAGATCGACCGCTTTCATGGCATCCACATACTGAATCTGCGAGTGATTGTAGGCGACTGGCGCAATGTCGACCAGAATGAGGCGTGATATGAGTTCGGGTCGAGTGAGTGCCAAAACCATAGACGCTTTCCCACCCATGGAATGGCCTAGCAGATTCACAGGCGCTCCGACACTTTCGGCGACATCCGCCAAATCCGAAGCCATCGCCGGGTAACTGTTATCGGAAGAACGTGGGCTGCTTCCGTGGTTGCGCATATCGACGGCGACGACCTGGCGATTTGCGGACAGGTGCTTGGAGACGGCGCCCCAGTTCCGTCCCGATCCGTATAGGCCGTGAGCGATCAAGAGGGTCGGCTCTTCTGTTGGGGTGCCGTGAACGATTGTGTTGAGCATATTTATCTTCTCGTTCGCGATGGCTGCTGAGGGCTTACGGGTCGGCCGCAGGCACGTATAGAAGACTTCGAGCAAGCTGACATTGTAATGGCAAGTCTCGTTGCCAGATCGTGCCCCGGAATGACAAGATTGGGCTTGCATCAAAGGCGGTTGGAGATGGCTTTCGCCATGTCGGCGGTCAAAGCGGCCAAGCTCTGCTCGGCGCTGGTTGGCAAAGACTTGCGGGCCTCCAGATACGAACCGGCTTGGGTGCCGCCGGGCCGATCGATTGCCGGTCCAGCGACGGATTTGCATCGGGACAGTCGGTCCTTACGCCTTTAGTTCTTGCCGCATGGCCGTCCCGTCTGGGGCCACGAGTAAGTCCTGTTGCGGTGCGACTGCCGATGGATCGTCCGTGAGTGACTTGAGCAAGCCCCAAACCATTGCGATCATGACGAAGGAAATCGGAAACGCTGCCGCAATCGACGCTGTTTGAAGCGCAGCGAGTCCGCCCGCCACCAGGAGCGCGGCCGCCACGACGCCTTCGCCAAGTCCCCAGATGATCCGGAATTTCTTCGGCGGGTTGTCATCGCCCATGGAGAGCATCGTCGTGATCACCAGCGTGCCAGAGTCTGACGACGTGATAAACCAAGAGAACAGCAGGAATGTGGCTAAGAGCGAAAGCGGCCAAGCCGTCCAGCTCAGATCGCCCATCCAGCTCGTCGCACCCAGGTTGTCGATCGTGCCGTAAAGCGCACTCGGCAGGTTCCAATCGCGAACCGTTTGGATGATGCCGGCGCCGCCTTCGGAGGCCGGACCAGCCGCCATATGCAGCTCCTGCCAGATCGCGTTGCCACCAAACATACACAACCAGAAAAACGCGATTGTCGTCGGCACGAACATCACGCCAACCATGAACTCCCGGATCGTCCTTCCGCGCGAGATGCGTGCGATAAACATCCCAACGAATGGCGACCAAGACAGCCACCAACCCCAGTAGAAGATGGTCCAGCCGCCTTGCCACGCGATCTCTTGATTCTCGGTCGCGGTCCAGAAGCCCATTGGCACGAAATTCCAGATGTAGTCACCAATCGAGGTCACGAAAAACGCCATCAGCCATTGGAACGGGCCGATAATCATGAAGGCAGCCAATAAGACAACGGAAAGCCAAATATTCCATTCCGATAGAATACGGATCCCTTTGCCGACACCCGAAACCGCCGAGGCTGTCGCAATAAGCGAAACGACTGCGATCAGAACAAGCTTTGTTCCAATGCCTGGATCGATCCCAAAGAGCCGATCAAGGCCCGCAGCCATCTGAGTCACCCCTAGACCCAGTGACGTGGCCACGCCAAACACCGTGCCGAAGACGGCCAAGAGGTCGACCGCATGTCCCCAGGGGCCATAGATCCGATCCCCGATGAGAGGATAGAGCGAAGAGCGCAGAGTCAGCGGAAGTTTCTTGCGATACCCAAAGTAAGCGAGGCTGAGACCAACGAGAACATAGAAGGCCCAACCATGAAAACCCCAGTGGAAGTAGGTGACCCGCATCGCGTCCACGGCGCGCTGCACGTCCATTTCCGAATGACCGTTCAGATCCGCATGGGGGTTGTTTGGGTATCCCCAAACTTGTGAGTTATCGAAGTAAAAGATAGGCTCGGCGACGCCAAAGAAGAGAATGCCGATACCGATCCCGGCAGAAAACAGCATCGAGAACCAGCTGAAATTACTGAATTCGGGACGGGAATCGTCATCTCCTAGCCGGATATTCCCAAACCGGGAAAGCATCAGCCAAAAGCAGACAAAGAGCGCGATACAGAAGAGTGTCAGATAGTAAAAGCTCAGGCCGCTTTCGATCCAGCTTCGGATGCTTTGGTAGACCGATCCTGCGAACTCGACGTTCAGGACCGTAAAGATGACGAAGGCTGCGATCATACCTTTCGCCGCGATACTCATGCCAGGATGCAATCCCGTAAAGAAGCCGCTCTCTGCGACTAGTCCATTGTTATTATTTTCATTTTCCATGCTGATCTCTCAGTAGCTCCTATTGTATGTCGCGATGATCTGATGCTGGCTCCGTTCCCTGGCCATGCGATTTACGCACCAGAGAAATCCCTTCCCACAGTCAACATGCCAAATGCCGACAGAGAACACAGAGGTTCTGATATGCCAGCTCCCCTGAAATCTGGAGTGTCGTCCCAGACTCGATTGGCAAAAGACAGGCGTCGTTAGATACCGCTCCGTCTTCTGCTTACACGCTATTCTCTTCTCCGTCGCCCCCTAACGAAGGAAATGAACGCGTTCGTCTCGAGCTAGCTCCGAAAGAGGTTGTAACTTCATGGGGCTTTACTGTCTTACCCGCTTCGCTCCGGAGCGTTTGATGCAACATCAAGAAGGCCGAGAGAGCGTCATCGCCCAAGCGTCGTGAGTTCGGAATTTGAGGTATCCGTAGAGGGCTGCGGTTGTCTGATGTCCTTCTCGACATGACACTACTTCAAGACCGGCACTTCCAAACACCTACTCGTTGAGAAGGGCGCGCTGGCCGGCTCGTTTGCACATCTCCCGATATGCACCTTTGACGCTTCATTCGTCCTGAGTTGATGTCAGGTCTGGCCAAATTCGCCTTTGAGATGGTTGCGATTTCCCTTCCTCGAGCTTAGCGATTGACACATCTTTTCACACCGGCGCGATGTGGTGTTTTCCACGTGCGCTGCATGATGAACTTACGTTAGGTGGAAAGACGACGCAGGGAGACCAAAATGCAAGAAACACTTCAAACCCGTGGACTTTTCTACGGTGTCACCGTCGCAGCTCTGATGGTGGTAACCGGTGCAGTGGCGCAAGAAGACCGTAGCGACTGGCCCGAGAGCTTCTCAGTTGGGACCGCAAGCCAGGGCGGCACCTATTTCGTATACGGTTCGGGCTGGACGAACCTCGTTTCGGACGCTCTTGGCATCCCGGGCGGAGCTGAAGTCACGGGCGGTCCGGTTCAGAATGCCGCACTGGTTCAGACCGGCGATCTCGATATGGCGATGGTGACGATGGGCCCAGCCAGCGACGCGATCAAGGGAGAGAGCTCGCTAGCTCCAGGCCTCGTGCATGACCAGATCCGCGCACTCTTTCCGATGTATAAGACAGCCTTCCATGTTGTAACTCTTGAGAGTTCCGGGATCGATAGCATCGAGGCAATTCCGGAAGGGGCTAGTGTGGGTGTGGGGCCAGCGGGCGGTACTCCCGGAACTTACTGGCCGCGGATCCTCGAAGTGCTGGACAAGGACGTGGAAGTCCGCCACGGCGGCGCTGCCGATCTGGCGGGCCAACTCCAAGACGGTTTAATCGACGTCTACACATGGGCGGCAGGCATTCCCTTCCCGGCATTCAGCCAAGTCGAAGCGCAGGCAGACGTCAATTACTTCGGAATGACAGACGAGGAAGTTGCGAAGGTTGTCGAGAGCCAGCCTGTCTCGGCCTTCACAATTCCGGCGGGAACGTATCCGTCGATGGAAGAAGATCATCCTAGCGTTTCGATGTGGAACTTCGCCATTGGCAGCGCCGATCTTCCCGAAAGCTTCGTCTATGCGGTGGTTGACGCTGTAATGAGCCAGAATGACAAGATGGTCGAGATCCATAAGGCGGCTGTCGAGACTTTGCCTGTGAATGCTGACAAGAACACCATTATCCCGTGGCATCCCGGTGCGGTTCGCTGGTTCGAAGAAAATGGAATCGAGATTCCGGAGAACCTTCGCGGTTAACTCTCGCTACGGTTGCGCGGCCATCGGCTGCGCAGCCGTCCAACGATGACCCACTCATAATAGCAACTGTATTCTTCCGTCGCACTGGCCTTGGGTCAGTTGGAGGTGGTATTTTGCTATAAATGGCTCAGTCTTAGCCTCCCTACGCTCTAAGAGTCTTTACAGGTGAGAGCGAGAAGGGCTGACGGGGGAGGAAACGAGAATGAGCGACAAAAAAATAGATCCGGCTGTATCTGCAAGTGCGTCTGCAGCTTCTCTCTGGAGCGGTCGTATCATCGGCGGACTTTGCGCAGCCTTTGCAGCTTGGCACCTCTACGCGCTGAATATCGCACCCCTGGAGACTTGGACGTTCCGCATCCTGCACGTCGCGGGTTTTTTGTCGCTGGGCTTTCTCGGGGTTGCGGTCGTTGAACGCATTGAAGAGCATCCGAAAAAAAGCGGCGGAATTGATGTGCGGCGGCTCGGCGATTTGTTGGGCATGACAGCATTGGGGATAACGCTTCTGTCAGCGGCAACGTTTGCCATCATGTGGAGCAGTGAGCCAACCCAAGCTCCCGGATGGGCAGTGGCGTCTTTTGGCTGGTTGCTAGCGTTGGGCACAATGCTCGCGATCCTATCGGGCTGGCTTCGCCCACCGACAGGACACAAAGTTCATGCCGGGGATTGGGCGCTGATCGTCGCTTCCCTAATCGCGAGTGGCTTTATTCTCTACAGCCTCGACGCCCTCAATTTACGTCTACGTGCTGGCACCCCTTTCGCTGATCCCAACAATGCTTTCGCAGCCTTTGCATTGGTCATCATGATTCTGGAACTCACCCGCCGCGTAGCTGGGATGGCCCTTGTCGCGATATCCATCGTGTTCTTGGCCTATTCGTTTCTGGGCCCCTGGTTGCCAGGGTTTTTGCAGCATCGCGGATACGACGCCAAACGCTTCTTCTCATACATCTACACCGACAACGGTGTGCTTGGGCCAACAACAGCAGTTTCTTCTACCTACATCGTTTTGTTCATTATTTTTGCCGCCTTCCTTCAGGTCTCAAAGGTAGGCGATTACTTTGTCGAATGCGCCTTCGCAATTGCCGGTCGCGCCCGTGGCGGTCCGGCCAAGGTTTCGATCTTTGCCTCCGGTCTGATGGGTATGATTAACGGCACATCGGCAGGGAACGTGGTCTCGACCGGATCGTTGACGATCCCGCTCATGAAGCGGGTGGGATATTCCCCTCGATCCGCGGGTGCCATCGAGGCTGCGGCATCGACAGGCGGTCAAATCATGCCACCGATTATGGGAGCCGGTGCCTTCATCATGGCCGAAATCACTGGTATTCCCTATACCGAGCTGGTGATTGCCGCGCTCATTCCGGCACTCCTCTATTTTGCGTCAATCTATTTCATGGTCGACCGTGAAGCATGCCGCTCCGGGCTCGAGGGCGTGCCCGAAAGCGAAATGCCAGACCGAATGGCACTCTTGAAACGCGCGTTCTTGTTTCTCCCGATCCTCATCTTGATCGTCGCGCTCTTCGTAGGCTACTCGGTCATCCGCGCCGGCACATTGTCGATTGTCGCTGCGGTGGTTGTGAGCTGGCTGACAGCCCACAGGATGGGTCCACGACAAATCGTTCAGGCGTTGACGGACGGCACCAAGATGTCAGTCCAGATCGTGACTGTCTGCGCATGCGCGGGCCTCATTGTTGGCGTGATTGCGATAACCGGTGTTGGCGCCCGGTTTTCCGCGCTGCTGTTCGACCTCGCTCAAACAAGCAAACTCATCGCGCTCGTCTTTGCGATGCTCATCGCAATCATCCTAGGAATGGGGATGCCGACAACCGCCGCTTATGCCGTCGCAGCTTCCGTGGTCGCGCCCGGTCTCATAGATATCGGGGTTCAACCGCTGATCGCACATTTCTTCGTCTTTTACTATGCCGTTGTTTCCGCCATTACTCCACCGGTCGCGCTAGCGGCCTATGCAGGCGCGGCGATTGCCGGGGCCGATCCAATGCGCACGTCGGTTTCGAGTTTCCGCGTTGGGCTCGCGGCATTCATTGTGCCCTTCATGTTTTTCTACAGTCCGGGGCTCCTGTTCGAAGGACCTTGGATTGAGATTTTGCGCAATGCCTGCACGGCCCTTGTCGGCGTCTACGCGTTGGCCTGCGCTGTGCAGGGCTGGTTTGCCGGCCCGACGAATGTAGCGATCCGGGTCCTGTTGCTCACGGTTGCGCTGATGATGATTGCGGGCGATTGGAGAACGGACATCGTAGGCGCTATGGCGCTCGCAGGACTGTTCGCTTGGCGGCGGAGGTCAGGAGTTTTGGCTTGAACGCGCGGAGACGCGAGGCGTCGGCTTAGGACAACATCGCTCAGTGGCACCTGGCAGGACTTCGGATTTGACATGCTTGCCGGAGAAACGAAATCATGTTTGCCGCAAGCAGACCAACCGCCGCCCTTGGCATTTTCTCTCGATTGCGGAGTGTTTTGATATGGCCAGATTCTAGTGGTCGTTTATCCAGAAGTGAGTTGCACAGAGTCTGGATAAGGATCCGGCAGGCGTAGGTTTCCAAGGAGCACATCAGTGCAATTCGTTAGCGCCAACCCGACATTCGTGCCGTCAGTCACTCATCTGGCGAGTGCGGTAGTGGCAATTGTGTTGATGGCGTCACCAGTATTGGCAAGAGATAGCGATCAGAACCGGGAGTGGGCTGGATGCTTCGTCGGCGTCCATGCTGGCGGACTTTGGGGTAAATCTGAAGATTGGATTGTAAAAACACCCGGTGGCGATTTCTTCAATCAATCCCTCGGCGGGCATCATCTTTCGAGCGCGATGGGGGGTGTGCAAGCGGGTTGCGATTTGCGCAGGGACGGTTGGGTCATTGGTTTGGGGGCAGATTATTCTTGGGCCAACGCCGACGGCAGCCATCCAAGTCGCAGAGAAACGGGTGTTACCTACAGCAGTCGTATAGACGCGACGGGTTCGATTGCCGCACGGGCGGGCTACCAGATCGAACGAGTTCTCCTCTATGTTCGAGGTGGGTTTGCCTGGCAAGAAGAATCGTATGAGGCCAGCACGACGATTTTAGGCACTGCCTACACCGCAGATGAGACGCGCTTCGGTTGGATGGTTGGATTGGGCGGGGAATATAGCTTGACCGATGCATTGTCAGTCTTTGCAGAGTATGATTATCGAGACTTTGGCTCCGAAACCATTGGTCTTATGCCAGAAATCGCCGGTCTTCGTCCTGCCTCTGTAGAGATTGAATCGCAGACGAGCTCTGTCCGCCTCGGATTAAACTTCCGCTTTTAGCGCGTTCACTCTGATTGCTAACGCGAGTGCGTTGGCGTTGCTGGTGCAACGTGGATGGACCGCGATCCTGCGCTGCCCAACGCAAGCAAGCAGCGTCATCAAACACACACGTCCGAGTGTCTTATTCTCCCGTTTTTCGCTCCAGGAGTTCGGCATCGGGGTGGATTGGCCGGTAGATCTCCACTCGCTCGCCATCCTTCACGACCGTGTCGAGCTTCTTCACGGCCCCAAAAATGCCGACCTTGTTCACGTCCAGATCGATCTCGGGGAACTGGGCCAGAAGACCGGACTGCTCGATCACGTCACGAACGGTTGCACCATCAGCAACATCGATCCGCATCCAGATCTGCGCGCTATGCTTCGCGAACGCTACGCCCACATTCATTCGGCTGCTCCTTGTGTCTTTTGTCCCAGGACACCGGTTGCTGTAAACGTCTTGACAAGCGTGTTCTGCGGTTGGGTCGGCTCTTTTTCGATGAGTTGATCGATGGCCGCTTTGAGCGCGAGCAGAAAGCCTAATGCGATGAACCCTCCAGGGGGCAGGATCAGTAAGAGAAACCCAGAATAGTCCGGAACAATCGTGACCTCCAGAAAGCTTAATCCGTCCCCGAGCAGAAGGGAGGCATTGGCAAAGAGTGTTCCCGCACCTAGCACTTCACGCACCGCGCCCAGAACGACCAACGCCGCCGTGAAGCCAACCCCCATCATCAGCCCGTCGAAAGTGGCCTCCGGTACGCTGCGTCGGGAGGCAAATGCCTCGGCACGTCCCAAGATCGCACAGTTGGTCACGATCAGAGGGATGAAGAGCCCGAGAACCTTGTGAAGATCATGCAACCAAGCATTGAGCGCCATGTCCACGACCGTGACGAGACAGGCGATGATCAAAACAAAAGCGGGAATTCGGATCTCTGGGGTAATGACGTCGCGTAGTAGCGATACTATGAGCCCCGATCCCACAAGCACGACAAGTGACGCTAGCCCCATACCCAGACCGTTCGTCGCGGTTCCGGTGACGGCCAACAGCGGGCAAAGCGCTAAGAGTTGACCAAAGACGATATTGTTATCCCAGAGCCCATTGCGGGCGATGGTGATATAGGGTCCGCTCACGATCCGGCCTCCTCTACGAACGCTTGAGAACCAACAGAGGGGTCGAGGAGTGCAGCCTCGTTGCGCGCGAAGAACTCCAACCCTCTGCGTATGGCCTCCACAGTCGCACGCGGTGTGATTGTCGCGCCTGAGAACTGGTCGATTTCGCCGCCGTCTTTGCGCACCTTCCACCGCGAGGTTTCCGGTTTTCCTAGCGACATGCCGTTGAACTGAAGAATCCAGTCGGATTTCTCGACTTCGATCTTGTCACCCAAGCCTGGTGTCTCACGATGCGAGAGGACGCGAACGCCCAAGAGTTCCCCGGCTCGGTCAACACCCAACAAAACCTGTATTCGGCCGGCATAGCCGACGGAGTTCATTTTGAACGCCACGGCTGTGACCGCCGCGTCACGGCGCGCACGATACACTAACACTTCGCCTTCTTTGGCATCTGTCAGGAGAAATGGATCTGCGGCAAGATCGTTATTGTGACGTGTCGGCGGAATGACCTGAGCCAGAGTGGCATAGAGATCTTCGGAAATACGCTCTGAGATTGGGCGGGCGGTAAGATCATGCACCAGCGAAAGCACCAACGCGGTTACAAGCGCGAAGAGGCCAAGCATTACGCCGTGGAGCGCAGATGTCTTTCGTAGATTCGCGATGCTCCTATGCAGCAGGTGGGCAGGCGTTTCCGGAGCGTCCTGTGGCGGCAACGCGCTCATTTTGCGATTTCCTCTGGGAGATCTAGTGGCTGGCCTTTGCGGGTTCGACCGAAAACCCGCGGACGCGTGTATTCCTCAATGAGCGGTGTACAGCCGTTCATGAGCAAGACTGCAAAGGCAACGCCCTCGGGAAACGCACCCCATGTCCGGATGACTACGATCAGGGCGCCGATCCCGGCGCCATAGATGAATTTCCCAAGGGTTGAAATCGGCGAAGTGACGTAGTCAGTCGCGATGAAAAAGGCGCAGAGCATTAAACCGCCGGAGGCAAGATGCCAGAGCGGTGTGGGGTATTGGCTAGGATCAAGAATATGCAGGAACCCCGACAGCAGCACGACAGATCCCAGAAGTGCGGTGGGAATGTGCCACGTAATGATCCGGACGGTAATCAGTAAGAGACCGCCTGCCAAAAGGAAGATTGCGCCGGTTTCACCGAGGCTCCCGGCCGTCTGACCCATAAGCAGGCTTTGGACGCTATCCGTCTCTGTCATGATCGCGAAGAGATCTTGCCCGCTATCTAGTGCGGCAGAGACACTTCCCAGGACGGTTGCGCCACTCAGACCGTCGGGATGCGTTGCCCCGCCGAAGGTGATCGCGAGCGCCTCTGAAAGATTGGGACTGACTGGCGTTCCCAGCGGTTGCGGCAAGACCCACATGGTCATCTGAACGGGCAGAGCGATCAAGAGCGCTGCTCTGGCAACCATAGCGGGATTGAAGAGGTTCTGGCCCAATCCGCCATAGGCATGTTTCGCAATGACAATTGCGAGAAATGCACCCGTTGTTCCGACCCACCATGGGGCCCATGGGGGCAGCGTCATCGCTAAGAGCCACCCAGTAAGGGCTGCCGAGCCGTCAAAGAGGAACCTGGGAACAGGTCGGCGCGCGATGACAAGGCACAACACCTCAAAGGCAAGTGCACTGATCACAGTGACAGCAAACAGAAACACCGCAGGCAATCCGAATTGGTAGAAACCGAGGCCAGTGGCAGGCATCAAGCAGATCATGACCATGATCATTGTCTCGGTCACCGACAGCTTCGAATGGGCGTGTGGTCCGCTGACGATCGCAGGAACACTCATTCTTCCATCTCCGCGACTGCTTTTACGTCTGCCAGTGCCTGAGGCGTCCCTTGCGTTTCTTCCGGTGCTTGGGATTGCGACCGTCCACTCGGCGTGGATTCACTCGTTGTGGCGGCGGAAGCGGTTTTCGAGTTCTCTGTCGAAGGCTGCTGTGCAGGTTCTTGTTTTGCCTGTGCCTCTTCGGCTTCCTTCGCTTTAGCCAACTTAGTGGCCTTTTGAGCTTTCGCGGCCTTTGCAGCGGCCTGTTTTCTCTTTTTCTCCGCCATCTCGGCCTTCTTCTTGGCCATGGCTGCACGCTTGGCCTCAGCGATCGCGGCTTCCCGTACCGTCCTGGCTTCGGCAAGGCGTTTTGTCTCTTCCTGCTGATGCTTGCGGCTTTGCTGAGCGGCCAGCCGCCCCTTCGCGTAATTGAACCCTTGAACAAGCTGGATGTTCGAGGGGCAAATGAACGAGCAAGAGCCGCACGCCACGCAATCCATCAGACCGGTCGAGACCGCGCCGTCGAGATCCTCTGCCTGAATCCGAGCATGAAGCTCCATTGGCATCAGACCACAGGGGCAGGAAGCCATGCATTTGCCGCACCGGATGCACGGCATCGAGCGCTTGCGCCTTGTCTCGTGTTCGGTCAGCGCCAACACGCCGTTGCTTCCCTTCACCACCGGGACGCGTGTGCTGCGCAGGGGCAAGCCCATCATTGGCCCACCGAGAATGAGTCGATCCGGCTCTCCATCCAACCCGCCGCAATGCGCGAGCAAATCCGAAACGGGTGTGCCGACTAGCACCTCAAGGTTGGCCGGGCGCCGCACGCCATAGCCTGAGACGGTGACCACGCGAGAGATCAACGGCTCACTGTAGCGCACCGCAGCATGGATCGCGTTGGCTGTCGCTGCGTTGTGGACGACAACACCAAGTTCCGCCGTGAGCGCCCGTGCCGGTGTCTCAAGCCCGGTTACAGCCTGGACAAGGTGCTTTTCCGAGCCCATCGGATAGAGAGTGGGCACCAGCCGGATTTCAGCACCGGGTCCGGCCTGCACGAGATGTCGCCGCATCGCTGCAGCCGCAGCGGGTTTGTTGGATTCGATAGCGATGATGGCTTTGGAAACACCCAAAGCGCGGGCCATGATACCCACTCCGTCCGCGACCTCTTCAGCCCGTTCCTGCAAGAGACGGTCGTCACAGGTCAGGTAAGGCTCGCACTCGGCCGCGTTGATAATCAGCGTATGAAGCTTGAAGCGTTTGCCGAGGGTTAGCTTGACCGAGGCAGGGAACGTGGCGCCTCCCATCCCAACGATCCCAGCCTCCAGTGCCCGGGCCGCGATCTCCTCGGAGCTCGCCTGCTCTGCGCGAAGACGCGGCATGCGCGCGCCCCAACGATCCTCACCATCGGGCCGGATAGTCACTGTGGTAACCGGCAAGCCTGAAGGATGTGGTGCAGCGTAGGGTCCAACCGCGATCACTCGGCCGGAGGTCGGTGCATGCACATTGGCCGACACCGCACCGCGCGCCTGGCCGATAAGTTGGCCTTTCAGAACGATATCTTCGCGGCGGACGATAGGGACTGCCTCGACGCCAATATGCTGTTGCAACGGCACGCGAAGTAGTTTCGGCATGGGCATCTTTTCGATGGGACTGCCCGCGCTAAGCCGTTTGCGCGTTTCGGGGTGTACGCCGCCACGGATCGGCGAGAGACCGGCGGCGCGTCTTAGGGTGGCAAGGGAAACCATTTTCATCACGCCACGCCTTCGATGGCGTCGCCTGGCTTTGGCCAGTGCCAACTCCGAAGCGTGCGCGGCTTGGTGCGCAGCATGATTGCCTCGGTCGGACAGACCTCGACACAGGCATCACAGCCGATACAGGCATCGTAGATCACGGTGTGGATTTGCTTCGCTGCGCCAACAATCGCATCAGTCGGGCAGCGTTTGTAGCATTTGGTGCATCCCGTGCAGTGATCTTCGAATATGAAGGCCACGTAGGGTTCGCCATCGGAGCCTGCCTCGCTGCCGCTTCGGGGCAATTCGGCGCCGGTGATTTCGGCCAACTGCACGACGACCTCGCGGCCCCCGGGCGGGCAGAGGGTGACCGGGGCTGCGGCATCGGCCACCGCCTCGGCAGCCCCTCGGCATCCGGGAAAGCCGCATTGACCGCAATTCGTGCCCGGAAGTATCTGCTCGATCTCATCGACGATAGGTGGGATCTCGACATAAAAGCGTCGCGCGGCGTAGCCCAGCACCAAGCCAAAGCTCGCGCCGAGGGCAGTCATAGTAGCGAGGGCGATGATCAACGCATCCTCCGTTCAGATCAATTCGCCACGAGCCCGGCAAAGCCCATGAAGGCCATGGACAGCAGACCAGCGGTGATGAACGCGATCGGAGGGCCAGCGAATGGGGCAGGGATCGCGCTGCGGGCGAGACGTTCGCGCTGCCCGGCAAACATTACCAGGACAAGAGTGAAACCCAGTGCCGAGCCAAACCCGTAGAGCAAGCTTTGCGCAAAGCTGTGTTGCTCCTGGATGTTCAAGAGCGCGACGCCCAGCACGGCGCAGTTTGTCGTGATCAGGGGAAGATAGATCCCCAAGGCGCGATAGAGTGTCGGGGAGGCTTTGCGAATGACAGCCTCGGTAAACTGCACGATAACGGCGATCACAAGGATGAAGCTGAGGATGCGTAGGAAGCCAAGACCGAGCGGAACCAGGATCAGCACTTCGATAACCCAGCTTGAAGCTGCGGCGAGCGTGAGAACAAAGGTGGTTGCGAATCCCATTCCAATAGCGGAACTGATCCGGCTCGAAACGCCCATGAAAGGGCAGAGCCCGAGAAACTTGACCAGAACCACGTTGTTCACCAGCGCCGTCCCGAGAAGGATCATGAAGTAATCCTGCATGCTCTAGCTCTGTCGCTCCTGAGTTTCCCATGTCCCAACGAACTGCACTTGGATCTTGGCTATTTCGTGGCGCGCAGTCTGGGCTTACGAGAAGACCTCCAGCAAGTGGCGTGCCATCCGAGCCAGATCCCCGGAAACACGGCCAAACAAAATCAAGACAAGCGCTAAGGCGCGTTGTTGCCAGGAGGCTTGCGGCAGCGACTGGTCAGGATTACGACAATTGTCCGACAAGTGCGTTTCAGAGGTATTTGCGCTTAGGCTCCGGTCCGCGTCTTAGGGTTTGGCGTCTCGCGCACAGATTGGCATTATAATTGCTTCTCTTCTGTCGAACGAGCGAGATACCCAGGAAAGGACCGAGGGATGCCTCACGCCAAGCTGACGTTTTCCGATGTCGCTTTGACCGTTAATGTCCCAGTAGGGACGCGGATCATCGAAATCTCTGAGAAGGTCGGCGCGGGGATCACTTACGGGTGTCGGGAAGGGGATTGCGGCACGTGCCTGACCCGCATCCTTTCGGGGGCTGAATACCTCTCCGAGCCTTCTGTCCTTGAACAGAGGGTCTTGAAAGAGAACATCGCCGGCCGCTCGGATCGACTTGCCTGCCAATGCCAGGTCTTGGGCGGAGAAATCGAGGTTTCACCCTCATGAGCCGTGAGACGCTCTTGCCGGAAGATCATCGAAGCGAACGCATTATGCGGCGCCGTGTCCGTGTGATCGCCGTCGACCGGGATGCCGTGATTGTCGAAGGCGACCGGACAAGTGCGTGCTCAACCTGCGCTGCCCGCACGGGATGCGCCGCGGGTGCTCTGGCTGAATTAGTCGGCGGTTCGCAACGGCTGAGCCTTCCACAGGCATTTTCGGTCTCCCCTGGGGAAGAGGTCATCGTCGCCATGGAAGATCGCGCGTTTCTCGGCACCGCGCTCCGAGCGTATCTGTTGCCACCTCTCGCGCTTTCGGGTGTTGCCTTCCTTGCTATGGTGCTGGGTATCTCAAACACAGTGACAGCGCTGCTCTGTCTGCCGGTCTTTGCTCTGTGTTTGTTGGGTCTTCGGCGCGCCGACCGAGCCATGCAGGCGCAACCTGTGATGTGGCTCGAGCCCGTGAGCTCTGGCGCTGTCTGACCTCAAGAAACTTAAATCAAGCCAATACTTTGACGCGTGTACGCCCCACATTACATTCTACAGAGAATGTGGGGCGCGTTCGGAGCATCTTCCACTATGCCGCAGCGGCTGTTTGGAGATAGCTCAGCAGGTTTTCTGGGCTTGAAACGCCATACGGATCGTCGGGGCAGTTATCCATCAGGCCGGGCTCTTCGAACCAAGCTTCAACAACTCCGTCATTCACGATCGCTGCATAGCGCCACGAACGCATCCCGAAGCCCAGATTGTCCTTGGAAACGAGCATACCCATCTTCCGCGTAAATTCGCCGGACCCGTCCGGGATCATCCCAATGCCACTGATCCCTTGGCTTTCCGCCCATTTGTTCATGGTGAAGGCATCGTTGACCGACAGGCAATAGATCTCTGCAATTCCTGCAGCTCTAAACACCTCAAGATTTTCTGAGAAACCAGGTAGCTGATACGTGGAGCAGGTTGGCGTAAAGGCCCCCGGCAGCGAGAAAAGGATCACGCGCTTACCTGCGAAATAGTCTGCGGTTGTCCTGTCTTGCCAAACAAAGGGATTTGGTCCGCTGACGCTGTCATCACGGACGCGGGTACGGAAGGTTACATCAGGAAGAGGGAAACCGGTCTTCATCGAGCATCTACTCCTTTGCTTTTGGAAGTCGGACAAGGGGATTCGTGAGGTTCGCTTCGGTGTCGGTCAGGCGTTTCTTGCTGTGTCGCGCCCCAAGTTAACGGTTCCGACGCGCGCCTTTGCTCATTAAAGGAAGCAAGAGTTATGCCATTACAGAACGTGAAGATTTAGAATGATTCAAAAGGATTAGCGCTGCAGTGTAGGACATCCGACACGTCCGTGTCGCAAACCATGCCATCAGGCGAGGACAGCCTGTCGCCGCCGCACATAGGAGGACGCGATCCCGAGGATTCCCCGAAACTTTGCAACAGTCCGCCGCGCGATCTTGATGCCTTGCTTCGCTGCAAGTTCTGCGATGGCCGTGTCGCTCAACGGGGACACGGGGTCCTCGCTTCCGACGATCCGCCGAACCATGTCTAGAACTGCGTCTTGGGAAGGGGCAGCATCACCGTCATTCGAAGGGAAGGATCGGCTGAAGAACGCTTTGAGTGGCAGGGCGCCGGCAGGGGTGTCGATCAGGCGACCGGCAATCGCGCGACTTATGGTGCTGGGATGCAGTTCAAGGGCTTCGCCGATGTCTGCAAGAGAGAGTGGTTCCAATGATCCCGCACCGCGGTCCAGGAATGCTCCTTGCCGCGCGACAATAGCCGTCGCGGTCTGCAAGAGCGTGGTCTGGCGTCTCAAAAGGCTGCTTGCAAGCCAACGCGCCTCGGAGAGCGCCCGCGCCCGGTAGGCGCGCGTCTCCGATTGCGTAGTTCCGGTCGCCGCTCGGGACGCGTCGCTGATTTCAATGGCCGGGAGGCTGGAACGGTTTAACTCGACAACCCAGCCTTCTGCGCCTCGCCGTACGGTCAAGTCTGGTGGAAAGACCGGGGCGCGATCATCGAGAAACTTTTGACCCGGCTTTGGGTCGAACTGGCGCAAGATCGCGACGATTTCTGGGATATCCTCCACCTCGCAGTCGCAAATCTCCGCGAGTTCCGCAGTTTTGCCCACCGCGAGGAGCGGAAGATTGTCGATCAATGCCTCCAATTCCCATGTCAGAAGCCCCTGATCCATAGCCTGAAGCCTCAAACAATCCGAGAGAGAAGCTGCAAAGATACCTCCGGGTTCGAATGTCTTCAGTTCGCTGAGCACGCTTTCGGCTAAAGCGCTTGGCACTTGGCAACCAAGGGCGACGATTTGCGGATCTGTAGTCATCCATCCACATGGTTCGAGAGCTTCCAGGAAAGCATAGGCGACCCGCTTGCGGCGCTCATCGGTGAACGCAAGTTCAATTTGGCTCGAGATGTGGCTGTAGAGGCTTGGCTGATCCGAACTAAGGGCGGCGATCTGATCGAAATCCTCCGACTTTCCACCGCTGAAACTTGGCATCCGCAGCTCGACGTAAGGATTCTCCTCGGCCTTCTTTGCAAGAAAATCCGTCAGATCCTGATTGTTCATATGCAGGATTTTGAGACTCATCTGCATCCGTTGGGTCATGACCAACGAAGTTGTGGTCTGCAGCGACTGGACGAGTTCCAAAGGATCTGTCTCCTCAGAGTTTGCCGTGCGGGCGCAGTGTGCCGGTTAACAAAGCGTTTCGGGCAAGGCTCCGTCTAAATTGACGTGTCCCTCAAACATCGCGGGGGCATCGCGACTAACTGTCGCGTTCTGGAGACCGAGTTTGGCCGTAATTCTAGCAAGGTAGCAGACTCCCGCAATCTTGGGTGGCAAATGGATCATACGCTTTTCCGTGCACCTACATACTTTTTTGAGTAAGTACGAAGCTCGGAATGTTGCGCCAAGATCCGCCAACTGCGCGGAAGCCGGAGCGCCGGCGCAACTCTTACCACCCCGGTGTCGATCACTTTACAGGAAGCGCAATCGCGTCGATCGCAACAAATCGCTGTGCATGCTCTGCCGCCTTGTCCGAAAAGACTTTGAAGACCTTTTCCTTCAGCGGTGTAGATTCAACGAAGTCGAGATAGGCGCGCTTGAGGTGAAGCCGGATCGTCAGGAAAATCTGTTCTTCATCGAGGTGCGCGAAATCGCCAGTCCGGATGTACTCTCCGAGACGCTTCATGATGTGAAGTCGAGCGACGTTCAGCACGGACTGATCGAACGGCAACAGCAGATAGGTAAAGATATCCTCCGCCGAGGAAAGTCCGGAAAGATGATCGACAACGCCATTGTTCTCGTAGGGTTGGGTCATTCAAAGCTCCTTTGGGCTTAGTAGGGACAGTCGATGGGCTGCGGATTGTTTGGGTTGCGAACCGGTGGAACCGGTCCCTGGCGCGCGTTGAGCCGCGCTTCGAGGAAGGCCACGCGGTCGGCAAGCCGCGCGAGTGCGCGACCAACCGGATCTGGCATCAGATGATGATCGAGATTGATCCGGAGCGGATCGTGCGATGGCGGGTTCACCGTCTGGACAATTCGGGCTGGAATACCGATTACTGTCGCCGCTTCAGGCACATCGCTGACGACGACGGAATTTGCCCCAACGCGCACCCGGGGACCGATTTTGACCGGTCCAAGAATTTTTGCACCAGCGCCGATCAAGACTTCGTCTCCAAGAGTCGGGTGGCGTTTGCCCGGAGACCAGGAGACGCCACCAAGCGTGACCCCATGATAGATCGTCACATCCGAACCGATTTCGGCCGTTTCGCCGATCACCACGCCAGCACCGTGATCAATGAAGAAACCGGGACCTATGGTCGCACCAGGATGGATATCGATCCCGGTAAAGGCGCGAGCAAGATAGGATAGAAAGCGGGCGAGCAGGCGCAGGTTCCGGCGCCAAAGTCCGTTAGCCATCCGATAGAAAGCGATCGCGTGCAGTCCTGGATAGCAAAGGACGGTTTCGAGTGCGCCACGGGCGGCGGGGTCGCGTTCGCGTATCGCGCCAAAGTCTCGCGCGAGAAGCTTCCGAAACCCGAGCCTCATAGGATCGCCCGGATTGTTGGGAGGCTTGGCCTGACCATCTCAACCATCATCGCAAGATCATGCGGGTTAGCGGGACGCTTGGCCGTATTTGCCCATTGCCTCAGGACAGGGAGTAGCGCGCGCGCCATGCCAGCATCATCTGGAAGACCTGCTTCGTGAAGAGCATTGCACAGCCCGGTGAGTCCGGAGTGCTTGCCCACCACGAATTGGTGCGCTCTACCAAAACGGTCCGGAGCAATGACCTCCGCCTCATAGGTGCGTCGATCTTTGAGGAGCCCGTCGACGTGAATGCCAGCTTCATGGGTGAAGGCATATTCGCCGACAATGGGCTTGGCTGCTGGAAGCGGCCGCCCCGATGCACGGGCGACCAGCGCGGACAGGGCCGGCTGGGCCGGCAGATCGACATCTGTCGCGATGCCCGAGGCTTCGAGCGCTGCGGCGACCTCGGCAAGCGCGGCATTGCCCGCGCGTTCTCCCAGCCCGTTAACAGTCACCGAAAGAAACTCCGCGCCCGCAGCGGCGGCGATAAGCGTATTGGCTGTGGCCATCCCGAAATCGTTATGGGCATGAAACTCAAGTGGCAGAGAAATGCGCGCGCGAAGGTCCTGCATGAGGGTGAGGGCAGCGAGCGGGTGGAGGATGCCAAGGGTGTCGGCAATACGGAAACGGATCGCCCCGGCGGCCTCGGCGATCCGGGCAAGCTCGCCCAAGAAGGCAGGGTCCGTACGGCTCGCATCCTCAGCACCGACGGACACGACGAAGCCGCGAGAGCAGGCCACATAAACGAGCTCGGCGGTGTCGCGGAGGATGTCTTCGCGGGTCGCCCGCAGCTTGCCTTCAACCTGTCGGTCCGAGGTTGGGATTGCGATGTGGAGTCGCTGCACCCCTGTCTTCTGGGCGAGATCGATATCGCCCATACGAAGACGTGTCCAGACCACCGGGGAGGTATGATGTAGCTGCGCTGCGATGGTTCTGATTTCAACGATTTCCTCAAAACCCATCGCCGCGACGCCGACTTCAATCTCGGCGACACCCGCCGCATCGAGCGCTCTTGCGATTTCGCATTTCTCTTGGAGTGTGAAGGCGACCCCTGCCGTCTGCTCGCCATCTCGCAACGTGGTGTCGCATATTGTTACGCGTTGCCTTGGTCCGATCCGGGACAGACAATCACCGGCAAGGGTCATGCTTCTTCCTCCTGTCGAAATGGGGTCACTTAGGCGTATTCGGGGTTGAATTCGGCGACGCCGCCCTCCTGGGACCAGAAGGGTGACATGTCGCGAAGCTGGCTGATGATCCCTGGGACCTCTTCCAACACCCTGTCGATCTCAGCTTCCGTGGTCTCGCGGGAGAGCGAAAATCGGATGGCCCCATGGGCTGCGGTGAAGGGGATTTCCATCGCTCGGAGCACGTGGCTCGGCTCAAGCGAGCCGGATGTGCAGGCCGAACCCGAAGACGCGGCGATCCCGACCTTGTTCAAAAACAACAGAATTGCTTCGCCTTCGATGTACTCAAACGCAATCGTGGACGTGTTGGGCAGACGGTCATGCGGATCACCGGTGACGAAGCAATGGCCGACACGCTCAACCAGGCCAGTTTCCAAACGATCCCGCAGTGCTGTGATGCGCGCGATATCGTTCGCCATGGTCAAAAGCGTCATCTCAGCCGCTTTGCCCAGGCCAATAATAGCAGGTGCATTCTCGGTTCCGGCACGACGCCCGCGCTCCTGGTGCCCGCCGCGCTGGAGTGGCCGAAAGCGAACACCTTTGCGGAGATAGAGTGCTCCGAGCCCCTTGGGTCCGTGAAGCTTGTGCGAGCTGAGCGACAGCATGTCGATATCGGTCTCTTGCAGATTGATTGGCACCTTGCCCACCGCCTGCACCGCGTCGGTGTGGAAAAGCGCGCCCGCTTCATGGGCGAGCTCAGCCAGGCCATCGACGGGAAAAATCGTGCCGGTCTCATTGTTGGCCCACATGAAGCTTACCAGCGCCGTCTTCGGACCGAGCGCTTCGCGGTAAGCGTCGAGCTCGAGCCGACCCTGTTTGTCAACCGGGATCCGATGCACGGTGACGCCTTCGTGCTTCTCCAGCCAATCGGCTAGGGAAAGGATCGCAGGATGCTCTACAGTGGAGGTGATCAGTTCGTTACGCGCCGGGTTGAGCGCGAGGGCTGAGCGGATCGCCGTGTTGTTCGATTCCGTTCCGCCCGACGTAAAGATGACTTCGTGGTCGTATTGCGCGCCGATCAGCTTCTGCACCGATTTACGGGCCCGGCGCAGCGCCCCCCCGACCTCTTCACCGAATGCATGAATTGAGGAGGCATTGCCAAACTGCTCTGAGAAAAACGGCAGCATCTCTTGCACAACCTCGGGAAACACCCGCGTGGTCGCATTGTTGTCCAGATAGATGGGATCCATGGGCGCGTCCTTTATCTCTTGGGTGGGGCGGGCATGACGACGAAATCGCGTCCGGTTGCTTCCCGGATACGCTTGCGTAAGCCGCCCAGCGTTAAAGACGCGATCTGGCAGCCGGCGCAGGCGCCCGTCATCTCCACGGTCACACGGTTGTCCTCGATGTCGAGCAGAGTGACATCGCCACCATCGGCCTTGAACGTTGGGCGCATATCTTCGATGACCCGTGCAATCGCGATAGCTTCCTGGGTGACGCTCAAGCCCTTCGGGTTGCTCTCGGCGACATCCGCGGCCGTGCGCGCCGCAGCGGCGGCGACCTTCAGTGGCTGTAGTGGTGTGAGGGTCACAGGCGCAGAGGGTGCGAGGTTAGCCGCGGGGGCTGCTGACGCGGCGGGAAGCAACTGGATCGAGATCGGCTCAGGCTTCACCTCGGCAGGAGGTGGCGGCGGACTATCAGGAATGACAAAGCCTACGGGCTTTTTCTTCTTGGCGGGGGCTGGTGCGGCCCCGAACACAAACGCGTCGGACGCATCAATAAGTCCTTCCGCGACCATGGCGGCGTTCACATCGGCAAGCAACTCCTCCATCGGCTCGCGACAGGCGGTGCATCCGCCACCCGCTTTGGTATAGAATGTCACCATTTCGGGCGTGTTGAGCTTGTTGGTGCGTATGGCGCGCTCCATCATGCCCGCATCCACCGCAAAGCACTTACAGATCAGGGCACCTTCTTCGTGGTCGTCGTCTTCGAGTACTTCGCCTTTCCAGGCTGCTACCGCCGCCGTGAGGGCCTCTTGGCCCATCACTGAGCAATGCATCTTTTCTGGGGGCAGTCCGCCAAGAAACTCAGCAATGTCTTGATTGGTAAGCTCGCGCGCTTCTTCGATGGTCTTGCCAATAACAAGTTCTGTCAGCGCGGAGGAGGAGGCGATGGCAGAGCCGCAACCGAAAGTCTGGAACTTTGCGTCCTCGATCACATCGGTGTCGGGATTGACCTTCAACATGAGCTTGAGTGCGTCACCGCAGGAAAGCGAGCCGACCTCGCCTACAGCATTGGCGTCAGCCAGAGCGCCCGAGTTACGCGGATTGAAGAAATGGTCTTTAACTGTGTCGGTATATTCCCACATCGCTCAGCTCCTCAACAGAAGGATTTGCCGCAGCCGCAGCTCTCGGAGGCGTTGGGGTTGTTGAAGACGAAGCCGGAGCCTTCCAACGAGGACACGTAGTCGATGGTAGTACCATCAAGGTGCTGCTGACTGGCGGGGTCGATGAGAACAACAACACCGTCAGATTCGACAATGGCATCGTCATCCTGCTTATCGAGTTCGAGCGCCATTCCGTATTTCAGACCCGCGCAACCTCCGTCCTGGACCATGACCCTCAATCCAGCGACTTGCTGTCCCGCCCCGTCGATTGCGGCGCGGATGGCCTCTCTGGCAGTCTCGGTCAGTTCAAGCATCCCTTTCTCCCGTCTCAGGTATCCGTAGTTGACAGAGATTGAAGCAAGCACCGTGCCAAGCGCCAATAGTTCATATTTTCAATGGCTTTGAATCTGTGGTGTCGCACAACGCACGACAATGAAGGCTTTCTTACAGGGCGTGCCAACATGTTGAGTGTCGGATTGGCCACGCGTTTGTCGGGACACACTATCGAAACCTGGCCCGTGCAAGAACGGCTGAGGTCTCCAATGCTAAGGGTGCAGCGCTTAGACGAGATCCTCATCGTCCTCGACATCTTCAGCGTCGCGCGCTTTCAAGAGCTGAACCACAAAGCCAGCGCCAAAGCGGTCCGTGGGATCGAGAAGAGCAACATGGCCGAGGGCAGCGCGTGCAGCATCCTCTTCGCCCAGCCGGAGTTGGCAATAGCCCCAGGCAATCAGCGCCTGAAGATAGAGACCTGGTGCGAACTCGGCTTCAGAAAACGCAGCATCGGTCGGTCCGACCAAGCGCCAGTCTCCCGCCACGTTCAGCCGCCTTGCCGCGTGAGCGAGCAATGCCTCGCAATGGGATAAGGCCGCGTCGTAGCGATGATTGTAGAAGTAGAAGCGATAAGCCGCGAGGCGGATGTCAAACTCGTTTGGTGCCAAACGGAGCGCTTCAAGGAGCGCGGCTTCGGTCTTCACAGGATCGCTGCGTGCGGCGTTAGCATCGCGAGCGAGAAGGCCAAGCGCAGCCACCGTGTTAGACGTTTTCGGTAGCACCGGCATCAGTGGGTGTTATTCCGGCGCGAAGCACTCTGGCTTTTCTTCGCACTCATCGCAGGTGGGTGACAAGCATAGCGCAAACTCACTGTCCGAGCAGATTTGACGATAGAAGAATTTCTTCCATCGCATGTTTCGCTCGTTTGCTGCAAACAAACGCGGAAAGTGGAGCGCCATGAGATTGCTCAGAGCCGTTCGGCTAGGAAGGCCGAGGTCTTCCCATAGATGATGCGGCTCAAGCGAACGTCTAGCGATAATCGCTGCCAGCCAATGCGCCTCTGGCGTGTTGGCGCCACCGCGCCAAAGCAACAGCATTGCGATAGATGCTTGGTCGGCGAGACGTCCTGGTTCGGGGGCGTCGAGATCGGGAAGATCAAGGCCCGGAAACCAAGTGTCGACCAGATCCGTGAGCTGTGCGGAATAAAGCCCGAGACAGTCTAGGAGCGTTCCTCGGCCCGCCTCACGCTCCTTGAGCGCGTGCACAAGGATGCAGGCCAAGTCGGATTGTACCAGCGACATGCGGGCGGCGGCATCGTCTTCTGCGGGATCAATCGAGAGCAGCATGAGTCTGACAGTCCTTCGGGCAGACGCGGTTGCAGGCGCCGCACCCAATGCAATTGTCCTCATTCACCATGACCATCACCCGCCGTTCGATGTCGTCTTCGTATTCTTCATCATCCAACGCTACGATCTCGTCTTCATCGGTGACACCTTTGAGCGTCATGACATCTCGGCCGCAGACTTTGAAACAGCGACCGCACCCGATGCAGGTTGCGGCATCGATCGACATGAGGAATTCAGGAACGTATTCCGTGCCGCCGCGGTTAAAGGCTACGACCCCCATGGCTCAGGCCGCTTCGGCTTTCTTCGCTGCCTTCAATTCCTTGCGGGCGTCCGCAAGTTCCTTGAAGACCTCGAAGGTTTCCTGGGCAACTTCCGGGATTTTCTCCCAATCCGTGGGGAGTTCCTCGGAAAGGTCATGAAGGTTCATTTTAGCAGTTGTCGACCGCATGGAGAGCTTCTTGACTTTGGCTTGCAGTTCCTCGACTTGCATGCTGCGTGTCCTTCTGTTCGATATGTGAATGGTCGGGGCACGTCAGGCGCGTGCGGCGTCTGGATATTTCTCAATCGTTGCAACGGCTTGCGAGACAAGCTTTTCACCACCTTCCGCAAGCTTGATCCAGGAGGTGAAACCGAAACGGTGAACGTCGCGGAGATGCTTTGAGATAACAACAAGCTTGCCGGCGATCAGAACAATGCGGCCAAATCCCTCATGGCTCATCTTCTGCATCTGGCTAGCCATGCAGCCGGTTTCCTTCTCGATCATCAAGCCGATCGCATCGTAGAACTTTCCGATGCGCCACATCACATCCGGGTCGGGATCGCCGATGATCGGGATTTCCCGACGTTCTTCGGCAGTGACGATGAACTCCGCCATGATTTCGGCATCGCTTTTGTCATCCCATGTGCCGTAGCTGTCCTCAGCACGGATGACGGCGGAAAGTTGCTTCAAAAAGGCGCTCTCCGTCATCTCGCCGCCGCGGGCAGGGGCATCCACCGTATCGCTCATATTCAGATTCCTTCGCTTTCGTATTCGTCCATGAAACTTGGCTTGTCGTCCCGGCCCAAGATCTTCCGAAGAAACGGTGGCGGCGTTCCTTGCAGCATCGTTTGGACCTGGATTAAGACGGCGGAGATCGGTTCCGCGGCTTTGCGCTTGATCGGATGAACCCCTGCCTTGACGACTTTCGCGGCTGAGGGACCGCCGATGGCCAGAGCGAATAGAAGCGCGCAATCCCTTACTGCGTTCACCTTCGGGGTGATCTTGTCGTCGATATCATCGTGCTTGCCCGATTGGCTCGTGACATCGTCAAAGCCCACTGCTTCCACGAAGGTCGCATCCGTTGTTGTGACATCATAGATCGCGAACTTCGTGGCGGAGCCGAAATGGGCGTCCAGATTCTCCATGTCGTTGGTTGCGATGGCGACGCGCAGGGCCTTTTCGCCGACCTCATCGGTTCCGGGCGCGCCGCTCTCAATTAAGCGCAGTCTGCGGGACATGCTCAAACTCCTTGGCAATGGGGGCAGCGCCGAAATCCTCGGGCTGCGGGCGATGGTGTTGGGCTTGAACCAGATTTGCGACCTCGTAGAGAAATGCACGGCTGCCCCGGTACCCGGTGCGGCAGATATCCTGGGCCCCGAGCCGGTCGAAGATCGGGAATCCCGCGCGCAGAAGCGGAATGCCGAGCCGCTTGGCGGCATGGCGTCCATGGGCATGGGAAACCAAAAGCGCGGCGCCATTGCGTTCCGCCGCCTGCTCCAGATCCCCTAAATCCCCGAGGATCACCTCGTCGCACGGGATGCGGTCCGTCACTGAATTGGCCGTGGTCGTTGTCGCAGCGGCGACGATTTCAGCGCCAACTCCGGCTAGACAGGTCGAAAGTCCAAACAGGAGGTCGGGGTCCGCCCCAATGGCGACACGAAGGCTACCGATATGGAAATGCGCATCAAGCGCCGCATCGATCAACCGCGCGCGATCCCGCTTAACGGAAGGCGGCGCATCGGTGGCGCCTGAGAGGGCCATTAACGTGCGCACGAGCGCGTCGACGGGCTTCAGGCCAGTTACGGACTGGAAAACGCGATAAGGGACAGCGCAGCGCTCCTCGAGCGAGCCAGCCGCTTGGCGCATGCTCTCGCCGATGGCGAGCGTAAAGGCGCTTTGAGACATCCGCTCGATTTCAGCGATGGAAGTGCCGCCGAGCGATGTTCCAGTCCAGTTGTCGGAGACATGACCGTCCAGAGAGCGTGAAACATCAGGGAGAACAATGGGCTCGAGACCGAAGGCCTCGATAAGACGCACGATCTCCTCTATCTCCGCGGGCGTCAGGAAAGACGCGCATAACAGATTGACCTGCCGGGGATAGGCAGGTTGGGACGCGACGTTGCGCGAAGGTACAAGCGCCTCGATAATCGCCTCGACTGCGCGCGCCCATCCGTCTTCCAGCCCGCCGGCAAAATCCGGCGTCGACGCATAGACAATAGCGGTAGAAGAAAAATCGGTCCGGCGCGCCACGATCTCACGCAGCTCTCCCGCGACATCTTCTCCGCGCGTCTCTGTTAGAGCGGTAGAGGCAATTCCGATGAAGCACGGATTGGCTTTTTTTCGCAGGTTCTCAATAGCTTCTTCGATCTGCTCAGCTCCGCCAAGAATCGTCGAGACCTCGTTCATTGCAGTCGTTTGGAGCGGTACCGATTCCTTGAAGTGGCGGACCAGATGCACCATCGCGAAGGCGGTGCAGCCTTGGGAGCCATGAAAGAGCGGAATGGCGCCTTCGATTCCGAGATACGCCAAGGCGGCGCCGAGCGGGGCGGAGGATTTCAGCGGATTGGTCGAAAGCGCGCGGCGTGGATGAACGATCTTGGCCATCTCAGCAATCCTCGAAATCGGTTTGCGAAGAGGCAAAACGGGAAGCCAACACGGTCTCATCTTCGGCAGGCCCCGCGGTGCAGAAGGGGGCCGGGTTGAGGATGAAGTCGGCCTTCTCTTCCCGAGTTTCCTCCCAGGGAGCAGGGCAGCGCAGGTCTTGCCACATCGGATTATTGAGCGCGCGGTCGATGGCACGCACCATATCGAGCATGCCCATATAGCCCGCATAGGGTTCATGTTTTTCCTGGTTCACATCGACCCAGGGCACTTTCGCCTTCAGCGCGACAAACTGGCTGCGTCCACCGGACATCAGAACATCCGCTTCGGCATCCTTTAGCACGCGATACATGTCCTTTGGCGCCATATTGTCGAACATGTGCTTGTCGTCGCCCATGATATCTTTGACGCGGTCTTTGTCCTCTTCGGTGGCCTTGCGAACGGAAGTGCCGATGACTTCCATGCCTAGCTCCTGAAGCGCAGCGACGACCGACCAGCTCTTGTGCCCGCCGGTATAAAGGAGCACGCGTTTTCCCGCGACACGTGGACGATGAGCTTCAAGCTGCGCCCAGATCTTGGCCTCTTCTTCCGCGATCAGCGCTTCGCAGCGGTCAAGGAGCTCGGGATCGGCGCCGCGCTCGACCAAGATCCGGCACATGTTGCGCAATGCATCAGAAGTATCGGAGATGCCGTAAAAGGAGCCTTCGAAGAAGGGGATGCCGTAGCGCTCATCCAACTTGCGGGCGAGCGTGATCAGCGCTTTAGAGCAGACGAGCATCGTCACCCGCGCCCGGTGAGCCATCGCAACCTGAGCGTAGCGCGCATCTCCGGTGATCGACCCGAGGATCCTGATGCCGAGCTTGTCGAAGAGTGGCTTCACCTGCCAAAGCTCGCCCGAGAGATTGTAGTCTCCGACGATATTGACGTCATAGGGCGTCGTTGTTTCGGGCTCCTTAGTACCGATGACGTGGTCGAGTAGCGCCTCACCCGCGAGCTTGTTGCCGAGGTTCTTAGATCCAACATAGCCCGGTGCGTTGACTGGAATGCAGGGCGTGCCAAACTTGGCAGTCGCGGCCTTGCACACAGCATCGATATCGTCGCCGATGAGCGCGGGCACGCATGTGGAGTAGACGAAAATCGCGGGTGGGTTGTGGGCTTCGATCAGCTCGCGGATCGACCGAAAGAGCTTCTTCTCGCCATGCCCCATTACGATGTCGAGCTCGGTCAGATCAGTCGTGAAGCCTGTTCGGTAGAGTTCGGAGCCAGATGAGGCCGCGCCGCGATTGTCCCATCCGTTTCCTTCGCAGGCCAGTGGCGCATGGACAAGATGTGCTGCATCGACGATAGGCTGGAGTGCAATCTTCGCCCCGTCGAAGGCGCACCCACCAGCTGCGGCACCTGGGGTCAGAGGTTTGGCACAGCCCTTTTTGCGCTGTTGCTCCGTCTTGTTGACGTTGTGCCCGCAGGCGGGTTCATCGAAAACGTCCTGGATCTTCGATTTGAGCGCGTCGGCCATCACGTCTCCTCTCTGCTTACCATCAGAGGAAGCACGCGATGTGCCAAGCGCCAGTTATCAGCCTAACCCATTATGAAAATTACGCTTTCAGTAGCAGCCGACGTGGATGACACCTGACATGTCGGGATTGCGACACGACATGAAACGGGGCGAACGACTGTGTCTCAGGCTTCGGTGTTCCGCACGAAAGTGCCCCGATAGAGAACGACGAAGCCGCCGAACGCCACGATCCATAACAGGCCCGCGAGGCTCTGGAGTGGCATTGAGATCCCAGGAAATAGGCCCGAAACTGGGCGCAAGAACGCCGCTGCAATCAGGCAAAGATAGAGCAGGGTGGATCCTGGGAGAGCTACCAGAGCTGCCCCGCTATGGGCAAGGCTCGCACGGGTCATCACGGCAAGTGTGGTCACCGCCAGCGCGCCAATCGTCCAAAGGTGTATCATCGCGCCAGGCGCTAGAGCTAGAGGAAAAACAATTGCCATCCCAATCGCGAATGCGCCGAGCGGCACAAAGGCGTATCCCGCATGCAGCACCCACAGCAGCGGGTCCGATCTCGTCGCGAGACTGCGCCAGCCGCGCATCCGCCAGAAATGGGCGCCGCTCGCCGCCATCAGAGCAAGGCCGCTCAACGTTGCAAAGGGCACAAGGACCCACAAGATAAGGCTTGAGGCAAGCAAGACATGGCAAACGATATCGTAGCGTGAAGCCGGCGGCGGCAGACGAGTTTCTCCACGGCGCTTCAACCAGTTGCGGGTGAAATTCGGCGCAATACGCCCGCCCACGATCGACACAAGCATGACGACCGAGGCGATGCCAAGCCGCGCGCCATAACCCGAAGCCGCAGCGAAACCTAGCATTGCCTCCCAGTGGAAGATTACGTTGCCGATGATGTAGAAGAGCAAAGCGATGACGACGCTGACGTTGCGCCAGTTCTTGCTTGCGACGATCTGGCTAAGCACGATGCCGAACAAAACGATCGGCATGAGTAAGTCGAGCAGCGCGAGGGGCAGGGCGGGTAGGCTCCCGAACCCAAGCATTGCGATCCGCGCTGCGACCCAAGCCGCCCATAGCCCGGCCAGGGCTTGACCGCGCAGAGCGCTTCGTTTTGTCCAACTCGGTGCTGCAGTGAGCAGAAACCCGGCAATTGCCGCGCCGACATATCCAAAAACCAGTTCGTGCACGTGCCAGGCAAACGGGTCCGCCATCGATACGAGACCGGTCACCACGGCAATCCAAATTGCCATCGACACGACAGCCCAAACCCCGGCGCTGAGGAAAAACGGGCGGAAACCGGCGGATAGAAAAGTATCCGCAAAGGGCGGTCGAAGCGTCAGTGTCATGTTTGGCCTCCTAGGACGTCTTCGACACTATCGATGATCCCGTGGGGGCAAGTTTCGCAAGTTTGGCCCTTCGCTGGCTATACCGCCAGCTACCTGTCACAGCCAGAAAAGGTGACCAGTGTTGGCACGTCTAGTGGAGAGCTCACGCCAAAAAGACCAACCGGCAGCCAACTGGGGCTGCCGGAGAGAGAATGCGGGCCAGTATGAGCAAGGGGCCTGGACCGCAAGATCTTAGCGGGTGAGGTCAAACGAGTAGTCTGTGACTCCGGGCTCGATCGTATCGTCGTCGAGCTTGTCGAAAATCATGTCGAGGACCTTCACCAAGACGGTCAACGTTCCCTGATAGAACATTGTCGGGAAACGGTGGTGGTGGTGGCGATCGAAGATCGGGAAAGCGAGCCGCAGCAACGGTGTGCCGGTGTCGCGCTCCAGATACTTGCCATAGGAATTGCCGATCAACATGTCGACGGGCTCGGTGTTGAGAAACGACCGCATATGCCACAGATCACGCTTCGGCCAAACCTGACAGTTCGCACCAAAAGGAGAGCTATCGAAGAGCGCTTGCATCTTCGCAGCCCAAGCCTTGGAACCGTTGGTCGCCAAGCAATGGCGCGGCTCACCGCCGGTTTCGAGAACGAATGCCGCCATGGCGTAAACGAAGTCCGGATCGCCATAGATCGCGTAGGTCTTCCCATGGAGCCAAGCCTGGCTGTCTGCCATAGCATCGATCAGGCGGCCGCGCTCGAGACGCAAGCTCTCCGGGATCTCTTTGCCGGTCAATTCCGAGACCTTCATAAGGAACTCGTCGGTGCCCTTGACGCCCATTGGATAGTGGAAGGCAGCGGTTTCCTGGCCCTTCTTCTCCGCGTATTCGAGGGTCTTGGGAGTGCAGTACTCCTGCAGGCTCAACGTGGCCTTGGCATGCGCGGAGGCGGGCATGTCTTCGAGTTTGGTGCCGCCCGAATACATCCGAAACTCACCGTCCGACGGGGTGTCATAGACATCTGAGACGTCCGACAAAATCGTGTAGTCTTCCACGCCCATCTCGGCCAACAGCCGCTTCAACTCGCGAACATTCGCAACAGCAAATCCGTCGAAGCCCGGAATGATATTGATCGAGCCCGTTTCGACGCGCGTCTCAACCTTATCCCAGAAATGGCTGATGATGCCCTTTTGCATATTGTCATAGCCGTCGACATGACTTCCCACGAAGGCGGGCGTATGCGCGAAGGGCACATCGAAATCGGCATCGACCGATCCCTTTTCCTTGGCCTGAAGAATGAAGGAGTTGAGGTCGTCGCCGATCACCTCTGCCATGCAGGTCGTGCTGACAGCAATCATCTTCGGATCGTAGAGTGCCTTGGTGTTGGCCAAGCCGTCGACCATATTGACCATACCGCCGAAAACGGCCGCGTCTTCCGTCATGGAGGACGATACGCAGGAGGCGGGTTCCTTGAAGTGACGCGACAAGTGCGAGCGGTAGTAGGCGACACAGCCTTGCGAGCCGTGAACGAAGCTCATCGTCTGCTCATAGCCTGCACTAGCGAACACAGCGCCGAGCGGCTGGCAGGCCTTAGCCGGGTTAACCGTGAGCGACGTACGCTCGAGATTTTTCTCCCGGTATTCCCAAGACTTCGTCCAGTCTCCGATTTCCTGAACCAGTTCATCGGGATGGCCGCACTCGTATTTGACCTTCTTCTCCTTGAGCATCTCCGTGTATTCCGGCTCGCGGAACAATGGAGCGTGGTCGAGGACCTTATCCGCCGATTGTGGCATGGTGAAATTCCTTCCTTGGGCCGTCCGCATTCCGAGACGCGCCGTGGGTGTGAGTGTCGCGTTGACGGAGTCCGGGCAGGATCTCGACCGTCAACGCAGGGCGGGCCTTAGACCCGCAGGACCGTGCTCTTACTCAGCGGCAATCGCGGCTGCGTTCTTTGCCCAGGGGGCGTCGTAGAGACCCCAGACGGGATTGTTGATCGCGAGGTCCATATCGCGCGCAAAGATCGCGTAGCCGTCGTAACCATGATACGGGCCGGAATAGTCCCAACTGTGCATTTGGCGGAACGGAATGCCCATCTTCTGCACGGGATACTTTTCTTTGATCCCAGAGCCAACGAGATCGGGCCGGACGCCTTCGATGAACTTTTCAAGCTCATAGCCAGTCACGTCATCATAGATGAGCGTGCCGTCTTTGACGTAGTGGCCAGTGCGCTTGTAGTCGTCGCCATGGCCGAACTCGTAGCCGGTGCCGACCACCCGCATGCCCAGATCGTCATAGGCGGTGACGACGTGACGCGGACGCAGACCGCCGACATAGAGCATGACCGACTTGCCTTCGAGGCGGGGGCGAAACTTTGCGTTCACCTGGTCAACCAACGGCTGATACTTGGCGATCACCGCTTCGGCATTTTCCTTGATCTTGTCGTCGAACTTTGCGGCTATGGCGCGCAGGCTCGCAGCGATCTGGGACGGACCGAAGAAGTTGTACTCCATCCAGCCGATGCCATATTTCTCTTCCATATAGCGGCAGATGTAGTTCATTGACCGGTAGCAGTGGATGAGGTTGAGACGTGCCTTGGGCGCGCGCTCGATTTCGGCCAACGTCGCGTCGCCGGACCAGTTACCGACTACGTTAAGGCCCATTTCCTCAAGCAGGATCCTCGAGGCCCAGGCATCGCCACCGATATTGTAGTCCCCGATCACATTGACGTCGTATTCGCCCGGCTCGTAGTCTTTCGCCGCGCCTCCATCGCCCTTCTCATAGACCCAGTCGCGAACGGCATCGTTGGCGATGTGGTGGCCAAGCGATTGGGACACACCGCGGAAACCCTCGCAGCGGACCGGCACCATAGTCTTGCCGTATTCCTTATTCTTCTCTTTGGCGACCGCTTCGATGTCGTCGCCGATCAGACCGATCGGGCATTCCGACTGGATCGTGGTTCCGTTGGCGAGAGGAAAAAGGGTTTCGATCTCGTCGATTGTCTTGCCGAGCTTCTTGTCGCCGCCGAAGACGATGTCCTTTTCCTGGAAGTCGGTGGTGAACTGCATCGTCACGAAGCTGTCCACACCGGTCTTGCCGATGTAATAGTTGCGCCGCTGCGACCAGCTATATTGTCCGCAACCGACCGGTCCATGGGAGATATGGACCATGTCTTTCACTGGACCCCAGACAACGCCCTTCGAACCTGCATAGGCACATCCGCGGATCGTCATCACGCCTGGGACGGACTTGATGTTCGATTTTACGGTGTCGCATTTGGATGCGATGCCCGTTGCGGGATCTGGTTCGCCCTCAGGATCGGGCTGCGACACCTTCAGATGCTTGGTGCGCTTCTTCTTGGCTTTGGCGGGATAGGCTTCGAGAACCCGTTCGATCAGGGATTCGTAGTCTTCCGGCCCGTCTACGTGATCTTTGGCCATCCTTTTGGCTCCTTCTCACATGGCTGGAGGGCGTGGGAGGGCCGAGCAGCCCCCCCTTGGGGTCGAATGGAGATCCGAGATGGGGCGAGCCGAATTGGGTTCGCTCCTTCGGTGGTTAGCGCGTCTTAAGCGTTGGCAGCCAATTCGGCGTCTGACTGAGCGATCAGTGCTTCGCGCTCTTCCTCGGACTGCATGATGCCGAATTCCATGAGCATCTCTTCGAGCTCGTCCATCGTAACCGGAGTCGGGATCACACCCTTGCCCGAATTGTTGTGGATCTTGGTCGCAAGAGAGCGATACTCATCGGCCTGCTTGGAGTCCGGCGCATATTGCAGAACGGTCTGACGGCGAAGCTCAGCATGCTGCACGATGTTGTCGCGCGGCACGAAGTGGATGAGTTGCGAACCAAGCTTTTCAGCCATGGCTTCGGCCAATTCCAGTTCCTTGTCGGTTTGGCGCTCGTTGCAGATCAGGCCGCCGAGACGCACGCCGCCGGAATTGGCATATTTCAAGATGCCCTTAGAGATGTTGTTGGCGGCATACAGCGCCATCATCTCGCCCGACATAACAATGTAGATTTCCTGCGCCTTGTTCTCACGGATCGGCATCGCGAAACCGCCGCAGACAACGTCGCCGAGCACGTCGTAGGAGACGTAATCGACATCGTCATAGGCGCCGTTTTCTTCCAGGAAGTTGATCGAAGTGATGACACCGCGGCCTGCGCAGCCCACACCAGGCTCGGGACCACCGGACTCAACGCACTGGATATCCTTGTAGCCAATTTTGAGGACGTCCTCGAGCTCAAGATCCTCGACCGAGCCCATTTCTGCGGCGAGGTGCAACACCGTATCCTGAGCTTTCGAGTTCAGGATCAAGCGGGTTGAGTCTGCCTTGGGGTCGCAGCCGACGATAAGGATCTTCTGGTCGAGTTCCACGAGTGCAGCGAGAGTGTTTTGTGAGGTGGTCGACTTCCCGATCCCCCCCTTGCCGTAAAAGGCGATCTGTCGAAGTTCGCTCATGTTGCTGTCCTTTGCAGGTCTATGTTTATCACTCACAGGGCATCCATGTGCCCACAGCCCTCGATAAGCAGAAGCCGTGCCAAGTGACCTGTTCAAATTAATTCAGTAAAAGCAATTAGTTGATGATGGCCGCTAAATTTACTCAAGTGTCGTGGATGTGTGTCGAACCAAACAATTTCCGACATTCCCTACCATAGAGGGCACTGAGCGAGGGGGAGGCGTCACGATCATCTTTAGATGTTGGGGGAAGTATTAGAACCGCGCAGCGCGACCGCTTTCTCCTATCATCACGTCTACCTTGGGACAAAGCCGACAAACCGTGTTGGCTGTCGGCCAAAACCTCGACAATAGCTGTGTCGAGGTTGGAACAACCACGTTTCTATCTTTAAAACAGACACTTGCCGGATTTTTGGGTTGGCATGTCACTTGCTTCAGGCCTCATAGGCCGAGGCGAATCCACGTCTGGGTCAGTCAGGATAAAGAGGACCCACGAAGATGGCCAAAATCGGAGTATTCTTCGGCACAGATACTGGAAACACGCGCAAGATCGCCAAGCAGATCAAGAAGCGCTTTGATGACGACCTCATGGCAAAGCCGCTCAACGTCAATCGGACGGAAGTCGCGGAGTTCATGAGCTACGACTTCCTGCTCCTGGGCACCCCAACGCTCGGCGATGGCCTGCTGCCGGGTCTAAGCGCGGAATGCGAGAGCGAAAGCTGGGAAGAGTTTCTGCCAAAGCTTGAAGATGAGAGCTTCGAGGGCAAGACGATCGCGATCTACGGCCTAGGGGACCAAGTCACCTATCCGATGGAATTCGTCAACGCGATCTACTTCATCTATGAGTTTTTCGAAGAGCGCGGCGCCACGATTGTCGGCGAATGGCCCAACGACGGATACTCCTTCGAGGAGTCGCTCGCTCTTGTGGACGACAAATTCCTCGGTCTCGCCCTCGACCTCGATAACCAGTCGGATCAGACGGAATCCCGAGTGAATGCGTGGCTCGCCTCAATCGCGGAAGACTTTGGCTTGCCGGTTGAGTCGCTCGCGACGGCCTAGGTGAGCCTCGGAAACGGTCAGGCGTTGCCTGATCGTTCCTGTCTGGTCGGACCTTTCAGTGGCAAGACGCCATCGCGTCGCAGCCCCGCCTTGAACGCCTTCATTACCGGTCGGGAGATCCGCGTTTCTGCCAAAACCCGTGCCTCGTAGATTTCCGCGCGAAATCGGGGATCAGCTTCGGCACGCGCCTTGGCAATCATCTTATGTTCCGCTCTCCCAAGGTGCTGGGCGGGCAAGCGCTTCACGGCATCATAAACCGCTGTCATGATCCGTGCCTCCTGGGGCGGCATTTTGCACTTCCCGTCGAGGATCTTCAGCATTACCGCAATAGCGCAATCAACCTGATTGGGGCCAAGCATAGCGAGGCACTCACGCTGATCCTGAGACAGGTCAGAGGGAGCAGACATGAAGATGGCGTTCTCGTTGGGACCAGCCGGCAGCGGATCTGCCCGCATATCTAAGCCGCAGGCGCAAGCAACGCTTCGGAGACCTCCGATATCGGCGCGTCGATGCGGGTGATGTTGAGCTCGTCGATAAACTTCTGCTCCATTCGTGTCAGAGGTCCCTCGATAACCGCGATATGGTTCCCTCCGGACCGTTTCACGATCTGCCGCGCAAAAATGCGCAACATCTGATCGTCGAAGCGGCAACCGAGAAAAAGAAACCCGCGGTCTGTGCGCCGGTGGCGGACTTCTTCCGGGATCGGGGACTGAATATCGATTTCAGTAAGAACCTCGACATAGTCGCTGTCCGAAATCAGAAGGCTCGATCCTTTCCTTGCTAGGCCGTGTGGTTTGTAGACCAGAGTCTCCCAGGCGCTGTCTGGTCCGGCGGTTCGCTCCACGCCATCTGGCGTGTAGGCGCGGGTCCAGATCTCGATCCATTCACCGTTGCGGCTGACGCCCTGGACCCATCCCCAGCTTGAATGCCCGTCCATGGCGGCAAGAAGTCCATCGTCGTACCAAGTATCTACAATCATCGCTGGACGTAGTGCTACAATGGCCTCTTGAAGCGGGTTGGTGATTCCCTGTCCGGATGCAAAGGCGCGCTCAAGAACATCATTCAGCGTCGCGCGGAATTTGCGGCTCTCCACGAATTGCGCCGCAGACCAGAGATTGCCTTGCGCCCGCTTCGGAACCCGGATCTCGGCCTCGATCAGTGCGCAAAGTGCCTCTGGTGAGGCGGGAACCTCCGGTGTCAGCGCGGAGACACCCGGGCCTAAATAGGGGATCAACTTTCCGGCGGTGACGGCGTCGAAAGCGTCGTTCAATTGCCTGGTATTGCTCATCACATTCACTCCGCGTCTGCCAGGCGGCGCGCGTCCACCGTGATTGGTAGCTTTGGGGCTTCTTCGAAGGCGGGCAGTTGTAGAACCCATCCATTGCCGAGCTTGGCCCATCCGCCCCAGTAGCCCGGCTTCTCGGACTCGACGATAATCTCCTCGAGATCCTTTTTGGGCACATAGACTTCCATGCCTTTCACGGTATCGCGGATCATAACTTTCATGACTGAACCTCCGTCTCGAACACCGCATTCAATTCGCGTTCCCGCATTCCCACGAGGGAGCCACGGTCAACAAAATCGACGGCATAGATGTAAAACTGCTGGAGAAAGGTCCCAATGTCGCGCACGTAGCCGACATCACCCTTCTTGACGACGGTCTCTCCGATCTCTTTGCCGAACATCGTGCCATCGTTCTTGATGTTCTTCTTCGAGATCACCTTATCGCCGGGCGAAAAGATGGGATCGCGGTAGACCTCGATTTCGCGGTCATCGGTTGACATTGGTTGGCTCCCTCTCAAACTCGGCCAATCGTTCAGCGGCTGTTTCGCGGATGACGTCCTCGGGATCCTGGGTGAGAATATGCAAGACGTCTGGGGGGGCGCGCTCCGCAACAACGTAGCGCACCCGCATATCCTCATCGCGGGCAAACCCATGGAGGCGCGATGGCTCAGTCCGCTCGGCTGCCTCCCGCCGGACCAGCGGGTCTGGATCAGGGATAAAGCGGTTGAGCCAGTCCGTGCGAATGCGGCGTGCCACTTGGCGGCGAATCTCGGGGTCTTCGTCCCCGATCATCGTCGGCAATACGTTCGGGTCGGCTCGGCGCACTGCAATTTGCCGCACATAGCTGTCGGGATCGGACAGAACCGGCAGAAGGTCTTCGACCGGCAGCCGGTGCGCCACTGCGATCCGAACCCGGCGGTCAGGATCCTTGATCCGGCGCTGCGCGTGTTTCACTGGCAGTCGGAGAATGGCCATGGCGCGAACACCAGGATCCTCATCGTTGAGAAGCGCAGGAAGCCGGAAGAGCGTTGCGACCCGTGCCGCGTTGATGCGAGTTTCGAAATACGGCATCCGCAAGCACTCGTCGGCCAGTTCCGGATTGAGCAGAAAGAATCGCTCTATCCTCTTGGCATAGCGGTCATGAACGCAGGCCCAACCCAAGCCGCATTGTCCGGTGTCCAATCGGGACCGGAATTGGCAGGCGGTGCAATCGAGCGGCACACCCTGCCAGTCAACGGGCTCAGGCCCCTCGGGCAAAGCCTCAGGCCGGGATGCAGGTGTCCGGGACTGGACAAACCGCAGCGCATTGGGGGGTGTCATAGGTTCCCTTGCATTCTGTGCACAATTCTGGATTGATCTCGAAGATGTCGCTTCCGAAAGCGATTGCCGCATTGGGGCATTCGAACTCGCAGGCGCTACAAAGTGTGCAGTTTTCGGCGACGATCTGGAGTGACATGGGAGACGCGGTCCTCGTTACGTTGCTGGGGATCAGGCGGTCTGCATGGCGACTTCGGGCAGGCCGGATTTCTCGCGATAGACTGCGGAAACAGCCGTCTCGATATACTCATATGCATAGGCCTGGATGGCCTCTATCCCGGCTTTTTCCAGAGCCTCCCGTGGGCAATCGCCGATCTTAGCGCAAAGGATCGTGTTGATGCCTTCCAAGGTCTTGATCACAAGCTCCAGCTTGTCGTCCTCACCGTAGCCGCCCACGCAGTAATTGTCACAGCGACGGTGGGTCACAAATCGTACGCCCTGGGCGTCGACCTCGAAGATCTGGAACTCGGTGGCATGGCCGAAGTGTTGGTTGATGCGTCCACCGCCTTTGGTAGCAACCGCGATCAGCATAGCTTCCGCGTCCTCGGAAATGACGGCCGCGGTCTCTTGTTTTGCTTCCTCGGCAGCCGCCCGGCGCTCTCCGCGCTCCTCGGCCACCCACTCGCGATACGCTTCGCGCTTTGACGGATCGTACTCCACCTCCTCCGGGACAAGATCCATCGTGAACTCTTGGCCGCGATCCTCGCCGAGCAGCCCCACCGCATCTGCGCGACACTGGCGGCAATGCTTCATAAGGTTCGCGCCACCGGCGCAGGCATCCTGTAATTCCTTCAGCTCAGCCGCGCTCGGCCCCCGTTGACCGTTGAGGCCAAAGACCGTGCCGTGCTCGGGAGCGGAGATCAGCGGCATGATATTGTGCAGGAAGGCGCCGCGCTTCTTTACTTCCTTGTTCACGTCCAGCAGGTGCTTGTCATTGATCCCGGGGATCATGACCGAGTTCACCTTTACCAGGATCCCCCGTTCGGCCAGCATGTCGAGGCTCCGCATCTGGCGCTCATGCAGCACCTGGCTGGCCTCGAGACCAGTAATCCGGCGATGGTCGTAGAAGATCCAGGGATAGATCTCTGTGCCGATTTCCGGATCGATCATGTTAATAGTGAGCGTCACGTGGTCGATGTTCATATCGAGCAGATCATCGACATGGTCGGGCAGGGCGAGACCGTTGGTCGACAGGCAGAGCTTAATGTCAGGAAGTTGCTGGACGACGCGCTTGAAGGTTTCGGATGTCTTGCGCCAGTCATAGGCACTGTCGCCTGGGCCCGCGATGCCGAGCACTGAAAGCTGAGGGATCTCGTTGGCAACAGCGATCACCTTGCGCGCTGCGGCTTCCGGCGTTAGCCGCTCCGAAACCACGCCAGGGCGGCTCTCATTGGCGCAGTCGTATTTGCGATTGCAGTAGTTGCACTGAATATTGCAGGCGGGCGCAACGGCCACGTGCATACGGGCAAAGTAGTGGTGCGCTTCTTCCGAGTAGCATGGATGGTCCTTCACCTTGGCCCAAACCTCAGGTGACATATCTGCCGGGCCGTCCGAAGTTCCGCAGGCCGATTTCTCGCAGCCGCTGGTCTCCATCGCCTTGCTCAGCGTATCGCGGCTAGCGACTTGGAGATCGCCTAGGGAAACGACATTACCGGTCATGTGCTCTTCCTTTCGAATCCGCATTTGCCCCTCTCCAGCAAGGCATATGCCAATCTCGAAACCTCTACCTTTCAATGACTTATGCGTGGCCAGTTTCGTGTGTCGCGAATCCGCCAGACAGTAAGGTCTGATAAGCGACACTCAAGGAACCGGTCGCTCGACAATCGATTGTGGCGGATATGAAATAGAAATCACTGGGCGCCTGTTGGCGCCCTTCGATCCCATTGCGGTGAAACTTGTTAGAGCTTCTTGATTTCTATGTCGTGCTTGCGCAATGCGTAACCGACCTGACGCGGGGTCAGACCCAGGAGCCTTGCCGCCTTTGCTTGGACCCAACCAGACTGTTCCATGGCCTCTACCAGTTCGTCGCGTTCGGAGCTGGCGGAGCTTCGCGATGGGGTAGGCGCAGCAGGGCGGCGCGCCTGGAACCCGGGCAGTGGTGAAGGCTTGCGTGCCTCTCCATAAACCACTTGGCCCGCCGAAAGGCTCCCAATCGGTGATTTCGAACTTTGCATCCTCCAGAGCTCCGCTGAGAGACACTCGTTTTGGTGACATGCAATGTCGCTCTCTCGTATGACCTCACCCTCGGTCAGCGCGGCTGTACGATTGATGCAGTTCTCGAGCTCTCGCACGTTGCCCGGGAAAGCGCATCGCGCCAGCGTGTCCAAGGCATGCTCTTCCATCTTGAGCTCGGTCCCGTTTTCTTCGTTGAACCGCTCCAGGAAGGTTTGTGCCAATTCCGGGATATCCTCGGGTCGTTCACGCAGAGGGGGCAGCTCGATCGGCACAACACAAATGCGAAAATAGAGATCCGCACGAAAAGTGCCCTGCGCCACCGCGCGTTCGAGGTCGCGGTTCGTCGCGGTAACCAGGCGAACATCAACACTTAGTGTCTTGGAACCGCCGACCCGTTCGAACTCACCTTCCTGCAGTACCCGGAGCAGTTTTGTTTGAAAGGCGGGTTTGATTTCGCCAATCTCGTCTAGGAAAAGCGTCCCGCCATCCGCCAGTTCGAAGCGACCTTTTTTCTGACCAGTCGCACCGGTGAAAGAGCCCTTCTCGTGACCAAACAGCTCTGTCTCTAGAAGCGTCTCGCTCAGAGCCGCACAATTCACCTTGACGAAAGGCTTGTCGGCCCGGTCGCTCAGAACGTGAATGGCGCGCGCGAAGAGTTCTTTTCCCGTTCCACTCTCGCCACGCAACAGAACCTGCGCGCTGGTCTTTGCAACTTTGCGAATTCGCCGCGTAACAGCTCGTAATGCTCGGCTCTGTCCGATAATTCCGTCGATTGGAAGTACTGTCTCCCTTTCCTCTCCCACTTCCTGCAGGGCCTGAAGTGCGTTGCCTGCTTCTCTGAACATCCGCTCCCGGTCGCGTGCTACGAGGCGGCGGAAGCGGAGCGCTTGTTCCAGAAGTGATGCGATCATCGTGACGACACGAAGATCGTTGTCCACGTCTCTAGCAGGATCGTCAGTAAAGGGCCGGTATATGGTCAAGACTCCAATAACCATTGGAAGGTCTGACTCGGCACGGATGGGGACTGCGACAAGTGCGAGATTGTCCGTTTCGCCGCCCACGGGCATTGCGTCTTGGCCGAGTTCCGTCCGCACGTCGAGTGATACGACCGGGACACCCGTGCGAAACACCATTGACACAACGCGCTGTGGGACCTGTGCGTCAGGGGGCATGTCCGGTGCCGCACCCTGCGCTGTCGCTGCAATCACGAAGGGGTTGATCTTGCGACCTTCGGGCCTCGTCTCACCTGGCTCGGAAATCAGCGCGAGCGCACCAGACTGCAAACCGACAAACGAAGACAGCATGCTGAACACCGACGGCATGGCCGCCACCGGGTCTGTCGCACCCGTAAGAAGCTTCGCTATCTCAAAAACGACCTCAAGTGACGGCACCTCCATGCGCCGCCTCTCTCGGGCCTTTACCTCGGATTGAGCATGGAAGAGACATAATCCAATTGGCTCTGCGACGTCGACGTGCATGGCGATATGCCTTCCGGGCTAACCAAAACTTGCTAGTCAAACCTCCCAACTCGGTCTCGTCGATGACGAGAGTGGGCAGAATGTGCCAAGGTTCGTTCGACCCGCTTCATCCCATCGCCCAGGATGATTTTCTTGGATGGCCCAAGAAAGTGTCAAGCGGATTGCGCATACCTGAGACGCATGATTTCTTTTTGCCTAAAAAATAGAAAAACTTGCACCAATTGACGATGTGGCAGGCATACCCGGGAGTATCAGTGCTTTCTTGGTCAATTTGGCCCGAACACGCGCGAGCCAGAACTCAGTTTTGAAACCTTGGTAGGCGGCCTGCGCAAGAATCCTGGGTCACAGGAATTGGAGCCGAAAACTAAAATCAATTCGATCTACCGGGACATTCAATCAGCTACGCGCCAGGTGGTCCGGCGTAGTTCAACATCAATATGCTTGAGAGTCAGACAAGACGCGCCGGTTGATAACATCCGGCGACATACGATTAGTGTGTTGAAGATTGTCGGCAAATCGAAACTAAACTACATGACGGAGCGAGCACTTGATCTCCAGCTAAAGTCTGTGGAGTTAAGGGAAGCGTCCGGCTGGAGAAGCGGATCATCTCGCGTGTCAAACATGGTCACCATTTCCATACAGAGATGAGTGCCTTGCGACTTCCAATTTGAAGTTAGCTTGCCTAACTTAGGTCATCTTCCCGGGAGGGCGTCTAATGACCCGGAGCGACACGCTCAAAAAAAACGATAAACGATATCATCACGGTGATCTACGCGATGCGCTCCTAGAAGCCATTCGCATGCTCGTCGAAAGAGATGGCGCCGACAATTTTAAGATCTCGGAGGCTTGCCGGATTGCCGGTGTAACAACCGCAGCACCCTACAAGCACTTTCGTGACCGTGACGACATTCTCCGCGCAGTGGCTCTCGCGGGTATGCAGCGTTTTGGCAAACGGATGTCAGACGCTTCGCAAGAACACGATCCGGGGATGCCCAAACGGATCGAAGCCCTGGGTCAAGCCTATCTTGACTTCGCAGAAGCCGAGCCCGGGATCTTTCGTATGATGTTCGGCCTTTCGGAACACCATGCGGGCGATCCGGAACTGGAAGAGACTGGAAAGGCAACAACGGATCTGCTGGAGAGCGTGGTCGCAGAACATTTGAACCTACCACCGGAAAGCACTGAGGTCCGCCTGAGGTCATATGCGCTGTGGTGCTTTGTCCATGGACATTGCTTTCTCAGGATGGACGGAAAGTTCGCAGAAAAGTATGGCCAGCTGGAGGAAACAGAAATTCTCGCAGCAGTCGGCAAGGCAATGATGCGGGTGTGAGAGAAGCTAAGCTAGCCCGACCGCCATGCCTGTATCCTGTCGATCATCTCGCGGCTGCGAATGCGCTGTCCCAACTTCTGGTCTCCTTCTAGAGCCCGCGTAGACCAACGCGAAAGCAGGCGGTGTGAAGTAAAACGCGATCACCACTGACAAGAGCACGCCACCCGCAATCGCTGTTGCGAAAGGAGGCCAAAACCCTCCTCCAGCCAGCAATAGGGGCAGAAACCCGCCAAAGGTCGTAACGGTTGTCGACACGATGTGCCTGCCAGACGAAGACACGACACGCGCCATCGCAAACTTGTTCCCACCAGCGGCAGCAGGTTCGTCGCGTAGCCCGGTCAACACGATTATTGCTGCATTGATTGAAACGCCAATCGACCCGATCACACCAATAACCGCTTGAATTCCGAAGGGATGCTGAAGGATCGACAATGAAAGGATCGACAAGCCTGCGGAGAGCGCGCAAACTACAAGTGATACTAGTGTCAACCGGATAGAGTTGAAGGTGAGGACCAAAACCGCGGTCGTGAGCGTCGCGACAAGAATGGCAACCGACGCAAGGTTCAGAATAGTCTCATCTCTGGCGTCGGAGTCGCCGCCAATTTGGATCTGATAGCCTGGTGGGACCTCAAAGCCTTGGTCCTCCAATGCCGTTAAGACCTGCTGGAGTGCTTCTTCGGGGAGCAAATCACGCGGTACAAATCCTTGTATGGTATTGAAGCGCTCTCCGTTTCGCCGCGTAATTCCTGGCTCGCTCGGGACGAGTTCTACATTGCCAAGCGCGGATATAGACGGACCAATGCTGACGCCCGGAACTGTGAGGGGGAGATCTGCAATTGCTGTTGGGTCGGATCGGAGGGCTTCCGTATCAGTACCGGTGACCAATCGGACACGCACCGGAAGTTGCTCAGTCCCTTCGAGCAAAGAACCACCTGTGACACCTTCCAGCCCGGCTTCGAGCTGTCGCGCAACGCTATTCAGATCCAGGCCAACCAGCCGAGTTGTTTCTTCCTCGAGATCCAACCGCAATTGGGGTGCACCTGCGTCAATAGAACTCCGCGCGAGGACTATCCCGTCCATACCCGACACAATGTCCCTGAGTTCCTCCCCAAGCCGCCGCAACTCTGAAACTTCCGGACCAATGATCCGAAGCTCGACGGGGGCTGGCACAGGCGGACCTTGCTTTAGTCCCTGGACGATGACGCGCGCCTCGGGATGCGCAGCCGAGAGTTCTGCCTGTAACCGCGGAAGGAGCCGTTCAGTGTCCTCAGGCGAACTGGTTGTAACCAGGGCCTGAGCAAAGTCTGGAGCGTTGTCCCGATCGCCCACAATATTGTAGTAGAAAGCAGGGGCGGATCGACCGATGACCCAAGATACCGCTTCAACGGTTTCCTCATTCTGGAGAACCTTGTCTATTGCTCTGGCGGTCTGGTCGGTTGATCGAATGGCGCTCCCAGGAACCATCTCGACGTCAATATGAAACTGGTTGCGGTCGACCCCAGGGAAGAATTGCTTTGTGAGTGTCGGCAGGACGAGAAAGCCAGTGATTGGCAAGATCAGGGCAAATGCGATCGATTTCACCGGGTTCGATACGCTCCAGTAAAAGCTCCTATGAAACACAGATCCTAAGAAACTTGGCCGAATTGGCCGGTTCGGCACTTTCAACAAACGACCCGCGATTGCGGGAGTAATCGTGAGGGCCACGAAGAGAGACCAGCCGAGCATAATGACGACGGCCATTGCAATGGACCCGACGAAATCGCCCGCGGGGCCCGGCAACAAGATCATCGGAAGAAAGGCGAGCATTGTCGTGAGGGTTGAAGCGAGAAGGGGGGCTGCCAAACGGCGGACGGATTGGCCCACAGCAATACTCCGGGCAATCCCCGCTCTGATCCTTCTCCCAACCTCATCGACCATAACGATTGCGGCGTCTACAAGGAGACCGAGCGCCACGATGAGGCCGGTGACGCTCATCTGATGAATGGCCAGACCGATGAACTGCATTGTGGCAAGCGAAGCGAGGAGCACTACGGGGAGGGCGAGGGCCACGATTAGGGCCGAACGGAGGCCGAGTGTCAGAAGCAACACTCCGACAACGAGGCTCACGCCAATGGCCATATTGGTCGCGACCTCCAATAGCCGCTCCCGCGTGTAAGCGCTTTGGTCAAAAACCAGCTTCTTTTCGATGCCGGCCGGGACTTCAAACGCGTCAATCGCAGTTCTTGCACGCTTCATCCATGCGTCAACCTGAAGACCCTCTTCGATCTTGACGGCAACAAGTATCGCGCGCTCACTATCCTGATAGGCGATCTCCGATGCAGGGTAACGGGCGCCACGTGTCACCGTTGCTATGTCGCCTATGCGTGTTGAACTCGCCCCATCCGTCGCGACGACAATGTCCCTTACACGACTGAGAGCATCAATCTCGCCGGTAACCTCGATAACGAGGTCCGAAGTTCGTCCACGGACAAGACCAGCCCGAACTTTCGCGTCAGCAGCGGCAATTGTGGACGAGAAGTCGTTAGCGTTCAGGCCAAGCGCAGCAGCCTCTGTCGCATCGACACTAACGAGCACTTCCTCTTCAGGCGCCCCATAGCGTTCAACGATCTTTGTGCCCGAGACACCCCGAAGTAGGTCGGCGAGACCGCGGGCATACCGATCGACCAGCGTGAGGGGCACGTCGCCATGGCGACCGTTGAGGGATACAATTGCCGCAAACGCCCCAACACCATCGGAATCAAACTGGGTTGGGAGCGCACCAGGTGGGAAAGTGCGGCGTGCCTCTTCGAGCGCGTCACGCACCTCACCCCAGATCCCTTCAATCGCCTCGTCGTCCAAGCGGTCCAACAGCTCAAGCGAGACAATCGAAACACCCGTTGCTGACGTGCTCTCGATTGTATCGACCTCGGCGATTTCCTGAACCGCTTCTTCGATCGGAATTGTGACAAGGGCCTCAACACGCGCTGGATCGGCGCCGGGAAAAGGCGTTGTAACTGTCGCGAAGAGATTAGTGATTGTCGGATCTTCTTGGCGGCCAATCGTTAGGAGCGAGTTGAGGCCAAGGGCCACCAAGACGAATAAGATGACGAACGCCACAAGTGGCTGCCGATAAGTCAGCGTCGCCAGATCCTTTTTTCCGCTCGGCATCAGATCTGCCTCGCTCTCGCAAAAAGGAGGTCGGCGGCCGATGGGTCGTTGAGGTCGATGGCCTCTTGCCCAGGCACAACGCGATGCAATCCCGTCTGGATGACCAAGGCACCGTCGCGAAATGAGCCGCGTGCGAAAACCTGCTCACCATCCGTATCGATCACTTCGATCGCTTCCATCCGCACAACGCCAACACCGTCTTGAACGTCGTCAAGTACGAGGATCGACCAGGTCCCCCGCGACCCCTCTCGGATCGCTGTAAGCGGCAACCAGGCGCCACGCGTTTCAACGACACTTTCGACCGAAACTGTGCCGGTTCGGCCATAAAGCCCGACAGCGGCTTCGGGCAGGACGTCGAGGGAGAGCAGAACCGGTCGTGTGCGCGTTCGGAGTTCAAGATCGGGCGGCAGCCTTTCAACAATTCCATCGAAAGCCATCCCGCCAATCTCGATAGAAGCGGCGTCGCCAGCTGAAAGTTGCGTGGCAAAGAGTGGATCGACACCGACGCGAATACGTGGCCGCGTTTCCTCGATAAGACGGACCACTGGCACTCCGTTGGCGGCAATGGCACCATCATCAAGAAACCGTTCTGCCACACGGCCGTCAAAGGGTGCGCGCAGTTCGCTTTTCTGAAGGCGAACGTCGAGCACTGACAGGGCCGCGCGCGCTTCGGCGATCCGGGCCACCAATTCGACTTCCGAGAGCGCTATCTCGTCGAGAGCCTGATCTGAAACGTGCCCCTGAACGTTCAACTCTTGCCTGCGCATGAGCGTTCGGCGGGCCAACTCCAACTGGGCCTGTTGCGCAGTCACGGAGGCTCCGAGCCGCGCGCGATCAGCATCCAAAAGGGAGGTGTCAATTGAAGCGACAAGTTGGCCACGCCGGACCAGGTCACCCTCGTCGACGAGGACTGTGTCAACGATGCCAGGCAATTCAAAGGCAAGGTCCGTCGTGCGGGCGGGCTCGACAGTTCCAACAAAGCGGCGCGTTACAGTGTAATTTTCGACACGCGTGACCTCTGCTGTCTCAACACCAACAGGCGGCTCTGGCAGTGGACCATCGGCCAAGGATTGTCTCTGACTCAGGAAACCGCTGAGAAAAGTCACGGCAAACACGGAAATGGCAATCGCTCCTAGGGTGCCGCCAAACGTCAGAAGCTGACGGCGAACACGTTTCGCGAACTTCTCTTTGAAGTTCAGCCGAAGCTGCTTTCGGTCAGGTTGCACACTATCGTCATCCGAGATGGCACTTTCGTTCATGGACGCCCCCATAGACTTTCGAGAGGAAAGTAAGCGTGTCTAACATTGTGTCAAGAAATAATGTGAGTTCCACTCACTTTCCGCGAGATGTGCCGATTGTCTGTTCATTCGATGTGGTAGCTCGCAGCCGAGACGACGAATAAGCATCATGAGAAGCAGAGCGCCGAGCGCCTCTCGATATGAGAGCTGAAAGTGAGAAAAGTATATTGTGATAGGTCGCCCGAAAGGGCCGTTCTTGGCCCTCCGAGCGACCTACTTCTTGAGAAGCATATTCACATAGTCATCCAGCGGAAGCGTCCACTGGGACTTCGGTTTCAACCAAAGATAAAATCGTCCTGCGACAGCGAGGACACGTCAACATTTTCGAGACGCAGCGCTGTATCGCCGGAAAACTCGATCAACGTATCCTCTCCGCCACCAGCGGACCTCGCGAGACCAATGACATCGTCGAACGTCGAAACGCCGAGCGAAGCAGTCAGCTCAATGACATCGTCTTCGCTGAAATCCGTGATGACGTCGCGGCCCCGACCGAAGACGAACGTATCCGCACCTTCACCGCCTTCAAGCGTATCCCGTCCGCGGCCACCATTGAGTAGGTCATCTCCGTCGTCACCGTCGATATCATCGCGACCGCGCCCGCCGTTGAGAGTATCGTCTCCGTCGCCGCCGCTGAGTTCGTCTCGTCCGCGACCGCCTCTCACAAGGTCATCACCATTGCCGCCTCCCAGATCATCGTTGCCTAGGCCGCCTCCGACACGATCATCCCCGCGATTGCCAGAGAGGTCGTCATCACCGTCTTGACCAAAAAGACGATCAGCGCCTCGCCCGCCTTTGATGAAGTCATTTCCTTCGCCACCAAGCGCAGTGTCGTCACCCTGACTGAGCCGGATATCATCATCACCGCCAAGGCCCTCGACAATATCGTTCTCTGGGCCTGTTCGAATGACGTTTCCGTCATCGTCGCCGATCGTAGAGGATGGCGGCGTGTTGCCTGGGATATCGAGTGGGATCAGAACCCGGTCGATGACTTGGACCGTTCCGTTGGAAGCCGCAATGTCAGGCGCCACGATGTTGGGGTTGGCCACGTCTGGTTCATTGTCGACGAGTTCAGTCCCGTCGGATCCGAACGTCGCACCGTCTAGCAGTGTCTGAACCTCACCGGCTGCGTCGACATCAGCAGCGGATTTGGCCCCCGGTGACACATGATAGAGCAGGATATCGGTTAAAAGTGGTACTGGGTCGCCATCGGGAGCTAGGTCCGACAACGCGCCCGCGATGAAGCCGAAGACAGCGGCCTCGTCCGTTTGATCCCCATCGAAGCCCAGATCAGTAGCAAGTTGAGTAAAGGCCGCATCGGTTGGGGCAAAGACCGTGATATCGTCGGCATTCTGCACCGCTTCGACCAAACCCGCCGTTGAGAGTGCATTGACCAGGATATTGAAATCGTCCGAACCAGCAGCGATTTCGACGATATTCGGCGGTGTGTTCCCTGGAATGTCGATCGGGATCAAAACCCGGTCAATGACTTGCACAGTCCCATTCGAAGCCGCAATGTCAGGAGCCACAATGTTGGGGTTGGCCACATCTGGTTCGTTGTCGACGAGTTCAGTGCCGTCGGATCCGAATGTGGCACCGTCCAGCAGTGTCTCAACCTCACCGGCAGCGTCCACATCGGCGGCGGACTTGGCCCTCGGCGACACATGGTAGAGCAGGATATCTGTCAACAACGGTACTGGATCCCCGTCGGGAGCCAGGTCCGACAACGCGCCTGCGATGAAGCCGAAAACAGCGTCCTCGTCCGTTTGATCCCCATCGAAGCCTAGGTCGATAGCAAGTTGAGTGAAGGCCGCATCGGTTGGGGCAAAGACGGTGATATCGTCGGCATTTTGCACCGTTTCGACTAGTCCCGCCGTTGAGAGGGCATTGACCAGGATATTGAAATCGTCCGAACCAGCAGCGATTTCAACGATGTTGGGAGAGGCGCTACTCGCGCCAGTATGCTGAGAGCCTGACATGACTTTCTCCTTCTGTTTGGATAATTTTTTAGGGCAGGAGCACGGTATCGATGACGTGGATCACACCGTTTGAAGCTTCGATGTCCGCCTGAACGACATTCGCGCCGTTCACTGTGACGCCGCTGCGTCCATCCACTTCCAATGTTTCACCATTGACCGTAGCGGGGCTGAGCTGTTGGCCTGCCAGATCTCCCGCCATGATCCTTCCAGGCAGAACGTGGTAAGTCAGGAGTGAAACTAGTTGATCCTTACTTTCCGGTTCCAACAGCTCTTCGACGGTCCCTGCCGGGAGGGCAGCAAATGCTGCGTCGGTCGGTGCGAAGACGGTGAATGGCCCGTCGGATTGCAGCGTCTCTACCAAATCTGCAGCGCTGACCGCGGCTACCAACGTGGTGAAAGAGCCTGCGGACTGGGCAACATCCACAATGTCTGGACTGTCCGCGACTGGCATGCTCGCACAACCTGCGACCGCCAGGGCAGATGCGAGAAAACCGGCCTTTAGGAAAATTGAAGGCTTCATTGGTTGGGTCTCCTTTCGGTTTGTGTGAATTTTGCACACATAACTTGAGACGATCGATCGTCTAGGCCTTGGAAGAGATTTTTGTGGAAAAATTTTACACAAGCTCCATCTTAGGGCTCATGAACGAGACCAACCCATTCAGCCAATCTGGCCGTTTCGAGCGCGCAGTCCGCGGGATACTGCGTGCACTCGTCCGTGCATTGATCGCAAAAAATGTCACAGTTACAAGTCTTTACCGGGTGGTGAAGCAATCGTATGTGGAAGTGGCGGAAGAGATGCTTGGGGAGGCGGCCACCGACAGCCGCATTAGCGTCATGACCGGGGTACATCGTCGCGATGTGAAGGAATTCCGCGGTCAACCTTCCGACGACGCGGAAGCGCAGCGGCGGAAGGTTTCTACGCTGAGCACCGTCATTGGGCGCTGGATGGCCAAGGCTGACTACGTGGATGCTGATGGCGAGCCGATCCTCATCCCACGCAGTTCGGCATCTGGCCCAAGCTTCGAAGCTCTCGTCCAATCGGTCAGTCGGGATATCAGACCCCGTACAGTCCTAGACGAACTTGTCCGGCAAGGGATTGTTGAGGTTGACGGGGATGACGTGCGCCTCGTCTTAAGCGGCCTTGTGAGTCCAGCCGATATGGAACAGCGGCTTCACTTTTTCTCACACAATCTCGGCGATCATATGAATGCTGCGGTGGACAATATCCTGACAGAAGAGCCGCCTCATCTTGAGCGCGCTGTCTTTTATAACAATCTCGATGATGCGGCCCTTGAGCGGATCGAGACCGATGTCCGCGACGTCGCAACTGAAGCGCTGCGGAAGATCAACACCGTGGCGGCGAAGCTGCAAAGCGACGATCCGACAGACCCCGATGCGACAAATCGGTTCCGCTTCGGCGTCTTCCTCTACAAAGAGAACGAGCAGGCAAGTACCAAAGGACGCGATTTCGATGAAGACCGGTAATTTCTCTCGTCGTACAGCGATCTTGGGTGGTTTTGCTGCTCTAGCCTTGCCAAGAGGCGGTTGGGGGCAGGAGCGCGAAATCGAGGGCGGGATCGGCGGCACAGGAATTGTCGGTGTCTTGACGGATTTCGGGAGTCTCGTTGTGGGAGGGCGGCTGGTTGCGTCAGATCGAGAGACGGTCATAACCGACGGGTTTGGCCCGGTTCCCGAGAGCAGTCTTGCCATCGGAGATAGTCTGACGGTGGAGGCGAGCGGCTCCGCTGACGCTCTCATCGCGCGACGGGTGCACGTTACGCATCCGCTTGTCGGTGAAATAACTCAAATCTCCCGCGATCTCGTCGTTATCAATGGCACCGAAGTTGTCTTGCCCTCTGGAGCGCGCTCCGCCCAGATTGGGCAACGTGTCGCTGTTTCAGGCCTTTGGCGCGAGAACCGTGTCATCGCCAGCCGTCTCTCACCGGCCAGATCGGATCTCGACCTCGTGGCAGGGGATGTCACCCGCGGCCTCAGCGGCGTCGCGGTTGGCGGCGTTCCAGTGACCAACACGCTCCCTAACCAAGCAAGCGGAAGTTTCGCGACTGTTTCAGGCCGCTACAATACCGATGCTGACAGGTTAGTCGTGCAAACCGCCCGTGGGGATCGCTTTACAGAGGCAGCAGGTCCGTTGCGGGAATTGGCGGTCGAAGGCTACCTGGAACCCACTACGCGCGCGCCGGGCTTCCGTATCTCTGGCCTTGGCCATAGTTTCGCTCGCAATCTCAACCTGGCACAATTTGCCGACGAGCGCGTTTTGTTCGATGGCCCATACGTGGATACTTTCGCTGCTGATACTGCAGTCGTGTTGCCGGAAGATGCGAACAGACGCCGACAATTGCTGAGATTACTTGCGTCACAGGCATGAGCGCGTTCAACACTATGCGCATGAAGCTTGGGCAGACGAGCAGTGACACTGAGGAGTCTCTGATCTTAGAGTTGAGACTCAATCAGGCCCACCAGAGGATTGCGGAGGTGATTGCGACGGCTGATAGGAAGTTTCGTACGAGCCTGTCGTATCTGGTGGCGATGCGCCGCCGGCCTTTGAGCGAGCAGAATGCGCAATAGATGCGATTGCGGTGCAGGTGCGGCGGTGTCGTCCGGGATCGGGCGCCGTCGCGATCGGGTCGATAGGTCGATGGGATGACGGCGTCGGCCCGGATGGTGGCGAGCGTCCTGCGCAGGCTGTTTGCATCGTATCCCCTGTCTGCGATCAGGCGCTTCGGCGCCGGCATTGCCGCCAGGAGGGCTGGCGCTGCCGAGATATCGGCGACGTTGCCCGGCGTGAGCAAGGAGGCGATGACCCGCCCGCAAGGATCTGTCAGAGCATGGATCTTCGTGGTGGGACCTCCGCGCGAGTGCCCGATGGCCTGAGCCATCGCCCCCCTTTTCCGCCATGTGCCGAGCGATGGGCTCTGACTGCGGTGCTGTCGATGCTGAGATCCTCGGGAACCTCGGCCTCCGCCACCAACGCGGCGAAGATCCGGCCCCAGCGCCCTCTCCGGCTCCAGCGATTGGAGCGGTTTTAGACGGTCGTCGGCGGGCCATAGACAGCGGGGCAGTCCTTCCACCGGCAGCCGAACCTGAGGACATGAACGATGCCGCTGATGATCCTGCGATCATCAACACGCCGCGCACCGGGTTGGTTCCCGGGCATCAGCAGCTCAATGGCTGGCCATGCCCGATCCGAAAGCCAAAATTCACCTGCCATCATTCAGATCTCGCTGATTTTCAGCAAGAAAATCAGAGCCAGCAAGCATTCTCAACACCTTGATTGAGTTTTGACCCTAGGGGGCCTCATTGCCGAAGGGGCGCTAAGTCCAATTCCTAACAGCCATAGCACACACTTAGAATCTCCGCGTTACGATTTTTGTCTTAGAGATTGGTAATCAGATGCGCTTCACGGGATGAATGCGCGCGGGCGGGGTGGTGTCGTATTGAAGACGCTTGCGTCAAGGACTATCCCCAAACAAGGTATTAGCGTAATTCTCAACGCCAAAGTGCAGGATGGTGGAGGGGACTGGATTCGAACCAGTGTAGGGTTTCCCCGACGGATTTACAGTCCGTTGCATTTGACCGCTCTGCCACCCCTCCTTGGGTGGGCACTGACACATCGCCAAGCCGTGTTGGCGATATGGCAGAGGGTCGCGAGCGTCAACATGGAATTTGTGTGATTTGCCGACAGGGCCTTGCCGTTCCGAGAGACAAGTGACTTGCTGCGCACACGGAAGATTGGAAAACCGGATAATGCCAAAGAAACCAGCCTGGGCCATCGAGAAGGATCGGGCGCGGAAACCCGGACAAGCGTCGGCATCGGATCGATTTTGGCTTTTTGGATTGCACGCCGTTCGCGATGCACTTTGCAATCACGACCGGGTGAAGCATCGCCTAATCGTGACGAAGAACGCGTCCGATCGGTTGGCGCCAGAGATCCTTGCGACCGGTATGACCCCCGAGATCTCCGATCCTCGGAGGTTCTCCGCACCAATTGACACTCAGTCCGTGCATCAAGGGGTGGCTCTCGAAGTCGAACCGCTCGACTGGGGATCGGTATCCGAACGGTGCGCGCCTGGGACTTCAAACCCCCTGGTACTCGCGCTAGACCGGGTCACAGATCCGCACAATGTGGGTGCGATCTTGCGTTCAGCCGAGGTCTTTGGCGCATGCGCGGTGGTGGCCCCTTACAGGCATTCCTCTCCAGAAACCGGTGCTTTAGCGAAGGCCGCATCCGGTGCACTTGAGCGCCAGCCCTATCTCCGCGTTCCCAACCTCGCGCGCGCGATGGGCGCGCTGCACGATATGGGATACTATGTATTAGGCCTCGACGGATCAGGGGAGATAACGCTCGAGGAGGGTGTGAAATTCGGCGCCGAGCAACCGCTTGTGCTCGTACTTGGCTCAGAAGGCGAGGGGTTGAGGCAGCTTACACGCAGTCTTTGCGATGAGATTGTCCAGATCCCAGCTTCCAGCGCCTTCGGGTCGTTAAATGTATCTAATGCAGCAGCAGTCGCTCTTTACGCAGCTCGGGGACGTCATTGAGTCCGCAACCGAAAAGGTATGTTCACATTCCATTAACCTCCCTACACGCGAACGGTAGAGAGTACATATTAGGATACGAAGCAAGATGCGTGGAACTGCCTTGCTTCATCTCACTGTCCCTCGTTCCTAACTTGTGCCCGGCTTTAGCCGGGCATTTTTTTCGACGGTTAGCGCGATCAAGCTAGGAGCCGCAGCGCTTTAGATATATGTGATAGATAACAGTCGCTGTCCAAGCAGCCATCGGCAGTCCGGCACGTTGTTCAACCGGATGTGCTTTGTTCAGAGATGCTTAAGGCGCGCCGCCCAGACAAGGGATCGCGCGGCTCGACCTTTGGGACACCCGGTGCCGGTTGAGCGCTTCGCGAAGCCAATCGCCAAATCGTCCGGCGTTATCTCGGGATTTGGAGTTCCGCGCGGAGGCCGCCGAGCGTCGCACTCCGAGTGAGGACCAAGTTTCCCCCATGGCTCCGTGCCACGTCCATCGCAATCGAAAGACCAAGACCCACGTTCACCCCTTGATCCTGGTTTCGGGCAGCGTCCAAGCGCGAAAAGGGTTGGAGAGCCTCTTCCCGAACATCTTGAGGGATGCCAGGACCGTTGTCGTCAACGATGAACGTCAGATTGCGCTGTGTTAAGCGCAGGGTGAGGCTGCTTCGATCGGCGAAGCGGACGGCATTTGACGTCAGATTGAGAACAGCTCGCGATACAGCAACGGGACGAAGCTGCACCATGCTGTTTCCTCCAGACACATCTTGAACAAGGTAGTCGGACGTATGACCAGACCGCTCGGCTTGAAAGCTTATGCTCTTTCCAAGCTCCAGGGCATCAACGGTTTCCGTCGCTTCTGTGGCATCGCTGCGCGCGAAGTCGAGAAACTCGCGGATGAGCCGTTCCATCTGTCCGACATCTTCCATCAAGTCCTTCGTTTCTTCACTCTCATCCATCAAAGCAAGGGTAAGTCGCATTCTGGTCAGGGGCGTGCGCAGATCATGCGAGATACCCGACAGGGTTTGCATGCGTTGTTCGTTTTGACGCTCGATTCGGTTTCTCATCGAAATGAACGCACGCCCGGCGCGCCGCACCTCCTCGGCTCCGACGGGTTTGAACGCGATTGAGCGGCCCTTGCCGAAAGCATCCGACGCTTCGGCCAACCGCCAGATCGGGCGGATCTGATTGCGCAAAAAAATGATCCCAATCGTCGCTAAGAGCACCGCCGCCGTAACCATCAAGACAAGCAACTGATGCGGGTTTGAGACCGAAAGCCGGGACCGTTCGACGGTCACATCCAGGATCCCGTGTTCCGTTTGAGCTTGGATGAAGGCTTCTCGGCTGTCGGTCGAAAGATCGACATAAACCGGCACGTGAATTCTCTCTTCCAACGTGTTGGCAATTGTTCCGCCGGAAAGGTCGTAGAAATCGCGCGACGCCCCTGGAAACACCACGCTCCCCGGTTCGAGGCGGACGACTAAACCGAGGGGCGTACTGATCTGAGTAAGCCATTGCGAAACCTCTGATGCACCTGGCATCGCATCAGCCGTTCGTATCATGTAGCCCAAACCAGTGGCGAAATTCTCGGTCATCTGTTCGGTGACGCGCTGATAGTGACGCTGAAAGAAGATCGTCCCAACGACGAGTTGCAAAACGACGATCGGGACCAACAAAATGATCAGCGACCGGCCAAAGAGGCTTCGCGGAAAAAAGGACTTCAATCGCAACCGGAACATCATCTAGGCAAGGATTAGGCGTGAGTTCTGAGGCGATCAAGTAAGATGGGACAGGGGGATCAGGATCCGTTTGATCGCAGTCATGCGCCTGTCGTCGGTGAAGTTGAACAGATCCTTCCCGGGCTTCGGGTTGTGACTGCGCCCAATGCCGGTCCGATGACTTTTACAGGGACCCAAAGCTATATCGTCGGTGAAGGACGCGTTGCAGTTCTCGATCCTGGGCCACTGGACAAGGCGCATATCGATGCGCTCCAGTCTGCCGTGCGCCGAGAGACGGTAAAAGCGGTCTTGGTCTCCCATTCGCATCGTGACCATAGCAGCGGTGCGCGAGAGTTTGCCCGCCTCGTCGGAGCGCCTGTTATGGCCCATGGCGATCCGAGGGGCGCGCGCAGCCCGTTGATGACCCGGCTAGCGGACGACGGCCTACTGGAAGGGGGAGAGGGGATAGACGAAGGTTTTTGGCCTGATGAGGTTTTAAGAGATGGAGATCGCATTTCTGGACCGGACTGGGAATTGGAAGCGCTCTACAGCCCCGGGCATCTCTCCGACCATCTCGCCTTCGTTTGGGGTAGGAGCATTTTCTCCGGAGATGTGGCTATGGGCTGGGCAACGACGCTGATTTCTCCACCCGACGGGGACCTGGCCAGATTTCGGACTTCAATCGAGCGTCTCATAGCGCACGCGCCCGAGCGCCTCTATCCTGGTCATGGGGGGACCGTCGAGGATCCCGAACGGTTACTCACACATCTCCTGGATCACCGCGCTGCTCGAGAGAAACAGATACTCGCATCGCTTTCCGATGGTCCTGGCGGGATTTCAGACATTGTAGCGCGTGTTTATGCGGATGTACCGCCGGACCTACACGCAGCCGCTGGAAGGAATGTTTTCGCGCATCTGATTGATCTCGTAGAACGTGGTCTCGTCGGAACCAAGACGGCCCTCTCATCAAATGGCACGTTTGCGTTGAGGTGAGACAACGCTATCTTGATCAGAGTGACTGACGATGAGGTAAATCGGTTAAAGCTTTGGGCCCGATCCCAAATCTCACCTTAGTGTGTCAGGTAAATCCTCGACCGACAATGTCAGAGCACAAGGATATCCCACAATTCTTATACTACGAAAAGAACCGCCCCTGCCGACGAGACGTTCAGGAGCGGCTCTTTGTTCCCAGTGACAGCACGATTTCGCTCTAGTGAAGATCGCTTGGGGTCAATTCCGCAGGCTCAAATCCAACAGCCCGCCGATACAAGTGCCATGTCGCATGGCCGAGAACTGGCATCACGACGACAAGGCCGAGGAACGCCGGAACCGACCCGATCGCAAGCGATGCCGCGACGATAGCGCCCCAAATAGCAATGATCCTCGGATTTTTGCGGGTGACTTGAATGGATGTCACAACCGCTAAAGGGAGACCATAATTCCGGTCAAGGAGAAGCGGGAATGAGACAACACTAATCGCGAGCACGGCTGCCGCGAACACCGCTCCGACGGCAAATCCGACAATCATCATTGTCCACCCGCCGACCGTCGTAAAGAGATTAATCAGGAAAGCGCCAATCGAGGCTGGAGCTTCTGGCCCTAGGGCCGCAGTGTAGATCTGATCTGCCAGAATGAGCCAGACAAGAAACGTCGCGAATAAGAGAAGGCCAAGCGCCAGTATCGCGCCGAAGCTCGGCGATCCGACAACGCGCAGAGCTTCCGCGAGACTCGCAGTTTCATTCCTCTCTCGGCGACGGCTCATCTCGTAGAGGCCAACGGCGGCCACGGGTCCGACAAGTGCGAACCCAGACATAACCGGAAAGAGAAGCGGCAGAAGCTCTCGCTGGAAGGCCGCCCAAGCCAAGAAGATCCCGATTATCGGATAAAGAAGACAGATAAACACCACATCCGATCGGCACGCGGAGAAGTCATCGAACCCTTTTCGCAGGGCGATTCGGAGGTCTTCCATCTCCAGTCTTCGAATGCGGGGCAGGGCATCGGTGTCGGCGCTCCCGTTCCCAATGGCTATGAGCATGCCACTCATATGCCGCCCGGCGGATCGAACTTTGCCAACGCTCCACGTGCCAGGATTCGAAATTGTCGAAGTCATAAGGTCTGCCTCCCGTAGCTGCGGGCGGTGCGTTGTCACGACGACACGTATCTCTGCTGGACACGCCTAAGCGGCAACCGCCCTGTTAGGAGATTAGTTCTTGCATGCAATCCGGACAGGTCACGACTGGTCCAGTGGAGATAAAACACTGGAATCTATGAAACTAAACTTCCATCCGGCAACAAATCAGCGCCTCAAACAGGTCTTTACTGATTATGAACCGCAGCCTGTATCCGCCTAGACTTGTCTGGTCGCAACACCGCGAAACGACCAACTCTTCGAGCTGGATGCTAAACTTTCCAAGGCTAATACGTTCGACACGAGGCCCCGCCGTTTCGCAGCTGCGCTAGTGCTTTTGGGGAACATAGAGCTCGGGAGGCAGCACTTTACGTTCGTATTCGGGGTTAAAGACACGATCCGGCAGGCTGATTTCGTCATGTGGCACTGGTCCGTAAGGGATCTGTTGGATCAGGTGATCGATGCAATTCAGCCGCGCACGTTTTTTGTCATTTCCCTCAACGATATACCAGGGTGCTTCAGCGATGTTCGTTCTGGCGAACATCTCTTCCTTGGCTTTGGTGTATTGCTCCCAGCGGACCCTCGACTGAAGATCCATTGGTGAAAGCTTCCATTGCTTCAGCGGATCGTGGATGCGCATCAAGAACCGCATCTGCTGCTCTTCGTCGGTCACAGAGAACCAATACTTGATCACCTTGATGCCGGAGCGCACTAACATCCGCTCAAATTCCGGAACGTCATGAAAGAATTGCTCGACCTCGTCTTCTGTAGCAAATCCCATAACACGTTCTACGCCAGCCCGGTTGTACCAGGAGCGGTCAAAAAGAACGATCTCTCCGCCCGCTGGAAGATACGGAACGAACCTTTGAAAATACCATTGCGTCTTTTCGCGCTCAGTGGGTGCAGGTAGAGCGACAACGCGGGCGACCCTTGGGTTGAGCCGTTGGGTGATGCGCTTGATGACACCGCCTTTGCCGGCACTGTCGCGTCCTTCGAAGATCACAACAATCTTCTCTTTGCTATACTGCACCCAGTCCTGAAGTTTGATCAGCTCGGCCTGCAATGCGAGCAGCGCTCGGAAATACTCATGGCGCGGGATAGAGGGCGGGTGCGCCTTTCGGTAGATCTTACGGATTTCCATCGAGAGCGCGGGCTCGGAAATCTCAAGCTCGTAGTCCTCATCAAGCGTGTCGGCCAATTCTGCTTCGAGCCAATCCATTTCCATGTCTTCTTCGAGTTTGTCGCTCATTGAGTCCGCCTTTCTTGTATGCTGCGGATAGAAATCCTGAACTTGACCAAGAGTTAACAAATCTGCTGACCGGGGCTGAGACAATTTCGTGAAAAAGCACGTCTATGTCAGTTCGTGGGCGCAATGCGCTCGCCGAAGATGGCAGATCCCACCCGAATATGCGTCGCGCCGCATGCGATGGCCGTCTCAAAATCACCGGACATCCCCATCGAGAGTTTTACGAGGCCGTGTCTTGAAGCGAATTCTGCCAAACGCAGAAAGTGACCCTTGGCGTCCTCACCGACGGGTGGAATACACATCAAGCCGGATATCGGCAGATCATAAGCACTGCGACAAGCTGTAATCAGGCTGTCCAGTTGTTCGGGCAGGACACCTGCTTTCTGCTGTTCATTGCCTGTATTGACCTGAACGAAGAGATCAGGGCAGCGCCCACGCGCTTGCACGGCCGTAGCGAGCTTCTTTGCGAGACTGTCCCGGTCTACACTGTGAATGACATCAAAGAGATCGAGGGCCTTATTCACCTTATTAGATTGAAGAGGCCCGACCAAGTGCAACTCAATCGCGCCAAACTCATCACGGAACGCGGGCCACTTGCTTTCCGCCTCTTGGACTCTGTTTTCCCCAAACACCCGATGTCCTTGCGACAACACGTCTCGGATGCGTTCGAGCGGTTGCACTTTCGAGACCGCGATCAGCCGAACTGAATTCGGTGATCTCTGGGCTGCGCACGCGGCACTGTGGACCCTCGACTGGATCGAGCTCAATGGCATTGGGAGACCACTTCTCTTGTTCTCAGAAACACTTATGTCACCCCGCTCGCCTTGGAAAGATCTCAGTTCGAGTGCGGCCAATCTCCAGAGTTGTCTCCGCCATTCTCGATAGACTGGTTTCAGTTTCCCGGTGTTTGGTCTGTCACGATTGGACGACGCCTGCCGGGTGATCGGAAGCTGCCGGTGTCCTTGCCGAAAGCCAGACCGGTAACCAAACGAGGCTGTCCAGACTTACAACTTCGAAACGGGACCTGTATCACTCATCAGATATCGCACTGGCGTGATTGGATAAAGTCTACTGGATGCACGATCATTCAGCGCCAGTAGTGGATCGGTGGGGTGAATGCAGCGTTCCTTGTATGTCGGTGTTCTTCTATTGCTCGCTGCCTGTGCGCAGAATTCCAATGTGCCCGTTCCGACCAGTACTACTGTTCAAATCGAACGGACTTCGGGTGAACCTCGCTCACAAGGTGATTTCTCGCGCGTTGCACGAAGAGTCGAGCCGGTCGCGGAGACGTTCTGCCGCGAAGAAGCACCATCCGCGGGTCGAAGTTACTGCGATTTTCAGATCCTTTTAGACACAAGTCCGTCTAGCCCGCCCAACGCGTTTCAAACCCTAAGTCGGGATGGTCGACCCGTTCTGGTCCTGACCTCCGCACTCTTAGAAGAGATGCGGTCGGACGACGAGATAGCGTTGGTGCTCTCCCATGAGGCGGCTCATCACGTTGCCCAACACCTACCGAAACTGCAACAGAGCCAGGCCTTCGGTGCTTTGATTGCAGGTGGGATTGCGACTGCCTTGGGCGGGGATGCTGTGACGGATGACGCTATCCGCGACGCGATGGATCTTGGGGCATTCGTCGGGGTGCGCACTTACAGCCAGCAGTTCGAATTTGAAGCAGACTGGATTGGCGCTTTCATCGCGGCTAGGGCAGGCTATGATCCGGAAAATGGTGCCCAGATATTCTTGAGACCTAGTCTGCAATCGGGCGGTGGTCCGACATTGCTTTCCACGCATCCTGCATCTCCACAACGCACTGCCCTTGTCTCCCAGGCTGCCAGAGAGATTTCGCAACAACAGAATGCAGGTCTGACGCCTCGGCCTTGACGGTCTTCGTCCCGATCAAATTTGCGTTCGGTGTTTTCGTATCGAAGCAACAATCTCGGAAGGGTGAAAAGACGTCTGTGTTTGGCATGAATCGATGCGCGCTTGCGGAGTCGATAAATCTGCAACGCAATCCAGAGATTGCTCATTTAAATATGATCGATGTATACCGAAGCCTTGCGGCCACTGATAGTTAGGCTCTGAGTTAAAAGGTGAGGGTGTGGGGAATGCTGTCTGAGAAAGCTTCTCGTTCCTTGGAGCGACAGGTCAAGATACCTGGTCTTGATTTCTTCCAGAATGTGCAGCTCAGGGACGTTTTAAAATGATCTTTGTACCGATTATCGCGTTTCTTGCCATCTGGGTAGCCGCCATAGTTTTCTTCGGTTATCCAGCGATCATTATCCCCGCTCTCTTCCTTGTGTTTGCGTTGTTCCTTGCGATAGTCGTGATTTCGCGCGGCTGAACTGAGTATAGGGGCAACAAGAACGTATAGCATGGATCGCCAGCGCGTTCAGCGGTGGGGACCCGAACACGGTGCTAGCTCATTCGGCGATGGCTCGATAGGGCGGCGCAGGCCTCTCAATGTGACCCAATCAACCCAGTCTGAAGAAACGCAATCCGCTGATTGAAATGTCTGCGTTGAAAGCGCGTCCGATGGCGACGACTCCAACTCGCCGTAGTCGTGTTACGTCGAGCGGCGCTTCGAGCCGATGTGGCCTGAAGCAGCTAAACGGGAACCGTAATGTCTGCCACTCCGGCGTCGTCCTGAAACCCACGCGATAGGATTGCCAAGGGCGAATTACATCGGCGGTTCGGAGATGGATGTTATAGCTCTCGCCGTTTCCGTGCACGTCGATCTCGATCCCGGACCATGAACTGGCGTCGATCTCGCCGCCACCCGGTGCAAGATCAAGAGCGACCTGGATGAAGCCGCCATTATTCGCAAGAGAAACCTCGCCGCGCAATCGGAGCGCGGGGCGCTCGGAAACCGCCTCCCGGTTCATAGTGCCGGTAGACAGGCCTCCCATAACGCCATCGGAAATCAGGTCCCAACGCGAGCCATTCGTTGCAAGAGAGTGGGCCTGATCCAGCGCGTCGATGATTTTGTGGGTCTCATCCGTCATGTAGCTTCGTCCTATCGTCGGGGCGCATTAAGTCATGTGTCGCAACGGTTCCTTCCGTTTGAGAATGCGTAACGTTTTGTGAAAGGAAACTGTTTGGGCTTCTTAGGTCGCGCGCCCTGAGGCGGGACGAGCGCGATCCGCGTCCGCGAGCCCCTCGAATAGGCGGCGACACCGAGCAGTCTCGGAAGCGCGCTTGTTGACCTCGGTATACTGGATCTGTTCATACACTCCAAGCGGCTCTAGCAGCAATGCGAAACGCGCAACAGGTGTTGGTCCTTGAGGCTGGTTGCCAGTAGCTTCAGATTTAGCGCACAGAGCGTCTCGAGGCGATCGGTTCCGTTTATTCATTCATTGAGTTGCCAAAGACCGATGCATGAGATTTCCGACTGGTGACACGAAACCTGGCGAGTCTTCGGGGAGGCATGGGGGGACACTCCACGTGTACGAAATTGGATTGCGGTGGGAGGCGTGAGCGGGCTTAGCCGCCCACTCATATTGGTTTGATTGACGTCCGTGATACGAGCAGCGCGACCACGGTTCCCATCGTCGCGGCACGTTCACCGACGTTCGAACATGGTTTCAGTTCTTGCCTGATCCTCACAGGTCTAACGACTATACGCGGCGGATAGCTCCGAGAGATTGGGCCTGACCAGAGACGTTTCGAGTTTTAGTAATCGGCACAGGTCCGCTGACGATGACATTAAGAATGCCTTAAATCGCCAAGTCTAGGTGAGATTTGAAAGCCTAGGGAAACACTATGAAACTACGCACTCAAATCATCGCCCTAATCGCCATCCCAACAGTATTGCTCTTGGTCACATCGTCTTTTGTGACCAAGCGAAACTTTGAAGAGTATGGGACAGCAAAACACTACTTGGACAGGCTCGATGACTTTCATCTGATGAGTCGTCTTGCCCATGAGGTCCAGAAGGAACGGGGCATGTCCGCGGGTTTCATCGGATCCGATGGGGCAGATTTCGCGAACACATTGCCGCGGCAGCGCGCCGCTGTCGATGCGGTCCGCAATGAAGTCTTGGCTGCGAAGGACGACATGCCCCCGGATTATGCTGACGATCTGGCAGAGATCGAGCGCACGTTCACGGGGCTCGACAGTGTACGGGCGCGTGTTGATCGGTTGGATATTTCGGCTGCCGAGGCGGCGGCGACATTGACGGCAATCGTTCAGGCCGCTCTCGGCGTCAACGGCAACATCGTGCGTCACGCTCCCGACACGGAATTGGCGATCGCCGGGGCAGGGCTGTTGGCCCTTGCAGAGGCGCAGGAGGCGGCCGGACTCGAGCGGGCGATGGGTGCGATCGGGTTTGGCAAGGGGCATTTTGATGCCGACGTCTTGCAGAGCTTCGCGGGCTTTCAAGCTGCGCAGCAGCGGGCTCTCGACGATGCACTCATCTACGCAGTCACGATTTGGCCAGACTTGGCCTTCGACAACGTCCCCGAACTCAGAGCACTGGCCGAGATGCGCTCGGCGGTGTTTTCCGACGCAGGCGATGCCGCGCTTGCCTCCATATCCGCGGGCGACTGGTTCCAGGCCTCGACTGCATGGATCGACCGGCTAGGGTTTGTCGAGGAAGAGTTGGATGCGCGCAAGCGCGCCCTCGCGGATGAAATCGTGAACACGCGATACGCGAGCGCCGTCTTCCTCCTTGCCTCCACCGCGCTCGCGGTTCTTGTCTGTGTCATCGGGGGGGCAGTGCTGGTTTATAGTTTCGTGTCGCAACTCAACCGGATCTCCCAAGGAGTGAAACGTTTTGCCAATCGAGATTTCGCAACTGAGATCCACGGAATTTCCGGCAAGACAGAACTTGGTGAGCTTTCGCGCGACCTTGAGGTTACGCGTAACTACTTGGCGAAGACGGAAGAGACTCATCTCGATGCGCACATCAAGAGCTTTGCATTCGGAAACAGCCGCTCGGCCATGATGACGGTCGATCCGGATATGAAAATCATCTCGATGAATGAGTCGACTCGCAGAATCATCAGTGACAGTCTCGAAGTCTTCAAAGAGGTTTGGCCGGACCTCGACCCCGAGAACTTGATCGGTGCCTCTGTGGACATGTTCCACAAGAATCCGGAGCACCAACGCGCTATTTTGCGTGATCCGGCGCGCATGCCTTGGCGATCCGATATTACCGTTGGACCCCTCAAATTCGAGTTGAGTGCTGCGATGATCCTCGATGACGAGGGCAGCTACGCTGGCAACATCCTCGAATGGCGCGACGTTACGACCGAGCGCCTGCACTCGGGCATGATCAACAGTCTTGTCGCCAATCAGCCCATCCTCGAATTGTCTCTCGATGGGGAGATCCTGGAGGCGAACGACAACTTCGTAAAAATGGTCGGATGCTCTAAGCAAGAGGTTGTCGGCACGCCTCTGGATAGTCGGATCTTGGCGGATTCAGATACGATCTCCAGCCTCTCGCCACATTGGTCAGATATGGCGAAGGGCAATACCTTCAACGGGAGGTTGACCCTAAGGTGTGCCGGTGAACCGGTCATTGTCCGCGGTAATTTCAATCCTATCGTCGACGGCAATGGAAAGGTCTTCAAGATTGTCCTCTTCCTCAATGACATCACCGAGGCCGAGAAGGCGAAGCGGGCCGAGAAGGCAGCAGAAGAAGCCCGTATGATGCAGGAAGCGGAAGAAAGCCAAAAGCGCGAGAAGGTAGTGTCCGCCCTCGCAATGGGGCTGACGGATCTGGCAGAAGGTATTCTGACCTGTCAGATCAATGTTTCGTTCGACGCGGAATACGAAGATCTCCGAACGAAATTCAACCAATCCGTGGAGCATCTGTCTGAACTGATCTCACGGGTTGCAAACAGCTCGGCCGTAGTGATCGAGAATTCGAGTGCCCTCTCTTCCGCTGCGGAAGATCTGTCGCATCGGACGGAAGATCAGGCGGCGACGCTCGAGAAAACCGCAGCCGCGTTGACGCAGATCACAGCGACAGTCAGGTCGACGGCAACCGAAGTACGTAGTGCTGACGAGGCCGTTCAAGAGATCTGTTCCGAGGCCGAAAAGGGTGGAAAAACAATCGGCAAGGCAATCGATGCGATGGACAAGATCTCAGAGTCTTCTAAGAAAATCTCGTCGATCATCGGAGTCATCGATGACATCTCGTTCCAGACCAACCTTCTCGCCCTCAATGCAGGTGTCGAAGCGGCGCGTGCTGGAGAGGCCGGCCGAGGATTTGCTGTGGTCGCGTCGGAAGTGCGTGCGCTTGCCCAGCGTGCCGGACAAGCCGCCGATGAGATTAAAGATCTGATCCTTACCAGCAATGGCCAGGTGAAGGACGGAGTTGATCTCGTCGGAAGTGCTGGTAAGGCGCTGGATCTCATCCAGGAGCGGGTGGCGTCAGCGGGCGAGCGCGTGATGGCGATCACCCACGCGTCGGACGAGCAATCGGTTGCTCTGGGCGAAATCGACGCAGCCGTCAGCTCCATGGATCAGGCGACGCAGCACAATGCTGCGATGGTTGAGGAAACGACTGCGCTCAGCGTCACGCTCCAAAACGATGCTCAGAGCCTCGTTGAACTGGTTTCCGCCTTCTCGTTTGATGACAGCGCGGAATCCGGAAAGGCCAAAGCGCCAAAGCACGCGGCGTGAGGCTTAGCAGGTGGATGAAGACGAGGTCGTTGGAGTCTAGAAAGGACCTACTCCACCTCGGCTTCGTCTGACCCGCTAGTCGGTCTTGGTTTGCGGCGGACCCAGACGACGAGGCCGTCGGTCGCGATCACGCGCACCTCCTCGCCTACCTCCGGGGATTTCCGGCCATCGAGGCGAGCGGGCCAGAGATCGCCGTCGATACTGACTTGGCCTTCGTGCCAATGGAAATTCTCGACGACGGCCTCGCGGCCAACAAGTTCGTCGGCCTCGCGCTTGGTGCGCCCGCCCAAGAAAGGCGCACCTGCGGATCGGGCCTGGACCGCGCGGGCAGCGATTAGCAGAACAAGTGTGAAAAGCGCGAACAGACCGATCTGACCGAGACCCGACAACGGCGGATTTAGCCAAATGGCAATCGAAACAAAGAGTGCTGCGACCGCGGGCCAGATGAGAACCGCGGCGGAAACTACCAACCTTAGTCCAATCAGTATCAGTCCGGCAGCGAGCCACCAGATTGGGGAAATCCCGTCGAGTAGACCAAGGAGCGGCAGGTTCATACGCTCCCTCCATAGCGGCCAAGCCTTTCCCTGACATGGACTTTGTTGTTCATTTGTCTCGCTTTTCTCACCTGTTCTCCGGAGACGTTCTACAGATGGCCACCGGGTTTGGCTTTTCTATCCGTTTGACATTGTGAATAGGCACAGTGGTTTCATTAACCAATAGTGCCGCATCATAAGCTTGTTGGAAAGCGGATCGCCTGCGCGTAAGGTCTGCAAAAAGCGAGGCAGGACATCAGTCAAAAATGGCATTACCGCAAGACGCTGATCCGCATTTCTCGCAACCGGTTCGACAAATCCTCATGATGTTGATTGTGCTCGGCTTCACAGCCGGCGTCGGCGTCCTTCTTTTTCCCAATGTGGCACCGGTCTTTTTGGCATCGCCCTACCTGAACGGATTTATCCTCTTTGTCTTCCTGGTCGGCTTGTTCGCCTGCTTCTGGCAGGTGTCGACACTCGTGTCGTCTGTGGTTTGGATTGAGAGTTTCGCACTGGACCGACCGGGCCACGAATTCATCAAAGCGCCTCGCCTTCTTGCATCGCTCGCCGCACTCCTGGCCGATCGTCGAGCTCGACGCGGCCTGACCTCCAGTTCGACGCAGTCTATTCTGTCAAGCGTTGGTACCCGGATCGAAGAACAGCGAGACCTCACGCGATATCTCATCAGCCTTTTGATCTTCTTAGGGCTTCTCGGGACGTTTTATGGTTTGGCGACGGTCGTGCCCGCCGTGGTGGATACCATCCGCTCCCTGGCTCCCCAGGAGGGGCAGGACGCCATTGAGGTTTTCGACAACCTTATGACGGGGCTCGAAGATCAGCTTGGCGGTATGGGAACCGCCTTCGCCTCGTCTCTCCTTGGACTAGCCGGCTCCCTGGTCGTTGGCCTTTTGGAACTCTTTGCGAGCCATGCCCAGAACCGGTTTTATCGCGAGCTTGAAGATTGGCTTTCATCGATTACGCGGATCGGGATTTCCGGCATCGAAGGCGAAGAGGCACTGACAGCGAGCAATGTCTTGATGGTGATCGGCCAGACCGCTGAGCAGATCGATGGTCTGCGGGATGTGATGGAACAAAGCGTCGCGCGGTCAAAGGCCATGGAAGACAAGCTTGCGGAGATATCTCAGGCGGGCGAGGAGAAGACAGCCGCCTTCTTCCAGTCGATGGACGATCGGCTTGCAGCGCTCACGAAGGTGCTTTCTGCACCCAAGCCGGATCCTATAAATCCTGGAACGCTCGATCGGATCGCCGAGGCGCAGGAGCGCGTGGCCCGGGCGATCGAAGGGCGGGACGAGGAGGGCGGAGCGTTGGACGCCGAGACCCGGGCACGCCTGCGATCTATCGACACGCAGGTTCTGCGCATTTTGGAGGATCTCGCTGCCGGACGACAGGATCTCGTCACCGAAATCCGTCAAGACATTGCGTCCTTGACTGACGCCTTGCGCGCGCTCGTCGCCCAGAGCCGGGGTTAATCCCCACCGGAGGTAACTGATGGCGCTGTCTCACCGGAACACCTCAAGGTTCTCAACCTCGATCTGGCCGGGCTTTGTCGATGCGATGACGGCGCTAATTCTCGTGCTGTTCTTCGTGCTCTCGATCTTCATGATCGTGCAGTTTGTTTTGAGGGACCGGATTACCGGACAGTCGGAGCAACTCGAAGAGCTTAATGTCCAGGTGGCAAATCTCGCCGATGCACTGGGACTGGAACGCAGCCGCGCCGATCAGCAGGCGCAGCTTGTCTCGACAGTGTCGGCTGAACGAGACGCCGCCTTCGCGGAAATCACCGAGTATGAAGACCGCATATCGGGCCTCATCAACGAAAACGCGCAACTCGCGACCGATCTGCAGGAAAGTGAGGCCGAGAGCGCCGAACGTCTCTCGGTCAACGACATGCTCCAGCGTCTCGCCACCGAATTGCGTGCGGAAAAAGAAGCGCTAGAGACCCAGGTTGCCGAACAGTCGGAGGCGTTGAGCGCGGCGGAAAGCGAGCGACTCGCCGAGATTGCGGCGGCGGACCTGCTGCGCGAGAGGCTTCAATCCTCTCAGGCTGAACTGACCGCTATGGCGCTGTCCCTAGAGGATGAACGGCAACGCGCGCAAGAAACCCTGACTTTACTGGCCGCAGCTGAAGCTGCGCGCGATCGGCTCGCCGATGAGGCACAAGAAACGAATGCGCAGGCGCTCACGGAGGCGGAACAGGCGACGGCAGAGCTCGCTCAAGCGCGCTCGCTTTTATCTCAGGAGGAAGAAATCTCTTCCGAGGCGCAGCGTCAGGTCGCACTTCTCAACCAGCAAACGGCCGCGCTCCGGCAACAACTTGACGGTCTTCAAGGCCTGTTGGATGAGGCCGAGGCTAGAGATGCCGCCGCGAATGTTCAGATCGAGGCCCTTGGTGCGAATCTCAATACCGCATTGGCTCGTGTTGCAGCGGAAGAGCGCGCCAGAGCTGAGTTGGAAGCCCGCGAGCGCGAAAGACTGGCTACCGAAGCTGCTGAACTCGGGGAACAGGCGCAAGACCTGCGCCGGTACCGCTCGGAGTTTTTCGGTCGGATGCGGGATATCCTAGGCGAGAGGCCCGGCGTCAGAATCGCTGGCGACCGCTTCGTTTTCGACTCTGAGGTTCTCTTCGCGCAAGGCTCGGCCAATCTGGGCGCCGAGGGACAAGAGCAGCTGTCGGAAGTTGCGCAAGTGTTGAATGAGGTCGCGACGGATTTGCCAACCGACTTAAACTGGATTTTGCGCGTCGACGGACACACGGATGTGGTCCCTGTGGGCTTCAACAGCCAGTTCGACAACAATTGGGAACTCAGCACGGCCCGCGCGCTTTCGGTCGTCGAGTTTTTGATCGATCAGGAGGGGATCCCCCCGGAGCGTCTTGCCGTGACAGGTTTTGGAGAGTTTCAGCCCGTCGATCCGGGCGAGACACCTGAAGCCTTTGCCCGCAACCGCCGTATCGAACTGAAGTTCACAGAACGTTAGTTGCTTGTCGAACCGGATTGAAACGATGATCCGACGATTTGTGTGAAAGACTAGAGATCTGAGTTTCGGAAGACATTCGCTCACGTATGAAAGTTGCGAAGAGCGCGTCGCCCTGGTCTAAACGGCCTTTGGCGGCCGCCGGGCTGGGAAAACAGTTGCCGCATTGTTCTGCCATTAACACATTCAGACTATAGTGCTTGCCAAGGCAAAAACGTTCTCTCCCGGAACGGCCTACCAATCTCCAAGTGCTTCTATCGGGCAAACCCTGAGGAGTGTGGCATGTCACTGCAGGCAGTCTTTTCTAGCGTAGCTCGCGCCCTCGGCCAGCTCCAGGGCGCGTCCTACCACCCCGAACGCCACTACATGCGCGGCGCTGGACCAGCCTGCGCGCGGAAGAAGTTGAGTGCCTTGGACTGAGCCCATCCCAACGCGGCTATGCTATCTCGGTTGAGGGGGGTGCTGGTTTTGGGTCTCGGCGTTCGACCAACCTTGAAGCTCGTCGCGGCCCCGGCAGCAGTTATGTTTCTCGTTACATGCAGGTGCTTTCCACGCGCCATTCTTGACGCTCGAAGACCTCCGCGTTTTAAGGTTGCCTTGGCGAGGAAAAGCACAAGGTAAATCGGGCATGCGGACGGTCTTGGTCGCCAACCGAAAGGGCGGCTGTGGAAAAACGATGACCGCAATCACCCTCGCCGCCGCTCTTGCGCAGAAGTCGGGCAAAACGGCGATTGCTGATGCGGATCCCCAAAAGTCAGCGCTCCGATGGCTCCGTCTGAGACCTGCGACTGCGCCTTCGATTGTCGGACTCGATTGGACAAAATCCAGCAAGATCGGCGATGTGCCCAAATCCATTGACTGGCTGGTGGTTGATGCACCGGGATCGATCCGCGAGGGACGGGCTGAGGCGTTGATCGCTGAGGCGAGAACGGTGATCGCCCCTGTCTTGCCATCATTGTTCGATGAGCACAGCACAATGCGTTTCTTCGAAGACATCGAAGAGATCAAGCGGGTGCGAAAAGGTAAGGTCGGCGTGCATGTCATTGCGAACAGAATTCGATCCAATCAGAAATCGACCCTTCGGCTCAAGGCGTTTTTTGCGCGGTTGGGCCACGAACCACTCGCATGGATCAGTGACCGCTCTGCCTATGCCGACCTCGCCGAAGAAGGGCTTTCCGTCTTTGATAAGCCGCGTCTCTCCTACTTCCCCATGCGCAGCCAATGGTCGCCCGTGGTCACTGCGGTTAAGCATTCCTAGGACTTAAGCCACGAAGCCACAGGGCGCTTCCGGGTATTGAAAAAACCGCCATTCGAAGCGGGCATCTTCAGAGTGACCAGCTAGACGTTCGAACTCCGCCTCACGAGATCCAAGCGCGTAGCGTTCTGACATAGCACTTCGCCCGAGACCCGTCATTCGAGCAGAAACGAACTACATCCAACGGAAGGCTTCTCGCCCGTCCTGTTTGCTTCTTCAGCGTTGGCTAACATGAACACCACCAACTGATTCTTCCGTGATTGCTCGTTACAATCCAAGCAAGTTGGGACGCTACTCGCCTTAGGGATGTGGACGCTCAATGACATCGAGATATCGGCAAAGTTTCGCCAATCTCTTGACTGAGAACGCCAACCCGTTTCACTCGTAGACGCCGCACCACGGATGCATGTGCCCTCCAGCCCATTCAATTGATTGAGGAATTTCTCCATCTACCCGGAAACTTCAAGAGTGCAATCGCGTCTCGCTGCGCTCAACATACCCACCGGTGCCCCAAATACCGAACGCATCTCCGACCTGACTGGTTGGATTGTGTGCAGACTTGCCGGTTCCTCAAGAATCCCTGCCTAAACATACGGCGCAAAATCACAGCTTGAACGAGGTCTGCCGCACCTTCCCGCTCCCACCATCTTGGTCGTCTCATCGTGAGGTCACGTCTGTTCCGGTTACGTGTTATGGATCAGGCGTGGTTTTGAGGAAGCGAGCATGTTTGTTGCACGTATTGCAGTAATTATACTTTTTTTGTCGTCAGTGAGCGGCATGGCGTTTGAGCGCCGTTCAGGGCAGTTTGTCGCCGAAGATGTCTGCGAGATGCCGACGGCCATTCGGGATCGAAGTAATCCTGGCCGGGTCTGGTCGGCACCTATGCAACTCTTCGAGCTGCTGGGCATCAACAGGCCGGGTGGGTCGTTTTATCTGGTTCGAGTGATCGGAGCCCCCATTTCTGAGGATCGTTGGATATCGGGGGACTGCGGAAGACCGATCGACGCGGATAGCGCACGCCCAGTCGTCATTGCCGCGCCGGCGCAGGAGTTGTCTCCAAAAGAGTCGACCGAAAATGTGCTCGCGCTGACATGGCAGCCAGCCTTCTGTGAGATCCGACCCAAAACAGAGGAATGCAGCCTCCTGAACGCTGGCAAACTTCCATTGGCAGAGATCCGTCTTTCGTTACATGGTCTCTGGCCGCAACCGCGCAGCTTGGAATATTGCGACGTCCAGCAGCGAGCGGCGCGGCCCGAAAGATGGTCTGACTACCCTGAGATAGAGCTCTCTTCCGATCTGTGGGAGGCCTTGTCGCAGACGATGCCGGGAACGATGAGCGATCTCCACCTGCACGAATGGGCGAAGCACGGAACATGCTTTAAGGCCGACGGTGGCGCCGAAGAGTATTTTCAGGATGCCCTGATGATCACGCGTGCCATCAACGACTCCAGCGTTGTTGGCTTCCTCGCGACGCAACTCGGGGAAGAGATCCGTACAGAGGATATCCGGCGCGCCTTCAATACGTCTTTCGGGGCCGGAGCGGGCGCGAGGGTTTCCTTTGTTTGCGCCCATGACGGATCGCGGAAAATGATAAAGGAGATCCGGGTCAGCCTCCGAGGGGAAATCCACCCTGGCGCGCCGGTATCCGATCTAATCCTCTCCGCAGAGACAGTTCCGTTGGGCTGCGAGAAAGGCATTGTCGATGTTTTTGGTCTGCAATGAGCCGATTTTGCACATAGGTCTCATCACAACGAAAACGGATTCTATTCTGCGCCTGGCGTCGACTAGATTGGCGGGCAATTGAACCCGACAAGCGCAGCGTTGAATGACGCGCTAGAAGGGGATCTCATCGTCGATATCGGCTGGCCCGTCGTTCTGCCGACCGCCCCCATATCCGCCTCCGCCGCCGCCGCCGGAGAACCTGTCGCCACCACCGCCACCTTCCCCTCTGCTATCCAGAAGGGTCAGTTCGCCGCGATACTGACGTAATGTCACCTCGGTGGTGTAGCGGTCTTGGCCGCTCTGATCCTGCCACTTACGGGTTTCCAGCTGCCCCTCGATGTAAACCTTTGATCCCTTCCGAAGATACTGCTCAGCGATACGCCCTAAGTTTTCGTTGTAGATCGCCACGGAATGCCATTCAGTGCGCTCCCGGTTTTCGCCGGAATTACGATCCCGCCAGCGCTCTGACGTCGCAAGCCTCAGATTGACGACCTTGCCCCCGCTCGGGAAAGTTCGCGACTCAGGGTCGCGTCCCAAATTTCCGACAAGTATGACTTTGTTGACGCTGCCCGCCATATGCGCCTCCGTAATGCGCGAATGCAGAGTTGCCCTTGGGTAAAACCACTTCTGGTAGTGGCGCACAAACAACTCGCTCCTTGTAGTGTCAAGCTGCGCAAAAGAACAAGTTGAAAACGGGCGGAGCTTGTGGTTTCTCCAATTCGAAAAGAAGGCTCGTGGTGGGACACGCCCTCTCCACGGAAAGCAGGAACGGGATGGGGATGCGAAGCACCGCGCTTGCGATAGCGATCTGTGTTGTATTCATCGGCACGAGCTCAGAGGCGCAGTCGCTCTTGGGCAGCCGGTCGAGCCTTTCTCCTGAGTATCAATCCCTCATTCGGAAGCCGATCCCTGGCGCGCTCAAAGGTCAACTCCGGCGGCCTTCGGCGCTTGAGGAGGGCGGCTGGAGCATCCCGGCCTATACGGGCTCGCGTGGTCTCTATCAGGATATGGCGCGGTCTGCGGCACGCCGACATCAGATCCCCGAAGACCTCTTCTTGAGGCTGGTGAGCACAGAGTCCAACTTCGTTCCGGCGGCGAAGTCTAGCAAGGGTGCTATCGGACTGGCGCAACTGATGCCTGGAACCGCCCGCTATCTGGGTGTGAACCCACATGATCCGCGCGAGAACCTCGAAGGTGGCGCGCGGTATTTGAAGCAGCAGTATCGGAAGTTCGGTGATTGGCGATTGGCGCTTGCGGCCTACAACGCCGGACCGAATGCTGTGACCCGCTACAAAGGTGTTCCGCCCTACAAGGAAACCCAGAATTACGTAAAGCGGATCCTCGGCCGCTGAGCGCACCACCTGCCTAGCGCGTAGACAATAGCGTCTCTCGAGATGCGTCTTGTGACGTTCCGATCTTGTCTCCGGGTCCAGGTCGTGATCTTGTTTTGTTCTTACGGCGCGACTCGCAATCCGCAGACAGCGCGTTAAATACCGCCGCTAATCAGGAGCGAGCGTATGGCCGAGCAGAAATTCATCGAAATCCGTGGCGCACGCGAGCACAACCTCAAGTCAATTGATGTCGATATCCCACGAGATAAGCTGGTCGTGATGACGGGTCTTTCGGGGTCGGGCAAGTCCTCGCTCGCCTTCGATACGATCTACGCAGAAGGCCAGCGTCGATATGTCGAGAGCTTGTCTGCTTATGCACGGCAATTTCTCGACATGATGCAAAAGCCGGATGTGGATCACATCTCCGGCCTTTCGCCAGCAATATCGATCGAACAGAAGACCACGAGCCGCAACCCGCGCTCGACGGTCGGCACCGTTACTGAAATCTATGACTATCTCCGGCTCTTGTTCGCGCGGGTCGGCACACCGTATTCCCCGGCGACTGGGCTCCCCATCGAGGCGCAGCAGATCAGCCAGATGGTCGATATTACAATGGCCATCCCCGAAGGCACGCGCGCCTATCTTTTGGCGCCGATCGTGCGTGACCGAAAAGGCGAGTATCGCAAGGAATTTCAGGAGCTTCGCAAGCAAGGTTTCCAACGCGTCAAAGTGAATGGCACGTTCCATGAGTTGGAGGACCCGCCGGTTCTCGATAAGAAATACCGGCACAATATCGATGTCGTCGTAGATAGGTTGGTCGTGAGGGAGGGTCTTGAGACACGGCTTGCGGACAGTCTGAGAACAGCTCTCGATCTGGCGGATGGCATTGCGATCCTGGAGACGGCTCCGCCCGAGGGTGAAGAGCCTAATCGGACGACCTTTTCGGAGCGCTTCGCCTGTCCGGTATCGGGATTTACGATCCCCGAGATTGAGCCGAGGCTATTTTCGTTCAACGCACCTTTCGGCGCGTGCCCGGATTGCGATGGGCTTGGTGTGGAGTTGTTTTTCGACCCGCGTCTGATCATCCCCGATGAGAGCCTGCCGGTTCTGAAAGGGGCGATTGCGCCATGGTCCAAGGGCCAGTCACCCTATTATCGTCAAACGATCGAGGCGATTGCGAGACATTATGATTTTTCGAAGGCCTCGAAGTGGCGAGATCTGCCGGAAAAGGCGCAAAAAGTTCTTCTATTCGGCTCGAAGGGTGAGAAAATCCAATTCCGTTATGACGAGGGCGGCCGCGTCTATGAAATCGAGCGACCGTTTGAGGGAGTCATCCCTAATATGGAACGACGCTATCGAGAGACCGACTCGAATTGGGTGCGCGAGGAATTTGAGCGCTATCAGAACAATCGGCCGTGCGGGACCTGCGGTGGCTACCGTCTGAGACCTGAGGCGCTGGCCGTGAAAATCGCGGGCCTCCATGTGGGCCAGGTCGTCGAAATGTCGATCCGGGAAGCCTGCGACTGGGCGGCAACCGTCCCGCAACACTTGTCTAGCCAGGGCAATGAGATCGCCCGGTCCATTCTAAAGGAGATCCGCGAGCGGCTCGGCTTCCTGGTGAATGTTGGCCTCGATTACCTCACGTTGTCGCGGAATGCAGGCACGTTGTCCGGGGGCGAAAGCCAGCGTATCCGCCTGGCGAGCCAGATCGGCTCTGGGTTGACTGGTGTGCTCTATGTCTTGGATGAGCCATCGATTGGCCTTCACCAGCGGGATAATGGACGCTTGCTCACGACGCTGGAGAATCTCCGGGATCAAGGCAATACGGTGATTGTTGTCGAGCATGATGAAGAAGCGATCCGCAAAGCCGATCACGTCATCGACATTGGTCCTGGGGCAGGTGTGCATGGCGGAGAAATCATCGTGCACGGCACACCAGGTGACGTCGCCGATAGTCCGAACTCGATCACAGGGCAGTATCTTCGTGGCGTGCGGGAGATTTCCATTCCAACTCAGCGGCGGAAGGGTAACGGGAAGTCGCTTCGGGTAATCAACGCGACAGGGAACAATCTCAAGGGGATTGATGCCCGTTTCCCTCTCGGCACCTTCACCTGTGTCACTGGTGTTTCTGGCGGCGGAAAGTCGACGCTCACCATCGAGACATTGTTCAAGTCCGCATCCATTCGTTTGAACGGCGCGCGACAGACGCCCGCGCCTTCAGACGGAATCGAGGGGCTAGAGCACCTCGATAAAGTGATCGATATCGACCAATCGCCTATTGGGCGCACGCCACGGTCCAACCCAGCGACGTATACTGGTGCGTTTGGGCCGATCCGCGACTGGTTTGCAGGGCTGCCAGAATCTAAAGCCCGCGGCTACAAACCGGGGCGCTTCTCGTTCAACGTCAAAGGAGGACGGTGCGAGGCTTGCCAGGGCGACGGTGTGATCAAAATCGAGATGCACTTCCTGCCCGATGTCTACGTGACCTGTGAGACCTGTGAGGGCAAGCGTTACAACCGAGAGACTCTCGAAATTCTATTCAAGGGCAAGAGCATCGCCGATGTTCTTGATATGACGATTGAGGATGCGGAGGCGTTCTTTTCCGCCGTTCCGTCCATCCGCGACAAGATGTCTACACTGATGCGAGTCGGGCTGGGTTACATCAAGGTCGGCCAGCAAGCGACAACTCTCTCGGGTGGGGAAGCGCAGCGTGTGAAGCTGTCCAAGGAACTTGCGCGCCGTTCAACAGGACGGACTCTCTACATTCTCGATGAACCAACAACCGGTCTGCATTTCGAAGACACCCGGAAGCTGCTGGAAGTGCTCCACGAATTGGTGGAGCAGGGCAACACGGTAGTCGTCATCGAACACAATCTGGATGTGATCAAGACAGCGGATCACGTCATCGATATCGGTCCGGAGGGGGACGACGGTGGCGGAACGATTGTTGCGACTGGCACGCCTGAAGAAGTGGCGCAGTGCGAGGCGAGCCATACCGGTCGCTTCCTGAAAGAAATCCTGTCCCTCGCTCGCGTCGCGGCGGAGTGAATCGCGGCTTTGCCGTGGCGCTCGGCTCGGGCGGGGCGCGAGGTTGGTGCCATATCAGTGTGTTGCGGTCGCTCGAGGCCAAGGGGTTCGCGCCCGGCGGCGTTGCGGGTTGTTCGATGGGGGCGCTTGTGGGCGCCGCCTGGGCCGCCGACAAGCTCGACGCACTAGAGGAATGGGCTCGCACACTTACGCTCTCGGCATTGATTGGCCAGGTTGATCTATGGATGGGCAAAGGCGGCGTGATCGGTGGTGCGGCGGTCGGGCGCCTCCTCGACAGTATGGAGATCCCCGAGCGAATCGAAGATCTACCGCGCCCGTTCGTCATCGTGGCAACCGACATGGCCAGCGGTCGAGAGGTCTGGTTCAACGAAGGCAATCTCCGCGATGCCGTGCGCGCATCGATTTCAATCCCCGGCGTGTTCCGCCCGCATCAGGTCGATGGGCGTTGGCTCCTTGATGGTGGCCTCGTGAATCGGGTGCCGGTCTCTGCCGCGCGTACCTTAGGTTACAGGCGCATCATCGGCGTGAACCCGAATGCGAAGGGCGGAGCTCCCCTCTGGACACCGTCAACGAGCGCCGACCTGTGGGACAAGTTTGGGGCGACGGACCTTCTTCGGCGTCTGCCCGCCGGTTTGCGGGACCTCATTGAGGAAGAGCGCACGCCCGTGCCTAAGGGGCCAGACATGATGCAGGTCGTCTCGGTCTCCATCGACATTATGCAGGAATTCGTCCGCGCCACGCGCGCTGCCGCTGACCCTGCCGATCTGATGCTCGATGCGGAGCTAGGGCAGATGTCGGTTCTGGAGCTTGATCGCGCGACAGAAGGAATCGCGGAGGGCGAGCGCCTCGTGCGAGAGGCCGAGGCCGCGATCCTTGAGACCTTCAGCGATTAAGGTAAGCGGCGCAATTCGGAACGGCGCTTCTAGAACACCACCCTCACCTGAGCTTTGCACACTTGCACGGATCAAAGCCATTAGACTGCTTGGCGGGCGGCGACTGGCCTTGCCGCGCGCCCGCTGGCTTCGATCAAGAGGGGACTACCCGTATGCCGATAAATGATCACTCTAGATTCATGACAAATTTTTGATACCATAAACCTGTTGAGCAGGGCCGGAGATTTGACGCGAAACCTACGATTGGGTCGCAGTTTATTTTTTGGCTCGCGTATCAACCAATGATTTATGTTCGAATTCAATCGATTGCCACCGGTAATTGGCAGCGAAACGGGGGGGGGGAAATGGCGGACGCGGCAATCGGGTCGGAGGGCAAGAAGTTATCTCTGACCGCAAAGATCATCATCGGGATGGTGACCGGCGTCATCATTGGCGTGATTTTCAACAAGATCCAGTCTGACTTCATAACCAATCATATCGTCGAGGGCGTTCTCGCTATGGTTGGCACGATGTTTGTCAACGCGTTGAAAATGCTTGTCGTGCCGCTCGTGACGTTCTCGCTGCTTTGCGGCGTCATGGGGATTGGTGACATCCGGCTTCTTGGACGCGTTGGCGGTAAATCCTTCGGGCTGTATGTGTTTACGACTGCAATTGCGATCGCAGTGGCCATCTCGCTTGCGCTCCTGATCGGGCCAGGCGTTGGGTTTGACATGACGGGCGTCGATACATCCGGGATCACAAGTAAGGATCCGCCGAGCCCCTGGCAGGTCTTTGCCAATATTATCCCGTCCAATCCGATCCATGCCTTCGCCGAGGGGCAAATGCTCCAGATCATTTTCTATGTGATCGTCGTTGGCATCGCGGCGCTTGCGTTGGGAGAAAGCTCCACCGGGTTCTTGAGAGCTTGCGAATACATGAACGAGCTGATGATGAAGCTCGTTGAATTCGTAATGTTCTTCGCGCCCTACGGCGTGTTCTGCCTCATTGCCAAGACCTTTGCCGAACAAGGCATCGAGCTTTTCATCCCAGTATTAGCCTATGTCGGAACGTTGACAGGGGCACTTTTCTTACACCTGTTCGTAACGCTCATGCTGATCTTAAAGATTGGATCCGGTCTCAACCCGATAATCTTCCTTCGAAAGATCCGTGAAGCACAGATTTTTGCCTTCTCGACCGCCAGCTCCAACGCAACGATCCCAGTTACGTTCCGATGTGTGACCGAGCGGATGGGTGCGGATAACTCCGTTGCCTCTTTCACTGTGCCTTTCGGCGCGACGATCAACATGGACGGGACGGCCATTATGCAAGGTGTGGCCACCGTCTTCCTCGCGAATGTCTATGGAATCGACCTTGGCGTCGGCGGTTACCTGACCGTGATCGCAATGGCCGTTCTTGCCTCTATAGGCACGGCGGGCGTGCCTGGGGTCGGGCTCATTATGCTCACCATGGTATTGGGCCAGGTTGGCCTGCCGATTGAGGGCATCGCGTTGATTTTGGGTGTAGACCGGCTCATGGATATGATCCGAACCGCCGTCAACATTAGTGGCGACGCTGTCGTCACCACGATCGTCGCTAAGAGCGAAGGCAAGCTCGACGTTTCCGTGTTTGAAGATCCTCGGGCAGGAGAAGCCGATCCCGACGCGATGCACATCGATCCTGACGCGGAAGCGCGTCTGGCAAAGGTCGCGCACACGCACGGAGCAGAGTAGCCGCACCAATAGGCGCGTTTTGCTTCTGTGCCACCGCACTTTCGTGGCATCGCCGGGGGCGTTTGCCTAACCGCGACTGGTGTCCCGGATACGCAGATAGAGCCCTGAGAAGTCGAGGCCTTCACCGCCGGTTTCCACGAAGCTCCGATAGATCTCGGTTGCATGGTCGGAGAGGTCAGTTTGTGCCCCGGCCATGTGGGCTGCTTCTTGGCTCAGCCGCATATCCTTGAGCATGAGCTCGGCGGCAAAGCCAGGCGCATAACCCGCGTCTGCAGGCGTTTTCGGCCCGATATCGGGGACCGGGCAGTAGGTGTTGATCGACCAGCATTGCGCGGAAGATGTCGACACCACATTGAACAACGCCTTGGGGTCAAGCCCGAGTTTGCTGCCGAGCGCGAAACTCTCGCATACAGCGACCATTGTGGCTCCAAGGATCATGTTGTTGCAGGTCTTTGCGATCTGGCCCGAGCCAGCCCCGCCGCAATGGATGGCACGCGCGCCCATCACGTCGAAGAGTGGCTGTCCGATCTCAAAGGCTGCATCCGGACCACCAACCATAAACGTGAGGGTCCCAGCCTGCGCGCCGCCTGTGCCGCCAGATACGGGTGCATCGAGCGCATGGAACCCGGCGGCTTCGGCAGCCTCCGCGGAGTCGCGCGCGCTCTGAACATCAATCGTCGAGCAATCGATTAGGCATGCGCCCCGCTTCGCATGCTCGATGACTGCCGCATGAACCTCCCGTACTGCAGCCCCGTTAGGGAGCATGGTGAAGATGACATCCCGTTCGCGCGCCACAGCCGCGAGATTGGCGGCCGGGGCAACGCCCTCAATTTCAACCGGCTGGAGGTCATGGCCCGTGACATCGTGCCCAGCAGCTGCAAGGTTGCGTGCCATTGGCGCGCCCATATTGCCCAGGCCGATAAACCCAATTTTCATGTCCGATTTCCCCCCATTTCCTTTCGATCCCTTCGAGCAGCGAAAACTTCCCGGCGCCCAGCTCAATCGGACTACCTGTCATCGAATGAGTCCGTCATAAAGTGCGATACTGATCGATGGCCGGCGCAAGATTGTTTGGGCGTGGAAGGTTGATTCTGGCGCAGCACGCAATCTTAGAGCTCCCCAATCGGGGCTTATCCCAACGTTGGAATGCTAAACTGAGCCGTTTCCTTTGCACCGGTTGGCCAACGGGACGTCACCGTCTTGGTTCGTGTGTAGAACTTGAAAGCGTCAGGGCCATGCTGGTTCAAATCGCCGAAGGCTGAAAGCTTCCATCCCCCAAATGTGTGGTAGGCGAGGGGAACCGGGATTGGCACGTTGACGCCGACCATGCCCACATTGATTTTCGAGGCGAAGTCCCGCGCAGTGTCGCCATCTCGGGTGAAGATAGCAGTCCCATTGCCGTAGGGATTGTCCGAAACGAGCTTGACCGCGTCCATATAACCTTGGGTTCGCACCATGGACAAAACCGGCCCAAAAATCTCTTCGCGATAGATGCTCATCTCCGGGGTGACGCGATCAAAGAGGCAGGGCCCCACAAAAAAGCCGTTCTCATAGCCCTGGAGACTAAAACCGCGGCCATCCACGACGAGATCTGCGCCCTGATCGACGCCCTCATCCACTAGACCCAAGATCCGGTCCTTCGCCGCTTTCGTGATAACAGGGCCGAAATCCACATCTGGACCCGACGTATAGGGTCCGACGCGCAGGGCTTCGATCCGGGGGATGAGCTTTTCCCGGAGCGCGTCCGCTGTGGCCTCTCCCACCGGCACCGCAACTGAAACGGCCATACAGCGCTCTCCGGCGGCGCCGTATCCAGCGCCGACCAGCGCCTCAACCGCCCCATCGAGATCCGCATCCGGCATGATGATCATGTGGTTCTTCGCGCCACCAAAGCACTGGACCCGCTTCCCCGCCATCGCACCGTGACCGTAGATGTATCGCGCGACGGGGGTCGAACCGACGAAGCCAATTCCAGCGATATCAGGATGCGCGATGATCGCATCCACCGCTTCCTTGTCTCCGTTTACAACTTGCAGCAACCCATCGGGCAATCCGGCTTCGTGCATCAGCTCCGCGAGCATGAGCGGCACACTTGGGTCGCGTTCCGACGGTTTGAGTATGAATGCGTTCCCGCAGACAAGGGCCGGGCACATTTTCCACATTGGGATCATGGCAGGGAAGTTGAAGGGCGTGATCCCTGCGACAACGCCGAGCGGCTGGCGCATCGAATACATATCGATCGCTGGCCCGGCGCCGTCCGAGAACTCTCCCTTCAGCATATGAGGAGCGCCCAGGCAAAACTCTGCGACTTCTAACCCGCGGATGATGTCGCCTTTCGCATCGCTCAACGTCTTGCCATGCTCACGACTCAACGCTTCGGCGAGGGGATCCATATCTCTGTTCAGGAGCTCGACGAACCGCATCATGATCCGCGCGCGACGTTGCGGTGTCTGGGCACCCCAGAGCACCTGTGCTGACTTTGCCGTTTGCACGGCCTCGTCGATCTCGGCGGCGTTGGCCAATGGCACGCGGGCCTGGATCTCACCGGTCGCCGGGTTGAATATGTCGGCAAATCGTCCCGATTTGCCGCTGACCCTTTCACCATCAAGGAAATGGCTGAGTTCGATCATTCTTGGACTCCTGGCCTTGGCCGATCGGGAAACGGAAAGCGAAGCGCTCTCCGCTCAAACGACGCAGATCTTATTAAAACTTCCCAAAGGGAACTTGCAGTTTTGCATGTTTTTTGAGCTGTGGTAACAGCTTCTCATGCCTGAACCACTGCTGAAATGGGATGACTTCCGCGTCTTTCTCGCCATGGTGCGGGAGAAGCGGCTCGCGAGCGCGGGGCGCGTTCTCTCGCTCGATCCCGCGACCGTCGGTCGCAGGATCAATGCGCTTGAAGATGCCTTAGGAGCGCAACTCTTTCTTCGGTCTCCCCACGGCTACACGCTGACGGAGGCTGGGCGATCACTCGTTGAGCACGCACGCGCCATTGAGGGGCACGCCGCTGCTGCGACTGCCGACCTCGGCTCGACGCATGAACTTCTAAGCGGAGCCGTCCGGATCGGTGCGCCAGATGGTGTCGCGACGTATCTCTTGGTGGAGGCTTGCGATGCCCTTTCGAAAGGAAATCCCAGCTTGCGCGTGCAGCTGATGTCATTGCCTCGCCTCTTTTCATTGTCGAAACGAGAAGCAGATCTGGCGATTACGCTTGCGCCGCCCCCTGCCGGTCGACTGACGGTGCGCAAGATTTCGGATTATCACCTCCATCTCTACGCACGACCGGAACTTATCGCCGCGGTGGGACAAATCTTGACCCTGGATGACCTCCGCAACGTCAGAGGAATCGGCTACATATCGGACTTGGTTCTTGACCGGGAACTCGATTACTTCGCTCTGCTTGGGCGAGAAGCCGAACCTGCGCTGACCTCTAACAATCTCCTGATCCAGCTTGGCTGGTGCCTAAAGGGGGCTGGTTTTTGCTTTTTGCCTGATTTTGTCGGGCGTGCGCATAGCGAAATCACTCCTGTTCTCGTCGACGAAGTGAAGCTGACGCGCTCGCTTTACCTTGTCCGTCATGAAGACGATGCTCGGGTGGCGCGGATCAATCGCATGGCGGATTTCATTGTCGAATGGATCCGGGACTCTCTGTCTCAGAGCGTGGAGCTAAGGCAACCGGCCCTGTCATAGCCGCGCGCCTTGGCGGCTGACAGATGGTTTCAGCTTAAGGGAACGGCTTTGCTCGATGACTTTCGAGCTTGGGTTTGATTGATCAACACGTCTCCGCTAGAACAACATTCAGCCGAAAAGATAATAATTCTACTCACTTCAGGAGGAAACAGCCATGATCGTTCGCAAGATCATTGAGTCCAAGCGGATCCAGCAAATCCTGACGATAAAGGCAGACCAAAGCGTGAAAGAGGCGACGGAACTCCTCGCCAAGAACAAAGTCGGCGCGATTGTGGTCAGTGAAGACGGTATATCAGTGGATGGGATCCTTTCCGAGCGCGATATTGTGGGCGCGATTGGGCGGCAGGGTCCCGATTGTCTCGGCAGTCCTGTCTCGAGTTTGATGACAACGAAAGTGTCCTCTTGTTCTCCTGATGACACGTCAGAGGCTGTCATGGAACGCATGACAGATGGCAGGTTTCGTCATATGCCTGTCATGACAAGTGGGCGTATGGTGGGCGTCATCTCAATCGGGGATGTCGTCAAAGCAAGAATCAGCGAGATCGAACAAGAGAACTCGGCGCTCACGGGTATGATTGCGAACAATTGGTGAGCGTTTCCTGAGCCGTGTTCTAAAGCGGGCGAGGATACGTCGTCTCCAAGACCCTGGGACAAGAGGAAGTTCAATGCGCGTAGGATTGTATCCGGGAACGTTCGATCCGATCACACTCGGCCATATGGATATCATCAGGCGAGCCTGTCGCATGGTGGACCGCCTTGTAATTGGAATTGCTATCAATCGAGATAAGGGTCCGTTGTTCGACTTGAATGAACGCGTGTCGATGGTTGAAGAGGAGTGCGCCCCAGTAGCGCAGAGAACCGGCGTTAAAATCGTCGTGCATCCCTTTGAAAACCTTCTCATTCATTGCGCTCAGGATGTCGACGCAAGTGTCATCATCCGCGGACTTCGCGCCGTGTCTGATTTTGAGTATGAGTTCCAGATGGTCGGCATGAATCGCTCGCTGAACGACGAGATCGAAACGGTTTTTCTGATGGCCGATGCAAACCACCAGGCAATCGCATCGCGGTTGGTCAAGGAAATAGCACGCCTAGGAGGTGATGTGGCTCCGTTCGTGCCGGAACCGGTTATTGGCGCTTTGCAGCGCAAATTCGCAAGGCCGAAATCGCTTATGAGTGCAACCTGAGTATCGCTTGACACGGCTTTGATAAAGTTGCGCCGTTGACTTCTGACCAATCGAGTCCCCGGTAGGCAGCGGGTCAGCAAATGCGTGCGCTGACGCGAAAAGCGGTTTCACCTTTCCATGTGGTTCGACTAGGGTCCGCCGCGAGCAACCAGCGGAGGACCGAATGGCCGAGAGCAAAGATCCGGAAAATACGCTCGTAATCACCCTTCGGGATGGTGAGGTGGTGATTGATATGCTGAGTGATATCGCCCCGAAGCATGTGGAGCAGATCAAGGCACTGGCCCGCGAAGGCGAATACGATAACGTAGCCTTCCACCGCGTCATTGATGGTTTCATGGCCCAGACCGGAGATGTGGAACACGGCGACATGTCACAGGGCTTCAACTTGCGCCGTGCTGGCACTGGAGCTTCGAAAAAGCCCGATCTCGAAGCTGAGTTCTCGAAGATACCATTCGACCGGGGAATGGTCGGAATGGCGCGGGCTCAGAACCCAAACAGCGGCAATTCGCAGTTCTTCATCATGTTCAAGGATGGGCACTTCCTGAACGGTCAGTATACCGTCTGGGGCAGGGTGGTTTCAGGTATGGAATTTGTGGATGCAATCACGCGGGGCGAGCCGCCGCGCGAGCCCGACCGGATGATCTCCGTGCGTGTCGCCGCCGATCTGGAGGCATGAAATGTTCCTGAAAAGCCTTGTTGGTTTCCTGGTCGGTCTCAGCCTGGCGGGGGCAGCGTTTGCGCTGGATGACAGCGACGTTTTGGTCGTCGAAGTCGAAGGTGAGGCAAACGGGACAATCGAGATCGAGTTGCTCCCAGATGTCGCCCCAGAGCATGCCGCGCGTCTCGCCACGCTAGCGGAGGAAGGCGCGTATGACGGTGTCGTGTTTCACCGTGTCATCGGTGGTTTCATGGCGCAGACTGGTGATGTTGAGTTCGGGACCGAGGAGTTGTTCTCCTCCGGGCGTGCTGGCACTGGCGGATCACCCTATCCTGATCTGCCGGCGGAGTTCTCCGATATCCCGTTCGATAAGGGCGTTGTGGGAATGGCCCGAGCGCAGAACCCTGACAGCGCCAACAGCCAGTTCTTTATCATGTTTGACGAGGGGTACTTCCTCAACGGGCAATACACAGTGGTAGGCCGAGTTATTTCCGGCCAAGATGTTGTCGACGCGATCAAGAAGGGTGATGGCCCGAACGGCACAGTCACCTCAGAACCGGATGTGATGACGCGTGTCTACATCAAGGGCGTGGAGTGAGGCCGAAGCCGCGTCCTTGACCTGATCTCAGGCTTGGAGCCGGACGAGCGCGTGACGCTTTCGACCGGCCGAAAGCTTACGCGGTTCCTTCAACTCTACGCTGGGCAAATGCAGACCTGGATCTGTCACAGGCGCATCGTCAAGCCGCGCGCCGCCCTCGGCAATAAGTCGCTTCGCCTCTTTGCCCGATGATGCAAGCTTCGCCCGGACAAAAAGCTGGACGATCGAGACCCCTGCGTCAGGCACATCACCGGCAGCAAGGGTTACGGTTGGAAGGTCTTCACCCAATCCGCCGCGCTCAAAGACCTCCCGCGCGGTGGCTTCCGCCGCTTCCGCCGCAGCGTCTCCGTGACAGAGTTTCGTCACTTCATTCGCGAGCGTGATCTTGGCGGCATTGATTTCCGAGCCACCCAAAGCACCAAGCCGGGCGCATTCCTCAAGCGGCAACTCCGTGAACAATTTCAGGAACCGCCCGACATCTGCATCCGTCGTGTTCCGCCAATATTGCCAAAACTCATAAGGCGAGAGCATCTCTGCACTGAGCCACATCGCACCGCCAGCCGACTTACCCATCTTTCGACCATCTGATGTCGTCAGCAATGGTGTTGTTAGACCGTAAATCTCAGTTCCGGCGACCCGACGCGTTAGATCGATGCCGTTGACAATATTCCCCCATTGATCCGATCCACCCATCTGCAAGAGGCAGCCATAGCGGCGGTTGAGTTCAAGGAAGTCATAGGCCTGGAGGATCATGTAGTTGAATTCGAGAAAGCTGAGCGATTGGTCGCGATCAAGGCGCGATTTAACGCTCTCAAAGGAAAGCATCCGGTTGACCGAAAAGTGACGCCCGATGTCCCTGAGAAACTCAAGGTAGTTGAGCCTGTCGAGCCACTCAGCGTTGTTTCCCATGATCGCGTCGGTCGGCCCCGCACCATAGGTAAGATAGCGGTCGAAAACGCCCTGCATCTTCGCAATGTTTCCGTCAATCTCTTCGGCGGATAGAAGCGGCCGCTCGTCGGATCGAAACGAGGGATCGCCGACCTTTGTCGTGCCGCCGCCCATGAGTGTGATTGGCTTATGCCCGGTCTTCTGAAACCAACGGAGCAACATGATATTGAGCAAATGCCCGATATGCAGAGACTTCGCGGTGGCATCGTAGCCAATATAAGCTGAAACAGGTCCAGCTAGCAGTTTGCTGTCCAGCGCTTCAAGATCTGTACAATCCTGGAGATAGCCCCGCGCGATGAGCACATGGAGAAAATCGCTTCTCGGCGTGTAAGTCATCGGCGGCTTCCTTTTATCCGGCGCGGCGCCGTTCTATAGCCATCGAGTGCAAGAAGGAAAAGAGGGCGGCTGTTCATGCGAGCGCTCGGTCTAATGTCAGGCACTTCGATGGATGGGGTCGATGCAGCCATCGTCGAGACGGACGGTGAATCCATCTTCGGTTTTGGTGAAACCGCTTTCGTTCCCTATAGCGCGCCGGAGCGGAAGCTTCTGAGATCTGCACTCGGGCGTTGGCCTCGCGATCCGGGTCTGGAGGAACCTGAGAGCATGATCCAAGCCCGGCACGCGGAAGCCGTTGCGAGCTTCAAGGGCGTTGAGGCTGTGGGCTTTCACGGACAGACGCTTGCGCATGACCCAAAGGGGCAGGGGACGCATCAGATTGGGCGGGGGGACGAGCTTTCCCGTGAGACCGGACACTGGACCGTTTGGGATTTTCGGACAGCGGACGTGGCGAGCGGAGGGGAAGGTGCGCCTCTTGTGCCGTTCTTTCATTTCGCTTGTGCGAAGTGGATCAAGGCAAAGGCACCATTGGCTTTCCTCAACCTCGGTGGGGTCGGCAATGTGACCTGGGTCAATCCCGCTGTAAGCGCGCCGGAAGACCCGAAGGCTCTGCTCGCGTTCGATACCGGGCCGGGGAACGCTCTGATCGACGATTTTATGCAAGCAAGGCGGGGCGCGGATTTCGACCCGGAAGGAAGCGTCGCGGCAAGCGGAAAAGCGAGCAATGAAGTTCTGGCAGATCTTGAAGATCACCCCTATTTGCGGCGCCCTCCGCCAAAATCTCTAGACCGCCAAGACTTCCACGGTTTCTTGGATCGCGTTGCGCCGCTCTCGACGGAAGATGGCGCGGCGACCCTGACAGAATTGACAGCCGCTTGCGTCGCGCTCGCCGCGCGGCACTTCCCGCAACCGGTCGAGCGTTGGATCGTGTGCGGAGGCGGTCGGCACAATCGGACTCTGCTGGCTTCGCTAGGGCGAACAACCAATACGCCAGTCCTGACCAGCGAGGCCGTTCAATTGGACGGGGACATGCTGGAAGCTCAGGCTTTTGCTTTCCTCGCGGTACGAATTTTGCGCGGCCTTCCGACTTCTTCGCCGACAACAACGGGATGTCGCTTGCCGGTGTCCGGCGGTCGTATCAGCTCTCCCTGAGCGCATTGCCACGCAGTGATGCAGAACAGACACACTTCGTGTCGACATGATGCTAGAGCGCTGCGGCAAAAATCGCTAGACTTCCGGCAAAGACAATAACACCGCTTGACGAGGCAGAGCATGCAGTCTCCCCGGAATGCCGCGGCACAGGGTCTGTGCACGATCCTGATTGCCCTTTCCGTAGGGGCATGCACTTTGCCACGTTCCGGTCCAACCGCTGGTGAGATTATCTCGACGGGCGAGGATCCGGAGTATCAGCTCCACGTCGTCAATGTGACGCCGGAGGTTGCGGCGGTCACGACGTATTCCGAACCATTGGGTTTTGGATCTGAGTTTACGTCTCTTGGCCCAATTGGCGCAGATACGATCCGCTCTGGGGATATCCTCTCTCTCTCGGTTTGGGAGAACGTAGATACCGGTCTTCTAGTCTCGGCAGGTCAAAATGTCATCGCGATTGACCAATTGCAGGTCAATCAGGAGGGCGAGATTTTTGTGCCCTATGTCGGCCCCGTGCGCGCCGCAGGGCAGACACCGACCGAACTACGCGAAACGATCACGCAGGCGCTTCTGCCGCAGACACCGGACCCACAGGTCGAAATCCGCAGGATCGAAGGAAATGGGGCAACGGTCAGCGTGCTGGGGTCGGTCGCGTCTTCCGGCGTTTATCCCATTGAGATCCCGACCCGGCGACTTTCGGCAATGATTGCGACGGCGGGTGGCGTGGTCATCCCAGCAGATACCGCACAGATACAGATTGAACGACGCGGACGCGTTGGCCGCGTATGGCTGCAAGACGTCTATGATAACCCAAGTTTCGACATCGCTCTGCGGGGCGGCGACAAAATCGTGGTCGAGGCAGATCGTCGATCCTTCACCGCACTTGGCGCTAGCGAGAACCAAGCGCGAGTAAACTTTAGCAATAGAAGTATGACCGCGATTGAGGCCGTCGCTTCCGCTGGTGGTCTGGACGGCGATGCGGCAGACCCCACGGGTGTTTTCGTTTTCCGCAGCGAAGAAGCGGACGTCGCAAGCCGCGTTCTCGGAGGAGCGGAGCTGCCTGGCCCGCAGCGCATGGCTTACGTTATCAATCTAACTGAGGCTGAGGGAATGTTCGCTGCCAGGGAATTTGATATCCGTGACGGGGACACCGTCTATATCACAGAGGCGCCATTCACCGCATGGCGCCAGATTATAGGACTGACCGCGACAACGGTGGCTCTGACAGGGTCGGTCGCGGCGATCGCATCCCGCTGAAGATCTTGCGCCGTGAGAGTTTCTAGACCCGGTTAACTTACTGGGCGAGATCAGACGGTACGGCTTGATCGAGGCGCTTTCCCGATACCTCCGTCGGATCTAACCAGCTCCAATCCGACATTCGACTTCGAAACCACGTTCTCTGCCGTTTTGCGAAGCGTCTTGTGCCCGTGACTGCCTGCCGGATCGCCGTCTCCAGATCGAATTCGCCTTCAAGATAGCGCATCAATTGCTCCGCACCGAGAGCCCGCGCCGAGGGCAAAGCGCGCGAAACACCAGAGTCCATAAAACTGCGGACTTCGTCGATTGCGCCACGCATAATCATGTCCCTAAAGCGGACTTCTATGGCGTCATTCTGCACAGGGGTCGTTGGGTGGACCACAATCCGGTCGCAGGCTTCCGGCTGAAGAAGCGGTGGAGGCGTCGCATCCTGCCAGTCGGCAAGACCTTTCCCAGTTGTCATCAAGACCTCCCATGCCCGTTGAACTCGAACCGGATTCTGTTGGTCGATCCGGCGCAATGTCACAGGATCCAGACGTTCCAAATCAGCCAGCAAACGATCCAGACCATTCGTATCAATTAAGTCTTGTGCAGCCTGACGAATAGTCGGATCGGACGGCGGCACATCTGCCAAGCCTTCTACGAGCGACGACATATAGAGACCTGTGCCACCCACGATGATCGGCCTCAAATCCGACTGTGCGGCTTCGTCAAGAACACTTCGTAGATCTCGGAGCCAATCGCCAACCGAATACCGACGCTCGGCGTCTATATGCCCGTAGAGCCTGTGCGGCGCTTCCGCGAGATCGTCGGGGCTTGGGCGGGCGGTCAGGATCTGCCAACACCCGTAAACCTGAAGCGCGTCTGCATTGACCACCAAGCCGCAATCTCTCTGAGCGCAGCGAATTGCGATCTTCGACTTTCCGCTCGCGGTGGGGCCAGTGATGAGTAGCGGACGCCTCATCAAATAGTGAGCGAACAAGTCTCTGATAACATGACGATGTTAATTTAACATAATCATTATTATCCGAATAAACATACCAGATGAGATCTGATCGACGCCTCCCTAGTCTTCCGTGCTAGTTTAGCGGAACAGACTCAAAGACGGCAATGTTCGAGCCTGTCACATCCAGAAGGTTCAATTCGCCGTTTGTAATTCGCCATCCGTTTGCTTCGACGATCATCTCTAAAAGCAAGCTCTCCCATTTGGCTTGTTCGGCAACGCAGGCCATTTGCGTTGAGCTTGCGCCGGGTCCAAAGTCGATAGTTTGGCCGCTCAACTCGAAACTGCCCACAAGTTGGTTGCAACCGACCGTAGCCGTGAAACGGCTGTCCTCCTCCAAGAGGATCATATGGGGTTCGCGACCTTCACCGGTCGCAATAACTGTCGTTTCAAATAGGCTGGTTATCTTCCAGAACGTGTTTGTGAGGCCCACATCACCCAGTGCACGTTCACAACTGATCCCCGGCCAAACGCCGAGGAATCGATCTACGACAACACCGTCATCTTCGTTTGTGCCGGTGGCGCTCATCTGAATCTCGCCCTCGAAAGTTGCGAGTATCGAATCCCCAGGCTCTTGCCCAGCTGCGAGATACGCGTGTTCTAAAGCCGGAAAATCGCCGTCCGTTAGGACGGGATACGTTGTGCCAGATATACAATCCGTATATTCAGCGCCACCGGCAACAAAGGTCACCAAGCCTTGGAGCGCGGGTGTTCCAGATTCATCTGCGTCCACCGAATGAGGTGGATTGAGCTCGGCCGTTACGCGCGCTCTTGGTGTAATCGTGCTCGATCCCAGTTCGTCCAAACCGAGTATACTATTGGTCAGCGACTGAGTGTCAGCTAAATTTTGCCGACTCAATGGGCGCGAGTGCGAATCATTTTGACGAGATCTTGGAAGTGGTTCGGTGATTCGCGCTACCAAAAAGGTCGTTTTTCCCGGTTCTCCAGCATTTATGGGAGATACCAAAGGGAAAAGTGCCAAAAAGGCGCAGAAACCTCGCAATACCATGTGAGCATGCCACTGAATTTACCCGACCCCGATCTATAGATTGGCAGGAATCCGCCGATAGTCCAATCCCAGAAAGCCAGGTTCATGATATTTTTCCCGGCCCAGCCACGGGGGGCTCATGATCTGCACAATCGCTGGACAGGTTTTGTGCGTATGTTTCAAAAACAACGCCTTTAGCCATACGAGAATGATATGCAGCGCATGTCGGAAACAGTTTCGGTCGTTTTGCTTCGAAACCGGTAATCGGAATGAGTTGGTCAAGGATGGCCCGGGCACATTTGGCACTATTATCTAAGGATAGTCTTATCTCTAGCCGTCCAACTAACTTGAGAGCTGCGCCAAGATATCTTCAGATATTTCGAAATTTGCAGTGACAGTCTGAACATCATCATCGTCTTCGAGAGCTTCAATCAGACCTAGAAGCGTTTGCGCAGCCTCAAAACCGAGCTGCGTGGTCGTTTGCGGTCGCCAAACCAGCTTTGTGCTTTCTGCGTCTCCCAGCGAGGCCTCAAGCGCGGACGAGACTTCGTGCAAGTCGGTATCGGCACACCAGACTAAGTGCCCTTCCTCACTACTCTCTACGTCTTCCGCACCCGCCTCCAGCGCCGCGAGCATCAGATCATCTTCCGACCCAGCCTCGATCCCGTAAACGATTTGCCCCACTCGATCGAACATGAATGCAACAGATCCGGTCTCCCCAAGATTTCCGCCGCGCTTGGAGAAAGTCGACCGGACATTCGATGCCGTACGATTGCGGTTGTCGGTCATAGCTTCTACAATGATCGCTACGCCGTTCGGGCCATACCCCTCGTAGCGGACCTCTTCATAATTCTCCGCGTCACCGCCGCTCGCTTTCTTGATCGCGCGGTCAATGTTGTCCTTGGGCATGGAATTGGCTTTCGCCTCTTTCACGGCCAGCCGCAAACGTGGGTTCTTCTCCGGATCGGGATCCCCCATCTTTGCCGCAACCGTGATTTCCTTTGAAAGCTTGGAGAAAAGCTTGGATCGCGCGGCGTCTTGCCGTCCCTTCCGATGCTGAATATTGGCCCATTTGGAATGCCCAGCCATGCGTTCCGCTCCATCCCTACTGTCCGTAGCGGCGCGTTATAGTTCACGCAAACCGTTGCTCGCAACCCTTGGCGTCAAACCGGATTGAGCGGCCAAAACACGGGTATGAGAAGGCAAGACATCAACCACATCAGAATGTTCAGCGGGATGCCGACGCGGAAGTAATCCGTGAAACGATATCCTCCTGGTCCATAGACCAACGTGTTCGTCTGGTATCCAATTGGTGTTGAGAAACTTGCGGACGCGGCAAACATAACGGCGACAACCAATGGCCTTGGGTCAAGCCCTAGCTCTTGCCCTAACGCGATTGCGAGCGGTGTTATTACTACCGCGACCGCGTTGTTCGTCACCAACTCCGTCAAGAACATTGACATGCCGTAGAGTGCGAAGATGATGAAAAACGGCGGTAGCCCCTGCAAGAGCGGCGCGACCGTGCTGACGATGAGTTGCATGGCGCCGGACTCTTCTAAGCCGACACCAACGGCCAACATAGCAAAAATCAGTGTGATAAGCTGACCGTTTACGTTCGAATAGGCCTCGTCCGTATCCATGATACCGGTCAGCAGCACCGCAGCAACACCCACCAAAGCTAGGATGTAGATTGGCGCAGTATCGAATGCGGCAAAGGCAACGACTGCGGCGAGGATTCCAACCATGAGGGGCGCCCAGCCGCGTTTGTAAGGTCGCTCAGATGGTTCCGTTATGTCGACCAATTCCACTTCGATCGCGAGACGGCGAATGTCTTCTGGAGACCCCTCTAGCAACAGGGTATCCCCGACCCGCACCACAACATCGTCAAGCTGGCGTCCGATATTCTGGTTCCTGCGATGCACGGCGAGAGGATAAACGCCATAACGCCGCCGCAGACGAAGGGAGCCTAAGGATCGCCCGACAAGCTTGCAGTCGGGAGAAATCAATGCCTCAACAGTGGTTGTTCGCTTGGAGCCTACTCGGTCGACAAGGGTGACTTTGTCTGAGTCTTTGAGCCCCAGAAGCTCCTTCATGTCAGTACGTAATACGATCCTGTCACCGACCTCGAGTTCGACGTCGGGAAATTGTCGCCGCAAAGACTCATCGCCTCGAATGACATCGATCACCCGCATCCCTTCCCGTTTGAAAAGCGCAAGGCCCATAACGTTCTGGCCTTGCAGGGCGGAGCCCTCCGGCACCACGACTTCGGTAAAGAAACGCATGCGCTTGCGTGGGCCAAGCATGTCGGCCATCGAGTCCCGCACTGGCAGTAGGAACCGGCCGATCGTGGTCAGGTAGGTCAGGCCGAGGATCGACAGGATCAGTCCAAGCGGAAAGATCTCGAACAGTGTGAAAGGCTCCAACCCTTTCGTGCGTGCCACACCGTCGACCAGGAGGTTGGTGGACGTGCCAATCAGTGTCCACATGCCGCCCATTATCGTGATGTAAGACAATGGCATCAACATCTTAGAGGGAGCAATATTGTATGTCTGCGCAAGCTGGATGACGATTGGGATCAGAACCACAACAATAGGTGTGTTGTTCATAAAGGCCGATGCGACGATCGTTATTGCGACCAAAGCCGCGAGCGTTCGTTTGGGGCGTTCCTTCGCGTGGCTCGTAATCAACAGCGAGAGGTGGGCAAGCACGCCTGTACGCACCAACCCCCCCGACAGAATGAACATTGCGGCAATGGTCCACGGCGCAGGATTGGAGAAAACCTGCAGCACCTCATCGACCGGAAGTACACCGGCCACCAGCAAGGCGAGTGCGGCGGCCATCGCGGTGACCTCAACCGGGTAAACCTCCCGGACAAACATCGCGAACATGATAACCAACACAACCAGCGTGTAGACCGGTGCAAACATCTCATGGCTCGTAAAGGCCAACACGGAGCATACCCCCAAAACAGTACTTACAGCCTTGGCCCCTTGCGCCTCTCGGCGACCGCCCGGCAAACGGTGCGACATTGGCTCAAGCGGCCTGGGCACTCAAGGGCCCGAGCCCGGTTAACGCTGATTCCAGCCGAGCGCGTGGTTCGTGTGCGTCGCCGAAAGCCGAAAGTCCATGCGGCTACCCAAGTGGCGGAGCACTCTCCTGCAGCCGCCCTCCGATTCGAACGGGACGGACGGAGACTGCGAGGCCGGTTGCATCATCGGTCTCCACGAAGACGCCCGAAAGACTAGCTGCACCGTTCGAGGGCACGAACCGTGCCTTCGCCATGCCGGTGACGAAGCGTGTCAGCGGCTCGAGCTTTTCCATCCCAATCACACTGTCATAGTCCCCGCACATCCCAGCGTCGGACTGATATGCCGTCCCACCACGAAGGATAAGCGTATCTGATGTGGGCACATGGGTGTGCGTTCCTACAACGAGGCTTGCGCGGCCATCACACCAATGGCCCATTGCCATTTTCTCCGATGTGGCTTCGGCGTGAAAATCGACGACCACAGCGTCAGCCCGCGTGCCGAGGGGGAACAGCTTCAGTGCGGCGTCCGCAGCGGCGAAAGGGTCGTCGAAAGGGCGTTTCATAAAAACTTGCCCGAGAACCTGGATAACTACGACCTTTTTGCCAGCCTGCGTCTCAAACAAACGCACCCCCTTCCCCGGCGCGGTCTTTGCATAGTTGATGGGGCGAAGGATGCGTGGGTTTTGTTCCACCTCGCTCAGCATATCGCGGTGGTCAAACGCATGGTCGCCGAGTGTCAAACAATCGGCGCTGGCGGCGAGCATGTCTTTGGCATGGGCAGCGGTCAGGCCGGCACCATGCGAGGCGTTCTCGGCGTTGACTACGATAAAGTCGAGGTGCCAAGCCGCGCGAAGATCCGCCAAACGGTCCTTCACCGCGGTACGACCCGACCGCCCGACAACATCCCCTAAAAAAAGAAGGCGCATCCGGAATCCGTAGCTTCTGTGCGCCACAGGAGCAAGCACCTGCCGTTTATCATGGGTTTTGCAAATCTCGCACTCGCGAGCTATCAGACCGCAGCTTCACGAGATGGCGATATCCTATGATCCTATATCCAGCGATCGACCTTAAAGATGGCCAATGCGTCCGTTTGCTCCGGGGCGATATGGATAAGGCGACTGTTTTTGGTGACGATCCGGCCGCACAAGCGCGCGCCTTCGAGGCCGCAGGATGCCAATGGCTCCATATTGTTGATCTCAATGGTGCCTTCGCCGGCGAGCCGGTGAATGCAGCGGCGGTCGCAGATGTTCTAAAGGCGGTGAAGATCCCGGTGCAGTTGGGCGGGGGCCTGCGTTCCCACGAGACAATTTCCCGATGGCTGGATGAGGGGGTGAGCCGCGTGATCCTAGGCACAGTCGCTCTACGCAATCCCGATCTTGTCCGCGAGGCGGCCAAACGGCATCCCGGAAAAGTCGCCGTCGGGCTCGATGCTCGAGACGGCAAAGTTGCTGTTTCGGGATGGGCGGAAACGAGCGAGGTCACGGCAATCGAACTTGCCAAACGCTTCGAGGATGCCGGGATTGCCGCAATCATCTACACCGATATCGATAGAGACGGCGCCATGCGGGGTCCCAACATCCCAGCAACAGCGGAACTTGCCGAGAGCGTCGGCATCCCAGTGATCGCCTCCGGCGGTATATCCTCGTTGGAGGATCTCAAGCGCCTGAAGGAATGCGGTGTGCCGCTGAACGGCGCAGTCTCTGGGCGTGCGCTCTACGAAGGCAAACTCGATCCAGCTGAAGCCGCGGCCTATCTCGCCGCGTAGAGGAGCGACAGCTATGCTCAAGATCAGGGTGATCCCCTGCCTCGACGTAAAGAACGGGCGCGTCGTTAAAGGCGTTAACTTCGTTGATCTCATTGATGCGGGTGACCCAGTGGAGGCCGCGCGTGCCTATGATCGCGCCGGAGCCGACGAGCTGTGCTTTCTCGATATCTCGGCCAGTCAGGAACAGCGCGGGACGCTCCTCGATTTGGCCAGCAGGACCGCCGAGCAATGCTTTATGCCATTGACGGTTGGTGGTGGGGTCCGGACGCCGGAAGACGTCCGGGCTTTGCTGCTCGCGGGGGCCGACAAAGTGAGCTTCAACACCGCAGCCGTAACTACGCCTGATGTGGTGAATCAGGCCGCCAATAAGTTTGGAAACCAGTGCATTGTCGTCGCAATCGACGCGAAAACCGTAGAATCGGGGCGGTGGGAGATCTTCACCCATGGCGGAACAAAGCCAACGGGCATCGATGCGGTTGTCTTCGCCAAGGACATGGTGGCGCGTGGGGCTGGGGAAATCCTCCTGACATCAATGGATCGAGACGGGACCAAAGCTGGCTATAACCTTCCCCTTACCCGTTCGATTGCGGACGCCGTGAGCGTCCCTGTGATCGCCTCTGGCGGTGTTGGCACACTCGACCACTTGGTCGAGGGAGTGACCGAGGGGCATGCTTCTGCGGTGCTGGCCGCGTCCATTTTCCATTTTGGCACCTACACGATTGGCGAGGCGAAAGACGCGATGAATGCGGCGGGCATCCCCGTGAGGCAACTATGACCGATGTCTTGACCCGGCTGAGTGCCACCATCGGCGAACGCGCGAAAGCGGATCCGGCGCAATCGCATACCGCCTCGCTCCTGGCAAAAGGCCCTGCGAAATGCGCTGAAAAGTTCGGTGAAGAAGCGATCGAAGCCGTCATTGCAGGTGCAATGGGCGACCGCCCTGCCCTAATCCATGAAGCCGCGGACGTTCTCTACCACCTCAAGGTACTCCTCCACGCAAACGGCGTTGCCTGGTCCGAGGTTATTGCCGAGCTTGAAAGGCGCGAAGGCGTATCAGGCATTACGGAGAAAGCGTCGCGCCCCACGTCTGCTTGATGTCAAGCATTGCGAGGGGCGGAAAGCTCGCCTATAGAAGCGCCCAAGCACCCGTAGCTCAGCTGGATAGAGCGCTGCCCTCCGAAGGCAGAGGCCAGAGGTTCGAATCCTCTCGGGTGCGCCATCTTGTTTTAGCTGTTGATAATTCCGCTAACACATTGAACGGAAAAGCAATTTCTGGGGTTCGAACACCTCCGGATCGGCAATACGGATAGTGCTTCGAAGCACTAAGCTGTAAGCACCAGTTTATACGTCAAAGTCGAGCCTTTTTCCAATATATTCCAATGATTTAATAGAATTCCGAATGCAAGTTCGAACAGACAACTTTAGCGTAGTTGGTCCGGCCAAGACTGGCAGCGGAAGAACTTCTTACCAACAAACAATGCACTGAGTTGCAAATCATGGCTATTCTAGGCCATGCAACACCCGAGGAAGGCGCAACCTACACCAACAAAGCAAATAGGCGAGCTTCACTGAAGTCTGCGCACAGGGCTTCAGGAAGGATGACGGGAAGTATCCACCCCTTTGTGTCAACCGACTGCCAAAGTGTCCACCCGCATTCACTTTAAACGATAATTTCATGGGGGTGGTAGGCCCGGAGGGATTTGAACCCCCAACCAAAGCGTTATGAGCGCTCTGCTCTAACCATTGAGCTACAGGCCCGTATGCGTTAACCACATGCGCGTGCTAGCCATTCAAGCCTGAGCCGTCAAGCCACCGCTACGCCCCAGTGCTGGGCGGGCATGGACCTGACCTTACACGCGTTGAACTTCGCAATTTCATCCCCCACGGAATTCGTCTAGGAACACCCGGTCCAGAGATAGACGAGGACTACGAGTGGAAGACAACGGGAAGCGCATGACCTATGCCGATGCTGGCGTCGATATCGACGCGGGCAATGCGCTTGTAGAGCGGATCAAGCCCGCTGCCGCTCGGACGGCCCGCGCCGGTGTCGCAGCGGGGCTCGGCGGGTTTGGTGCCCTCTTCGATTTGAAGGCCGCCGGGTACCGCGACCCGATCCTCGTCGCGGCGACCGATGGGGTTGGGACGAAGCTCAAGATCGCCATTGAAACCGGCCATACCGGCACGGTGGGCATCGATCTGGTGGCAATGTGCGTCAACGATCTGGTCTGCCAGGGCGCTGAACCGCTCTTCTTTCTCGACTACCTCGCCACCGGAAAGCTTGAGGTTGGCACAGCTGCGCAGGTGATCGAAGGCATTGCCGAGGGTTGCCGCGAGGCGGGCGCGGCCCTGATTGGCGGCGAGACCGCCGAAATGCCAGGGCTTTATCTGGGCGAAGATTTCGATCTCGCGGGCTTCGCCGTGGGCGCAATGGAACGAGGCAGCGCCCTGCCCGCCGGTGTCGAGGCCGGAGATGTTCTTCTTGGCCTCACCTCCTCCGGCGTCCATTCCAACGGCTATTCGCTCGTGCGACGACTGATCGCCGATAAGGCGCTGTCCTGGGGTATGCCCTGCCCGTTTCAGGACGGACCGTTGGGCGCCGCACTGCTCACGCCCACGCGCATATATGCGAAGGCTGCGCTTGCCGCGATCCGCGCTGGCGGCGTCCACGGCCTTGCCCACATCACGGGCGGCGGCCTAACGGAGAATATTCCGCGCGTTCTGCCCGAAGGCTTGGCCGCACGCATCGATCTCAACACGTGGGATCTGCCGCCGGTCTTCAGTTGGCTTCGCGAGGCAGGCCAGATCGAAGAAGCGGAAATGCTGCGAACCTTCAATTGCGGCATTGGACTTGTGGTTATCGCTGCTCCGGATTTTGCGGCGGATCTGCAAGAGGTGCTGGCGGCCGCAGGCGAGCGGGTTGTGCGGATCGGAACACTCGTTCCCGGAAGCGCGGTGACGTATGAAGGCCAATTGTGAGCCGGAAGCGCGTTGCGATCCTTATCTCCGGCGGTGGATCGAATATGCTTTCCTTGGTGCGAGACATGGCCGATCCGACCCATCCGGGCGAGCCCGTTCTGGTAATGTCGAACCGTCCCGACGCACCGGGGCTCGCGAAGGCCGCCGATCTCGGGGTGGCAACCCTTGCGGTGGATCACCGGCCCTTCCAGGGTGACCGCGCCGCCTTCGAAGCCGAACTGACCCGGGCTTTGGAGAGATACGACCCGGACATCATTTGCCTTGCAGGCTTCATGCGGATCCTGACACCGGGGTTCATCGACCGCTGGACAGGCCGGATGCTGAACATCCACCCCTCGATTCTGCCACTATTTCCTGGGCTCGACACCCATCGTCGCGCGCTGGAAGCCGGGATGAGCGTCCATGGCTGTACCGTCCACGAGGTCACGGCCCAGCTCGATTCGGGGCCGATCCTGGGCCAAGCTGTGATCGGGATCGACGCGGCGGACACGTCTCACTCCCTCGCAGCTCGCTTGCTTCGCATGGAGCATCTGCTTTACCCCGCTGTCCTTCGCCGCTTTGCGGCCGGTGATCTAACCAAGGTCACCTTGTTCGCAAATGGTGAGAACAGGCAGATGGATACGCCTCAATCGACCGTCTCTCAGGGATGAAGCTGCATCTGACGATCTCAGCCTCTCGGGCTAATTAATCGTTTCGCGTGTATATGCTCAACGAAGACGATTTTATTCGCGGTTTGTGCGCACAGTCTGTATATAGTCGCCCGGCAAAGGCTCCGTTCAAGAGAGCAGATGGACAAGACAGGTGGAGGCGCAATGGCTGAGAGAACCCAGACAGCGCTCGTGTTTCAAGGCGGTGGTGCGGCAGGTGCCTACCACCTTGGTGTTTTTAGCTATCTGCATGAGGCGGGTCTGCAGCCGGACATCGTTACCGGCTCGTCGATTGGGGCGATTACCGCAGCCGTAATTGTCGGCACGCGCGCCGGTGATCCTCTCGCTGATCTCGACGCGGTCTGGAAGGAATTCACCGTTGGCGCGCCGTTTCTAACGAGCGAAGCGGGACGCGCGATCTCGTCCGTGGTGAATTTCGGCATGTTCCACCCGCGCTTCGACATTTGGGCCGCCCCCACATGGACCGCGCTCTTGTCCAACAATCCTTTGCGCAGCACGCTTGTTCGGCATGTGGACTTCGACAAGCTGAACGAAAGCTCCACCGCCTTCGCCGTCTCTGCAATCGATGTCCAAACCGGGTGCATCGAGTATTTTCGGAACCGTGGGAACGCATATGTGTCGCTGGACGATATTGTCGCGAGCGGGAGCATGCCGCCCAACTTTCCGATGACCGAAATCGATGGCAAGAGCTATTGGGATGGCGGGGTCTTCGATCCCAATCCGATTGAGCCCGCCCTCGAATTCTTTGGCAAAGATCCGCAAACGCGGCGGCGGCTGATTGTCGTGGCACCTGCGCCTGGCCGGACCTGCGCGCCCACCAGCTTTACGGAGGTGTCCGAGCGGGTAATCGAGCTCCAGATCGGCATTAAGGTCAAATCCGAACTATCGGAATTGCGTCGTAGAAATCAGATCCTGGAAGTCATCCAAGATCTCGGACCGGAAACACAAGACCGCTTCGCGAAAGCGTTTCCCGGACCGGGAGGCCTGGATACGGCCAGCTATCTCGACGAAATTATTCATATCGACAATCCCGATCCTCGCGTGTCCAGCAATGTGCTGGATTTCTCCGCGGCCTCAATTCGCCGCCGCACGCTAGCAGGATATGAAGACGCAAGAAATGCGATGCAGGACACCGCCCTTGCAAGCTGAAACCGCGGGGCCACAATCCTGCTTCCACAGGCTGTGCCGATCCGCGCTGCGAATTGCTACAGGGATTGGGGCTCTATTACTCCTCGCAGAACTTGGGGGCGTCGGGAGTGTCCGCGCTCAAACCATTGATTGCAGCGGAGCGTCGACGCAAATCGACATGAACGCCTGTGCCCAACAGCAATACCAGGAGGCAGATGCAGCGCTGAATGCAGTATGGCCCGCTGCCATGAACGCTGCAACCGCCGCTCAAGCGGGGGATTTGCTGTTGGACGCTCAGCGCAAGTGGATCGCCTTTCGGGATGCCGCTTGCTGAGCCGAGGTTGCGCCCTATGCTGGCGGATCGATCAGACCGTTGGTCTGGTTCGGTTGCCTGACGCGCCTTACGGAGCAGCGCACGGCAGATCTGCGGATCTTGCTTCCCCAATAGCCCTGAAAAGCGGCACCGATCCGGCGTGAGCCCCAGTCTCGCTCGCTGGGTTCTTGACCCTTGCGTGCTCTGTGCCAAGGTGCCGCGGCGGGAAGCGACACGGTTCCGCACCATCGTCTGGAGGACCCTCGCCTATGCCTACGCAGATATCCCGCGCCGCCTATGCCGACATGTATGGTCCCACAACCGGGGATCGGGTGCGCCTCGCCGATACCGACCTTATCATCGAGGTCGAACGGGATCTGACGACCTATGGCGAAGAGGTCAAATTCGGAGGCGGGAAAGTCATTCGCGACGGGATGGGGCAAAGCCAAGTCACCCGAGCGGACGGGGCGGTAGATACCGTCATCACCAACGCGCTCATCCTCGATTATACCGGCATCTACAAAGCGGATGTGGGCCTGACGGATGGCCGGATTGCCGCGATTGGGAAGGCGGGCAATCCGGACACGCAATCGGGTGTGGACATCATTATCGGACCCGGCACCGAAGCGATTGCCGGCGAGGGCAAGATCCTCACAGCGGGCGCCTTCGATTCTCATATCCACTTCATCTGCCCACAGCAGATCGACGACGCGCTGCATTCGGGGATCACCACAATGCTCGGGGGCGGGACGGGTCCGGCCCACGGCACGCTGGCAACCACCTGCACGCCTGGGCCCTGGCATATCGGTCGGATGCTACAAAGCCTTGATGCGTTCCCGATGAATTTCGGCCTTGCAGGCAAGGGCAATGCGTCAAAGCCCGAGGCGCTTGTGGAAATGGTGCGCGGCGGGGCCTGTGCGCTGAAACTCCACGAGGATTGGGGGACAACGCCAGCGGCGATCGACAACTGCCTGTCAGTGGCGGACGACATGGACGTCCAAGTCATGATCCACACCGATACGCTCAACGAGAGCGGCTTTGTGGAAAACACGCTCGCCGCGTTCAAGGGGCGCACGATCCATGCCTTCCACACCGAAGGCGCCGGTGGCGGCCATGCCCCGGATATCATTAAGGTCTGTGGCGAGGCGAATGTTCTCCCCTCCTCCACCAATCCGACGCGGCCCTACACGGTCAATACCCTCGAAGAGCATCTCGACATGCTCATGGTCTGCCACCATCTCGACAAAGCGATCCCTGAGGATGTGGCCTTCGCCGAAAGCCGCATTCGTAAGGAGACCATCGCGGCGGAGGACATTCTCCACGATCTTGGTGCCTTCTCGATTATCGCGTCGGACAGCCAGGCCATGGGCCGGATTGGCGAGGTCATTATCCGAACCTGGCAGACCGCCCATAAAATGAAGGTGCAGCGCGGCCGGTTATCCGAAGAATCTGGCGAGAACGACAATCTTCGCGTGAAGCGCTACGTCGCGAAATACACGATCAATCCCGCCATCGCCCACGGTATATCCGGCCAGATCGGCTCCATAGAGGTCGGTAAACGCGCCGATCTGTGCCTGTGGTCCCCCGCCTTCTTTGGCGTAAAGCCCGAAATGGTGTTGATTGGCGGCACGATTGCCTGCGCACAAATGGGCGATCCGAATGCGTCGATCCCCACGCCGCAGCCCGTCTATACGCGGCCGATGTTCGGCGCCTTTGGCCGGTCGGTCGAGCAATCTGCTGTGCTGTTCGTCTCCGCAGCCGCGGAGGAAGACGGGATCGGCGAAGCGCTAGGACTGAGGAAGGAAACCCTCCCCGTTGAAAACACGCGCGGGGGCATCAGCAAGGCGGCGATGAAGCTCAACGACGCGACCCCCGTTGTCAAGGTCGATCCCGAGACATACGAAGTGCGCGCCGATGGAGAACTGCTGACATGCGAACCGGCTGAGGTTCTTCCGATGGCGCAGCGGTATTTCATGTTCTGAGGCCTTGCAGTCAGAACTTCCTGCTGCGGGAAGACCTGGTCGAGAAGAAGAAAACTGTGATCTCGCTGTTGTCGCGGTGAGCACTCACAACTCTGGAAACGCCTGTCCTAAGCAACTTTCGGCTGTTAGCGTCCTGCTCGATTCAGCAGGTTTTCACGGCCATTGAGGGGATGCAGATGACAGATCCGAAGAACCTGGAAACCTATCCAGTCCCGACGGTTGACGACAGCGGGATCTATGACTTTGCGATGTCGATCTTTGCGGGCCAGGCCGCGCTTGTCGCTTTTGACCTGGGGCTTTTTGAGTTGCTTGCGGAAGGACCCGAGACCCTTCTTGCCGTTAGCGAGCGGCTCGGTCTCGCACCGCGCAGCGCCGAGGCCATTCTGGATGTCTGTGTCGCGCTGAAGCTCCTGTCTCGCGAAGGCGATCACTTTGCCCTGACGGAGCTGACAAGGGCGCACCTCTTGCCGGAAAGCCAAACCTATTTGGGCGATTTCCTTCGAGCCGCGACTTTCGGCCAACCAGAACTGACTTCCTTTCCGTCCGTGCGGCGCGCGATCGTCGAAAATCGGGCGCAAGTCTATGACGGGAAAGAGATGTTCGAGACCCATGCGCAGGTCGACGCCCGCGCTCGCGAATTTACCCTGATGATGCATGGGCATAGCATCGGCTCGGCCCTTGCCTGGCCAACCCGGACCGATCTGGCGGATGTCGGGCATATGGTCGATGTGGGTGGCGGTTCGGGCGCGCATGCGATTGGGGCGGCGTTGCGCTGGCCGCACCTTACCGCGGAGGTCGCCGATATGGCCGCCGTGGTGCCGGTCGCGGAGGAGATGATCGCCAAGTACGGCGTTACTGACCGGGTGCGCGCATCGGCTCTCGATTTCTGGGGCGAGGCGCTACCGCCGAGTGATCTGCATTTCTATGGCGACATTTTTCACGATTGGCCGGACGAGAAGTGTCTCGGTTTGATGCAGAAGAGCTTCGATGCCCTGCCACCCGGAGGGCGGATCATGGTCCACGAAGTCCTGAAGAACGAAGATCGGAGCGGCCCTTTGCTGGCTGCGGCGCTGAGCGTTGTCATGCTCGCCTGGACCGAAGGGAAGCAACGCACGGGTGCTGAATATAAAGCGATGCTGGAAAGCGTGGGGTTTGCAGAGGTGGAAGTATGGCAAGCCTTCGGCTATTGGAGCATCGTTTCCGCCCGAAAACCGCAGTGACTGCGCTCCGAAACGTTAACGATGCATGAAAATGGGGTGCTTTTTCGCGTTTCCTTTGGTCGGAGCCCGTCAACTCGCATGAAAGTATTTTATATCAATGGCTTGGCGCCTGATTCTCAGATGCAAAGCCGGTAGGGTTTCGGTAGTATTCCGGTAGTTACAGAATTCACCTCAGCAGCTCTCCATGCCGCACGGGAGAGGGCCACAATCCTACCGCGACCAGAGCTCCGTTGCTTCACGCACTCCGCGCGGGACCGCTTGGTGCGCGGCAGAGCTGAATAGGGCCATGAACTATCGGCGCATGTTCGTTTGGGTCACTTGAGAGAATTCGGCCGTGCGCGTTCAGACCAAACACAGAGAGATAACTTGGCCGTGATTTCCGAAAGGCCGCTACGCCACCTGGATTGCGACCGCTTACGGCTGCGCATAATATGAAGAAATCCTCATGTTTTTACGCGCGTGCAAAAGGGTGCAGAACTGGCGATAAACATCTGAATTCCTCCTGAGAAACCAGTCCTGCGAGTGACGCAGGGACATAGTTCCATATCTCTTCAACAGTGTGAGCCTTCAACCCGTGCCAGCGACCAACCGCAGTCCAAAAGAACTCATCAGGCGCCGCCCCAAACAGAAACGCTCGCAGGTCTTGGTTGAAGCGACATTGGAGGCGACCCAACTCCTTCTCGCGGAAATCGGCTACGAGGCGACCAACACGACACGGATCGCCGATCGCGCCGGGGTTAGTATCGGGTCGCTCTATCAGTACTTTTCCAACAAGGATGAGATTATCGCTGAATTGCAGCGGCGCCATCATGAAGAGACATCTGCCGTTTTGGAGGTGGCATTTCGCGAGGCGGAGGATCTGGAGATCGAACAGGCGGTATACCGTCTTGTCCAAGCGACCGTGGAACTGCATCGCCACGATCCCCTCCTGCACCGTGTGCTCAGCGAGATCGTACCGCCATCCGTCAATGCGGTAAGCCGCGCGGAAATGTCGGCGAAAATCAATCATGCCATGCTGAGGTGGTTTCAGAGCGTGGCATCTCGCCTGCCTTTGCCCGATTTCGAACTGAGCGGCCTTGTGATCCGGCAGGCCGTCGAAGGCAGCATTCACCAGGCCGTGCTGCACGGCGATCCAGCGGTCGTTGACCGGGTCGCAGATGAAGTCACGGCAATGGTTGTTGCCTACATCCGTCGTCAAGGTAGTCCTCTGCCAGGGCGCGACTGGCCCGCTGAAAGAGAGACGGTAAACGGTCAGCAGACTTGAACCGAAACCGGAAACTCCGCCTCAATCCGATGCGAGGCCGCATGGACGAACCGGACTTCTCACCTAGAACCGGAGAGACGCCGAGAACCCGAATATTGGCACAACGTCATAGTCTTCATCGAAGATCTTGTCTCCGCTTTCGTCCTCAAAGCTGAGAGATCCTCCGAAAGCCGCGCCAGCGAAACCACTGACACGTAGGGTATCGTTCGGTTCGTAGCGGGCGGTCAGCACGGCTGGAATGCTCGTATCTGTGCCAACGCCGTTTGCGAGGTCATGATCCTCGTTGAGGCGGAACTCAAACTCCTCGTATCGCGCTTCGAGCCCGAATTCCAAATCATCGCGGGGTTTGTAGGCAACACGCAGGCCGGGGCCCCGGCTTGCTGCAAAACCCGAGCCGGTCGACAAGCTCCAGCGATCAGCAAATGCCCAGTCCACGACCAGAAAGGGGAAGACATCAAGGCCGCCATCCTTGAGCGTGGTTGTGATGCCAAGGCCTGGGCCGACCAACAAATCAGGCGAGAGTTGCCATGCAATTCCCGTGATTGCCCCATAGGTAGCGCCGTCGTCAAAACTCACGCTCTCCTCGCCAGCGAACTGGATTTGAGGCGCAATATACGCTCCAGCGTGCTCACCAATCGGCAGACGGATCGGAAAGGATAGCTGCGCTTCATCGACATCCAGATCCGTGTCGCCAAGCAGAGTTGCGTCGAACTCATAGCGTGTCCGACCGAGGAGAAGTTCAGCCCCGTAGGAGTTGCGCGGCGAGCGCGTCCAAAGGAACTCAGCGCCGACAATGCTGCGGGTCCATTGCAAAGACGCATCGTCGCCGAGGTCCGTCTCCCCCGACCCAATGGCCGCACCGACGACACGAAAGGACGCACCTTGTGGGGCCTCCTGCGCATAGGCAGAGGCGGCAAACAGGGTAAGGGCAGGCAGCGACAGGCCAAAGGGCCAGTAGAAACGTGAGCGAGGCACAAGATACTCCTTTGCGATCCTCGTGAGAGGATGGGAATGTCGCTATCGCTTGACCATTCGCATTGGCTTGTGCACGGGAGGAAAAATAACTGAATAATATCAGTGTTATATACAGGCTTTGCGAGAGTGGCTTGTGAGTCGCTCATGTTTTTGGAGGGCAAAAGAGAGCCGCTGAGGCCTTAAAATCGCCGCCACAATCCTATCGCGACCCGGCCGCCGTTGCTCTGTAAACGCCGCGCGGGACCGCGGCCACGATCACGCGACGACGAGGGCGATGTAGCCCACATAGCCCACGAGCAGGACAGACCCTTCCCAGCGTTCAAGTGTGCGGCCCGAATAGGTGAAGTAAATCACCAGCGCCGTCACGCCGAGCATGACGAGACTGTCGAAATTGGCGATGTCGGTCGGGATTGGACCGGGGGCAACCATCGCCGTGGCGCCGCCGATGCCAAGGATGTTATACATATTGGAGCCGACGATATTGCCGAAGGCCACATCGGTTTCTTTGCGCATGGCGGCCATCACCGATGTGACAAGTTCGGGGAGCGATGTGCCGAGCGCCACGACGGTGAGGCCGATGACCGTCTCGGATATTCCCAAGATACGCGCCAGGGCAACCGCACCATCGACGAAGAAGGCGCCGCCGGCGACAACTGCGCCTATACCCACTATCGCCATGACTAGGGGAATGAGGACCGAGCCCGTCTCTTTGACAGGGGGCGTGAGCGCGGCTTCCGCCTCCTTCAAGGCCTTGCTCTTGTCGTGAACGGCGCCGGGCTCCGCGCCTTGCGATTCCTGGTGGAAGGCCAGCCAGATGTAGCCCGCGAGCCCCGCGACAAAGACCGCCCCAATCCAGCGTTCGAGCGGCATGGTGAGGCCGAGCACCGCGAAAATCAGGATGACACTGAGCATCGCGACACCGTCGCGCTTGAGAGCCGCGCGCTTTACGAAGACCGGGCAGATCACCGCGGTGGCCCCGAGGATCAGGAGGGTATTGGCGATGGTGGAGCCAACGATATTGCCGTAGGCAATCCCGGGATACCCACCGAGCGCGGCCTGCAGAGAGGTCACGAGCTCCGGCGTTGAGGTGCCGAAACCGACCAGGGTCAGGCCAATGACCAGGGGGGAGACGCCAAAGCGGGTCGCCACCCCGACCGAACCGCGCACAAGAAGCTCGCCCCCGCCCACAAGCAAGACGAGCCCAGCACCGAGCAGGAGTATGATCTCCATGTAAGACCGCCCATGTGGAATCCAGATCCGGCTGGGCATGCGGGGCGAGGCCCGACTTGTCCAGCCTTGGCGGTGGACCTCACACCATTCCCCGGGCGCGCTGTGGCCGCGCAGCGCATTGCGCGAATCTTATTGCTGCGATACTGCGCCGGGCCGACCTCATTTCAAAGCAGCCTCCCGCCCGTGTCGACCAGCAGCCATCTCTATCATGTCCGGCGCACCCTGGTGCTGGCCTGGCCCATGATCCTGTCCCGCGTCGGGCTCGTGACGATGAGCATGATCGACGTGATCGTGCTTGGCCGGGCGGGTGCTCAGGAATTGGCGAATTACATTCTCGGTCAGGCCGTCTACGACAGTCTGGTCGGCATGATTGTCGGCCTGCTTCTCGGTGTGCCGGTGCTTGTCGCGCGGGAGACGGGCGCGGAGAACCCAGGCGCGACCGGGACGATCCTCCGCCGCGGTCTGGTTCTGGCTCTGATCTTAGGCGCGGTCCTCTGGCTGCCGATGCAATTCAGCGGATATCTATACGCCTTCGCGGGACAGAGCGAGGCGCTTGTCGCGCAGGCGGGGCGCGTCACGGCGATCCTGGCCTATGGCCTGCCCTGCATCGGGCTATACTATGTCTGCGCCGCTTACCTGGAAGCCCTGGAAAGGCCGATCCCCGGATTTGTCGCAATCGCGACGGCGAACGTCCTGAACCTCGTCTTCAACGTGATCCTCGTCCATGGGTGGGGCCCGATCCCCGCCCTCGGGGCGGTGGGATGCGCGCTTGCCACCGTGTTCACCTTTGGCCTGGCTGCGTTGGGGATGCTGATCTATCTGCGGCGCGACATCTTGCGCCGCCGCGAGACGACTTCAATCGTGCCGCCGATGCGCGAGCAGACGCAGATCGGTTTGGCATCCGGGGGGGCGTTTCTCTTCGAGGCGTCTTCGTTTGCCGTTCTGGTGCTGATCATTGGTCAGCTTGGCGCCCTCGCGCTGGCCGCCCATGGCATCCTGTTCCAGTTCCTGGCACTCACCTTCATGATCGGGTTCGGGATCGCGGGCGCGACGCAGGTGCGGGTCGGCAATGCCTGGGGGCGCAACGACTGGCCGGGCATGGCGCGGGCGGGATGGACCGGGCTTGTCCTCGCCTGTCTTGGGACAGGCGCCATGACGCTGCTCCTGGGGCTCAATCGCGAGATCTATGTGGCGCTCTTCACCGATGATGCAGCCGTCGCTGCCGTGGCCTTACCGGTGATGATCTGGGCGATGCTGACGCCGATCTTCGATGGCGGGCAGACGGTTATGAATGCTGCGTGCCGGGGGCGCGGCGATACGTGGTTTCCCACTGGGCTGCAGTTCATCAACTACATCGTCGTGCTGGTGCCCGCGGCTTGGCTGCTCGCGATCCCTCTGGGTCAAGGCCTCGCCGGGGTTTACCAAGCCATCGTTCTCGCGAGCATCCTATCCGTCACGCTGCTGGGGTTTCGCTTCCATTGGCTCACTCGTCCGCAGCGGTCCGACACGACATCCAGGGGCAACCACAATGCTCCCGGCGGCTGAGGGGTGAACTGACCCCCGCCTTTTTCGACTCACGGTTGTAGGGTAGTGTCGTCCCACGCTACTATTCTGCGATCAGGACATTGAGATATGCGTTCATTCAAAGCCGCAATCGTCACCTGCTTTTCGAAATACATTACCTTCAGTGGCCGCGCGCGCCGCGCAGAATACTGGTGGTTTGTTCTCTTCATCATCGTCGGCGGAATTGTGTTCTCTTTCGCTGACGAGGCGCTCTTTGGGACCGATCCGTCGCCAGGTGGACAGAATTACCTTCTCTCAAATCTCTTTCAGCTTGGGACGCTCTTGCCGTTACTGGCGGCAGGGTGGCGCAGAATGCACGACACGGGCCGACCGGGATGGTATCTGTTTTTCCCACTTGTGGCGTTGCTCGCCTTGGTCGTGATCATGTTTGCGCTGGGCTTCCTTTTCCCAAGTGAAGGTGGGCCCAACGAAACCCAAGAAGCTGCGGGTTCTGCGCTTGAAAACCCTTATCTGACTGCATTGGGAGATCTCTTCTCGACGGGTTTCATGATCGCCTCTGGGCTTGTCGCGATCGTTCCCTACTTCGTGGTGCTGTTCTGGCTCTGCCAAGGCACGGAGGATGCGGAGAACCGGTATGGTCCGGTTCCACCGCTCTTGTCGTGACGTCGGCGACGAGATTAGGGGCCCGCCGCAGCACCGGTTGCGTGCGCCGCTCTGCCCTCAGGGTTGATACGGCAGGGAGGAATGGTGCAGCACGATGCGCAGGGTTCCTTCGGCGTCTTTCTTATAGCCCCAGCTTTTGTCGACCTTGGTGAGATCGCCGTTCTTGTCGGTGAAATAGACCCAGCCCATCCACATGGCGATATCTCCCTCAATTAAGGTTGCCGATGTTTCGGACCGCACCTCGCGCCACCCTTTGATCCCAAATCCGCCATCGAGGGGGTAGTCGGGATCATGGGCAACAAAGTAGGACAGCGCGCCTTTCTTGGTCGGACGGAAGGTCTGCTCGCCGCTGGCCAGTGTGGGTTTGAACAAGACCGGACCCAGATTGTAGCCATATGCGGAGTCGAGCACGCTCTCGGCAAGTGGGCGGGCGCCGTCAATTCCGTCTGCCTCAAAGGTTTTCGAGATCGCAATCAGGGCGTCCCCCCAAGCGGTGCGGGCCTGGGCAATTTCGGCGTCGGTGATCGGCATCGGGTCAACTTTCCTTTAGATTTGGCCCCCTAGAGGTAGGCACTCGCCCCCTAAGTCCAAGTGGGCACAGACAGCGATTGCCGCGAAAATTGCTGCACGCGCGAAAAACGGCGCGGTTGCGTGCCGAAATTAGACCTCAGGCCCCGCCGCCTGCGGACCTTATAGGCGAATGCCAAGCGCTTCTGCGTCAATGCGAAGTGAATTCCTCGATCAGGCTGTCGACCACGGCTTGAAGGGCGGCTGGTTTCTCAGCGCCCGAGGCGATGGCGTGGCTGTAGACCTTCCGTTGGCGCATCGCAGACGTGCCTTCCGTGACGATGTGGCGGAGTGCATGCAGCTCCCGCGCACAGCCCAAAGCGGCGGCGTCGTCGCCCAGCATGTCGAGCAGTTCCTCCACCAAGTCGCTCACCGGGACCGCGAGCGCGCAACCATGGTCGATGAGCTTGCCCTCGACGCCGTAGCGCTGGGCCCGCCAGCGGTTCTCTGCGATCAAGGTGTTGGGATAGATCCGCCAGCGCTGGTTGCGGGTGCGCAGCCGGTAGAGCCAGGAGAGCAGCGATTGGTAGAGTGCTGCCAGCGCCGCCACGTCCTCGAGCCGAGGGCAAACGTCGGTGATCCGCTGTTCGAGCGTGGGGAATTTCGACGAGGGCCGGATATCCCACCAGATCTTGGAGCCGTCCTCGATGCAGCTTGCCGCCACAAGGTGCTCGATGAGGCGCAGATATTCCGAGTAGCTCGACAGAGGGTCGGGCAGGCCCGTGCGCGGCATCGCGTCGAACACCGTGAGCCGGTAGCTCGACAACCGCGTGTCGGTGCCATCCCAGAACGGGGAGGAGCCTGAGAGCGCCAGCATATGGGGCAGAAAGTAGGAGGCCTGGTTCATCAGATCGATCCGCTGGTCGGGATCCTCGATGCCCACATGCATATGCATTCCGCAGATCAGGAGCCGCCAGGCCGGACCGCCGATATCGCTCCACAACCCCTCGTAGCGCTCCTTCTTGGTGCGCGATTGTTGCCTCCATTGCGCGAAAGGATGGGTGGAGGCGGCGATCACCGCATACCCAAACGGCTCGGCTGCGTCTGCCACACCCCAGCGCAGGTGGCGCAGCTCCTCGATGGCGTCTCCGACGGAGCGGTGGGGCCGTGTGCCGACCTCGATCTGGCACTGGAGAAATTCGGTCGAGACCTGATCGCCGAAGATATCGCCACAGGCCTTGAGATAGGCCGGATCGGGTTCGGCCACGAGATCCCGCGTCTGCCGGTCGACGATCAGATACTCTTCCTCGATGCCGAGGGTGAAGCTCGGTCGGTCCATTCTGTCTCCCCGTTTGGCTAAGAGAGTGGTCCAGTTGGAAAATCCGGTCAATGACTGAGGCGTCATTGCAACTTCAGCTGGCGCGACATGCGGTGTTATCCTCTCGCGGGTTAAGGGGCTGAGAAGGCCGCGAGGGCCCGCTCTGTTGACCTTGCCGCAAGGAGAGGCAATAAGCGCGCCGCTTTCCCTCTGGCCGATGAGACCGTTTCATGACCGCGCCGACCTTTGCCTCCCGCGTCTTTTCCGGCATTCAGCCGTCAGGCAATCTGACTTTGGGGAATTATCTCGGTGCGTTGCGCCGTTTTGTGCAGATGCAAGACGAGGATTACGAGACGATCTACTGCGTCGTCGACATGCACGCGATCACCGTCTGGCAGGACCCGGGCAAGCTCAAGCAAGCGACGCGCGAGTTGGCCGCGGCCTATCTTGCCTGTGGCCTCGATCCCAAGCGCTCGATCCTCTTCAACCACAGCCAGGTCCCCGCCCATGCCCAATTGGGCTGGATTTTCAATTGCGTGGCGCGGCTCGGCTGGATGAACCGGATGACGCAGTTCAAGGACAAGGCCGGCAAGAACAGCGAGAATGCGAGCCTCGGCCTCTATGCCTATCCCGCGCTGATGGCGGCGGATATCCTGGCCTATCACGCGACCCATGTGCCGGTGGGCGAGGACCAGAAGCAGCATGTGGAACTGACCCGCGACATCGCGGCGAAGTTCAACAACGATTTCGGCACGGAGTTCTTCCCGATGCCCGAGCCGCTGATCGAAGGCAGCGCGACGCGGGTGATGTCGCTGCGCGACGGCACCAAGAAGATGTCGAAGTCTGACGCCTCGGACATGAGCCGCATCAACCTCACCGACGATGCCGATGCGATTGCGCAAAAGATCCGCAAGGCGCGGACCGATCCCGAGCCCCTGCCCTCAGACATCGAGGGCTTGAAGGATCGTGCGGAAGCACGGAACCTCGTGAACATCTATGCGGCGCTCGCGGATACCAGTCCCGAGGCGGTGATTTCGGAGCATGGCGGGCAGCCGTTCTCCGCGTTCAAGCCCGCGCTGGCCGAACTTGCCGTGGCGCATCTTTCGCCGATCACCGCCAGGATGTCGGCCTATCTAGACGACCTGACCGAGATCGACCGGATCCTGGGCGATGGCGCCAACCGCGCGGCCGAAATCGCCGAGCCGATTATCGCGCAAACCTGCGATATCGTGGGCATGGTCCGCTCACGCTGAGGCGCTATCGTCACGCGTCGAGGTCTAGGGTTAGGAACAGCGTGGTCGCCGGCGTGACGGTGAGGCCGGTCGTGTTGATCCAGAGAGCATTCTCTCGGACAGACACGTAAGCCTCTGTGAAGCCCGGAAAATTCGTCGACGGGTGGACAGCGACACGCGCGATCCGCACCGGCGGGTTCGCGTCAAAGGCCAGGACAGGCCCGACGAAACGTCCTGGCGGGATGGTCCCTGATCCCGCATTCTCAAAGCTCATTCGTATCCAGTCGGCACCGACCGTCCAAGAGAGCATTGATCACATACATCCCGTTCCGGACTTCGGACCCGTTGGAGAGCGCGCTGAGATCCATCGCGATCAATTCGCCAATGCTGCGGGCCTTTAAGTCTGCGAGGCGGAACTGCTGTCTCACCTCGGCGAGGAGGTCACGTTGGGTTCGTGTGGCCATTTTCTGCCCTGGTTGAGAGAAGGTCGCTGAACCATATGCAGAGCCATCGGGCGGCGCGCGCAGGGAGCTGAGCAGATCATGGAAGCAGACTTCTGGCATAGCCGGTGGAAGGAGGGCAGGATCGCCTTCCACGAGGGCGCACCGAACCGACATCTCACCGCACATTTTGCCGCGTTGGACCTCACTGCGGGAGCGCATGTGTTCTTGCCGCTCTGCGGAAAGACAGTCGATATCGATTGGCTTCTGAGCCAGGGCCTTCGGGTCAGCGGCATCGAGTTGAACCGCGAGGCTGTCCTGGAAGTGTTTGAGCGGCTCGCGCTTGTCCCGGAGATCTCAGAGATCGGCGGCCTCACAAGGTTCGCGGCAGGCGAACTGGTGCTCTGGTTCGGAGATTTCTTCGCGTTGCAAGGCGCCGATCTAGGGCCAGTCGACGCGATCTATGACCGAGCGGCGCTGGTCGCGCTCCCCGCGAAGATGCGCCCCGATTATGCCAAAAGCCTGGGGCGTTTGTGTCCGGGGAGACCGCAATTCCTGATCAGCTATGACTACGATCAAAGCCAGACCGACGGTCCGCCCTTCTCGGTCCCCGAAGCCGAGATCCGAAGCCTCTATAGGGGGCACTTTCAGATCGAACGGCTGGCAAGTGCTGCCATTGAAGGCCCGCTTCGCGACCGTTGCACGGGCCGGGAGGAAGCTTGGCGGCTCACCCCGATCGATAGAGCCTGACGCCCTGGGCGCTGTTGATCCCGCGCGGCCCTCGGAACCCGGCAGGCAAAAACGTCGTTGACCCCTCGGCTCGATCGCCTATGTCCGGCAGGATCGAGGACGGCAGGGGGGATCGCAGGGTGTCAGAGCCAGCTCGCTCGGATAGCGGGGCGGCGGCAGCCAAGGTATCCGGCGCAATAAGGACGACGACGCTCTGGATTGAGGCGCCCGACGTTGTGCGTCTGCGGCGCGGCGTCCTGGAGGACCCGTCCGACGGGGATGTTCTTGTCCGGACGCGCTTCAGCGGCATCAGCCGGGGAACCGAAGCGCTGGTCCTTGCGGGCCGCGTGCCCCCCACAGAGCATGACCGCATGCGCGCACCGTTCATGCAAGGGCAATTTCCCGCGCCCATCGCTTATGGATATATCTCTGTGGGGTGCGTCGAGGCCGGACCGCCGGACTTGCTCGGGCGCGAGGTGTTTTGTCTCTATCCCCACCAGGATCGCTACGTGGTGCCTGCCGCCGCCGTGGCGCCGCTGCCGCCCGAATTGCCAGCGAGCCGCGCCGTTCTGGCCGCGAATATGGAAACCGCGCTCAATGTGGTTTGGGATGCAGGCATCGGCCCGGGCGACCGGATTGCGGTGGTCGGCGCCGGTGTCGTTGGGCTCCTGTCAGCATGGCTGGCGTCGCGGATCCCGGGCACGGATGTGGCGGTCATCGATATCGCGGACAGCCGTAGTGCGATCTGCGCGGAGCTGGGCCTCGCCTTTTCACCACCACATGCCGCGCCGCAAGACTGCGATGTGGTCATCCATGCGTCGGGCCACGAAAGCGGGCTCGACACGGCAATCGGTTGCGCGGGGTTCGAGGCGCGGATCATTGAAGCGAGCTGGCACGGCTCCGGCCAAACCCGCGTTCCGCTCGGCGGCGCCTTCCACAGCCGGAGGCTTGCGATTGTCAGCTCCCAGGTGGGCAGCATCCCGGCGGAGCGGCGCGCGCGCTGGAGCTACAGACGCCGATTGGCCAAAGCGCTCGATCTGCTGCGCGACGCGCGGCTCGATGCCTTGATCACCGGCGAGAGCGCCTTCGCCGATCTCCCCGACCACTACGGCGCGATCTTGAAAGATCCCAACACCCTTTGCCACCGCATCCGCTACGACTGAAAGGACCGGCATGTTTGCAGTTGAAGTTCGCGACCACATCATGGTCGCCCATTCTCTCCCCCGGGACGTGTTCGGTCCTGCCCAAGGCATGCACGGCGCTACCTTTGTCGTCGATGCGGCCTTCTTCACCGAGGGGATCGATGAAAACGGCCTGGCGATAGACATCGGGCTGGCCACGCAAATCCTGGAGGAAGTCCTGGCGCCGTTCAACTACGCCAATCTCGACGAGGTTCCAGAATTCGAAGGGAAAGTCACAACAACAGAATTTCTCGCCCACGAGATTTTCGTTCGCATCGCAAGTAAGGTAAGAAACGGGGCGATGGGAATTGGAGGGGAACCTGTGCGCAAACTGAGAATTACGCTCCACGAATCCCATGTGGCGCGGGCTTCCTACGAAGCCGAGATCTGAGCAAGGGACCGACCGACCGTCGATGAAGCTCTGGTTTGCCATCCCAGGCGATCTGAATGCCCGCACCGGAGGGTATGGGTATGACCGCATGGTCATTGCCGAGCTTCGGGCGCTGGGGCACGAGGTCGAGGTGTTGCATTGGGAGGACGACTTCCCCATGCCCGATCTCGGCTCACTGGCACAGGCGCATGAGAGCCTTCGCGCGATCCCCGATGGTGGCTCCGTTCTGATTGATGGTCTGGCATTTAGCGCTATGCCCGGAGTGGTCGCGGCCGAGGCCAACCGTCTCAACCTCGTGGCGCTCGTCCATCACCCGCTGTGCCTCGAAAACGGCCTGACCGAGGCCGACGCGGCGAAACTCGATGCAACCGAGCGGGCCGCCCTGCCCCATGCCAGACGGATTATCGTGACCTCCCCGGAAACCGCGCGGGAGGTGGCGGCGCGGTTTCATGTCCCGTCGCGCTGCATCACATCTGTCCCGCCCGGATGCAGTTGGCGCCGCCGCGCCCATATACCGGAGCGTCCGCGCATCCTCAGCGTTGGCAGCTTGATCCCGCGCAAGGGGTTCGATACGCTCCTCGCTGCTTTGGCGTGCCTGAAGGATTTGGACTGGCACGCCCGCATTGTGGGCTCGGATTCCGCGGACCCTGCGCTGGCACGCACTCTGAGGCGGCAAGCGGAAGACGCTGGAATTCAAGACAGAGTAGAGTTTGTAGGTGCTGTGGAAACAGTGGAGTATGAGATGATGACCGCAAGCATTTTTGCCTTAGCCAGCCGGTATGAGGGGTATGGCATGGCCTTCGCCGAGGCGATGGCCCATGGCCTGCCCATCGTTGGGTGCGGTGTTGCGGCCGTGTCCGACCTGGTCCCCGAGGAGGCCGGGTTCCTCGTGCCGCCCGACAATCCCGATGCATTCGCCGGGGCATTGCGGCGCCTGATCGAGAGCGGGGAGCTTTTGTCGAAGTTTTCCGATGGCGCCTGGAAGGCGGGCCAAAGCCTGCCAACCTGGTCAGATGCCGCAAAGACCATCGTAGCCAGCATCGAAACCGCACGCCACGAAGACCGGATTGGACATATCGCATGAACAGCTTCACCAGCAGCTGGCTTGCGATGCGCGAGCCCCTCGATCTCGCCGCCCGGGACCGCAGCCTTCTGCGCAAGACAATCGAACTGCTTCCGCCCGGAAAGAAAGCCAATATCGTCGATCTCGGTTGCGGCACTGGAGCAACGTTCCGCGCCGTTGCCTCGGCCCAGGCCGCGACCCATAACTGGCGGTTGATCGACAACGATCCGGCGCTTCTGGCCATCGCGGAGAGGCTCTGCAAGCCATTTGCGGAAACGGTTCAGATGGATCTTGCCGAGATTGCCCCAGAGCTCTTCGACGGGGTGGATCTCGTGACCGCGACGGCCCTGCTCGACCTGTGTTCAGAGGCGTGGATCCGCGGGCTTGCAGGCCAAGTTGCGGCCTCCGGCGCGCTTTTCTACGCCGCTCTCACCTATGACGGAGAGATGGCCTGGACACCTGAACACGCGCTGGATGCGGATGTCGTTGCCGCGTTCAACAGCCATCAGAAATCAGACAAGGGGCTTGGCACCGCGCTTGGGCCCGATGCCGCCAAGGTCGCCGAAGCGGTATTCAATGAATTGGGCTACGAAACGTTCACGGCGCCGAGCCCTTGGAAGATCGAATCGGTCTCAGATCCTGTGCATACCGAGTTTGTCTCCGGGATAAAATCCGCGCTCGCCGCGGAGGGCGGCATGGATGCGGCCGCGCTGCAAAGCTGGGCCGACGCCCATACGCCGTTGCCAGAGGGCGGGTCCTGCACCGTGGGGCATACCGACCTCTTGGCAGTGCCGAAATCCGCAGTGTCGTAAATCCCAGGCGATTTCGCCGTCAGACATTCAGGCTGGCTGCATCTGGCAATCGAAGAGCACGTCCGAGCCGATGTCGTAGACCCGCATTTCGGGGCGCATCGCTTCGGACAGAAGTTGGATCTCCGGCAAGCGCAGGCCGGACGGGCCAGCGCCGATGATGAGCGGAGCGACCGTCACATGCAGCCGGTCGACGCATCCGGCGCCCAGAAAGACCGAGATCGTGGTCCCGCCGCCTTCAAGCAGGATGTGCTCCATTCCGCGCTCCGCGAGGCCGCGCCGGATCGCGCAGGGCGACAAATAGCGGCCGTCCCACGGAACGGTCAGTACATCGAGCCCATGTCGGTCCGGACCTTCGGGGCCTTGCACGATGATCGGCGGCGGATGGCCATCGGAAAGCATCTTCGCGGAAGCGGGCATGCGGCCATTTGGGTCGATCACCACGCGTTGCGGATTGGGACCTTCGACGGCGCGCACGGTCAGCGACGGATTGTCCGAAACGACCGTGCCGATCCCGACGACAACAGCATCGACCAGCGCGCGGCAGCGATGCAGATGGCGGATCCCGTCTTCGCCCGAGACATCCTTCGCGTCGCCCGAAGGCGTTGCGATCCGCCCATCGAGCGACTGCCCGACCTGCGACAGCAAATGCCCCGAACCCCGCCGCGCGGCGACGGGCGCATAGAGCTTGTAGGCCGGGTCCTGGCGCATATCGCAGCAGGTCGGCTCCGTGCCATCGCGCAGTGAGAGCAGGCCTGACCAGAGATCGACGGTGACATCGACAGAGGCAAAAGGCACTTTCAAGACGGGCGCCCCACGCCTTCACTTGCACTCCGAGCCCGCACCCTGACCGCGCAACACGTCAGCCCGCAGGATTTTATCCCTTCAGCGATGCGTCCCAACCCACGTTCCCTCAATCATTCCAACGGCCCCACAAGCTACACCCTCCCAGGATCTTGCAACAGCCGGATCGTTAAATAGGCGCTGGGCCAGCGCTTTCAAATTCACATCAACCTGAGACGTCTTTCGCCTGCTGCGATCTCAGGCGCCCTGTGCACGCGCCGCAGATCTCAGGGCGGGAAGCGATATCGCGAAGACCGTTCCGTTTTCGTCAGAAACCTCCAACATCAACGTTCCGCCATGTCCACGCACGATTTCGTCTGCAATGACAAGGCCAAGACCGTTCCCACCCTGGCGCGCGCCGCCCTGAAACGGGCGAAACAGGTTCTCTTTGGCCTTCTCCGGCAGACCGGGCCCCGAATCGACCACCCGGATGAAGCTGCGCCCATCGGCCTCACTGCCCTCGACCGAGACACGCCCCGGTTTTCCGCTCGCCACAATCGCCTGTGCGGAGTTCCGTACCAGATTGGACAGCACCCGGAACAATTGTTCGAGATCGGCGCCAACGAACATATCCTCCGGCACCTCTGAGCGGATCTCCACGAGATCGGAGCCGATCGTCTGGCGTTCATTCTCGACAACCTCGCGCGCGAGATCCGCGAGCGGGAGCAATTCAATATCGGGCGGCGGCTCTTCCGCGCGCCCAAACGTCAGCGTGCGGTCACAGAGGCTCACAGCGCGGGCTAGGGACTTCACGAGTTTCGGCGTGATCCTCCGGACCTTGGGATCCGGGATCGCTTCCAGGCTATCTGCAAGAAGCTGGGTTGTGGTGAGCATGTTGCGCAGGTCATGGCTGATCTTCGCGACCGCTCGGCCCAACGCCGCCAGCCTCTCCTTCTGGCGGAGCGCGCCGGTGAGCCGGACTTCCAGATCGTGGAGCGCATTCTCGGCCTGGTTCAGCTCGTAGGTCCGGCTCCGCGGCATAATAATGCGCGTCGTGTCCTCGGGGTTGTCCCGATAATCAACCATATGCGCAATCACACGGTTGATGGGGCGCACGATGATTTGCCGCACTGCAAGAAAAAGCAGCGCCGCTGTGGCCACGGAGATGATGAGCGAAATCACCAGAATCCGGAGGCCATAGGCGATGAGCGCCTCGCGCAGCGGCGCCTCTTTGAGCACCACATCCACCCTGCCCTCTATGCCCTGCCGTGTTTCGCCGACCACGCGGATGACCCGATTCTCGGGCGTCAGGAAAACCCGGATGGCGCCGCGCAGAAGCGCCCAGGGTGAAGGATCGGTAATATCGTAGGTTGCGTCCGGCGGCTGCGGCATTTCATCAGAGAGGGCCAGCCTGCGGACCCCGTCGCTTTGCAACACGACAATCATAACATCCGCCGTGTCGAGCAACTCGCGGTTCAGTTCGGGAGACAATTCGCCGTCCGGCGACGCTCTCACGGCCAGGGCGGCGAGTTGCGCGAGATCGAGACGGTTCTGCAGATAGTCGAGCCGGAAACGAGCGACGGACGGCAAGAAGATCAGGACCTCTGCGATCATCACAAAAATGATCGTGAGACCGAGGAAACGTCCCGATAAACTGCTGAAGAACATTGCCTTCCACTCTGACGATGCGACGAGAGAGTATGCATTGCGCCCCGGACGCACAAGGTCGTGACAGTCGGTAGTGCTGCGGGATGGTTAACTCCAGCAGGCGGGGGCATCAATCGCGTGCAGGATTCCGCGTCTTGTGCATCGACAAGCGCGCGGCGAATCGGTAGAGACACGCGGGTTCGCGAACCGACACGAAGGATCCCATGGCCGCTGTCGTCCTCACCATTCACTTGTTGCTGGCGCTTGCCCTCATCGTCGTTGTTCTCCTTCAGCGCTCCGAGGGCGGAGGGCTTGGTATCGGCGGCGGCGGTGGCGGCGGTGTAATGACCGGTCGCGGGGCCGCGACGGCCCTGTCGAAACTCACGTGGCTTCTTGGGGCCGCTTTCGTGGTGACCTCCCTCACACTGACAATCTTCGCGGCCCGCGATGCCGCGCAAGACTCTGTGATCGGTGTCGGGACCGAGGACAGCGCGCCCGCACCCACGAGCCTGCCACAGCTTGGCGACGATCTCTTGCCGCAACTGCCGCAAACCGATGGCCCCGCCGTGCCGCCTTCCACGGATGGCCCCTCCGCGCCGCCTGCCGCAGAATAGCACTCGTTCGGACAGATCCGCTGCCTATGGTTGATTGTTTTCCGGCAAATACACCATCTAGGGGCAGAGACCCTTGCCGCGGGCTTCGGGCTGGCCTATAAGTTGGGTCCCGTGAGGGCAGAGCCTCCAGTGTCTTGCATGGTCTCATGCAGACGTATGCGCAGACAGGCCGGAAGCGGGAAAAGCGTTCATGGCAAGGTATGTTTTCATCACGGGAGGCGTTGTCTCCTCGCTCGGAAAAGGGCTTGCCTCCGCGGCGCTTGGGGCGCTCTTGCAGGCGCGCGGCTATTCGGTGCGCCTCCGCAAGCTCGATCCCTACCTCAATGTGGATCCGGGCACGATGTCGCCCTTCGAGCATGGCGAAGTGTTCGTCACCGATGACGGTGCGGAGACCGATCTCGACCTGGGTCATTACGAGCGTTTCACCGGTGTCTCGGCGCGCGCCACCGATTCCGTCTCGTCGGGCCGCATCTACTCGAACGTGCTCGATAAGGAGCGACGGGGCGATTACCTGGGCAAAACGATCCAGGTCATCCCGCATGTTACCAACGAAATCAAAGAGTTCATCGAAGTCGGATCCGATGAGGTCGACTTCATGCTCTGCGAGATCGGTGGAACCGTAGGCGATATCGAAGGGCTGCCCTTCTTCGAAGCAATCCGGCAGTTCGGCCAAGAAAAGCCCCGCGGCCAGTGCATCTTTGTCCATCTTACGCTTCTGCCGTATCTCTCCGCTTCGGGCGAGTTGAAGACCAAACCCACCCAGCATTCGGTCAAGGAACTGCGCTCGATTGGCATCGCGCCGGATGTGCTTGTGTGCCGCTCCGAGACGCCGATCCCGGAAAAGGAGCGCGCGAAGCTCGCGCTCTTTTGCAACGTGCGGCCCGAAAGCGTCATCACGGCCTGCGATCTCAAATCGATCTACGAGGCGCCGCTCGCCTATCACAAGGAGGGCCTAGATCAGGCGGTTCTCGACGCCTTTGGGATCGCACCCGCGCCGCGCCCCCAGCTCGACCGTTGGCAGGACGTGGTCGACCGGATCGAACACCCAGAAGGTGATGTCTCGATCGCCATCGTCGGTAAATACACCCAGCTCGAAGACGCCTATAAGTCGATCGCGGAAGCACTCACCCATGGCGGAATTGCTAATCGCGTTCGGGTGCGCGCCAAGTGGATCGATGCGGAAGTGTTCGAGTCCGACAGCGATATCGCGCCTATCCTAGAAGAATTCCACGCAATTCTGGTGCCGGGAGGGTTCGGCGAACGCGGCACGGAGGGCAAGATCCGCGCGGCGCGGTTCGCGCGTGAGCGCAAGGTGCCCTATCTCGGGATCTGCCTCGGCATGCAGCTTGCCGTTATCGAGGCGTCGCGGGATCTGTTGGGCCTCGAAGAAGCCGGTTCGGAGGAATTCGACTACGAAACCGGCGCGAGCCGCTTTCTCCACGTGATCTACCACCTCAAGGAATGGGTCGAGGGCAACCGGACGATCAAGCGCGAAGTGACCGACGATAAGGGCGGGACAATGCGCCTTGGCGCCTATGACGCGGTCCTGTCACCTGGCAGCCAGGCTGCGGAAATCTACGACTCTCTGGCGATTTCCGAGCGTCACCGGCACCGATACGAAGTCGATATCGCCTACCGTGAAAAGCTCGAAGGATGCGGTCTCCGCTTCTCGGGAGTGTCTCCTGATGGCAAACTGCCTGAAATCGTCGAGATCCCTGGCCATCCCTGGTTCATCGGAGTGCAGTTTCACCCGGAACTAAAGTCAAAACCCTTTGCGCCGCATCCGCTATTTGCCGATTTCATCCGCGCCGCGGTCGAGCAATCGCGATTGGTTTAATTGAGTGCTACGAGCGGTATTTGGCGCAGACCGAGGTTTTCATCCTCACCTCTGAATACGACATTTCCCGAGAACGAAAATGTCTTTTGCTCTTCTGGCCTACCCACACGTCCGCCGATCTTTTCGAAAGTGAGGAGAACCGTGAGATTGTCACCTACATTAACTGGAACGCCACAATCCCTTCGGTTGCCCTTGTGGTCGGCGCATTCTTGAAGCCCCGCCATATCGGCAAGAGTGTAAATTCCGCCTGACGACGTGAGGCCGCGGAAACTTCCTGTCACTATCCCCAGATTTCTACTCTCCTTGAAGCCAGAAATGCCCAAGGTTATCACCGCGATATCATCGATCTCATAAGCTTCGAACACGACGGTCGTGAAGTCTGAAGTGACTTGCAGGCCAGGCCCGGACCCGTTTTCGCCCAGCACCAACGGCGAGATGAAGTTTTCTAAGCAGTCCGTATACAACTGATAGACCTGAAATCGCTCGCCCTCTGCAAATGCTTGCTGGAACACTTTCCCAATATCCTCTTGCGACAACGAACCGCCCGCATCCAAGTCCGCCCTTATGCCGCGCCGGATCATTGAAATGAATGCGTCAACTCCCGCTTCCGCGGAAACCCCACTCGATGTCACAGTCCCGCCGCTGCACACGAACAGGGCTCCGCGAAAATCCTCCACGGATGGAAGGTTGTTGGGCATTCCAGGCGTTGGCATCAGAAGGAGGAGTGATGCGACCAGAAGGGAAACAACACGACGAGGAATTCGCCCCGGCCGGGCAGCAAAACGCATATTCGTCTCTCCTCAACACTCGGTCTTGATGTGTCAAACATACGCGAATCCAGAGTGTCAAACCTTCCGGAGATGTTCCGCGCACCCCGTCCTTGCCGGGCAGTCCTCCACCCGATCTGTTTTGCGTAAGTGACTGCGCCGCGGTCGAGCAATCGCGATTGGTTTAAGCCGCTCAGTTGGATATACGTTGAGAATGATCGCTGATTTGCTCCACCGGCTCTTCGCCGACCCGACACCCGAACCCCTTCCCGAGACCCAGGCCCGCCTCGCCATGGCCGCCCTTCTGGTGCGGGTTGCGCGCACCGATGGAGATTACACCGCGAAAGAGCGCGAACGGATCGAGCGTGTCTTGGCGGAGACCTATCGGCTCGGGGACACGGAAGCGAGCGCGTTGCGCCACGATGGCGAGACGGCGGAGTCAGACGCGCCGGACACCGTTCGCTTCACACGGGTCATCAAGGATGCCGTGCCTTACGAAAACCGCACGAGCGTGGTCGAAGGGTTGTGGCGCGTGGCGGCGGCAGACGGCGTCAACGAGGACGAGCACGCACTCTTGCGGCTTGTGGCCAACCTCCTGGGCGTGTCGGATCAAGACAGTGGCATCGCGCGGCAGAAGGCGATGCAACGATACGGGCAATGAGCCGGCCTTCTGCGCAAATGAAATAGCAATCAGATCAATAGGCTAGCGGCGCTTCCTAAAGCCGTTTGACGTCGCGTTGTCGAGCTAGCAGAACAATCTAGGCGCCCTTTCAGAGCCCAATAACCTTAGAGGCTCAAACCGTCTGCCTGTCTTGAATGGCGATGGCCAATTGGGAGCCCGCAAGAGTCAGGCGCGATGTGAGCATCGCACCGAAACACATTGGAATACCTTCAGAAATCGAGGCTGATGCGGCGCGTGATTCCGAGCGTAAACGTATATTGATCGGATGATCCGGCCTCGGTGATCGGCGAGTCTGCGGCGTCATTGGTGAGACGGTCATAGCGCGCCGCGCCTTCAACGCCCCAGCGCTCGTTCCAGAGATACCGGGCCGCAACCACGACACCGACCCCGAGCAGCCCGCCCTCCGCATCGAATTCCGAAAGGCCCGAGCGCTCTGCGCCCCTCTCGTTGACACCGTAATAGGTCTCGGCAAACCGGTCGCTTCCCAGCGAAAGCCGTGGTCCGAAGGTGAGCGTCAGCCCATCGACCGGATAGGCGATCCCATCGGCGCCTACTTCCCCGGTCCAGCTGTTATGCCCGATGACTCCGTAGCGGGCATTGGCGAAGACGCGGTAGTTGCGCTGTTCGTAGCCCACACCCAGCCCGGCTTCGATGGAGAGGTCCACATCGTCGAGGCCATCAATCTCATCATACTCGCTGGAATCGCGCTTTCCGATGAACTTGAAAGCGCCTTGAAGTCCGAAGCCTTGTCGGAAACCGACCGTTTGCGACGAGCCGTATTCGAAGCCATTGGGGAAGCGCAGATAGTCGATCCGGAAGGACGCATCCGGCCCAAGCTCCGATTCATCCGAACCGAAATAGGCGGGGCTGACCTGGATCCCGCCTCGGATCGTCATCACCGCGTCAGGGTTCGGTGCATCAAGCACCCCATCATTTCCGAGCAGTCCCGGGGCCACTCCGTCCAAGACGAAATTCTCATTTCCCGCGGTTTCGAGTTCGACAAAATTCTCAGGCCCGGTGGGAATATCGAACTCGCCGGTGCCGACTTCCGTCGGATCCTCATCTGGTATTGCCTGCGCCGAGACATGCGAAACCGCCAAGCACGACACAGCACCGGCCAGAAGAATGGCGCGAAGCGGTGGTATCGTATCTGATCCAGACAGAGGCATGTGGCAGACGAACTCCAAAGGCGACCCCGAACGGGGCAAGTCTATAACGGCGCGGGTTAGCAAGTCGTATCGATTCCCTCGCGCGGACCCTAAACCATGGTTCTTTCTAGTCAATCACCGGGGGTATTGTCCGCAAGGAACTGCCAGTTCACGCAAAAAGTGACACAGTGTTGAAATTCGGTTCACGCGGCACGGGCGCGCAGTCCCTCTGAGAGAACGCTGCGAATCGTCGGAATATCGGCATCCGGACAGACGAACGCCTCGCCAATCCCGCGCGCCAGCACAAACACGATCCGGTCGTTCTTCACCTTCTTGTCCTGCGACATGAGATCCAAAAGCCCGTCGGCATCGGGCAGATCGCCTGCAATGTCGGAGACATTGTGCTTCATGCCCATATCGGAGAAATGCTTGGCCACCCGGCTTGGGGTCTCCTGCGAACAAAGACCAAGTGCTGCACTGGCCTGAAACGCGAGCAAGCATCCCACGGAGACGGCCTCGCCATGGAGCAGCCGGTCCGAATACCCGGTCGCGGCCTCCAGGGCATGACCAAAGGTGTGGCCGAGATTGAGAAGCGCCCGGTCGCCCTGTTCGGTTTCGTCCCGCACGACGATATCGGCCTTCATCTCGCAGGAGCGGCGAATAGCTTCCATCAAAGAAGGCAAATTTCCGGCATCGGGCCGAAGCTTGGCCGCTTCCAGCCAATCGAAGAAAGCCTCGTCGCCCAAGAGCCCGTATTTCGCGACCTCCGCATAGCCCGCGAGATAATCCCGCTCCAGGAGCGTCGCGATCAAGTCTGTGTCCGCGAGGACCAAAGAGGGCTGATGAAAGGCGCCGATCAGGTTCTTGCCCAGGGCCGAATTGATGCCGGTCTTGCCGCCGACCGAACTGTCGACTTGGGCCAGCAGCGTCGAGGGGATTTGGACGAACCGGACGCCCCGGCGCAGGATCGCGGCCGCAAAACCGACCAGATCGCCGATCACGCCGCCGCCAAAGGCAATCACCACATCGTCGCGGGCGACCTTCTGCGCGAGCAGCCATTCAACCGTCCGCTCCAGTTCGCGCCAACATTTGGTAGCCTCTCCGGCGGGCAATGTCAGCAGATCGGCCTCGATCCCCGCGCGCGCCAAACCCTGCTGGAGCGCAGGAAAATGCAATGCCGCGACCCGCTCTTCGCTGACGACGCAGACCCGTTTGCGGCGCAGGAGCGGCTCGATTTCTACTCCGGCCGTCGCGAGCAGGCCGGGGCCGATCCGAATGTCGTAGGCCCGCTCCGCAAGGGGCACCTTCACCGTGAGGTTTGTCATGGCAGCACCTTCTCCAATGTTTGCGGCGCATCCGGGTGGCGCGCATCGCGGTCCCACACCGATGCAAGAATGCGCTCGGCCATGCTCTGGTGGCTCGCATCGGGCGGGCTGTCCACCGTCACGTCGGCAAGGGCATAGACCGGCGCGCGTTCGCGATGAAGGGCTTCCAGCGTTGCGCGCGGGTCTGGGGTCTCCAGCAGCGGTCGGCCCGGTTTGCCGCGCACCCGCTGCCAGAGCGTTTCGACATCGGCCCTGAGCCAGACGCTCGTGCCGAGTTCAAGGATTTCGTCTCGTGTTGTCGCCTGAATGAAAGCGCCGCCACCCGTCGCCAAGACATGGGGCTTCGATGTGAGCAGCCGCGCGATCACACGACGCTCCCCATCGCGGAAGCCTTCTTCGCCGTAGCGCGCAAAAATCTCGGGGATCGGCATCCCGGCGGCCGCCTCGATTTCGACGTCGGAATCGACGAATGGAACCTCTAGGAGGGCTGCAACGCGTTTGCCAACGCTGGTCTTCCCCGCACCCATCAGCCCAATGAGAACGAGCGTACGGTTCAGCAAGAAGCGGTCGAACTCTGTGGACACAGGATTGGCATGTCTCATCATTACATTTGCGGTCGGGTTGCAACCTTAGTAAACTCTCTCTTAACGCGTTTACGGCCAAGTCCCAGGGATTGAACAGTCGAAAATGCGGCACAAGAGCCGCCAAGGCAGAGCAGATCATAATGCGATACGTTTTTCGCGCCGTCATCTACCTGATCCTCGCCGGGGTATTTGGGTTGCTTGGCTTGGCAGTCTTCTCCGACTTGCCAGCGCCACGCGCCGAGATTTCACGCCCCGTCGAGGCAATGTGAAGCGCAGCCTCCGCGTCTTCGGCCTCGCGCTTGTCGGTTGGAGTTGCTGCTTCTTGAGCGGAGCGCTCGCCCAAGCGCCGCGGAGTGCGATCCCGTGGCTCTCGGAAAGCCTCGAGGCGCCGATGACCCATGCGCCGGCGACCGAGGCGCCGTCGCCATTGGTGCCAGAGCCCGTCGCGGTCACTCCACTCGCGCCAGCCTTGCGCGATGCGATCGGTGTCTTGCCGAGCGAGACCACGGGGTTTTCCCCGAACCTGTGGGGACCAACAGATGCCGCGACCGCGCGGCAGCTTGTCAGAGAGACGCCCGAAGCGGGTCTGCCCGAAGCTCAGGCGCTGCTCATACGCCTGCTCTTGGCGGAAACGGACCCTCCCGAAGACGATAGCGGTGGCGAGAGCCTGCTCACGGCACGGATCGACCGGCTCTTGCGCGAAGGCGCACTTGAACAAGCGGATGCGCTTATTGCCTTTGCCAATCCCGTCAGCCCCGCTGACCCCGCGCTCTTCCGGCGCTGGTTCGATATCGGCCTGCTCACGGACCGAACTCAGCCGCCTTGCGATGCCCTGCGCCGCAACCCCGCTTTGTCGCCCACCCTGCCCGCGCGCATCTTTTGCCTCGCGCGCGGTGGCGATTGGAATGCCGCGGAAATCACGCTGACATTGGGCAAGCATTTGGGCTCGATCCCGCCGGATCAGGAGGCGCTCTTGGGACGGTTTCTCGATCCCGTCCTGTTCGAAGAGGCGCCGGTGCCGCCTGTGTCGGAACCGATGACACCGCTGGATTTCCTGATGCGCGAAGCTGTTGGTCTGCCTCGCCCGCCAGGCCCGCTGCCCCGTGCGTTTCTCCATCACGATCTTACCGTGCACACCCCGATGCGGATCCGGATCGAGGCGGCAGAACGGCTCGTGCGGACCGGCGCGATCTCCTACGCGCCTCTCCTGGCCGCCTTTCGCGCAGGCGCCCCGGCAGCCTCGGGCGGGGTTTGGGATAGAGCCTCCGCGATCCAGGCGCTCGATGCCGCCCTTGGGACAGGTGATCAGGACGAGGTTGCCCCCGCCTTGGCCGAGGCCGATGCGCGCCTCACCGAAGCGGGCTTTCGGGTCGCTCTCGCCGAAGGCTACGCGGATCGTCTGGCCCTGATCCCGCCGCGGTCTGTGCCGGAGGAGACCCGAACCCGCATTTTCGAACTCCTGCTTCTTGCCGGTCTGCCCGGCCCGGCCTTGGCCTATGCTCCCGACGAACCCGCGCCGCGCCATGCGGCCCTCCTCGCCATCCTCGACGGAGAAGGCCCGTTGGCGGAGTTCAGCGACAGAGATCAAGGCCCGGCGGCCGAAGCGGTGGTCTCTGCTTTTTCCGATTCGGCGTCGCAAGATCTCCTAGAACAGTCTGGTCGCACGGAAATTAGCGAGGGTCGCCAAGGCGAGGTGATCCTGCGCGCCGTGGGCAGCCTTTCCGACGGCGACAGAACGCCGCCACCTGCCTTGGCGCGCGCCCTCGCCGCGCTGAGAGCTGTGGGCCAGGAGGACGCCGCGCGGCAAATCGCGGTGGAGGCGCTCCTCCAGGGCGGCCTCGACGTGCATTGAGCCGGTAGCCGCAATGTCTCGAAACTGGCTTTCGCTCTATCTTGAAGCCATCCAGGCGGAACGGGATGCCGCCGCCAACACCCTGTCGTCCTATGCGCGTGATCTTAAGGATTACGCCGGGTTCCTCGCGGAGCGTGGCCATGATTACGCCAGCGCCGCGCGCCCGGAGATCGAGGCCTACCTCGCCGATCAAACCGACCGGGGAATGGCGCAGACGACCCGCGCGCGCAGGCTATCGGCGATCCGTCAGTTCTACCGCTTTGTCTATTTGGAAGGGTGGCGCACCGACGACCCCGCCGCTCTGATCAAAGGCCCCAAACGGGCCCGCTCCCTTCCCGACACCCTGAGCGAAGACGACGTGAGCCGGCTCTTGGAGGCGGCGGGTGACCCGGTATTTTCCGCCGCGGACCGAACCCGCAACATTTGCCTGATGCAACTTCTTTATGCGACGGGTCTGCGGGTCAGCGAATTGGTCTCGCTGCCAATCACGAGCGTCCGCGGGGATCCGCGCATGATCCTGGTGCGGGGCAAAGGCGGGCGGGAACGCATGGTGCCGCTGTCTCCGCCCGCACGGGAGGCGCTTCAGGAATGGATCGCGCTGCGCGATGCCCGTGACAGCGAGGCCGTGAAGGCGGGGCGCGCGCCCTCCAAACACCTATTCCCCGCCCGCGGAAAGCGCGGCCATATGACGCGGGAGCGGTTTTTCCTGCTGGTGAAGGAGATCGCAGCCGTGGCGGGCCTCGACCCATCGGGCATTTCGCCGCATACATTGCGCCATGCCTTTGCGACGCATCTTCTCGCAAATGGTGCGGATCTGCGCGTCATCCAGACGCTTCTCGGGCACGCCACCATTGCGACGACCGAGATTTACACACATGTGCTCGATGCACGATTGAAAGAGATCGTCTTCGAAAAACATCCTCTGGGTCAGGACGAAAGCGCCTGATCCGGCCAACACTTCACACGACCCTAGGATTGAGCGGGAATGGAAACGGCAAGCGACGCGTCATCACTTTTGGCTATCTGGGGCACCGGGATTGCAATCCTGGTGCTGCTCGTTTTTTCCGGCATGTTCTCGGGCTCCGAGACCGCCTTGACCACGGCGAGCCGGGGAAAACTTCACGCCCTTGCCGAAAAGGGCGATGCGGGAGCGGAAAAAGCGCTGCGCCTCACCGAAGACAAGGAGCGGCTCATCGGCGCAATCCTGTTGGGCAACAATTTGGTCAACATCCTCGCCACAGCCCTCGCGACCATGTTCTTCACGCAGCTCTTGGGGGATGGTGCCGTTGCGGCAGCGACCCTGGTCATGACGCTGCTCGTACTGATTTTCGCCGAAGTGCTCCCAAAGACCTACGCCATCACCAACTCAGCGGAAATGGCGCGCCATGTCGCCCACCCGATCCGGGTGATTGTTGTGGTCCTCGCGCCGATCGTGAATGCGGTTCGGATCCTGGTGCGGCTCATCCTTCGGGTCTTCGGCGTGAAGACCGATCCGGAGGCGAACTTCCTGGCCGCCCAGGAGGAGATCGCCGGTGCCATCGCGCTCCACCATTCCGAAGGTGCGGTGGAGAAAGATGACCGCGACCGGCTCTTGGGCGCGCTCGATCTCGGCCAGCGCGAAGTGGCGGAAGTGATGCTTCACCGCCAGGACATTGAGATGATCGAGATCGGCAATCCCAGCGCGGAGATCATCGAGCAGGCGCTCAAGTCAGCCCATACCCGCATCCCGATCTTTCGCGAGAATTCCGAGAATATCGTGGGCGTGCTGCACGCCAAGGACCTGTTCCGCGCCCTGCACAAACTCGTCCATGAAAACGACAAACCCGCCGAGGCGCTCTCGAGTTTCGACGTGATGGATGTGGCGATGGAGCCCTATTTCGTGCCGGAGACGACGGCGCTCGACGAGCAGATGCGCGAGTTTCTCCGCAGGCGTTCGCATTTCGCCCTGGTGGTGGATGAATATGGCGGGCTCCAGGGGCTGATCACCCTGGAAGACATTCTTGAGGAGATCGTCGGTGAGATCGCCGATGAACACGACACGAAGCCCACAGCGGGCATCGAAATGGAAAAGGATGGATCGGTGGAGGTCGAGGGCGTCGTGACCATCCGCGACCTCAACCGGGCCTGCGACTGGGCTTTGCCGGATGAGGAGGCAAACACGATTGCGGGGCTTGTGATCCATGAGGCCCAGGCCATCCCCAGCCCGGGCCAAGTCTTCAGCTTCCACGGCTTTCGCTTCGAAGTGCTCGAACGTCAGAACAACCGCCTGACGAAACTGCGGGTACGCCGGCTGAAAGAAGAGCGGACAAGCGCCGCAAGTGAGGAAGTGTCATCGGTTTGACAAGGACGCAGCCCAGAACTGCCCAGGTGAGTCGCTTTCCGCCTAGCGCGCAACCTGGAGAAGATGAATGCTGCACCGGACCGCCACTGCCCTTGTCGCCCTCGTCGCGGCAACGTCCTTGCACGCCGAGGGGACGCAATTTCCAGCCACGTTGGTTGGTCATGCGATCCTTCCCGCCGAGACGTTGATCCCAGCGCCGGAGGACGCGCCGGGCTTTCTGAAGACGTCCGGCAAATTCACCGAGCGCGGCAATCCGGAGCGGCTCACAGCCGCGCCCACCGATGGGGAAGCCCTGCCCTTAAACGGCCAGCCGGTGCAGGGGTTTTCCGGCATCTCCGCCATCGGCGACGGCAGCTACTATGTGCTGACCGACAACGGCTTCGGCAGCATGGCGAATTCCCCCGACGCGATGCTGTTCTTCCATATCATTCGCCCCGATTTCGAGACCGGCGATGTGGCGCGGGAAAGCACGGTGTTTCTGAGCGATCCCGACACAGTGGTGCCGTTTCTGATCACCATGGAAGGCACGGAAACGCGCTATCTGACCGGCGCGGATTTTGACGTCGAAGGCTTTCAGGTGATCGGCGATGAAATCATCATCGGCGACGAGTTCGGCCCCTACATCATCGTGGCCGATGTAAATACTGGCGTCATCAAGGAGTTCCATGAGACGTTCGTGGACGGCGAGAAGGTGATCTCGCCGGACCATCACACGGTCCGTTTGCCGAACATCAACGCCGACATGCCGTATTACAACGCCCGCCGCTCGCGCGGCTATGAGGGGTTTGCGGCGTCCGTCGATGGCGCGATGCTCTACCCGCTTCTGGAAGGGCCGCTCTGGGACGCCGAGGAGGAGGATTGGGAACGCGCGGCGGATGGTCGTGTCGCGTTGCGGCTCCTGGAGATGGACGCCGCCAGCCGGGATTGGACCGGGCGCTCCTGGTTTTATCCTCTGGAAGCAGAAGGCAACGCGATCGGCGACTTTAACATGATCGACGCGACCCGCGGTCTGGTGATCGAGCGGGATTGGGGCCAGGGCGACGCGGAACTCGCCTGCGCCGACGGCGAGACCGAAGGGTGCTTCGAGGAAGCCGCCGAGTTCAAGCGTGTCTATCTGATCGACATGGCCGGTGTCGAACCCGGCGCGTCCGTGCACAAGGTGGCCTATATCGACCTGCTCGACATCCAGGACCCCGAGGGCGTCGCCCGGCAGGGTCAGCGCGAAGATGGCCGGTTCACGTTCCCCTTCGTCACCATCGAGGATGTCGACATGGTGAACGAGACGCACATCATCGTCGCCAATGATAACAACTTTCCCTTCTCCTCCGGCCGGGCTCTGGACGCACCAGATGACAACGAAATGATCCTGCTCGATGTCGGAGAATTTCTTCAGTCGAGAGTCGACGGCTAGCGCGGAGCGCAAAACCTCCCGTTAACCATTTTCCGCTACACAGAGGGTGTGCGGAGATACCGGAGCGGTTCGACGCACGCGACTTCCTCCCTGTTTCACTTGAGCCGGCTTCGCGCCGGCTCTTTTTTTCCCAAAGATCCGCGCCTCATATCATCGCGACTGCGTGCGCTGCGGCAGATCGACTGGGTGAGAAACAAGCCGTAAATCTCTGTTTTAATTCATACTATTGCCGAGTGAGTGTATCGTATCAGGAGCACTGTCGCGTGCGGCTGCCTGAGCCCAACCTTGACCGTGACAAGTCTGCAACGTATTCCTGGCCACACGGGTGGACGGCGACTCCACCGAGATGGAGGTGAGACCGTAGGGTCGATGCGCGGCTTGTCCTTTCCAACCAGATCACGGGCGTTTTCACCTACGGGGCGGGCAGATCAGCCGCCATCGGGGGTCCGAAGAGATCCAGCGCGTCTGAGCGGCGCTGACTGCGCAGTCCGTCTGATAAGCAACACCAAAGAAACAGGCACATCATGAAACGCAGCATTCTAGGCGCCGCGATTGCACTCTGCATCGGCTATACCGGCCTCGCACCGATTACCCTGGCGCAAGAGGCCGAAGCACCCGCGCCTGCGACCGAAACCGCGCCCGCCGATCCGTCGGCGGCCACGGCCCCCCTCGCCGATCCCGCGCAGAGCGAATTCCGCATTCGGCTTCGGGAGACCCATGGCGCTTGGGAGGTCCGCTGTGCCCCGAATGACAGCGAGTGTTTCATGTATCAACTCGCCTACGACGCTAACAACAATCCCGTCGCCGAAATCAATGTCATTCGTCTCGAAGAGGGTTCGCCCGCCGAAGCAGGGATCACGGTCCTCACACCTTTGGGCACCTTGTTGCGGCCTGGGATCACGATCACCGTCGATGGCGGCGAACGGCGCAGCTATCCATTTATCTGGTGCGACAATACCGGCTGTTTCGCCCGTTTCGCCCTGAGCCCAGAGGAAGTTGCCGGGTTCAGGTCTGGAACGTCTGCGAGCATGACGCTGTTTTCCGTTGGAGCGCCCGGAACGCCGGTGGAGCTTGCCATTTCGCTCGACGGCTTCACCGCCGGGATGGAAGCGCTAAACCCGATCCAAAACTGAGGCCTGAGCCGCAGGCGCGGCCCGAACCCGACCCGGGCCTTCGCCTCACTCGAAAGCGGAGAGGATCAGAACGGCGTTCTGGCCACCGAACGCGAATGCGTTGCTCATTGTGGCTGTGACCCGCCGCTCGCGCGCTTCGTTGGGCACGACGTCAAGATCGCATTCGGGATCTGGCGTCTCGTAATTGATGGTGGGCGCAATGATCCCCTCGCGCAGCGCCATCACACAGGCCAGAAGCTCTACCGCGCCCGTGCCGCCGATCAGATGTCCGTGCATGGATTTGGTCGATGAAATCATCAGGTTGTCCGCATGTGCCCCAAACGCCTCGCGCACAGCGGCACACTCGGTTTTGTCATTGGCGGCGGTGCCTGTCCCGTGGGCGTTGATATAGCCGATCTCTGAGGCATCGAGCCCCGCCGCGGCGAGAGCGCCCTGCATGGCGCGCACCGCCCCCCGCTGGCTCGGCATGACGATATCCGAGGCATCCGACGTCATCGCAAAGCCACGGACCTCCGCCAGAATATCGGCGCCCCGCGCGCGCGCATGATCAAGCGCCTCAAACACAAACACCGCCGCTCCCTCGCCTTGCACCATACCATTGCGATTGCGCGAAAACGGGCGGCAGCCATCCTTGGACATCACCCGAAGGCCTTCCCAGGCCTTGATGCCGCCAAAGCACAGCATGCTTTCACTGCCGCCGGTCATCACAACCTTTGCAGCGCCCGAGCGGATGAGCGAAAACGCCTGCCCCATGGCATGGTTGGAGGACGCACAGGCCGTGGATACGGTAAAAGAAGGCCCCTGCAGATTATACTCCATCGACACATGGCTGGCGGCGGCATTGTTCATCAACCGGGGCACAACGAATGGATGCACCCGGTTCTTGCCTTCCTGATAGACCAGCCGGTAATTCTCATCCTGGGTGCCAAGCCCTCCGCCGGATGTGCCCAAAACCACGCCGGAGGCCTCCGCGAGGCTCCCTCCAAACTCCAGGCCCGAGGCGGCGATCGCTTCGCGCGCCGAAAGCAGGGCGAACTGGGTGAACCTGTCGAAGAGTGTGAGCTGCTGGCGGGAGAAATAGGCCTGGGGATCGTAGCTGTGAACCTGCCCGCCGATCCGGATTGAGAGGCGCTCGACATCCGGGAAATCCAGCGCTCCAATCCCGGAGCGGCCCTCCCGCATGGCGTCCATGGTCGCCCGCCCGGACAGGCCCAGGGCATTGAAGGCGCCCAGGCCCGTAATCACCACACGGCGGTCAGACACGTCAGTTTTTCGCAGCGATCAGCTTCTCTACGGCGGCGACAATGGTCGCGACACTGCTGATGTCGAATTCCCCGCTCTCGGGTTCGTTCGCGTTGAACGGGACTTGCACGTCGAAACCTTCTTCAATGGCAAAGACTGTTTCGACGACGCCAAGCGAGTCAATTCCCAGCTCTTCGAGCGTCGCGTCCAGGGTCACTTCGGACGGATCCATCATCGCTTGCTCGGCCAAGATCGAAACAATCCTGTCCTGCACGGATTCCTTCACGACGTCGTCCATATCCACTCCATCCGGTCACCCAGGTTCGCGATGATCTACTCGCTTCGACCGAAAGATGAAACTCATTTCTGCAACTTTGAGAGCCTCTCTATCACGCGCGGAAGCCGCCGCAAGGCCTTGTACATCTCGACGTTCTGGTCCATCCGAACGGCTGGATAGCCCATCATCACACGGTTGGGCGGCACGTTGCTCGCGACGCCTGCATTCCCGGTGATAATGGAGTTCGACCCGATCGTCAGGTGATCGGCGATCGCGGCCTTTCCACCCAAAACCACACGGTCGCCGATGACCGTGCTGCCGCCGATTGCCACATGGCCGCAGACCAGACAGGTGTGACCGATGCGCACATTGTGGCCGATCTGGACCAGGTTATCGATCTTCGTCCCATCGCCGACGCTGGTATTGGCGACAGTCCCGCGGTCGATACAGGCATTGGCACCGACCTCCACGTCGTCGCCCAGAACAACGGCGCCCAACGAGTTGATCCGGACATAGGACGACTGGTCTTCCGAGACGACCGCGCCGGTCGCGCGCGCCTCTTCCACCAATCCCGGCTGCGGCGTGACGAAGGAAAACCCATCGCCACCGATCACAGCCCCCGGTTGACAGATAAAGCGCGCCCCGATCCGCACGCGCGCCCCGATCCGCGCCCCGGGATGGATTAAAGCCGCGTCCCCGATCTCGACATCTGATCCGATCCAGACATGCGCCCCAATCCGTGCGCCGGCCCCGATCCGCGTGCCCGCCTCGATCACCACAAACGGCCCAATCGCAGCCCCTGCACCGATGCTTGCCGCAGGGTCGATGATCGCACTGGGATGAATGCCAGCGGGCGGGCCTGCGGGAAAGTCGAACACTTTGGTGACGCCCGCCATGACATAGCGCGGGCGCGGCGCAAAAACGGCCGCCTTCAACCCAAAAGATTGCCAATCCGCCCCAGGCCAGAGAATGGCGCACTCGGCCTTCCCGTCTTGGAGCGCATCGGCGTATTTCGGGTCCATCGCCAGCGCGATGCGCCCCGGCACAGCCTCCGACGGCTCGGCCGGGCCGGTGACGCCAAGGGTGCCATCACCCGCAAAACCGCCCCCAAGCGCATCGGCGAGTTCCGCGACGGTAATCATAGAGCCTCCAATGCTGATCTTGCAGAGGCTAGCCCTGCGCGGCGTCCGGGAGCCGCACCCCCTGGGCTTCCAAGGCCGAGAAGACCTTGGCGTCGCGGCCGTAGATATCCTCGCGGTAGCGGATCTTGCCATCCGCATCGACAAATACGGTCCGATACATCAGGTGCACCTGCACGGGACGGTCGAGATTGACATATCTTTCCGACTTCGTCTCGAGCCAGCCATCGAAGCTCGCGACAGGATCGGAGACCTGCCCTTCGAGAAGCACATGGGCAAGCTCCAGCGGTTTCTCCAGCCGAATGCAGCCGTTGGAGAGCGCACGATGATCGCGGTTGAAATATTGCCGAGACGGCGTGTCATGCAGGTAGATCGAATACTGGTTGGGGAACATGAACTTCACCCGCCCCAGCGCATTGGCGGCACTCGGGTTCTGTTTCACCCTAAATGGGAAACTCTCCGAAGTGTATTGGCTGAAATCGACCAGCGCCGGATCGATCCGCACGCCGGAGCGCGTGTAGAGGCTCATGTCCTTGCGCGCCAGAACCTGAGGATCGGTACGGAGCTGCGGCAGGTAGTCCCGCATCGCGATGCTGTCGGGAATATGCCAGGTCGGGTTCACGACGAAGTAGGTCATTTCATCGGAAAATTCCGGGGTGCGCGTCTCTTCGACCTCACCCACAACCGTGCGGGAGGACCATACGACATCCCCATCGTCAATCATTTCAACGGAGTAGTCGGGAATATTCACCTCGATTCTCCGCGCACCGAGATCGATGTTCATCCAGCGCATCCGTTCGAGATTGACATCGATATTCCGGATCCGATCCGCGACCGAGACATTCAGCGCCGCCAATGTCCGCCGCCCAGCCACGCCGTCATCGATCAAACCCTGATCGCGCTGGAACGTCTTCAGCGCCGCATCAAGGCCCTCATCGAACGAGGTGTCCGCGATAGAGGTTGTTTCGGTCCCGCTTTCGGTGGTCTCATCATTGACCGGCAAGAGCGTCGTCGCGCCGACTGGGTCTGTATTGTAGCCGAGGCGCTCCAGGCGCGCGCGGAGTGCGGCAACGCGGGGGCTGCTCTCGCCCATGCGGAGCGACGGGCCAGAGGGCACCGGTGCGCCAAGCCCTTCGGCCTCGGAAAGCGCGCTAAGCCGTGCCTTTTCCGCCATCAACGCGCGGTAATCCGGATCTTGTGGCTCCAGGCTGCGGAGAGCATCGGTCACGGATTGATCCGTGAGGGCTGCAAGAAGCGTCTCCGCCGTGGCCCTTTCCGGACGGATGCTGATTTCCTCGTCAATGCGGCTCGGACGCACGATCCCAGCGGTCAGGTCTCCCCCGAGTTGAAGATAGGCCCGCATGGCGGCGAGCTCCTGCAAGACCGGATTGTCTCCCGCCGCCTCAAGGGCTTCGAGGCTATAGCGGGCCGGTGGCAAGCCTTGTGCCCCTGCCTCGCCAGCCGCCGTCGTCAGCGCTCGAAGCGCCACGCCGTCTTCAGCACTCCAAAACGGTTGTCCCGCGCGGGCTTCGTAAAACTCCGCAATCGCCTGTTGCTCGGCTTCGCTGAAATCCCGGGCATCTTCTGCGAGAGCGCTCTGTAGCGCCTCCATGTCCAACGTGACAATCGGTGCCGCTGGAGCTTCAAACGCCGCCTGCGTGGGGGTCACGCTCTCTGGATTGGTTTCGGAGACCGCCTGCGCAAGAGCGATCTGGCTGCCTGCCATCAACAGCGCGCCAACGCTGAGGGCACGGGAAAAGTGTCCAAGTCTCATGCCTGCCTCGTTCATGTGCTTTTTCCTTTGCGAGAACCCTACCGCGCTAAAGCCCATGAAACAAGGAGCCGCCCCACAGGCAAAGGCCATCACAATGTGCAGAATCGGGGCAGCAACTAACGGCGCGTTAACCAATTGGTCTTTTTCTGCTCATGACCGAGAGAGGCTAAAGATTGCTTGGAAAAGCGCGTCCTCTATGGCATCTATGTCACAGGGGGCAATCAATAGCCGCCTATCGAGCAAAAAAACGAAGGCAGTGAGTAAAGAAACGAGGCAGTTCCATCATGAGCAGTGAGGACTATCGTCCGTCGCGACGAGCGATTCTTGGTGTGTTTGCAACACTTTGCACCGTATCAGCGGCACCCGTCTATTCCCTAGCACCAGGTTTCTTACGCCGCGCCGGCCGAACGCGGCGCATTCGGATGTATAGTCAGCGCACCGGGGAGTCGATCGACGCGGTTTACTATGCGAATGGCCGTTATATCCGTGAGGTGATGCAGGAAATCACCTATTTCATGCGCGATTGGCGCCAAAACGCCATGATGAACTACGATCCGGAAAACATCGACATCCTCGCAGCGACCCAGAAGATGCTCGACACCGATGAGCCATACTTGGTCATTTCCGGATTTCGGACCCAACGGACCAACCGAATGCTGCGTGGCGCGGCGAGCAATTCCTATCACACTAAAGCCATGGCAGCCGATGTGCGGCTAAAAAGTCGCTCTGTGCAACAGGTGGCTCGTGCCGCCGTCGCCTGCAATGCCGGTGGCGTCGGGACCTATTATAGGTCAAATTTTGTGCATATGGATTGCGGTCCGGTGCGTTCCTGGCGCGGCTGACCGCGCCCGAAACATCGGCTCACACGCGGGCGTGTCGGCTTTTGAGACACGCCTTCCCGCTCACCGCCTTGAGGTGTTGCTTCCTTGCATCGTGGGGCTGGCATAGATCGATGCCAGCATGTCCGTCGCTTGGCGACCGGCCCTAGCATCGCAGGGGTTCGGCCCCTCGCCTCGGAAATGTGCCACAACCTGAGCAATCAGCGGCGCATGAGTTTGCCCCGGATCGGGTAGGCGAAGCTCTTGCGTTTGCCCGTCTCGCACCAGACGGATCGGCGCGCCGCCAAATGCCCCCATGCTCACATGCCCGTCCGATCCATGGATTGTCAGGCTCTCATCGTGCTGATCCGTGGCATAGACGCACAGCCCCGTCGCCACGACATCCCCAAAATCCACAGTGAACGCCACGAGATCTTCCGCCGCGTATCGCCCTGCCTGCCGTTTCGTCAGCCCGCGTGCCGCAACCGGCGGGCCGAACAGGTAAGTCAGCCAATCCAGAGTATGGACGTGCACATCGGCGAAGATACCGCCGCCGCAAATCTCCGGATCAAGCTTCCAGGACTGCTTCGGCAGGGCATCTACCGGCCGATAATGCCGCAATTCTGCCGCGCGCGGCACGCCGATCAAACCTGTCTCGACGATCTCGCGCAGCCGCTCGAACCGCGGCAGACAGCGGCGATAATAGGCGACGCTAAGCCTGCGCCCCGTATCGGCAACAGCAGCCTCGATTGCGTCGCATTCGCGAGGCGTTAGCGCCATCGGCTTCTCGACCAAAACATCCTTGCCCGCGCGAAGCGCGCGGATCGTGTAGTCCGCATGCGTCGAGGGCGGCGTGGCGACATAGATTGCGTTGAGCTCGGGATCGGCAATCAGGGCGTCGGCATTGTCCGTCCAGCGCGGCACGCCGTGGCGGGCGGCGTAATCCGCCGCCTTGGCCGCATCTCTGCGCATCACGGACACGAGCCTGGACTGGAGAGGCGAGCGAAGCGCAGGCCCGCTCTTCACCTCCGTCACATCGCCGCAGCCAAGAATGCCCCAGCGGATCTCCTTCGGCACGGCCCTGCCCTCGGAACCCTGGTGTCAGGCGCGCACCGCGCCGTCCGCCTCCACCAGATACTTGAAGCTCGTCAGCTGCTCGGCGCCAACGGGCCCGCGGGCGTGGAGCTTCCCGGTGGCGATGCCGATTTCCGCGCCCATGCCAAACTCGCCGCCATCGGCGAATTGGGTCGAGGCGTTGCGCATCAGGATGGCGCTGTCGAGTCCGGCGAAGAACGCCTCAGCTGCGGCATCGTCCTGGGTGATGATGCAATCGGTATGTTGCGACCCGTAGCGGCGGATATGAGCGATCGCGTCGTCGAGCCCATCCACAAGACGCGCCGCGATCACCATATCGAGGTATTCATGCCCCCAGTCTTCCTCGCTCGCGGGCACAACCCCGTCAAGCGAGAGAAGATCGGTGTCGCCGCGCACCTCCACACCGGCGCGCACAAGATCGGTCGCAAACGGCGCGCCAAAAGCCTCATAGAAGGCCCGGTCGATGAGCAGGCATTCGACGGCGCCGCAAATGCCGGTCCGGCGGGTCTTGGCGTTCATCACCACCTTGCGTGCCGTCTCCAGATCCGCGGCACGGTCGATATAGATGTGAACGATCCCCTCCAGATGCGCGAAGACCGGCACGCGAGCCTCGGCCTGCACCCGGCCAACAAGCCCTTTCCCGCCGCGCGGCACAATGACATCGATATAGTCGGTCATCGTGAGCATCTCGCCCACCGCCGCACGGTCCGTTGTCGGCACAAGCTGGATCGCCGTCTCGGGGAGGTCGGCCGCGCGCAGCCCCGCGATCAGCGCGGCATGGATCGCTTTGGAGGATTGAAGGCTTTCTGAGCCGCCCCGAAGGATCGCGGCATTGCCCCGCCTTGAGACAAAGCGCGCCCGCATCCGCTGTGACGTTCGGACGGCTCTCGAAGATCACACCGATGACCCCGAGCGGCGTGCGCACCCGCCGGATGCGAAGTCCGTTGGGCCGGTCCCAAGCGTCCATCACCGCGCCGACCGGATCGTCCTGCGCTGCGATGGCCCGCAGCCCCGCCACGATTGATCCCACGCGCGCGTCGTTGAGCTCCAAACGGTCCAGCATCGCACCGGTCAGACCCTTTTCGCGCGCCTGCGCCATATCGGCCGCATTCGCCACAAGCACATCGCTCTTTGCCGCTTCCAGCGCGTCCGCCGCCGCATTGAGCGCGGTCCGCTTTTGCTCCGGCGTTGCGGTCGCAAGCGCTATACTGGCCTTTTTTGCCTTTTTTCCAATGTCTTGCATCAGCGTGGCGATGTCCGTCATCACGTTCATCCGCACCCTCCCTTCAACATCACCATATCGTCGCGATGGACGATCGCCGCCCGGCCAGGATAGCCGAGCAATTCGGCGATTTCGCCGGACCGATGGCCCTTGATGATTCCGGCCTCCGCCCGATCATAGCCCGCCAGCGCCTTGGCCACCACCGCCCCCGAGGGCGCGACGATTTCGATGGGATCGCCACGGGAAAACGACCCGCTGACATCCGTCACGCCGGCGGGCAGCAGCGACCGGCCCTTGATCAGGGCGGCCACCGCGCCGTCATCGACCGCAATGCGCCCGCGTGCCTTCATGCCACCGATCCAGCGCTTGCGCGCCGTCTGCGGATCAAGCTGGGCATCGAACCAAGTGCAAGCCGCGCCATCGAGAAGCGCTGCAATCGGACGCGTCACATCGCCCATGGTGATCGCCATGGCACACCCCGCCGCTGTCGCCGCCTGTGCGGCCAGGACCTTCGTGCGCATGCCGCCGCGCGAAAAGGCCGTGCCGGTGCCGCCCGCCATCGCCTCGATCTCAGGCGTCACGGCGGCGATCCGGTCGAGCCGCGTGGCGGAGGCATCGTCGCGAGGATTGGCAGTGTAAAAGCCATCCACATCAGAAAGCAGAATGAGGATATCGGCGCCCGCCATGCTGGCAACCTGTGCGGCCAGCCGGTCATTGTCCCCGTAGCGGATCTCATCCGTCGCCACTGTGTCGTTCTCGTTGACAATCGGCACCGTCTGCAGCGTGAGCAGCGTGTCGAGCGTCCGCCGGGAATTGAGATAGCGTCGGCGGATCTGGCTGTCTTCCAGCGTCACAAGCACCTGCGCGGTGGTGATCCCGTGGGGCGCAAGCGCACGCTCGTAGGCCCGTGCGAGACGGATCTGGCCCACGGCCGCCGCGGCCTGCGATTGCTCAAGCGTCAGGATACCGTTCGGCAGGTGAAGCGCCTTGCGGCCCAAAGCGATCGACCCGGAGGAGACGAGAACAACGTCCTTGCCCTGGCGCTGCAGAGCCGCGACATCTTCCGCCAGAGCGTTCAGCCAATCGAGACGGGGATCATCGGTTTCCTCGGAGACCAGCAAGGCCGATCCGATCTTCACCACAATCCGTTTTGCCGCGCCGATGCGTTCCGCTGAGGTTAGGGCGACCATGAACCAGATCCCGCCACCTGCGGCTCGTCGGACCCCTGCTCGCGCCTCTCCGCAGCGATATGGGGCATGAGCGCCCGAAGGACCGCTTCGACGCCTTCGCCGGTCACGCCGGAGAGCGGGAAGACCTCCGCCCCGGCAACCGCGCGCAACTCGGCTTCGGCGCGCGCGCGAAGCTCCGGCTCCAATGCATCGACCTTATTGAGCGCAACCAGTCGGGGCTTCTCGGAGAGGACCGGGCCGTAGGCTTCGATCTCGCCGACGATCACCTTGTAGTCCTCCGCGATTGTCTCCGACGTGCCATCGACCAGGTGCAAGAGGATCGCGCAGCGCTCGACATGGCCCAAAAACACATCGCCCAAGCCCCTGCCGTCATGGGCGCCTTCGATGAGCCCCGGAATGTCGGCGAGCACAAACTCCCGGTCATCCGACCGCACGACGCCGAGATTGGGGTGGAGCGTCGTGAACGGGTAGTCGGCGACCTTTGGCCGGGCATTCGAAACCGCCGCCAGAAAGGTCGACTTGCCCGCATTCGGCAAGCCCAGCAGACCAACATCGGCAATCAGCTTGAGCCGGAGCCAGATCGTGCGCTCAACACCCTCTTGCCCCGGATTGGCATGGCGCGGGGCCTGGTTGGTGGAGGTCTTGAAATGAAGATTGCCGAAGCCACCGTTGCCGCCCCGCGCCAGCAATACCCTCTGGCCCGGCGCCGCAAGGTCGGCGATTACGGTGTCTTGGTCCTCGTCCAAAATCTCGGTCCCGGCCGGGACGCGCAGGACGATATCGTCACCGCCCTTTCCCGTCCGTTGGCGGCCCATGCCGCCCTGCCCGTTCTTGGCGAAAAAATGCTGCTGGTAGCGGAAATCGATCAACGTATTGAGACCGTCCACCGCTTCGGCCCAGACATCGCCGCCGCGACCGCCATCGCCGCCATCCGGTCCGCCAAACTCGATATACTTCTCGCGGCGGAAGCTCACGGATCCGTTGCCGCCTTTGCCCGAGCGGATATGCACCCGCGCCAGATCGAGGAATTTCATCGTATCCGATCCGCTCGGACACCCCGCAAGTCTCAGGCCCCGCGAAGTGCCTTGCTGTAGTTGAAGGTGGGCACCATCGCCGCGCGCGAGACCGAGAAGACCTCGCCCGGACCGGTGAAGCTGAAACCGTTATGGAGAAGCACTTTCTTGGCGGCCTCGTTGTCCTGGAAGACCTTGGCGATCAGCGAATGAATGCCCCATTCTGCTGCGGAAACGCAGATCGCTGCCACGGATTCGCGCGCGTAACCCGTGCCCCAGAAGGCCGGCGCGACCCAGAATGTGAGCTCGGCGCGCTGCGCCTGGTCGGTCGGGCGCAGTCGAACAAGCCCCATCAAGCCATCTTCGCCCTCAGCGCCCATCGCGATCGCGCGGACATATTCGTTGGTCTGGCCCGACAGCATCCGGGCGATGAAGCTGACCGCCTGTCCGGGAGGATACGGATGCGGGATCGCCGTGGTCATCCGCGCCACCCGCGGATCGCTGGCATAAAGCTCCAGAGCCCCCGCATCGGAGGGACGCAGAATGCGAAGTTTGAGCCGAGACGTTTCAACTTCCTTATCCATGAGCGTGTCTTCAAGCACTTTCTCAACCTCCCAAAAAGTAAAGGGCCGGCGCATTGGCCGGCCCCATCTCGTTGCATCCGGCTTGCGCTTACTCGGCGGCTTCCATCACCGGTCGCACTGAAATATATGTGCGTCCTTTGAAGCCCTTATGAAAGCTCACCTGACCGGTTTCAGTGGCAAAAATCGTGTGATCGCGCCCCATGCCGACACCGGTTCCCGGCCACCACTTCGTGCCGCGCTGCCGGGCCAGGATATTTCCGGGCACCACCGCTTCGCCGCCGAACTTCTTGATACCAAGCCTGCGGCCCGCGCTGTCGCGGCCGTTGCGGGAGGACCCACCTGCCTTTTTATGTGCCATTGATGTCTCCTATTCCGTCACTGTGGCTTCGGCTTCCACCGGCGCCTCAACCTCAGGAGCGGCCTCAGCCTTTGCCGCCTTCGCGCCACCTGGAGCGACGATATCCGTGATCCGCACGCGCGTCAGATATTGCCGATGCCCGCGCTTGCGCTGCGAGGAATGCTTCCGGCGGCGCTTTTGGAAGCTGATCACCTTCGGACCCCGGAACTGTTCGAGCACCTCGGCCATCACCGAGGCGCCCTCGACGCGGGGCGCTCCCACCGAAACGCTCTCGCCGCCAAGCATCAGGACCTCGTCGAATTCCACTGAGGTTCCGGCTTCGGCCGCGAGCTTCTCGACCGTAACCACATCATCTACCGCGACTTTATATTGCTTGCCGCCGGTCTTCATCACCGCGAACATATGCGTTCGTCCTTCCATTCTTGCCGCGTCCTGGGGCCCCGGCCATCCGGCGTTGCGGCGAAGAACCCTTCGCGCCCGGTAACTGCGTGCATTCTTTCATGCGAACTGACCCACAGCACGACCGTGCGCGGGAATACGCGTTATTTCCACCGACCTTAGCAAAGTCAAGCAAATCCGGCATTCGAAGGCTGAAAGACCGCGCCGGATTAAGCGCCTAGGCCCAATCCGCCACCCCCCCCCCCCAACATCTGACTGATGCGGCCCTCGGTTTGGAATGCGGATTGCGCCGCCACGACCTCCTGTGGCCCGGGCTGCGGCATCGGCAAATCGTCGCGCCATTCCTGCATGTCAAGGCCCCCATGACTGGTGAGACCGCCCCATAACATACGCATCGCATCGGACATATCTGCCTCCCCGATCATCTCGCCACCGGACCGTCGGGTGCGCGGACAGCGCTCTCAACGCGCGTGCGGCCCAACCTCAGACGGCACGTCTGCGCGACCCCTTCCCTTCCGCCGCGAACTCGGCTATCTGCGGCGTTCCGGCGGGCTACACCCTTGGAGGAGCCGCGCCGTTGTTCAAAATGGAGATAGCCATGGCGGAGACACCGATTCTCGAAGCCTCGGCGCGCGACGCAAGCGGCAAGGGGGCCGCTCGCAGGGCACGTCTGGCAGGATTGGTTCCTGGAGTGATTTACGGCGGCGGCAAGGATCCGCAGTCGATCGCGGTCAAACACAACGAGTTGCTGAAGCAGCTCAAGGCCGGGAAGTTCCTCTCGACCCTTCTCAACGTGAAGGTCGACGGCCAGGACAACCGCGTGATTTGCCGCGCCGTGCAGCGCGATGTCGTCAGGGATCTGCCGACGCATGTGGACTTTCTGCGCCTCACGGAGAAGACCCGGATCAACCTTCACATCCCAGTGGAGTTCATCAATCAAGGCGCAGCACCTGGCATCAAGCGCGGCGGCGTGCTCACGGTCGTCCGCCAGGAAGTCGAGCTTGTCGTGACGGCTGGCAGCATTCCCGATCACATCACGGTCGATCTCACCGGGCTGCAGATCAATGATACGATCCACATCTCGCATGTGACCCTTCCCGAAGGCGTGCGGCCAACCATCGACAGGGACTTCGTGATCGCGAATATCCAAGCCCCGTCCGGCCTCAAATCCGCCGAGAACGAAGAAGAAGACGAAACCGAGGACGCCTGAGCCTAAGGGCGCACCCGACCTTTGGAGTTTTCAGACGCGCCGGGGTATCTTTTCCGGCGCGTTTTCGTATGAGGATCCCTCGCGTGAAGCTGTTTGCAGGTCTCGGCAATCCGGGCGCACGATATGCCCGCAACCGACACAATGTCGGCTTCATGGCGGTGGACGCCATCGCGGACGCATACAGTTTCGGGCCGTGGCGCAGCAAATTCTCCGGCCAGCTGTCCGAGGGGCGCCTGAGCGGCACGAAGATCCTGCTCTTGAAGCCCGACACCTACATGAACCGCTCCGGCGACGCGCTTCAGGCCGCCATCACGTTCTATAAGCTCAACCCAGCCGATGTGATCGTCTTTCACGACGAGCTCGACCTTGCGCCCGGCAAGATCCGGGTCAAGCAAGGCGGCGGACATGCCGGCCATAACGGGCTGCGGTCTATCACCGCGCATCTTGGGGCGGAGTTCAGCCGGGTCCGCATCGGCATTGGGCATCCTGGCGACAAGGCGCTCGTCAGCAACTACGTCCTGAGCGACTTCGCGAAGGCCGATGAGGCATGGTTGCAGCCGCTGCTGGACGCCACCGCACGCAGCGCAACCTTGCTGGCCTCGGGCGACAGCCCGGGCTTCGCGAATGCTGTGGCGCGCGCGATGCCGCAGAAGAAGCCCACGCCTACGACCAAACCAGCCGCGGACACGACGCCCTCTGCCGGGACGAAGACGGGCACCGAGCCCCCAACCCCGCGCGCGCCCGAACCCGAAGGAGAAAGCGATCCCAAATCGCTTCTCCAGAAGCTTGCGGATAAGTTCCGGTGAACGTCCAAGAGGCCTTTCTGGCCCAATCCCAGGTCTGCGCGGATTTCGGATCACCGTTCACATCGCGATTGTGCCGCCTGGTTGCGGAGCGCCTGGCGCCTGGAGATCCGGTGGCGGACAGGGTGCTGAACTGGCCCGGCAATCCCGCCGGACGCGCAGATGCGCTGCCGCTTCGGCTCGCAGGCGCGCTCCATGGTCTGATCGTGGAGAACCGCGCACCGGCCCTCGCTGCGGTCTATCCGCCCAATGACGGCCACGTTTCGGACGATACACTTTGGGACGCGGTCCTGGTGGCCTTCCGCGATCACGCGGAGTTCTTACTGGCGCGGTTGGACCAGCCGCCGCAAACCAACGAATGCCAGCGCAGCTCTGGGCTATGCCCTGGATTTCTGACCGTCGCCGCGCGGTTTGGCCTCCCGCTTGTGCTCTCTGAGCTCGGGGCAAGTGCGGGCGTCAACCAGGTTTGGGACCGGTTCGAATACCGTTTTGGCGACGCGCAATGGGGCGAAGATGCCTCTCCGGTTAAGATCGCGCCGGACTGGAGCGGTCCTCCACCGCCTATCGGACCGGTTGAAGTCTTGGCGCGGGCCGGATGCGACCGCGCGCCGCCCGACCTGAGTGCGGAAGCGGACCGGCTGCGGCTCGAATCCTTTGTCTTCGCCGACCAGCCCGAGCGGATGGCGCGGCTCCGCGCGGCTATGCGCCTCGCGCAAGAGGCCGAGATCCGCGTTGTCGAGAGGGACGCGCTCGACTGGCTTCGCGAGCGATTGGCGCTCCGGTTTCCCGGCGCGGCTCATGTCGTCTATCACAGCATTTTCTGGCAGTATCTCGATGCGGCGGCGCAGGATCGCGCGTCCGGCTGGATGAGCCGCGCGGGGCAAGACGCATCTGAGACCGCCCCGTTGGCCTGGCTGCGCTTTGAGGGCGATGGCAATGCACCGGGCGGGGCGCTCCTGCTCACCCTGTGGCCCACAGGGGAAACCCAGTTGATCGGCCGCATGGATTTTCACGGACGCTGGGTGCACTGGACGGGTTGGCGTTGAGCGTGTCCGTCGGGCAAAGCGCCCCAACGAACCCCCTCCAAACGCAGGCTCAGAATAAGCGAATGGCGGCCTGAAAGGGATCAATCCGCCATCCTGTTTCTCGCGTGTCTTGGGAAAACCCTAGAGGTTTCCAGCTTTCAATTCAGATGCCAGGTGCTCTGCCTGTCTCATGGCATGCGCGACAATCGTCAGCGTCGGGTTCGCCGCCGCCCCAGTCGTCATGACCGCGCCGTCTGAGACATAGAGGTTTGGCACGTCGTGGGCGCGGCCCCACATATCCACCACACCGTCTTCGGGATTGGCGCTCATGCGGCATGTCCCGAGATTGTGGGTCGATGGGTAGGGGGGCGTCCGGTGTGTGCCCACCGCGCCGACCGCATTGTAAAGCGCCTCGGCCTTCTCATAGGCGTATTCGCGCATCGCAATGTCGTTGGGATGGTCGTCGAAATGGACATTCGCGACCGGCAAGCCCCACTGGTCCTTAGTGTCGGACATCGTGATCCGGTTGGTGGCCTGGGGCATGTCCTCGCCCACGATCCACATGCCAGCCATGTTGCTGTAATTGTCCATCCAGCTGGCGAATTCCGGCCCCCACGCCCCAGGCTCGATGAAGGCCGCGAGGAAGGCCGGGCCAAGCGCCAGCGTCTCCATGTAGTAGCCGCCGACAAAACCGCGATCGGGATTGTGCTGGACCTCGTCCTTGATGATCCCGGCCATGGTCTCGCCGCGATACATCTTCACCGGCTTGTCGAACCAAGCATACATCGACCCGGTCAAGTGGCGCATATAGTTTCGGCCCACCTGGTCGGAGCTGTTGGCGAGCCCATTGGGGAACATCGAACTGTCGCTCAGCAGGAGCAGACGCGCGGTCTCAATCGAGTTCCCGGCCACGCAAACCACCCGGGCCGCCTGGCGCTGGAGATTGCCTTCGCCATCGACATAGAGGACCGCATCGACCTTGCCCGACGCGTCATGGGTGATCTTGACCGCCTGGCTCTGGGGCCGCAGGTCGCACAATCCGGTTTCAACTGCACGCGGAACCTCGCGCACGAGCGTGCTCCATTTCGAACCTTGCTTGTCGCCCTGGAAGTTAAACCCGTCCTGGATCGAGCCCGGTCGGCCGTCATAGGGCTCGGCATTCGTGCCATACGGGCCTGTGGCGTATTGGGTATACCCCACGCGCTCGGCGCCATTGGCGAAGACCTTGTAATTGTTGTTCGCGGGAAGCGGTGGGCGCCCATGCACATGGGTCGAGCCAATCGCCTTTTCGGCCGCGTCATAGTAGGGCGCCATATCGTCAAGGCTGATCGGCCAGTCCAAGAGCGTTGCCCCCTCAACCTCGCCATAGGTCGACAGCGCCTTGAACTCGTAGTCAAGGAAACGCGGGGTCGCTCCGGCCCAATGGGTTGTCGTGCCGCCCACGGCCTTCACCAGCCAGGCGGGCAGACCCGAGAAGTCTTTTGCAATTCGCCAGGAGCCCGATGTCGTGCGCGGGTCGAGCCAGGCCATCTGACCAAAGGCTTCCCACTCGTTGTTCACCCAATCCTTGATGGTGAAATGCTTTCCCGCCTCCAGAAGCACGCAGGGAATGCCCGCTTTGGTGAGCTCATGGGCCATCGTCCCGCCGCCGGCCCCGGAGCCGATGATAACAACAGCCGCTTCATCTTGTGCAATCGCAGTCATTGGTCTCGCCTCCCCTCAGAGTTCCGTGATGCGCGGCTCGGGAAGCCAGTCAAGGTCGTTGAACCCGCGATTGATGTAGCCGCCTTTGTCAAAGCTCGCGCCCTCATAGCCAAGGATCTGCCAGACCTCGTGGTCGTTGTAGAGCGTGAGGATGGTTGTGCCCCGCATGAGCTGGAAGAACTCGGTATCTTCGATGCTCTGGAGATGGGCGAGCGCCTCCGCGTCATCCATCGAGTCGAAACCGGCGGCCTTCAGATCGGCAATCCCCTGGTAGAACATCGCGATCTGGCCGGGATTTCCGCTCGCGGCCTTCAGGATGGCATCGCAATTCCGGTCGTAGCAACTGTCGGGGAAATTCGCATGCGGGAACGCCACTTTGACCATCCGCATCAGGCGCGCCTTGGTTTCACCATCCCCGGCGATGTCGATTGTGGCCGCACGCAGCCGTCCGGGCCGCGTCGTCGCCAGCGCCGCAGCCGCAGCCGTGCCGAACAGCACGAAACGTCTTGAAACTCCCATGGGTCCTCCTCCCGTTTTTTGAGTTTTGATGTGTGAGGGTCAGTCGATCACGTGAACCGTCCCCCGCGTTCGAGAACCTCGATCTCGTAGCCGTCGGGGTCCTGGACGAAGAAGAACCGCGCGACCAGCTTGCCGTCGGGCGCGAATTCCACCAGCTTCCTTGGATTGAGGCCCTCCGCCACAAAGCGCGCGTGTTCTGTGTCGAGGTCATCCACGAGGACGGCGAAATGCCCATAGCCGTTGCCAAGCTCATAGGGCTCGGTCTGATCCTTGTTGATCGTGAGCTCGAGTTCGAAGCTGTTCTCGGAATTGCTCAAATAGACAAGGGTGAAGGTCGAAAAGTCGAGCCGATCGGCCACCGTAAGACCGAACGCTTTCTCGTAGAAAGCCAGGGATCGGGCCTCGTCCAGCACGCGGATCATCGAGTGAATTGCTTTGGCCATCTGCCATCCTCATTCCAGGTCATCCCCTGGAAGGCTAACCGGCAGGCAGACCGCGAGGTAGTATCGGCATACTACCCAGCTGACTTCTCTTCAGTCATGGGCGCGCCGTCACTCCGCGGCAAAGGCGACGGATCGGCGCTCCGGCGACATCTCGACGAACTTCAAGCAGGCGCAGCGCAGAAGCGATGTGAAATTGCTGGGCTCGCCGCCATGTTCCAAAACCTCGGCATGCAACATCGAAAGGAAGGTCGGCGTCGTCACTCCATCTCGCGCGGCGATCTCGTCCAGGATGTCCCAAAACGCATTTTCCAGGCGAATGCTCGTGCTGTGGCCGTTGAGCCGGAGCCGTCGCGTCTCGCTCGCATACCGCGTGGGGTCTTGCCCCGCAAAGACTTGGCACATGATCGATCCTCCCAAGATCAGCCGTCAGATGGTCTTTTGCGCCCGAATTTCCGCAATCGGGCTTGCATTGAGAGGGATCGTAGCCGAAATGCGCCTCCCGTCCAATCACCCGAGCCGGGCAACCAGAGACCTTGGTAAAACTGCTGCGGTGTAAGCCCTCAAAAAGACGAACTAACTTATGAAGAACTTGAGGCAGCACGTAGGGTTCTCCGTTCCGTCGATCGGTACTTGGGAGCGCGGATGAGGGAAGTGCAGGTGGCTGAATCCAGCTTTAATTTGACCGATGGGTGATCCCCTAAGCAGATCGCAGCAGTAACGATGGCACTCAACAAACCTGGCCACCGAAACACGGACGGGATCGCGGCGACGAAGGATACCCTTCCGGATGGTTTGCACGATGGCCTGCCGCAAGACGTTCAACAAGACCGTGCTTCAGTGCGGGAACGCGGTTTGCAGTCTTTCTTGCTCTAAGGCGCGCACCCATGAGACCGTAGCCAAATCGCGTTCAGACATGTTGGTTGCGTGAACTCCACTTGCGCCACGCCGCGTCGATCCCATTTCTTCCATAAGAAGAAGTCGATCATGATTGGAGATTTCACAATGAATAGCGAAGAGTTAAGCGTTCGCGCTGAAGACAAGAGCGAACAACCGAGCACTGAGTTTTCAGATAACGCGACCGAAGCCGAATGCTCAGACGATCAGCTTGAGGCCATCGTTGGTGGCGCGATGATCGTTACCCAGCGCACTGGCTTCCCAACTGAGCCCTGTTTAAAAGTGTAGAACACACGACTTGGTCTGACATTTCTGCTCTTCTGGAGCGCAAGCAAGGAGTGTCGATCAATTAAAAGTATCCAAGAGAAGATCATCAAACCTAAGCTGGGGCTGTTGGAGTCGTCCAAGCAAATCGGCAGCGTCAGCCAAGTCTGCAAGGTGATGGGATACAGCCGGAACAGCTTCTACCGGTCCAAGGAACTCTACGATCAGGGCAGCAAAGAGGCGTGCGTAGAGCTCTTGGCGGCATTGAACAAAGCGATTTCAGTAATCAATCACTTCCTCAACCGCGAACCCAGAGATCGTGTAGACCCCGTTTGAGAAGCCGAGCATGCGGATCGCCGCCGCATCAGCACGGGCGGTGACTTAATCTTAATACGTTCCGTCTCCTTGAGGAACGCCTACCGTCTTCCCTGTCGTGGACCCGGAATTGACGAACCGGATCTGGGGTGTCCCAACACTCCAGCCCTTGACGGTCACGGTCACAGGGTAGATGCGGTTGACCTAGATGCCGCGCACCTGAATGAGGCAAGAGCTGCCCTGCCCTTCGATAGTATGGGCAATAGGCATAATCTGACCAAGAAAGACGGGACAGAACTCCCTTATCGTTGGACAGCAGAGATCAAGCTATACAGACAATGCGCGCCAAACAGGCTCAGGAGGAGACAAACAGACGGTAAGAACAGAACAAGACCTGAACATGAACTTGATACCCTACTTGATACCCTTTGCCCTTGCGGCTTGGTCGTGACAGGGATATGCGGCCTGTTCAGAACCACTTAGGCGAGTTGGCGGAGTGGTGACGCAGCGGATTGCAAATCCGTGTACACCGGTTCGATTCCGGTACTCGCCTCCAATGCTTACCAAAGATTGGTGACCGGCTCTGCTCATCAGGTATGCAATTGGCTGGCGGACTACCCTTAAATGCAGGTTGCAGGCGGCGCTAATTTCCCCTCTCCCCCGATCTCAGCTCAGAACCCGGCATAAACGTCGCGCGCATCCGTCGATGGCGAACTGGCGTCAGGGGCATTGACGCGTCTCGGTCGCGGAAACCTCCGCGCCGCCTACCTGCGCCCTTTATCCCCCTTCACGCGCCGGCCAGATGGTTGAGGGCTTTTGGACTCAGCAGGCGACGGTATGCCATCACGCAATCTGGCGCGAATAGACATTGCGGGCTGTCATCTCCGCAATCGCCCCCTGCTCCGCTTCCGACAAGCCCGACAGCCATTCGCGATGCGCAGCCCAAATCTGCTCGTAGCGGCCCGACAGCGTTGAGACCGGCCAGTTGCTCCCGAGCATCACCCTGTCCGCACCGAAACAGGCAAGCGCATGGTCGGCATAGGGGCGCCAATCCTCCGTTGTCCAATCCCCCCAGCGGCAGCACATCTCGAGCCCGGATATCTTTGCCACCACATTTGACCGCTTAGCCGCCTCCCCCAAGAGCCTCGCCCAGGGCTCGAACGCGCCGTCGGCAATCGCGGGACAGTTGAGATGGTCGAGGATGATGGTGAGGTCCGGGCAAGCATCGGCGAGGCGCGACAGTCTTTCGAGATGGTCATTGGAAATCCCGACGTAATCGAAGCTCAACCCAGCCGCCGCAATCCGCTTGAGACCGGCAATCACCGCATCCTGCATGACCCAATCGGGGTCCGGTTCGGTGTTGATCAGGTGCCGCATCCCGACCAGCGCAGGGTTCGCGCCAAAGCGGTCCAGCGCCGCCTCAAGCGCTGGGGCGTCCGCCAGAGGCAGCCAGCCCACGACAGCCGCCGCCCAGTCATGCGCATCCGCCGTGGCCAGCAATGCCTCGGTCTCATCGAGGTGATCGACCGCTTGGACAAGCACCGCACCATCCACGCCATGCGCCGCCATCAGCGCTTGCAGATCGCCCGGCGTGAAGGTCGCGCGCAGCGGCTGCCAGACCGGATCGCCCTGATAGGGCGGCTTTTCCATCCACTGGGTCTGTAGCGAACCCGCCTCCCAAAGGTGGACATGAGTATCAATCGTCATGCGCCAAGCTCCTGACCAACAATCTTATCTGACAGTCGACCGAGACGATACACCAGATCTCCGCGATCCGAGCTGGCGGGACCGCTCATCGGCCGACACCCTCTCGGTCGAAAATGTGCTTGAAGCAAGCGGCCATCAGACTTCATAAGCAGGGTGTTGCCCTAACGAACGTAGCGTCTGCTTTCCGTTGAAGTCGGCAAGAGCGAGGAAAAATGCGATGGCACATTGGTCAGAAATTTTCCCACTGATATTTTTTCCGTTTAAGATTATAGTGTTAGCCGTCGGGATGTTTTTTGCAATCAAATGGCATCACGACGAGGGGATTAGGCGGGGAAGGAAGCCCACAGTCAGCGAGCACCCGCCAAGAGAGCCCGGCGACGCCAAGATTCTTGAATTCCCAAAACCGATAGCTGGCGAGAGCCTTAAGCGCGACGGTTGACGATACGCGTCTTCGGGCATCGCCTGCCAATCGATGGATGGCGCCTTCCGCCGGCATAAAAGCCCTGATACCGTCCACCTGTCACCCGGGCAGTGGGGACCGAGGCGTAGCCCGCAGATTAGCGTTCCAATATTTGATACTACGGCGCCGCCGCTCGATAGAGACGGCGCAGCGCACTCTCGCGCTCCATGCGAGCGGGCGCCACCCTTTGATTGTAAATGGCGTCGATGTGTGCGCCGCAGTCAAAGCCCCAGCGGAATGCGCATATCGAAGTGTTCAGCCGCTCTGGGCAGACCCGCTAGAATAATTATTGACTTTGAAAAATTTCGAGCGGACGCTCTTAGAAATCCAAACAACGATAGGTGCGCTGTGGTGAACACACTGGCTACAAGTTTCACGGGTCTTGAGTTTGTCAATCCATTCGTTCTCGCCTCCGCGCCACCGACGGAAAGCAAACGCAAGATCCTCAAAGCCTTCGAGGCGGGCTGGGGCGGCGTCGTGACGAAGACGATTGGCTTGCACCCGGTGGAAAATGTCGCCGGACCGCGCACCATCTTTCAGCGCACCAGCGAGGCGAAACCCTATGTCTCACGGGTCAAACGGCCCGAGACGGTGTCCCATTCGTCATGGAACTGGGAGCTGATCTCCGATCAGGCGCTGGACTTGTGGCTCCCCGATCTGGAGGAAATCAAAAACACCTATCCAGATCGCATGCTCATTGCCTCGATCATGGCTGGCGCTGGCAATGAAGAAGAGATGGACAATTGGCGCAAGCTCGCCACGGCCTGCGTGAATGTCGGTTGCGATGCGATTGAGCTGAACCTCTCGTGCCCGCATATGGACCGCAAGGATATGGGCGCGAACATCGCCAATGATGAAGACATTATACGCGCGATCTTGAAGGCGGTCACCGGCGCGGTCAGCGTGCCGATTTGGGTGAAGCTTACGCCGTCGACGTCGTCGCTCATCGAAGCCGCCGGGGCCGCTTACGCATCGGGCGCCGCTTCGATTTCGCTCTGCAATACCTTCCCGTCCCTGCCCCTCATGGACCCCGAAACGCTGAAATTCGAGGTCGAGGTCGATGGGCTCGTGACATCGGGCGGGCTCGGCGGTTTGGCGATCCTTCACCAGGCGCTCCAGCGTGTGTCGGATCTGTCGAAGGCATACCCGGATAAGGCGATCTCCGGCATTGGCGGCATCCGGGGCTTTCGCGAAGCCTTTAACTTCATTGTGCACGGGGCTGGCAACCTGCAGGTCTGCACGGCCGCGATGGAGGAGAAAGGCAGCGGCGGTGTTGGCGTGAAGCTCATCCAAGAGCTGAAAGACGACCTCACCGACTACATGGAGCGCAAAGGCTATTCCTCGATCGAGGAGTTTCGCGGCATCGCCCGCGAACGGATCGTGGAGCACTCGAAGGTGCGCAGAAAGAGCGACGCCTATAACGGCGGATACCAGATCGCCTCATAGCGATCTTCACGGTCCACCACCCTCCTAGGGCATGACTTCCCACTATTGGGGCCAGACCCAAAACCACTCGAGGCGGAGAACACCGCCCGCCTCGGGACGCCTCATATTGCATCGGTTGCAGAATGAGCCCGGAAACTGCGCCGCACCAACCGACAGTGAAGCGCGGGCCTGTCGGCGAATGTAGCTGCGGGCCGTCTGGGCGCTGCCGCGCGTGTCTGGCTCAGGACCTTAAGAGCGCCAATCGGCCGCTATGTTGGTCTGACGGTTGCGACATCTTGCGCCCAAATCAAGAGAGCCGAAGGGCCAACCGCCTCTCAGTTGGTGGTCTCTTCGGCATCGCCGGCAATCGGATCATCCGTCGGGTCATCGTCGACCCATTCACTCAGGACTTCTCCAGTCGCTGCGTCGACTTTGAACTCGACCTCTTCGCCCGCCTCGGTGACCACCTCGATATCGTAGGCGGGCCTGCCTTCATATTCATCAAGTTCCGCTTCCCCAATGGTGCCGGGTTGTAGCTCCAGGGCAATGGCGATGGCGTCCTCGGCGCTCAGCTGTGCCGTGGTTGTCGTCTCTGCGGTTTGCGCAACGGCGAAACTTGCCAGAACGACGAGCGTGGCAGCCGTGGCGCCACCGGTCAAAAGTTGGATACGGGTCATGGGTTTGGCTCCTTTGACGCGGGATCAGACGTCGGCGATTTCGGACTTCGGCGCCACGAGCGTGCCGATCCAGGCAGCGGCCGAGATGATGAGCCCCGCAACGACGGCTGCGCCAAGGACGACCAGTCCGATGCTGGCGAAGAAGCCCAAAGCGGCCACTGACACGATCAGCGCAAGGGCGGCGAGGGCGTAGTCTTGAAGGCGGGTCATCGTCTGTCCTTTCTCTCTTCCGATAGAGGACAGGTAAGGGCCGAGGCTGGCAGGCGCCTGACGGCAGCTTTACAAATCTGTAAACTGCGGAAAGCGCAGCGTGACGGTCAGCCCCTTGCCGTTTGGGCCGTCGGACAAGGAGAGGTCCGCGCCGTGCAGCTCTGCGATCGCCCGGACCATCGACAGGCCCAGCCCGAAGCCCTCTGCCTGTCGCGTCGTCTCGCCCTGATAGAGCGGTTGCAGAACCTTCTCACGCTCGCCAAAGGGGATCCCTGGCCCCTCGTCCGAAATGGACACACGCGGGCCATGAACCCGCAGAGCGACGTTCTGGCCAGCCGCGCCGTGGCGGAGCGCATTCTGGATGAGGTTCGCGAGCGCCTGAACGAGCATGTTCTCATCCCCGGCAATCACCGAAGGCGCAGAGACGTCCACGTGCAGGCACTGACCTGCATCTTCGACAACCGGTCCGAAAGTCTCCGCCACCGTCTCGGCCAAGGCGCCCAGAGGGACCGGCTTGAAGGCTTCGCGCCCGGCCCCGCTCTCAATGCGCGAGAGGCGCAGCAGCGCCTCAAAGGTATCGGCGATACGGTCGATCTGCTCCAGCGCGGCGGCAAGGGCGTCAGGCGCCACCGTCTGCCCGTTTTCGGTCGCCGCAACCAGGCTCGCCTCAATCTGCGCCCGAAGGCGGGCCAGAGGGGTCCGCAAGTCATGGGCGATATTGGAAGACTGCACGCGCATCTGCGTCATTGCGTGCTCCAGCCGTTCGGTCGTCGCGTTGATCCGCGCTGCCAGCAAGCTGAGGTCATCCTGGCCGTCCAGGGATATCCTCTGGCTCAGCTTGCCCTTGGCGACTTCCGCAAGGCCGTCGCTGATCGTATTGAGGCGCTTCTGCCCGTTGCGCGCGAGCCAGAGCCCCGCCGACGCCGTTAGGAGCAGCGTCGCCAGGAGGCTCAGCTGCATGCCTGCGGCGAGAATGTCCCGCAGCTCCTCCTGACGCTCAGTGTTCTCTCCCAGTATAATCTGGCCCTGCGGAGTCGTGCGCGAGAGATAGCGCATCTCTGTCCCGTTATGTTCGAGATCGGCGGTCCGGAAGCCGTCATCCGCGCCCTGCCCTTGCAAGATCTCCGCCGTTTCCCCATCGCCTGTGGGGGGCATCGCTTCGCCAGCCGCCAGTGCCAAGAGGGCTGCGTCCATGCGCGCGGTGAGCCGTGCATCCACCGCCGACACCATCTCCCGCTGCACAAGCCAATAGGTCGCGCCCCAAGCCACAAGCGTGATCGCCGAGAAGAGCCCAAGGAGCCATAGCGTGTTTCGAATGGCGGAGAGGCGCAGAAGCGCCCTAAGCGGGTTCAAAGACGTATCCCGCGCCGCGGATCGTGCGGATGAGCGTATCGCCGAAGGGTTTCTCGATCTTGGCGCGCAGACGGCTGATATGGGTCTCGACCACGCTGGTGGTCGGATCAAAACTCATATCCCAGACCCGCTCCAAGAGCATCGTGCGCGTCTGCACGCGGCCCTTCGAGCGCAGGAACACCTCCAAAAGCAGGAACTCCTTGGGATTGAGATCCACCGCGCGTCCCTGCCGGGTGCAGCTGCGCTTGTGTAGATCGAGGATGATATCCCCAGCCGTCAATTCTGAGGCCTGTTCTTCGGTCACACCTTGCCTGCGCGCAAGAACGTCGATCCGGGCCAGAAGCTCGATGAAGGCAAAAGGCTTTACCAGGTAATCATCGCCGCCCGCGCGCAGCCCCTCAACCCGATCATCCACCTCGCCCAAAGCCGTCAGAAACATCGCCGGGGCCGTCACCTTGGCCTGGCGCAGAGCCTTGAGCACCGAAAGCCCGTCGAGACCCGGCACCATGCGATCCAGGACCAGAACGTCATAGTCCTGCCCCATCGCCGCGACCAGCGCGTCCCTGCCATTGGTGAACAGATCGACCACATGCCCCGCCTCGCGCAGCCCCTTCTCCGTCCAGGGGCCGAGCGTCGCGTCATCTTCAAGAACCAGCAGCCGCATGTTTCGGCACGTCCCTCGTGGTCGCCAGCCATGTGCGGGCGGTCTCGATCACAGGTTGGCCAATATAAATCAGATCGGTCAATCCATAAGCGCCCCGGAAATCAAAGCGTTCGGTATGGACGCGCCCCGCCATGCCCAGCATTTCCCAAACATCGGTGACCAGGTCCTTCAGGCCCCCCGGCCCGCAGAGGTAGACCTCCGTGTCGAGCGCCATCGTCCGGGTAAGCTGCATCAGCCGCGCCGCGGTCAGCTTGTTGCCCCCCTGATCGCTCGCAACGATCAGATCCAATTGCGGCAGGCGCGCCGCATGGAGTTCGACATCCATCATCGCCCCGGCGGAGGCCCGAGACCGGATGCAGTAAATCAGCGTGATGCGCGCGCCATGGTCCGGCTGCAGGTGCTCAAGAGCGGCGAGGAAAGGCGTGATCCCGACACCACCCGCCACCCAAAGCTGCTCGGACCGCTTGGGGCCGGTCTGCGGCAAGAACCGCCCGACCGCACGCCCGATCCGCAACGCATCCCCGGGCTGGACGGTTCGGACAAACTCACTCGTCCAATCGCCAGCCGACCGGATCACGAAACGGCGCCGGGTCGTGTCGCCTCCGGCAATGGTGAAGGGATGTGCCTCGGCGCGCGCGGCGGTGGTGGACAGGGTCGCGAACTGACCGGGCCGAAAGGGCGGAAGGGGCTTGTCCGAACGCAGCGTCACATCCACACCACCCTCAAACGGGGTCGTTTTCTCCACAATGACGAGTTTCGACGGCGTGAGCTTGCGCCGCAAGGTTTGGCCCCACGCCACAAGTCCGACACCGGAGACGACTGACATTAGCGTCCAGGGCGCCGCCCCAATGGCCAAGGGACTGGCGACAAAGAAAGTATGGTAGGCCGCCAAAAGGAAAATCGGGCCCATCAGCATGTGGCTCGCCTTCCACAGATGATACGGGATCGCGCGCACCAGTGCGGCAGCCGTCATGACCAGAAGGCCAATGGCGGCAAGCGTGCCGACCTGTTCACCGCTTTCCGCGAGCACCGGCAGGACACCCGCGCCCACCGAGGAGGCCAAACCCCAATGGGCCAACGCCCCGCCGAGGGCGAAGAAGCCCAACCACCGATGCGCAACATAGGACTTGTCGGGGCCGCCCATAACGCGGTCCACAAACCGCCACCGCGCCGCCAGGATCAAAGTCAGCGCCATGGAGGACATCGAGAGAGCGCCAAAGCCCGCGGGCAGAATGTTGGCGGTGGGAACGAAAGGCGCCACAAATGCGATATGCGCGATGACAAACGCAGCGGCGACGGCGAGGTTGAGCTTGGTCATTGGGCACTCCGGGAAACACCCCGCCTCAGTGACCCGTCAACCTCACATCCACCTGCCCCGAACCTTACAGTTTTGTAAGTTCATAGAGGGCCGGATACCGCCTCAGAGCCGCAGCGCTTGGACCGACGAGCAACAAGGAAACGTCTTTGGAGGCCCTTTCAAGATAGCCTCAAGCCAACTGAGACATATGGTCGGACCACAGGGACAGCGACCGTCCGAAGGGGGGAGCTGCCAAGGCGTGAGTTAGGCACTTTATGGTGCGGGCTCCAGAAGATCACTGCACAACCCTCAGTTTTTTAGAAGCGCCCCTGTGCCCGGCCATGGACAGGGCGAATGGAGTTCGGCGCTCAAATTCATCCCCCGGGAAAGATTTGTAAGTGCGCCTCACTCTTGGCCAGTTCTTCGATGGACTTACCCGCCTCGACGTCCCGCAAGTTCGACTGGCTGAGCATCAGCTTGTTGAAGGGAATGTCGCGCGAGGCGCTGAGGGTGATCTTCTGTTGCTTGGTCATCGGGATATCTCCGCGACAGGCCGACCGGGAGCCTCTCTCCCGACCTCCAAACCCGTCACGGAAAACCCGGCACACCCCTCACTCTTGGGCGCTTCCGGACAGGATTGCAGTCTTTCCGCCGCAAAGAAAGCACCTTAGAGTGGATCTAGAGACGGCGCGCTGTTGGCCCGCCGGCGCAATTTCAGGAATTGAGATCATGCTTTATTATCCGCATTATACACCAAGCCAGGAAAGGCTGCGTTCGCTCCTTTTATTCAGCGACAAAGTCTCTCTGATTGTTCCAGATGTTGATCAATTCGGGGTACAGCGTCGCCAACATGTTGACGAGGTTCTTTCTCACGACGACAGCTTGATCGAAATGAAAGATCCTACATACCGCTACTCAGGGTGGATGGACAAAGATGGGGTAGCGCAGGCGACAGAGAACCTTATTGCCAAGCTGGTTGAAGACACTGAACAAGAGGGCGACCTGACCCCAATCCACTTCGACCAATACGGCCACGTAAGTCCTGGTCAAGACGATGAGATAGCCGTGCGTTGGTCACAAAAGGGCTGGAAGTATGTTGCCGAGGAGAAATTCCCGCCGAATTTCCGCGGCATTTTCTTCACTGACGGAATGGCCTTGCGCGTAGGGCATTTTAGAAATCCAGAGACTGGTGACGTGATCGAGCACAACGGTGTTTTGTGTCATCCCGTTCTGGCAGATTTCGTGCTGGCGAGAATGGCGCGCGAGGCTTCAATCGTTGACGGTCTCCCAAGCATTACGTTCGGTGGCATCAACTATGTAAATCACCTCTTCGACGGTGATCAGACGCATCGCGCGGATCGGTTTAAGCTCCTTCAGAGCGCTATGGACTTGTTTGTTCCGAACAATGTCGGAAGCAGCAATATCCATGACTTCTTTTCGATCCGTCAGGAATATGAGGGTGTTCGGCGGCTGGTTTGGCGATATCTGGACGACATATCTAGAGAACAGAATTTGGACTTGGAGGTGAAAGATCAAGAAACTCTTCTGGAACGTCTGGAAGATGCGCGAAAGCACATCGACGACGAACTAACCAGCATCAAGCGACAAATTGGTCGCCAGCGCTTCACCGCTGGAACTCTATTCGCATTTGAAGCGGCTTCAACTATTGGTCTTGCGGCGCTAGCTGCACATTGGGGCGGACCACTAGAGGCGGCCGGGACCGCTGGCCTCGGAATCGCTGTCGCTGGCGGCGCTAGAAAAATGAGTACACTCGGGAAAAAGCAGGACGGAACCGCAATGTCTATCGCGATGTCGATTGCAAAGATTGAAAAGCGCGGTGTTCCTGCAAGACGGGCTGTCCCGAATTACTGGCTTTGATGGATCACGAAGTGAAGGACTGCGCGCGACTTGGAAAGGAAGACGCGCGCAAGCTCTATTCCTAGCGTGCCTTCTCCAGCAACGCCTTTGCCTTCCCCTCCATCACGAGCCGCGCATCCTGCTGTGGCTTCGACCGCGCGACCGCGGTGATCCTCTGCACGAAGTCGAAGACGCTTTCCGGCGGGCGGCCTTCCTCGGTCAGCACCGTCTCGACGATCCGCCCCGTCTCGGCCTTCGAGAACCCGCGCTTCTTGAGGAAGCCATGACAGTTCTCGTTCCACCCCGCGACGATCATCTCCCGCGTCTCGAGCTGGCCGTCGATGGTCTGATCGCCTGCCTGGGGGCACCGGTTCAGAAGCTTTGAAACCTGTTAACGGCTCTCCCGCGCAACTGCCTTTTGTCGCGCGGGATGTGGGAATGGAGGCGAAATCCCCCCAATTCATACCTACCGGAATACTACCGGTTCCATACCGATTCCATACTCGGTTTTCAGCCGAGATCGATCGGTGCCGCTAGGCTTCCTTGCGGAAAAATTTCTTTTCGCGCGGCTTGCCGTCCCAGCCGGGTTTGCCCCGGGGCGGGCGGTCATTCCCGCCGCCTTCATTTCGGTTGCGGCGCTGCTCGCGGTCGCCTCTGCCTCCCCCGCGGTTTCCGTCCGCGCGGGACGCGCCGCGTTCTTCTTCCCGAAACTCCCACTTTTTCAAGAGTTTACTGTTGAACTTGTCGCGGCCGATCCGGCCTTCGTGGCACCAGACACAGGCGATCGTGTCGCCGTCAACGGCTTCGACCGCCATGCGCATCGATCCGGCCGTGAGGACCACCAAGTCCCCAATCGCATAGTTTTCCATAACGTAACGTGCTTCCATGTTGGCCTTTTCCAGGCCCTAAACGGGGGTCTGACCCCGCCCCCGGGGGATCACCGCCTCAGAGAGACACGTCCAACGCCTCCGCGACGGTGAAAATGTCCTTGTCTCCCCGCCCGCAGAGATTGACCACCATTAGATGGTCGGCGGGAAGCGTCGGCGCGATACGCGCTACATGCGCTAAAGCATGCGCTGGTTCAAGAGCCGGGATAATACCTTCGGTCGCGCATAAGAGCTTGAACGCGCCGAGCGCCTCTTCGTCGGTGACGCTGACATATTCGACACGCCCTAGATCGTGCAACCAAGCATGTTCAGGGCCAATCCCCGGATAATCGAGCCCGGCGGAAATCGAATGGCCCTCCAAGATCTGGCCGTCCTCATCCTGCAGTAGATACGTCCGGTTGCCGTGCAGAACGCCGGGCCGTCCGCCTGTCAGAGATGCCGCGTGCTCCATCCGGTCGTCCACCCCATGCCCTCCAGCCTCGACGCCGATGATGCGCACCTCGGTATCGTCGAGGAACGGGTGGAACAAGCCCATGGCGTTCGACCCTCCACCGATGCAGGCCACCAGCGAATCTGGCAGCCGCCCTTCGCGTTCTTGAATCTGCGCCCGCGTCTCCCGGCCGATAATTGACTGAAAGTCCCGCACAAGTTGCGGATAGGGGTGCGGTCCCGCGACCGTGCCGATGCAATAGAATGTGTCGCGCACATTGGTCACCCAGTCGCGCAACGCCTCGTTCATTGCATCCTTGAGCGTCGCGCGTCCTGCGGTCACAGGAACAACTTCCGCCCCTAACAGCTTCATTCGAAAGACGTTTGGCTTTTGGCGCTCCACATCTGTTGCGCCCATAAAGACGACGCATTTGAGGCCAAACCGTGCGCAAACCGTCGCGGTCGCGACACCGTGCTGACCCGCGCCAGTCTCCGCGATAATGCGTGTCTTGCCCATGCGGCGCGCGAGCAGGATCTGCCCGAGCACATTGTTGATCTTGTGCGCCCCGGTATGGTTAAGCTCGTCCCGCTTCAGATAGATTTTCGCCCCGCCGAGATGCTCTGTGAGCCGCGGCGCGAAATAGAGCGGGCTGGGCCGTCCGACATAGTGCGTCCACAGATCGTCCATCTCGGCCCAAAAGCTCGGATCATCCTTGGCTGTTCGGTAACACGCCTCGAGGTCCAGGATCAGGGGCATGAGCGTTTCAGACACAAACCGTCCGCCAAACTTTCCGAACCGGCCCTGATCGTCGGGCCCGCTTCGGAAGGAATTGCCTTGCTGCACATTCATCGGCGTGGACCTCCCCGCTGGTATAAGGAGGTTTACCTAGCGGGAAGTTGGTGGGTCGTCGAGCCGGTATCGCAGGGAGAGAAGTCCGCCATAGGTTGGGCCCGCACCTGATGCAGCGGGACGGCAGTTGCGATCATGCCCTAACCGGATTTGGCGGCTGCAACGAAAGCGGCAACTTTTTCGGGGTCTTTGTGGCCCGGGGATCGCTCAACACCAGACGAAACATCCACTTGCTTTGCGCCAGTCACACGTATCGCTTCGCCCACGTTTTCTTCGCTCAAACCACCCGCGAGCATCCAAGGACGCCGCCACCGCCGCCCCTCCAACAGCCGCCAATCAAAGGGCAACCCATGGCCTCCCGGTCGGTCCGAATCGGGCTTGGGCCGTGCATCGACCAAAATCTGGTCAGCGACCGACGCATACTGATCGATGGCAATGAGGTCTTCCTCATCCGCAATGCCCACGGCTTTAATTACTGGTTTTCCGAACAATTTCCGAATTGCGGCCACCCGTTCGGGCGTCTCGCTACCGTGGAGCTGGATCAGATCCGCTCGAAAAGCGCCCAAAATCGCTTGCAGGATCTCATCATCCGGATCGACGGTAAGCGCGACGGTCTTTATCCCGTCGGGGAGTTCTTTTCCGATCCAGGCCACATCACCGAGGGTCACGCTTCGCGGAGATGCCGGATGGAAGACAAACCCGGCATAGGCTGCACCGGCGCGCGCAACTGCATCGACCTCCGCACGCGTTCTGAGACCGCAAATTTTGACGCGTATCAAAAGACGTCAGCTGTTCAGGACGGCAAGAACGTCGTCTTTGGGGCGATTGGTTTCTCTGCGAAGCTGTGCAACTTCACGGTTCAAGCTCGTCGCTTCACGTTGCTTTTCATTCGCCCGACGGCGATGCTTGTGTTCCCGGAGATACTCTAAGATATAGCCCAACACGAGGCCAACCAAGACAGCTCCGAGAATGACGACAAAAAGCGGCAGTTGAATCGCCGCGCCCGGTAATAGATGCGCGAGTTGCTCTGGAAGAAGGTTGAGCGTCACCGCGCCGCGGTTTGCCAATCCGAGAACGACCAATGCGACCAGTATGATCGCCAAAAGCAACAGCTTCAAAATTCGCATCGTTTTACTCCGCTCGACCTTCGCTTGATTTCGTCCGTCTTTCTCAATCGGTGTTCAGCCGTTCGCGTAACAGCTTACCGGTCTTGAAAAAGGGCACGAATTTCTCTTCGACATCAACCGTATCGCCGGTCCGAGGGTTGCGTCCCTGCCGTGCATCGCGTTTTTTTACCGAGAATGCACCAAAACCGCGCAACTCGACTCGATGGCCGTCTGCCATAGCATCGATGATTTCTTCAAAGATCGTTCCAACAATCCGCTCTACGTCCCTCTGATAGAGATGCGGATTCTCTTCAGAAATCTTCTGAATTAGTTCAGATTTTATCATTAGCGCCCTCTTCGCGTGTCGCCCCGGCATTTGCAGCAGAGCTGCGTTTCCACGAGGTTCCGTCCCCGATGAGTATCTTGGCAGGAATTACGGTCCGATGGAATAGAGCTTGGGCACGCGCAACAAGGAAATTTCTCCGAGAATCCCGTCTGTTGACCCGAGGCTGCCAAGAATAGAGGGGATCAACGGGTCCTCCTCAGGGACGGCCCAATCCACAACCGGAAGGTCTGCTACCCCGTTTCTTTGCGATTCGAGCCATACCAGAGCTTCAGTTTCACCGCCAATTTCGTCGACCAGACCCATGTCGAGGGCGACACGACCGGTGAAGACGGCACCATTCGCAGCTTCGTCGAGAGAAGGACCGGAAAGCTCACGGCGCTCTCCAACCAAGTCGCGAAACCACAGGAACGTATCAGCGATCATCGCTTCGCTCACTTCGCGCGCAGCCTCGCTCGTCTGTCTCAACGGAGAGGGTTCAGCCTTCAACGGCGAAGAACGGTAAGTTTCCCACTCTATCCCGAGCCGATCCAGCACCCCCGTCACGTCCGGGTATTCCATGATGACGCCGATGGAACCTGTGAGCGTGCTGCCCCGCGTGACGATATGATCGGTCGCCGCCGCCGCGATATACCCGCCTGAGGCTGCGACTTCGCTCAGCACTGCAACGACCGGTTTCTCCTCTGCGATATGACGGATCGAAGCGTAGAGGGCCTCCGCGCCCGCGGTTGTCCCGCCGGGCGAGTTAATCCTGACGATAACGGCGCGGGCCGCATCTGTCTCCGCCAGCTCTTTGAGGAGGGCATCCCGCTCAGCGCTATCGCCGATAAAACCATCCACCTGATAGCGCGCCACATGATCGCGCGCAAAATCAATCCGGGCTGAGGAAAACCCGACGACGAACATCAAGATCAAGAGGAGTGCGAAGGCGACAAAGAAACCGCGCCAAAATGCCGAGCGGCGCCAGGTGCGGCGCCGCTCTTCATAGAAGTCACGCTCTAACGCGTCCATTGCCTGAGACCTCAGGTATCATCCCGACGCTTAAGTGCCGCGCCGAGGATATCCCCGAGCGAGGCCCCCGAATCCGACGACCCATACTGCTCAACCGCCTCTTTCTCCTCAGCAATTTCGCGCGCCTTGATCGACAGTCCGATCCGACGGGACTTCGGGTCGATATTCGTGACGCGAGCATCAACATGATCGCCGACCGTGAACCGCTCAGGGCGCTGCTCTGCGCGATCCCGGCTCAGATCAGACCGGCGAATGAAGCTCTTCGTGCCGTCGTATTCGACCTCGATGCCACCATCTTCGATCGATGTCACCGTCACCGTCACGATATCGCCGCGTTTGACGCTTGCCGTCGCTTCAGTGAACGGATCACTCTCAACCGCTTTGATTGACAGCGAGATACGTTCTTTCTCGATATCCACATCGGTGACCACTGCCTTGACGATATCGCCCTTGTGGTAGTCGGATATGGCTTCTTCGCCGGAGCGGTTCCAATCGAGATCGCTCAAATGGACCATTCCATCGATATCGCCGTCGAGCCCGATGAAGAGGCCAAACTCGGTGATGTTCTTCACCTCGCCCTCGACAACCGTCCCGTTCGGGTTGCCCGTCGCAAAGTTCTCCCAAGGGTTGCCCTGGGTCTGCTTCAGACCTAGGCTCACGCGGCGCTTGGAAGAGTCGATCTCCAGCACGATCACCTCAACCTCCTGAGAGGTGGATACGATTTTGCCCGGATGGACGTTCTTCTTGGTCCAGGACATTTCCGAGACGTGAACAAGGCCCTCAACACCCGGCTCCAACTCTACGAACGCGCCATAATCGGTGATGTTGGTCACGCGGCCCATGTGCTTCGAGGCAATCGGGAATTTCAGCTCGACCGTATCCCATGGATCGGCCTGGAGCTGCTTCATCCCGAGGGAAATCCGCTGGGTTTCCTTGTTGATCTTGATGACCTGGACCTTCACGGTCTCGCCAATGTTGAGGATCTCGGAGGGGTGATTCACGCGCCGCCAAGCCATATCCGTGACGTGGAGCAAGCCGTCTACGCCACCCAGATCCACGAAGGCGCCGTATTCGGTGATGTTCTTCACCACACCATCGATCACGTCGCTCTCTTGGAGACGTCCGATGACCTCGGCGCGCTGCTCTGCGCGGCTCTCTTCCAGGACCGCCCTGCGCGAAACCACAATATTGCCCCGGCGGCGATCCATTTTGAGGATTTGGAAAGGCTGCGGCATATGCATCAGCGGGCCCGCGTCGCGAACCGGGCGGACGTCGACCTGGCTGCCGGGAAGGAAGGCGACTGCGCCGCCAAGATCGACCGTGAACCCGCCTTTCACGCGGCCAAAAATCGCGCCCTCGACGCGCTCTTCTTTGCCGAAAGCCTTTTCGAGACGATCCCATGCCGCTTCGCGGCGGGCCTTATCGCGCGATAAGACTGCCTCGCCCCGGGCGTTTTCAACGCGGTCTAGGTATACCTCGACATTGTCGCCCACCTCGATCTCGGGCGCTTTTCCAGGGGCGGTGAATTCTTTGAGGTCGACGCGGCCTTCCATCTTGTAACCGACGTCGATAATCGCCTGGCCCGCTTCAATCGCGATGACGGTCCCTTTGACGACGCTCCCCTCCTCAGGGGTAACCAGGTCGAAGCTCTCGGTGAGGAGGGCTTCAAAATCTTCCATGCTTGCCGCAGATGGCATACAGTTCTCCGAATTACGTGTTTCTGGCCGGGCGGTTGGATCCGCCGGTCTTCGGTGGCTCCAGGCAAAGAATGCGCAAAAGCCGAGCGCGGCCCTAGGCCGTGCCCTCCTCTTTACGCATCTCCACATAGGCGATCGCTTGCGCGACGGCTGCGTCTATAGTCAACTCGGTCGTATCAAGCAAGTGCGCATCATCAGCCATTCGCAGTGGAGCTTCCTCCCTCGCGGCATCTTGAGAATCTCGCGCACGAAGCTCCTCAGCGATCTGATCGACTGTCTTCTGCTCATCAAGTTCGGCATGCCGGCGGGCGGCCCGCGCCTCAACACTTGCGGTGACAAACAGTTTCGCCTCGGCCTGTGGGCAAATGACGGTGCCGATATCGCGTCCATCCAAGACGGCCCCGCCCTCCCGTCGGGCAAACGACTTCTGGAAGGCAAGCAGTGCAGCGCGCACGTCCGGCAGCGTCGCCACTTTCGAAGCCGCTCTCCCGGCCATTGACGTCCGAAGATCCGTGCGGCCGAGGTCAGCCTCGCCAAGCCTCCGAGCAATTTCAGCGGCCCAATGGGGATCAATCACACCGCGCCCATCGTCCATCGCGCGCATGCCGACAGCGCGATAGAGGAGCCCCGTATCCAAATAGGAAAACCCAAAATGCGCCGCCAATGCGCGTGCTATGGTCCCCTTTCCCGCCGCCGCAGGACCATCGAGCGCAACAGTGAAGATCATGATGCGCTTCCGGTCGCGTCAGGGATCTCGAGACGCGCATCCGTTCCATCAACGATTTGCGGCAGTCCTGGCTCGATCTCGTAGTAGTCGCCTTTCTCGCCAACAAAAATTTGCTGGGCCATGCGGAGACCCGTGGGCGCCTCCAATGATCCAGCGAAGATTGAGATCCGATCGGTGGAAGCGTCTCGCCAAAACAGGCTAGAGCCGCACGTCCCACAGAACCCTCGCGCATGACCAGGGCTCGACTCAAACCAAGTCGGCTCGCCGTCGATGGAAATATCGATCAGGCGTGCCGCAGTTGCGGCCACGTAATGGCCGGACGTCTTGCGGCACATTTTGCAATGGCAGGCGACGACCGGACGCATTGGGCCCGTCACATGGAAACGGATCTCCCCACAGAGGCAAGATCCATACACAAGGCTCATGAGCGAAAGTCGGCGCCAAGCGCGCGCATCAAATCCATGAAAGTGGGGAAACTCGTGGAGATCGGGCGCGCATCGTCGATCGTGACGGGCTTTTGGGAACCAAGGCTGAGGCAAAGGAAAGACATTGCGATCCGATGGTCTAGCCGCGTTGCGACTTCGGCTCCACCTCGGACGTTGTCCGGCCCCCGACCATGCACTGTGAAGGTATCCTCGGTCTCAGCAACCTCTATGCCGCACGCCTCAAGACCCCGTGCCATCGCATCGATGCGGTCGGATTCTTTAAAGCGCAACTCCCGGACACCCTCCATTTTCGTCGTGCCGTCGGCAAAGGCCGCCAACACAGACAGAATGGGATACTCGTCGATCATTGAGGCCGCACGCTCCGCCGGCACCGTGACCCCGCGCAGACGGGAAGACTGAACAGTCAAATCCGCAACAGGTTCACCGCCCTCATCCCGATCATTGGTGAACACGATATCGGCGCCCATATCCTGCAACGTTCGATAGAGCCCGTCCCGCGTCGGGTTCCGGCTGACACCGAGCACATGCACCTCCGAACCTTCGACAAGGAGCGCCGCCGCGACCGGAAAAGCGGCCGAACTCGGATCTCGCGGAACCTCAACGCTTTGTGGTTGCAGCTCTGGATGACCCCGAAGCCGGATCAGATGCCCCTCCTCCGTGGTCTCCGTCGAGATCTCAGCGCCGAACCCTGCCAACATCCGCTCCGTATGATCGCGCGTGGCCACCCGCTCGGTAATCGACGTCTCTCCAGGAGCGTTGAGCCCGGCAAGCAGCATTGCGGATTTGACTTGTGCCGAAGGAACCTGTGTCGTGTAGAGCACCGGAACAGGGGTTGCGGCGCCTCGCAACATGATCGGGAGGTAATCCCCCCGCCGCCCTTGGGCGACGGCACCGAAGAGCCCGAGTGGTTCGGTGACACGACGCATGGGGCGTCCCGAGAGGCTCGCATCGCCGACGAAGGTCGCCGTAATATTGCAGGTCGCCATGGCCCCCATGATCAGGCGAACACCTGTTCCGGAATTGCCGCAATCGATCACATTCTCCGGTTCGCGGAACCCGCCCACACCGACCCCATGGACACTCCAGCTGCCGGGACCCTCGCGGATCACGTCGGCCCCGAAGGCGCGCATCGCCTTGGCGGTATCCAGCACATCCTCGCCTTCCAGAAGCCCCTGGATCCGCGTTTCTCCAACCGTGAGTGCGCCCAGGATAAGAGCCCTATGGGAAACGGACTTGTCTCCGGGCACGTCGGCTACGCCCTTGAGTGGTCGCTTGACCAAAGCTCGGAGCGGTTTCGGGGTATCGACTGCAGTCGGTCCACCCGCCTCTGTCGATCTTTCAGAATTTTCGGAATTCCGAGCGACCGATCCACCGAAGCCAATCATAAGACCCCCTTCGTTTTCAGATGCGGCGGAACGTGGCGTAGTTCGGCAGGCGGCCAGCCTTGACCGCCTTGGCCTCATATCGCGTTCCCGGCCAGTCAGGCCAGGACGCGACGCCGCCCGCCCGAATCGTTTCCGCTGTCTCGAACAGGTCGGGGCATTCCGCCACCGCCGTCAAGGCATGCTCGAAATAGTCTGGGATATCGGTCGCGAGCCGCAACTCGGTTCCCGGAGCCATAATCCGCGCCAAAGGGAGAAGATTCTCAACGTTCATGAAGCGACGACGGTGATGGCGCGCCTTTGGCCATGGATCCGGATAGAGCACGAAAACGCGCTCAACGGACTGATCGGGCAAACGGTCGATCAAGTCGCGCGCGTCTCCTGGGTGCACGCGCACATTCTCAACTGCGTCGCGCTCGATCCGATGGAGAAGCTTTGCGATCCCGTTGAGGTAAGGTTCGCACCCAATGAGCCCGACCCCGGGATTGTGCACCGCTTGATGCGCCAGGTGCTCACCGCCACCAAACCCGATTTCAAGCCAGGCATGGTTAACTTGGCGTCCGAACACTTCTTTCTTCCACGCGGCGTTATTATCACGATCCAGGACTTCGAGATCAACGCTCACCTGCGGCAACAACTCCTCGACCAGCCGAACCTGGGCCGCGCGCAGCGGTTTCCCTTTCCGCCGCCCATAAAGCTTGCGGCGCGCCAGACCCGCAACCGGCGCGATGGAGGAATGCTCTGGAGAAAGAGAGATCATTGGCGGGTCAAGGATGGGCTCAGACAGCAGCCTTGAGGGCCTCGGTAAGATCGGTCCGCTCCCAAGAGAAGCCGCCGTCCGCGTCCGGCTCGCGACCGAAATGACCATAGGCCGAGGTCCGCTGATATATCGGTTTATTGAGACCGAGATGCGTCCTAATGCCCTTAGGCGTCAGATCCACGACCTCAGAAATGGCGGCTTCGATCTTGCTCTCCGAAACCTCACCCGTGCCTTGGGTGTCGACATAAACTGAGAGCGGTCGTGCAACACCGATCGCGTAGGAAAGCTGAAGGACACAACGTTTCGCGAGCCCGGCCGCAACGACATTCTTCGCCACATACCGCGCGGCGTAAGCCGCCGAACGATCCACCTTTGTTGGATCCTTGCCGGAGAAGGCGCCACCTCCATGTGGTGCTGCGCCGCCATAGGTGTCGACAATAATCTTGCGGCCTGTGAGGCCAGCATCACCGTCCGGTCCTCCGATGACAAACTTTCCTGTCGGATTTACATGCCAGACCGTTTTCTCGGTCAGCCAACCGTCAGGCAGAACACCTCTGATGTGTGGCTCGACCATGTCCCGAACATGTTCTGACGTCATCGTCTCGTCGAGATGCTGGGTCGATAGCACAAGGCTCGACACCTCTACGGGTTTGCCATCCTCGTACCGCAGGGAAAGTTGGGATTTCGCATCCGGCCCTAACCTTGGTTCAGCACCCGACTTTCGCACCTCCGACAGGGCGCGCAAGATCGCATGGGCGTAATGCAGCGGAGCAGGCATCAGCGCTGGCGTCTCATCTACGGCATAGCCGAACATAATGCCCTGATCGCCCGCGCCTTCTTCCTTACCCTCACCCTCGTCGACCCCTTGAGCGATCTGAACCGACTGGCCATGAATGACATTGAGGACGGACAAGGTTTCCCAGTGAAACCCCTTTTGCGCATAGCCGATGTCACGGACGCAGTCGCGCACGATCTCTTCGACACGGCCCAGAACGCCCGGCGCGCCGCGCACCTCTCCACCGACGACAACCCGGTCCGTTGTGGCGAACGTCTCACAGGCGACGCGGGCTTCAGGATCCTCTGCCAAAAACGAATCCAGGACAGCATCTGAGATCCTGTCGCACACCTTGTCCGGGTGCCCTTCTGACACGGATTCAGAGGTGAAGAGGTAATCCTTGCGGTTGGTCATAAGACTTCTTTCCGTATATGCCGTCGGAATTCAGGCAATGTCCCTAAGGAGCCCGGCGGAGCAGGTCAACGCCAGAACAGACGGAGGGTGGCCGCTGATATCCACGGGCTCATGCCACACAAAGGGGCTCATGGCGCGCTCCTAAGTGGCAGTACCTGCAAAGAGGTTGCCCGCCTCGCGCACGACATCACAAGAGACGTGATTGTCTCGACTTTTTCCTATCGCACCCTGTGCATCTCACGGCCCGTTAAGTCTTTCCCGCTAGGAAACATTTGTTGCAGCGCTCGGTGAAGGTAGTGGCGCATTTCCGGCGCCAAGAGGGTTTTTCGATGAGCTGGAGACTATTTGGGCAGGCCTTGCTGCATTGCATAGGCATCAGTCTGCTCACGCTCCTCATCTACTTGGGGATCGAGCACACTCTCCAAAGAAGCGAACACCATAGTCTGCTCCGGAGCGGCGAGGCGGCGGCGCTACGTTGGACCGAATACATCGAAACCAACGTTTCAGATTTCAGCGCGTTTCTGGTTGGCGCAAGTCTGGATGAGCAACAGTCGGGCATACTCGATCTGGCCCTCGCCTATACCGAAATAGATGGTTTTGAGCTCTTCGATTCGAACGGCAATCGAGTCCTAATATCAGAAACACTCCCGGCAACCGCTCATATGGGTTGGGGCCTCAACATCGAGGCGATGCAGGCGTTCATAAGTGGCTCTTCCATGGCAAAAGTCATCCATGAACCTCAGCAAGACGGATCGACATCCGTCTATGTCGAGACCTACACTCCCGTTGAAGACCCAAGCGGCACCCGGATCGGCGTTTTTAAGATCTATGTTGAGCACAGCACAGCTCACGCATTGGTAAAGGATACTTTGGGCAGGCTCAGCTTGCTCCTCCCTGGTCTAACTGCCTTCATTTATGCTCTTGCAGCGCTCGGATTCTTGTTTCGCTCGCGCCAAGTCCGGGCGGCAAGCGAGGATTGTAGGCACCTCACACATCACGATGCGCTTACAGGCCTGCTCAATCGAAAGGCTTTCGAAACGGAGCTCGCCCAGTTGTTCCAAGCTCAGATTGTTCCGGGCCGTGGGGTCGGTCTGATCCTGATCAACATCGATGAGATGAAGTTCCTCAACGATGAAGGCGGCGACGAGCTAGGCGATGCATATCTCCAATTCGTAGCAAGAGCTGTTGAACACTCCACACGCCACGGAATGGACTTGCTGGCGCGCACCGGCGGCGATGAATTAGCAGTTGCCGTCGCAGATGTGTCTGTCGAAGAGTTGAGGCGAACGGCGCTTCGGATTCAAGAGGCGACCAAATTGCCCTGTCTGCACCTTGGACAAGAAGTGGTGGGTTCAGTGAGCTTTGGCGTCCACCTCTCGGCAGGCGAAGAGAGTGCGAGCTGCGCACTCGCTGCCGCGGATACTGCACTCAACTACGCGCAGGCTATGGGAAAAGGGTCGATCGCACTCTACGCCGACGGTATGGATTGTGAACTTCGGGAACGACGAGAGCTGGAGACGCTTCTACGAACCGCCCTACGAGACGGGACGTTCGAGCTCTATTTCCAGCCGATTGTTGCAGCGGATAGCTGGCGCATTGACAGCTTTGAGGCTTCGGCGCGCCTACCGGACGTTGCAGGTGGCATTGTCTCTCCAGCCCGTTTCATTCCGTTGGCAGAAGAATTGGGTATCCTTGGTGAAGTCACCGCTTGGGTGCTGGAAAATGCGACGCGGACCGCCAAGGACTGGCCCGAAGAGATTAAAGTCTCCGTCAACCTTACGCTGCAGCAATTCGGCGAAGGCAACCTTGTCAACACTGTCGCAGATATTCTTGGAAGGACTGGGTTTCCAACCGGGCGTCTAGAGTTGGAAATCACGCAGAGCCTCTTGATCGCAGGCGATGAAGCTGTTGATCGGCAACTCGTCGAGCTAAAGCAGCTCGGCGTTTCCATCGCGATGGACGATTTCGGAACCGGATACTCCAGTCTCAACTACCTGATGAAATACGGGTTCGACAAAATCAAGATTGATCGGTCATTCATCGAGGCTTGGGCCTACGATCCCGGACGGCACGGTCGAATCATCGAAACGATTGTAGATCTCGGCCACAATCTTGGAATGCGGGTGACGATCGAAGGGGTGGAGAACCGGCAGCAGATCGATTTTCTTCAAAGCGTCGAATGTGATCTCTACCAAGGCTACTTCTTCGGCAGACCGATGACAGCGAGCAAGGCGGCGGCATACATTCACCACCAATCGGTCGCCCCCGGCAGCGCTGCTGTGACACAGGAACTTCGCCGTTCAAGTTAGACCCCGACGAAACTACTTCAGTCTACTCAATCGAGTGAAAAACTCTGCGAAATTTCCCCGTTCCCTAGGATATTCCTCCGTGAGCACCGTTTATCTTGTATCTCAAACTTCGCTCTACCCAAGCGATTGAGGCCACCCTATACTTGAAGTGGAAATCAGCGCGAATGACACGAGGCTACCCATGCGTTGTCCCTTCTGCGGGAGTATCGACACTCAGGTCAAGGACAGCCGACCGGCAGAAGACCACGTGTCTATCCGTCGTCGGCGCTTCTGCCCGGCTTGCGGTGGACGTTTCACGACTTATGAGCGTGTCCAACTGCGCGATCTCGTCGTAATCAAAAAAAACCAGAAGCGCGAACCTTTCGATAGAGACAAACTTGAGCGATCGATCCGTATAGCGATGCAGAAACGGCCGATCGAGCCCGAACGTCTCGATCAGATGATTTCTGGCGTTGTGCGCCGCCTGGAATCCATGGGCGAGACAGACATTCCATCGGATACTATCGGTGCGATTGTGATGGAGTCGCTTGCACGAATTGACACCGTTGCCTACGTGCGGTTTGCGTCGGTCTACAAGAACTTCCAGGCCGCCGACGACTTCGAGGAGTTTGTCCACGAATTGCGGCCGGAGAACCCGGATAAGGATACCTAAGACTATGTCCAGTAGGCCAGAAGACGCGGGCTGGATGAATGCAGCTCTCGGCCTGGCACAGCGTTCCCTTGGTCGCGTTTGGCCAAATCCGGCGGTTGGATGCATTATCGTTCGAGATGGGCGGGTTGTGGGACGCGGCCACACTGCGAAGGGCGGTCGGCCGCATGCCGAAACGCTTGCCCTCGAGAATGCTGGCGAAGCTGCGCGCGGCGCCACTGCCTATGTCACCCTGGAACCATGCGCGCATACTGGCCAGACACCGCCATGCGCGGAGAACCTAATCGAAGCCGGAATCCAGCGCGCGGTCATCGCAATCGAGGACCCCGATCCGCGGGTGAACGGCCGCGGGCTCGCCCGGCTGCGTGAAGGGGGCATCGAGGTCGATGTGGGCTGTCTCGCGAGAGAGGCGGTTGCGCTCAACCGAGGTTTCCTGACACGGATCACGTCCGGTCGGCCTGCGCTTACGCTCAAGCTAGCGGCATCTTTGGATGGTCGGATTGCAACGAGTTCTGGGGAGAGCCGCTGGATCACGGGTCCTCGCGCTCGCGCAGAGGTCCATCTAATGCGCGCGCAATCGGACGCGGTTCTTGTTGGTGCGGGCACAGTCCGCAGTGACAATCCACGCCTGGATGTCCGCGATCTGGGTATCAAGGATGCCAACCCCATCCGCGTGGTGGTGACGGGCGGGCTCAACCTCGCACGAGACAGTCACTTGGGCGATACCGCCACAGACACGCCATTGTGGCTGTGTCATCATGCGGAAGCAGAAACGAGACGTATCCAAGCGTGGTCCGAAAAGGGCGCGAAACTCATCGAGATCCCTTTCCAAGCCGATGGCCAGTTGGATTTGTCGGCGATGTTCCAGCGGCTCGGTGATAACGGCCTCACCCGCGTGTTCTGCGAGGGCGGCGGGCGTCTATCCGCGGCGCTTCTTGCGGCTGATATGGTTGATGAAATTGTGCTCTACAGCGCAGGTATGACGCTTGGCGACGATGGCACCGCGTCTGTCGGTCATGTTGGTGTTGAAGCCCTGCAGATGGCCCCGCGCTTCCGGCTGCTGGATGTTGCGCGGGTCGGTCCAGACGTGCGAAGCCGCTGGCATCGGCGCTAGGGTCACTCCCGAGCTGAGAGCAGTCTAGGTCTCGCCAGAGACTTCGCGCGTCTCTTCAATAGCGAGCGGGCACTACAGCGCGTCAAACTGTCGCTTTTCCCGTTCGGTCCATTCGACCCGAAATTCAAGACCGGTATCTGTGGTACGCTCTTGTCGAACCAGATTATGCTCGAAGAGCCATGCGCGCCGTCTCCCGTCATCGAAGGCAACGCACACCTTGTCTTCGAACGCACTCTTGTTGAGACATCCTACGATCTCTTGAAGCAGCACCTCTATCCCGACACCGGTATGCGCCGAGACTGGCACGACATTCGACCTGCGTTCCGCGGCGGCGACCACTTCTCGGTATCGATCCTCAGGAAGCAGATCCACCTTGTTCCAGACTTCCAGACCGTCTTCTAAATCCATTTCGTCAATTCCTAGGTCCTGGAGGATCCCGCGGACATTGGTCGCTTGGTGCTCGGTCTCTGGATGCGAAATGTCCCGCACATGCACCAATAGATCCGCTGATGTGACTTCTTCGAGTGTGGCGCGAAACGCAGCCACAAGCTGGGTCGGCAGGTCCGAAATGAAGCCGACAGTGTCAGACGCGATTGCCTTGGGCCCGGAAGGGAGCTGGAGGGCACGCATCGTCGGATCCAGCGTGGCAAAAAGCATGTCCTTTGCACCGACCGCAGCGCCGGTCAGTTGGTTGAACAGCGTAGACTTGCCCGCATTGGTGTATCCAACAAGAGCGATCACCGGATATGGGACACGGTGGCGCGACTTGCGGTGCTCCCCGCGTGTCCGCACGACCCTGTCAAGGGCAAGGCGAAGTCGCTGGATACGGGTATCAAGCGCGCGTTTGTCCGCTTCGATCTGCGTCTCGCCAGGGCCGCCGAGGAAGCCAAAACCACCGCGTTGCCGCTCCAGATGGGTCCAGCTTCGAACCAATCGCGATTTTTGGAAGCTGAGATGCGCTAGCTCGACCTGCAAGACGCCTTCGCGTGTTTTTGCTCGGTCTCCAAAGATCTCCAGGATCAGACCCGTCCGGTCGAGCACCTTGCACTTCCATTCCGTCTCCAGATTCCGTTGCTGACCAGCCGTAAGTGGCGCATCGACGACCACGAGACCCACGGTCGCTTCGGCAACCTGTTTGCCAATTTCTGAGACTTTACCTGAGCCAAACAAAGTTGCGGCTCGGGGCTCCTGCAACGGCACTTCAAAAGCTTGCGCGATCTCAAGGCCTAAAGCCTCGACCAGGCTAACGGCCTCGGCGAGCGCTAAGGCCGGATCCCGGCCAGTTGATTGGACAAATGACGGATGGACGACAAACGCCCGCATGTTTCGCGCAGATCAGGTTTCGCCAGCTTCGTAAAGCGAGATTGGCTGGGACGGCATTACCGTTGAAATTGCGTGCTTGTATACGAGCTGAGACTGCCCGTCCCGACGCAGCAGAACGCAGAAGTTGTCAAACCAAGTGATCACACCTTGCAACTTGACACCGTTCATCAAGAAAATCGTTACGGGGACTTTTGACTTACGGACGTTATTAAGGAACGCGTCCTGCAGATTTTGCTTATCGGCAGCCATTATTAATCAGCCTTCAGTTGTATAGCCCGCGGAGCTGACGGGTGTGTTATTGTTTGAATAGAGTATCGGCGGCTGCAGGCACCATTTCCAGTGTAGTGCCAAAAAAAATGCATGTCTGTGACATTAGGAGCAGAGCAACCCCCTTAGATCTAAGCTCAATTCCGCCAAAATGCGGGGTTGAAGAGAGCGATTACGACCAATGTCTCCATCCGGCCAACGACCATGCCAATTCCGAAGATCACCTGCCCCGCGGCGGTAAGGTCACTGTATCGGAACTCTCCATCACCGATCAGGATGGCCGGGCCGGTTGTGGTGAGCGACGCAATTGAGAAGGTAAGGCTTTCCTCGAATCCAAGTCCTGTCGCAGAGAATGCGATCATCATGGAAGCCAACGCCACGAGGAACAGCATCAGAAATACAAAAGCAATCTTCGAACCTTGCTCCGAGATGAGTTGATCGCCTTCTCCTTGTCGACCGAGGCTAGACGGGTGAACAAGCTTGTCCATTTCCCGCAGTCCGTGCCGATAAAGGGCGTAGAGGCGCAGGAGCTTTATCCCTCCCGCTGTCGTGGCAATGCCTCCCCCCATCGCCGCAACACCAAGTAGGATCGCCGCAGGGTCCGGAAGCCCCGACCAAATCTGCATCGTCCGCCAATCGTGGCTTTCGAAACCCGTCGTGGTAAGGAACGAAAGCACCGTGAAGATGCTGCCCCAAACCGCTAAGATCGCTGATCCGATTTGCCCTTGGCGGTCAATCTCCACAGCGCCGATGAAGCTTCTCAGGAACAGAAGCAGCGTCACACCGAGCACGGAGATCAACATGAGCTGGATCTGTGGATTGCGAAAGTTTGGTGGCTTCAGCCTCAGGATTTGCATGTTGAGCCCACGATGCGAGATCGCGAGCAGCAAAAAACAGGCAATTGCGATCTCGCCCAGCCGTCCGGATCCGGCAGCTTCCAGATTTGGGAGGGGCGAGATGCCGCTTGTCGAGAGAGTCGACATGGCGTGACATAGTGCTGTTATCGGCTTGTCGCCGAGAACGATCAGGACAAAAGCGAGCAAACCCGTCATAAGCGCGTAGACCGGCGTGATGAGACGGGTAAAGGTTCGTATTCGGCGGCTTGCCTCGTCCAGCGAAGTTCCAATTCCCGACCCCCGAAGCGCCATAGAATCCTGGCTTATTTCGAAGCCTCCGAGATTGAGCGGAGCAAGGACTGCAAAGGCGGTCACCAGAACCATGAGGCCGCCAAACCAGCCCACCATTGCGCGCCACAAATGGATCGGATCCGCGACCAGCGACGGACGCTCGAACAGCGTGGCCCCTGTCGTGGTCAGAGAGGAGAGCATCTCGAAATAGAGTTCGCCGAAGGTGAAAGAGGGAAAGATCGGCGCGAGTGGCGCCGCGAGCGCAATCGGTAGCAGAAAGTAGGTCGCCATCAGCGACAAGAGGTGGTAGCGCGCGGCCAATCGCGGTCGGCTGTTCATCGTGGCTGTGCCCAGAATGACGCTTACGATACCAAAGAACACACCGTGATAGAGAAAGCTTCGCGCGATGGCCCATTCGCCGGTATTTGCGGCTTCGATGGCCGGGATCAGCATGCCCCCTGAGACGATCAACAAGAGGATCACGATCACCGGATACTGGCGAAGCGTGAGCATGGGTCAGAAGAAATCCAAGCCGACCTGAAACAGCCGTTCCACCTCGTTAATCTGGTCGCGCATGCAAAAGATGGTCAATACGTCACCCTCCTCGATGCGCGTATCGCCGCGGGGCACGACCGCTTTGTCACCTTTTTGCATCAAACCGATCCGGCATCCTTCCGGAAGATCGGAGTTTCGCACAGTACGCCCAGATATAGCCGAGGTTCCAAGGACTTGCATTTCGATCACCTCGGCCTCGGCGTCACCGATCGAATATACAGCCCGGACGCGGCCATGTCGCACATAGCGTAAAATCGAGGATACAGTCGTCGCACGGGGATTAACGTAAGCGTCGATGCCCATCGGTGAGATCAAACCGATGAGAGACGCATCATTGACGAGCGCCACGACGAGTTTCGCCCCTTCGGTCTTCGCCCGAACGCAGGCCAGAATGTTTGTCTTGTCATCGTCTGTGAGCGCTAGAACTGCGTCCATGTTATGAACGTTTGCTTCTTCAAGCAGATCCTGGTCTAGCCCATCACCGTAAAGCACCACTGTCCGATTGAGCGCATCGGCTGCGATCTCTGCCCTTTCGCGAACACGCTCGATCATCTTGACGCGGGCCTTGAGGCGTTTGTCCTCAAGCTTCTGAGCCACATGGAGGCCGATATTTCCGGCGCCAATCACAAGCGCCCGCCTTATCTCGATATTCTGTTTGCCGAACACCTCCATGACGCGCTGGAGATCATGGGTCGCCGACATCACATAAGCTTGGTCTCCAGCATACAGCTGGTCGTTCGGGTCCGGGACAAAAAGCCGCTCGCCCCGACGAACACCGACCACGACAGCCTCAAGTGTAGAGAACAGCTCCGAGAGTTGGCGAAGCGGTGTATTCAACACCGCGCACGCCCCGTCGAGCGAAATACCAACAAGTTGCGCGCGTTCATCTAGGAAGCCTTCAATATCGAACGCTGCCGGAGCAGCCAGCCGCTGCATCACCGCATCGGCTACGGCCCTTTCAGGGGAAATCACCACGTCGATCGGGAGGTGTTCGCGTCTGTAGAGATCCGAATAGAGCGCATTCAGATAGGCTGCAGAACGAAGTCGCGCGATCTTTCGCGGGACGGCAAAGACCGAATGCGCCACTTGGCACACAACCATGTTGACTTCATCGGACTGGGTTGCAGCGATCACCATGTCGGCATCCCGCGCTCCCGCTTGCTCCATGACGTCCGGATGTGAAGCGAACCCTGTGATCGCGCCCACGTCGTAGGCGTCAGCGATCTTCCGTATGAGTGCGGCGTTGCTATCGACGACCGTTACTTGGTTGGTGCTCTCGTCCCGCGACAGATGGCGGGCAATCTGTCCCCCAACCTGCCCGGCTCCGCAAATGATGATCCGCATTTCGCTGTCCCGGTTCTCGCGAACCGACCGGGTCTAGGCGTGTTCCTCGGCCTCTTCGGTCCTTTGCGCCCGGCCGTTGGGGATCACGTTGAGCGACTTGAGTTTCCGATGCAAGGCAGATCGCTCCATTCCCACGAAGTTTGCCGTCCGAGAGATATTCCCGCCAAAACGGCTGATCTGCGCCATCAAATACTCCCTCTCAAACGTCTCGCGTGCCTCTCGGAGCGGAAGACCAGCAAAGGCAGCTCCAAGGTATCCGGCGTCTCCCCCATCGGGCGTGGGTGTCGCGCCTGAGAGTTCGTCTGGGCTGATCGGTGTCGACGAAGCACCCAGGATCAAGGCCCTTTCGAGTGTGTTGCGCAGCTGTCTGACATTGCCGGGCCATTGCATGGTCTGGAGATGCGCTTCGGTCTCGGAGGACAGACCTCGCTTGGGCAGTCCCTGGACCTCATTCAGCTCTTCCAGGAAATAGCGCGCAAGATCAGGGATATCTTCGCGCCGCTGATCGAGACCTGGCACCTCGACGGGTACAACGTTCAAACGATGGTAGAGTTCTGTCCGAAACTGCCCTGCCTTTATCTCTGCTTCAAGATCCCGGGCAGTCGCGGAAATCACGCGGACATCGACCCGCACCATATCGCTGCCGCCGACGCGCTGAAACGCCTGGTCGACAAGAACACGGAGGATTTTCGACTGGGTTCCAAGGGGCATATCCGCGATTTCATCGAAGAATATCGTCCCAGTATGGGCGCGCTCCAACAGGCCCGGCTCAACACCGCGCTCGGGCGAGTCGCGGCCAAAAAGGACCTCCTCCATCATGTCGGCCCCTACCGAAGCCGATGTTACGACCACGAATGGATTGCGCGAGCGGTCTGAATGCGTGTGGATGTAACGCGCCGCGGTATCCTTGCCGGAGCCAGAGGGTCCAGACAGCATCACACGGCTGTTGGTCCGCGATACTTTTTCCAGCCGAGATTTCATCTGACGGAAGGATGGGCTCCCTCCGATCATGGTCAGGTTCTTCAGATCCTGCGCCTTGAGGGCCGCATTCTCCCGCCGCAGCTTAGATGTCTCGAGAGCCCGAGTGATCACGACCAAGAGCTGATCGATATTGAAGGGTTTTTCGATGAAATCATATGCGCCCTGCTTAATCGCTGCGACAGCAATCTCAATGTTTCCGTGCCCCGAGATGATCACGACAGGGATGGAGGGGTTGTCCCGGCGGACACGCTTGAGGATATCGATCCCGTCAAGCCGACTGTCCTTGAGCCAAATGTCGAGGATAATGAGGTCAGGGGCGGCCCGATTGATCGCTTCTAGCGCCGATGTACTATCCCATGCGAGGCGGACGCCGTGCCCCTCGTCCTGCAGAATATCTCCGATCAGATCGCGGATATCCCGCTCGTCATCAACGACAAGTATGTCGGTCATGTCCTACTCTCTTTCAGCGTCTCGACATGGTCAGAGGCGGCAGGAACGTCGGAGCCCATCCCTGCTGGCAACGCCTGCGGAAGGAGGATCCTGATCCACGCCCCATGATGAGGTTTCTCGTCGGAAAACGAGGGCGCAGGCCGGAGTTCCATGGCCCCCCCATGTTCTTCGACAATCTTCTTCACGATAGATAGCCCCAAGCCTGTGCCTTTCGGACGGCTTGTCACGTAGGGCTCGAACAACCTTTCCGGTTGATCTGGCAGCCCTGTTCCGTTGTCCTGAACATCGATGACAAGGACCTGCTCTTTCGATGAAAGGGCGACACGGATCTGCCCAACGGCATCTGCTTCAGATTGCTGGCGCGCATCAATAGCTTCGGTCGCATTCTTGAGAACGTTTACCAATGCTTGATTGATCATCGTTCCATCCAACTGCGCAAGCACCCCGTGATCTGGAAGTTCTCGCCGGAACTCGATCTCCGGCTTCGCAGCCTCCTGAAGCAAAACCGCGTCTAGGATGAGCTTCTTCACGTCTTGTGACTTCCGCTCCGGCGCAGGCATCCTGGCGAACTTGGAGAACTCATCCACAATGCGGCGCAGATCGTTTGTTTGACGCACGATGACGTCAACGTATTGCTCCAGGCTTTCACGCTGGTCGCCCACAACCGGACCAAACTTCCGACGCATCCGTTCAGCGGAAAGCTGGATCGGGGTAAGAGGGTTCTTCACCTCATGGGCAATCCGTCTCGCCACATCCCCCCAGGCTGCCATCCGCTGCGCGACAACCAGATCGGTCACATCATCGAAGGAAACGACATACCCTTCCAAGCCGCCATCGCCTGCCGCTCTCGCCGCGACACGCACCAGCAAGTCACGCTCACGTGCATGGCGACGAAGCCGTACGTCGCCTTTCGCAACTGACGAGGGCCGATTGTCGAGCCTCTCCATCAAATCCGCGAATTCTGGTACTGCATCTGCGAGAAACTGGCCTTGGACATTGCTCGGATCCAAGGCCAACAGATCCACAGCCGCCGTGTTGAGAACTTCAATCCTACCATCCCTGTCTAGACCGATGACACCAGCAGTCACGCCACTCAGGACGGAGTCGAACAACCTTCGCCGACGATCCGTTTCATCGTGAGAGGCTACCAACTCGTCGCGCTGCGTTTTCAGCTCACGCGTCATTTCGTTAAACGTCCGCCCCAAGGTCGCGATCTCATCATCGTCATGCGAGACGCGCACCTGCACATCGAGATCCCCTCGTCCAACGCGTTCCGCCGCACTTGCCAAGCGACCGACAGGTCGGGACAGCCGCTCCGCAAACCAGAGACCGGTCCAGACGGCGGCGAGTATCACAACGAGCGCGACACCGAGATATGTCAGTGCAAACTCAACGATAAGCCGTCCGCGGTCACTTTCTATCTGCTGGTAGAAGCGAACGGTTTCTTGCGTGTCGTCGAGGAGACTGAGGATCTCGCCGTCAACCGAACGGCTCACATACAGGTAACGATCCGCAAAGCCCTGGAGTTGAAGGAGAGCTCGGAACTCGTTGTTTTCCCAGTCTTGAATAACAACAACTTCTCCTTCGTGAGCCGCAGCAATCTGTTCTGAACCCGGCTCAATGTAGTCGAAAAGATAGCTACGCTCCCCCCTGGCCTTTAACTCTCCGTCCCCTGAAATCACATAGGCCTTTGGAAGGGCGCGCTGCATTTGAAGCTGGCCTGCGGTCAAAAGCTCACGCAATCGGCCGCCTGACATCAGCGGCTGGCGCTGTTTTTGATCGCTGAGGAAGTAGCCGAGCATGCGCGCATCAGTTTGTAGCGTGACGCGGTGTTCCCGCTCATAGGCTTGCGCTGCGGCGAGCGAGTTGGAGACAACGTCCTGAACGCGTTGTGAGAACCAGCCTTCCAGCCCGAAATTGAGCGAAACCGCCCCAAAGATCGCGACAAAAATGGTGGGAAGAAGTGCGATCGCAGTGAAAAACCTCACCAGACGCATGTGAAGTTTCGAACCAGCCGATCTGCGTCGCCGTGCCGCGATCATCTCGGCAATCCGCCGTGCGACAAACATCGCCACAGTCATGGCATAGATGAAGTCGAGGATAAGAACCGTCCGAATGACGCCTCGGTTCGAAACCCCCTCCATGCCGCCAAGGGCGGCAAACGTTGCCACGCCCAAGATTGGCGCCAGCGCCAGCATCGTCCACCGGAACGCTGTCTTTACATCTCGGCGATTTTGCCAGCGCAGGAGCCGTTCGCCGTTTAGAGTAAGGGGATGCAAACGCATTCCAAGCTGTCGTTCTTATGTTGCTCACAGGTCTCGACTGTTGCCTGTCTACATCATTTTCTTGCCACGTGTCACCCGAATGTCGAGGTCGCGGATCTTTTTTCTGAGAGTATTGCGGTTGATGCCCAGCAATTCCGCAGTCCGAACCTGATTTCCGCGCGTTGCTGAAAGGGACAGAGCGATCAGAGGCAGCTCCATTTCCTTGAGAATTCGGTCATATAGCCCGTTGGGCGGCAGACTGTCGCCGTGCAGATCGAAGTAGCGGCGCAAATGAGCCTCGATCGCGTGCGCAAGGCGTTGAGGCTGCGCGTTTTGTGTCGTCGAAGCGGATGTGGGTCGCGCAGAGACCTCTTGCGTGACGACCGTTGCGGAAATCACATCGTCAGTACACAGCACGCAAAGGCGCCGCATAAGGTTTTCCAGTTCACGGACGTTGCCCGTCCATTCCTGTTTCTTGAGGATCTCGAGCGCTTCTCGTGAGATCGTCTTGCGGGGTAGGCCTTCCGCTTCCGCTTTGCGCAGGAAGGCGCGGGCCAGATCCGGCACATCTTCGAGCCGCTCGCGGAGTGGCGGGATGCGGATTGGTACGACGTTGAGCCGGTAGAACAAGTCTTCCCGGAACCGGCCCTCCGCGATTAGGCCGCGCAGATCCTGATGGGTTGCCGCAACGATGCGCGCATCTGCCGCCTGGACATCCCGCCCCCCGATCCGGGTGAATTCACCCTCCTGAAGGACGCGAAGGAGCCGGGTCTGCGCATCGAGAGGCATATCGCCAACCTCGTCGAGAAACAGCGTGCCGCCCCGAGCCTGCTCAAACTTCCCAGCCATGGCCCGATCTGCGCCCGTGAACGCACCCTTCTCGTGGCCGAAAAGCTCACTTTCGATCAGATCTCGGGGGATCGCGGCCATATTTATGGCCACAAAGGGGCCTTCTTTGCGCATCCCGAAATTATGGAGCGCCCGCGCGACGAGTTCCTTACCGGTGCCGCTCTCGCCGGTGATCATCACGCCGAGATCGGTGTTCATCAGCCTCGCGAGAATCCGGTAGACCTCTTGCATCGCCGGGCTGCGGCCAATGAGTGGCAGGTTTTCTTCCCGCTGCGGCTCGTCATCTGCAAGCGGCGCCCGACGGGACTTATGCTTGAGCGCCTTGGACACCTGGCCCAAGACTTCCTTCAGATCGAAGGGTTTCGGTAGATACTCGTAGACGCCGACTTCTGCGGCGCGGATCGCCGTCATCACCGTGTTCTGGGCGCTCATAACGATAACCGGAAGATCCGGGCGACGTTTCTTTATCGCCGGGAGAAGATCGAGTGCATCGCCGTCTGGCATCATAACATCGGTCACGACAACATCGCCTTCGCCCTCATCGACCCATCGCCAGAGCGTCGAGGCAGTGCCGGTTGCCCGCACTCGGCAACCTGCGCGTGTCAGAGCTTGCGCAAGCACGGTTCTAATTGTGCGGTCGTCATCGGCGACGAGGATCGTGCCTTCCATGGATCAGTTCTTCTCCTCTCTGCGCAGACCGACTTTCGGAGTTGCTTCACTCCAGACCGGGAGACGGACGTGAAACTTGGTTCTGCCGGGACGACTGTCGCACTCCACGACCCCGCCATGGTCCGAGATAATTTTTGACACGAGCGACAGGCCAAGCCCTGTGCCGTTTTCCTTCGAACTGACAAAAGGATCGAAGATGTCCCGGACAAGCGTGTCCGGGATCCCAGGGCCATTATCCGTGATCGTGACAAGAAGCGGCAAGCTTTCGCTTTGTCCCCCAGGGCGCGCCAGCTTGACGCCTGGGCTATAAGATGTGCCGATCGAGATCGCACCGCCCACCCGCGGGATTGCCTCGGCAGCATTCTTGATCAGGTTCTGGAAAACCTGAAGCAATTGATCGGGATCCCCGGAGGCCGACGGTAAGGATGGGTCGTATTCCTCGGTGAACCTGGCATGGGACGCGAACCCCGCTTGTGCCGCCCGCCTCGCACGATCAAGAACGTCGTGGATATTGAGCGCGCGGCGGGATGCAGGCCGCAGATCGCCAAACTGCTCTACGCGGTCCACAAGCGCGCCAATGCGAGATGTTTCCTCCTGAATCAACCCCGTGAGTTCGCGATCAGCTTCGCTCAACCCCATCTCCAGGAGCTGGGCTGCCCCTGAGATCCCCGCCAGCGGATTGCGGATTTCGTGTGCGAGCATCGCGGCCATACCAGAGACCGATCGTGCTGCGGATCTGTGGCTGAGACTGCGATCCATCTTTTCCGCCATTCCCCGCGGATGCATCAGCAGTAAGATCTCGCCGTCCGCTTCGTGCATCGGTGCGGCATGAATGTTCTGCGGGGCCGGCGGCAAGCCGGACCAGCTCACCATCACGTTATATTGCGCAACTGAGACATCACTGCGCCGCGCCTGCCCGATCACGTCAATCACGACGCTATTCGGGCCAAGAAATTGGGTGAGGGGCTTTCCGCGCATCTGGCGCAGCGACGTCGCGCTAAAGTCCTCTGCTGCCGGGTTCGCCGACGCGATCGTATCGTCTCGTCGGATGATAAGCCCAGGATAAGGGATAGCACTCCACAGTGCCTCGAAGCCGACAACGCTCACGCGACGGCCTGCAGACTTGACGAATTGCAGCACGGTATCCCCGCTTCTAGCTCTCGGATCACAGACCTCGGGTCCGTCAAGCGCAATACCCGGGCGCGCAACGGTGCGGCGCCTTCAAGCCGCTCCAGATACCAACCGAGATGCTTACGCGCGACGCGGACGCCGAGAGCAGGACCATAAAAACTCAACATGTCTTCGTAGTGTTGCAGAATATGTGCGACCGTATCGGACGCACTTGGCGCGGCCTGAGCCTTGCGCCCTGAAAGGGCTGCGGCGATCCGGCTCAGGAGCCAAGGTTGCCCCTGTGCACCGCGACCGATCATCACACCTTGGGCTCCTGACGCCCTTAGGGCTGCTCTCGCGGATTGCGCATCAGTGATATCGCCATTGGCAATAACCGGAACGGTGACAGCGTCGGTCACTTCCCGGATCGCGCCCCAATCAGCCGTTCCGGAGTAGAATTTACAGCGCGTTCTGCCGTGGACGGTCACCAGCGCCGCGCCTGCCTCTTCAGCTCCGTGCGCGATGTCCGGGGCGTTTCGCACAGTATCGTCCCACCCGAGGCGCATCTTGACAGTTACCGGCAAATCCACAGCACGCACGACTGCGTCCACAATTGACAGAGCAAGATCACGGGTGCGCATCAGAGCCGCACCCGACCAAGCATTGGTGACTTTCTTTGCTGGACAGCCGAAATTGATATCGATGAGTGCCGCGCCTTCGCCTGCGCAATATCTGGCGGCCTCTGCCATCAACACCGGATCGTTGCCGGCGATCTGAATTCCAGTGTCTGCGCCCCCAAGCCCGAGCTCCGCGCGCATGCGAGCCGACCTTCCTGCCGCCAAGACTTCCCGGCTTGCAATCATCTCAGATACGACCAATGCTGGCCCGTGTCGGAGAACTGCACGTCGAAACGGCAGGTCGGTGATCCCTGCCATAGGTGCAAGAAAAACAGGCGGAGCGCTTAACCTGCCCCCAATCGTCACAGACATATGCTTATTCCGTATGCACAAGCAATTGTCTGCATAGCTTAAGCCTTACGCGATCGCAACACTTATAAGCACTCCACAGATTGTGGAGCGGGAAGTGTCTCTTTATAAGCAGCGCTCAGGACAGGGAGCGGGCCTATGAAATTCGTCGGTTTGATCGTGGCAGCTGGCCGCGGCGAGCGCATGGGAAGCTCGGTTCCAAAGCAATACTTGAACATCGGCGACCGTAGTGTTTTGCGCTGCAGCATAGAGACCTTTCTGAAACGGCCAGATACATATTCCGTCTTGGTCGTCATTCATCCAAATGATCGCGCGCTTTATGACGAAGCTATCACCGGGATCGCGGATAAACGGCTTCTACAACCGGTGGAGGGATGCGCGACACGAAGCGGCTCCGTGAGAGCAGGCCTTGAAGCGCTCCAGTCCCTCAGCCCATCCCACGTCCTGATCCACGACGGTGCGCGTGCGCATGTCACCCCAGAGATCATCGGAAACGTTCTCTCGGGGCTTGAAAGCTCTGCAGGTGCCCTGCCCGCCGTCCCGGTTGTTGATGCGCTCTGGCAGGCAAGCGGAGATCATGTGGTGCAATCGGTGCCGCGCGCGGGCCTCTGGCGGGCCCAAACTCCGCAAGGATTCTCGTTTCCCGACATTCTTGCCGCGCACCGGGCATTTGAAGGCGAGGCCGCCGACGATGTCGCCGTTGCAAGCGCAGCGGGACTTGCCGTCCGTGTCGTCGAAGGTGCAGAAGAGAACTACAAAATCACCACCCGCTCGGACCTGGAGCGGGCAGAGCGGGATCTGAATGTGCAACCTGATGTCCGAACCGGCCAAGGCTTCGACGTTCATGCGCTCGGTCCGGGCCAGTCTGTTATCCTTTGTGGTGTAGAGATTCCCAATGATCACGGTCTGGTCGGGCATTCGGACGCGGATGTCGGGATGCACGCCCTGACCGACGCGATCTTCGGGGCCCTCGCCGAGGGCGATATCGGACAGTGGTTTCCGCCGACATCGCCAGCTTGGAAGGGGGCGGCATCTGCGATTTTTCTGGCTAAGGCGGTCGAGCGGGCCAATGCGCGCAGCTTCACTATCACGCACCTCGATTGTACGCTGATCTGTGAGCGTCCAAAGATCGGCCCGCATTCCGACAGGATGCGCGAAGAGCTCGGCCGAATTGCGGGATTGAGCAAAGAGCGGATCAGCGTCAAAGCGACCACATCGGAGAAGCTCGGCTTTGCGGGACGCGGCGAAGGCATTGCGGCCCTCGCGACGGCCACACTGGTGCGCAAGTGAGCCGCGTTATCGCGACCTTCGGCTATGTCGGGCTGCTGCCGCGCGCGCCTGGCACATTCGGATCGCTCGCAGCGTTACCACTGGCATGGCTGCTCCATTGGGCGGGCGGGTTCCCCCTCTTTCTTGGAGCAACACTCCTCGTCTTTGTCGTCGGTCTATGGGCTGCAGGCCGCGAAATCGCCGGAGATGGCAAGTCCGATCCGCCCGAGATTGTAGTCGACGAGGTCGTCGGTCAGTGGATTGCACTCTTCCCGCTTTCCGCAGGGCTTTGGATGCAGGGCATGCCGGGCTATGTCTTTCCTTATCCAGGTTGGATTGGCGCGGTTGTGATGTTCCGGCTCTTCGACATCTGCAAACCTTGGCCGGTTTCTTGGGCTGACCGAAGGCCGGGGGCAATTGGCATTATGCTCGACGATGTGATTGCTGGAGCAATCGCGGCGTTTCTCTTGGCCTTCACGGCTGCCGTTGCCCATGGAGCGTTGATGTGAACCGAAATCTCAGGGCAGCGGTCGTTCTCGATATGGCGCGGGCCAAACGGCTCAGGGTGGTGACTGCGGAAAGTTGCACTGGCGGTCTGGTAAGTGCCGCGTTGACCGACATCCCGGGTTCTTCGGACGTCTTTGACCGAGGCTTCCTCACTTACTCCTACGCCGCAAAGACCGAAATGCTAGGCGTTGGCACCGAGCTCCTGGCCACTCACGGCGCTGTTTCGTCGGAAGTGGCGCAGGCGATGGCCGAAGGTGCACTTGCGCGCTCAGATGGGCATCTTTCGATCGCGGTCACAGGCGTGGCAGGTCCGGGCGCGTCAGACGCAAAGCCCGAAGGAATGGTCTGGTTTGCGGTCGCAAACGGCGCCCAAACCGCGACAAAGCGTCAGGACTTTGGACCGCTTGGACGGGCAAATGTGCGTTCGGCTTCGGTTGATTTTGCGCTGGATTTTGCCGCTCAGATCTTGGGACGGACACTGTAGAGGTCTTCGGCCCGGCGCTCGAACGCACGCACAATCCGCTGCATCGCCTCGTTAAACACCACCCCGATGAGTTTCTGAAGGATCACCGAGCGAAACTCAAAATCGACGAAGAAATCAACCTCGCACTTTTTCTCACCAACCGGTTTGAAAACCCAACTGTTGTTGAGATATCGGAACGGCCCGTCGAGATACTCGACATCGATCTTGTATTCGCCCGGGCGCAGCGTCACGCGGGACCCGAACTTTTCCCGATAGACTTTGAATGAGATCACCAAATCGGCGTCCATCACCTCACCAGACCCGTCAGGAAGCGAACTCTTCCCGCGAACACGCGCCGCTGCGCACCATGGCAGGAACTCAGGGTAGCGGCCTACATCCGCAATGAGAGAGTACATCTCTTCTGCACTGTAGGGCATCAACCGTTTCTCGGCATGCGTCGGCATCGGGCAAAGTGCCTCGGTCAGGTTGGGCAAACAGATCGGAGCCGCCTAAGACCACAGCCCCGTTCAGATCACAAGACCTAACAGTCAAAGGCGAATATGCCGGGGAAGTAGTGGAGACGCACGGTTCGGCAAGCCGTCACACGCGTGCCGCGTTGCACAATGCCGCGTGAGATGCAATGACCCGAAGAGCCAAGAAGCAATGGATAGAAAAGGAAGTTGGTTTGGCCGGGACAGACTACGTCGTTGAGAAGATGATTTCCGCCAAACAGATCGCGGCACGCACAGAAGAACTCGCTCGCGAGATAAAGAGCTTCTACAAAGACACCGACTTGCTCATCGTAATCGGTCTGCTTCGGGGCTCGTTTGTTTTTATCGCTGATCTTGTCCGCGAACTGGACCTGCCGGTTGAAGTCGATTTCATCGAGGCGTCCTCCTACGGAAGCTCCACCGAAAGCAGCCGAGAGGTACGCATCCTGAAGGATCTCCGCGGCGAGATCGCGGACCGGGATGTGCTGCTTGTCGAAGACATTGTCGATACAGGTTTCACGCTCAGCCATGTCCTGGAAATCCTGAAGACGCGAAAGCCCGCGCGCCTTGAGGTCTGCGCGCTTCTCGACAAGCCTTCGCGCCGAGAGGTCGATATCCGAGCAACGTGGACCGGATTCGAGATCCCGGACAAATTCGTCGTGGGGTATGGCATCGACTTCGCGCAGCGTAACCGCAACCTGCCCCATATCGGCGCCGTGCGGTTCACATGATGATCGCGACTTAAGGAAGGCTAACCCGAAATGATTGATGCGGAGGCCGTTACCTTCGCTGGCGCGACACTGGACCGCGCAGCCCACTTGCGCAGCGATCCCATCGCTTGCGAAGAACTCCTGTGCCGGAACGATGCGCGTTGCCTGCCCTATTGGCATTTGCAACCGCTCACCGCATTAGAAGAAAACGAGCGCCTTTCTCTCGGTTGGTTGAACGTCGATCACCCAGTCTTCGGCACGCCGAGCGAGGGTCCGATCTTCCTCGGCTTTGAAGAGGGTGCGCCTCGGTTTGCCAGCAGCATCCCTGACTGGGCCGATCTTGCGCCTGAGGAAAACGTCTTTGCCAGCCGAAAGCGCACGGGGCACCCGGCGCTTCCTGAGCGATATGCCTTTACAGATCTCCGGTCCGTGATGGCAGATCTAGGGCCAGAAGATGCGGGCAATGCGACGCTTGCGCGCGGTCTGTTTGCCTGGCACGCGACACACGGGTTTTGCGCTCAATGCGGAGCGCAGTCGAACATGGATGCGGCGGGGTGGCGTCGCTCTTGTCCAGCCTGCAAGGCTCAGCACTTTCCGCGCACCGATCCTGTGGTGATCATGCTCGTTGTAAAAGGCAACAATGTGCTTCTTGGGCGGTCCCCCGCTTGGCCGGACGGGATGTATTCGCTGCTCGCTGGGTTTGTCGAACCGGGAGAGACCATCGAAGCGGCCGTGCGGCGAGAGACATTCGAGGAGACCGGCATCCGTGTCGGCAATGTGAAGTATCTCTCAAGCCAACCTTGGCCGTTTCCCTCAAGCCTTATGATCGGCTGCTACGCAGACGCGATAAGCACGGAAATCTGCCTCGACCCCCATGAACTGGAAAATGCCATTTGGCTCAGCCGAGAAGACGCACTCCGCGCCCTCTCGGGTGGCCTCCCTGAGATCCGGCCTGCGCGCCGGGGATCAATCGCCCGCTTTCTGATTGAGCACTGGGTCGCGGACCGTCTCGGCTAGGGCGGCGCTATTGGACTGTGATTTGCACGGGCTCGGAGAGAATAGGTGGGTCAAACGGGATGTGATCGCCGTCTCCCAAGAGCAGGTAGAGCGTGTGTTCGCCCGCTGGCAGATCAATGCTGGTTTCGGTTTGCCCCCCACCGAAATGGACGATGTTATCTGTCGCCGCGAGCGGTTCCGCCATCGGGATGGTGGCCGGGTCGATGTTGATCAAGAGATGGTGGTGCCCGGTCCCATCCTGATGAATCCCGGCGGGCGCGATCCCCATGCCCTTGAGCCCGAAGACGACTGTGACCGGAGATTGAACCGTCGCGCCGTCCTCAGGCGAAATGATATAAACACCCGCTCCAGCCGGAGCCGGCTGCTGCGTGGCGATTGCCGGTCCAAACATGACACATCCCAGCGCGGTGGCCGTCGCAAAGAATCTTGGGTACATCGTATTCCTCCCTTAGGTTTTGGGGCAGGCGCACCCACCCTAAGAGAGAGCTATCTGGTGTTTGGCGGAGGTCAACGCCGATATTTAGTCACTGGACCTGACCATTGGCGTCACTTCGGCGAAACGGATGCACGGGATAGACGCCGATGATCTGAAGATGGTCCGTGAAGAACGCCAATTCTTCCAATGCTCGGCGGATCGGTGGGTCCTCCGGGTGGCCTTCAACATCGGCATAGAACTGTGTCGCCGTGAAATGCCCGTTGATCATATAGCTTTCCAGCTTCGTCATATTGACGCCGTTTGTCGCGAAACCGCCGAGCGCCTTATAGAGCGCCGCAGGAATGTTGCGCACACGGAACACAAACGTTGTCAGCACATCCCCTGGTTTTGCCTCGTCCCGTTTCGGTGACATCACCAAAAAGCGGGTCGTGTTGTTGGCATTGTCCTCGATATGCCGAGCGAGAACGTCCAGGCCGTAGATCTGCCCCGCCAATTCTGAAGCAAGCGCTCCGAGCGCCGGATCGTTCTGCGTCGCCACCTTTTGCGCCGCGCCTGCGGTGTCAGCTGCAATCTTGGGGCTGAGGCCATGTTCCCGCAAGAAGCTGCGACATTGGCCGAGCAGCACTGTATGGCTCAGCGCGGTACGCACATCGCTGAGATGAGTGCCGGGGGGCGCGAGTAGGTTGATATGAACACGCAGGAAATGCTCGCCGACGATGTAAAGGCCCGATTCCGGCAGGAGTTGGTGGATGTCCGCCACCCGGCCATAGGTTGAGTTTTCCACGGGCAGCATGGCCAGATCCGCCCTGCCCTCCCGGACAGCAGCCATGGCGCCCTCGAAGGTGTTGCAGGGCACGTCTTCGAAATCCGGAAACGCCTCGGTGCAAGCCTGATGCGAATAGGCGCCGGGCACGCCTTGGAAGGAAATCCGCCCCTTTCGGTCAGTCATTGCAGGCCCCGTGATGCTTCGGCTTCGGACGGGGCCGTGTAAGGGAGCGCCGCAAAAATCACAACACCGCGCTGAAACGCAGCGTCGGCCTGTCGTGCGCGACAGGCCGGGCGTGGCTTAGTTGACCAGCTTTGCTTCCGTGACCTTGTCGACTTCCTCTCGAGACACGCCTTCAGCCAACTCGACGACCGCAAGTCCACCATCGACCACATCGAAGACACCAAGATTGGTGATGATCCGGTTGACGACGCCTTTGCCGGTGAGCGGAAGGGTGCATTCCTTCAGGAGCTTAGACTCACCTTTCTTATTGGCGTGATCCATGACAACCACGACCTTTTGAACGCCTGCCACCAGGTCCATGGCACCGCCCATTCCCTTCACCAATTTGCCCGGTATCATCCAGTTCGCGAGATCACCGGTTTCGGAAACCTCCATGGCGCCGAGGATCGCTGCGGCAATCTTGCCGCCACGGATCATTCCGAAAGACGTCGCGCTGTCGAAATACGATGTGCGATTCAATTCTGTGATCGTTTGCTTGCCTGCATTGATCAAGTCGGGGTCTTCTTCGCCCTCAAATGGGAAAGGGCCCATACCCAACATGCCGTTCTCGGACTGTAGAGTGATGTCCTTGTCACCAACATAATTGGCTACGAGCGTCGGGATGCCGATCCCCAGATTGACATACATGCCGTCTTCAAGCTCGTCTGCCGCGCGCGCGGCCATCTGGTTGCGGTCCCAGGGCATTCTACGCCATCTCCGATGATTTCAACCTTTGGCGCTTCCTGTAGTCCGAAAGCGAACCGAGCGGAAGGGTCTGCTCGACACTGCAACAGGCGCAGACGCGGCTAAAGCCGATCTGACAGAAAATCGATCATTGCGCCCACCCGCACGGGCAGAAACGAGCGATTGGGATAGATCGCCCAGACGCCGGTGTCGAACTCTGTCGCGGTTGCGTAATGGTCGGGAAAAAGATCAATGAGCACCCCGGTATCGCGCGCGTCTTGGGTCATCCAGTCCGCCAGGAGAGCAGGCCCAAGGCCTGTGATCGCCGCTTGTCGCAGCGCCAGGGGGCTCGAAATCACGAACCGCCCGTCCACACGCACTTTGACTTCGCCCGACCCGTCCTTGCGTCGGAACCGCCAGGCTTCACGGAAATCCTGTAAATCCAAGCGGAGGCAGTTCAACTCAGAAAGGCACTCAGGGCCGTCGGGCCAGCCGTGACGGCTGATCCAAGATGGGGCTGCGCAGACCCGGTAGCGCGTCTCCAGGAGCCGGCGCGCAATCACATCACCATGTGGGGAAGCCGCCAGCCGGATCGCGAGATCGATGCGCTCAGCAACGAGATCAACCGCAACGTCCGTGAGGAGAAGCTCGACCGAGAGCGCAGGGAACTTCTCCTCGAACTCGGCAAGGTGTGGAACGATGCATTCCGAGGCAAATGCAACGGATGCCGTCATGCGCAACAGCCCCGAGGGGATGCCGGAATGCCCCCGTGCTGCATCTGCCGCGGCCTCAAGGGCATCAAGCGGCCCGCGAACCGCGCCGAGATACGCCGCACCACCCTCGGTCAGCGACAGGGCGCGTGTTGTGCGGTGAAACAGGCGCATGCCAAGGTTAGCCTCTACGCCTGCAACGATCCGCGAGACCGTCGAGGGATCAACCGAAAGCACCCGCGCGGCTTCCGCGAAGCTGGCGCGATCGGCAACAAGTGCAACGGTTCTAAGAGCATCCAGGTTCATTCATGCAGAATCTACATGAACGTCCTTCATTGAGCGATATTTATTGTCGTTCCCACCTCGATTAGACGAGACGAGAGAACTCACTAGCTGCCAAGATCAATAGACGAAGGACACCAATCCATGGCTGAAGACCACGACATTTCGGGAAAGACCGCTCTCATTACCGGGGCAAGCCGCGGCATTGGTGAAGCGACTGCGCGCCAATTTGCCAGACTCTGGGCTTCGGTGCGGCTGGTAGCGCGCAGTGCTGAGCCGATTGAGCGAATTGCAAATGAAATCAGGGAGGCTGGCGGCTTGGCTGAGGCCTTCCCCTGCGATGTTGCCGATTATGGACAGGTGGAGTCAGCTGTCGGTCGTGGAGTGGACATTCTCGTCAACAATGCGGGGATTATCGACCCCATCGCACGGATCGACGCGAGCGATCCTGCCGCCTGGTCCCGAGTGATCGATGTCAACGTAACGGGTGTCTACCACGGCGTCCGGGCGGCGCTCCCCCATATGCTCGCCCAAGGACACGGCACAATTATCAACATCAGTTCCGGCGCGGCCACCTCCGCCTTGGAAGGCTGGAGTCACTACTGTGCGAGCAAAGCCGCGGTGCTGTCACTGACGCGCTGCATCCACAAGGAATACGCCGATCATGGCATTCGCGTGATCGGGCTGAGTCCCGGAACCGTCGCCACCCAGATGCAGACCGAAATCAAGGCGTCAGGCGTCAATCCGGTCAGCCAGCTAGACTGGTCGGCACATATCCCGGCGGAGGCGGTCGCACGAGGCATCGCATGGCTCTGCACGCCCGCCGCCGACCTACACCGTGGCGCGGACTTTTCCCTGCGAACCGTTGAAGGCCGAAAGGCCGCGGGGCTTCCTGTCGAAGGGGCGACGGCTTGAACTGAGCTGAGTGACGTCAGGCTGCCTTGGATCTGGTTGTTCTTTGTTCGATACGCTTCTCATGTTCGCCTTGGATCAAGCGATGCACGAAGATGCCCGGCAGGTGGATCTGGTCAGGATCGAGGCTTCCGCGCGGAACGATTTCCTCGACTTCCACCACACAGATTTTTCCGCATGTCGCAGCGGGCGGGTTAAAGTTGCGCGCGGTCTTGCGGAACACGAGATTGCCGGTGTCGTCTGCTTTCCAGGCTTTGACGATAGAGAGATCGGCGACGATCCCACGCTCGAGAATATAGGTGACGCCGTCGAAATCCTTGTGCTCTTTCCCCTCGGCGATCACGGTTCCAACGCCAGTTTTGGTGTAGAAGCCGGGAATGCCAGCGCCCCCTGCCCGCATCCGCTCGGCCAGCGTACCTTGCGGGTTGAATTCGAGCTCCAACTCCCCGGAGAGATACTGGCGCATAAATTCAGCGTTTTCCCCAACATATGATGAGATCATTTTCTTGATCTGCCGGGTCTGCAGCAAGAGCCCGAGGCCGAAATCGTCCACGCCGCAATTGTTCGAGGCGATCGTGATATCCTTGGTGCCTGCTTTGACGATTGATGAGATCAGAAGCTCAGGAATGCCGCAAAGTCCAAACCCGCCCGCTGCAATGAACATGCCGTCAAACAACAGACCGTCGAGCGCGGCATCGGCAGAGTCGTAAACTTTTTGCATCCGTAGTCCCCTCAGATCAGCAACAATGCGGTCCAACCCAGTGCGGTCGCACGTCCATCCTGGATGCCGTTTGAGGAGTCAAGGGTCCGATCTATCGCACAAGGCCCGACAGAAAGAGGACATGACAGTGCGCGCGTTGCCGCGAGTATCGGTGTGCCTCCGTTCTACGCTCACGCGTTGTGCCGAAGCTCTTCTCGATAAATGATAATCGCAACGCCGCTCTCGACAGCACCGTCAAATGCTTCCTGCAAGACCGGATGCCGCCCTTCCATTGCTGCGTTGGATACGGCCCCTCCCGATAGGATCATCGTCTCCATCCAACCGGCTGAATTGATCTTCTCAATCACGCGGGACCGGGCCAATTCGGTTGAATGGGCGGAGACGTAGACAATCATCGCATGGCGCGCACCGGGTCTGTATTCGCTGCCATCCGCCGCAATGGCCTGAGCCAGAAATACGTAGATCGGTTCACCCATGCGCCTCGCCCCGCGCGCCTCTACCAGCAGAATGCGGGCTGACCCCGCTAAGGGGGATTATTGTCCTTTGGCTAACCGTGTCTAGCTTTAGTATTTCATATACTTAACAGAGCAATCTCAGACGTAAGCTTAAGTGCCTCCATCCCGGAAGAGTGGTATTGGAAGCGGCGCTACTTCCACTCGATCGTTCCTGGAAATGCGGGTCGCAAATCCATATGCCTTTGCGTCAGTCACACGGACTCAAGCCGGCATCAAGCCTTCAAGCTCACTCTGCAAAGCACTGGTTTCGCGTGCCGCTGCGGAACGCTTCGAGATTTCGCCGGCAGTCTGACCCGTGAGGAAGGATTGGGAAAAAGCGACGCGATTGCCAAGACGGCTCTCCAAGAGGATCTCGCGCGCCTCGCCAAGACTGTCCAAGATGTCGTCCAGGCTGCTCATCCTTGGCGGCACACGATTGAGGAGAATTCGACAAGGTGTCTTGAACCGCTCTGCCGAACGGATCACCGTCTGGCTGGCCCAAACGTCGACGGCGGATGGTTGGCAGGGTGTGACGACGATATCCGTTTCCCGCAGCACGTTGTCGAGAAGTGTCGAATCTGTGCCGGGGCAATCGACCAGGACCAGATCGTGGTTCTTTCGCGCCTGTTTCATATCGCTCCCAGCGCGATAGTTTTTGCTCTCAATTCGGGTAAGCGCCGCATCGCCGCGCATTTCGGCCCATCGGGTCAGGGATTGCTGTGGATCCAGGTCGATCAGCGCGACAGTCTTTCCGACCCGCATCCACCCGACGGCGAGATGCGCAAGAACCGTGGTTTTCCCAGCGCCGCCTTTCTGCTGCGCGAAAGTCAGAACGTAGCCCATAGATACTGTGTCTCCCGCTCGTTTTTGCGCAGTATATGGGAAAACCACATAAGGGGAAGGTTGAAATTCTATTCTTCGCACCGCGTCCGCAAGTAGAAGACCAATCGCTTGACGCTGTGGATCGCCTTGGCGAAGGTCGACCCAAGACCTACGAACCGCCGGGGGAGGAACATCGTTATGGGTGAGTGGTGGCGCGGCTGCGTTCTTTACCAGATCTATCCCAGGTCCTTCCAAGACGGGAATGGCGATGGAATTGGCGACATAAAGGGCATCTCCCGCCGTCTTGAGCATGTCGCCAGCCTCGGTGTCGACGCGATATGGCTCTCGCCGGTCTTTCCCTCCCCGATGGCCGACATGGGCTATGACGTTTCGAACTACACTGATATCGATCCCCTCTTCGGGGATCTTGCAGATTTCGACGCGATGATTGCCGAAGCCCATGGCCTCGGGCTGAAGGTCATCATCGACCAGGTGCTGAGCCATACGTCAGAAGAACATCCCTGGTTCGTTGAAAGCCGGTTGAGCCGAGACAATCCCAAAGCGGATTGGTATGTCTGGGTCGATCCAGAGCCAGACGGTACGCCTCCCAACAATTGGTTGTCGATTTTCGGCGGAGGCGCCTGGGAATGGGACAGTCGGCGCCGTCAGTATTACTTCCATAACTTTCTGGTGCAGCAGCCCGATTTGAATTTGCACAATCCTGCTGTGCAGGAGGCTGTGCTGGAGGCGATGCGTTTCTGGCTCGAACGCGGCGTTGATGGCTTCCGTCTCGATACCGTAAATTTCTACTTCCACGACCAAGCGCTTCGCAACAATCCTGCCGCAGAGCGCGCGGACAAATTGCCGCCCGTGAACCCTTATGAGATGCAGCACCAAGATTTCGCGCGAAATCGACCGGAGAACATCGACTTCCTCCATCGAATGCGCGCGCTGCTCGACGAATACGACGACCGGATGCTGGTGGGAGAAGTTGGGGAGCGCGGCGAGCGCTCGGTGGCACTCATGACCGAGTATACGAAAGGGCAAGACCGGCTTCACATGGCCTACTCATTCGAGTTACTCGAAGCGGCATTCCGCCCGCTAGACATTATGCGCGGCCTGCGCGCTTTCTTCGACCGTGGCCCGGACAGCTGGCCGTGTTGGAGCTTCTCAAACCACGATATCGTTCGCCATGTGACCCGCTGGGCCGATTATGGCGCGTCACAAGATACCCTCGCCAAGCTCTGTGCGGCCATACTTGTCAGCCTGCGCGGCACAGTCTGCCTGTATCAGGGCGAGGAACTGGGGCTCGGCGAGTCAGAGTTGGAATTCGAAGAACTTACCGATCCGCCCGGCATACGGTTCTGGCCGGAATACAAGGGGCGCGACGGATGCCGCACGCCAATGCCATGGGATAGCAGCATCCCCAGCAGCGGGTTTTCCTCAGTCTCACCTTGGCTGCCCGTCAAACCACCGCAGGCCAAGCGAAATGTAGCGGCGCAGGAAAGCAACGCGCAGTCTGTCTTGCATTTTTACCGCGCGCTCCTCGCATGGCGGCGCAAGCGACCCGTGCTGCGTTCGGGCGATATCGAGTTTCTCGAATTGACGGTGCCGGTCTTAGCCTTTCTGCGGAGCTCAAAGGGAGGCTCCCTTGCCTGCGCCTTCAACATGTCGCTGGATTCTGTGAAGTTGACGGTCGCAGGGGCTAGACTCGACGCGGAAGCGCCAAATCAGCAGGCAACGCTCGACGGCGGATGTTTGACCCTCGGGCCCAACGGATTTGCCTTACTTGAGCCAAAGGGCGCGGCCATTGTTACCATCGCCGACGCTTAGGGGATTTCACCGCTTCCGGTTTTATGCGCGCTGTTATGCCGCAAAGAGCGGAAACGAAACCCCGATTGCCCAAGCCAGGATGACCCCGAGCCCAATCCCTGACGCCAATGGCCCAGAGCGCCGACCGACCCAACCGCCCATCGTTCCGTAAATCACAAAAAATAGCAGAATGATCGGCAGGATCATGATCAGGAAAAATAGGTTATCGAAGTCTAGAGCGACAGCCAGACCGAGCGAGGCCAGAAACGAGAAACGAACCACAACAGTGCGCAGGAAACCCGCATGTCCGGCTGCCGTCGCCATTGCGTCGCTTAGCATGAATGGTATGGCACCGAGCGCGACGGCGCCGATGATCGCCAATCGGCCCGAATGCGGCATGAAGCTTGCGCCAAAGGTATCGAGGGCAAGTCCAAAGACGCCGATCCCCCAGAAAGCAAGGAACAATGCAGGCCAGAGTGGTCCCGGCGGGAGCCGGTAGCCCAGCCAAAACAGAACAGCGCATTGCAAAATCCCATAAAGCCCGAGATGCACGGCGAGATAGTCGGCAATCAGGACCGGCAGTAGGTCGGTTTCTATCGGCCAAAGGACAAGAGGCGTCACGAGCGAGGGGATAGCACAAGCAAGCAATGTCGCGCGCCAAGTTGGAACCTGCGCAATGCTTCGCACCGGCAGCATTGAGAAGAGCGGCCAGGCCAAGGCCACAATGGAGCCAAGCAGGAGCGCGACCCACGGACCGTGCCGCGCAATCCGCGTATCACTCGATCGGTCAAACGCGGCGTCCAACCAGTCTCTCGTCTCCGTGAGCGTCGTGGAGGAATAGAGCACACCAACGTGCTCGACGCGCGGCGCAAACACTGCTCGACGTATGACTTCCCCCGATTGGGCGGTTTGTCCCTCCTTGGCACTCTCTGCGACCATTTGGAGGTTCTCAATCGAGGCGGATCGCAATCCTGGTTCCCATTGCCCCGAAATCATCAAGAGCCGTTCCGGTTTCATGGCGGTTACGACCTGCGAAAACATAGAGATCCCGACCATGGCGCGCACATCCTCGCGCTCCACCAATGCGCGCATCAGCACATCGGTTGCCATGGAATGACCCACCAGTGCGAGCCCGCCCGCTTGCGGATGCCGCGTCAATCCCGCATCGATTGCCCTATGCGTTTCATTGACCAGTTGCCGGGTGGTGCCATCGATCGACGCAATGTCGCGCAATAATGGAACAGTGTTGCGACCATGGCCGGCAAAATCGAACGCCAGCACTGAATATCCGCTTCGGGCCAAGGTAAGGGATATCGCCTGCATGAACTGTCGCGACCCGGCAAACCCGTGCGCGACGACAACCAGCGGCGCCGTCTCTGCACCAGGTGTCGTGTAAAGCGTGGCAGGAGTTATGCCGACGGAGATCTCGCTTGTCTCGATCCCCGCACTCTCCCGCCACAGCATCGTGAGGGCAACACCGATCCCGATCACTGCAACTATGGCGACGAAAAGGCGCGCGCCAAACCATCTCCGCTCGGCCGGATGGATGCGCTGTGCAGTACTGGTTTCGCCGCTCATGATCGCCGCCTGCGCCTTTCCGGCCCTATCGCTACGTTAGAGTTGAAGTAGGCGTCCCGCACCAGATCAACAGGTCTCTTTTCGATCATGCGACCCTGATCGGTATTGAGATTACCAGCCACGTTAAATGCAACGGCCAACAGAAGCGTAGCGGCTAGCAGACCCGATGCCCTGGACTACGTGACGGCCATGCTCGATGACAAGACCTCTCCATTTTCCCGCCTGTTGCGCCTCTGTCTCGGCGTCTTGCGACCTCCGCCTGGGCGGGGTCGGATCCTTCTTGCTGTCACTTACGGGTTTGTTTGCCACCTCGTCTTCACAGCAGCCGTGCTCGCAATGATCGTGGCGATGTTCTTCGGCATGAGCGAGAGCTGGGGGCGCGTTCCGGAACCCTGGGCGCTCTTCGCCAACGCCGCCCTGATCGTCCAGTTCCCGCTTGCTCATTCCGTTCTGCTCACAAAACGCGGCCGGGCTTGGCTTGGGCGTCTCGCGCCGCAGCCGCACGGCCAAACCCTAGCGACGACAACATACGCGATCATTGCCTCTGCGCAGCTCTTCGCGCTCTTTGCGTTTTGGACTCCGAGCGGAATTGTGTGGTGGCGCGCGGAAGGCGCTGCGTTTGGTGTGATCTGCGGCCTCTACACGCTTTCGTGGCTTTTGCTTATCAAGGCGAGTTACGACGCGGGCGCGGAGGTACAATCTGGAGCGCTGGGCTGGACGTCGCTTGCCCAGAACATACGCCCTGTCTTTCCAGACATGCCAACGCAAGGTCTGTTCCGCGTCATCCGCCAACCAATCTATGTGGCCTTTGCGCTCACGCTTTGGACCGTTCCGGTTTGGACACCCGACCAGCTCTTTCTCGCGGTGAGTTTCACAGCCTACTGCCTGCTTGCGCCGCGCCTGAAGGAGCGACGTTTCGAGGCAGTCTATGGCGCGCGCTTCGCGGCTTACAAGCGGCGCGTTCCCTACGCTTTTCCGTGGCGGACGCCCGCATCCGATGGGGTCACAACCGCGAAGCCAGTTGGTAGTCAGCGCGCCTCAGCCTCCCGCGATCGTTCGGACCGGCACTTCGCTGAGCAGTAGAGCACATTTTCCCAATCACGAGCCCACTTCTTGCGCCATGCGAAAGGCCGGTTACAAACCGGACACACTTTTGTAGGCAGCGTGGCTTTCCGCGTACGATTAGGGCGTCGGCTCATATCGGCAGTTCCATCTGGTCGCGCGGCTTTGCGGCACCCTTTCTGGATTTCGTTGCGGAGATGCCGCTCTTTCGGCTGCCGTGCTTCTGTTGGATCGCCGAAGCTTCGGCATGAAACGTATCTTTGCGCCGGACCGCCCAGATTTGCGTCCGCGCCAAGCGTGCTGCTTCCTCATGGTCAACGATCCGCGCCGGATAGGCCTTTCCGACAACAGACTCGGCATTCTCCGCTTTCCAAGGTGTCTGAAGGTGCTTGTCTGCAATCGCGTCGAGCTCAGGCACCCATCGGCGGGTAAACGCACCCGTTGGATCCTGGTCATTGCCCTGTTTGACCGGATTGTAGATCCGCACTGTGTTGATGCCAGTTGTGCCCGATTGCATCTGCACCTGACTCCAATGAATGCCAGGCTCATAATCGGTAAAGAGCCGCGCAAGCTCGAGGCCGGGCGCGCGCCAATCGAGCCAGAGGTGATAGCTTGCCGTCGCCATGACCATGGCGCGCATCCGAAAATTCAGCCAGCCCGTTGCCCTGAGATACCGCATGCAGGCGACAAGAAACGGCAGGCCCGTCTCGCCGTTTGCCCAAGCGAGGAGCCGCTCTCGATCCGGCGCGCTCGGGCGGATGCCATCATAGGCTTTATGAAAATTCTCGGTCTCGATGCTCGGCTCATCCTCGAGCTTCTGCATGAAGTGGCAATGCCAATGCAGCCGTCCCGAGAAAGACCGCATCGAGCCACGCCAGAGCGAGCCCTTGGCCAGCTTTTCCTCTTTGAGCGACCGCTGGCGGGCCCACGTCGCCTGGGCGACCTCGCGCATCGAAACCGTGCCGAAGGCGAGATGGGGTGACAGGCGCGAACATGCCCGTTCCCCCTCCACCGGCGTGGACATCGCTCTGCGATAGGTTTCACCTCGCTCGGCAAGAAACGAAGCGAGCGTCTCCACAGCAAGCGCCCGGCTACCCTGCTGCCGGTCTGGGCAGAGATCAGGAGCGAGACCAAGATCCTTGAGTGCCGGGATAGAGCCTAAATCCACTTGCAGCGGCGCAAGTTTAGGCGGTTCGGTTACGGGCTCGCCCATGAACTGGTCCCAGTTTTTTGCCCAGCCATTGCGCGAGACAAGCCCGCGTTGGACCCCGTGGTTGCGCATCTCCTGCCACGCGATACCTTGGGATCGGCACCACTCTTTCACTCGAAGATCACGCCGGAACGTCCAGGCGTTGCCCGTTTCCTGATGGGACCACAAGGCATCGAACTGACCGCGCTCGCGAAGACCTGCGAAAACCTCCAACACCTCACCAACTCGGACGATTAGCGGCTGACCACAATCCGCCAGGTCCTCGCGAAGTTGATGCAAGCATTCTTCCAAGAACCCCCAATGCCGACCCGACATATCGGATTCTTGCCAAAGTGCGGGCTCAACGATGTAGAGCGGTAACACGTTACCATGCTCGGCCGCGCGCGACAGTGCTCTGTGATCTTGGACCCGAAGGTCGCGCTTGAACCAAACGACTTGCAAGACTGCGGTCCTTCATTTGCCGCCACTCTTCTACCAGGGTTTGAGAATTGGCTACGCACCGTGAACTATTCTCAGGGCGGCAGGATTCCAGTCTGAAAATCGCGTCATCATCGTCGCGGCGACGACATGCGCTATCTCTTGGGATGCGGTGGTTGCGGCAAGGCGACACAGCTTCGCAACACGTGCAGGTTTCAAGACGCCCAAGATATGCGGATGGATGAATCGACCCGATGGCAAACCCCAAGATGAGTAACTCTGAAAGCATACCCGTTGGCGTCACGGCACCGATCGCACCGCTCGGGCTGATAGAGTCGTATCGCGCAGCGCGGCGCAATGTTTTGGAATTGATCCCAGCATCCGCCTACGAGCAGCCGTATTTGAAGGGGAAAGGACGGTCCCGCTGGATCATGCTCATGGACCCGGATGCTCTGCAACATGTGCTCCTGACCAAGGAAGATGATTACCCGAAATCCGCGGTTCTAAGGAGGATCATGACCCCGCGCGAGGGGAGCAATCTGATCATTTCCACCGGTGAAGACTGGCACAGACAGCGCCGGGCGATGTCGCCTGCCTTTACGCCTCGGGCGATCCAAGCAAGTGCGAGGTCTGTCACGGACGCCTCGGAAAAGCTCCTCAATCGACTGGCACAAAAGGACGATGAAATCGTCGACCTGTTTCCCCAGATGGTTGAGACAACTTGTGATGTGATCTGCGATCTCGCGCTGTCTGGACGGGAAGCTATCGACCGCACAACCCTTACGGATGCGGTGAACCGATATGTCGAGACGATCGGTCGGATCTCCATCTTGGATGTTCTCGGCGTGCCCAACTGGGTGCCGCGCCCAGATGCATTGAAGGATCGGAGCCGCGTGCGGCTCGACAAGATGGCCGATCATATCATCGAGGTCAGGCGTGCACGTGGACCATCCAGTCCGCCGGATTTACTCGATCTCGTGATCGAAGCTGGCCAAACGGAAAACGGCCTCGAAAAACTCGAAATTCGCAACAATCTGCTTGGCTTCTTGTTTGCTGGTCACGAGACAACCGCGCTTGCGGTCACCTGGTCGCTTTACCTTCTTGCTTTTGACCCTGACGTGCAACGGCGCGCGCAAGAGGAGGTCGATACGATCCTCGACGGGCGCCCGGCAACGGGAGACGATCTGCCGTCGCTTGGCTATATCCGCCAGATCCTCGAAGAAGCGCTCAGGCTGTATCCGCCCGCAGGTTTTCTCACCCGAACGGCCGCGCAAGCCGATCAAATTGGGGAACACGAGATCGCAAAGGGCACCCAGGTTATCCTGCCGATCTACGCGATGCACAGGCACGAAATGCTGTGGGAGAAACCCCTCGCCTTCGACCCGGACCGCTTCTCGCGGGAGGCGGTTCGGAGCCGACATCGCTTTTCCTACCTGCCGTTCGGCGGTGGGCCAAGGATCTGCATTGGGGCGGCCATGGCGCTTGGCGAAGCTCAGATCATACTCGCGAGCCTCTTGTCGCAATACAGCGTCGAGATTCAGGAGGGATTTACGCCTGACCCGCGCATGTGGTTCACGTTGCGCCCTGGTGGCGGCATGCCGCTGCGTGTGCGCGCCCGGACAAAGCGATACTCTGCCGTTTCGGATACTACATCAGGTCGAGAACCAGCCCGGCTCTCCGCCTGACAAGCCACGTCAAATGGGGTTCTGTGCCCCAACGAAGTAGATGAAGCGCCCTTCATCATCGAAGAGCGGACGGATGCGCAGCCGGTTCATGAATGGCTCACCTGATTTCTTATAGTTGAGGATATCGATGGTGAACGCCGTCCGAGCAGCGAGTGCGGACCGGATCGCCTGGATGGCGTCGGGATCCGTGCCTGGGCCTTGCAGAAAGCGACAGTTGCGGCCCAGAGACTCTTCTGGAGAATAACCCGTCTGCTGCTCGAATTCCTCGCTCACATAGATCATGGGATTGTCGGGAAGCGCTGGGTTTGTGATCACCACAGACATTTCACGCTCATCTGCGTCGAGCAGTGCTATGAGTTCAAGCTCGGTCGGTACAACCTCTGACATCAAATCCTCATCGAAGCCCGATGGGCCAACGGCCAATCCTCAATTGCCAACCCAGCATAAACGGCGGGCCTCAATTGACAATCACTCGTTGTTAGCGACTTGATCCGATTGCACAATCGATGTGATTCTAGGCAAACCGAGCCAGCACGATCCCGGCCAAGAGAATGTGGATCAACGTGATCGCGACCGATACTCCATGCAACACGGCGAAGCGTCGCTTTTCTCTAGCATCCGTGGCTTTATTGATCGCAGGCATCAGGATTTGGCGTGTCGGGATCGTGGAGAAGGCGATCAACGCCATCAGCAATGCCGCCACTGGATCCACCGACCACAGCATCAACGCACCAACACCCGAGACCCCAATCACAAAGAGATAAAAATGCGGAAAGGCTCGCCGAATGGTGGGTCCTGCCGTCTCTGGCGGAAGAGCGTTGAAGACAAAGGCTGCAAATCCGAAGGAGTAGAGAACCATTCCGCCAAAAAGCAATGCGGTCGTCAGAAGGGAAATCGTGATCATCGCGTTGAGTGGTCCTTGAAGAACGCATGGAACCCGAAAGGCTTTCGATCGGAAGTAGAGCGCGCCAAAGGGATGACAAATCTGCAGGACACTTTGACCACGACAGAGATGCACCCAAAGATGTCCCAGTTTGGGGTCACTTAGCCGCAGTCAAAGACGCTTCTGCAGATACCCCTTTATGGCATCAAGCGCGGCACGGATCGGCGGCTCGTGGCGCGCGTCGTGATGCGACACAAGCCATTGCTCGCTCCTTAACTCATCAATCGGATCGGATACGCAGACCAGTCCAGAGGTTCTCGCGCCAATGAATTTAGGGAGCACGATTCGTCCAATCCCGGCTTGGGCCAGAGCTGACGCAAGAAGTGGGCTGTTGGCTTTCGTGACGATCCGGTCTCCATAATGATGCTTTGTCCAACGAACAGAAGGCGTCATCGGCATGCCGACAGCCGGACCGATCCAACCCTCGACTGCTTCGTCGGCAGCATAGACGGCATATTCCACCCACCCTATCTGTTGTCCGGCGAGCCAGGGTTGATCAGGGCGGCGGTTGCGGACGCCAACGTCTACTTCACGACGAGCAATGTCGAGATCCAAGTCGCAATAGACGAATTCCGGCAGCCAAATTGCGCCAGGCTGCCAGTAAGTTCCCAGCTGCTCCGCCAGATCGAGCGCAGTCCAGGTTCCCGCAGAAATGCGCACGCAAACCGTGCCCTCGGCTGCGTCCCGCCACATCTCGATCTGGCGCGCAGCGTCTTCCATATGGCGGATCCGGTCTGCCAGATCGCGACCATCCGCGGTCAGAGCGTAGCCCTCGGCACCGTGGACAAAAAGGCGCCGCCCAAGGCGCGCTTCAAAAGCCTTCATACGACGGCTCAGTGTGGTTGCGCTCACTCCCAACTCGTCAGCCGCGCGCGCCAGACCATTGGAACGGGCAATGGCCGAGAAGTATGCCAGATCGTTCCAATCTGTTCCCTGTTTCATTTTTGAAAGTCTACCTGCGGATTTGACGTCTGAACAGCGGCGGATCGGCTCTCTACTTTCATGGCAAAGAGAACGGAGAACCAAAATGGTGCCTATTTTGCTCCCCCTGCCGCAGGTGGATCGCCCGCTTACTGAATATGAGAAGGAACGCCAAAACGCGGCAAAACTGGAAGCCGCATTCCACGCCCGAAGGCGGCGGCTGCCTATCTTACAGCTACGTCACTCATGGGCGCGCAGCCTTCTTGCCCTCAGGTCAGAGGTCCAGCAGCTCTCTAAGTGTCGCATAATAGCCAAATCGAGACGAAGCAAGCCGCGCCTCACGGAGACCTAGCTATAGGCCGACCTTCGGATCCTAGACCTTCCGCCACTCGTGAAGCCGTCATGGCAGAGCATGCGACGATCGGCACAGTGTTCAGTTTTGCCCGTCTCGTGGAGCGCCGCCACCTGGAGAGCGACAAGCCGACGGACGACGATGAACCCCGTTAGGCCGCCACCACCAAACACAAGATGCTCGCTGTGATCAGGCCGATCCCCGTGAGTTCCTTGCGCGTGACAATTTCCCTGAAGAACAACGCGGAGGCGGCAAGCGAAAACACGACCTCGATCTGCCCCACAGCGAAGACGTATGCTGCGTTCTGCAACGTAAAGGCGGTGAACCAGCAGAGCGAGCCCACCATGCCAGTCACTCCCATCCATACTGCCATCCGACGCGCTGCTATTACGCGGCCGATCTCACCAGGCTCGCGAAGCTTTAGCCATATCAGCATACCCACCGTCTGACCGAGGGTGACGAGCATTAGGGAGATAGCAGCGCGGTATAGTGGATCGCTGCTCAACACTTCCAGCGTCGCGCCACGGTACCCCACGGCCGAAAAAGCAAAGAAAATGCCCGAGAGAAGGCCCAGGCCAGTCCCGAGATTGACCACGCGAGAGAGCAACGATCCGTCGCTCTCCCGAGGGTCCTGCGACAGCACCAACACCCCAAGGAGCCCAAGAAAAATCGCAACGAATCCGGCAAGAGAAATTTTGTCGCCAAGGACTGCGAGACCGACCAGAGCCGTGAGAAGCACCTCGGTTTTCTTGAACGTGATCCCAACGGCGAAGTTGCGCTGCTGAAACAACGCTACAACGCACCATGTCGCTAAGATCTGGCTCAGCCCGCCGACAAACGCGTAGACCCAAAATGCCCGCCCGAATTCAGGAACGCCCTCGCCAGACAGGAAAGCATACGCAGTTGCCAATGGCACCAGGAACGGCACTGAGTAGAAAAACCGCGAGAATGTGGCGCCACCCGTCGAAAGCGCCCCCATACTGAGATGCTTTTGAAGCATAAACCGTAGGGTTTGAAATGCCGCAGCTGCAATCGCTATGACCACCCAAGCTTCCATACCAACCTGCGGACTCAGTCAAAAATGAAGCGGGCTCTAGCTGGGCGCGTTGATCCGAAGGAGCGCAATTCCAAAGAGCGGCTTTAGTATATTGGCTCTTTTGGTGAGGTCAGCGGACATGAACAAAATCTGTCCGACTACTACCGAGCCCAAACAAGCTCAGCGGGCGTAATGCCCAAGCTCGTACGGGATTTCTTGATTGTGGAGTTCTCCCCACATGAGGCGCCGTGCATTTGCGCGGATATAGGTAAAGCCCGTTGTGTAGAACCCGTCCTGCTCCAGCCTGCGCGGATCAAACCGAAACTTCTGGCGCAAAACTCCAACAGACCCGCGCTCGAACCGGAATGCTCGAAGTGCATAGTCACAGTCTTCGCACAAGCTCAGGCTTTCATCGAAGCCTCCTATCGCACGGTGCAGTCTGGGCGTCGAAAAGAGGCAGGCACCAATAGCTGTCGGAAAGAACCGGGACGAAAGCCGAATACCGGCGTTGAACAGGGCAAATCCAGCTCTGTAGCGCCAAGCGAGATCGTCCCCGCGCATACAGACTACGCCCAAATCGGCCCGCCCCGCGTCCAATTCCTTCATGGCCCCATGCAGGAAATCAGCAGGCAGCCGGGTATCGGCATCGAGAAACAAGATCCGCTCACCAAACGCAGCGGTAGCACCCGTATTGCGTCCGCGGCTGATACCACGGCCCTCCATCTTGATGACCCGATAGCGTGGGAAATCCGTTGCGCGCCACCTGGAGATTTCGACCGTCGCGTCGTCACTCTGGCTGTCGACATGGATGATTTCAAAATCGCTCCAGGTCTGCCCCAGGAGATCATCCAGGAGGCGAGGCAGCCGACGCTCTTCGTTGAGCGTGATAATCACGATCGAGAGCTTTGGGGTCGTCATGGCGCAGGTCCTGCGTTGTTCACAAGCCGAGGATGTCGCATTAACCTAAAGCCGCCTCCGCTGAAAGTTTACTTTTTTGAAACCCTCAATTGCAGGTTTAATTCTACCTGGGTTGGTCTGATAGGTCCATCGCGTTAGGCGCATTCTAAGAAAGTCGTCCAACACGGCTGGTTTGGGATCATCCACCTCAATTTGCGTCTATCCATTGCGCAGGGCGAAGGATCAAAATCGGAAACAGTACCATCAAGAAAGATGAGGCAGTCTTTCCTCATCAACGAAAATTTCTCCATCCGCGCCGCGCGATCTCGTCCAAGGAAAGACGGCAATTAAGAGTGGACACGTGTTGGCGAGTTCCCTCAAGGACGAGCCGGGTCCCTAAAATCCTGTATTTTAGTATTGCTTAGGCCTTGCCTGCTACACCTTGGCGGAATGCCGTGGGGGAGTTTGCATGCACAGTTCCGCAATTTCGATCATTACGAGCGCTCTGCTCATGGCGAACGCTGCGTTGGCCGATACAACGCTCCGCATAGGAATTGTCGCTCAGAATTCCGCAATTGAGGGGATGAAGGCCGGTCAACCTGTAACGGACGCGCTTTCTCCAGCGGCCGCTATGTTGATTGGTCTCGAAACCGAGCGTGACATTCAAACTTTCGAGGCCTGCTCAACAACAGGCACTCATGGCACGGCGCATCTGAATCTATACCAACACGTGATCTTCTCCGAGAATGAGGGCTATGAACCGATCGCCCGTCACGAAGATCAGCCGCTTAGCGGGGAGATCTTGGTTCAGCTCAATTCTGCCTATAGTGACCTCAACCACCTCCAGGGTTTCCGCTTCGGCTTCCCGTCGCCCGCACTCTTCGGGGCTTTCTCCGAACCAAATGCAGAGGCAACGGCTTTGGGGACGGAACACGCGACGCAAAGATACCTACCGCATGCGCTTGCTGGCTCGTCAATCGAGACTGGCACCAATCTGAAAGGTAAGTCGTCATGCCCTTCAGAGTAAAAATCTTCGCTGCCATTCTGGGTGCTCAGCTGCTGCTGCTTATTCCGCTCGCGACGATCGGCATACGTTTCATCGAGGACACAGGCGAACGGATCGAAGCGCACCAGACAGTCACAAGCGCGAATCTTTTGGTGAGCCCCATTGCCGAGCCTCTGCTCTTTCTCGATCACGCGCGTATCGACGCGGCTCTGCGCGCCGTCGTCCAAGATCCAACGGTGATCTCCGCAGCGCTTCTCACGCCAGAGGGTAATATCCTGGCTTCGGCTGGCGAGGGTGGGCTTCAGCCCTCCAAATGGTTCGAGGATGACGCGATCCGCGCGCAGCTCACCGAGGGCCAAACGATCCACATTGAGACTGCTGATCAACGTCAACAAGTCGTTCCGGTGATGTCGGGCAGTGAACTCATTGGTGTGCTTGAGCTCCGCTCTGACAATCGAAACGTGGCCGCAGCAATCGCACCCCTGAGACCCGGTATGATCCTGTGCGTGCTTCTCGGACTCATAGGAGCGGTCGTCCTATCCAAACTGCTATCTGATCGGCTGTCTCTTCGACTGTCTCGTCTGAAATGCGCCACCGAAGCTCTCGGCAAGGGTGAATTTACCTCGCGAATCGAGATGTCGGGCGAGGATGAATTCGCAGATCTGGCGAAGGCTTTCAACGAAATGGCAGAAAGCGTTGGCGTCGCTCAATCGGAGATGGAGGCACGGGCCCTCCACGACGGTCTGACCCGGCTTCCGAATCGCCGGTCCTTTGACCAGGCATTTGCCAAGAGGATCAAGTGTGCCCAGAAGAAAGATACAGAAGCTTGCGTCTTGATCCGCATCGACCTTGATCACTTCAAACAGGTCAATGACACTCTCGGCCACGAGGCGGGTGACGCCGTTCTGCTTCGGGTCGCCAAAATACTGAAAGACACTCTCCGGGAGGGAGATCTGGCAGCGCGAGTTGGCGGCGACGAGTTCTCTATCCTCATGGCGCCGGACACGTCAGAAGCAGAAGCTGAGGCGCTGGTATCTCGAATTCAGGAACGGTTGATGAAACCGCTCCTCTACAATGATCGGCCATGCCGTTTTGGCGCGAGTTTTGGTGTCGCATGCGTGCCCGATCTCAATGCCGTCGGCTCGGAGCTGAACATGTTCGCCGATGCTGCCCTCTACCGGGCAAAGGAATCGGGTCGGAATCGGCTCCAGCTCTTCACGCCAAGCTTACACCAGACAATCCTGCGCGACCGGCAATTAGCAATCGACATTCAAGAGGGTCTCGAGCGCAAGGAATTTGTCCCGTTCTTCCAACCGCAATTCACGGCTGACACCCATCGCCTTGCCGGTGCGGAAGCCTTGCTGCGCTGGAACCATCCTTCGGAAGGGCTCCTCGCGCCCAGCGATTTCATGCATATCGCCGAGATTTTGCGCGTCGTGCCTGACATTGATGCCCAGATGATGGCCAAGACGTGTGAGGCCGTAAAGGTCTGGCGGCGTCAGGGGTTCACGCTTCCCAAGATCAGCTTGAACGTCTCGACCGGCAGAGTGCGCGATCCTGACGTGGTTTCGGTGGCGCGGTCTCTTGCCGCGGAGGATATACAGGTCGCGTTCGAACTTCAGGAATCGATTCTGGTCGAAGAGGAAGACGAGCTGTTCCACTTCAATCTGGATAGCATCCGGGAGACAGGCGTCGAGATCGTGATTGATGACTTTGGCTCCGGCCATGCGTCGATTTTGGGCTTGATGCAGATCGCCCCGTCTGCGCTGAAGATCGATAAACGGATCGTTGCTCCGCTCTGCGAGGCGCCAGGATCGGACAAACTCGTGCGAGCAATCGTCGAGATCGCAGACACGCTGGGGATCGCGACAGTGGCTGAGGGGGTTGAATCAGCGGAGCAAGCACGGCTTCTGCGGGATCTCGGCTGCGATACACTGCAAGGCTATCACTTCGCGAAACCTCTGTCGGAAATGGATTTGGTATCCTATGCGCGCTTTGGGGACAGGTACTCGGCCTAAAAGGCAGATCTCTAGTCCAACCAGGTTTTCTGCAGCTCCAGCGGCTCGGTCTGCTCACAGTTGGGGGAAATTCGGTCACGTCTTTCCCCGCCGGAGCCTTGCCGCTTGCATCGAGGTTTGCTTGCCGATCATACCAGCGGACTATCTCAAGAACGCCAGCCAAATGCGCCAGCCGGGAACCGACAAGCGACTGGAGCATCAGGAACAATGCGAAGCACCGAGTATCCCCATGAGGCGCAAGCGGATCTTCCAGGCGTCGCATTTGCCCCTATGCGGCAAATTATCCTCGCTCAGGCGAAGGCCACAAATCTGACTGTCTTGGAAGATGCCTCTGATCGGCTCACGGTGGAATCCGAGCATGGATTGATCGGGCTGCGGCCAGGGCAAAGCACCGAGACCGCGGGGATGGTGGCCGCTATCGACTCGCGCTGGCTCTTTGTAATGAAGAACGCGGTCGTTGCGCAGATGCGACATCTGATGCCGGAAGTCGTGGAGGCGATGCGTTGGTCGGATGCGGGCGAAAGCGGTGGGCTCCCGCCCAATTTCAGTTTCGTTCGTGTCCGCTCGGTGGAACATCTCGGGCCGGCGTTTCTACGCGTCACGCTGGAGGGCGAGGATCTTTCTGCCCACGGCGATCAGGCGATCCACTTCCGGCTGGTTCTGCCGCCCAAGGATGTCGCGCCGAAATGGCCAGGCGTTGCGGCCAACGGCTCCATTAAATGGCCAGAAGGACCTGATGCGCCGCACCGACCTGTTTATACCTCCCGATCCGTGGACCATGGCACGCATACGCTCATCATGGATGTCTTCGTGCACGAAGGCGGTCGAACGACAGCATGGGCGAAGGAAGTGATGGCGGGGACGCGCGGGAGATCCGTCGTGGGGATCGTCGGTCCTTCAGGCGGTGGTCTACTGCCCGCAAAGCGCGTTCTGATGGCGAGCGACGAGACTGGCTTTCCCGCCGCAGCGCGGCTTCTTGAAAATCTGCCCGATGGCGCGACGGGAGATGTATTCCTGGAGGCGGAAGACGGCTCAAATTGCAACTACCCGCTCGACATACCGGACGGTATCAACCTCACATGGTTGTCGCGACAAGACGGGGATTGTTTGGCCGATGCCACTCTCAGTGCCCTGCCCCGCTACACTAACCAAAACGGCGCGAAGGTCTGGTTCGCCGGAGAACGGGAAGAAGCTGCCCGCTTGCGGACCGCTGCACAAGCCGCCGGGTGGAACAAGTCGGATCTGCGGATATCGGGGTTCTGGAAGGCGCAGGAAAAAGATCGCGAGCCGAGTCTCAGGTAAGACATCGAACTCTCTTTAGCGTCTGAAAGCCCGTCGCGTGCAAACGCCAAATCGGCAGCGGATCGAGACTGAGACCAGACTGCCCCAAAAACAAAAATGCGCTGGCGGCTATTCGGCGATACGGACCTGCGTCAGGCTGTCAAACAGAGCGTTAGCGTGGTGCTCATCCAAGCATTCAATCGAGACCGCCGCCCGAAAGTCGTCGTCTGCACTGGATGGGATCGGGCCATTTTGCGCGATATCTTCCGCCAATCCCGCAATGATCGCGTTGCCCAGCCGAAGAAGCTCGGGGCGGATTTCCGACACCAGATCCGGGACGTTAGACGGGGTCGCATTAGCCGCGGTCCAGTGATCGATCCAGCAATCCTGAATAGCCTTTGCTGCTTCGATTTGTGCCTCAAAGAATGCGCGGACTGTGTCGGGATCCAACCCGTGCGCGGCAGCATCAGTGATCGCGGCATCCACGACCACGGCTTCACGGTCTAGATCTTCCACAGGCACATCGTTCACGCGTTTCCAAGCAGCGACTGGCTCCATCCAGCTAAGACGCTCAGCGATTAGAGAAAATAGCTCCTCTTGATCCGCCTGAGCAGGTTGCCCGGAGAGCGCAAGACCGATGAGCAGTGCGGCCCATCCGATGGGTTCATTCAAACGCATGATCGTGGTTCCGGTGCCTTCCTCTCCCGCGCTACTCACGTGTTTCTGCAGCGCTGGACCAACAATTCTCCATTTTATCAGGTGTTGGCCGGGAGAGCCATCAAGGCTCAAATACGCGCACGCTGCGCCGCTTGATCGTCATCCATGCGACCATTCGCACCGGTCACTGCCCCGTTTTGGAAGGTTCGCGGCGCGCGGAGGCATATGCCTCGGAGGCCGTGTAGTAGTCATCGAACCCGATCCGCCTGCGCAGCTCGCCGAAATCCATTTGCCCGGGCCTACGATCAGCTCGCATGGCGCGCAGGGTCGTGACCATCGCCTCCATCGCCGCAGCCATCAACGAGAGCGGATAGGCCGCGATGGAAAAGCCTAAACCCTGAAGCTCTTCAACCGGCAGATCCGGCGTCGCGCCACCCTCAACAATATTGGCCATTTTCGGGCCGGGTAACTCCGCGCAGAGCTTAGCCATTTCATCAGTGCTTTGCGGTGCTTCGACAAAGAGAATATCGGCGCCCAGCTCCGCGAAATGTGCCGCACGACCAATCGCTTCGGCCAGCCCGTGATCGTGACGGGCGTCGGTGCGCGCCAGGATAAGAATATCGCCGCCATCCGCACGCACGGCCTCACGCGCATCGACCGCGGCACGGATGCGGTCGAAAGCCTCCTGACGCTCGACAACGGCCTTGCCGAACGTATGGCCACAGCGCTTGGGGGCCAGCTGGTCTTCGATCATCACCGCGGCGCAACCGGCGCGCGCCATGCCCGTGACCGTACGTCGCACGTTCATGGCATTGCCGTAGCCTGTGTCGCCATCGGCAATCAGCGGTATGCGCAAGGCGTCGGAAATGTTGCGTGCCTGATCGGCGACCTCCCCATAACTCATCAACCCCAGATCCGGCGCACCTATGCGGCTGGCCGAGGCGGCGAAGCCTGACATGAACGTCAGGTCGTAACCTTCCTGTTCGATGAGCTTGGCCGAAAGCGCGTCAAAGCAACACGGCATGATATGGCAGCGGTCCTGCTGCAGAAGGCTGGCAAGCTTGGCAGCTTGGTTCATGTGCCTCACCACTTGAATGGGATGTAGAGGGCGAGATCAGGTATCGCATAGAGCACGCCCACCGTCACAAGCATCAAGAGCAGGAATGGCCAAACGCCCCGCGCCACGTCGCCAAGGCTCGCTCGGGCGACGGACTGGATGACATAGAGGTTCAGCCCCACCGGAGGGGTGATCAACGCGACCTCGACCATGATGACCATGAAGATCCCGAACCAGATCGGGTCAAAGCCAAGCCCCATGGCCGCGGGCAGCAAGACCGGCGTCATGATTAGGATCATCGAAAGCGCCTCAAACACCAAACCCATAATCAGGAGGACACCGGCAACAACGAGGATAAACATTGCTGGCCCGTCGATGGTGTTGGTGATGAGGGACGAGATGTCCTGTGGTATCCGGTAGAGCGCGATTGCCTTGCCGAAGACCTTGGCGCCCGCGACGATCAACAGGATTGCAACCGTGGTGATCGCGGATTCCACCACCGCCTCGCGAAACCCTTTCCAAGTGAGCGTCCGCAGAACGACGACCGTGATTACGAGCGCAGCGGCAAAGCCGATGGCGGCGGCCTCGGTCGGGGTGAACGCGCCGGAATAGAGCCCAAGGATCACAAGCAGAGCAAGACCGACCGACGGCAGCGCACGCCAAGAGGCACGCAGACGTTCGCGGCGGCTCGCCTTCGCGACGGCTTCATACCCTCCAAACCAGCGCGCATGAGCCATTGCGAACAGGACGAACAGCGTCACAAGCACGATGCCAGGCCCAATCCCGGCAAGGAAAAGCTGAATCACGGATTGCTCGGTCACAAAGCCATAGACGATCATCGGGATCGAGGGCGGGATCAGAATGCCCAAGGTGCCGCCCGCAGCCAACAGACCGTAGACAAAACGATGGCCATAGCCGCGCTGGATCATCTCGGGTATCGCCACCGTCCCGATGGTGGCAGCAGTCGCCACAGAGGATCCTGAGATGGCGGCGAATAAGGCACAGCTCAGGATTGTGGCAACGGCGAGCCCCCCGGGCCAGTGACCGACCCAGGCCTGGACGGCGGCAAAGAGATCGCGCCCAACCCCGCCTTTCAGCAAGACGTTCGACATCAGCAGAAACAAGGGCACGGCGAGGAGGATGAACCCATCCAGTGTCGAAAGGATGGCCTGCGGTGCCATGAGGGGGGAGAACCCTCCGGCAATGAGCATCCCCAAGCCGATACCCCCAAGGGCGAACGCAACCGGCACGCCCGCGAGCAAGAGCCCGAAGAGCGCCACCAAGACGAGAGGGAGTGTCATTCGTGGCTGCTTCCCAGGCGCGTCGTGCCATCCTCACGGAGCCGCAGAAGCTCGACCACGGCTTGCGCTCCGAGCAGTGCAAATCCAGTAGGGACCGACAACTCAACGATCCACATCGGCAGGTTCAGGATTGAGCCCGTTGTCCGCCCGCGCTCCCAGGACGTGTAGAAGATCTCCCAACCATAGACCGCGATGATCGCGCAGAAGACGATCACAGTAATCAAGGCGCCCGCCGCAAAGACACGTTGTGCTTGCTGCGGCAAAAGGTTGGTGACCGCATTCACCGTGATATGGCGTCGGATTGCCAACACATGCGCCATGGCCAGAAGGCACCCCCAGATCAGGCACAATTGGCTGAGCTCCGCCGCCCAAATCGTTGGCTTCAAGAAGAAATACCGCGCCACCACCTCATAGGTCAGCATGGCGCCGGTCAGGGCCAGGAGGATGGCGCCGAGCAAACCCGCCATCTTGGACACGGTCGTCACAAATGCCATTGAGTTCCCCGAGCGGGACGCGGAAGCCGAAAGCCCCCGCTCCCGTCAGCCCACAATCAGGCGCTATAGGGTCAGTTTTCGACGGCGTTCAGGATCTGCACTCCGGTCTCGCCTGCGGCGGCTCGGTAGGCATCGTAGACCGGAGCGGCAACGGCCTTCCAAGCCTCCAATTCGCCGTCCGTTAAGTCGACAACCGTCATGCCGTTTTCTTCCGCCGCAGCGTAAGCTTCCGCTTCGATCGTGGCCATACGGTTGCGCACATCTTCCTGCGCGACGGTAGCGGCTTCCGCGATCTGTGCGCGAGTCTCTTCCGGAAGGCCCTCCCACCACTCCGTGTTCACCACGACGACAAACTCGATATTTGCATGATTGGTGCGCGTTATGGTGTCCATGACTTCCCACAGCTTGCGCGACTTCACGCCGGAAACGCCCGTCATCCCGACATCCACGGTGCCGCGCTGATAGGCGAGGAATTGTTCTGAGCCCGAAATGAGCGTCGGAGCGCCGCCCGCGGCGGTCACAAAATCCCCCAACGTCTTGCCGAAGACACGGACCTTCTTTCCCTCCAAATCAGCGGGAGTGCGAATCGGGCCACCGTTTGAAAGGAGGATCGCGCCGCCATAGGCTTGCCAATAAAGGATCTGTCCGCCCGTCTCGGCAACCTCGGCTTCAAGGAGTGTCCGGACATCGGAGCCTTCTGCGACGGCGTCGCGGACCTTGTCTTCGGTGTTAAACAGGAAAGGCATGTAGAACACGTCCACCGCCGGTGCGTCGCCAACATACCTGGTCAGCGACGCTACACCCGCCTCGATCGCGCCCGATCCAACGGCAGCCGGAACCTCTTTATCTTTGTAGAGCGTCGCACTGTCGTAAATCTCAACATCAATCGCGCCACCCGTGCGTTCCTCAACCTCTCGTTCGAAAAGCTGCAGGTTCTCGCCAAGATGGCTGGTCAACGGCAGTTGAAGTGAAATCCGCATTTTCTCGGTGGCGAGCGCATTGCCGATCAGAAGTGCGTATGCGGCGAAGCCTGCCGCTGCGAACTTAAGCATGTCATCCTCCCAAATCTGCTCGTCTCTGTCGGACGGCCAATCGCATGAACTTATCCGGTCATTCGGACTTTGCAACGATCAAGACAAGGGGCGCAAACGTCATTTCTACCACCCCAGAGAAACCCTCATCCGGCGGACGATCGCCCGGCTGCTTTGGCTCCACGATCAAAGTAGTCCGTGGAATTCATGGGCGGTGCGGTGAATGGGCTGGCTATTCTCGTCTAAGCAATCGCATCGATATCGGTGAGTGACGCGCCAGACTGTGCTGGACGGATCGCTTCAATGCCTCATATGTTTGCCCCGCCGATGACCAGGGAGGGGTATATGGGCGACACTATTTCGGGTCTACTCGATCCGCACGAAGCGGATGCACCAGTTTTCGGCGCGCCGGGGCGAGGCTGGCTCAGTTACGGAGCGCTTCGCAGCCTGTCGCGCGACGTCGGGGACGCACTTCACGCCGCAGGCATTGGGCGAGGTGACCGCGTGGCGATCGTGCTGCCCAACGGTCCAGAGATGGCAGCGGCCTTTATCACCGTTGCGCAATGGGCCGTGACCGCCCCCTTGAACCCTTCCTACCAGGAAGATGAGTTCGCATTTTACCTCGAAGATTTGGGCGCGCAAGCTATCGTGCTGCCGCTTGGGTATGACGGCCCGGCATTGGCGGCAGCGCAGCGGACTGGTCTCACGATCATCTGGCTGAAGAGCGAGACGGATGACCCATCAGGAGCCTTCACGCTGCAAACGGACGCGTTGGGAGACCCAGCGGATGCCGGAGCTGCGCGACCTGAGGATATTGCGCTGATCCTGCACACGTCCGGCACAACCTCGCGTCCGAAGATTGTGCCTCTCACCCAAGCGAATGTCGCGGCCTCGGCAAATCATATTGCGACATCGCTTGCGCTGACCCGCGCGGACCGTTGTCTGAATGTGATGCCGCTTTTTCACATTCATGGCCTGGTCGCGGCTGTCTCGGCGACTCTCGCGGCAGGTGGATCGGTATGGTGCGCGCCAGGATTTGATGCCCTAAAGTTTTTTGGCTGGATGCAGGAGGCGCGGCCCAACTGGTTTACAGCCGTGCCGACCATGCATCAGGCGATCCTTTCGAGGGCTGGGCGGAATGCTGAGACGATCAAAGACGTGCCGTTGCGGTTCCTGCGGTCCTCCTCGGCATCTTTGCCAGGTCCGGTGATGGAGCGCTTGGCCGAAACCTTCCATGCGCCAGTGATCGAAGGCTATGGGATGACCGAAGCGGCCCACCAGATGTGCGCCAATCCCCTGCCCCCTCAGGCGCAAAAACCCGGTGCGGTCGGCTTGCCTGCCGGACCCGAAGTGAGGATCGCCCATGAGGCAGAGGACCGGCTGACCGGCGGAACGGGCGAGGTCGTCATCTCCGGGCCGAACGTAACGCCCGGCTATGAAGGAAATCCGGAGGCAAATAAAAGGAGCTTTTTCGAGGCTGAGGGCAAGCGGTGGTTTCGAACCGGCGACCAGGGCGCTTTCGACAGCGACGGGTATCTGATGCTGACGGGCCGGTTGAAGGAGATCATCAACCGAGGCGGCGAGAAGGTAAGTCCGCTGGAGGTGGACGGGATCTTGAGTGCGCATGAAGCGGTCGCGCAATGTGTCACGTTCGCGCTGCCGCACCCGAAGCTCGGTGAAGAGGTGGCCGCAGCAGTGGTGCTGAAGGAAGGGGCCGAGGCCGACGAGGCCGCGATCCGCGCGTTTCTCAGCTCTAAACTTGCCGCCTTCAAAGTGCCTCGCAAGGTGCTGATACTCGACGAAATTCCAAAAGGAGCGACAGGTAAGCTTCAGCGGATCGGCCTGGCCGAAAAGCTGGGCCTGACACAATCGGCCTGATCGGAAGACATCGATGAAGATCTGCATTTTCGGAGCGGGCGCCATCGGCGGATACATGGGAGCAAAGCTGGCACAGGCGGGGGCCGAGGTTAGTCTTGTGGCCCGCGGCCCGCATCTCGCGGCGATGCGCCAAAAAGGACTTACCCTCATCGAGGAAGGCGCCGACCCGGTGACGGTGCCGGTCCAGGCTTCAGACAACCCGGAGGAGCTCGGCCCGCAGGACTACGTGATCGTCACGCTCAAAGCCCATTCGGTGCCGCCAGTGGTCGACCGGATGCAGCCCCTGATCAATGAGGCGTCGACCATCGTCTCGGGCGTGAATGGTGTGCCATGGTGGTATTTTCATAAGATCGGCGGGCCCTTGGAGGGCACCAGGCTTGCCTCGGTCGATCCCGGCGATGCGCAGTGGAACGGGTTTGGACCAGACAAGGTCTTGGGTTGCGTAGTCTACCCCGCCGCAGAGGTGAGCGAACCCGGGACAATCCGGCATATCGAAGGCAACAGGTTTTCGCTTGGCGAACCCGATGGGTCAAAATCCGAGCGCGCTATGGCTTTGTCGAAGGCGCTAAGCGCGGCAGGGCTGAAGGCGCCAGTGCGTCCGAAACTGCGGGATGAGATCTGGGTAAAGCTTTGGGGCAACTTGTCGTTCAACCCGATCTCCGCCCTGACCCATGCGACGCTGGATGTCCTGTGCACGGATACCGGGACCCGCGCGCTTGCCCGGTCGATGATGGTAGAGGCGCAAGAGGTTGCGGAAAAACTGGGCGTAAAGTTTCCCATCGATGTGGATCGCCGGATCGACGGCGGCGCTGCGGTGGGGGCTCATCGCACCTCGATGCTGCAGGACCTCGATGCCGGGCGACCGATGGAAATAGACGCACTCGTTGGCTCGGTTGCGGAGCTTGGCCGGATCACTGGCGTGCCGACCCCAGCCATTGACGCGGTTCTGGCCCTCATCACGCTGCGTGGCAGAGTGGCCGGGCTCTACTCATAAACCGGACAAAAGCGTCCGCCAGGGAGGGAGAAACACCATGCTGAGCCGGATCTTGGTGCCGGTGCGAGGGGATGGAATGGGAGAGGTTGTCCTGTCCCACGCGGCGATCCTCGCACACAATCACAACGCCCATATCGTTGTGGCGCATTGCCGCCCCTTGCCGCAGGAGTATCTGCCGTACGGTGTTCCCCTGCCTGCATTTGCCCGAAAGACTATCCTTCAGCAATCGGCTCAACTTTCGGATCAGGAAGAGGCCGGTTTGCGAGACAAGCTGCACGACGTCGCACAGAAGCTGGACCTCACCGAAACAGAAAGCCCTGATGGCAGCCGAGCGACGGTCCAATATGTCGAGGAAACCGGGCGGATGATGGATGTCGTGCGCCACAATGGCCGTCTCGCTGACCTGATCGTTGTGGCCAAACCGGACCGCGACAGAAACCTAGGCACGAATACCCTTAAGGCGGGCCTGTTTCAGACCGGTCGGCCGGTTCTCATGTGCCCTCCGATGAGTGAGCCACCCGCGGATTTCGGCGCTCGTATCGCGATCGCATGGAACGGATCACTTGAAGCCGCGCGGATGGTCGCTCTGACCCTAGACCTCATCGGCACTGCAAAAACGGTTACAATCCTTTCGGGGGGCAAGGGCGCGGTCCACGGTGCCACGACAGAGGAACTTGTTGGATATTATGCTCACCGAGGCGTCACAGCATCGGTGCGTCGTTTCGATGCAAATAATCCGGGCCAGTCGCTTATCGACAAGGCAAAAGAGGCCGATGCCCAGCTTCTCTTGATGGGCGCGTATGGCGTAAGCCACGAACGCGAAACCCTTTTTGGCGGAAACACCCAAGCAGTCGTAGACAACGCCGATCTACCGGTAGTTATGGCACACTAAATGTATGCCGTTGCACGCAATAAGATACCACTTGAAATGCTCTAAACGAAAGATAGTTGCCTCCCTCTGAGCCGCGTTCAACCGGCCGAAAAAGCGTTCGGAAGACGCAACTACAGTGGAGGTCAATCAATGCCCATAACGAAACGTGGATTTCTGTCCGTTGCCTGCGCGGTCGCCATGGCCGCGATGCCTGGTGCTGCTCTTGCCGATGACTGGCAACCTCGCAAGCCGATCGACTTTGTGATTATGGCAGGTCCCGGTGGCGGTGCGGACCAGATCGCACGGTTTGTCCAGTCCGTCGCAGAGAAAGGCGACATGACGCGCCGCCCCCTCGTGCCCAACAACAAAGGCGGCGGGTCGGGCGCCGAGGCTCTGATCCACGTCAACGGCGCAAGCGACCCGGACCACACAATCCTGGTCACCTTGAACTCGTTTTTTACAACACCGCTCCGGCAAAACGAGCTCGGGATCGATATCCAGACCTTCACCCCGGTTGCGATGATGGGCGTCGATCCGTTCGTGCTTTGGGTCCACAAGGAGTCAGGCATCACCACTTTCGAGGAATACGTTGAAAGGGTGAAAGCGATGGACGGTGAGTTCGTCATGGGCGGCACCGGTGCCGGGCAAGAAGACTCGATCGTGATCGCCTACATGTCCGGCGCATACGGCCTCGACATCAAGTATATCCCCTACGATGGCGGCGGCGCCGTCGCAAAGGATCTCGCCGGGCAACAGATCATGGCGACGGTGAACAACCCAGCGGAGGCCAAAGGGTTCTACGAAGCGGGTGATTTCGTGCCCCTCCTGGCGTTCTCGGACGAGCGTATGCCAGCATATCCGGACGTCCCGACCATCAAGGAACTCGGCCACGACTTTTCCTACTACAATCAGCGTGCCATCGTAGGCGCACCGGGCATGTCGGAAGAAGCCGCAGCTTACTATCAGGATCTGTTTACAAAGATCTACGAGAGCGAAGCGTGGCAGAACTACCTGACCTCAGAGAGCCTTTCGCCCTTATGGATGAATGCCGACCAGCAACGCGCCTATTGGGCGACGCAGGTCGACAACCATCGGACGTTGCTGCAAGCGCTGGACGGTTGAAGCCGCCCTAACCAAGAGCAAAAAGACTAGGTGGGGGTGGGCCGAATGCGCAACGGCGAGTTCATTGCTGCGGGTGTATTGGCCCTCCTCTCAATCTATTTCATGTGGAAGAGTGCCGAGTTGCCAATCGGCTACATTGAGGGTCAGGGTCCCGGAGGCGGAGCCTGGCCCTTTTCGCTGTCGGCGGTCATGCTCGGGTGCTGCGCGATGATTGCCTTGAATTGGTGGCGCGGCAGAAGCCCAGCCTCCCAATCCAACGAACCGGTCTTGGACGAATACGGCTGGCGCATGCTGTTTTTGGTGGGTGGCGGCATCGTCGCTTTCGTTGCGCTGGTGAACATCATCTCGATGTATGGCGCGATCATGGTGTTTCTGCTCTACTACATCCGCTATCTCGGGCGGCACTCCTGGCTTCTCACGCTCGCCATCGCGGTCCCCGTGCCCATCGCGTTCTTCTTCTTCTTCGAGGGGGCGATGCGGATCACCTTGCCATCGGGTATGCCGTTCACGGACCCGGTGTTTAACGTTCTCTACGAGATCATCTACTGAGCCGTCCGGCGAGCCGAGACCACCAACATGGATATCCTTTCCCTTCTCCTAGACGGCATGATGCTGTCGCTCCAGCCGCTCAACCTCACTCTGATCGTAATCGGGGTGACACTTGGGCTTTTCATCGGCGCAATGCCGGGCCTGGGATCGGTCAATGGGGTTGCGATCCTGCTGCCGATCACCTTCCTCGTGCCGCCTTCGGCTGGGATCATTTTTCTCGCCGCAATCTACTATGGAGCGATGTATGGCGGCGCGATTTCATCGATCACGCTCGGCATACCTGGCGCGTCAACCGCCGTAGCGACGACCTTCGATGGAAAGCCCCTGGCCCGCCAAGGCCGCGCAAGCCTTGCTCTGGTCACAGCAGCGCTCGCGTCATTTGTCGGCGGAACGATTGCCAACATTCTGTTCACGCTGTTCGCCCCGCTTCTCGCGGGCCTCGCGCTGTCCTTCGGCCCACCAGAGGTTTTCGCCCTGATGCTTTTGGCCTTTGCGACGTTTGTAGGTCTCGGCGGGGACGACATCCCGAAGACGATTTTCTCGATCTGTTTTGGCCTTGTCTTGGGGGCGGTCGGGTTTGACCAAATCTCTGGAGCACCACGGCTTGTCCTGTTCGATATGAACGGGTTTCTACAGGGCATTGGCTTTCTCGTCCTTGCGATCGGTGTATACGGTATTGGCGAAATGCTATGGACGATCGAACAGACACGCGGCGAGGTCACGACGACGAACCCGAAGATGTCCTTGAAAGGCATGGCGAAGGACACACGCGAGGCGACAGCGAAAGGCTGGAAGGGCACCATGATCGGATCGTTTCTTGGCTTCTTCGTCGGCATCCTGCCCGCGGCTGGCGCGACGCCAGGCTCGTTAATGTCCTATGGCGTGACAAAGATGGTGTCGCGTAGACCGGAAACCTTCGGACGTGGCAATCCCGACGGTGTGGCAGCGCCTGAAGCCGCGAACAATTCCGCCTCAACCGGATCAATGCTGCCAATGTTAACGCTCGGCATCCCCGGCTCACCGACAACGGCGATCCTCCTGGGCGGCATGGTGATTTGGGGTCTCGTCCCGGGACCACGGCTCTTTACCGATGAGACCGAGTTCGTTTGGGGCCTGATCGGCTCCTTCTACATCTCGAACCTAGCCGCAGTGCTGATCAACCTCTCCTTTATCCCGCTGTTCATCTGGATCTTGCGGATGCCGTTTACGATCCTTGCGCCGATGATCTTCGTTCTCTCCATCGTCGGTGGGTATGCAGCAACGCGGGACATGTTCGACATCTGGCTAATGGTTGTCTTTGGCTTTGGGGCGTTCTTCTTACGGAAGTTCGACTACCCATTGGCCCCTGCGGTTCTTGCTATTGTTCTGGGACCGATTGCTGAGCCCACACTGCGCCAGTCGCTTTTGCTCTCATCCGGCGATCCGACGATTTTCTTCACCCGACCAATCGCGGGTCCGATCACGATCATTGCTTTGATTCTGATCTTCTTGCCTGCCTTCAAGCTCCTCCGCAGAGGTCGGTCCGCGAACCGCGCGGCGGAATAGCACCGTCGTCCCAAACACCCTGGCAAAAGCGCACAGTTTGCATTGATCGGGAAAAGTGGCTGGGGCGGCAGGATTCGAACCTGCGAATGACGGTACCAAAAACCGTTGCCTTACCGCTTGGCGACGCCCCAAGAGTGCCGGGGTTCTAGACATCGGCTGCGGCAAGCTCAAGGCCTAATCAAGCCGCCTGCCCACGCGCGTTGTCTCTGGAAGCGTGCGGTCAGACGGCGAGCGGCGAGGCTTTTGCTAGCCGATCAAAGGCCGCAAGATCGCGGATGAGCCGCTCCATCTCAGTCAGCGGGATCATGTTTGGCCCATCTGAGGGCGCGCGGTCCGGGTCTTCGTGGGTCTCCACGAATACGGCAGCGACCCCAAGTGCCACGGCCGCGCGCGCCATCACGGGCGCAAACTCCCGTTGACCGCCGGAAGCACCGCCCAGCCCGCCAGGCTGCTGCACAGAATGCGTCGCATCCATCACCACCGGATAGCCGGTGCGCGCCATGATCGGCAGGCTGCGCATATCCGCAACCAGCGCATTGTAGCCAAACGACGCCCCCCGCTCAGTGAGAAGGATCCGCTCGTTCCCGGTGGAGGCAACCTTCGCGGCCACGTTGGCGATACCCCATGGCGCCAGAAACTGCCCCTTCTTCACATTGATCGCCGCACCCGTCTCGCCCGCGGCCAGCAGGAGATCTGTCTGCCGGCACAGAAACGCCGGGATCTGCAGGATATCGCAGGCCTCTGCTGCAGGCGCGCATTGCTCGGCGGTATGGACATCGGTGAGGACCGGGCAGCCGAGCCGCGCCCGCACCTCGGAAAGGATTGAGAGACCCTCCGCCAGTCCAGGTCCGCGTTGCCCCCCAAGCGAGGTGCGGTTCGCCTTGTCGTAGGACGCCTTGAAAACGTAGCCCAAACCATGCGCCGCGCAGAGGGCAGCCATGGTTTCACCGATCATGATCGCATGGTCGCGGCTCTCAAGCTGGCAGGGCCCGGCGATGATCGTGAGCGGCGCGGTATTTGACACCGAGAGTCCGCCGATTGTGACCGTGCGCGCTTCCGTCGATCCCGTCACTCGCGATCCCTCCTCGGATGACACAGGCGTTCAGCTCCCGCCCACGCTGCGTTAGCGACTGTTTCTCCGGGAGTAAAGCGACGGCCAACTCTCGCTCGCGAAACGATAGGGTTGTGAACAGGCACCACCTGTTTACGCAGGTCAGGATTGAAGGCCCCGAAGCGGTTTGCCATCCATCGCCCATGTGATAGTCTGCAAGTGACGGGCGTTCATGGGGGTGGGGTCTGTCGCGAGTGTTCTTGAGTATCGAGCATAGAGCCGTCACATGACCAAAGACTCCGCGTCTGATCCGGACAAGCAGTCCTTTGCACAGGTCTTCGATCCCGCAGAATGGGAACGCCGCGTGGCCGAGGCGCGCGCCCGGCGCGAACGCGTTCTGGCCTCACGCAAGCCAGCCGCGGGTGAGCCAAAAGGGGCGCGCGTCATTGGCTTCGATGCCGCGGCATCCTCCATCACGCCGCCCGCTAAGGAAACGGCCCCTCCCGGATTGGGGGCATCCGCACCGGCTGCATTACCGCGGGCAGGCGGTCCGGCAACCAGTGCGCAAGCTCCAGGAGAGTTTGGCAAGGTCACCGGGAGCCTTGCCGATCGTCTCACGCTGGTCACGCGAGATGCGCGGCTCAAACGCGATGCAGCCGTCTTGCCCGAAAACCCAGCGCCCGCCGAACCACATGACGTAGAGGAGACAGACGGCCCAGACGCGCCAGTGCTCCAGTCTGGGCGCGTTGCACTCGGCCACCAAACAGCGCCCGGGCGTAGATCCGATGGGAGACAAACCGGAACGCATCGCTCCAAGCTTCGGATACTCCTCGCACTATGTCTGATCGTCGCATTGGTCATGGCACTCGTCGGGATGACGCGTGGGACGGAGACGATGCGCTTCCTGCGATTGCTAGGACCATCGGGGAGTGAAGGCTCAGAGCAATCCTCCAGCCCAGTCACATCCCAACAAGGTAGCGGCTCGCTTGGATCCATCCCGCACGAAGCCGCATCATCCCAGCCAGTGCAGGCGAACCCCGCCTCGGCATTAGAAGCGACTAGGCACGTGAGCGAAACCGCTGCTCCGCAGGTGCATCGCGCCGCCTTTCGCGCCGCACAAGCTGACACGCAGACGCCCGCAACTGCGCCCAAGGTCGTCGAAGCGCTGCCCGGCCTCCCACATCTCGCCGAGGCGGCTGGCGACGCCACCACGCACCCGGTCAAATCAGCACAGATTTTCGCCGAGGCGACAGCACCCGTTCTGGCGGCTCTTGAGGCTGCGCCACTTCAGCAGACTGCCTTGCCCGCACCACCCCGCGCCATTGCACCGCCTCCAACGCCGATTTCGGCGGTTCCAGAACAACCGGCGGAACCCATACTTGAGGCATCTGAGCCTGAAGAAACGGCTGAGACCGATCCGGTCGACGCCACGCCCCTGCCCGCTTCCGCAATGCGCGTCTTTGTTCACGCACCACTTAGCGAGCCGCAGGCGCGGATCGACGCGGCCGTGAGCGCGCTCGTTGCCGCGGGTTACCCACCTCAGGCCATTGTCCGCACCAATCTGACCGTTACGGCCAGCAACGTTCGCTTTTTCTACGCACCAGATTCGAGCCACGCCCAGGCCGTAGGCTCTGCCCTGGCCCGCGCTCTCCCCGGATCAGCCGATGTCAGAGACTTCACGTTTCTGGAAACACCCGCAGAGCCCGGCCTTGTCGAGGTCTGGCTCTCCGGGGGCCCCGCAGGCAGCGCACCGTGGTCGCCGGCAATTGGCGCGTCAACAACACCTGCGAGCGACACCACGCCAACGCTCGTGAGCGAGCCATTCTTGAGGTAGTCCTCCGTTGCCAAGCCGTGGGGGCGAATGGATGCGCCCCTAGCGTCGGTGGTATAGAGGGCAAAAGCATTGATCGAACTCGTCCGGATCAGATCGGACAGGGTCAAATGCTTCGCGGAGACATGAACCTTTTGGCGTCCCGGTTATGGGAAGACCCAAGCTGTCAGCATGGTGGCCAGTCAGACCGTTGAGGAAGATCCGGCCGCGAGATTGGAGCTTAGGCCCTTGCGCCGACACGATCGCCAGAATTGGCCCCGCCGACACATCTGGCAATACATCTGCGAGCGTGGTTTTCAAACCGCGTCTTCTCCAGCCACCAAAGCATCGTCGATCATTGCTGCGACGCCTGGAACGAACATTTGAATATGGCTTGGAGGACGACCAGCTTCGGACTGCGTGACTGCGCACCCTGGCCCTAGCCAACACGACCCGGTATTAGCATGACATCGCGGTTATCCACCTGTGGCCGCGCGGAGCGGCCTCTAAGGCAAAGAAACCGGCTCCGATATACCCAACTGGTAGGGTCAGCGGAACCGGAAAATTGTGTCAGTTAAACTCGACGTCACTCACATGCGCGCGGCTGATGTTGCGAATGTCTCGGAGCAACGGCCTAAGTCCTCGCCGCCGCAACATTCGGGTGAGAATCTGCGCGTCGGAGATGCTCCGTATCCAGCGCGGAGAGAGGGCAGCCGATCCAGCCCGCCAATGATGTCTCGTGCGATTCTTGTAAGTGCCGCGGACCAGCGCTTCTATGGTTTCCCAAGCACCCAAGGGCGATGAGATCGCCATCGTCTCGCTCTCATTTCCCCACCCGTCTTCAAACGGAAAACGCGCGAGAAGCGCCGCTTCGGAACGGGTCGGCGCTTTCCAGAACAGGGCAAGAGCTCGAAAGAGAGGTGTGCGCAAATCAGCGCAGGCATCAGTCATTTCGTTCTCGATTGGGAGCTCTTCGGCGACCGCTTCAACGGCGCGCGACATGGCCGGGACACCCCACTCGATCATCCGCTGGACATTCGGATCATCCTTCAAGACAGGGACGATTTTGTCATCCTCTCGGCGATAGCCTATCGTGGTCGCGTGATCGGCACAGAGGATCAACTCAAAAAATGTCACGGCGCCGCGCATCGGCTGCGTTCCCATCCCCCCATTATTCATCAGGAAATACAGCCCCTTGCGCCCGTCGCCAAGGCTCTCGAGCTTCCGTCCGGCATTGAGCGAAATCTTCGCCCTCAGATCCTCGGGGACGATCGCGTCAAGGAGGCGGATCATCGTCAGGTTCATTCCCAGGTCGAAGAACCCGTAGGGCGTCCCATCGAGCAAACCTTCCTGTTCAAGGTAAGCCAGCGCATCGTCGTGCATCGGCTTGCAAAGCTGTGCGAGCGCTGATGCCGCCGCGTCATCTGTGGCGAGGAAACGCCCAAGCGCCTCGCACTCGTCCAACGTGAGCAGTCGGTCCCAGTCTGAAGGCCCATAGCCGGCACGGGCCAACACATCGCCAAGCGCCTCGGGCTCGACACTGACCCGAGCGAGACCCGTGCGTACGGATACTTGCCGGTCGCGTTTCGCGAAGGCCGTCTCAGCAAAGGAGCGGGCTCCGGCTCCGATCGCGGCGCCGAGCCATGCCTGGCGGCTGCAATAGAGATACCGGACATCGATGTCCCATCCGAGCCGCCGGCTGAGAATGCCGGCCGCAAGAGCGACTTGCTGACCGTCGCGTGCCGCGAAGTAGAGGCGCTTCACGCCCTCGTTCCGCGCGATTGTGAGCGTCCAAAGCGCCGCTGCGATCGCCATGGGCGCTACAATGTCACAGGCGAAATCGCGCATCGCCGCGTCTTCCGGCGACGCTGCGGGAAGCGAGAGCCGTGCAAGCCGCGACGCACCCGCGAGCGCTGAGCCTAGACCGCCAGTATCGAAAGCGGCGTCAGCGAAACACTGTTCATACCGCGTCAGATTGCCTTCAGCAAAATGGGTTGCGTCGACCCCGTGACGCCGCGCGGATTTGACATCGCTGCGCGCATTGTCGCCAGTGTGACGCAGCCGATTTGCCTTCAATGCGGTGCGCGCCATAGGAAATGCGGCCCCCGAATGCTTCGATTTCTGCGTCTCGCAAGACGCAAACACCCGTGCCGCCCGATGATCAACACCCGCCGCGGCCAACAAGTTCTGCAACTCATCGGACTTGAAATACGTGTCCGAGATCAGAGCAACACCTTCGCTCAACCTGTCGATATCGGCCAGAAGGGCCTTGCTGCGCGGCGGATGACGCAACAGCGCTGCCTCGAGCGCAAATTCAGTGTCCCGGCAACGCTGGGCTTGCTCTTCCGACAGCCCAAGCGCCCAGCGAAGTTCACCATAAATCCTGTCCAGATCGACGCTCGTATCGAGCCCGCCTGAATTGGCGAAAGCACGCCGCTCAGCTTCGGCGCGCTGGCGCGCAAACGCACTGGGGGAGATCCGGATCACCCCATCTCTCGCCAGCATGCGGCCAAGAGCCATAAACACTCCGCTTGGCGAGCCAAAGCGCCGAAAGATCAGTGTCTCGAAAATATCAAAACTTGCCCACTCACGCATATCGTCGGCAACGATTTGGTCGACCTTCATCCCAACCGCCTTCTCAACAGAAACTAGTATCAAACAGAACGCTATTTACATAGACTTAGCGTAAAATAGCACGAATACGCCGAACTGAAATTGATCTTTCGGGTGTGTGGTTAAATACAACCTATAGTAATACGCTTTCAGCTATAGCGCACAATTCACAACGCAACAGAAGAAATTTGCGCAAACCCTGCACAGATCGCTGAAAATGTGGGCGGCAAGAGTGAGCTAGCAAATGCTACCCCCTCCCCGCCTCATCAAGTCACCGCCTGACTTGACCGCCCTCCATCCCTTGCCCACACCGCGGCCATGACCGACAGTGCTCGCGAGTCCGACCTGGCACTGTGTCCAGATAGGCCCCGCGCAGACCTACGCCTAGCTGGAACGCATCTCAGCGCTGGGATGGCGCATACACGGGAGCACAAAGAGAACCTCCTTTGCCATCAATTGCGTCCAGGCGGGCAACCAGTCACGGACACGCAGCCCGATCTCGCAATCGTCTTCAAGCCAGATCGAACAGGAAAACGTCCCAAGTGCTGCCGTTCTCGTCATTTTCACCATCGATGTGGTTTGTTGCCGAACTCGCAAAGGCGACTTCGTCACCGTTGTCTGAAACTGTTGGGAGGAAGCTATGGAAGTTCGCGCCCTCGGTGACGTTCGTGATCTCTCCCGAAGAGACATCATAGAGCATAATATCCTCGAGCGTGTCTGGATCGGCCTGACCATCGACGAGGTTCGTTGCGTTGCTCGAAAAGACCACAGTTGAGCCGTCACCGGAAAAATCAGGAGACCAGTTCGGCCCATCGGCGCCATTGGTTATGTTCCTGGTGACGCCCGTGGCAACGTTATAAACGAAGATGTCTCGCTCATTCCCGTTCAGGTCAGTCTCGCTGGGGACAAGGTTACTCGCAAAACTAACATAGGCCACAGCCGAACCGTCGGCCGAGATTGTGGGCGCATAGCTCCACGCATCTGCCCCATTGGTGATGTTCGTAAATTCACCCGAGACCATATCGTAGATGAAGATATCCTCGGTAGATCCGTTCTGATCGGGTTGACCCGGGATGAGATTGGTGGCTCCGCTCCAGAAAACCACTGTTGAGCCATCAGCCGAGATCTCAGGCCCCCAGCTAAAATCACTACCTCCATCGGTAATGTTGACCGTTTCTCCATTCACTACGTCATGAACAAACACATCCGGGGTCGATCCATTGATATCGGTCTGGCCGTCAACCAGGTTGCTGGCATGGCTCCAGAATGCGACGGTTGTTCCATCGGCGGTGAGGGAGGGAGCCTCTTCCTCGAAGATCGGTTCGTTGCTCGGAGCATTGCCGCCATCTGTGACATTCGTGGTAGTGCCCGATTCAACATCATGAACAAAGACATCGGCGACCTGCCCGTTCAGGTCAGATTGGCCATCCACGAGGTTGCTCGCACTGCTATAGAACGCCACGGTGCTTCCATCGGCCGAGACTTCAGCCCCCCAACTGGAAGAGTTTGCATCACCCGTGACATAGGTCGACCGTTCTTCCACAGCGTCAAATAGGACGATCCCCCCAGGATTTGTCTCTCCCTCTACAAGGTTGCTCGCGGCACTCTGGAACACCACGACTGTGCCGTCGCCCGATATCACGGGTTGAGTACTGAATCCGTTTCCACCGTTGGTGACATTGGTCCGGCCTTCGGAATCGGGATCAGGAAGGACGGTAACACTCCCCGGTTGTCCGCCTAAGAACTCCGACCTTTCCGCAACTTCCTGTGCCGTGGCGCCATAAACTGTCGACACGAGCCGGTCATCGACCAGAACGGCCACATACGCCTCGTCATCATCATCCAGGCGGTTCTGGTATTCGAGATCGCGACCACGAACGCTCCGAAGTATCAATGTGTCGGAAAAAACGCCGCTGGGAGCCACGTTCTGGTAGTCGAAATCCGTAATGACGTCGACCGAGGCTGGGGCTCTGTTCGCCATCCCCAGAATGAAGGTGTCGTCGCCAAACCCGCCGGTTAACGTGTTGTCCCCTGATTGCCCCTCGAGGGTGTCCCGCCCAACGCCACCTGACAGAATGTCATCACCGGACCCACCGATGAGATAGTCGCTCTTTCGCCCGCCGATGAGACTGTCCTGGCCTTGCTTCCCGAGAATGCGGTTTCCGACGAAAAGATCTCCGAGAAGCAGATCGTTTCCCACACCGCCAAAGATCAAGTTTTTGGACATAGCCCCCTCCCGATTATTATGGCCGGAGCGCTGGCACTTGTAAGGCGTCTACCTGCGCGCGCGGGCGCAACTCTCGAAACCAGGTCTTCAGCCTTGCTCCAGCCGGTGATTTGTCGCTGAGAAAGCGACTCAAACCTGGTTGCACACCTTACAGCAGTGGACAGATGCCTGGCGCGATCCAAGTCAAGATCGAAACACAATGCCCATTGACCACACCCGAGAAACCCAGCGATACCCCCGGAATGACCGATACCTCTCGCATCCGCAACTTCTCCATCGTCGCCCATATCGACCACGGGAAATCGACCCTGGCCGACCGGCTGATCCAGTCGACGAATACTGTGGCCGAACGCGAGATGAAGGCGCAATTGCTCGACAATATGGATATCGAGCGCGAGCGCGGGATCACCATCAAGGCCCAGACGGTGCGGATCGAATACCCCGCCAAGAATGGCGAGACTTATATCCTCAATCTCATCGACACGCCCGGCCATGTGGATTTCGCCTATGAGGTCTCGCGCTCGATGCGCGCGGTCGAAGGCTCCCTCCTGGTGGTTGACGCGAGCCAGGGCGTCGAAGCGCAGACGCTCGCCAATGTCTACCAGGCGATCGACGCCGACCATGAGATCGTGCCGGTCCTGAACAAGATCGACCTGCCCGCCGCTGAACCCGACCGGGTGCGCGAACAGATCGAGGATGTGATCGGCATCGACGCTTCGGATGCGGTGGAGATCTCCGCCAAGACCGGCCTCGGGATCCCGGACGTGCTCGAAGCCATCGTCACCCGCCTGCCCCCGCCTGCGGGCGACCCGGACGCGCCGCTCAAGGCGATGCTGGTCGACAGCTGGTATGACGCCTATCTTGGCGTCGTCGTTATCGTCCGGGTCTTCGACGGCGTGCTCAAGAAGGGGGCGCGGATCAAGATGATGCAGACCGGTGCGACCTATCCGGTGGACCGCGTCGGCCATTTCCGCCCGGGCATGCTGCCGGTGGACGCGCTCTACCCGGGCGAGCTCGGCTTTCTCACCGCCTCGATCAAACAGGTGCGCGACACCCGCGTGGGTGACACCATCACCCTGGAGAAGAAAGGCGCCGCAGAGGCGCTGCCAGGCTTCAAGCCAGCCCAGCCGGTGGTGTTCTGCGGGCTCTTCCCGGTCGACAGCGCACAATTCGAAGACCTTCGCGACGCCATCGAAAAGCTCCAGCTGAACGATGCGAGCTTCTCCGCTGAGATGGAGACCTCCGCCGCCCTCGGCTTCGGCTTTCGCTGCGGCTTCCTCGGACTGCTGCATCTGGAGGTGATCCGCGACCGGCTGGAACGCGAATATGCCATCGACCTCATCACCACCGCGCCCTCGGTCGTCTATCACGTCTACACAACCGACGGCGAGATGATGGAAATGCACAATCCCGCCGACATGCCGGAGGCGGTGAAGATCGAC
>JBCDFS010000007.1:0-287065 GCA_039177645.1 Pseudomonadota bacterium | reverse complement strand
CCCTGAGGGCCGTGGAAGACCACCACGTCGATAGGTCGGAGATGTAAGCGCGGTAACGTGCTCAGTTGACCGATACTAATCGCCCGATAGGCTTGTTCCGATCCAGTGGAAGAGAGGTCCAGATCAGGACCCGCTTCCCAGGACAACCGAAGCCTTTGACCCAAACACTTCAGTGACCCGCATCCGTTTGTGGGGCGCGCCAGTTAGCTGCGCGTCAACGAACGGAGGCGCGTTGAAAAAAACACAGCACAGAAAGACATGTGCACCGCGAAAACACAGCACAGAAAGACATGTCTCGTGTGACTTGGCCCCGATCGCCCCACGAAGGGCGTCGAGGCCCTGACAGGATACCCTTGCAGGATAACCAAAACGACACGACCCAGACTCCAATCAGTCTTGGCCAAGTCTTCGTATGAGCCAAAATCCTTCCGGTTTTGGCCAGGCCTTGTTTGAGCCAAAATCCTTCCGGTTTTGGCCAGGCCTTGTTTGAGCCAAAATCCTTCCGGTTTTGGCCAGGCCTTGTTTGAGCCAAAATCCTTCCGGTTTTGGCCCTGTGCGTTTTCCTGGTTTGGTGGCAATAGCTGCGAGCGAAACACCCGATCCCATCCCGAACTCGGCCGTTAAGCGCCGCGGCGCCGATGGTACTGCGTCTCAAGACGTGGGAGAGTAGGTCACCGCCAAACCTGAAAAACGCACGCCAATCCAAACACTCCGCTCTCTTCACAAGAAACCCCGGCGCGCCCAATGCGCGCACAAGTCGGCCGCTCAGAACGCGGCCAGCACGGGAACAAAACCGGCCGCCAGATGCGCACACATCCGCATCTCAAACGCGGACCTCGTCAGGCCCAAATCCTGACACACAACACTGGCGCGGGGTGGAGCAGCCCGTCCTCGCGGCTTACGCGGCTCCACTGGAGCCACGGTCCTCTCGGACCTCGCCAGGCTCATAACCTGGCACGCATCTTGGCGCGGGGTGGAGCAGCCCGGTAGCTCGTCAGGCTCATAACCTGAAGGCCGCAGGTTCAAATCCTGCCCCCGCAACCAACGATAATTGAGAAGCGCCGTCGGCCCTCCTGCTGCCCCCTTAAGCAGACCGTCCACACTTAGCTCCAGAATGCCTGGAAAATCACTATACGGATGGATCGCTAAGCCTTTTTTCGCTGGGAAGCAGATCGAGTGCCTCGATGAGACAGCGTAAATCTCAGCCGCTTCCGACACCGTCTCTGGCCCTGAACGTGCCGCTGCGAGGCTCTCTTCCTTCTTGCGTTAAACCGCAGCTATGTTTGGGTGAAGCAAAGGTTGAGGTGTATTTCTGCAGGCATGCGAGTTTTCGACGGGACTGTCTCGACCCAGCGGAACCTGCTCAGGTTAGGCCGCTAATTTGAATGCCTCCGAGGGCGTCATCATGTCCTGAGCCTGGTGCGGGCGCCGGTGGTTGTAGAACTGGATCCAGCCGCCAATCGCGCGGCTGGCGTGAGAGAGGCTCTCGAACCGTTGTCGATGAACACACTGCTCTTTGAGAGATCGGATCAGGCGTTCCATCATGCCGTTCTGTTGCGGGCAGTTTGGCGTGATGACCCCCTGTTTCAGGCCGTAGCCACGGACCATCGCGGTGTACGCCCGGGACGAGAAGATTGAGACCATTGCCGCCATTGGTCCGAGGACATTGGTCGAACGCCATTGTCGATACGAAGCAGGAATGGCGTATCGACCCGTCCCAAAGTTCCGAACCGTGCGATCAGCGCATGCTCAAGTGCAGAGACGGCCGTGGTTGCCTTTCCTGACCGCGATAGATGCCACCCCAACAGTTCGCGCGCGTCGCAATCCATGACCAGCGCCAGCGTGGCCCAGCGGCCCTTTCCCGCCCAAATGCGGGCCAGGTCGGTTGACCAACGTTCGTTCGGGGCATTGGCCACCGATGACAGCGCTTCGATCCTTGGTCGCGCTCCTATGGATCGCTTGCGCACCTGCCAGCCCTTTATCTGGAAGATGCGCTGAACGGTGTTCGGCCCGCTCACTCAGACCGGTGGCGTTCGGAGCCTGACTGTTGAAGCCGAGGAGCCAGGCGACCGTCCGATAGCCGAAGGACGGTTCCTCTTCGATCAGCGCTTTGATCGGCTCGGAGAACCAGGCATCGACCTTCGTCGGCGATTCCACTGGGTCGATACAACCTCTCCGGAATTTGCACGGGAAGAAGGTTAAGTGGACAAATCGGCAGAATTTGCCTCAGCGACGGTCAAACTTTTCGACACGGTGCCGTAGCCAAATCTGTCCTTTGAATTCAAAGTCAAAAGTTGGATAATTAGTCTTATGCTCAATTTCATAATGATAGGGAACAAAGTAGAGCTACTGGATTTTCACATAGCTGCCGGGTGCTTGACTTATTATTTTGGAACCGGCTGATCCCGGAAAGCGGGAGGCGACTTTCGTATCAGGATGTCGTTCTGCAAGCCACTTTTCCCAAAAAGGCCACCAAGAACCAGAATTCTGCTTGGCAGTAGCCAGCCAAGTTTCGTGATCTACAGCGTAATCCTTGCCTGTCCAAAACCCGTATTTTTTCTTCTGTGACGGTGGGTTGATAACACCGGCAATATGCCCAGAACCCCCAAGCACAAAAGTCACATCTCGGACGATTTGTGTCGTCGGATAAACTGAATTCCAAGGAGCGATATGATCATCCTTAGTTGCTAGCACAAACATTGGAACTTCAATTTTGGAAATATTGATGGGTTTACCCTTCAATGTAAGTGCACCCTCTTCGCGAAGGGCGTTCTGGATATAGATTTTCTCCAGATACCAAAGCAGCATTTTTGCAGGTAAACGTGTGGAATCCGAGTTCCAATACAGAAGATCGAAAGCAGGTGGATTGCGCCCCAGAAGGTAATTATTCACGTGATAGGACCAGACCAAGTCATTCTCACGGATCATCGAGAACATGTCTTGCAGGTGATAGTTTTCCAAGTAGCCTTTTTCGGCCATATGGGACCGCAAGGCCGTCAGCCGATCACTATCGATGAAAACGCCGATTTCACCAACGTCTCGAAAATCGATCATCGTTGCTAGTGTTGTGACGGTGGCCAACCGGTCTTCGCCGACCGCTGCCACATAGGCCGCTGTTGCAGTAACCAATATTCCACCGATACAAAATCCGAGAATGTTGACCTTTGTCTCGCTGGTCGCTTTCTCAATCATATCGATTGCTGCGAGAGGACCGAGCTCCATGTAGTCAGCGAAGTCTTTGTCTGCATGGCGCTTATCTGGATTGACCCAGCTTATGACAAAGACTGTGTAGCCTTGGTCTACAAGGTAACGGACGAAGCTATTTTCCGGCCTTAAATCAAAGATGTAATACTTGTTGATCCAAGCGGGCACGAGCAGGATCGGTGTTTTCCACTGCTCCTTGGTCGTTGGTTCATACTGGATGAGCTCCATTAAAGCGTTTTGATAAATCACCTTGCCAGGCGTAGTTGCCAAGTCCCGACCTACCACGAAGACCGTGCGATCGTTTGTGGAGATATCGAGGCGCCCATCGCCCTTTTCTAAGTCGTGCAGAAGGTTCTCGAACCCATCAAGCAAGCTTTGTCCTTCGCTATCCAGAAAGCGCTTTCGCGCACTTGGGTTGAGCATGATGAAATTGCTAGGAGACAGGGCACTGACAATTTGACGCGTGTAGAACTGAACGCGGAGGTGCTCCTTTGTCCCGGCAGGAAGCGCCTCCAAAGCTGATTTTGCCACTTTTTCAATGACACCGTAACCTTCACGAAAGGCCTTCGCGAAAGGATCCCTTTCCCATTCTTTGTCGCGAAAGCGACGATCAGACGATATCTCCGCTGAATTGGCGAGGGCGTCTGACAGGGCGGCCAGCGATGCAGATTGCATCGACAACCATTTCTGAGGCGAAGCAGCGATCTCCATCCAAGTTTTTGAAAAGGCGCTCCAAATGGTCGTTACATCGTTAATCTCAAATTCGTCAGTCACGATGGCGCGTGATTTCAGCACAGTCAGCCGGACAAACAAGGCATACGCGCGCTGAGACAACGCCGCGAATTGCTGCACGCGTTCGAAGTGCTTCAGGTCTTCCAAGATGTTTCCTCGTTTGCTTGCGGCTAAACGTCAGTTGATGCGCACGGAGCAGGTTTAGTGTCATCCGTTTGGTCGTTGGCAATCTTCTGAAGGTGAACAACGGTGTCGACATGGGTTATGCGGTAACCGGGAGGCGGCGTTAGATCGGAGCCATGCGGCAAGTCGAAAACGCGGTTCTCACTCTCGATGTAAAAATGTTGGTGCGCACCGGTATCGGTGTCAAACCAGACGCGTTCGCTCGGGATTGCGACGCGCCGCAAAAGGCCTGCATGCTCGAAGTCGTGCAAAGAATTGTAAACCGTAGCAAGCGACAGCTTCTCGTTCTGCCTTGCGGCCTCGGCGTGCAACAGCTGCGCATCGACGTGGCGACCGCCTACACCAAACAGCAAACGCGCCAAAACACGTCTTTGGTGAGTTGCCCGCAAGCCATGAGAGACAAGAAGATCATCTGCAGATGCGCGCGGGTGATCAGTCATACGACTGCCTTTCACTTTGCGTAGGTCTAATTGTGCCACACACCCTTGCACTGAGGCCCGTGAATTCTGCAGCTCCTTGGATTGGAAAAATACAAAGCTAAGCTCTCGGTCTCTTGTGAGGGAACCTCCAAAATCTTGTGATTGCGTCCACCCGTGGCTGCTGTGTTGTCAGACGAACCACGAAGACTATGCGCCAACGTCTGTCGGTCATTTCGAGAAGGTGTCGGCAGCTGCCCTCCGCTAATACTTTCTACCGACGTAAAGAACTTTCTGGCGTATGAGGTCGCGGCGGCGCCCGGTTTCAAAATATTTTCTTACAATCATGAGGTTACACATGATCTTCGATTCTCACTGACTTTCGACTCTGTCGCAGGAGATTCTGGGACTGGCTCATTGTGAGACACTCTCAAGAAGCCCCGTTTGTGAACACTACACAAATGCTTGATCGGCGGATCCAACATGCAGCACGCTCTCTACAAAAAAAGGAAACCGCAGAAATTGGGAGGAAAGCATGCTAGACACAACGATCACCGATCAGGTCCAACTGTACCTGGATGCGTTTGGCACGGCGCTGGCCAATGACGACATTGATGCCGCTTGTGATATGTTCGTTGACGATTGCTACTGGCGCGATCTTGTCTCGTTCACTTGGAATATCAAAACCGTCGAGGGTAAAGATCAAGTCGCGGACATGCTGAAGCATCAGCTGTCCACAACCCGGCCCCGCAACTGGAAGATCGCGGAAGGTGAGATCCCTACCGAAGAAGGTGGCGTCAGCACCGCGTGGATTGAATTCGAAACAGAGGTCGCACGGGGGTACGGGCTTGTCCGGCTTAAGGGCGACAAAATCTGGACGCTATTGACGACAATGGTCGAATTGAAGGGCCATGAGGAGCCAAGCGGGTTCAACCGCGCTTTGGGTGCTAAGCATGGCGCCAGCAGGAACCGGACAACTTGGGCGGAAGAACGGGCGCAAGAGCAAGCGGACCTCGGCTACAAAACTCAGCCCTATTGCCTCATCATCGGCGGAGGCCAGGGTGGCATCGCCATGGGTGCGCGCTTGCGCCAATTGGGCGTGCCAACGATCATCGTCGAAAGGAACGAAAGACCCGGTGACAGCTGGCGCAAGCGCTATAAGTCGCTCTGCCTGCATGATCCGGTCTGGTATGACCACTTGCCCTACATAAAGTTTCCCGACAACTGGCCCGTTTTCACGCCGAAAGACAAAATTGGCGATTGGCTGGAAATGTATACCAAAGTCATGGAACTCAATTATTGGAGCAAAACTACAGCCAAGTCGGCGAGCTTCGACGAAGCATCCGGCAAGTGGACCGTTTTAGTTGACCGAGACGGCGAAGAGGTCACGCTTCAGCCCACACAACTGATTATGGCCACAGGCATGTCTGGGAAGAAACGGATGCCCGATTTTCCTGGAATGGATAAGTTCAAGGGTGTCCAGCAGCACTCATCAGAACACGATGGGCCTGACGCATGGAGTGGAAAGAAAGTGGTCGTCGTTGGGTCCAACAATTCTGCGCACGACATCTGCGCCGCGCTTTGGGAAGCCGATGCCGACGTCACTATGGTTCAACGGTCCTCCACACATATCGTCCGTTCAGATACTCTCATGGAGGTGGCTCTAGGCGATCTCTATTCGGAAAGAGCAGTACAGGCAGGTGTGACAACCGAAAAAGCTGACCTGATTTTTGCGTCGCTGCCCTACCGCATCTTGCCTGAGTTCCAGATCCCGGCCTATGCGGCGATAAAGGAGCAAGACGAGGAGTTCTACGAGGGGCTCGCAAAGGCGGGGTTCTGGCTAGATTGGGGCGACGACGAAAGCGGCCTTTTCTTGAAATACCTGCGCCGGGGATCGGGTTACTACATAGACGTTGGCGCCAGCCAGCTGATCATTGATGGCGAGATCAAGCTCAAGCGTGGCTAGGTCGCGGCGCTCGATGAGACGGGAGTGATCCTGGACGACGGTTCAAGACTTGATGCCGATCTGGTCGTCTATGCCACGGGCTATAACTCAATGAATGGTTGGGTCGCTGATCTGATGGGTCAGGAGATGGCCGACCAACTAGGCAAGTGCTGGGGTCTCGGATCAGACACGACCAAGGACCCGGGTCCTTGGGAAGGCGAACAGCGCAACATGTGGAAACCCACAAATGTGCCGAACCTCTGGATGCATGGCGGTAACTTGCATCAGTCGCGCCACTATTCGCAATTCCTCAGCTTGCAAATCAAAGCACGAATGGAAGGGATCCCAACACCCGTCTACGGCCTGCAAAGGGTACACCACCTAAGCTAGGATCCGGCGGTGGCGCGACTGAAGACTGTCTCACAGTGAGACAGTCTTCAGTTTGGCAAGTGAACGAAAGTATTTTTTCTTTGGCATCCATTGATTCGAAGATAGCATTGGGGTGGGGAAAGCTGAGACTAGAGAAATCAACAAGAATTAAGCCCAGTCTCTAGTAGGAGGAAAAGAGCACGACATACGGTTGGTGACACCGACATAAGGCGGAGAACCTTTGTATCGGCGTCGTCCTAGGGAGGAGCCAGCAACAATGAGCGTTGTAGCCAGCATGCCGCTCGTCGGAAGGACGTGCGATGTGAGAAACAAGGACAGCATGGAGCATTGGCGACATGTGTTCGGGGGGATCTGGGGACCTGTTGATCTAACTGAAATCGGTGGTGGAAGGCTGTCGGGTAGTCTCCACAGCCGTCAAGTCGGCGCTTTGAAATTCAACCAGATTGATTTTGAGCACCAAATATTCAAATGCGTACGCGGCAATAGGTCAGAGCGTGCCGAGCCTTTCTTTTCTCTGACGTTTCCCGAAAGCGGATCGGCACGTTGCTATGTTGGCGACCAATCCATGAAGCTCGTCCCCAAACACGCTTATCTCATAAATGTGGACCTGTCCGCTCGTTTAGAAGTCAATGACAGCTACTCCACCTTCAACATCCAGATTCCAGTCTCGGCGCTTGAATATCGGCTTGGGAGACGGGTCGGAATCTTGCCCCGCAGTGTCCTACGGCCCGACACGATCTATCACCATATGCAGCATCTGATCTCTAAACTAACAGCAAATCCAAACGGGATCGGTGAAGACGTCTTAGGCTTCCTATCCAACCAGATGCTCGATACCGTCGCGTTCTTCCTCACCGCCGGAAATAGCGAGACGGAAGAAACGCTTGCCGTTCAATGCGTGCGTGCCCGCGTGCTCGCTTATCTTGACGAGGGCTATCACAAGGACCAGCTTGATCCAGCGACGATCGCCAAGGATTGCGGTATTTCAAGAAGTTATCTTTACAAGGTATTTAGCCAGGGCCCATCTGTGATGGACCACCTACGTCACCGTCGACTGGAAGCAGCCCGCGAGATGCTCGAGCACGGCTTGGTGAAGCATTCCATGACCTCGGTCGCCATGACCTGTGGCTTCTCGAGTTCCAGCGAATTCTCGAGGCTGTTCAAGAAGCATTTCGGGATAAGCCCAAGTCAGATGTAGGGCGCTATGCGCGGCCCCAGCCTTAAGCGTCTTGCAAGATCCAGCGCGCAGCCTTTTCCGAGATCATCAAAGTTGGGGAGTTGGTGTTTCCGCTGGTGATCTCGGGCATCACACTTGCATCAACAACCCGAAGTCCTGAGGTGCCTTTGACTCGCAAGTGAGGGTCCAGCACCGCACTTTTGTCCGATTTGTGACCCATCTTGACCGTACTTGTCGGATGGAAAATCGTAGTCGCGATGTCGCCCGCCAGTTTGGCGAGTTCCTCATCTGTCTGATATCGCACACCGGGTTTGTACTCTTCCGGCTGATACTGCTGCATCGCAGGCTGATGCATGACGTCCCGGACCTGTCGCAAGCTATCAGCCGCAATTTTGCGGTCCTCATCTGTGTCCAGGTAATTCGGCTCGATCAAGGGCGCGTCACGAAAATTGCCCGAACGGATCCGAACATGTCCGCGGCTCGTTGGATTGAGATTACAAACGCTGACGGTAATTGCGGGGAAATTGTGTAGATCATCGCCGAAGGCCTCAAGGCTGAGCGGTTGGACATGATATTCTAGGTTCGCGTGGGCCCGCGATGCATCGGACCGCGTGAACGCACCCAGTTGGCTGGGGGACATGCTCATCGGGCCCGAGCGTTTCATCGCATATTCCAGCCCAATCCTGGCCTTTCCTAGCAAGGAGTTGGCCAAAGTGTTCAACGTCTGCGTACGATTAACCTTAAAGACCGCGCGGATCTGCAAATGGTCTTGCAAGTTTTCCCCCACACCGGGAGCATCCAAGACAACGTCAATCCCGTGGGACTTCAGCAGGTCAGCCGGGCCAATTCCCGAAAGCTGCAGGATTTGTGGGGAGTTGACCGCACCCGCTGAGAGAACGACCTCGGCCTTGGCTTTGACGGTGACCGATCTTCCGTCGTGGCTCACTTTCGCCCCTGTACAGCGCAGCCCTTGGCCCAAGATCTTTTCGAATGTCAGTTTCTCGACCTGCGCTTCCGTCCATATCGTCAAGTTCTGGCGTGACTTGGCCGGACGCAAGAAAGCTTTGGACGTGTTCCAGCGCCAACCGGAGCGTTGGTTGACATCGAAATACCCCACGCCCGCATTGTCGCCGCCATTGAAGTCGTCCGTCTTGGCAACGCCGTATTCCTCCATTGCGTCGGAAAAGCTGTCCAGCACATCCCAACGCAACCGTTGCTTTTCGATACGCCATTCCCCACCATGACCATGCAGATCAGAGAAGCGGCTGTTGTGGCCGATTTCCGGATCTGCCCCATCGTCGAGCCGGTAGTGATCTTCGTGCGCCTTGAAATCGTCCAGTGAGTTGTCCCAGTTCCACGCGTCCTCGCCAGTGAGCTCAGCCCAATTGTCATAGTCGCGTGCCTGCCCCCGCATGTAGATCATGCCATTGATGGACGAACACCCACCCAGTGTCTTGCCCCGCGGATATATCAGACTCCGACCGTTCAAACCCTTGTCAGGTTCGGTCTTGTACATCCAATCCGCACGAGGGTTTCCGATGCAGTAGAGATAGCCAACCGGGATATGAATCCACGGGTAAGTGTCCTTCTTGCCTGCCTCGATGAGCACAACTCGGTTTTTGGGATCCGCGCTCAGCCTATTGGCCAGGAGGCATCCTGCAGTCCCTGCACCTACGACAATGTAGTCAAAGCTAAGCTCTCTCATGAACCACCTCTGCCCTAGTGTGCGACAGGCATATCGAACTCAGCGCCCTTGCTGATGCTCTCAGGCCATCTCTGCATGATCGACTTCTGTTTGGTGTAGAAGCGCACACCTTCCTCGCCATACGCATGGGTGTCGCCAAAGAGGCTTCGCTTCCACCCGCCAAAACCATGCCATGCCATTGGGACCGGAATTGGAACGTTTATCCCCACCATGCCGACCTGAATGTGCCGTCCGAACTCGCGTGCAATATTGCCGTCACGCGTGAAGAGGCTCACACCGTTCCCATACTCATGCGAATTGATCAGGTTCACACCCTCAGCGAAATCTGGCACGCGCACGCAGGATAAGACGGGTCCAAAAATCTCTTCCCTGTAGATCGTCATGTCGGGCGTCACGTGGTCAAACAGAGTGCCACCCAACCAAAACCCCGCGTTTTGTCCGGCCAATGCATGGGTCCGCCCGTCGACGACAAGCTCAGCGCCCTGATCCACTCCGGACTGGATGTAGCCCGTGATCCGGTCGCGTGCTGCACTGGTCACGATCGGCCCCATTTCCGCGTCCATCTCGCGTCCATCTTTGACCTTTAGGCTGCCCAGGCGATCCGCGAGCATAGGAACGATCTTATCGCCCACATCGCCCACCAAGGTGGCCACTGAAATCGCCATGCAGCGCTCTCCGGCCGAGCCATAGGCGGCGCCCATCAAGGCATCAGTGGCCTTGTGCAGGTCAGCATCAGGCATCACCAACATATGGTTCTTGGCACCGCCAAGCGCCTGAACCCGTTTGCCGTGCCTCGCGCCAGTTTCGTAAATGTAGTTTGCAATTGGTGTCGAGCCGACGAAGGAAACGGCCATGACATCGGGATGTTCGAGCAGAGCATCGACCGCAACTTTGTCCCCATGGACAACGTTAAAGACCCCGTCGGGGAAACCTGCCTCCTTCATCAAGTCTGCATACATCAATGAAGGCGTAGGATCCGTCGGCGAGGGCTTCAGGACAAACGTGTTGCCCGCCGCAATGGCCACCGGGAACATCCACATCGGCACCATGACAGGAAAGTTGAACGGGGTGATGCCTGCGACGACACCGAGAGGCTGACGCGTTGTCCAATTGTCGATCCCACGAGAGACCTGTTCCGTATAGTCGCCCTTCAGCAGCTGTGGGATGCCACAGGCAAACTCGACAATATCTATTCCTCGCTCCACCTCACCCCGCGCATCGGTAAAAACCTTGCCATGCTCAGCTGTAATCGCGCGCGCCAAATCGTCTTTTCGTTCATTCAGTAGGTTCAAGAACTTGTTCATCAGCCGGGCACGCCGGATCGGAGGCGTCGCCGACCACGCGGGAAACGCAGACTTCGCGGCCTCGACTGCCTCGTTGGTTTCATCTGCACTTGCCAGTGCGACACGTCCCGTCGCATCGCCGGTCGCAGGATTGAAGACGTCTTGTGAGGTGCTGCTTCGCCCTTGGACTTTCTGGCCGTTGATGTAGTGGCCAATATCTTGAATTGTCATTGTTCTTTCCTCCTGGGGCACACAGTGTTCAGGTGCGAACTCAAACCCGTCCCATCATGTAGAATTCGTCGTTAGGGCGCATGGACATGAAGTTTGCCATGCGATTTGACATGCCAAAGAAGGCTGTGATCGCGGCAATGTCCCAGATGTCTTCGGTGTCAAAGCCGTGACGCTGAAGCTCTTCAAAATCCTCGTCGCGAATCTCTGCTGCGGATGACATGACCTTCATCGCAAAATCGAGCATCGCTTTCTGCTTCTGAGAAATGTCAGCCTTGCGATAATTGGCAGCAACCTGGTCTGCGATCTGGGGGGCCTTTGCACGGACGCGAAGTATCGCGCCATGCGCGATCACGCAGTACTGGCATTCATTTGCGTTTGATGTCGCGACAACGATCATCTCTTTTTCGGCCTGAGTCAGCCCGCCTTGTCGCTCCATGATGGCATCATGATATGCAACGAAGGCTCTGAGCTCGTCAGGACGGTGCGCCAATGTGAGAAACACATTTGGCACGAAGCCGACCTTCTCCTGAACTGCCAAGATTCTCGTTCTTAAATCGTCCGGCAGGTCGGAAATGTCAGGCACAGGATATCGACTGACATTTGGCTTATGAGGCATGGCATCCCCGCGAAGTTACTCTTGGTAGAGCGCTACACTGGTCAGGTAGTCCAAGACTAGGTTTCGATCAGCTTCGCCAAGCTTGAGGACCATGTAGCCTTTGATCATCGCGCGAGAATCTGTGATGTATCTGTCCAGTGTCTCGCGATCCCAGATGGCCCCCGTGGCGGCAAACTCCTTCATGGCGTTGGAGTATTTGTAGCCTTCGATGATAGCGACCGGGCGATTGACAATCCCGTTCAACGTGGGACCCCGCGCAAGGATCACGGCAAGCTGCACTTCGGACCCATCGTCTGACAAATAGTCGAGCCAAGACGACTCTTGCGTAATCAGGCCATGACACTTGTTGCAGGTTTCTTCGTAGACCTCTGCTCCAGTGCTCCCGAACTCCTGCGCCGAGACGTTCGCAGTTGCGCCGATCGTCGCAGCAATAGACACTACGGCCGCGACAAGACATTGATTTGTTTTAAGAGGTGAATGCACCGGGTGCTCCTTCATCCATGATCTCGTGCGAGTAGCTCGAAATCGCGGGCCCGATCACTCAGGCCTGCGGTCTCCGTCAAGGATTAGGTCGGCGAGATGTAACCGTAGCGCGTGTTGTCGCGGATCCCGTCGAGAAGGGCGAAGTCTGTCTTCAGCTTTTGAACACCATCTTGCAGCATCGGCTCATAATCCGCGCGCAGGTTGATGTTGAACATGCGGGCAGAGTTGTAACCGAGAATTGCACTCTTCACGAGGCCATCGGCTTCGCCGAGAGGTGCAAATCCGTGTCTTTCCTGCATGTCCTCGGGGATTTCAAGTCGACGAAGAGCCTCGATCTGCCACTGCGGTGAGCCGTAGAACACCGAATCCGTGCCCCAGACCACGTGATCTGCGCCCATGTGCTTGATCAGTGTGCCGAGCAGGGCGGCAGCAAGACGTGGGTGTGTGACACATGCGTTGGCGAAAGTCGTCCCAAGCTCTGCATAGACGTTTGTCAGGCCGTTGTCGGAGACGGCGCGGCAAAGATCGCTGGCCCACATGAGCTCGCCGGTGCGCTCGAATTCTTCAAGGAATTCCGTTGGATCCTCGAGGAAAGGCCGCATACCGGAGTGATAGATGATGAAGTCCATCTCCGGGAAGTCCTTGGCAACCTTTTCGACATCCCAAACAGTGTTGTATTGCCACTTGTCTGCCCAGGAGGTTTCATAATCCGCGGGCATCAGACCTTTGTGGCAGGCAAATTTTGTTTTGCCGTGCTTTAATGCTTTTTCAAAGAACGGATACATCAGTTCTTCGTCGTCAAGCCGGTACGGGTGCTCGGTGGTCGCTGAAAGCGGATCCCCGATCGTGTAGGCCTTCCAGCCATCCATTTTTGCGCCGTTGTCCAAAGCCTCGTCGACTTTGTCCATCCAACCGTCCTGCCCAGGTGTAATGACGTGGTGGCCATACATCCGCTGCGTGCCAGCAAGCTTGTTAACCATGTCCCGCGTTTCAATGATCGCGTCGTTGGAGATGAAGGTCCAGGACGGGTCGTCGAAGGGCGCACCTGATAGAACTGCAACCTTGGTGTCCGAATTCACGAACATCTGGCGCATGTAATTGTCGAATTTGTAGGAAGCGAGCGTCAACTCTTCCTGCTGCAACGCAGGGTTCCAGTTTTCCGCAGCAAAATAACCGAGCCCCAGCAGACCTTCCTGTTCGAAGCCGTCATGCACCATGTGGGTTTGCGCATCAAAGACAAACTGGTCCTTGTATTTGTTGGCGCGCTCGTCAGCCGCTCCAACCTCTTGCGCTTCAGCGGCACTGACACCAAAGAGCCCGTTGCCAAAAACTTCGTTCATTGCAATGAAACCCGCAGCCATCCCTGCGGTCGAGTTCAGGAATTTCCGCCGACTGATGCCAAGCCGTTTGCTGTTCTCATCCGCAAGTTCTTTGATGCGCTCTTCAACCTGTTTTTGCTTGGCTGATTGCGGCATCGGAGTGAACTCGCCGTTCGAAATCATCTGCGTTGGAACGGGAGCCTCGAACTCGAGATCCTCCGCCATGTCCAGTTTGTTTACGTCTAGTAGGTCTGGCATTGTTTCCTCCTCTATGCTCTTTTTTCCATTTTATTATTTATTTCAGCGTATTGTGGCATCTCTGAGCGATATGGTTTGAAGCCCGCATAGACCGCACGCTTGAGCCCAATCCGGTGCTCTGTCCGGTAGTCAGGTGCATGGGTTAGAAAAACGGTGATGAGATCGGCTTTGGGATCGATCCAGAAATTGCATCCCGACACACCCGGCCAGAAATACTCACCAATGCCGCCCGGCATGTCTTCGACCTCTTTCAGACGCACAGCGAACCCGAGGCCAAAGCCCAAACCGTTCAGTGGCCAGGGCGCGGTTATTCCGAGGGCAGAGGTGTAGTCGCCAAAGGTGACGTCTGGAGGCAGATGCTGTTGCAACATTGTATCGAAGGTCTCCGCGGAGACCACTTGAACGCCATCAAACGTGCCCTTTCCACGCAATAACCGTGTGAAGCGAACGTAGTCGGGCAGAGTTGAAAACAGCCCTGCACCGCCCGAGCACCAAACGGGCTTCTTGGCGAGGTCGGGCGGGACTTTCCTCTTGACCTCGCAATCGGGGATATCCGCGATGCGTGATGCAATTGGGGAAAAGCCCGTTTCATGCATTCCGATCGGGTCGAAAATGACGGATCTCAAGATGGAATCCAAAGGGTCACCAGTGGCGACTTCGATCACTCTCCCCAACAAATCGGTCGACATGCCATATTCAAAACAAGTCCCTGGCTGTTGCATGAGTGGGACTGTCGACAAGCGCTCGCTCATGACCTTGTTCGTCACCGAAAAGTCGTAGACCCCGACGTCTTCATACACCCGATGGAGTGGTCCGTCGCCGAATTGGCCGTATGTGACACCCGCCATATGCGTGAGCAAATCATGCAGAGTGACGGGCCGGTCGACTGGAACGGTCGCTCCGTCTTCCACCAAGACACCCGGATCGCCAAAGCCAGGAATCAAATCTGAGACGGAGTCGTCTAGGCTAAGCCATCCGGCCTCCACGAGATGCATGACCATCAATGAGACCACGGGTTTGGTCATTGATGCGATCCAAAACTGGGTCTCAATCGTGGCCGGATCTCCTTCTGGATTCCGTGCCCCATGAGCCTTTTGGTGAACCGTGACACCCTGAGACACGACCTCCACAGCGCAAGCTCCGATCCGGCCTTGTTCGACTTCTGTCTCAATCCAGTCGTTCAGATGGCGGTCGTCGAATGTGCGGGGAGTGTGTGGGGCCATGTCTCTACCCCACCAAGACTGTGACAAAACCCGGGAAGGCGAAGAAGAAGAACACCATGAACACGTAGATGAGGACAAACGGCAGCGCGCCTGTGGCGATCTGCCCAAGCGACGCGCGTTTTTCAGTCACGCCAGCGAGGACGTAGAGGATCATGCCAATCGGAGGCGTGATCAGACCGATTTCGACGAGCATCACGAGAATGATGCCGAACCAAAGCGGGTCCCACCCGGCCGCATTGATCACCGGCAAGATGATTGGCAGCGTGATCAGCACCATGCTGATCGGCTCGACGAACATGCCCAAGATAAAATAAAGCACCACAATCGCGACAAACAACCAGATGTCGGACAGGTTCATGTCATTGAGGAAGCCGACCAGGGACTGAGGCATTTGCAAATAGTCGACTGCAAAACTCATCACTGAGGCACCCACCGCGATCATCAACAAGAACGACGTGGCGATTGCAGCTTCTTCACAGGCACCCATCATCTCTTTGAAGCTAAGTGTGCCGCGAAACAGGCTAATCAGGATGGCGCCCAAAACGCCGACCGCACCAGCTTCTGTGGGTGTTGCGATCCCGGCATAGAGCGAACCCAGAACCGTCGCCATGAGCACAAGGAATGGTATGACACCCTTCAGAGCAACGACACGCTCTCGCAGAGTGTAGGACTGACCTTCCGGCGCCGCCGATTTGTCGATGCTCGACCAGATGAAGGTGACCAGCGAAAATGCGGCAATCATCATCAAGCCCGGGATCACACCTGCAAGAAACAGATCCGTCACGGGAACACCGGCCAACGGACCATAGATGATCATCGCAATGCTTGGCGGGATCAGGATACCCAGCGTTCCACCAGCAGCGAGTACGCCGAACGCAAGCTCTGGTTTGTAGCCTTCGTCCATCATCTCAGGTCCCGCAACACGGCCCATTGTGGCCGCTGTGGCGAGGCTTGATCCGGAGACGGCCGCAAAAACGCCTGATGCCATGATTGACGCGTAGGCAAGGCCTCCACGCACGCGCCCCATCCAATACCGGGCTGCAGCGAACATCTCCGTCGATGCGTTGCTGCGCACAAGGATCGACCCCATTAGGACGAACATCGGAATGGCGGTTAATTCGAAAGTGTTTGTCGCGTCCCAGGCACGCTCACCCGAGAAATTCAGCGTAACCGGGGGTAGCCAAATCAACATCGCGGCGATGCCAAGCGACATAAGCGTAAAAACGACTGGCAAGCCGCTTAGCAACAGCACGAACAACATGATGATCAGCGCAATCGCCTTGGGTGAAAGGCCCGCTTCAGCAGTCGCATTAAACGCAAGAAAGAGAACGAGACCCGTAGCGCTTGCAACGAGGAAAGACGTCATTCCGGATCCGATGAACGACCCAACGAGGATGACGCTTGCGAACAGCAAAACCAGTTGGGTTTGTGACAACGGCAAGTCGATCGTGTCTGTCGCCAGACAAATGGCAAGCAGCACAAGCAGCGCCGTCAAAGCATGACAAAGCAAATGGTTACGCACAGAACCGACCGCCGCTAGCACAAGTGTCAAAGCAGCCATGCCGACAACAACCGATGTTTGCGGGATCCAAAGCGGTGTATTCAGAAGGCTCCAACTGCGCGTGCTGGAGTCGTAGTTTTCGTACCAGAACCCGGTGGCCTTCCAAAGGATGACCAAGGTCACAAAGGCCGCGAGCCAGGACTGGCCACGAACGATGTGCGGCAGAAACCGCTTGGGCAACGCGTTAACCACCATGTCCACGCGCACATTTGCATCGCGACCCACAACAAAGGCAGCACCAAGAAAAGTGATTGCGATGACCAGATAGGTCGAAACCTCAGTCACCCAGATTGTCGCTTGACCGAAGAAACTGCGACCGATGACCTCGATATTTACGCTGATCAACATCGCCAGCAGACCGAGGATTGCCAGAAAGCGACTGACTGCGACCAGAGCGGCCAAAGTCGCTTGGGGCTTTTCCGCCACAAGCTCGTGGTTTGCGACATTGTCGGTCATCGCATGGCTCACTTCGCGACGGCTTCGCGAGCGATCGAGAGTGTGGCGTCAGTGTCAAGGCCGACGCGGTCCATGTCTTCGCGCCACGCTTCAATGACTTTGCCGACAAGGCGCTCATCATAGGCGCGCTCCATTTCGGCATCGGTGATCTCGTCAAAGGTCACACCGGCCTCGCGCCACATGTCAGGCAGGGCAGCCTCGCGCTCGCGCCACTTTAGCTCGAACTCTGCTTCAATCGCTGCGAACTCGGCCGCCGCTGCCTCTCGGACGTCATCTGGCAAAGCGTCCCAGGCGTCCTTATTGACAACCAACGGAGCTGGGAGAACGCTGCCAAGTCGCCAATTCGATGCATTCGTGACCACAGAATTGAAGCCCGCGCCAAGCGCCCAGCAACTGTCGGTGATCACTCCCTCAATCACACCGCGCTCCAGTGCTGGAAGAACCTCACTGGCACTTAGAGACACCGTCGTCGCACCAAGTTCTGCGCCGACAAGGCCCATGCCGCGGTTATTCACACGAAGCTTGCGACCGTCCCACTCTTCCAACGTTGTGATCGGAACTGTTGAGAACAGCGTCTGTGGGCAAAACGCTGATTGCATGACCAGGATCGAATTGTATTCGGTCTCGAATGTGGCGCGGAACTCTTCGCCCCATTCAGACGCCGACAAAGCTTTGAGATCGTCGAAGCTCTCGGAGATGCCAGGAATGGATGGGACGGTGAAAAGCGGTTCTGACCCGGTGTAATATGCTGCAACAACCAGAGACATCTGAACAGCACCGTCACGCACTCCTTCGAGGTAACGGTTGCCCTTCAGAATTGACGAGTTGGGCGTGATGACGAGTTTACCGTCCGTCGCTGCGGCAATCCGATCCGGGACAGCCAAAGCCACTTCCTCGTAGATCGTTCCGGCCAAACCCAGATAGGCCATTGTCCATTGTGTGGTTTCTGCATGCGCCGTGGACGGAGATGTGAATGAAGCCAGAACGGCTCCAGTGATCGCAAAGTGTTTCAAGTTCTCCTCCTCTTTTCGCGATTGATTGGTTTTCGCGATTGTTCTTTGTCGACGTGTCGCCATCAGTTCTTTTTGGAACCAAGCGCGCCTCTGAAGCTCAGGTTCGCGCAAATCGGAGTTGGCTTCATGTGAGCAGCGCCACTGTCTTTTGTGTATCCATCCACTCGCTCGAGTTTCAGAGACGTCAGCCGATCAAGCGCGCGAGACGCGAGCGCTCCCAATACTTTTGAAATACTTGGAGATTAGTGAGGTCTCGGTTTTCAGAGCGGTTAGAACTCTTGCTCTCGACTGGGAGGCAACCGCTGGCTTTGAAATCGCAGCGTGCCGACAGTCGACGAAAAGTAGTCGCACCGGGATCGTCGAATATTTTGGAGCAGCGACCTCGCGCTTCCGTGGTTGATCGAGGACCTTCCGTCCTTTGGCGTATCGAAAATATACTCCATGATGCAGCCACGACAGTCAGCGGAACAGTCGCAAGCCTTGCGCTGCACTTGTGTCTCAAGTTCGTCAGTAATGGTGTGATTTGGCATGTCAGCCTCCCTCCCGGCACGCATCCATGATCCATTGTTTGCGTTGTGGATCCTCAAAGAGTTCGAGAATTGGGAGATTGTTTCTAGTGAATGGCCACACCAAGTCTGGTGAATCCGTCCTCGCGTTGGTCGCGGCGTGGTGCTGTTGCGCACCTGGGAAGCGCGTATTGTCGCGCGTCTTATGGTGTTTGCGGATTGCCAGTTGGAGGGTCTCGGCCACCTGGCCAGGTGACATAAATCGGTCCGGCAAAGACCGCGCGGCCTTAGGGCCGTTCTCGCGCATCATGGCGAAGCGCGAGGAACGCAATCCAGGGTCTAGTTTTCTACGACGACTTTGCCCAGTGCTTGGCCGCTGGCCAGCCGCGCATAGGCGTCACCAACCTGGTCGATGCCGAAACGTGTCTGATCCAGGACAGGTTTCACGACGCCCCTGTCTACCAGATCTGCTAGAGTTCGGAGAATTGCCCCGTGGGCCTCGCGACCAACACTATGCATCATCGGGAGAAGCATGAAGACAACATGGAGTGAGAGTCCTTTGAAATGCGCCGGGCTCAGATCCAGTTCGAGCAAGGCAACAGTCGAGGTGACATGACCATTGAGCTTGGCCGCATTAAAAGAGTTGGTCATGTTCGCGCCGCCCACCGTATCGAAGACAACATCGAAACCTAGACCATCCGTATGATCCGCCACGTAGTCCTCGACTTGGGTGCTCGCGAAATCGATCGGACGCGCACCGAGGCTGGCGATCAGATCCATCTGAGCCATCCCGGTACCCGTGGCGGACACTTGGGCCCCCAAATGCTTTGCGATCTGAGCGGCAACATGACCGACGCCCCCCGCTCCACCGTGGACCAAGACAGTCTGACCTTTTGATACTCCGGCACGGGTAAGTCCCTCGTAGGCTGTGATCCCGACCAGTGGCAAAGCAGCCGCTTCACGCATGGACAGAGATCTGGGCTTGTGCGCAATCAGGCGCGCATCTGCAGACATCCGTTCTGCCAAAGCGCCTTGTAGGTCCATCAGACCACCGGCACAGCCATAGACTTCGTCACCAACTTCAAATCCACTGACGCCTTCGCCAACAGCTTCAACAACACCAGCAAAGTCCATCCCGAGCACCGCGGGAAGCGCTGGCGACAAAGGCAGATCGGTGCCCAGGTTGCGGATCATTGTGTCGATCGTGTTCACACTCGAAGCCGCGACTCGGACAGTCACATGGCCGGGCTTTTCCTCAGGGTTTGGGATTTGGATCTCCTCAAATTCAGAGTCTGGACCGTAGGTTTTGAGTGCGATTGCTTTCATTCTTCATGCTCCGAATTGCGCTGCTTCGGAGTTAAAGGCCCTGTTTTCAAAGTAAATTGGGCCAGACAGAAATCAGAATTCCGATTTATGTGATAACCAGAATCCACACACGGGCTTGCAGTGGGCGAGCGCTTTCGGAACTTAGAGCGAGAATCGCGAAGTGCCTCGAACTGAGACGGTTCTGATTGGGGGCGACGCATATTGCGTGGTTCGCGGCTGACTTAACAATTCGAGGCAACAAGGTCGCTCTCAGTTGGCAGACAAACACCGACCATGTTGGGACGACATGACATACCACCAACGCACGACGAGCAGCATTGGATGTAGAGACGTATGGTTACGAGCCGAAAGTTCGAGGAGACTGAGCAGACTGATCTGTCTGGGGTCAGGATTCATAACCAATACATGACGACGGCGGCCAATGCGCAGGCTGATAGGAAGACTTTTGGGCACCTATCGTAGCGTGTAGCGACGCGCCGCCAGTCCTTAAGGCGAGCAAAGCTGTTCTCGATTCTGTGGCGCTTTTTGTAACGGGTTTCGTCGTTCGGGATTGGGACTTTGCGGCTCTTGCGCGACGGGATGCATGGCGTGATCCCTCTGTCTTCAAGGGCTTCGCGATACCAATCCGGATCATAGCCACGATCCGCGAGCATGTGTTTGGCCTCAGGCAAGTCGCTCAGCAAAGCCCGTGCGCCGATGTAATCGCTGCGCTGTACGGCGGTCAGAAACATCCGCAAAGGCCGGCCAAGAGTATCCGTGACGGCATGAAGCTTCGAGTTCATCCCGCCCTTCGTGCGACCAATCAGACGGCCAAGCCCCCCTTTTTTAGCCGCATGCTGGTCGCAGTGCGGTGCGTCTTCAAATGGGTTGCGTCAATCATCAGCGTGTCTGTTTCGCCGACCTGATCTGCCAGTTCCAGGAGTATCCGGGCGAAGATCCCTTTCTCGCTCCAACGCTTCCAACGGCTGTAATGCGTCTTCGGTGCGCCGTATTCAGCAGGCGCATTCCGCCATCGTAAACCGTTGAGATTGAAGAAGATAATCCCGGACAACACCCGCTTATCGTCGACCCGAGGCCTTCCATGGGACCTGGGAAAGAAAGGTTCAAGCTGCGCGATCTGAGCATCGCTTAACCAGCAAAGATCAGACATGTCACCGCTCCGTTTTAGGGAGCCGTGAATCATGCAGCGAAGCGAAGATCAATGCGTCCTGACCCTAGCCTCCTGCGCTGGGGTCATGGTGTTGATTCCGATATGGGGACCTTTCATGCGCTCCAGTCCGCCGGCCCAGCAGATGCCGATCTTGCCAGCATTCTGGCCGAGGACATGTGCGCCCTGATCGGTTTCCGGATGTCCAGCCTCGACGGTGCTGTCGCGGTGGTTGAACCAAGAGAAGATAGAGAGGCTGTGGCGCGAGGAGGGCCTACAACTCCCTGAACGGCAGGAGAAACTTAAGCGCCTCTATCACCATGACGCGTCGGTCATCTGGTTGCCATCGTTCGCGCCATCGGTCCGAGAGACGATGGCGACGACTGCTCTACCCGAACCACATCTGGTCAGTGGATCTCGTTCACGACCGTCTCAGCAACGGCCGGCCCTGCAAGATGCTCACCGTCCTCGATGACTACACCCGTGAGGCGCTCGAGCCGCGACCGTTGCCACCCGGATGGGCTCGCGGGAAGTGCTCGAGGCTCTCACACCGTTGATCCTGCATAGAGGCGCGCCCGACTATGTGCGCTCGGATAGCGGCCTATGAGGGGAAGACTTGGCTGCTTAGGTCAGCAGGTCAGGTCTCATCCGGTGTCCCGAATGCCCTGTTAGAGCGGTTCCCGATCAGTCTGCATCGTGACCTGCGGCGACGAAGTAGTTGGTGCATTCCTGCGGTGTGAAGACGTCGACGAACCGGCCGATGGAAGCCCATAGCCCATCGACGGAGCGCTCGGCGGCCTTGCGCAGCAGGGCTTTGAGCTTTGCGAAGGCCATTTCTATGGGATTGAAATCCGGGCTGTAGGGCGGAAGGAATACCAGACGTGCACCTCTGGATGCGATCATCGCCCCGACCGATGCCCGCTTGTGGCTGGAGAGGTTGTCCATGATCACGACGTCGCCAGGGTGCAGGGTCGGCGCCAGGACGTGGGCGACATAGGCTTCGAACCAGTCGCCGTTGATCGGGCCGTCGAGAACCATGGGGGCAACCATGCCCTCGAGACGAAGGCCGGCGACGAGCGTCGTGGTCTTTCGGTGGCCGTGCGGGAAGCCCACGCGCAGCCGGTTGCCGCGAGCGCAGCGCCCATGCGTGCGCGCCATGTTCGTCGCAGTCCACCCTCCGCAGGGCAATCGATCTCCCAGATCGATTGCTTTTCCTACTTCGACATCGACGAACACGAGCTTTTCAGGGTCGAGATCGGGCTGTGCCTCAAACCAAGCGCGACGCTTGCTCAGGACGTCCGCGCGGTCCTGCTCGACCGCATGTCCTGTCTTTTTTTCCGCTCATACCATGGCGCTGGAAGACGCGCGACAGCGCCGAACTCGACGCGGCGAAACGACCTGCCGCCGCCCGGCGGCTCATCCCGCCATCAACCGCCGCCAACGCCCGCTTCCTCAAATCCATCGCCAATGGTTTGCCCATCTCGCCGCTCCAATACCAGCCTCGGGAACAGAGAGTCAGAAACAAGTCGTCTTGGGAATCCCTGGCCGATTCACAACGAAGGTGACCTATCTAGGGTCGCCCAGGCGGTCTCCGCCGTCAAGAAGCGGTCTCTCCCATAGCAAACACAGGGTATGCGCAATGGCGGCCCTCGCCGTCCTTAAGACGAGATCCAAAATCCCAAGCGGAAGACCTGAGCATTATCTACGAGGGTGAGCCATTGCGTCGCCATGTGTTCGAGACCAATGGCGAACGAACTGCCTCCACGGCTCTTATCAGACAAGGGTCCTTCCGCCTGAGCTCACCCCCTTGAAGACGGGGCGATAGGGTTCGCCGTGTTTGATCATGGCAAGTACGGTGCGCGCCATCTTTGCTGCGATGGCGGTGTATGCCCTCCGGCGTAGTTGGGCATTGTGTCGATCCTTAGAGATGTAACGTTCGAACTTGTCCCGGAAGCTGTTGGTCCGTTTGAGAACTGCGACCTGGCCGGCTATCCAGAAAGTTCGGCGGAGCCGGGCGTTGCCGTATTTTGAGATCCGGCTCTGACCGCGGAGTTGCCCATCGAAGGCGCCATCGGTTCAAGCCCGATGGGCGACGCCGGACTGCACGGTGGCAATATCCATGCCGCAGAACTTCAGTAACTGGCGATGGTGGCGGAACCGGCGCAGGTCTCCGACATCAGCCAAGATGGTCATGGCATTAATCGGACCGCTACCAGGAATGGTCGTTAGCAACTGGTAATCTGGAAGATCGGACAGAAGTTCGACCGCCCGGGCTTCAATCTCGATACGCTGGCGGACGAGGCTCCGACCTTCGACGAGGACGAGACGAAACATGCGAACAGCGTCGGAATCCGGATGCACCGGCAGTCCGACAGAGTCGACGGCAGTGGCGTAAATATTTGAAAGCATATGTTCTTTGGAGACCTTCTTACCAACTACCTGCCAGGCATCAGCGATAAAGGCGTCCCGGCTCATGGTCGTGATCATCGCCGGTGTTGGATACTTCTCAAGGAACGCCAGGAACCAATCCGACCGTGCGCGTCGATGAAATCGTTCGGCCTTGGGAAAATACAACGGCAGATAGTGGGTGAGGATACGGTGCCACAACTCGGTCTTCGAGCGTGAGACGATCTCATGGGTCTTCGACAGCTCCTGGACATCGGCCGTTCCCGCGACGCGCGGATCATGGAAGAACTGCACCGCGCCGATCTCCAGCATCTGCAGGATCACCTGGGCGTCCTTCGGATTGTCTCGGGGCTTACGCGGCCCCACTGGGGCCACGGTCACTTTGACTGTCCCAACTGTTGTGCAGGGCCTCCCGCGTGCGGGCCAAGCCAACCGAGGAGACCAGCTTCAGTTCGAACCCAGCTTGGCCGAGGTGATGTGCCAGCGGCCGATGGTAATTGTCGGTCGCCTTGAACCCGATCCTTACCGGCAGCTTGTAGTCGGAAAGTGTCGCGGCCAGACGCCGGAAATCCTCCAATGTGTTCATGATCGTCAACCGACGCCGGCGCTCCTTTCCAGGGAGGCCGATCAGAACCTCGTGGCGGCGCTTGGAAATATCGAAGGCGACCAAAAGGGTCGAGCAAGTCGTATCGGGCGGTTACAGCTTGCTGCGCACACTCAGCGGTGTGGTTCATGCAAAGACCCACTGTCGAGACCTGAGACCCGGTTATGGCCACCAGCTGCGCTATCTGATAGCTGCTTGCGTGGCCATAACCTCAAAGCAGCGCTTCTTCCCGACGTACTATGGGCGCGAGTTCGCCGCAGAAGTGATCCAGGACTGGCTTCGACGAGTTGGCATCAAGCCGATCCGGATTTACCCCGGATCGCCCTGCGAGAACGGATACAACGAGCGGTTCAATGGAACGCTCGTCGCGAGGTTTTGAATACCGAGTGGTTCGCAACGGCAAAATAGGCGCAGGTCGTCATCAATCACTAGCTCAAACAGTATAATCACGCGCCCCCTCATCAAGCGCTCAATGTGCGCCCGCCAGTGCCAGAGACGATTTAGAGAAAGCGCGAAAACGCTGTCCAATCTTCTTGGGCTTTACATCCACAAGATCAGCGAGTTCCGGCATCGTGGTGTCCGGCCGCGCTTCGACGGTTTCGATCAGATCGCCCCGAAGTGGCGACAGACGTCCCCCCGGGGGCCGCCTCTGGCGGGCCGGTTCGAGCGACCGGGTCTCGCGATAGCGTTTCATCAGTTCGACGACGCAGCTTGGCGAGGCATCGAACTTTGGCCGCTGCGGCCCGGCAGGACTGTCCCGCCTCGACACAGGCCGCAATCCGGCGACGAAGATCCAATGAGAGCGGTTTCCCCATGATCCACCTCCGCGAATGAGGACTCACAAGCGCAACCTCAAGGGAACTCCCGATTCCTGCTTTCCGCACGAAGCGATAGTGTCAAAACTCAATCAAGGTGTTGAGAATGCTTGCTGGCTCTGATTCTCTTGCTGAAAATCAGCGGGGTCTGAATGATGGCAGGTGAATTTTGGCTTTCGGATCGGGCATGGCCAGCCATCGAGCCGTTGTTGCCCAGGAACCAACCCGGTGCACGGCGTGTTGATGATCGCAGGATCATCAGCGGCATCGTTCATGTCCTTAGATCCGGCTGCCGGTGGAAGGACTGCCCCGCTGTCTATGGCCCGCCGACGACCGTCTACAACCGTTTCAATCGCTGGAGCCGGAGAGGGCTCTGGGGCCGGATCTTCGCCGCGTTGGTGGCAGAGGCCGAGGTTCCCGAGGATCTCAGCATCGACAGCACCGCGGTCAGAGCCCATCGCTCGGCACATGGCGGAAAAGGGGGGCGATGGCTCAGGCCATCGGGCGCTCGCGCGCAGGTCCGACCACGAAGATCCATGCTCTGACAGATACTTGCGGGCGGGTCATCGCCTTCTTGCTCACGCCGGGCAACGTCGCCGATATCTCGGCAGCACCAGCCCTGCTGGCGGCAATCCCAGCGCCGAAGCGCCTGATCGCAGACAGGGGATATGATGCAAACAGCCTGCGCAGGACGCTCGCCACCATCCAGGCCGAAGCCGTCATCCCATCAACCCGATCGCGACGGTGCCCGATCCCCTACGACACCGCCGCATACCGGCACCGCAATCGCATCGAACGCGCATTCTGCTCGCTCAAAGACTGGCGGCGCATCGCCACCAGATTTGACAAGCGCGCACGCAACTTCCTATCAGCTGTAGCAATCGCCTCCTCAATCCTCTGGTGGACCTGATTGAGTCTCAACCTAGAGTATTGTATCTGGTTTCAGGCACTCTTCCCGATATTGATTACTCTAAACCGACGCTCCACCAGTTTGGCCATCTGACGTTTTTGGGTGTTCTGGTAGCGTCATGGACGATTTGTTGTTCTGGGACGATCAATGGGGCGTCCAGTCGCCTGAGCGCCATTTCGACCACCCAAGGTTCAAGCTTCATCTTGGCCGTCTTGCGATAGCGGTCGAGTTTGCGCGCCCTGCGCAACGGTTCGAGTGCTCCGTTGGCATTGAAGCCAACGATCTTAAAAACGGTTGCCGTGATCTCCTGCTCGGTCGTCGTCGTGAGTTGCTTCTGGCGGGCTTGCTCGACGGCGCGGAGTGTCTTGCGGCTTGCGGCACTGTCGCCTTCAAGTCCTTGCTTGGTGAGCTGTAGCAAGAGAGCTTCTGCGGCGGTCACTTCGCGGCTGCCTCCATCTTCTCGGATCGTCACCATTTGTTCGAGCACGGCTTCGTAGGGTAGCGCAGACGTTCGGCCCTATGGCCGACCTCTTCGATTGCCACTCTGCCCCTCTTTGAACCGGCTCGACGTTGGTGGTTTTCGGTAGCCTACCTCATCTTCGCTGTTTTCGCTCACGTCTCGGTCCCTCTCGGCCAAACCAGTGTCTCCGGGTCCCATGTAGAGCGCTTGATTTCTTCAATCTCACCTTTGCTGAGTGTCGCGCCGCCGCGACGGCGCTTCAATGCTGCCTGCGTGGCCCAGGCCTCCAGCTTCAATCTCGTATATGGGTGGTCAGGCTCGAGGCTGTAGCGCCGTGCCAGGCCAAGCAGCACCAAGGCTTCATTCGCATTGTCTGGATCGCGTTCCATTTTTTGCTCAATATTTCGCGGCTTCGGCGGCGTGCGTTTCGCCTTGGCTTCCTCATATTTCACGATCCACCTGAGCACTTCGCGTTGCGCCGCTCTTTCGCCAGCAACCGCCTGCTGATAGGTCTTGTGTTGCAAGCCTTCTTCGGCCGTCACGTGGTGAGCCACACCGCGCTTCATGACGGTCAATGTCCGATCCACAACCACATCGAAGGCCGAACCTTTGCGCTCGGGGGCAGCTTTTCCCCTGGAGCGACCTTTGGGATTGCCGCTTTGACCTTTCAGAAATTGGCCTGGCTTGCGTTGCAGATCTTTCGAGCGCTCAGCCACCACGCACCTCTTCCGTCACGCGGATGGGTGACCGGCCTGTCATGTCTTTCCATCGCTCTATTGCGACGTCGACATAGGCCTGATCAATTTCCAGCCCGCGCAGACATCGGCCCGTGCGTTCGGCGGCGATCAGGCTTGTTCCAGAGCCAAGAAAGGTATCCAGAACCAGGTCACCTCAATGTGTGACATCCTTGAACGCATCCGCCACGAGCCCCATGGGCTTGACGGTCGGATGCAGCGCCGGATCCTCGCGGCGGCTGCCTTTCGTGGTGTTGACGGAGGCATAGTTCCAGACATTGGTCCGGTTGCGGCCATGTTTGCCAAGCTCGACAGTGTTGACATGCGAAGCCGCACCAAGCCGGTAGGCAAAGACCATCTCGTGCTTGGAGCGGTAAAGCGATCTCATGCCAGCATTGGACTTGTTCCAGATACAGAGGTTGAGAAGTGCGTTGTAAACATCTGCAGCAGCATGTGTGAGGTCATTCATGTGCCGCCAATCCATACAGATGAAGTGCACAGCCGCTTCCCGTGAGACATTCGCACATGCCCCGAGAGTTGCCCGCAGGAAGGCACGGAAATCGGGCCGGGTAGTGTCTTGCGGTGCACCTGGCAGGGCCAACCTGTGGAAGTGGTCCTTGAAGTCCACGGGTTCCGACACAACGGCAAGGTCTATTCAGGCAAGGTCTATTCATCCCTAACTGCTGCCGCGACAGCGATCGCGGGATGTCGGTGGAACGGTCCGCGTTTCTTCGGATTGTGCGGGAGCGACACATGATCAAGGCTAAGCGCTGCGCGATCTACACTCGCAAATCCAGCGAAGAGGGCCTAGAGCAATCCTTCAATTCGCTCGACGCTCAGCACGAAGTCTGCGCATCCTATGTTGTAAGCCAACGCGGCGAGGGATGGCGCTTGCTTCGCGGCCAATACGACGACGGTGGGGTCTCAGGCGGCACCATGGATCGTCATGCCCTCTCGCGGCTTCTACATGATATTGCATTGGGCAAGGTGGATGTCGTGGTGGTCTACAACATCGATCGGTTGACACGTTCCCTGGCCGACTTCGCGCGTATGGTCGAGATCTTCGAGCGACATGACGTGAACTTCGTGTCCGTCACCCAGGCCTTCAACACCACGTCTTCCATGGGGCGGCTCACATTCAACGTGCTTCTATTCTTTGCCCAGTTCGAACGCGAGCTGACTGGAGAGCGTATCCGTGACAGGATCGCGGCCTCCAAAGCTAAAGGCATGTGGATGGGCGGATGCGTGCCCTTGGGATACGACGCCCCTCTCTTCGGCACCCACACGCTCCTGGTCAACGACGACGAAGCCGAATGGGTCCGTCACATCTTCACGAGCTATCTGCACGTGAACTCGGTGGCGCAACTGACTGAGCAGTTGCGGCGGGACGGGATCCGATCGAAGACCCATGCACAGCGCAACGGCAAAGTTGTTGGCGGTGTCCCGTTCTCACGAGGTGCGCTCTTCCACCTCCTGCGTAACAAGATCTACCTCGGGCTTCTGTCTCACAAAGGGCAGATCCATGATGGCCTGCATCAGGCCATTGTTGATCGAGACCTGTTTGAAGCGGTTCAGGCAAAACTTGACACCCAGAAAGTCAGGCAGGGTCCAAACAAAGGACGCATGCATGCGGCTCTGGCCGGGCGCGTTTTTGATGCCGAAGGCGCGCGCATGACGCCCACCTTTGCCGTCGGAGCGCGCGGCAAGCGCTACCCATACTATGTCTCCGCCCCGCTCCAGCAGGGCGCTCGCAACAAAAGGGATGGCGTCCTCCGGCGCGTGTCTGGACCAGAACTGGAAGAGGCCATCGCAGATACAATGGGACGATGGGGCATTGCTGAGGCGCAAGTCCCATTCACCCATCTGAGCAAGGTGGTCGTTGCCAAGGACCGTCTGACGCTCGAGCTTCCCGGAACTCTGCTCGATCAGATCGCCGACCGCATCGGTGATGACGAAACGGTAAATGCCGACAAACGAAGCAAAAGCGCTGTGATCGCCACCACGCCTTGGTCTTCACCACAACGTGGCGGTCAGACCGCCATCGAACGGAGCGCCATGAGCGGTCCACGGTCAGATCCCGTGTTGATCAGAGCTCTGCGGCAAGCGCATCGCACACTCCAAAAGGACAGTCGCGGACTACCTTTCCTCACTACAAGCCCCAAGAAGCCGCATCAGCGCAAGCTGGTCCGCCTCGCCCATCTGGCACCTGACATCCAGTGCGCCATTCTCACTGGAACACAGCCGCCGGGGCTTACCCTTAACGCGGTTCTGAACACCCGGATCCCACTGGACTGGCAAGATCAACGGACGCTGTTTCTCGCCGAGACTTCCGCACAGTAGCGTTTCGAAACAGCTCAAGGTTTCCCTGATCTTACAGGAACAACCGCCTGTTTCGGCGCAACTTCCAGACTGTTTTCTGGAAACCGGCCTCTGTTCTGCAAAAAAACAGGAAAGTGCGAAACGAGGCCATAAGTCGCTGACTTTCAGTGATATTTCATACGCCGTCCCAGCCGTCACAACCCTAAAAGCCTGTTATTGGACCCCAAACGAGAAAAAATTCCCTGTTCCAGTCAAAACTCACCTACCCATCCCACACTGAGAGACAGGCTCTCAAAGAGCGGCTAAACACGCCTCATCCGCGCCAGATTCTAAGAGCCAAGAAACAAATTTCTCAGCAAAAACAGCCCTGTTGCGCTAACTTGCGCAACGAAAACCTCAGCAAAGACTGTGTCAAAGGGTGGCTGGCGGAGCGGGTGGGATTCGAACCCACGGTACGCTTTCACGCACGGTGGTTTTCAAGACCACTGCCTTCGACCGCTCGGCCACCGCTCCGTCGGCTGCGTAAACCACGAACGCCGAACGGGTTCAATTCGAAATGGTTTTGCGGGCGCTCGGGACAATCCACGTGCTCCTCCGCTTTCCTCTGAGCCCCCGATCCCCAAAGAAGCCCGACCGGGCGCCGCCCACGTTTCTCGTAACGCACGCCATCCAATCGTCGTATGCCAGGAGGGTATCGTGATCGGGGCAGGCCTTAAGCCCCGGCGCGGATCGAAGGAAGGACGGGTCATGGAAAAACTGCGGGTTGAGATCGCGATCATCGGAGCAGGCACGGCGGGGATGCGCGCCTACCGGGAGGCGAGCCAGGTCACCGATAGCATTCTGCTCATCGAGGGCGGGCCCTACGGCACAACCTGCGCGCGCGTCGGCTGCATGCCGTCGAAACTCTTGATCGCCGCAGCCGAAGCCGCCCATGCGGGACCGCATGCGAAACAGTTCGGCGTCACCTATGCGGCGCCGCAGATCGACGGGGAGGCCGTGATGACGCGGGTGCGGGAGGAACGCGACCGCTTCGTGGGCTTCGTGGTGGAGGCGGTGGAGGATTGGCCCGAGCGCCACAGGGCGCGGGCCTATGCCCGGTTCACCTCGGACAATACTCTGCAATTGAGCGACGGGCGCGTGGTGGAGGCCGACCGGATCGTGATCGCCACTGGCTCGCGCACGAATATCCCGCCGGGCTTTGACGCGTTCGGTGACCGGTTGCTGGTCAACGACGATGTGTTTTCCTGGGAGAGACTGCCGCGTTCGGTTGCCGTGTTTGGGGCGGGGGTGATCGGGCTTGAGCTTGGCCAAGCGCTGCACCGGCTCGGCGTCCGCGTCGCGCTCTTCGGGCGCGGCAACCGGGTCGGACCGATCAGCGATCCCGCGGTGAATGCCTCTGCGCTGGAGATCTTCCAGGCGGAGATGGAGTTTCACGCCGACGCGGAGGTCACCGGACGGGCGCGGACCGCGTCTGGCATCGAGATCGACTTCGTGTCGAATGGCGCGCGCCGCACTGAAGAGTTTGACTGCGCCCTGATCGCCACCGGGCGGCGGCCAAACACCGACAATCTGGGTCTTGAGAATACCTCGCTCGAGATGGATGCGCGCGGCGTCCCGCTCTACGACGACTATACCGCGCGCTGCGGCGACAGCCGGATCTTCATCGCGGGGGACGCCAACAATCGGCTCCCGCTCCTCCATGAAGCCGCGGATGAGGGCTTGGCGGCGGGATACAACGCGGCGCGGTTCCCAGAGATCCGGCGCTTTCGCAAGAGCGCACCGATTTCCGTCGTGTTCACCGATCCGCAGATCATGATGGTGGGGGCGCGCTATGCGGATTTGGTGGAGAGCGGGACCGAATTCGAGGTTGGAGCGGTCGACTGGTCCGATCAGGGCCGTGCCCGCGTCATGGGGGTCAATCGCGGCCTGCTGCGGGTCTATGGCGAGCGGAATACCGGGCGGTTCCTCGGCGCGGAAATGATCGGGCCGCGGGCGGAGAACATCGCGCATCTGCTCGCCTGGGCCTGCCAGTCCAACCTGACCGTGGCGGAGATGCTAGAGCGGCCGTTCTATCACCCGGTGCTGGAGGAGGGGGTGCGCACCGCCTTGCGCACGCTCAACCGCGCACTCGAAATGGGCCCGGATTATCCGGCGCGCTGCCTCGATTGCGGGCCAGGGGGGTAAGGCGCTAAACCGGCGCTGCGCTCTTCCCGGTGGTCGCGCCGCTCGGGTATGCGGCGGCGGGCGGGGTCAGCGCTTCCAGAAGCGATCGCTCTCTTCCGGGAGGGCGTCAACCATCCAGATCCGCACGATCTTTCCCTCCGTGACGCGCATCAGGAACGCGGCGAAATTGTGCAGATGGTGCCCCTTCCGCTCGGCCTTGATCTCGACCATCACCATCGACTGATCCTCGGAGACCGGGGCAATCTGGGTGGCCCGGATGCTTGGCCGCACGGAGGGCAAATCCATGGCATCAATGGCCGCAAGGTAGGCCGCATTCCCCTGGAGCGTCACGACCGATCCGTCGGCTTGCGTGACGTCCGCGACCAGATCCGGCGCAAGGGAGGCAGCCATTTCATCCCTGTCGGCGGCGTCAAAGGCCGCGACAAACCGCGCAACCGTCCTGCTGGGGTCATCTACCAAACCGCGCTATCTCCTATGTTTGTTTCGGCGAGATTATACGAGGTCCGACCGCCCGGAAACAGGATCTGGCCTTGGTTTTGCCGGAGCTTGGGGAAGGCGTAAAGCGGGAGTGGATGGGGCGCGCTTTTAGGTGCGGGAGACATCACACAAATGGTGATTGTCTCAGGAAACAGTTTTGTCGGTCTTCAAGATGAAAAGTGTATCTGTCGCTTTGGCTCAAGAAACTGAGTGTTCTTGATACGTCAGGAAATAAACACGCTTACTAGGTCCTGTAACCCCGTAGTTTGTGGGCATTTTATCAAAATTGGCCTGAATTAAATCATCATATATCTAAATAATTTATGGCCAGTATGATTTAATAGTAGGAAGTTATTCAAATTGTTATTCAATTACTAGGCTGCAATGAAGCGCAAAAAGTGTGCAAAATCGTCTCATAGTATCGGAAAGGTGAAGTTTCTTTTGTCGCAAAACGCGCAACGTCAGGTATTTTGGGTCTGGCCGAAGCGCGTTTCGGTAAGCAATCACTTTTTGAGGTCCCTATGAAGCATTATCTCATTTGCGTAGCACTAAGTGTCTCCGCAACCGCTGCCTACGCTCAGTCGACAACGGCCGACATTTGTCTGTCTATGGCTGATAAGAACTTCCTGGACACATCAAATAACTCAATTCTGACGGATAGGCTTTCCGAGGAGTTCGATAATGTCTGCAGTAGCGAGTATGGTCGCGCAGAGCGCTTCAACAATACGAGTGCACAGATGCAGGCACGTTATGGCCTTTTCAAAGGCCGCGGTGGATTCGGTTCTCAGTCTGGGAGCCTTGAGGAACAGATTTCGAGCGCCTGCGACATTGGAACTGACAAGTTTCGCGATTTTCTCAGGAATGACAGCTCGATTTCGACCGGTTCTAGCCTCGCAGGATACATTACAGAGTGCGCTCAAATTGTTGCGCAGTCAGATAGAACGGCATTGTTCGGCAGCTTCTCAGTTTCTGCCGAAGACGACAGGTTCGTAGTCCGGGTGACCTATGAACCGGGGCAGCAGGGGCTTACATACCGCCTTTCTCAAATCGAGGGAGATGATGTTAATTGCACCATCAGTGGGAACACTGAAGCCGTTGGAAACGTTGTGATGGCCGGGCGCAGCGAGCGCTTGTTTACTTGCACCAAGCCGAAGGGTAGGGAGACGAATGTAGGGTTTGTATTTGAACCTAGCATGGGCGCCTCACTGTCTTTCCAAGCAAGGGTGCCAAGTTCCACTGTACAGGTGGAAACCATGCAACGGATCCGGGACGAGCTTGAAGACCGTATAAGTGACCTTGAAGGTTCCGGTAAGATCCTAGCGATTGGCAAGACGGAACGTTGTGTAGTAGATCGCGTTGTAGGAAAAAGAAATTTCGAGCAAGCGTGTGTTTTTCCGGTCAGCCTTCCAGGCAAAACAACGGAATACGATGTAATGACATCACTCGTCATGTATGATTTCCCTGGAATAGACGGGACAGAAATAACTCAAGATAATCTTGTTGCAGACTTTGAGCAAATGGCGAGAGATCAATACCTAAAGGCACCTGTTTACATGATTGAAACGGTACCAAATCCTCAGCCTGAAACAGGTTTCGACATTGTCGTTAATTCTGCGTATCATCACGCAAACAACTATCAGGTGAATTACATTGTTGTAGCTAAGTGAGCTTCACGCGTCATATGATTGCCTTGCCGTGTAACTTTATTCGGCAGGGCATGATAATGAGCGATAGCACTAAATGATAATAATGGGAAAGTACATCACATTTTTAAATATCGAATTATTTAGACTAAAATACGATTAAACGTCTATTTAACCAATTATATTACCGCTATTGAAATAAGTTTTCCGCCGCTGAAACTTAACACCCATCCAGCGCTGTCAGGTCACGTTTGAACTTGCCGAAGAGTGTTACGTTTTTCTGACTTGGTAAGGCTATCAGTAGTTATAGGCTGCCCCGCTCGAATCCACCCCTCAACCTTAGCGCGCCATAAAGCCCATCCGCGCAACAAAAAGCCTGAAGCCGCGATTTTGACACTACCGGAATACTACCGGTTCGGTATCGATTCCATACCGCGAAAACAGCCGCTCAGAAGGGCACTTCGTCGGCCGCCGTCACAAACCGCGCGACGACATTCTTCTGTCCGGCCTTCTCGAATGCGATGGCCAGTTTGTCGCCTTCGACGCCCTCCACGACCCCATAACCGAACTTCTGATGGAAGACCCGCTGACCGACAGAGAATGCGGAGATTGCCTCCGCATCGATCACCATGTTCTTCGCCTCGCGCGGTTGAGACATCGGTCGGCTGCCCGCGCGCGTCTGCATGCGCTTCCAGCCCGGCGAGTTGTAAACGTCTGCTTTTGAAGCCTTTTCCGCAAGGTCATAAGACGGCGTCAGCCCGCCTGTGCTCATAGGGCCAAGTCCGCCGCTGCCGCCGCCATAAAGCCCCGGCGGGGTCAGGACCTCGACATGCTCCGATGGCAACTCATCGACAAAGCGCGAGGGAAGCTGCGATTGCCACTGGTTGTAGACCCGGCGATTGGCGGCGAAGGAAATCGTGCAAAGCCGCTCGGCCCGCGTGATCCCGACATAGGCGAGGCGGCGCTCTTCCTCCAGGCCCTTCAAGCCGGTTTCATCCATGGCACGCTGCGACGGAAACAGCCCATCCTCCCAGCCGGGGAGGAAAACGCATGGAAATTCAAGGCCTTTGGCGGCGTGGAGCGTCATGATCGACACTTTGGCGTCGCCATCCTCCTGCTGGTTGTCCATCACCAGGCTCACATGTTCCAGAAAGCCCTGGAGGTTTTCAAACTCGCCCAGCGCTTTCACAAGCTCCTTGAGGTTGTCGAGCCGTCCCGCCGCGTCCGGCGATTTGTCCGCGCGCCACATATCGGTATAGCCGCTCTCATCAAGGATCTGCTCGGCGATTTCCAGATGTCCGATCTCGCCTGCCCGTATGAGGCTGTGCCATCTGTCGAAATCTGAGACGACCCGGCCCAGGGCGTTTCGCGCCCGTGTGGTCAACCCGCCATCCGCGACGAGCTTGCGGGCGCCATCAAGCAGGGTCAGATCGTTTTGCCGCGCGACGCGATTGATTTCCTGGACCGCCTTGTCGCCGAGCCCGCGCTTGGGCTTGTTCAAGATCCGCTCTAGCGCGAGGCCGTCATCGGGCGACACCGCGACGCGGAAATAGGCCATCGCGTCCCGAATTTCCGCGCGTTCATAGAACCTTGGCCCGCCGATGACCCTGTAGGGCAGCCCGATGGTGAGGAACCGGTCCTCGAACGCGCGCATCTGGTAGGACGCGCGCACGAGGATCGCGATCTGATCGGCGGAGACCGGGTCCAACCCGCGTGTCCCGCCCGCGAGCGCCTCGATCTCCTCGCCGATCCAGCGGGCCTCTTCCTCGCCATCCCAATGGCCAATGAGCCGCAGGCGTTCCCCTTGATCGAGCTCCGTCCAGAGGGTCTTGCCGAGGCGGCTTTCATTCGCGGAGATCACCGCCGAGGCCGCGGCGAGGATATGTGGCGTGGAGCGGTAATTCTGCTCCAGGCGCACGACCTTTGCGCCGGGAAAATCCTTTTCGAACCGTAGGATGTTCCCGACTTCGGCGCCGCGCCAGCCATAGATTGACTGATCGTCATCTCCGACGCAGCAGATGTTCTTGTGCTTGCCCGCTAGGAGCCGAAGCCAGAGATATTGTGCGACATTAGTATCCTGATACTCGTCCACGAGGATGTAGCGGAACCAGCTTTGGTATTTCTCTAAGATGTCCGGATGCGCCTGCAAGATGGTCAGCACATGCATCAGAAGGTCCCCGAAATCGCAGGCATTCAGCGTCTTCAGGCGCTCTTGATACTGAGCATAGAGCGCGCCGCCCCGGTGGTTGAACGCCCCGGCCTCAGAGGCTGGCACGCGATCAGGGGCCAGCGCGCGGTTCTTCCATCCATCGATCAGGCTCAACAGCAGCCGCGGCGGCCACCTCTTTGGATCAATGCTTTCCGCCTCAATCAGCTGCTTCAGCAGACGTAGCTGATCGTCGGTGTCGAGGATCGTGAAGTTGGATTTCAGCCCTACGAGTTCGGCGTGACGGCGCAAGAGTTTGACCGACAGGGCGTGGAACGTCCCCAGCCACGGCATGCCTTCGATCACACCACCGACGAAATGACCGATGCGGAGTTTCATCTCTCGGGCGGCCTTGTTGGTGAAAGTCACCGCTAGGATTTCATTGGGACGTGCCCGCCCGGTCTGCAGCAAATGCGCGATCCGGGTGGTCAAGGCCCGGGTCTTTCCGGTGCCTGCGCCTGCCAAGACCAGAACCGGCCCGTCGAGCGCTTCGACGGCGGCGCGCTGGTCTGGGTTCAGATCATTGAGATAAGGCGCAGGCCGTGCTGCGCGTGCCCGTTCCGAGAGCGGCACCGCCGCCTCAAAGGCTTCTGCCTCGTCTTCTCGCCATATGCTCATGGTATAGAGAGTATGCGGACGACACCGGAAAGGAAAGCCCACGTTCTGGTTGTGTTCGGCTGGCAGTCGCTTGAATAGGCGCCAGATAAGTCGTCTGCGCCCGGCAGCCGGGCGCAGTTTCTGGCAGGCGTCGCTCTGGTGTCTTGCCTAGAGGCTAAACCCAAAGACAAGCGGACCCAGGACCACGAACAGGCCGAACCCCACTATGATAGCGAAGATGTTCATCAGAAAGCCGGCTCGGACCATATCGGAGAGCTTCATCTCCTCGTAAGAGAAGACGATAGCGTTTGGCGGGGTCGCCACCGGCATCATGAAAGCCATCGACGCACCGACCGCGACGGGGATTGTCATCAGCATCGGATCGAGGCTGAGGCCCACGGCAACGGCTCCGAGGATCGGCAGAAAGGTCGCCGTCGAGGCCGTGTTTGACGTGATCTCTGTCAGATAGACGATCGAGGCCAGCACCACGAGGACCAGGAGGACGGTGCTGATCTGGATGCCGCCGACAACCGACCCGATCCATTCCGCGAGACCGGTCTGAGAAAAGCCCTGCGCCAATGCGAGGCCACCCCCGAAGAGAAGGAGGACGCCCCAGGGGACATTGCGCGCCGCTTCCCAGTCGAGTGCGAATTCTCCTCTCGACCGAGAAACCGGAACCGAAAACAGCACCAGGGCCGCAGCCATCGCGATCATCGTGTCGTTGAGCGGAAGTCCCGTCAGGTCTACCAGGGGCCGTCGCAGGATCCACAGCAGCGCGGCGGACAGGAAGACAATCCCGACGAGCCGCTCCCCCTGGCTCATGCCGCCAAGCGCTCTTAGCTCCGTCGTGACGACCTCTTTGGGGTCCTCGATGGAAATGCGGTTGGCCGGAAACAGGACGCGGGTCAGCATCAGCCATGCAATCGGCAACATGATCGCCACGATCGGCACCCCGAACATCATCCATTGAGCGAATGAGATCTCAATCCCGTAGCTGTCCTGGAGGAAGCTTGCCAGAAGCGCGTTCGGCGGCGTTCCGATCAGCGTTCCCACCCCACCGATCGAGGCCGAATAGGCGATTGCCAGCATCAAGGCGACACCGAAGTTGCGCACGATGGTCTTGTTGCTGGTTTTGCTGCCCACGAAGTCGATCACCGAAAGGCCGACCGCGAACATCATGATGGTTGTTGCCGTGTTCGAGATCCACATCGAAAGAAAGGCCGTCGCCAGCATGAAACCCAAAACGATGCGACTCGGGGTTGTGCCCACGGCCGACACAATGCGCAAGGCGATGCGCCGGTGCAGACCGACCCGTTGCATGCTGGCCGCGAGAAGAAATCCGCCGAGGAACAAGAAGACGAGCGGATGGCCGTAGCGTGCCGCCGTATCGGACATGCTCAGAACATCCAAGAGCGGCATCAGTGCAAGCGGTAAAAGGGCCGTGGCGGGGATGGGGACAGCCTCACTCAACCACCACACAACCATCCATGCCGTGATCGCGACCATGCGCCACCCTTCGGGCGGCAGCCCCTCCGGCGCCGGGCTGAAGCCGATAATCAGTGCAAGCGCCGGCCCCGCGATAAGGCCCAACAAACGAGAATTCGAAAGTGGCGCCGCCGGGACTGCGGGCCCGCCTTTGAAGTCGGGATCTCTAGGGTCACCGGCACGCAGGACATCATCGTCATGCGCGCGCACCTTGTTGACATTTTCGGACATTTCTTCACTCCCAGACGTCTTTTTTTATGACGAGGCTCGTTCGGCCCAGCCAAGGTTTATGTAGGCACTGTGCCCCTCGCAATGGAGTGGAGGTATGGCGGCACGCTTGCATGGCGGAGGACAGGCTGGTCGTGAAGATCGGTCAAACGGCTGCGGTGATGTTGGCGTGATCGATGGCCTTTGACGTTAAGGAACGTGTGCGTTTGTTCCCCTTGGCGTCCGATGAGCAGGTCCTGCCCGGCATCACTCGTCGCCTTGCAACGCCGCGATGACACGAGCCCAACTCCGCGTGCCTTTGTGGAAGCTGCTGAGATTGTATTTCTCATTCGGGGAGTGGATCGCGTCGTCTTCGAGCCCGAAGCCGATGAGCATCGAGTCCATGCCCAGGATCTCTTTGAAATGCCCCACAATCGGGATTGAGCCGCCGCATCCGGCGAAGACCGCGGGGTTCGGCCATTCTTCCCCAAGTGCAGCATGCGCTCTGGTGAAAGCCGGAGTGTCCACCGGAAGCACAGTGGCGCCCGCGGGTTCCTTCCGTGCAAAGGTGGCCGAACAATCCGGGGGCAGGTTGTTGGTGATGTAGCTGCGGAACGTCTCCAGGATTCTCACCGGGTCCTGATCGCCGACGAGCCGGAAGCTGATTTTGGCGTGCGCCTCTGACGGGAGCACGGTCTTGAAGCCTTTGCCGGTATAGCCGCCCCAGATTCCGTTCACTTCGCAGGTCGGGCGCGACCAGATCTGCTCCAGCGCGGAATAGTCCTGCTCGCCCGCAGGCGTCGTAAGGCCCACATCGCCGAGAAAGCCCGCCGTGTCGAAATCAAGCGCGTCCCATTGTGCCTTAATGTCAGGTGCAAGATCCGGCACCCCCTCATAGAAACCCGGCAGCGTCACGCGACCGGACGGATCGTGCAGGTCGGCGAGCAGGCGGGTCAGGATCCGGATTGGGTTCATCGCCGGGCCGCCATACATCCCCGAATGCAGATCGCGGTCGGCGGCCTGGATGGTGACTTCCTCCGAGGCCAGCCCCCGCAGCATGGTGACAATCGCCGGGGTGTCGCGATTCCACATGCCAGTGTCACAGACGAGCGCGAGATCGGCGCGGAGTTCGTCTGCGTTTTCCCTAAGGAAGGGCAGAAGGGAGGGCGAGCCGGTTTCCTCCTCACCCTCGAACAAAACGGTGATGCGCATCGGGAACCCGCCATGCACCGCCTTCCAGGCGCGCAGGGCCTCGACGAAGGTCATGAGCTGGCCTTTATCATCGCCCGCGCCGCGCGCGACGATCACCTGGCCTTTGGCCGTGTCCTGGATCGCGGGGGCGAAGGGCGGGGCCTTCCACAGATCGAGCGGATCGACCGGCTGTACGTCGTAATGGCCGTAGAACAACAGGTGTGGGCCGCCTTCGCCACCATGGGCGACGACCATTGGATGGCCGAGCGTGTCGCGGCGGCTGGCGTCGAGGCCGATCTCCTGGAGTTGCGCCACGAGCCAATCGGCTGCTTCGATGCAGGGTTTGGCATAGGCCGGATCGGTTGAGATGCTCTCGATCCGAAGCAGGGCGAACAGCCGCTCCAGGGATTGGTCGAGGTCGGAATCGATTTGATTGAGAACGGCGTCCATGCTCATCACACATCTCCCAAGTGAATGAGGGGACCCTAAACCGTCTGGCCGCCGCGGCAACCGCAACCCTGCGATTGAGGGAAAACCGATGTGTGTTTCCGTGAAACACGTGCAGATAGGTGGCCTGCAGGGCGCGCAGGCTCAGCTCCGCTGGATCCAGCCGCCGCCGAGGACGCGGCTGCTTTCGGGTGCGTAGAACACACAAGCCTGGCCGGGCGCGACGATCTCTTCGGCGTCGAGCAGTTCGACGCGGGCGTCGCCCAACTGCCTGTAGAACAATCGCTTCTTGGCAATTTCAAAGTAGCTGATCTCTAGGGCCCGAGGAAAACGTCATGTTAACCAAGCCTTTGTAGTTTGTCGAAATAGCCCGAAGCCTAAGTCTCTCGAAGGATGTGCGATGAGATTTCTATTTTGGCGGTCGAGACAGTCGTTAACAGAACCGCCTTCGTCGTTGTTTTTGTCAATTCTCGCTTTGGTCGTTGTAGGCTTGATTGGTCCTCACATTCTGCGCCTCCTCTTCATAGGATGACATTACGCGCATACATCTGTAGTGTTAACCAGCCGCTGGAGAGGGTAGAATGAACCGAGGCGAAGTTCTCGCTTTAACTGGTGTCATCATCGCTGTGGTCGGCACTAACTGGGTGATCACAGACTACGCCGTTCGCGGCTCAATTGCGGACGTGCGCGTGGAAATGGCTGCGCTGACGAGCAGGGTCGACGAGAATCTGAAGTTCTTCCGGGACGACCTCAATGAGGCAGCCGCCGACATTACGGAGACCGTTGAGGCTGGCCTTCAACGGAGATCCAATGAAATAGTTGAGTCCTTGCTTGCGAGCTCAAAAGTCGATGATGGGTGGACGATCAGAGTTGCCAACGTACCGATAGACAGCTCGACATCAGAGAAGCTTATGGCGCTCGCAGGGCTTCCGGAAGCAAGAGCCAATGTGTTCTCCATTGCTGGTAAGTTCAGCTATGAGTTTGCGGTACCATCTCTGACAGATCAGACTGCAATGCTTGTGCAAAGTGCATACGACTCGGCCTTGGAGCCAGGGATAGAGGTCAGGCTATTACCGCAAACTCAACCCTAGGTACTTCTCATAATTGGTGTTTACTCCGTGGACTGTTTTTTCTGCTCTGAGATCCACAATCCTAGCTGAGCGGAATACTTGTTTCGATAGGACCTCAAAAAAGGCGGAGTAACCACCTCCCACATGACTAGTTGGCTAAAGAGCGCGCTTTCGTGTGCGGTCCGTCGACCTCTGTCCAGCAAGTTCACCCCCGCTGGATCCAGCCGCCGCCGAGGACGCGGCTGCTTTCGGGGGCGTAGAACACACAAGCCTGGCCGGGTGCCACGCCTTCTTCAGCGTCGAGCAGTTCGACGCGCGCGCGGCTAGGGCTATCGGGATGCAGGCGTGCGGGTTTGGGCGGCCGGGTGGAGCGGACGCGGACCTCAACCTCCCATCCGCCCGCCGGCGCGCTTTCGAAGGAAAGATCGCCGAGCCAGTTCACATCCGCGATCGAGATCGAGCGGCTGGCCAAGGCTGAGCGCGGTCCGACGATCACCTGCCGCCGGTCGGCATCAAGCCGGATCACGAAGAGCGGGTCGCCGGTGCCGCCAATACCAAGCCCGCGGCGCTGACCGACGGTGTAGCGCAAGACGCCGTCATGCTGGCCGAGGACGCGGCCATCGAGATGCACGATGTCTCCCGGTTCGGCGGCGCCAGGGCGCAGCTTCTCGATGACACTCGCGTAGGAACCATTCGGCACGAAACAGATGTCCTGGCTGTCGGGCTTGTCGGCCACGGGAAGGCCGTAGCGGCTTGCCAGTGCACGGGTCTCGGCTTTCGATGCGAGGCCGCCGAGCGGGAAACGCAAGAAGTCGAGCTGCTCGCGGGTTGTGGAGAACAGGAAATAGCTCTGGTCGCGCGCCGCGTCGGCGGCGCGGTGCAATTCTGGTCCGCGCAGGCCACTGATTCGCCGGATATAGTGTCCGGTGGCCATACAATCGGCGCCCAGATCCTTGGCCGTCTCGAGCAAATCGCGGAATTTGACCCGCTCGTTGCATCGAATGCATGGAATAGGGGTCGCACCTGCAAGGTAAGAATCGGCGAATTCGTCGATCACGCTTTCCCGGAATCGGTTCTCGTAATCGAGGACGTAATGGGGAAAATCCATCGTTTCGGCGACCCGGCGAGCATCATGGATGTCGCGCCCCGCGCAGCAAGCGCCTTTCTTCGCCAAAGCGGCGCCATGATCGTAGAGCTGGAGCGTTACTCCAACAACATCATAGCCTTGTTCGGCGAGCATGGCGGCCACGACCGAACTGTCGACACCACCTGACATGGCAACGACTACACGCGTTTCGCGCCTAGGTTTATTGAGGCCGAGTAAATCGACTTCGGGCTCTACTGTAGCGTTGACCATGATGTCCGGAGTTTCTTAAAGTCGGCAATATAGTAAAATCGTCATCATGTTCAAGCAGTTGGTTCATTCAGACTTAAGGGGCGGTCGCTATTTGTTCCCTCGGGTGCGTAGCGAGTTGGGAGTAAGAGATGTATATTCGCCGCGAAAAGGGACCAGTCTATGTAGAGCTTCCAGATGGGAGCAAATTGACTCGGTCCGATCTGCCGCCGACCAATACAAAGCGTTGGGTCGCGCGGCGCAAGGCGACCGTGGTTGCCGCGGTCGATTTCGGTCTCATCGAAGCAGGCGAGGCTTGTTCGATGTACCATCTGTCCGATGAGGAGTTGGATTTGTGGCGCTCTGCCGTGCATCAGCATGGCGCCGCCGCCTTGAGAGTCACAGCGATTCAAAAGTATAGACAACTTTAAGGCGACTGCGTATCGTGCAGCTTTCGTAATCAGTCGTTAACCAATCTCTGCCAACAGTTAAGCTGGAATTCTCAGGCTGATTGGCAGAGACGGAGAGCTGCACATGCGTATCCTGTTGGTCGAAGACGACCCGACGACGTCGAAGAGTATCGAAATGATGCTCCAGAACGCCAACCTCAACGTCTATGCGACGGATCTTGGGGAGGAAGGGATCGATCTGGCCAAGCTCTATGACTACGATCTGATCCTCCTGGATCTGAACTTGCCGGACATGAACGGACATGATGTTCTGCGCCAGCTTCGCCTAGCAAAGGTGGAAACGCCGATCCTCATCCTGTCGGGAGCGGACGATACCGAGAACAAGCTCAAGGGCTTCGGGTTCGGCGCCGACGACTACATGACGAAGCCATTCCACCGTCAGGAACTGATCGCCCGGATCCATGCGATTGTGCGCCGCTCCAAGGGCCATGCGCAGTCGATCATTGAGACGGGTAAGTTCACCGTCAATCTCGACGCGAAAACGGTCGAGGTCGATGGCAGCCCGGTGCATCTGACCGGTAAGGAATATCAAATGCTGGAGCTTCTTTCGCTCCGGAAGGGCACAACGCTCACGAAGGAAATGTTCCTCAACCATCTCTACGGTGGCATGGACGAGCCGGAGTTGAAGATCATCGACGTCTTCATCTGCAAACTTCGCAAGAAGCTCTCCGAAGCGACCGGGGGCGAGAACTATATCGAGACAGTTTGGGGGCGTGGCTACGTGCTGCGCGACCCCTCCAGCGGCGAAGCGAAGCGGAAATTGGCAATCGGCGCCTAACACCGCTTTTCCTTCGACCAAGCTCTCCAAGGGCGAAACCGGCGCAGCGTTTTGCGGATTGCGTGCGGGTTTCGCCCTCTTTCTTTGCGCGGCTGGGTTGGTGAAGAGAGGCCGTTCCTAGCGCTAGCGGACCCGCGTATTGCTCCGGTTTCGGCAGCTCTTTACGTTGCCCGCATGCTGTTCAAGCGTGCCGTCTTGGAGAAAATCGCAAACGGTGAGGTCGACCGCGCGTTTCGTCGCTGGAAGAGACCGACGGTGAAGACGGGAGGGCGATTGCGGACTGCAATCGGCGAACTGGCGATTGTGGATGTAGCGACAGTTGCATTTGCCGATCTGACCGAGACGGATGCGCGTCTCGCAGGCTATCCAGACCTCACCGCGCTGGCGGGTGATCTTTCCCAGGATGCAGACCGAGATATCTACCGGATTTTGCTCCGGATTGCGGGGACCGATGCGCGCGAGGCGCTTCGAAACGATGACGCTCTCACGCACGCGCAATGCGTCGACATCATTGGGCGCCTTTCAAGGTTTGATGCGCGCATGCCCGTCGAGCGCCTTTCTGCTTCGGTTCTCGCTTGGATCGAGATCTGGCCCGACCGTCGCGCGCAGGACATGGCAGACGAGATCGGCATAGATAAGGCGAAGCTTAAGGCCCATATCCGCAAGCTTAAGGAGCTAGGGCTGACCGAGAGCAGGCAGGTGGGCTATCGGCTTTCGCCGCGAGGGCAGCGCGTCTTGGAGGCTTTTCGGTCCGAAGATTCGACCTGATTCTCGCGTCGGTCTGCCGCTGGGCGATGGCGAGATGCGCCGGAGAACCAACCGGCGGTTATCAGAGTTAGGTGTGTCTTCGTTATGGATTGGCCCCCGGTGCCGAGTTGGCGCCTCGATCACAGAGCGAGATTGCTTGCGCTCCCTGGCGAACGGCATGTCGGGCGGCGGGTTGGCGATGGGCGGCCGTTGACCAAAGCCGAGGCATTCGCGTGGGCCCCTGAAAACCAAGCCTCCTTCCGCATACAGGGGAAAAATCCGTTCCGGCCGGTTCGAGTGATGGAGGAGGCGGACGGACGCGTAACTAAAGTCTTGGTCGCATCGACACTGTTTTCGGAGGCATCAACAGAGGTTGCCACGTCGCTGGACGTGATCTGTCTGGCAGTTTACCGATGCCGCACTTGTGACCGAGGACATGCCCATGGCAATCGCGCTGCGCGCCGTTGAGGATCTGACCAAAGCTCAGGCCAAGGCTGAGTTGGAGATGCTGGCGCGCGAAATCGCCGCAGCGGACCTTGCCTATCACCAAAACGACGCGCCGGTCTTGTCCGATGCAGACTACGATGGGCTGAAGCGCCGCAACGCCGCAATCGAAACCCGGTTTCCCGATCTCAAGCGCGCCGACAGCCCCAGCGACCGGGTGGGTGCCGCGCCCTCGGAGGCCTTTGCCAAGGTGCGCCACCGGGTGCGGATGATGAGCCTCGCCAATGGGTTTGACGAGGCTGACATCGCGGATTTTGTCGAGCGAGTGCGGCGGTTTCTAAATCTGACGCCCGAAGACGACCTGGCCTTCACCGCCGAGCCCAAGATCGACGGGCTTTCACTCTCCTTGAGATACGAGGGCGGCGCGCTCGTGCAGGCCGCCACGCGCGGCGATGGCGAGACCGGTGAGAATGTGACCGCCAATGCGCGGAACATTCGCGATATTCCACAAACACTGGAGGGTGCGCCGGAGATCCTGGAGGTGCGCGGCGAGGTCTATATGAGCCATGGCGATTTCGCGGACCTCAACGCGCGGCAAGAAGAGGCCGGTGGCAAGACCTTCGCCAACCCGCGCAATGCCGCGGCCGGATCGCTGCGCCAGCTCGATGCGAAGATCACCGCCGCCCGCCCGCTGCGGTTCTTCGCCTATGCCTGGGGCGAGGTCTCAAGCCCGCTGGCCGAGAGCCAGATGGGTTCCATCGAAGGGTTGGGCGCTTTGGGATTCGTGACAAATCCGCTGACAGCACAATGCGAAAGTCTTGAGGTGATGATTGCGCGGTATCGCTCCATCGAGGCGCAGCGGGCCACGCTCGACTATGACATTGACGGGGTGGTCTACAAGGTGGACCGGCTCGATCTGCAGGCCCGGATGGGCTTTCGCTCGTCGACGCCGCGCTGGGCCATCGCACACAAGTTTTCCGCCGAGCGAGCCACAACCAAACTGGAGGCTATCGAGATCCAGGTGGGCCGCACCGGCGCGCTCTCTCCCGTGGCGCGGCTGACACCCGTAACCGTGGGCGGCGTTGTGGTGTCGAACGCGACGCTTCACAATGCGGACTACATCGCGGGGCGAGACTCTCGGGGGGAGCCGATCCGGGAGGGCCGCGATATCCGCGAGGGCGATTGGGTCACAGTCTACCGCGCGGGCGATGTGATCCCGAAGATCGAGGATGTGGATGTGTCGCGACGCGCGGCGGACAGTGCGCCATTTGTCTTTCCGAGCCAGTGCCCGATCTGTGCGTCTGATGCGATCCGCGAACCCGGCGAAGCGGTGCATCGCTGCACCGGTAACCTGATCTGTCCGGCCCAGGCGGTGGAGAAGCTGAAGCATTTCGTGTCTCGCACTGCCTTTGACATCGAGGGGCTTGGCTCGAAGCAGGTCGAGGCGTTCTTCCAGGAGGGATGGATCAAGGAGCCCGCTGATATCTTCACCCTTGAGGCCCGGCATAGCGCGGATCTGCGCGTGCGGGAAGGGTGGGGTGAGAAATCAGCGTCAAACCTCTTTCGCGGCATCACGGAGAGGCGCACGATTCCGCTCAATCGGGTGATTTTCGGGCTCGGGATCCGGCATGTAGGTGAGACCGCTGGGCGGCTGATTGCGCGCAGCTATGGCTCTTGGCCGCGCTTCGCCGAGGCGATGGAAGCGGCGCGCGACCATGAGGGCGAAGCATGGGAGGCGCTCAACCATATTGACGGGGTGGGGCCGATCATGGCCGCGAGTTTGGTCGATTTCTTCCATGAAGGCGCCAACCGGGCGGCGGTGGAACGGCTGGTGGCTGAGCTCGACATCGAGGATGTCGAGGCCCCAGCGAGCGAGGGGAGCCCGATTGCCGGTAAGACGGTGGTGTTTACCGGATCCCTGGAGCGCATGACACGCGCCGAAGCCAAGGCGCGGGCCGAGGCGCTGGGCGCGAAGGTTTCAGGCTCGGTTTCGTCCAAGACAGACTATGTCGTGGCAGGGCCTGGGGCCGGTTCGAAGGAGAAAAAGGCCAAAGAGCTTGGGCTGACTGTGTTGGACGAGGACGCCTGGCTCGCGATGATCGACGGCTGACGTGAATGGGAATTGAGGGGTGGCAGTATGGCGCGGAGGGCGCGCGGCTCATCCCGTTGCTCGAACGGCGAGGGTGTGTGCGACTTCTGGCGGAAAGGGGCGGGAGAGGACCCGTTTGTCATTATGGTGAGGTTCTTGCCCACGTTTGCTGCTGTGATTGAGGGCGGCACCGTTTGAGCGCGCGCCCGGAGGTTTTATTCCCGCTTTTTGGTGATTTGACCGCGCTTGATGGGGTGGGGCCAAAAATAGCGAAGCTTATGGCCAAGCTCGATGTCACGAAACCTGGAGATCTCCTTCTCACCTTACCGCATTCCGGCGTGGATCGGCGGCTTAGGACGACGGTTCAGGCTGTGCCCTTGCCCGCGACTGTGACGGTGGAGGTCTTGGTGGGGCTGCACCAGCCGCCAAGCGCGAAGGGGCGGCCCTATCGCGTTTTGGTCCGCGACGCGTCCACCGAGTTTCAGCTTGTGTTTTTTCATCCTCGCACGGATTGGCTGCGGCAGGTCTTGCCGTCGGGCCAAAGGCGGATCGTCTCGGGGCGGGTCGAGCTTTTCGACGGGATCGCGCAGATGGCCCATCCCGAGCATATCCTGAAGCCCGATCAAGCCGCTGAGATCCCGCATTTCGAACCCGTTTATCCACTAACCCAGGGATTGACCCTGCGCACCATGACCAAGGCCGTGCGCTCGGCACTGAGGCGGGTCCCGGACCTGCCGGAATGGATCGATCAAAGCTTGGTCGAGCGCCGGGGGTGGCCCGCGTGGTCTGCGGCGATCCGTGAGGCGCATGCGCCGCAGCAAATGACCGATCTTGCCCCTTCCGCCGCGGCGCGGGAGCGGCTTGCCTATGACGAGTTGCTAGCGCATCAGGTCACGCTTGCGCTTGCCCGGCGCGACCTGAAGCGCGGCAAGGGTGCGTGCACAAAGGGCGATGGCCGCTACACCGCCCAAGTCTTGGCTGCATTGCCCTTCAAGCCCACGGGCGCGCAGCGCCGCGCGGTGGGAGAAATCACGGCCGATATGGCAAGCCCCGAGCGGATGAACCGCCTGCTGCAAGGTGATGTCGGCGCGGGAAAGACACTGGTGGCGCTTCTGGCGATGCTGGGCGCGGCGGAGGCGGGCGCGCAATCGGCGCTGATGGCGCCCACTGAAATCCTCGCCCGTCAGCATCTGGCCTCGCTCGGGCCGTTGCTGGAGCCTACCGGCTTGCGGATCGAGGTCTTGACGGGGCGGGACCGCGGGCCGCAGCGCGCGGAGAAGCTTGCGGCTTTGGCGGCGGGCGAGATCGCCATTCTGGTCGGTACCCATGCCTTGTTTCAGGCCGACGTGGCGTTCGCTGACCTCAGGCTCGTCATCATCGACGAACAACATCGCTTCGGCGTTCGGCAGCGGATGGAGCTTGGCCGCAAGGGCGCCGCACCGGACATTCTGGTGATGACGGCGACGCCGATCCCCCGGAGCCTGGCGCTTGCGAGTTATGGCGATACGGACCTTTCCATTTTGGACGAGAAGCCGCCGGGCCGAAAGCCGATCGAGACTGCGCTGGTTTCTTCCGGGCGGATGGAGGAGGTGCTGACGCATCTGCGGCGCGCGCTGGCCGAGGGCCGGCAGGCGTATTGGGTGTGCCCCTTCGTGGCCGAATCGGAGACCGCTGACCTGGCGGCGGCGGTGGAGCGGTTCGACGCGCTTCTCGCGGCCTTTGGCCCGGATGCCGTTAGCCTTGTGCATGGCCAGCTTCCGCCGCCGCAAAAGGATGCCGCAATGGCCGCTTTTGCCAATGGGGAGACCCAGATTCTGGTTGCGACCACGGTGATCGAGGTGGGCGTGGATGTCCCGAACGCGTCGATAATGGTGATCGAAGGCGCGCAGGCATTCGGCCTGTCGCAACTCCATCAACTCCGTGGCCGGGTGGGGCGCGGGCAGGCGAAATCTTCCTGCCTCCTGCTCTATGACCCGCCGCTTGGGGAGACGGCGCGCGCCCGGCTGGAGACGCTACGGCGCACCGATGACGGTTTCGAGATTGCAGAGGCCGACCTCAAACTCCGGGGCGCGGGCGATCTGCTGGGCGTGCAACAATCGGGGCTGCCCAAGTTTCGGGTCGCTGATCTGGAGAGCCAGGCCGATCTGCTCGCAGTGGCGCTCGACGATGCACGCTTGCTGCTTGGGCGGGATCCCGAATTGCGCAGCGCGCGCGGGGCGGCGATGCGGCTTCTGTTGCACCTGATGGAGCGCGAGAAGGCGATCCGCATGCTGTCGGTCGGATGAGCGGTGGGCGTCTCTGAACTGCGGGACGCTGTGATTGCCTCGGCCCGGCTCATCCTTCTTGCGGGCTCTGAGCGACACGAGTGCGGTTGAATCCTACCAAATCTGTTTGCTGTGGTATGCCAGCCAGGTGTTCGGTTAATGTTCCTTCTGTCTTGACCTAATTAGAATAAAAGACGAACATTAATCGAACAAAACGATTCGCATCAGGGAACAGATGGAAGGACCGCTGCCATGAAATACGCAATCCGACGTTTTCTCGCCGCTGATCCCGATGCCTTGGCGCAAGAAGCGCTGAACCTTTCAATCTTTTGCGTCGCGATTCTTGCGATGTTCTCCGTGCCTCTCGGGCTCTGATCTGCTCACTGCCTGCGGCGCCTGTTCCGGTTTTCACTGCCCGATCGCCTGGAACCTGCCATGTCAAAGCGCCGCCACTTGGGGCCGCACCCGCCATGGGTTGCGGTCCTTTTTTCTTGGACGGCGATTTGGGCGCAACTGGAGAGCGATGCGCCCGAAAGGCCCTCCACGCTTTGTGCCTAAAGCGCGTGCAAGCAATATGCGGTATGCGTCAGGCGGCGGCGGAGGCTTCGTCGAATGCAGCGAGCGTCGCCTCTAGCGCAAGCATGATCGATGCATGCCGGTTCTTATAGTCGCGCGCCGGGATGAGCACTTCATACTCCCCGAACGGTGCATCCGGCACCGGTCCTTCCGCCTTCAGCATCGCTTTGAGTTGATCGCGCACCGTCTCTATCTCCGCGCGGCTGCGTCCGATGACATGTTGCCCTAGAACCGAGGCGGAGGCTTGGCCGAGCGCGCAGGCTTTCACATCTTGGCCGAAATCGCTGACGCGGCCCTCCTCGATATTGAGATCGACTGTAACGGTGGAGCCGCAAAGCGGTGAGCGCTTCTTTACTGTCACTTGCGCGATGGGCAGACGCTGCGCGTGCGGAATATGCGCGGCCAGCGCCAAGATGCGCCCCGAGTAGAGCTTAATGAGGTCTTCGTTGCTGCTCATTCCTGCGACCCTTTGACCCGTCACCGACCACCCGATACATAGGCGGCTGGCCAAGGAAAGGGAGTGTCATTGCAACCGTTCGATATTTCAAGCCTTCGGTTCGATGCAAGCGGTCTGATCCCGGCCATCGCTCAGGATGAGACAGGTGAGGTGCTGATGATGGCCTGGATGAATGCCGAGAGCCTCGCCGCAACGCTGGAGACCGGGCAGGTAACCTACTGGTCGCGCAGCCGGCAAGAGCTTTGGCGCAAGGGCGCAACGTCAGGTCATGGGCAAAAACTGCTGGATCTACGGGTCGATTGCGACAGCGACTGTCTCTTGCTCGTTATCGAGCAGACCGGACCGGCTTGCCATACCAACCGGCGCAGTTGTTTCTACCGAGCGATCCGCGATGGCGCAGAGGTGGAGTTGACGCAGCCGATGGTCTGAGAGGGTCGGGCCTAAACGTCCTCAAATTGCTTGCACAGGTTCCGGCCCTCGTCCTTCGCGGCATAGAGCGCCTTATCCGCATCCCGCACCAGCGAGGCAACATCCGCGGCCTCATCACGCTGGGCGATCCCGATCGAAACGGTGATCTGGCCCATATCCACACCATCGGACATACGCTTCCAGCTCAGCCCCTCGACTTTGGTGCGGATGATCTCGGCAAATGCGCTGCAACTCTCGCGGCTCTTTGCGGAGTGGACGACACAGAATTCTTCGCCGCCCCAGCGACCGGCATAGGCTTCAACGGACTCACATTCGTGGAGCAGGAGCGAGGAGAATTGGCGCAGAACGTTGTCGCCCACATCGTGGCCATGGGTGTCGTTGATCTTTTTGAACCAGTCGATATCGATCATCAGAATACAGTCGCAGATCTCTGGATTATAGGGCTTTTGCATAAGGCTCGATATCTTCGAGTCGAGGGCGCGCCTGTTGGGCAATCCGGTGAGATAGTCGGTATTGGCCTGGCGGACGTAGCCTTCCAATTCTCGTTCGATCTTGTGAAGGCGACCTTTCGCTTCGTCCAACCCCTCTTTCATGTCCGACACGTTGCGCGCTTGCTGCAAAACCAGGTCACGCATGCGGTTGGCTACAGTTGAGACGTTGGTGAGATTGTTGGTCGCGCTGCGCATACCCGACACGAGGCGGGTGAGTTCACCGCGCGACCGGATCGCGTCTTCCTGGCCGTTTGAGGCGATGCGCTCCAGCGAGCCGATCTCGTGCCCGAGTGTCGTGCCAATGGCATCGAATGCGACCGCAAGCTCCGTCCGGCCCAGGAGCTTGTCGTGGAGCTCTACGAATTGGAAACTCTCGGTCTCACCGCGCCCAATCGCCTCATCGAGTTCCTGCACGACGTCTTCGCGGCTTCCCTCGAAATAAGCGAACACCAACTCGTAGATCGGCGGGATGGGCACGATGCCTCTTTCGGCGCAGAAGGCCAGAGTCTGCTCGCAGACACGCTCGAATCCGGGCGGCGAACAGCGGTCGAGCATTTGGCTCTCTGATGTCGCTTCGGAGTTCAGAGCCGACATGGGTGACTTGTCTCGCGCTTTGCCTAGAAAAATGGACGATGCAAAGCTTGGCGTCTGCTACGGCTTTGCGTGCTCCCAAAGAAGAGCGTTCAGCTTGCCATATGGTTAAGACTGGCGCTTCTAGGCCGCAATATATCGCGATTCTGGATCGGTTTGCGGCAATTGATGCACGTTTAAGCAAGAAGGCGGCCGACCCCCAGCAATTCTGGTAGGTTAATGGCGAGGCTGCTCTGTCGGGCAACTGGATTTGTGCCGGAAAAGGAAGGCCCGTTGACGCGCCTCTTCAGGACATGATCAGGCCGCCGTCGACGTTGATCGTTTGCCCGGTGATGTAGTTGGCGTCTTCGCTGGCGAGGAACGCGACCAAACCGGCGACATCGCGCCCTTCACCCGCACGTTTCATCGGAATGTTCTGAACCCAGCTTTCCATCAATTCTCCGGGCCCGAATTCGCCGAGCATCTTGCCCCAGACGCGATCATTGTAGTCCCACATATCGGTCTTGATGATCCCGGGGCAGATCGCGTTCACGGTGATGTTGTCCAAGGCAACTTCCTTTGCGAGGCTTTGCGTCAGCCCCATGACACCGAATTTTGATGCGGCATAATGCGGCGTATAGATGAAGCCATCGCGTGCCTGACCCGAAGCGGTATTGATCAGTGCGCCGCCCTTCTTGGTCGTGCGCATATGCCGGATGGCTTCCTTGCAGCAGAGGAAGACGCCCTTGGTATTCACCTCCATCGTTGCATCCCACTCTGCTTCCGTCAGATCCTCAACCTTGGCGATGGTGATGATCCCCGCATTCTGCACCGAAACGTCGATGCCGCCGAATGTATCGGCTGCGAAGGCAAAGAGGGACGCGACCTGTTTACTGTCGGTCACGTCGCAGACGAAGCCCTTGATCTGCGCGCCCTCCGCATTGAGCGTTGCCGCCGCCTCGTGGACCTCTTCCTCCACAGACGCGATGACAACATTGGCGCCTTCTTGGGCAAAGCGCTCCGCGATGGCATAGCCGATCCCTTTATTGCCCCCTGTGATGACGACGGTTTTTCCGGTGAAACGCGCCATGGCCTACTCCGCTGCGTCCTTCTGGATTTCTGGCGAGATAAGGCGCTGCGCGGTGAACTTGTCGGTGACGAGAATGTCGATCACCCCGGTTCTGAGCGCGCTTCTGATCGCATTGGTCTTGGATTGGCCGCCTGCAAGGGCGATCACGCGGTCGATCCTCGCAAGATCCTCAAGCGGCATGCCGATCACACGATCATCGAGCGGCGTCTTGACGGTCTTGCCGTCCGCATCGAAGAAGCGGAGCGACATATCGCCCACACCGCCTGCTTCCGCGACTTCCGCAAGCTCGCGCGAGGTGAATATGTTGCCGCTGCGCGCAAGCATCCGGGAGGGTTCGATGGAACCGATCCCGACGATGGCGAGCGTGATCTTTCCAAAGAGGTCCATAGTTGCGCGCACGAAGGGATCGCTCACCATGACCAGCTTCGCCTCACGGGATTGGGCGACACCGGGGGCGCTGAGCAGGTTGGCTTCGGCGCCTGTCAGCTTCGCGAGACGCGTTGTGAGCTGATTGGCGTGGATCTGAACCGTCGGGTCGCCCATGCCGCCGAGGGTCTGGACCACATGGGTCGCTTTGCCGTTTTTCATCGGGTGAATGTTCTCGACCATCTTCAGGATGGTTTCCGACCAACTGGAGACGCCGATAACTTCGCCAGCCTGCAGCGTGGCCTCCAAGAAATGGGCGGCGGCTTCCCCAATGCGGGCCATGATCGCGCCGTCCCGGTCCTCAGTGCATTCAACGACAATGACTTCGCCGAGCCCGAATTCGGCGCGCAGACCGGCCTCCAATTCAGCATAGGTGCCAGAGGGGGAGACAACCGTAGTTCGCACGATCTCTTCCTCTTGGGCGCGCTTCAGCATCCGCGACACTGTGGCTTGGGAAATGCGCAGGTGCTGGGCGATATCGGCCTGGCGCAGACCCTCAAGGTGATACATCTGCGCGACCCGAGCAATCATGCGAAGTTCGTTTAACCGAGGCATGCTAGCTCCCACCGAATTTTCCTGAATATATATTCCCTATACATCCAGGATTGTCCTTTCAATGGCGGTGCGCCAGGCCCTGCGGGTTCGGTTTCGACTTTCCCGGTCCAAGTTGGGGTGGATAGCTGGCTCGTGCGTTGTGAGGCGCGAGACGGTGTCGAGATCCGGCCAAAATCCAGTGGCAAGCCCTGCGAGATAAGCTGCGCCCAGGGCGGACGTCTCTGTGTTCCGGCAGGGCGAGATGGCGTGATCCAGGAAATCGGCCACGCGCTGCATCAGGGTCCCGTTGCTGCTGGGGCCGCCATCTACATAGAGAGCGCCGATCCCCTGACCGGCGGCGTCCATCACATCGTAGATATCGGCGACCTGGTGCGCGAGACTGTCGGCAGCTGCCCGCGCGATATGTGCGGGTTTCGTCCCAAAAGACAGCCCAGCGATGAGACCGCGCGCGTCTGATGCCCAATAGGGGGAGCCCAGTCCGACATGGGCCGGCACCAGACTGACGCCGCCTGAGTCTTCGACGTCTTGCGCCAATCTCATGAGCGCATAGACGTCTGGCAGGCCCAGTAACTCCGCAGTCCAGGGAAAGATCGAAGCGCTTGTGAGGATGTTGCCCTCGAACGCGAAGGTCGATCTGCCACCGAGCGACCAGGCGATGGTGGTGGTGATACCGACTGGCGGGATCTCAAAGTCCGGCACGGTTGTCATCATCGAGGAGCCGGTGCCGAAGGTGATTTTGCCGTCGCCATTGCCCGTTGCGCCATGGCCGAACAGGGCTGCATGGGAGTCGCCGATGGCCGAGGCGATCGGGATGCCGTCTGGTAGGACATCGACGCCGAGGGTATGCCCAAACACATGCGCGGAATCGTACACCTGGGGGAGGTGGATGGTGCTGACCCCGAAGAGCGCCGCGAGATCGGTATCCCATTCCGCTCTTGCCAGATCAAAGAGTTGCGTGCGCGCGGCATTGGAGCGGTCGGTGGCATGGATCTTCCCGCCCGAGAGCTTCCAGATCAGCCAAGAATCCACCGTACCGATGCAGATGGTCTCCGGGTCCGTGCCGTTGATCCTGTCTAGGAGCCACTTGGCTTTGGTGGCCGGAAAAAGCGGATCGAGCGGCAGCCCGGTTTTGGAGATGACGTCTTGCTCATGACCGTTCTGCCGAAGCTTCTCGCAGGCCGCAGAGGTTCGGCGGCATTGCCAGTTGATGACCGGGCCAAGCGGCGCACCGGTCTCGCGGTTCCAGGCCAGGATCGACTCGCGCTGGTTCGAAATGCCAATGACCGCGATCTCCGCGTCGGGCTGCATTGACAGGCAGGCCGAGATCGCTGCCTGCGTGGCCCGCCAGATGGTGGTAGCGTCCTGCTGGACCCAACCTGAGCGGGGATGCTCGATGGCGACCGGCGCGCTCTCGGAGGCGAGGATCGTGCCCGATTGATCGACAAGAACAGCCTTGGAGTTTGTCGTGCCCTCGTCGATGGCAAGAATGACCCTCCGCGCCACAATTTCAGCCTTTCCTGTCGAGTAAGGCCAAAGCTGCTTCGGCGATGCCATCTGGGGACATGCCGAACTCGTCGAGCAAGAAGTTCGCGGATCCGGTGGGTGCAAAGACACCCGGCACGCCAAGCCGCGCCATCGGAACTGGTGCGTGATCGACAACCACTTCGGCCACGGCGCTCCCCAGCCCGCCAAAGATCGTATGTTCCTCGCAGGTCAGGATCGCTCCGGTCTCGCGGGCTGCCGCAACGATCGCCGCGACATCTATGGGACGGACCGTTGCCATGTTCATGACGCGCGCGGAAACACCGGTATCGTGCAGCTTTTCTGCCGCTGTCATGGCGCGATGGGTCAGGGTGCCGTTCGCGATCAGCGTTACATCGATGCCGTCGCGCAGCAGGTTCGCCCTACCTAATTCGAAGACATGATCCTCGGGCAGAAGATCGGGAACACCCACGCGGCTGAGACGCAGAAAGCAGCCGCCCTCATACAGCGCGGCCCATTTCACCGCGGCGGCTGTTTCTATGCGGTCGGCCGGTGCAATAATTGGGAGGTTTGGCAGGGCGCGGATCCAAGCGAAATCCTCAATTGAATGATGCGTTGCGCCCAATTCGCCGTAGGCCATGCCCGAACTGATCCCGACCAGTTTCACATTGGTCTCGGAATAGGCCACGTCGGCCTTGATCTGCTCCAACGCGCGGCCTGTCAGGAAGGGCGAGGCGGCGCAGACAAACGGCACCTTGCCGCCATTCGCAAGGCCCGCGCCAACGCCGACCATGTTTTGCTCTGCGATGCCGACATTGATCAAACGGTCGGGGAACTTGTCCCGAAAGCCTGCGAGTTTTGACGAGCCGACAGAGTCGTTGCAGACTGCCACGATATCTTGGTTCTCGGCGCCGATATCTTCGAGCATTGCAACGAAGGCATTGCGGCAATCGTGTAGCGGTCCCGCTTTGATTGGCGTCGTCATCGGGAGGCCTCAATCAGCTCAGCCATTGCCAACCTATATTGGTCTTCATTTGGGACCTTGTGGTGCCATGCGACGTTGTCGGACATGAACGAGATGCCTTGCCCTTTATTCGTATGCGCCACGATGCATCTCGGACGTTCGGTTTGGTTCGGCTCCAAAGCCGTGAGGATCTGGTCCATATCGTGGCCATCGATCTCTTGAACGTCCCAACCGAAGGCTGCGATCTTCGGCACGAGCGGGGCAAGGTTGTTGGTCTCAGCCAGCCGCGCGCCCTGCTGCAAGCGGTTATGATCGATTATGAGCGTCAGATTGGCGAGTTTGAATTGGGCCGCAGCCATGATTGCCTCCCAATTCGAGCCCTCCTGCATTTCGCCGTCGCCAGTGATCACATAGGTGCGCCAGGCGTCCCCGTTGAGTTGTGCGGCCTTCGCCATGCCGACCGCCACCGGCAGCCCATGGCCGAGGGGCCCGGTATTCGTCTCAACGCCCGGCACTTTGGTGCGATCCGGGTGGCCGTTTAGGCGGGAGTGGGGCTTCAGGAAGGTCGCGATCTCTTCTCTTGGGAAGAAACCCCGCTCTGACAAAACGATGTAAAGGGCGAGGGCGGTGTGACCCTTACTCAGCACGAAGCGGTCCCGATCAGGGGCCAGCGGGTTAGACGGATCAACCGACATCACATGAAAGTAGAGCGCCGTGAGCAGGTCGATCACGGACATCTCCCCACCGATATGGCCTGCGCCCGCCTCATAGACCGCTTGCAGGTCCCGGCGCCTGATCTTGTTGGCGAGGGCGCAAAGATCATCGGTGAGCATACGATAGTCCTGTATAAAAATGCAATACAATAAAAACATGCACATAGATCACCTGTCAAGCAGGGTGATCGCTGGTGCGTCCCTCAATCTTGGAAGCTGGCCTAATCTTCCATAAATCTTGACACAGACGGCTTCCTTTAATAGCAAGAAATATCGAATAAGAATAAATATACGAAAAGGGAGGATGCGAGAGAATGGTCGCTGAAAGCGCACCAACGGCTCGGGCGAAGCTGTCGAACATGTTCTCGCTCAGCGGTGCGACGGGCCCATTGATTGGTCTTCTGGTCCTTTGCGTTTTTTTGTCTTTCGCCAGCGATTCCTTTTTGTCGTTTCGCAACTTTCTCAACATTGCCGATCAGATCACGGTGTTGGGGATCATGGCCGTGGGGATGACGTTCGTCATCCTTATCGGCGGGATCGACTTGTCCGTGGGCTCGGTGCTTGCGCTTTCGATGATGGTCCTCGGATACCTCAATGTCGAAGCCGGTCTGCCGATGAGCGTGGCCATTGGTGGGGCATTGGTCGCGTCCGCAATATGTGGTGCCGTGAGCGGGCTCCTGATTACGGAATTCAAGGTGCCCCCTTTCATTGCAACACTGGCGATGATGTCCATCGCCCGCGGCCTGGCCAACATGATTACCAACGGCTCGCAGATCATTGGCTTCCCGGCCTGGTTCAATATGGGCGCCATCATCCGGCATTTCGGGTTTCTGACGATGACTGTGGCCGTCATGCTGGTGGTGTTCGTCGTTGCGATCCTTTTCCTGCGGTATCGCCGCGAGGGCCGGTCGCTCTATGCCATCGGTGGCAACCCGGAGGTAGCCCGACTGGCCGGGATCAACGTGCGGCTGACCACAGTCATGGTCTATCTTGTCTGCGCGCTTCTCTCCGGGCTTGCGGGTGTGCTGCTGGCGGCGCGCCTGGACTCCGTCCAGCCCAGTTCGGGCGTGGCCTATGAGCTTGACGCCATCGCGGCTGTCGTCATCGGTGGCACCAGCCTGTCGGGCGGAACCGGTGGCGTGGTGGGGACGCTGATCGGTGTCTTGATTATTGGCGTCTTGCGAAATGGACTGAACCTTCTGAGCGTTTCGCCCTTCTTACAGGCCGTTGTGATCGGCCTTGTCATTGTGCTGGCCGTGGCTGCGGAGACCTTCAAGCAGCGCCGCACCTGACATACGACCGTGAGGCGCATCCGAATGCGCCCGCGCAACTGGCCCCGAAAGAACGGGCTGACCCAGATCCCGAACGGATCGCCGAGACGACCAAACCAAGGAGGAAAACCCATGAAATCCACTTTCACGAGCCTGCTGGCGGCGACAGCGCTCGTCGGCGTTGCCGGCGCAGCGAGCGCCGAAGGTGTCGGCGGTCTGCAGAAGATTGGCCTCGCCGTCCCGAACCTCCAGGCGGATTTCTTCAATCAGATTAAGCTGGGCGTTGAGGGCTATGCATCGAAGCTCGGGATAGAGGTGATCGTGGTCGACGCAAAGAACGATACCGCAACACAGGTCAGCCAGGTGCAAGACCTCATCACCCAGGGGATCGATGCTTTCATCTATATCCCGGCCGGTGCTGCTGCGGCCGCGGTTCCCACCCGTCTTGCACGCGCAGAGGGCATTCCAGTCATCAACGTTGACCGAGAGCCGGAAGGCGCTCCGGGCGATACTGTGATCTATGGCGAGAACGTCCTGTCCGCCTACCAAGTCTGTAGCCACATTATCGGGTTGCAGGGAGGTGAGGGGAAAATGGTCGTGATCCATGGGCAGAAGGGCACGACGCCAGAAGTTCAGCGCTTCGACGGCTGCAAGATGGCCATAGACGAAAACCCCGGTGTGGAACTCGTCGCGCAACAGTGGTCGCAGCAATGGTCGCCCGATGAAGGGTTTCAGATCGCCCAGAACATGCTTCAGGCACATCCCGATGTAACCATAATCTTCGGTCAGGCGGACGGCCTTGCAATGGGGGCGGCCAAGGCTGTCGAAGTTGCTGGCCTGCAAGATGAGATCGTTGTCGGTGGCTATGATGGTGATGTCGCCGCGCTTGAAAGCCTAGTGGCGTGCGATACGCCATTCATTGTGACCGCGACCCAGTCCACACAAGCGATGGGCGTCTTGGCGGTGAACTCCGCGATTGCTGTGGCCAATGGAGCGTCGGTTCCTGCGCGCCAGATCCCGAACGCGGTCCTGACCACGTGCGACGATGCGGCGGCTTTCGTCGAAAACCACCCTTAGGCTGCGTTTCCGGCCCCAAGCATGTCAGGCGCTCCGATAACGATACCCGCGTCAGATCCGATCCTGTCCTTGTGCGGGATCCGTAAGTCCTATGGTCCGATTGAAGTCCTGCATGGGGTGGATCTGGAGATTCAAGCAGGCGAGGTCGTGGCGCTCCTGGGGGAAAATGGGGCCGGGAAATCCACCGTTTCTAACATCATTTCCGGCACGGTCTTGCCGACCTCCGGGGAGATGACATGGCGGGGCGCAGCATTTGCGCCCGCCACGCCCCGTGATGCGATGGATGCGGGGATCGGTATGATCCATCAGGAGCTCATGCTGCTGCCGCATCTCTCGATCGCGGAGAACATTTTTCTCGGCCGCTACCCGAGCCGGGCGGGTGTTGTGGATCGCAGCGCGATGGAGGACCAAGCCCGGGCGGGGCTGGCACGTCTCGGCCTCGACATTTCGCCTCGTCGCATGGTGCAGGGGCTTTCCACGGCCAACCAGCAGTTGATCGAGATCGCGAAGGCGCTCACGCTCAATGCCCGCCTCCTCATCCTCGACGAGCCTACGGCGGCGATTGGGAGCGAGGAGACCAAGCGTCTCTTTGAACAGATCGAGCAACTGAAGGCTGACGGCGTGGGGATCATCTACATCTCGCATCGACTAGAGGAGATCCGACAGATTGCCGACCGCATCGTCGTCATGCGCGACGGCGACAAGGTCGAAGAGTTCGACAGCGCCGATGTTCCGGTGCGCACGATCGTAGAGGCGATGGTCGGTCGCAGCCTCGAACGCATGTTTCCGACGATCCCGGCTCCCATGGACGAGACAGTTTTGGAGGTGCGAAACCTGACCTCGCCGAATGGCAGCTTCCGGGATGTGAGCTTCGGTCTGTCCAAGGGTGAGATCTTTGGAATTGCAGGCCTTGTAGGCGCGGGACGCACCGAATTGGTGCGCGCAATTGCCGGGGTCGATCGGATCTCAAGGGGGCAGGTGCTGTTGGATGGGGAGGAAATCACGCCGCGCTCCCCTCGGGATGCGATCAATAAGGGGATCGTGCTCGTGCCGGAGGATCGCAAGCTCCAGGGGCTCGTTCTGCAGCACCGGATCTCGGAAAACATTGCCTATGCCAATATGAAGGATGTCTCCCAGGCGGGGTGGATCACGCGCCGCCAGACCAACAGCTTTGCCGATGCGAATATCGCGCGGTTCGGGGTGAAGGGGCGGGGGGACATGAACGCCGATGAGCTTTCCGGCGGGAACCAGCAGAAGGTCGTGATCGCCAAGTGGCTCGCGCGGAACCCGCGCGTCGTCGTTCTTGATGAGCCGACCCGCGGCATTGATGTGGGCGCCCGCTCCTCGATCTACGACATCATTGTCGGACTGGCAGAAACAGGCGTTGCGGTCATTGTTGTCAGCTCGGACCTCGAGGAGGTGCTCGGTGTGTCGAACCGCGTGATGGTTATGGCCCAGGGGCGGCAGGCGGGCGTTCTGACCCGCGATGAGGCCAATGACGTCTCGGTTATGGAACTGGCCACCAGTTGAGCCTCGCCTGAAAGACAAGGGAGCGAAGCAATGCAAGAGATCACCCTCAACGCGCCGGGCCTTTTTGACCTGTCGAACCGTGTCGCTCTCGTTACGGGTGCGGGCAGCGGGATCGGCCAGCGGATCGCGCTGGGGCTCGCGCAATGCGGCGCGGATGTGGCGCTCCTGGACCGGCGCAGCGATGGTGGATTGGCGGCTACGGCGGAGCTGATCTCGGGGACAGGTCGCAAATCGCTCCAGATCACCGCCGATGTCACCTCCGGTGAGGCTCTCGCGGATGCGGTCGCGCGTACGCAATCCGAGTTGGGACCGCTACGGCTGGCGCTCAACGCCGCGGGAATCGCCAATGCAAACCCCTGCGAAAATATGGATGAGGACCAGTATCAGACCCTGATGGACATCAATATGAAGGGCGTCTGGCTGTCGTGCCAGGCCGAGGCCCGCGCCATGCTGGCGCATGGGCAGGGCGGGTCCATCGTCAACATCGCGTCGATGTCCGGGGTCATCGTCAATCGTGGTTTGAGCCAGGTGCATTACAATTCCTCCAAGGCGGGAGTGATCCACATGTCCAAGTCGATGGCCATGGAGTGGGTCGATCGTGGCATCCGGGTCAACTCGATCTCGCCTGGCTACACCGCGACCCCGATGAACACGCGGCCTGAGATGGTGCATCAGACACGCGAATTCGAAAGTCAGACGCCGATGCAGCGGATGGCGAGCGTCGATGAGATGGTGGGGCCCGCGGTTTTCCTCCTGTCGGATGCCGCGTCCTTCTGCACCGGTGTCGACCTTCTTGTGGATGGTGGATTCTGCTGTTGGTGAGGCACGCACGATACCTTACTCCTGACGCAATTCGCGATTGACCGTCCTGTCACGATTGCCCGTTGGCCGGTGTGTGTGGCGCAGGTCTTGGGCCAAGGCCTCAGTCCACGCGACGGCTTCAAAGACGCATAAGGGATTGATAAGTCAGAGATTTCGGTCTCTCGCTGTCGCCCCAACCCTGACACGCTTTGCGCGAACGCCACCCGCCCGGGTGTGCTGACTCCAAACATGCCCAGATTGGGCCCGGATCTCCCCCAGAAATCCCCACACGATCCTCAAGCTCTCCATTTGGCCAGAGACTATTCGCTCCGACACCACCGGGACGCGCCGGTGATTAACCAGCGCCCGGTATTCGGGACAGAAGGAGACGAAACATGGCAAACCGCATTTATCTCACCGAAGAAGCGGATATCTATCACGGAAACAACGATTTCGATTTGATTTTCGGCTATGGCGGAAATGACCGCCTGTTTGGCTGGGGCGGCAATGATTGGCTCCTCGGTGGCGAAGGAAACGACCAGCTGACGGGTGGCGAAGGCGACGACTGGCATTGGGGTCAGGGCGGCGACGACACGATCTATGGCGGAGACGGCTCGGACAAGATCATTGGCGGCGAAGGCAATGACTGGATCACGTATTTCGAGTCGGGTGGCTCGGTCGAGGTAAATCTTCGGGAAGGCAAAGGCTTTGGGGGGCATGCCGAGGGCGATACCTACACGGATGTCGAGATCGCCGTGGGGTCCGATTTCAGCGACAAGCTCTATGGCTCCGACTTTGCGGATAACAGCCTCTACGGCCTCAAAGGCGACGACTACTTCTATGGGAGCTTAGGTGCCGATCTGATAAGCGGCGGCGAAGGCACAGACATGGTGTCATACTACCTGAGCGAGTCGAACGTCGTAATCGACCTCGGCACGAATGCCAATTTTGGCGGTCATGCGCATGGCGATAAACTCTACAGTATCGAACGGGTTCGGGGCAGTGACTTCTCAGACGATCTCACTGGCGACAGCGACGCCAACTGGCTCTCGGGCCGCGACGGGAACGATCGGATTGCCGGTCTCGACAACGACGACAAACTCTACGGTGGCAGTGACGATGACCAACTCTATGGCGGAGATGGGGCCGACAGTCTGTATGGCGGATCCGACGACGATCTTCTCGCAGGAGGAGCAGGTGCCGACTATATGGACGGCCATTCCGGGATCGATACCGTCGGCTATGATTACGGCGAGTATGGGGAAAGGCTGATCGACGCCGAGGCTGTTTATGTTGACCTGGCGCTCGGGCGCGGCTTTGGCGGTCACGCCGAAGGAGACGTCTACCGAAACATCGAGAACGCCACCGGGACGTGGTTCGGCGACGATAAGCTCTACGGCAACACGGGCAACAATTTCCTTGATGGGAGTGGCGGCGAAGACGATCTGAGAGGCTTCGCCGGGGACGACGAACTTGATGGCGGGTCTTCGGACGATACCCTCGAAGGGGGTGGGGGCGCCGACATTCTGAACGGAAGTCTCGGGAGTGACACGTTTGTTTACACCCGTGCCTCGGATTCCCGCGAAGGCAGCATGGACACAATTGTGAATTGGGACAATGATCCCGGCGGTTGGTTCGGTGTGGGCCGCGAGATCGATATTTTCGATTTCCGTCTCATTGATGGCAATTCCCAAATGCAGGGCAACCAAACCCTGGAATGGATCAACGAACAGAGCTTCTCCGCGGCGGGCCAGGTCCGGGAAGTTCGCGGCGGTGCTGTGACCTACATCGAGGCCAATCTGGATAACGATTTGAGCGACACTGAAATGGTCATCAAGGTCGATGTCCCGCATAACTTCGATGCCGGTGATTTCATGTTCTGACAAGTGAGAGAGCATAAATCTGGTGCGGGCCGTTCGTTTCCTCGCGGCCCGCTCACCTCGATCAAGAGGGCTTTATGCGCTCTACACGCCGATTACCCCGAGCTTTGCAGCAATAAGCCCGGGGCTGTTTTGTTCGCTCGGTGGGCCAGGGGCATTGCTTCGTTTGTATCGACGCCGCGCGAACGGAAATGATGTGGCGAGACTCGCGTCCATCTCTTGAAGGCGCGAGAGAAATGAGCGCTGTCGCTATAACCCAGTTTCAAAGCGATTTCGGTCAGGCTGAGTTCGGTCGTCCGAAGCAACGCGACCGCCCGGTCCTTCAGCAGCCCTTCCAGCACATCGGAAAAGCTGCAACCTTCGGCCTCCAATACGCGCTGCAAGGAGCGGCGGCTAAGGTCCAACTTCTTTGCGACCCAATCGATTTTCGGTTGGCCTTCGAGCAAGGCAATCGTGGAAAGGGCTGCGACATCATCCCGATAGCTTTTTGGCGGCGGTATGGGGGGCTCGGCTTCAAGCACCGACCTGACCACGCGACTTCTTTTCTCAACCAGCAAGGCGGCGTCGAAATCAATCGAGGATTCTGGCTGGTCGTGCAGGACCGGGGCCTCGAAAATTCGCTCAAGGTCAGCGGCCTGTTTGGCGCCCACGCAGGTCGATCTGATAAGCGTTGGAGACCAAGCGCGACGCGCAAAGTGCCTCACCCCATCAATCAGGTAGCTCACGCCGAGCAATTCATTTTGAAACCGACCATCGGCCCCGGGGTCGGTGAAGCGGATCGACCAGCGCGCCTGCGATCCAATGACGCGAAACTCGAGATCCGTGGCTGTCTGCAGAAACCGATTGAGCCCACGCTGCGATCTATCGATCCCGCTTGCAAGGGTCGGCGCGCCGCTCACCCAGGCCCCGAACGCGCTCAGCTTCTGCATACTCACGACGCGCCCCAGCGCTGCGCCAAAATAGGCGTCGCCAATCTCGCGCCCGGCTTCACTGAGGACTTTGAACTGTTCGCGCAGTGGCAGGGGAAGGTCGGGATCGTCCAGCAGGGACAAGGGTAAGTCGACCTCGCGAAAGACCCGGTCTATCGAACCGCCCCGCGCTTGAACGAAGTCCGATATCGGTCCCAATGCGCTCGCGCGTGTATAGCCCGCCATGCACCCAGCCAATCGACAGCATTGAATCTGTGCTCAGAGGCAAATTCTGGCACCAGATGGCAAGAATCAGAAGCTGGGTTGTGTCAGAAAAGGATCAGCAAAAAGTCGGATACAGACCCTCGGGGAGGAGACAATGTCGGAAATCAAGCTCACTCGTCGTGAAGGATTGGCTGGAATCGCAACGGCAGCGGCAGCGACAACGTTGGGCGCGGAGGCAGCGTCTGCGTCTCCGAATGTTGGCCTGTTTGACGAGTCGAACGTCACTTGGAACACGCTCGATGGCATCGACCATGTCTGGTATCACGTTCTGAAGGTCGATCCGGACGCCCAGATTGTTGATCTTCTCCTGAAGTTCGCAGCCAATGAACGCGTCATTCTTCACCGGCATCATGCCGACTACAGCACGTTCATCATTCAAGGCGAGCTGCGTCTTTACGATGCAGATGGGGAACTCACAGAAATTCGCCCTACCGCGAGTTTTGTTGAGAAACAGGCTGGCGGTCCGCCGCATACGGAAGGCGGCGGAGATGTGGAGTGTATCGCCTGGTTCAGCAATCGCGGGACGGACGGGGTGATCTATGAGATCTTGGGTCCGGACAATGAGACACTAGCCACGTTGGGTCTCCACGACTTTATGGCGCTCTGGCAGGCGCAAGAACCGCCCGTGCAACCGATTAACCCTGGGTGACAGCGGGCGCCATGTCGCTGGCGGTCTAATTGTAGTCCGGCGGAAGCCACGCTTTTGCGGCGTCCGCATCTCGAGGTGCGTCCGAAGCGGGGCTGGTGTGCCGCGCTTCGGAGGCGAGACTGCCATCTAGGCCGCGTTCTCCTGGAGTGCTTTCACGTCCGCTGCGCCGAGCGCTTGGCCGCCAATACCCCACTGGCCGCCGGGAACGTCGATCACCCGCACCCAGGTCACGCCGCTAAGGGCTTCGCCTTCGATCTCGACCATGGTCTCGGTGACCTTTTCGATCATCGTCTTCTTCTCGGCTTTAGTGAAGACGCCTTCGATTACCTCGATATCTACGAGATGCTTTCCAGCTATTGCCCACTTTCCACCGGATACATCGATCACACGCACCCAGATCACACCGCGTAGGGCTTCGCCGACGACTTCGACCACAGTCTCGGTGACCTTTTCGATCATGGATTTCTTTTCGTCGTCGGTGAAGACGCCTTCAATCACCTGGATGTCTACCAGAGGCATTGCTTTTCTCCGTCTGATCCCGGGTCCGAAACACTTTGTCTCAGACTGTAGCACGACCTTATGCTTGGCGCGGTGCGCTCGCTTGAGGAACTTGTGGGGAATTCTTGGGAAGTAGGCCCCGGCGCGCGCCTCGGTTTATCGCGCTCCCCGCAATAAGCCGAGCGCATGCAGAACGAGGATCGCACTGCGCACAGAGTAAACGCCGATCACCGTGAACACGACGATCAGCGGCACCAGGCGGCGAAACAGAATGTGCAGAACCGAAGCCCTAATTCCCGCAACCGGCAGGTTCAGGATGACCAGGATGGTATTGCAAAAGACGAGGCTCGCGACCAGCACGCCAGAAAGGTTGAGATCATTGGAAATGAAGTTCGGAGCCAGGCCCACGGCAGTTCGTTTCGGAGCCCGGCGGAAGCCACGCTTTTGCGACGTCCGCATTTCGAGTTGCGTCCGAAGCGGGGCTAGTGTGCCGCGCTTCGGAGGCGTGACTGCCATCTAGGCCGCGTTCTCCTGGAGCGCTTTGACGTCAGCTGCGCCAAGTGCTTGGCCGCCAATTCCCCACTGGCCGCCAGGAACGTCGATCACCCGCACCCAGGTTACGCCGCGCAGGGCTTCGCCTTCGATCTCGACCATGGTCTCGGTGACCTTTTCGATCATGGTCTTCTTTTCGTCCTCGGTGAAGACGCCCTCAATCACTTGGATATCTACGAGAGGCATTGGTTTTCTCCTTCTGATGTCGGGTCTGAGGCACCGCGTCTCAGACCGTGGCCGCACCCTATGCCGGGTGCCGTCTGCGCGCTTGAGGAGCTTGTGGGGAATTCATGGGGAATTGGCCTTGGCGCGCGCCTGGGTCCAGGCCTTAAGCGCTACCGGAGCGAGTTCAGAGACTTAGCTGTCTGGCTCAGTTACGAGGCGTGCGTCCACCCGTTGGGCTTGTTCGGTCTATCGCCCCGGCTTCGCGCTGCGCGCCCGCAGGATCAGGAGCCCGCTGCCTGCCGCGATGATCGCAAGACATGTGAGGCTGACCGGGTCGGTCAGGAACACGCTCATATCGCCGCGGGAAAACAAGAGTGTCCGACGCAGATACTCCTCGAAGGCAGGGCCAAGGATAAAGCCCAGCACGATGGGGGTGGGTTCTAGCTTCAGCCGCACCAGGATCCAGCCGAAGACGCCGAAGCCCAGCATCAGCCAGACATCGAAGATCGAACTGCGCACCGAGTAGACGCCGATCACCGCGAACACGACGATCAGCGGCACGAGGCGGCGAAACGGAATGCGCAGGAGTGAGGCCCAGAGGCCCGCAAGCGGCAGGTTCAGGATCACCAGGATTATATTGCCAACGACAAGGCTCGCGATGAGCGCGCCAAAGAGGTCGGGATTGTTGGAGATGAAGCTCGGCCCCGGCGCGATGCCTTGGATCATCAGCGCCCCGGCAAGGACCGCGATCACCGGATTTCCGGGGATCCCAAGCGTGAGCAGTGGCACGAGAGCGCTTTGCGCCGAGGCGTTGTTGGCGGCTTCCGGGGCGGCGACGCCCGCCATTGATCCCTGGCCAAGCGGTGCATCCGCGGGCGGGAACGCGCGTTCCGCGCCGCGGGCCGCGAGGGCCGACATCACCGTGCTCACCCCCGGCACGACACCAAGCAAAGCGCCGATGGCGCTGCCGCGCAGGGTCGGCGCCCAGCTCACGCGTAGGTCGTTCCAGGTCGGCCAGGGCCATCTGACCGGCGCGATCCGGTCAGGGCGGCTCCCGGTTTCCAGAGCGCGGATCAGCTCGGCTATGGCGAAGAGGCCCATCACGAGGGGCATAAAGCCGATGCCGTCTCGCAATTCGGTCAGGCCCAGGGTGAAGCGGGGCCATCCGCCGCCGGAATCGGTGCCGACGAGGCCAAGGCAGGCGCCAAACAGGATCAGTGTGATCGCGGGCAGGGGTCGCCCCGGCGCGATGACAGCAGCGGCAAACAGACCCAACGCGATAAGGCCCGCGAGGCCCGCTGGGGAGATCAGGAGCGAAAGATCGGCAATCGGTCCTGCCGCTAACGCAATGAACAGCGCGGTGGCAAGCCCGGCAAAGAGCGATGCCAGCGCCGCGATGGCGATGGCGGGCCCAGCGCGGCCCGCAAGCGCGAGCCTGTGGCCGTCGAGCGCGGTGACGATCCCGGAGGTCTCTCCCGGCAGATTAAGCAAAATGGCGGTAGTGGAGCTGCCATATTGAGCACCGTAGTAGATCGCGGCCAGCATGATGAGCGCGCCTGCCGGATCAAGCGTGTAGGTGAGCGGCAGCAGCAGCGCGAGCGTTGCCGCCGGACCGATGCCGGGGAGAACGCCGGTGATTGTGCCGAGGAGGGCGCCGGTGAAGCAAAGGCCGAGGTTTTCCCAGGTGAGGATTGTGGCGAGTTCACCGATCCAAGGCGTCATGGGGAGGTGTCCCGTTGGGGCCGGTCACAGGCCCTGCGGCCACAGCAACGTGCCGGGCGGCAGCAATCCAAGCCCGACGGCAAGTGCGCACGCCCCGCCGGTGGCCGCCGCTAAGCCAACACCGACGGGGCTGCGATCTCCCGCCGCCCAGCCGACGACGCCTGCCGTAAGCGCGCAGGCGATCACAAGGCCAAGCGGCGGCAAGGCCAAGGCGAAGAGGCCGACGCCCGCGAGCAGACCCAAACCCATGCTGAGGGGCGGGCGTGCCGCTCTGCTTTGGGCAGGCTCGAGGCCGTCCTCCGAGCGAAAATCCACTATGGCCCAAATGAGTGACATCGCGACCACGCTCAGCGACAGCCAGCGCGCGAAGAGCCCGGGGCCGATCCGTTCGTCGAGCCAGGCGGGCTGGGTGCGCGCGAGCATGAACATGGCAAGACCGAGTGCAGCCAGAAACAGCGGTGCCGCGAGCCGCCGAGCCCATACAGGTGGCGAAGAAGCGCGGTGCTGCATCATTCGGTGGACCTCTTCGGTTCGGGCATCGCCTGCGCACTGTATTGCTCCCAGGGCCCCGAAATTCACGAGAAAACCCAAGATTTATTGGTCTTAGCATAGCGAAATTGCGAGAACCGGCCAGCGAAACCTTGAAGGGAAGGAGGGGCTGCCCACGTAGTTTAGCGGGTTAGGCAATGCGTCAAAGAACGCACCACCGAGACATCCAACAGGAAGGAAGTATACGCAATGATCTCAAGACGTACGATTCTGTGTAGCGCTCTGGCCGCACCGTTCGTGAACCTGCTCCCGAAAACGGCGCTCGCCGCGTCCTGGCCCGAAGCCGGGCCGATCCGCCTCGTCGTGGCTTCCGGCGCCGGGGGGAATGCCGATGTGGTCGCGCGTTTGGTTGCCGATCAGCTTGAAGGCGTCCTGGGCCAGACGATCGTGGTGGAGAACCTCTCCTCTGCCTCTGGCATGCAGGGCACAGAGGCGGTGAGTATCGCTGATCCCGATGGCTACACGCTCCTTGTCGGTACGTCTTCGCAGCTCGTGCACAATATTGCGCTGTTCGAGCCGCTCCCAGTGGACATCACCAACACTCTGACCGGTGTGGCGATGATGAACGAAGTGCCCATGGTGCTTCTGGTCAACAACGACTCTCCCGCGAACTCTGTGGAGGAATTGGTCGAGATGTTGCGGGCCAATCCTGGTGAAGCGCAGTTTGGCTCCGGACCTGCCGGCACGACAACCCACATTACTGGCGCTCTGTTCTTGTCTGAGTTGGGCCTGGATATCACCCATGTCCCTTATCCCAAGAGCGGCGAGGCGCTGCGCGATCTGATCGCCGGGCGGCTTACGTTCCAGTTTATTCCCGCGCTGAGCGCCATCGGACAGATCCGAGACGGCGCGGTGAAACCGCTCGGCGTTGCGGCACCTTCGCGTCTCGAAGCGGCGCCGGATATCCCGACGATCTCCGAGGCTGGTCTCGACGGGTTCGTCTCGCAAACTTGGAACAGCATCGCTGCTCCTGCCGGTACGCCGGACGAGATTGTGTCACGCATCAACACAGAGGTGAACCAGATCGTTCAGTCCGATGCCGTGCGCACGCAGCTGACGGATTTGGGTTCCATCGTGCCCGGCCCGATGACACCGGCCGAGGTCGACACCTATTACGAGACACAGCGCGGAATTTGGATCCCTGTGGTGCGTGAAACGGGCGTGCGGCGCACCACCGGTTGATGACCGGCTGACATGTCGCCCGTCGTATAGCAAGGCTGCGCCTGCTTGCCCTTTGGCAGGCGCATCCGCACCCGAAGGCTTCCCTACTCTCAAGACGTTAGGCCACGCCGGGAGGACATGCGCCGCTTTCGCGGCGTGGCGAACGCTCCCGGCTTAAAGGCCGCCCGGTTTCAGCCAGACGGGGCAGAGCTCTGGCTTGTCGCCTCGTCGTCTTCCACGGTTGCTGCGTCGCTCTGTGGTGGGGAAGTCTCCGTGGCGAGAAGGTTGACGGTTTCAACCTCGGCTGTGCCACCTCCGGCTTCCTGCTCCGGCCAGTGCTGGACGTTCAGAACGGTTCCGGCCTCGCGGATCGCGCGAACATCCCCCAGATCGACTTCCCCGAATACCCAGCCCGGTTCGCCGAGCTTGCCCTCGGCAATAACGCCGGTATCGGGAAATTCTCCATCCGGAGGCGCATAGATCGCCGCGGCGCCGACATTCGCATCCAGCGCCGTGAGCCATTTGGCGTTTCCAATGGTCGCTGCATGCACAACGATGCATTGGCCTTCGAGCGCGCGGGCCATCGCGCCCACACGCACTCGTGAGTAGCCTTGAAGCGTGTCCGTGCAGCTTGGGACCAGAAGAATCTCCGCCCCCGCCTCGACCAAGCGACGCGCCAGAAGAGGGAATTCCGCATCGTAGCAAATGAGGATCCCGATCTTTCCAAGTGCGGTTTCAAACAGGGCCAGCCCGTCCCCCGCTCCGATGTTCCATTCGTCGCGCTCGAACCGCGTCATGATGAGCTTGTCCTGGACACCCATCGTTCCGTCAGGGCCAAACAGGCGGGCGCGGTTTGCGGGCAGGCGTCCGGCGCGCTTTATCGGAGCACTTGCCGCACAGATATGGACGCCGAACTCCCGCGCGAGCGAAGCGTGAAGGCTGTCGACATCGCCAAGCCGTGCTGTGACGGCCTCGATAGAGAGGGCCAGGTCACGGGCGTATTTCTCCTCCGCGAGGCTTGCGAGCTCCATGCTGGCATATTCTGGGAAGACCAGCAGATCTGCACCTTGGTCGCGCGCCGTTCTCACCCAGACCCGCAGCTTACCGACATAGTCGTTCCAGCGATTGTGCCAGTCGATGGGATAGGCGGCCGTGGCGATCTTCATGGCGTCGGAGTCCTCAGATTCCGGATCCAAAACTGTAGGGATTTAACCGTTTCGCGCGTGTCTTCGTGGTCTTTCCAGGCAAATTTGGCAATACACCCGGGCATTGGCCGATAACCGCGCCTCTTCCAGAACTTATCGAGCGGGGCGTAGTCTGCGGGCCGTTCTGGGTGATCGTCCGGGCGGATCACAGAGCAAAAGGCCGACCAGGTTCGCCCGATGGCCAAGGCATGGGCCTCTCTTTCATCGAAAAAGCGCGCTCCGATTCCTTGTCCGCGATATTCCGGCAGCAGAACGGATTCCGCACAGTAGAAGGTGCGTGAGATGCCGACCCCTGCGTTCTTGAGCGCATCGGCAAAGTCCTCCGCGTGGTCCTCCATGGGTGTTCCGGTCGAGACGCCAACGAGTTGCGGACCGGCCCAAGCTCCGACGATGATGGCATTTTCGCTCTCCAGGTAGGAGGAAAGGTAGCGGCGTTCGTAGTCCATGTCGCCGTCGTAGAGGTAAGGGAATTCGGAGAAGACCGTGATGCGCAGGGCCGCCACGGTGTCGAGATACACCGTCATCTCCTCCCTGCTCATGGGTTCCACCCGCAGAAACACGAAACACCTCCCCTTTCAGCGGATGGTTCTAGACGGTCCGCGACTCGGCGAAATCTGCGCGCATCGATGCCGCAAGGCAAGGGGGGATAACCTGCGGGCGAATGTTGAAAATACGACGGTGCGTGCTCTAGCGGCTTTTGAGTTGCAAGGCCGTGGATGCAGCATCCCAGCGGCTCCCCGATAGAACGAACAAGGCGCATAGGCCCAGAATACTGGCATAGCGCATGACCACCCCGCTGTTTCCGACGGTGAAGACGAGAATTCCCACCATGATGCCAAAGCAAATCGGCCGGACGAACTGGCGGCAGGCCAGCAGGAGCCCCGCCACGAGCTGCACGCCCGCCAGTACCGGCAGCGCAAGCTCCAGATGGAAGTGTCCGGGCGTGACGCCGCCGCGCATCGCCTCCATGAAGGCCGGGGAATGGCTCACTCCGGAAGCCGCACCCAGATAGGCGAGATCGATCCCGATGATGCCAAAGCTCAGCGGCCAGAGGATCCGTGCCAAGCGCTCGGAAGGCGCGGCCCAGTCCTCTGATCCGAGGGCCCGGTCGAGGGAAAGTGCACCGCTTCCGAAGATCACCAGGATCAGGCCTGGCGCCACGAACGCGGCGGCGTGATGCAGAAAGTCGAGACCAAAGACGATACAGCCGAGGCATGCCAGTAAGATCACAGCGAGACCGGCTATGCGCCCAAGCAACCCGCTGAAAAGCATGAGGGCCAACACAGCTTGCAATGGCACCAAGATACCCGCGCCGGGAAGGCGCATCAGCTGCAACTCGGGAAGCAAGAGCGATGGCGCGCTCCACGGGGATGCCCCAGCTTGCGCCATGCCGCCGATGGCCGAGAGCCCAAGCATTGCGCCGAGCCCGAGACGGATAGCAAGTGGTCCGAGCGAGGGGGCCAGCGTCAGGAGGGAGCGATCGACGCTCGCCTCAGGCCGCTCCGGGCGCTCTTTGATCAAGAGCGCCAGCAGGATCGCGATCCCTCCCGACAGGACCGCAGCGCCGAGCATCAATGCAGTAAAGACCGGATCGGCGCCGGTAGGTCCGAAAATTGCACCTGGATCGTCCGGCAGCAGGCGGGGGAGTTCATGGGCGCAGGCCAAAGCAGCAATCAGGGTCGGAAAGACAGCAAGAGACAAACAGGCAATCGCGCGCTCTATCACGCGACGGTTTTGGCCAACGGACCAGCCTGCCAAAATCTTCTGCACGTGGCGCATCGCGAACAAATCTCCAACCAGAGGTGGGGCAGTTTCCGGGGGATGCCCGAATGCCCGCCTCCTGGCAGACACCTGCCGCCGGCACCGCACGGCGCCCTCGGGATTTGGCTTAACCCCGGCGCCGCGTTGTGCTGGCATGTCGACTTTTCGCCGGTGCGAGTCTCAAGCGCGTGACTGGTCCGTCACTCCACATCCCGATGCGCAAGAAACAGCAGTTTTTTTGAGGTCGGTGTTGTCACACCCGGCAGATTTTCCAAATCCTCCGGCGGAGAACTGGATCCAATTACGGCCCCCCGGCGCTCGCTCGCAGTTCAGCTTTCTGCGGCGTCTTCCCGCATCGCTTCGAGGTCCAGCCATTCTTCCTCAGCCGAGGATAAGGCGGTTTGGCGCTCGGCGAGCGCGTCGGACGCTTTTCGGAATTTGGCCGGTTCGCGCTCAAAGAGCTCGGGGTCGGAGAGAAACGCTTCCAGTTTAGCTATTTCAGCGGTCAACCTGTCGATCTGGCCTGGCAATTCCTCAAGCCTGTGGATCTGAGTAAAGGTGAGGCCGCGTTGTGACGGGGCAGCGGGCGTGCTCGGCTTCGTAGCTGGAAGGCTTGGCTTCTTGGGTGCGCCAGGTTTTCCCACGTCGCGCGGCGGCTGGCGCTGGGCAAGATGATCGCTCCAGCCGCCTGCATAGAGCGTGGCCTGTCCCTCACCTTCTAGCGCGATCGTCATGGTCGCGATTCGGTCGATGAAGTCACGGTCGTGGCTCACGAGCAGGACGGTTCCGGCATAATCGGCGATAAGGTCTTCCAGAAGGTCGAGCGTTTCGACATCGAGATCGTTCGTCGGCTCGTCCAGAACTAAGAGATTCGTCTCCCGCGCCATCAGGCGTGCCAGGAGGAGCCGGGCCTTCTCGCCGCCCGAAAGCGCGCCGACAGGGCCACGCGCCTGCGCTTCGCTGAAGAGAAAATCCTTGAGGTAGCCCACCACGTGACGTGGCCGGCCACGGACCATAACCTGGTCGCCGCGACCCGAAACACCGACTTCCTGATCGCCGTTCAAAGTGTACCACAGGCTTGCTTCAGGATCGAGCGCGGCCCGGTTCTGGTCGAACACTGCCAGGGTGAGGTTTGTTCCCAGGCGCACAGAACCCTCATCCGGGGCAATTTCGCCGATCAACAGCTTCAGGAGGGTGGTCTTGCCTGCGCCATTGGGTCCCACCAATGCGATACGGTCGCCGCGCTGGATCTTGACGGAGAAATCCCGAACGATCCGCTTGTCGCCGAACCGTTTCGAAATGTTCTTTGCGTCCGCCACGAGCTTGCCCGACTGCACTGAGCTGTCGAGCTCCATCTTCGCTGTCGTGCTGCGTTGGATCTGGGCTTGCCGTTCGGCGCGCAGTTCACCGAGCCTGCGCACCCGGCCTTGATTGCGCTTCCTGCGCGCGGAGATCCCTTCCACAGCCCACCGCGCTTCCGACTTGATGAGACGGTTGAGTTTGTGGCGTGCCAGATCCTCCTCCTCAAAGGTCTTGTCGCGCCATTCCTCAAAGTCCGCGAAACCCCGGTCGAGGCGCCGCACCACGCCTCTGTCCACCCAAAGGATCCGGTTGGTCAGATGGCGCAAAAAGGCGCGGTCATGGCTGACACAGACGAACGCCGTACGGCTTTCGCGCAAATGCGCCTCCAGCCACGCGATGGCCTCGATATCGAGATGGTTTGTCGGCTCGTCCAAGAGCAGGAGGTCGGGGGCCTCGGCGAGGATCTTGGCCAGAGCAGCCCGTCGCCTTTCGCCGCCCGAAGCTAACAGGGGATCGGTCGATTGGGCGACCTTGAGCCCGTCGAGTGCCATCTCCGCGCGCCAAGTTTCGGAGGCCTCCAGTCCTGACGCCGCAAAGGCCGCAAGACTTGCGAAGCCCGCAAAATCCGGGTCCTGGGACATGTAGCCGACCGCGCGGCCTGGCTGAAGAAACCTGTCTCCTTCATCGGGTTCGACGCTGCCTGCCATAATCTTCATGAGCGTCGACTTTCCCGAACCGTTGCGGCCGACAAGCGCGATGCGGTCTCCAGGCTGCACCGCTAGCGTGGCTCCGGTGAGGAGTGGCGCCCCGCCGAATGTCAAACGGATTTCTGAAAGGGTTAAAAACGGGGGCTCCGCCATGGGCCGAGGGCGTAAAGCGGTCGGGGGGGCGGCGTCAACAGAATGCGTGCTGTGTTCGGGCTTTCAAAGACTGTGCCACGCCCGTTATGGTTCGCCTTGAAGTAGAGTTGGATCTCAAGGGAACGTCTCAGTGTTCAATTTGGTAGGCGTTGTTTCGCATCCGCAGAGAAACAGGGCATAGGCGTGGTTTCCACGAGGTGGCACCGTTGAGGCTTTCCAGCAATTATATCCAGATCGCGCGCCTCGTCCTCTTTGGGGCGGGCGCATTGTTTATCCTGGTGTTCATTGCATTCTGGGTCATGTTTTTGGATCTGCGCCGGGTCGAAAGACTGCTTCTGACGCAGGATGCGGAGCTCTTGAGCGAGTTGACCGCGTTCGAGAACCAGGCTGGATACGGCGGGTTTATCCATGATTTCAAGAACGCGGTATTGCAACCGGAGGATCCGCAGCACCTGGCTGCAGCCCGACAGGACATTCAATCCGCCCGGGAAACTTTGGAGCGGATCGCCGTCCTAGCGGCGTCCGCTGAGCTTAGCATCGATTTCTCCCCTGTCCGTGAAACGCTTGACACCTATGATGAGATATCGAGCCGTCTTGAACGGGGGAGCGCAGCCGATCTCAGTCCTTCGGACCTCGATCGTTTGGTGCGGACGTCCGACGATTTCGCCACCAACACGATGGACGCGCTCAGCGCCAGCGCCAGCGCGGCCTTCGGGGCGCGCACCACGGAGATGGACCGCCGGGTCCTGCAGATCAGTGCCCTGACGGCGATTTTCAATGGTTTGTTGGTTGTCACCGCGATTTCGGCTTTCGTCATTCTGAGACGTCAGGAAGCCGCAGCGCTTCAGGCGATCAAGCGAGCCAATGAACGGCTTGAAATGGTGCTGGAAACCTCGACGAGCGGTGTCGTGGCGCTCGGTGCGGATCGAAATGTGCTTCTCGCGAACGGGATCGCGCGGTCGATGTTTGGTTTGGGGCATGCCAGCGCGCCGTTCCTGTGGCCAAAGGATCTGGGTTTCCTGAACGCAGAGAGTCTTTCGCCTCTCGATTCCGATGCCGATCCGGTCGCCACAACGTTTCGTGGCGGGACAGCTCGGGGCGAGGTGGTCGCCCGACGGTTGGGAGTAGGTGGGGAGATGCGCTATCTCCGGGTCTCAACCCAACATGCGGGTCCGGCGCGTTATGAAACCGAGAGCGATCTTCCGATCCGGATTGTCATGGTCTTCGAGGATGTGACCGATCAGGAAGTTGGACGGCAGAAGTTCGAGAGGGCGGGGCGGCTTGATGCGCTTGGTCAGCTCACCGGCGGAATCGCCCATGATTTCAATAATATACTCGCTTCAATTATGTATGCGTTGGAACTGTCGCTCAATACGCCCTTACCAGAGAAGGTGCGCGATTGGCTCGAACGGGCCAAATCCTCCGTCTCTCGCGGCTCCGATCTGTCGCGCCGCCTCTTGACCTTCGCCAAGAAACAACCAGGCGCCGCAGTTTCAAGGCCGGTCTCAGAAACGCTCCATGACATTCGGGGCCTGCTGCACGCGACGATCAAGGAACCAATCGAAATCAGCCTAGACGAACCCGACGACGCGCTGTGGGTCTATTGCGATCAAGGACAGCTTGAAAGCGCCCTGGTCAATCTTGTGTTAAACAGCCGTGACGCGATCCATGCCTCCGGTCATGGGAGCTCGATCCGGATTGCGGTGCGAGGCGTTGATCGACCGATGATCGCCGATACGAGGAAGATCGCGGAGGATGACACGCGCAGCGCACCGCTCGATGTTCCGCCGCGCCAGACCCGCTTCGTCGAGATCTCCGTGACCGATGACGGGCCGGGCATGTCGAGCGAGGTGAGGAGGCGGGCGATAGATCCGTTTTTCACGACAAAAGGTGCAAATTCGGGCTCCGGTTTGGGTTTGTCGATTGTCTATGGATTCGTCCAGCAATCGGGAGGTGAGATGAGGATCTATTCCGAGCCGAAGCTTGGCACGACCGTTCGGCTGTTAATCCCACGCGGCACGCCGCAGGGCGCGGCGGACCAGACCGAGGCCCGGCTGCCGATGCCGATGGGGCAATCAGAGCGGTTGTTCGTGGTGGAGGATGACGCCAGTCTTCAGGCAATGATTAAGGACATGGTGACATCGCTCGGATATCGTTTTTTATCAGCAAAATCAGGGGATGAGGCGCTAGAGCTTATCGATGACGGCATCGAATTCGACCTTTTGCTCACCGATATCATGATGCCGGGAAAGACCGATGGCTATGGCTTGGCCCGGGAGTTGCGGGCCCGCCGCCCAAGCGTGCCCGTCGTTTATATGTCGGGCTATGCGGGGCTAGAGACGAAGAATTCCGGCAACCAAGAAGCGACGTGGATCCAGAAACCCTGCACCGCGGCGGAGCTTGCGCGCACCCTGCGTTTTGCGTTGAACCGGGCCTGAACGCCGGGATTCTCGCCCGGAGTCTGCCCTGTAATTCGAGTATGGAATCGGTATGGAACCGGTAGTGTTCTGGTAGTGTCAAAATTGCGCGCGGGCGGTATCCGCCCGCCGAGAGTTGGGTTCAACGTGACGCACCTGCGGAACTTGGAAAAGACCGGGCTTTGGCCTTAATGTGTCCGCCGAAACGCGTTGATAAGACTATCTGTCGGGTTGATGTAAGTCATTGCTGGTGGCGCGGGAGTGTGGTGAGCCGGACAAGACGCTAGTAAATCGTTACGGAGGAATTTACAGTCGACGCTGCGTAAATAAATACCAATCGAAAATATATCGCGATGATGGTAGTAAATAAAGTTCGAAAAATGTCGATTACAAAAATATAGAGATGTCGAGAAAACCAATGAAAAGAAAGCTAATTACAAGCCTAATCGGAAAAATATTACTTTCTAATATCCTGATGTTCTTTCTTCTTTCTTCTTGCTTTTACCCTCCGTCACCCTATTTCGAAATTGTTGGAAATGACTATAGTAATAAGAGTGTTTATGAAATCCAATTCATAGAAGACCAGGATCAAATGAATCAATTTGTAGATCAATATCCTGATATCTGCTCATATACAAATCAGTATAGATATTGTTATATAATGACTGATAGATATATAATAAACAACAGTGTAGAGAATCCTCCGACAAGACTAATATATTCGATATTAGAGATTTCAAATAACCATTATTGTCGAGTAAGGTCAACATTCAATAAGGATTTTCAAGATAATAAACAAATAGAATACGTTCTATTTAGTATTAGAAAATCTCATAATGCAGATAAAATAGCAAATTCATATGGACACTATGATACAGAAATAAATATCAAAGATATACATGATTATGTAATTAGAAACTGTTTTTCAGGTAAAAATATTCATAATAAGTAAAATTGAAGCATAGCAAAGTATGCATTGAAATATGGTTCAATAAAAATCTTGAATATAGTGCATAGTAATTTTTCCTAAGGCCATATCAGTTTTATAAAAATTTTTAAAAATTCGGTTCCATTATTTTCTGAATATAGAATCAAAGCAAAGTTAGAGAGCTTGAAGCGATGACGCACGTTTCTACTAAGCTGCTGAAACTCCAGCGGCCGCAAGCATGGTGACAAGGCTGAGCGCTCGGCAACACCTCTTCCTCCAGGCCGCGCGCGCTTGAAATGCCCGGTTAGGGCGGGTGGGATGTGTCTCTTCGCCTCGAGGGGTCAGACAAGCGAACGAGCCGAACACTCTCGGCAATCGCCTTAGAATATAAAGTCATCCGCGGTGATGCTGCTGGGTTCTGTGTCTTCGAGGAAGATGGCCTGCCTCTCGTCCTCGTAGAAGAACCGGATTTTCGTGTCGTCGTCGCGCGCGGTGATTTCCAGATCGCTGAAGCTCAGGCCCATGCCGGCTAGGCCGATCTGATCTTCGCCCGATCCAAAGTCAGTGATCGTATCTTTCCCGCCAAGCTCCTCTTCTGCGAACAAGAAGATGTCATCGCCTTTGCCGCCGGTTAGGGTATCGTTGCCCTTACCGCCGTCGATGATGTCCCTTCCGTTGCCGCCGTCGATGATGTCATGGCCAAGATCGCCGAACAGCCGGTCGTTGCCCTTACCGCCGGTCAATTCGTCCCTGCTCCTTCCGCCGAACATGAGATCGCCACCGTCGCCCCCGAAGAGGCTGTCGTTGCCCTCCTCGCCGGAAATCTGGTCCTTGCCCTCATTTCCTCGAAGGACGTCATCGCCGTCGGCGCCTTCGATATAGTCCGCGCCTTCTTCACCCCGAACGTCGTCATTCCCGCCATAGGCAAAGATCTGGTCGTCGCCGTTGGTCGATGTCGTATCGTTGCCATTGCTCGGCGATGTGAGGTTGATCACGTCGCGATTGTCGTCGCCGAATACGAATGCCATGCTTGCCCCCCAGCAATGCTTGCTCCCTCTTTGCTTTGGTGAGGCATGCCGGGCGCCGAGTCAAACCGGATGTGGCAGAGGCGGCGGGATACAGTGCGCAATGCGATGCGCCTCTTTCACCCTGCGAGGGCGGCGCGTTGGCGTTTGACGAGATCGCGGAGAAAATCCGCAACAACCCCGACGCGCCGGGATTGCGCCAGATCCGAATGCGTGACCAGCCAAATGGTCTGATCCACGCCGAGATCGCCATCAAGGCAGACCAACCCTTGCGGGCGCGCCAAAAAGTGCGGCAAGACCGCCAGCCCCAGACCATGCGCGCATGCCACCATCTGCGACGCCAGGCTCGTCGTCGTAAGCGCTGCGGGCCGCCCTTGCAGAACGCGTTCGATCCATTGTGCCGCTGGTAGAGCCGTGTAAGCTTCGGTCCAGCCGATGAAAGCGTCGGTCTCGTAGCTGCTTGCATCTGATGCCGCGACCCGTCGCGACAGATATCCGGTGGAGCCATAGAGGCCAAAGCCGAGCGGGCCCAGTCTTTGAAGCGTGACATTGCCCCGGTCAGGCTTCACCATTCTCAACGCAATATCGGCGTCGCGCCTGTGCAGGTTGACGGTTGTGACATCCGTCAGGATTTCCAGGGAGAGATTTGGGTAGGTTTCCCGCAACCGCCCAAGCGCAGGCACGATCAGAGCGTTTGCCAGGTTCTCCGCCGTGGCGAGCCGAACGACACCGGAAACGGGGGCGTCTTGCCGGAACCCGGAGGTGATTGCCTGGGCGGCCGCCTCCATCTCTTCTGCGCGTTCCACGAGGGCTGCGCCTTCGTCCGTCAACCGGTAGCCGCTTTGGTGGCGCGTGAAGACGGGCTGGCCGAGGGCAGATTCCAGCCGTTCAATGCGGCGCGACACCGTGGCTATTCCGATGCTGAGCTGTGCCACGGCACCGCTCAGACTGCCCGCGCGGGCCACAGCAAGGAAGGCGCGGAGATCGTCCCAGACCAGGGGTTTCGCCAAGAACTTTCCAGTTTTGGAAAATAGGTTCTGAGAATCGTCGATATTCGGCATCAAACGGAAATGCCATTCTTGGATCTTGCGAACAAGGTGACAGGAGGGGAGATCGATATGGAAAGACGCACTCTCGCTGAAGGTTTCATGGTCTCCGCGCTCGGCCTCGGCTGCATGGGAATGAGTGAGTTCTATGGGCCTCGCGATGACGAGGCGGCGATGCGGGTGTTGCACGAGGCTGTGGAACTCGGGATCGACTTTTTCGACACGGCGGACATGTATGGCCCGCACCACAATGAAGAGTTGATTGGCGCGTTTCTCGCGCGGTCGGGGCTGGCGCGCTCAGGCGCGGGGCTCAAGATCGCCACCAAGTTCGGGATCGTGCGCAAGCCCGGCGAATACAAGCGGCGCCTGGATAACAGCCCGGATTATGCGCGGGCGGCCTGCGAGGGGTCGTTGCGGCGGCTCGGTGTCGACCGGATCGATCTCTATTATGTGCACCGGGTCAACGGCGCCCAGAGCATTGAGGAGACGATGGGCGGTCTCTCCCGGCTTGTCGAAGAGGGCAAGATCGACCGGATCGGTTTGTGCGAGGTCAGTGCTGCGACGCTGCGGCGGGCGCATTCTGTGCATCCGGTCACCGCGGTGCAGACCGAGTATTCCCTCTGGTCGCGCGAGGTTGAGCAGGAGGTCTTGCCCGTCTGTCGCGCCTTGGGGATCGGGTTTGTGCCGTATTCGCCCTTGGGGCGTGGATTTCTCACCGGCCGCTTTCAGAGCCAAACTGAGTTCGAGGCCGGGGATTTTCGCGCGTCGCTCCCGCGGTTCCAGGCCGAGGCCGTCACCACGAACAAGCGGATCGCGGATCTGGTGCGGGGGATTGCCGCGCGGAAGGGCTGCACGCAGGCCCAGCTATCGCTGGCCTGGCTGTTGGCCCAGGGAGACGATATCGTGCCGATCCCCGGCACGAAGCAGATCCGTTATCTGCGCGAGAATGCCGCTGCGGTGGAGATCCGCTTGAGTGCTGCGGAGCTCGCGGAGATCGATGCGGGGCTTGCTGCACGTCCGGTTTCGGGCGCGCGCTACACCGAGGAGGGGATGAAGGGCGTGAACGCGTGAGTGGTGATGCCGGGGGCTCGTGGGGACTTTGGTCCGGCAGCACGTCTTTGAGGTGGTCTGGTCGCGGCGTATCGACGAGACTGACCCAAGATCTCAAGGGGACCATTCTGCAATGGCGGCTTGCACGGCATCTCTTCCTTCGTGATACGCTACATCAGGTGTCCCGAGTCCCGTCAACTCGGTGAGATTCTGCAGCGGCGAGAGATCGGAAACCAGTGTTTCCCTGAGAAACAAAGACTCCAGTGAGTTGAGGTTCTTAAGCGGCGAGAGGTCAGAGACCTCTGTAAAGCTAAGATTCAAAGCCTGCAGCGAAGTCAAAGCAGATAGTGGCGAAAGGTCAGTCAGATTCCGCTCGTGCTCGAAATTCAAATAGGGGGCGTCCAGTGCGATGCACCGGTCTATTTGTGGCATGCGGATGCCGGGTTCACCGTTTGCGTCGCATTCAGCCTCGACCTTGGGCGGAGCGTCGTGTTCCGCTAGTTGGACCAATGGTGCGTCATGTTCAATTTGAAGCGCCGCAACCCCACGGTCAGCCCGCGCTGCCTCCGCATCCTTCTCCTCTGCCAAGTCCTCCGCCCGTGCCAATGCTGCGTCGCGCTCGGCTACGATCACGGCGTGATCGTCTGGATCGATGCCGAGGATCACTGGATCGCGGGTGGCGCCCCAGACGGCTGCACTTATTGTGCCGACGATGCCCAAGGCCGCAATGGTATTTGAGGCATTTCCACGCCGGAATGGGTGCAGATACCAGGTGAACATGCCCAACTGCCGACGCGCGTCATCTGCAAATTCGCCATCCGGATAGCGCGCGAGGAAGCGCCGGTATGCCGCCGCGACATTGATAGAGCGGGCGAGGTCATAGTATTGCCATTCCTCTGAAAGGGCTGCGCTGTCCGACTCGGCTTTCTGTGCTGCCTGTTGCGCTTCAATGCCCAGAATTTCGCGCACTTCGGCGACCACCTGCGCGATACCGGCCTCGTCGAGCCCGCCCGCGTGGATGTCGACCATTTGCAACCCGCGCAGATCCGGGGGCAGGTCGAGATCGACATTCTCAACCATCACCCCGAGATAGCGGTTCGGCTTTGCTGCTTTTTCAAGATCACGCGCGAGGCGCGCTTCCTTCCTGACCCAATCGGACGCGGCAGACGCCTTGGTCCAGAGAACCAAGGTGAGCTTCGCGGTGCGGATCATCGTGTCGATGGCGTCGCCGAACTCTTCGTTTTTGGCGATGTTGAGGTCTGTGATCGCAGTGTAGCCTGCGTCAATCAGCGCGCCCCTGACCTTTTCCGAGAGCGCCCGTTCCTCGCGCTTGTAACTGATGAAGACGTCGATCCGACCGGTCATACCAATAACTCGGCAAATGTAGGTTGAGTGTCCTCGCTCCTTCTGCGCGGCGTCAAGGGTTCATGTCACCCTGATGGCCCAATCGCGACGCTATTTGGTCCGCCCGCGCGGCGCACGCGCTCTTGTCAGCCGCAGTGCCGCGGCTTAGAAGTCGGGCGGCTGTTTGCGCGGGATATGTCTCTGTCATGCTGAAATCCTTCCGAGACGGGCGTTCCAACATTTTTGTTTGGATCCTGATGGGCTTGCTCTTCGTGGGCCTTGCGGGCTTCGGCATTACCACCGGGGGCGGTATGTCCACCCGAGAGGTGGCTCGTGTTGGCGATGAGCGGGTGTCGGCTCAGGATCTGGCCCGCTCTTTGGAGCAGGATTTGCGCGCATTGACCGCGCAGACCGGGCAGCCCTTCACCATGGAGCAGGCTCGTGCCTTCGGGCTCGATCAGCGGGCGCTGTTGCGGCTGGTGAACGATGCCGCGCTCGATGGCGAGGCAAACCGGCTCGGGATCTCCGTGGGCGATGAGGCGGTTCGCGAGCAGCTTCAGCAGATCGGGGCATTCCGCACCGCTGACGGGTTCAGCCGCGAGGCGTATCTCAACCAGCTCAACCGCATCGGATCGAACCCCGCAGAATTCGAGGCGTCGATCCGCGACGAGATTGCGCGCGCGCTTTACATCGCGAGCGTCACCGCGCCGAGCGGCATGCCTCCGGCGGCGACCGAGGTGATCGTCGAATTTGTGGGCGAGCGGCGGACCTTCGACTGGATCGTGCTGACGGAGGCGGATCTGCCCGCCGGACCGCCGGAGCCGACACAGGCCGAGATACGCGCGTTTTATAACACGCATGGCGATCGCTACATGCGGCCTGAGGTTCAGAATGTGAGCTACGCGATTGTCTCGCCAGCAACGCTCGCCGAGACGGTCACCATCCCAGACGCCACGTTGCGCGCGGCTTATGACGAGAATATCGAGCGGTTTCAGCTCCCTGCGCGGCGGCTTTTGGAGCGGATCGGATTTGGCACCGACGCGCAGGCCGCAGAGGCCATGGCGGAGATCACTGAGGGCAGCGCCACCTTCGACGAGATTGCCGCCGAGCGCGGGCTCACGCCCGATGATCTGGATCTTGGCCTGCTCACGGCGTCAGATCTGGCGCGAGAGGCCCGCGACGCGGTGTTTGGCCCGGACCAGCCGGGGATTTACGGCCCCGTGCCCTCAGCGCTTGGGCCTTCGATCTATCGGGTGAACGGGATCTTCGATGCGGAAGAAACGCCGTTTGAGGAGGCCCGCGCGCAAATCCGCGAGCAGCTTGCGCTGGAAGAAGCGCGGGATCTGATCCTTGGTGATCTGGAGGTGATCGAGGACTTGATCGCGGGCGGGGCGCGGCTCGATGAGATCGCCAGCGAGACGATCATGGATTTGGGCTCCGTTGAGGTTTTTGACGGAAGCGACGACCCGCTGGCCCAGGATCCTGCCTTCTTGCGTGCGCTCGCTGGGGCGCGGGAGGGGGAGGAAACCGACCTCGTGGAATTGTCCGACGGGACCTACCTGACGTTGCGCCTCGACGGGAGCGAGCCGCCAGCGCCGATCCCGTTTGAGGACGTAGAGGTCACCGTCGCCGACGATTGGCGTGCGGAGGAGTTGGAGGCTGCCTTGAGCGCGCTTGCCGAGACGCTTCAGGTCGATCTTGAGGGTGGCGCCAGCATGGCCGATGCAGCGGAGACGGTCGGGGCGGATGTCTCCGCCGAGGGGCCGCTGACCCGGTCCAACGTCGTCTCGGGCGTGCCTCCGGCGCTGATCGAGGCGGTGTTTGCGGCGGAAGATGATGGCGTCGCGCGGGCGATGGGCGAGGACGGATTGGTGCTTGCGCAGGTTACGAGCATTCTTCCGGTTGCGCCCGACGATCCTGACATTTCCGACTTTCGCGAGGCGACGGCGGCGCAGTTCGATCTACAGGTGCAAGACGATCTCCGCCTGGCGCTCGTCAATGCCCTGGTCGGTTCAGCCGATGTGCGGCTCAACCAGTCTGTCATCGACGCGACCTTGGAGCAGTTCCCCTGATACTTGTAGCACAGGGAGCCGGGCCCACCCGATGAAGCTCTTTCCCGAATTTTCCGAGTTTGAGGCCGAGTTCGCGGCCGGGCGCAATCAAGTGGTTTGGGCGCGGCTTCTGGCCGATATCGACACGCCGGTTTCGCTGATGCTGAAGCTGACCGAGGCGCGCGCCAACTGCTTTCTTCTGGAATCCGTCACCGGCGGTGAGACGAAAGGGCGGTATTCGATCATGGGCATGCGGCCGGATCTGATCTGGCAATGCCAGGGCGAGACAGCGCGTCTCAATCGGCAGGCCCGATTTGACGACGGACATTGGGAGAGCGATGATCGCCCGCCGCTGGAGAGCCTCCGGGCGCTGATCGCGGAATCGCGGATCGATCTGCCCAAGGATTTGCCCCCGATGGCGGCCGGGCTATTCGGCTATTTGGGCTATGACATGGTGCGGCTTGTGGAGCGGCTGCCGGATGTGAACCCCGACCCGCTTGGTCTGCCCGACGCGGTGATGATCCGGCCTTCGGTCGTTCTGGTCGTCGATGGCGTGAAGGGCGAGGTCACGATCATTTCGCCAGCTTGGGCCGCTTCGGGCCTTTCGCCCAAGGCCGCCTATGCGCAGGCCGCGGAACGGGTGATGGATGCGGTGCGCGATCTGGACCGAACGCCGGTTTCATCGCCCGCGCATGGCGATCCCGACGAGCCCGCCCCGGCGCCGGTTTCCAATGTCGCATTCGATGCCTATTGCGAGATGGTGGACAAGGCGAAGGAGTATATCGTCGCGGGCGATATCTTTCAGGTCGTGCCGTCGCAGCGCTGGGCGCAGCCTTTTGCCTTGCCGCCCTTCTCGCTTTACCGGGCGCTCCGGCGCACCAACCCCTCGCCCTACATGTTCTATTTCGATTTCGGCGGGTTCCAGGTGATCGGCGCGAGCCCCGAAATCCTGGTGCAGGTGCAGGGCTCCCAGGTGACGATCCGGCCCATTGCGGGCACGCGGCCGCGCGGTGGGACGACCGAGGAGGACCTGGCCTATGAGCGCGATCTTCTGAACGATCCGAAGGAGCGGGCCGAGCATCTGATGCTGCTCGACCTGGGGCGGAACGATGTGGGACGGGTGGCGCGCATTGGCACGGTCAATCCCAATGAGCAGTTCGTCATAGAGCGCTACAGCCATGTGATGCATATTGTCTCCAACGTCACAGGGGAGCTTTCGCCCGATCAGGACGCGTTGTCGGCGCTTTTGGCAGGATTGCCCGCAGGCACCGTTTCTGGCGCGCCGAAGGTCCGGGCGATGGAGATCATCGACGAGCTGGAGACCGAGAAGCGCGGCGTCTATGGTGGCGGTGTAGGGTATTTCTCCGCCCAGGGCGACATGGATATTTGCATTGCCCTGCGTACGGCGGTGGTGAAGGATCGGACACTCTACGTGCAGGCCGGTGGCGGTGTGGTTTATGATAGCGTGCCGGAGCGCGAGTATCAGGAGACGGTCAACAAATCGAAGGCGCTATTTCAGGCGGCCAAGGATGCGCCGATGTTTGTGGGGTCGCGCGGCGGTAATTGGGGCCGGGGCGGCGGAGCGAGCTGAGACATGGCCGGTGTCGACATTCTGATCCCGCATTTTCGCGACCCGGAAGGTTTGCGGATTTCGCTCGAGTCCATCGCCGCGCAGACCTGGACCGGCGATATGCGTGTTGTGCTGGTCGACGATGGCTCTGAGCCGGAGTTCTACCAGGAGATCGAGGCGCAGGCGGAGGCGTTTCCCCTTCCGGTGACCCTGGAGCGCAATCCGGTGAACCGGGGGCGCCCTTACACGCGCAATCGCTTGCTGGATGGGGTCGACAACCCCTTCGTCGCGTGGCTCGATGCGGGGGACACATGGTATCCTGAGAAGCTGGAAAAGCAGTTCGAGCAGATCAGCCGCCTGCGGTATATCGGGGAAGATGCCGACCGCTACTGGATCACCTGCCATTACGATTGGCAGTGGGAGGGGCGGCGCGCGCGGCAGATCGAGCAGCAGACGGATGTGCGGCAGATGCGCGAGCTGATGCTGGGCCAGAAGCTGCGCGCGTATCTCTGGACGCTCTTGGGCACGGCGAAGGCGTTCAAGATCGCCGGGCGGTTCGACGAGCGCTTGCCGCGCCTACAGGATCTCGATTACTTCGTCCGCTTTGTGCTGGCGGGCGGGATACTGACCGTCCCGCGCCGCACAGGCGTTTTGTGCAAGTATCACAAATCGGATGTGGGCCGGAATGCGCAAGAGATCCGGGCCTGCAATCACCTCATTTACCGGAAGTATCGCCCGCATCTCGAGGCCTATGGCCCATCGTTTCTCAAGACGATCCGATACAACGCCGATATGCTGTCCGCGCGATTTGCGCGCAACAATGGCGCGCCGGGGCAGAACCTCTATTACATCGGCCGGGCCACGCTTGCCCATCCCAAGCGCGCCATCGGGGCCGCCCGTTTCCACCTGCGCAAGACCCAAGAGAGCGCTTGAGGCGCGCGCGGCGCGTGGTCTTGTGGCTTCGTCGGTCGTGCCTGCGCTCCTGCCCGCTCGCGGCTGTGCTTGCTCTGGATTGATGCCGATCTTGCACGTTCTGGCCTATTGCTGGGCAGGTCTTGCCCAGCGCCTCCGAAAAGGCGGTTAAGCAGTTTCAATTTCTTGATCTTGCGCAATGTTACGGCGTCTTATTCTTGTGCGTATTGGAAGGTGCGTATTAGAGGATGTGGGCGCCTGCAGGGGCTGGCCGCAAGGGCTGATGGTTCGGAATTTCCGTCGGTTCAGGGCCCGCCGCGGAGATGCGCGTGTGCAGGTGTGAGCGGGGTGGGTGTGATGGCTCTTGAAGCGAAGCAGGCGAGCGGTGGGAGCGCGCCCTCGGTGCCTCCGAAAAGAATCCGCGATCCGCGCCTCGATTTCTTCCGTGGGATCGCGATGTTCATCATCATGATCTCCCATATCCCCGGCAATGGCTGGGGGAGGTGGATCCCCGGTCGCTTTGGCTATTCCGATGCGACGGAGATCTTCGTTTTTTGCTCGGGCATGGCCTCGGCCATTGCTTTTGGGGCCACGTTCCGGCGCGCAGGCTGGTTCATGGGCACGGCGCGGACGCTGTTTCGGATCTGGCAGGTCTATTGGGCGCATATCTGTCTATTTTTCTTCCTGGCGATGTCGCTCGCGCTTATCGACAGTTTCGGCAACGGCGATGTCTCGTTCGTTCGGCGGCTTAACCTGCATCATTTCTTCGACCGCGATACCTCGGCGCAGCTCGTGGGGCTGTTCACACTGACCTACGTGCCGAATTACTTCGACATTCTGCCGATGTATCTGGTCATCCTCGCGTTGATGCCGATCTTCATTCTGTTGGCCCGCGTCGATGTCCGCCTGGTCTTTGCCGTATCGATCGGCCTGTGGCTCCTGGCCAATCTCGGCTATCTCAAGCTGCCTGCCGAGCCTTGGTCCGACCGTCAGTGGTTCTTCAATCCTTTCGGTTGGCAGCTCATCTTCTTCACCGGGTTTGCGCTGATGATCGGCTGGCTGCCGAAACCGCCGGTGAACCGCACGCTTATCTGGATCGCAGTGGCCTATCTTGTGCTGACGCTGCCGCTTTCCTCGCCGCATGCGGTCAACTTCCTGGAGGTGACCTGGCCCGCAGCCGCGCAGGCGGCGATGGAAATCTATCCCGAGATGCGACCGCTACGCTCCAAGACGTCCTTTGGCATCCTGCGCTACCTCCACTTCCTGTCGCTCGCCTATGTGGCCTGGGTCTTGGTGGGAGAGGGGGGCCGCAGGCTCATCGCGTCGCGGGATGGTATTCTGGGACGGATCTGGGCACGGGCGCTTGCCGCGATCATCACGGTTGGTCAGCAATCCCTGGCGATCTTTGTCTTCTCGATGGTGCTGTCACAGTATCTCGGCATCCTTCTCCTCTATCTCGGCCGGGTGTCGCCCTATATCGCGTTCGTCAATATCCTCGGCATCGCGCTTGTGATCGGGGTCGCTTACTTTGTGGCTTGGGTGAAGATGCATCCTTGGCGGACGAAGAAGGTCGTTCACGTCCACGCGCATGAGCATGAGGGCCGCCGAAGCGAGGGAGCGTCGCCCGCGGTGGCAAACACATAATTGCACCTCCTGCGGTTGGGGCATGATGCTCCGGGGCCGCGCCTGACGCACTAGAAAGGTGCAGGTTTCGGGGCGTGATCGACAGCGGCCTAGGCGCGTTTTCAGACCCGGGTGAGCTGGGTCCGTCGCGCAAAACTATGCGTGGCTATCCGTTTCTCTTCAGTCGGTTTGCGCTTCAGTGCCCGCCGCCCGTGAGGCCGATCCCCGAGAGAATGGCGCCGAGAACCTTCATTCTGAGGCCCGCTGCTTTCACCACTCCCGTGGCCGCGACAATATGGCCGAAGACGCCGTCGAGGTTATTGGTGTAAGTCTGAACAATGCATCCCGCGCCATCGAGGAGCATCGCTTCCTGTTCTTCGTAGGCGAGCTCAAGAATCGCATGGATGCTGCCGCGCTGGGTGGCGTTTTGCAGATCGATCAAGTCGCCATCGGGAACCACCTGGCCGGTGGCTACGGCGGGTTGCAACGACGCGATATGCGCGGGGAAGATTGCATTTCGGAACGAGAGGTTGGCGTTGTTCTCGCAGGCAATCTCCGCAGGCATGCCCTCGTAGAGGGTCGATCTGGCGACTTGTGAAAACCCCGCTGAAACGCGGATCGGCTGATCCTCGGGCCGGTCGGGAATGATCACCATCGAGGGCCGCACAACCAGCGTCGTCGCGGGGCTCCCAGCACTCAGCGCGAGTTGCGTGACGGTGCCGTCGGTGAAGGTCCGCACCTCGGTAAAGCCGAGCGCCGTTTCGGCGCTGTCGATTGCGGCCCGCGCCGCGGCCCGCTGCGCCGGAATGCTGCTCTCAAGGTCGACCAACGCGAGATCGAGCTGGGCCCGGGCGGCTTCCAGATCGGCCTCAGTGGATTCGACGGAGGCGGTCGCGTCGATGACGGTGTTGGTTGTGCCGACCCCGCGCTCGACGAGGGCTTCGGCATCGCTCAACTCATCGCGCAAGCTCTCAAGACGCGCCTCGATCTCATCGATATGCGCCTCCGCGACGAGCCTTGCATCTTCGGCCTTGGCTTGTTCGGCGTCGATCACCGCAAGCTGCGCTTCTGCCTCGCTGAGCGCGGCTCGTTGTGCGCTGTCCTCGATCCGGAACAGAAGATCGCCGGATTGAACGTGCTGACCGTTCACGACCAGGACTTCTGTGACCGGACCCGTCGTCTGGGCCACGACCGAAACGGTGCGGAATGGAACGATCCCGGCATATGTCTTGGGGTGGAAGTAGAAGACGATGGTGAAGACGGCAAACGCCATGATCGCCCAGAGGAACACGGCTGTTTTCATGTTCCAGACGGTGATCGCTTCGCCGCGCCGCCGCAGCTGCACGTAGCGAATGACCGCCGGAAAGGAGGTGAACATGAGCTCAAACACGGCCAGTCTCCTGATCTGGCGTCTTCGTCTCTTTCTCATCTCGACCCGCCTGGACGTTGAGATGGAACCGCGACCAATCGGCCATGAGCGCGATCAGGATAGCGCTGAGCGGCAAGAGGATGTGAAAGTGGTCGACGGGGAAGAGCTCGTAGAGCAGCGCGATCAAGAGAAGGGTGGGGATTGTCTTGGCAAGGGGTGTCCCTTTGGACCGATGCTCCGCCCAGCGGTCGAAGCTCGCATAGAGATAGACGATGCCGTAGAGCCCCGCGAGCAGCAGGACCATGACGACACCGGCTAGAAAATCACCGCTGTCCGGTGCAACGAACCAATTGGGATCCGCGTGCGCGCTATGCGTCTCGTCCGACATGCCTCTCACCGCCTCATTATCGCCAAATTCTTCTTACGCGTGTTCTTACAAGTCCTCTTACACGGGGCGGCGCTCCGGCGGCAAATCAAGAAACACATCAAATCCAAGGCATACGGCTGTTTAGGCTTGGGTTTTGGGCGCGGCCTACACACAGGTTTTGGCCGCAGCGCCCGGCGCCGGGTGGGCTCAGGCTGCGTCTCTCGCGGCGCCGATGCGGTTTCGGTGCGGGCCGAACAGGCAGGCGAGACCGAGGATCACGCCCGAGACCGCGGCGATCATGCCAGCGGCGCTGACCGCGTTCTGCGCGCCGAGCCAAAGCGGGCCGTAGCCTGCGAAGACGTAGCCCAGAATGGCCGAGAGCGTGGCGAACGCGACCGACCACCCGATCTGGTGTTCAAGCTGGTTGGTCATCAATCGAGCGGCGGCGGGTGGGCAGATGAACATGGCGATCACGATGATCGAGCCCACGGCATCGAAGGCTGCAACGGCGGCGACGGCGGCCATCACCACGAGCCCGAAGCCGAGCGCGCGGGCGGGGATGCCGAGCGCCTGGGCAAAGCCTTCGTCAAAGGTCGCGATCTTGAGCCAGCGCCAGAAGATCCGTGTCAGGGCGGCGACAAGCGCGCAGACCAAGGCGATGCGGATGAGTTCATCGGGCAGGGAGGCGAGGGCCACGGGGTCGAGCAGTGAGTGCCAGCCCTCGGCGCGGAACCAGATCAGCGATTCCAGATTGCCCATAAGCGCGTGCTCGACGTCGAGATGCACGTTGCTTGTGTCGGTTTGCTCCAGGATCAGGACGCCCGCGGCGAACATCGTGGTGAAGACCACGCCCATCGCGGCTCCGGGCTCGATATTGCCGAGCCGCTTGACCGCTTCGATCAGGATCACGGCCAGGATGGCTGCGCCCGCGGCGCCCAAGAGCATGGGGACCGCGGCGACAACGCCGGTCACGAGGAAGGCCACGACAATACCGGGGAGCACAACATGGCTGATCGCGTCGCCAATCAGCGCCTGGCGGCGCAGGATGAGGAAGTTTCCCGGAAGCGCGCAGGCGATGGCCGAGAAGATGCCGATCAGGATCGGGGTCAGCGAGAACTGGACGAATTCGGCACCCATCACGCACCTCCCAGTGCGACGGGGGGGCCGAGGCGGCGGTCGAACTCGGCAATCTCGTCGGCGGTGAAGACCTCCTCGATCGGGGTCAGCCCATCATAGCGCCCGGTCAGGCCCGCATCCTGGTGGATCTCCCGCGCCACGTCCCAGCGGCGCTCGTCGCGGGCGATCTTGGCGGCTTGCGCCCTGCCGGTTTCGGTGGGCACACCGTCCGGTCGAGCCAGCCCTTCGCGCGCCAGAAGACGCAAGGTATAGGCCTCGCGGATCGGGTGTTGCGCGGCGAGCGCCAGCAGGCCCTGGCGGCGATGCACGCGCGCCTGGAAACGGCGGTGGCGGATCACGGCGGCCAATACGCCACGGACCGGGGCAAAGAGAAGCGAGACCACGAAGATCCCGGCGGCGACCAGAACGATGATCGGGCCGGTGGGGAGGGCCGGTGCCGAGGCCGAGAGGGCGGCGCCCAGATACCCCGCCGCGGCCCCGACTGCGCCTGCGATCCAGATCACGCGGCTTGAGCGTTCGGTCCAAAACCGCGCGGTGACAGCGGGGATAATCAGCATGGCGACGATCAGGATCAGGCCCACGAGTTTGAGCCCGATCACGGTGACGGCCATCACCAGGCTCATCATCAGAAGGTCGATGCGGCGCACGTTGTAGCCCATGGCGGCGGCATAGTCGCTGTCGAAGGCCACGAGCGTCATGGGGCGGCGCATCAGCCAGGTGACGAGAACGGCAAGGGAGCCGCCGATGGCGATTACCACGGCGTCCTGAAAGAGCATGCCTGCGGTTGAGCCCAGAAGGAACCCCTCGAGCCCGGCCTGTCGGCCCGCGCTCATGCTTTGGACGACGGTCAGAAGCACGATGCCGATGCCGAAGAAGACCCCCAGCACGGCGCCGATTGCGGCATCTTCGGCGAGCCGGGTGCGGCGCGAAATCCACTCGATCAGCAAAAGCCCGATCCAGGCCGAGAGCGCTGAGCCCGCGAGAAGGCCGGGCAGGCTGCGCCCGTCGCCGCCGAGCGAGACCATGAGGATGAACGCGATCCCGACCCCCGGCAGGGTCGCATGCGCCACCGCATCGGAAAAGAGCGCGCGTTTGCGGAGGAACATGAATGTCCCCGACGATCCGGCGGCGAAGCCCAGTAGTCCCGCGCCGATGGCGACCAGGGCCGCGTTATACCCCGCTTGGAGAAACAGGGCCTGGAGAAAGGCGTTCATCGCGCTCCGCTGGCCATGGACAGCTCATCGAGATGCGTGGCCGCGAGCCGCCCGCCATAGGTCGCCTGGAGGTTCTCGGTCGTAAAGGTGGTCGCAACCGGGCCTTCGGCGATGCGCCGGACATTGATCAAGAACACATGGTCGAAATAGTCGCGGACGGTCGAGAGATCATGGTGCACGGCGACGACGGCCTTCCCCTCGGCCTTGAGGATCTTCAGCACATCGATGATCGCCCGTTCGGTTGCAGCATCGACGCCCGCGAAGGGCTCATCGAGCAGGAAGAGGTGCGCATCCTGGGCGAGGGCGCGCGCGAGGAAGACACGCTGCTGCTGCCCGCCGGAGAGTTGTCCGATCTGACGGTGCGCGAAATCCGCCATGCCGACACGGTCGAGGCAGTCCTGCGCACGGGCGTTCATCGCGCCCGAAAGTCGACCGAGGAGCCCGACCTTGCGGTAAAGGCCCATTTGCACCACGTCCATCACCGTGGTTGGGAAATCCCAATCGACGCTCGCGCGCTGCGGGACATAGGCGATGCGCGCGCGCGCCTTCTCCAAGGGCTGGGCGAAGACATAGACCTCGCCCGAGAGCCGGGGGATCACGCCGATTGCAGCCTTGAGCAGGGTCGATTTACCCGCACCATTCGGCCCTATAATGGCCGACATGGACGCCGCCGGAAACGTCGCGTCCAACGAGAAGACCGCCGGTTTTTCGCCGTAGGAGACGGTGAGACCGCGAACGGCGAGGGGCGCATCCCCAGGCAGTTCGGCCGGACGTTCGGTCCGGCCCTGCGTTGCAGCGATGGCGGGCGGCCAGCCGCGGGTGAGGTGGGATTGGATCAATTCAGGAGGCCCTGCATGCCGGCATTGGGCGCGTCCCCCCCGAGAGCGCGCGCGATGGTTGTCGCGTTGGAATCGATCATGCCCACATAGGTGCCTTCGTAGGTTCCGGGCTCGCCCATTGCGTCGGAATAGAGCTCGCCGCCGATCACCACGTCATGGCCCTCGGCTTGGGCGCCTTCGACCAGAGCGCGGATGTTGCGGTCGCTGACGGATGTTTCAACGAAGACGGCACGGACATCGCGCTCGATCAGCATATCGACGAGTTGCGCGATGCGTTGCAGACCTGCCTCCGACTCGGTCGAGATCCCCTGAATGCCGACCACTTCGAAGCCATAGGCGTTGCCGAAATAGTTGAAGGCATCGTGCGATGTCAGCAGAATCCGGCTTTCCGCCGGGACGGATGACAGGGAGTCAGCGGTGTAGCGGGAGAGATCGGCCAGTTTTTCGAGATAGACCTGGGCATTGGAATTGAACGTCTCTTCGCCGTCCGGGTGCGCTTCGATCAGGGCATCGCGAATGACGATGACGGCGCGCGACCAGAGGTTGGGGTTCATCCAAAGGTGCGGGTCGAAACGACCTTCATAGTCTTCCGAGCCGATGAGCAGGTTCTCGGGCACACCTTCGGCGACGGGCACAACCGCGTTGTCCTGACCGAGCTCGAGGAGAAACTCCTCCATCTGCGCCTCGAGATAGAGACCGTTCCACAGCACCAGATCGGCATTGGCCAGTGCGACGACATCCGTGCGCGTCTGGCGATAGGCATGCGGATCCACGCCCGCGCCCATCAATGCTCGGACCTCCACCAGATCGCCGCCGACATTCTGTGCGGCATCGGCGATCATGCCGGTCGTCGCCACAACGTCGAGCCTCTCCTCTGCGGCGGCCCAACCCCCAGGCAATGCCATGGCGATGGCCGCTGCGGCGGCAACGAAGGTCCTCTTGGTCAGGTTCATATACGATCTCCAACTCCTGCGGACATACCGAGCCGCCCGTGATTGATATATATGTTAGTGCGAACCATTCGCATCGTCAATGCAGTTGAGAAGCGTTCGCAAGAAAAGTTGAAATCTGACTATGCGCCCCTTATACACTGCAGCATGTCGGACGATTTCTACAGCAGCGAGGGCGATGCCCTTCTGAAGGACGCGGATCTTCGCATCACGCGCCCGCGACAGGTCATTGCGCGGATCCTCGTCGAGGCGAGCGATCATCCCGATGCCGAGCAGGTTTGGGCGCGGGCCCGCGAATATGACGACACGATCAGTCAGGCCACGGCCTATCGGACGCTTGCGGTGTTGACAGAGAAGGGGCTGCTGCGAACGCACACGTTCGACGGAAGCTCAACGCGATACGAGCTTGCCGAGCAGCCTCATCACGACCACCTGATCGATGTGGAAACCGGTGAGGTTTGGGAATTCGTGTCGCGCGAGATCGAACGGTTGCAAAAGCGTGTCGCCGAGGAACACGGCTATGAGATCGTGGCGCATCGTTTGGAGCTCTATTGCCGGAAATTGGACTGATCGGGCAAGATCGGCAACGCCTGCGACCGGTCGGTTTTTGAGTGCGGCCTTACGTCATTGGTTCGAAATTAGTCTCATTCATGGCTCAGGGTTTCGGAAATCTGCTGAGCGAACCGCGCGACGGCGACGGGCAGCGTGCGGCTCTTGAGGTGAACGATATGCAGGTGGCCGGGCATGGTGCGGGTGAACTGCAAGGGCCGCGAGATGAGCGCGGAATTGGACGCCATGGGCGCCCCGATCTTCAGCTCGAAGCCGATCGCATCGGTGCATTCGACATACTTTTGCAGCAGGACGTAGCTGTCGGCCTCAATCGTCGGCTGCAAGCGCGTGGTCTTGTGATCCGCCAACGTTTCCAGTGTCTTCCGCACACCGTATTGCGCTGTTGGTAGGGCCAGCGGGTATTCCAAGCAATCGCTGAAAGTGACTTTTGACCTGCTTGCCAAGGGATGGGATTTTCGGAACACAGCGTAAATCGGTTGCGGCACGGCCAGCGCCGTTTGAAACTCCGAATGCGGCAGATGGTCCAGGACGATAGCGAGATCCACGCTGTAGTTCAGCAGCGCCTCCGCCGCCTCCTTCCCCTCCTTGTTGAGAATGCTGAAGGTCACCATGGGGTATTGGGACTGATACTTGCTGATCTCGGCGGGCATGAAATTGGGCAGCACGGCCTGGCTGCACGCGACCGAGACATGACCGCGGCGTAGCCCGGAGAGATCGGCGATGCGTGATTTGAGCGTTTCGGTGTCCGCCAGATGCTTGCGCATCATGTCGATCAGCAATTCCCCCGCCGTGCTGAGCCGAACGCCGCGACCGAGGCGCTCAAATACCTCAACGCCCAATTCCTGCTCCAAGGCGATCACACGCCGATTGAGGGCAGACGGCGTGATCGACAGCCGCTCGGCTGCCTGTCGGATTGATCCCGTGCGGGCGATTTCGTCGATATAGGCGTAAAGGCGCAGGGTCTGCATGGGTCCTGAGTGTTGCGTTTTTCGTCACGTTACAGAGATGACATAGCAGCAGAATAGCACGCTTCCTTTCCCTAGGCTGGTTTTCGACGAGGAAAGTGAAGGCGCATGCCATGTCCGCAGACGGGTTGACCACATTGGAGCAGTCGGTGGCGGACAGCATCACGGAGGATGCCTGGATATCGCTGGCGACCGATCTAATCCGCTGCGGGCAACCTCTGTCGGGCAACGCGCTCGACCCCGATCAGCCTCACGCCCAAGAAGAGGCCATCGCGCATATGGTTGCGGGCGAGCTGAAGGGAATGGGTTTTGCGGTCGAGATGCCCGTGAAACGTCGCGGGCGCCCGAACGTTCTTGGGCGGATCAAAGGCGCGGACGGCCCGAGCCTGATGATCAACGACCACCTCGACACCTATCCGGTTGTCGAGCCAGAGAAATGGGACAAGACGGATTTCGATCCCTACAAGGCGACGCGCCACGGCGATCTCCTTTACGCGCGGGGCACGTCCGATACGCGCGGGAACATGGCGAGTGCGCTGATGGCGTTGCGCGCTGTGACCGCGGCAAACCCCGCTCTCAAGGGCGAGCTGATCGCGTGCTTCACCGTCGACGAGGAGCGCGACGGCACCGACGGGTCGATCTTCATGGTGAAGGAGTGCGGGCTCCATCCGGATTACTCCATTACGGCGGAGCCTACGGCCTGGGGTGGTCCGAGCGGCCCGTGGGGGATGTCGATTTCGACGGCCAATTCGGGCCATTGTTTGGTCGAGATCGAGATCAAGGGCACCAAGGGCCATATCTGGCGCCCTGATATCATCTCAAATCCAATCCTGGAGGCGGGGCGTCTCCTGGGCGATCTTGAGACGATGGCCTTCACGCATGTCCCGGACAAGTTCATGGGACACACCCCGCCGATGTGTTCGGTGGTGCGGATCCGAAGTGGCCTGACGGGCGAGATCCAGTTCTCCCCGGATACCTGCATCATCACGCTCTCGGTTGTTGGGATCGTGCCGAGCATGTCGATGGAGAGTGTCTTGAGCGATATCGGCGAGGTGGCGGGCGCAAAGCTAGGGCCGCTCAACGATATTGCCTTCGATATCCGCCAGGTTCCTGGGTCTTTGTTTGTGCCCGGCACGCCCAACGTGGACGAGAGCGAAGAGCCGGTGGCCACGCTCTCGCAGGTCTACGAGACGATGCGCGGCGAGAAACCACGTCTCAACCGCAAGAACGCCTTCAACGACACTATTCGGTTCCGGGAGGCGGGCATCAACGCGGTGACGTTCGGGCCGGGCGAAGACGGTTGGGCGGCGGACAATGAGTGGATCTCGATCCCGAAATCCGTCGAGGCCGCGAGGATGTATGCCGTCACGATCCTCCGCCTCCTTGGTGCGGAAGCGTGAAGGATTGGATCGCACGAACATCCCTTGCCCTGAAAGAGAGGCTGCTCGCGCGATCGACCGTTTTGTCTGCGCTCACCGTCGTGTCGATGTTCGCGGCGTGGGAATATGTCACGGCGACGGGCCTCGCGAACGAGCTGTTTCTGCCCGCTCCCGGCGCGGTGTGGGACGCTTTCGTCAAGGCCGTCGAGCGGGGATATCAAGGCAATACCCTGCAGGTTCATGTGGGTATCAGCCTGCTTCGCATCCTGACGGCATTTGTCGCGGCGGTTCTGGTCGGTGTCCCGCTCGGGATCATCATGGGGCTCAGCAAAGACGCGCGGGCGCTTCTCAACCCCATCATCGAATTCTACCGTCCGCTGCCGCCCCTTGGGCTCTACACGCTTCTGGTGATGTGGCTCGGTATTGGCGAAGAAAGCAAATTCGCGCTGCTGTTTCTGGCCGGTCTTCCCGGCATCATCATCACAACGACCCAGGCGATCTGGAACATCGACCCGATTTACGCGCGCGCCTCGCAGGCGCTTGGGGCGAATTTCTGGAACCTCATCTGGCATGTCTACTTGCCTGCGGCGGGGCCCACGATCCTCGCGGGGATGCGGATATCCTTGGGCTTTATCTACACGGTCTTGGTCGCTGCCGAGATCGTGGCCGCCACGGCAGGGATCGGCTGGATGATCTGGGACGCAGCCAAATTTCTGCTCAGCGACGTCGTCATCATGGGGCTGATCGTGCTCGGTCTGACGGGCGTCGCGCTGGATCTCGTCATGCGCCAGATCGGCCGCTGGCTGATGCCCTGGCAATCTCGAAGCAAAACATGAGAGGCGCGGCTCGAACTGTGCCCGGTGACACTCAAGGAGACCACGTATGAACAAGCTACTACTCGGACTGGCCTCATCTTTGGCGCTGGCAACGGCAACATTTGCTCAGGACGCTCCGGAAGAAATCACCATCGGCTACCTGAACCTGGTGAACGCGCAACTCGTGACGAAGAACCTGGGGCTCGTCGCCAAGCATATGCCAGGTGTTGAGATCAACTACATCAAGGTTGGCGGCGGTGGCGACATGCTGCGTGCGATTGCCGCCGATCAGATCGACTTTGGCGGGCTGGGCAATCCGCCGACCGCCATTGGCGTCGCGCGCGGCCTGCCGATCACGGGCACGATGGTGCTCAACATGCTCGACTTCGTCGAAGCGATGGTTGTGCGCACCGATGCGGAGATCAAGTCCTTCTCCGACCTGGAGGGCAAGACCATAGCCGCGCCGTTCGGCTCCACCACGCATTACCTGCTCCTCCAAGCCTTGGCGGATGAGGGGATGGATCCTGCGGAAATGAAGATCCTGGATCTGCGCCCCAACGACATTGCGGTGGCCTGGTCGCGGGGCGATATCGACGCGGCTTGGTTCTGGGAGCCGAACCTCGACAAGACGGTCAAGGATGGCGGGAATATCTTCATGACGTCCGGGATCATGGAAAAGCGCGGCTATCCGACCTGGGATGTGGGTGTGGTGATGAACGAGTTCGCCGAGACCTATCCCGACTATGTCGAGAAGTTCATCGCCGCCGAGTGCGAGGGGATCGATTACTGGATCGACAATCCGAAAGAGACCGCCGCGATCATCGCAGAAGAATTGGAGCTCTCGCTCGAGGATGCCACGCGGATGATGCGCGGGACAGAAATGGTGCCCTGTGAGCGGCAGCTGACGGCGCAGTATATCGGCACGACAGAGGCCCGCGGCGGTTTTGTCGATACGCTGATCGCGACCTCGGACTTCCTGACCAGCCAGGATCGCTTGCCCGCTTCGCCCAGCCGCGAGACGTTCGAGGTTTTCCTGGAACCAAGTTGGCTGGAAACAGTTGTTGCCAACCGCTGATCCTTGGCCACGCTGACCATAGGCGCGTTCCATCGCGGCAACGTTTCAACGCGCCTATGTGTCAAAGTGCCGATGCGTCGCTTGAAGTGAAACCACGACCGCTTATCCGGGACTTTGATTGTCTGGCGGATGCGTCCGCAGGCAGAGGGGGAGGAGAGCGGTAGCTGTCGTCAGGCCCTCTGGGCTAACGGTTTTGGTGCTTGCTGTGCTGTGCTGAGATCGCCAGCAGCGCTTTGGAACTGACTGTTTCTTGCTCTTCCCTCACCATCTGCCGATGGGTGCTGCCCAAGTTTTGGGCGCGGCGCAGCCGGGGAGCCGGGAAATGTCAATTAATTGCCATTCGTCTTCGGCTGCCTTCGCAAAATTCTCCGGTCGTCACGAAACTCAGCCGAAAAGGAGAAGCTATATGATCTCAAGTTTGCATCGCCGCGTGCGATCGCTTGTCAGCGTTGCCACGACTGTGGCTGCCGTGGCGTTGGCCGCCACACCGACATTTGCCGACGAAATGGGAGCAACACTTGCGCTCAATCTCTCGCCGATCTCGGGCATCGCGATTGTTGCCAAGGAGAAGGGGTTCTTTGAGGCGGAAGGTCTCGACATCACCCAGAGCAACTTCACGTCGGGCAAGCAGGCCTTGAACGCGGTTCTGGGCGGTGCGGCGGAGATCGCGACGACAGCCGAGGCGCCGACAACCGCCGCGGCGATGGCAAAGCAACCCATCGCCTTCTTGGCGCGCATGGAATATTCGGACCTCAAGACGCTCACCGCGACGGGTTCGGAGATCACAGTGATGGATGACATTGCTGGGAAGCGTCTCGCCTTCACCGCGGGCACCGGCAGCGAGGTCTACACGATGGCGCTGCTCGCCAAGGCCGGGCTGACGCCTGACGATGTGCAACTCGTCAATCTACGTCCGCAGGATATGCTGCCCGCCCTCGTGACCGGCGACATCGATGCCTACAATACCTGGGAGCCGCACATCTCCAACGGCATCAAGACACTGGGTGAGAAGGTCGCGCCTCTGGACACGTCAGGCGTCTATTCCGAGACGTTCAACATCGTGGTGATGCAGGAGTATCTAGAGGAGAATCCGGAATTGATCACGGCGTTCCTCACGGCGCTTATCGCCGCGGAAGGCTGGATGGCAGAGAACCCTGACGAGGCGATTGATGTGGTCGCAACAGCCGTGGGGATGCCGGTCGAGGATCTGGCCGCGATCTGGAACGATTACGTTTTTGAGGTGGTTCTCGACCAGCGGCAAATGGACGTGCTGACCGCGCATGCCCAGTGGCGCTTGGACAGCGGCAATCATCCTCCCGGGGCCGAAATGCCGGACTTCATGGATGTTGTCTTTCCTGAGCCGCTTCGTGCCATCGATCCCGAGCGGGTGAAGGCTCCCTTCTAAAGCGATGACATCGACGTCTTCTCGCACCCCGCGAGACGCGGCTGCGGCGGCGCGCCGACATGACGCGCTCCGCCGTGGTCTTACCGTGTTTTCCGTTCCGCTGTTCCTTTGCCTTTGGGAAGCGGTGTCACGCTCCGGTGTTGTGAACATCGTCCTCTTTCCGCCGCCCTCGACCGTGGCCGTTGCTTTGGTCGATTGGATCCAATCCGGCGAGTTCTTCGACGATTTTTGGATGAGCCTTTCGCGCGTGGTGATTGGCTTTATCCTGGGGGCGCTTGCGGGCAGCATCGTCGGCGTATTGACCGGCCGGTATGAGCTTCTCGCAGCGCTCCTTTCGCCGGTATTTCAGCTTCTGCGACCTATCCCCCCGATCGCGTTTGTCCCGATTGTCATCCTTTGGTTCGGGCTTGGCGAGACGGGAAAGTATTTCCTTGTCTTTTGGGGGGTCTTTTTCACGGTTTGGATTGCCGCGCATATCGGTGTTCAGAAGGTCGATCCCGGGGTCATTCGCGCGGCCAAATCGCTCGGGACACCGGAACGTCGCATGCTCCGCGAGGTGCTGATCCCCGGCGCGCTGCCCTATATCGTGGTGGGTCTGCGCACCTCCATTTCTGTCTCGTTCTATACGCTTGTCGCCGCCGAGCTTGCTGGCACATTTGCCGGGCTCGCCTATCGCATCGATATCGCTCAGCAGAACCTTCAGATGGGCAAGATGCTCGCAGGCCTGGTGGTGCTCGGTGCGATATCTGCGGCGGCGGACCGGCTCTTCGAGTTCGCGGCGCGGAGGCTTGTCTGGTGGTAGCCGAAGGGGCTGCCGGCGCAGGGTCGCCTGCCGGTGGTGAGATACGCCTGGATGCGCTGAGTGTTGTGTTCGGACGTGGCGCCAACGCCTTGCTGGCGGTCGATCGCGTCTCCGCAAGCGTGGCGGCTGGGGAGTTTGTCTGTCTCTTGGGCCCATCCGGCTGCGGGAAATCCACGGTGATGAATGTGATCGCCGGGTTCGAAGTCCCTTCACAGGGAAGGGTGACGTTGGACGGCGAACCGGTCACGGGACCGGGTCCGGATCGGGGGATGGTCTTCCAGAAGCCCACATTGTTCCCTTGGAAATCGGTGCGAGACAACGTAGCACACGGTCCGCGCATGCAAGGGCTGAGCACCAAAGAGGCCCGAAAGGTCGCGGACGAGTTTCTCGCGCTCGTTGGTCTGCGAGCCTTCGCCAATAGCCGTCCGGACACGCTTTCGGGGGGCATGCAGCAGCGGGTTGGGATTGCGCGGGCTCTGACGCCTCGGCCCAAAGTCCTGCTCATGGATGAGCCATTCGGGGCGCTGGACGCTCAGACCCGGAGCATGATGCAGGAGAACCTCCTGCGCATCTGGGTTGAGCAGCGCCCCACCGTCGTCTTTGTGACCCACGACATTGATGAGGCGATTTTCCTCGCGGATCGTGTGCTCATCATGAGCGCGCGGCCCGGCCGTATCGTTGAGGAAATCACCGTCACTCTGCCACGTCCGCGCGATCCATCTGTGCTGCTCACGCCCGAATTTCTTGCAATCAAGCAGCTTTGCTACGCGCCTGTGCGACGCGAAAGCCTTCGATCCTTTGAGCAGGGAAGCAGCGTCGGAGAGGGCCAAGGCAGTGTCTGAACGGCAGGCGGGCTGCGTGAGGGTGCGATGAAGTTGGGGTGTCTGGGATGCGCCGTGGCAAGGAAGGGTGAGTTGAGATGCCTGAGAAGATGACAATATCGGCCCTAAGGCGCGCTTATGCGTCGGGCGAGACGACGCCGAACGCGCTGATTTCTGGGTTGTCCGCTCGGTTTCAGGACCCCGACCAGGAGGCGGTGTGGATTTCCACCGCATCACGCGACGATCTGGCTGCGCGCTGCACGGCACTTGAAGCCGATCCAAAAAACCAAGACTTGCCGCTCTACGGCATACCCTTCTCGGTCAAGGACAATATCGATGTGGCGGGATTTGAAACGACCGCCGCGTGTCCCGCCTTTGCCTATCGGGCCCAGGTGTCCGCCACGGTCGCCGCCCGGGCCGAAGCGGCGGGTGCGGTCTGTTTGGGGAAAACAAACCTCGATCAGTTCGCCACCGGTTTGGTCGGCGTGCGCTCCCCTTATGGCGTGCCGCGAAACCCGTTCAACGGCGACTACATCCCCGGAGGCTCGTCGTCGGGCGCCGGTGTCTCAGTTTCCACTGGCATCGTCGCTTTCGCCTTCGGCACCGACACCGGGGGGTCGGGCCGGATACCCGCGAGCTATAACGGCATCTACGGCTGGAAACCCGCGCCTGGCACCTGGAGCCGCTACGGTCTGGTCTATGCCTGCCGGAGCTTCGATACTCCGACCGTGTTCACGGCGGATCTTGACGGCGCGCTGGCCGTGGACGCCGTGGTGCGCGGACCCGACACGAAAGATCCGTTCAGCGATGACGGTCGCGTGGAACCCGTAGAGGCGCCGAGAGTGGCCATGGTTCCCCTCGATGCTGTCGAGGCCCTCGGCGATGCCGAGGTGGGCGGGCTTTACCGCAATGCTCACGGGCAACTCTCAAAACTCACCGAGCTGGCGCAGGCGGATCTTTCGCCCTTCCAATCGATCAATGACTTGATGTTCTTCGGTCCCATGCTGGCCGAACGCGATGTCTCGGTCGGCGCCTTTATCGACGCCCATCCGGATGCCTGCCATCCGGTTGTCGGACCGATGATCCAGTCGAGCCGGACATTTTCAGCCGCGGACGCGTATCGGGGGCTCTACAAGGTGGCGGACACGCGCGCGGCCACGGCGGAGTTTTGGACGAAACACGATGTTCTTGTCACGCCAACGGTTGGCGCACTGGTGACGCGGGCGATGGTCGAGGCAGACCCGCTCGGCCCGAACTTTCTCAACGGTACCTTCACCAATTTTGCCAACCCGCTGGGATTGTTTGGCCTGGCTGTCCCCTTCGGGGTGACGGCGAAAGGGGTGCCTTGGGGCATCACCCTCTACACACAGCCAAGCAGGTTTCAAGCTGCGGTTCAGATTGCGCGCGCTCTGGAGCGGTCTGATAGCTAGAGTGCGCTACGGGCGTCCATGGTGAGATACGTGGATGCAGCGGGGATCGAGACGATTGCGTCCCCGTTTTTGAATATGTTCAATTTTTGATCGCTTGTGGTAGAGTTTTCGGAAATCCCCGCCCCTGGTGCCCGGTTCATTGCTCCATTTCTTCGATAGATCTGCTCTGCTCTGAAAGAAATCTAGAAAGATAACGGCAGGGCTTGATCGGATCGACAGAATGCGGCTCAATTGAAAGTCTTCAAATTGGTGCCATTCTGGATGCTAGAGGAATTGCACAAGGCCGGAGCGGCTTTGACCTCCTGTGCGGGCGCGACTGGCATTGAGGTCCGTTGTGGGTGCGCGCGCTTTGCGCGACATGGAGGGGATAAGATCGTCGAGATGACTGCCGCCAGTGGCGATCCATGCGCCGGGAAGATCGGATGAGCCGTCGGCCGAGCCTCGCCGATGTCGCGCGCAAAGCGGGCGTTTCGATGGGAACGGCCTCCAATGTTCTGAACGCGCCCGATCGGGTGCGGGAAGCTACGAGGGAGCGCGTCTATGCCGCCATGCGCAGCCTCGGATACGGCCCGAAGAGTTTTGTCATGCCAGCGGAAACGCCTGTGCCCGATCCCGGTCCCGGCGGTGCCGAGCGACCGCTTCTTCTCGCGCTGGGCTATATCTCGGTCGATCTGATCGCACGCCTGGAGGTGATGCCCCATCGCAACGACCGGATCACCAGCGATCGGATCTCGAAGCATCTGGGCGGGCCCGCGGCTAATGTGGCCGTCGCGGCGTCCTCGCTCGGAGCGCCGTTCGAACTCGAAGTCGAACTGGCGACGGAGATTGGAAAGGATCCCGACAGTCTTTGGGCCCTTGAGCAACTGGCGCGATCAGGCGTGCGCGCCCGCGCGATCCGCAGCCCCTATCGCCAACGCCTGTCGCGGTGCATTGTCCTGCTGGAGGCGGATGGGAGCCGAACGAAGATCAATGAGCCGCTTATGATTTCGGGCCAGGACCTGCTGGCGCGGCTGCCCAAGATGAGGGCGCGGCGCAAAAGCCATTTGCATGCCGATGGCTATCAGGTCGAAGGCCTCCTCCCGGCTGTTTCGCAACTGCGCGATCTTGGCTGGAAGGTGAGCGCGCATGATAGCGGCCTTGCCGCGCGGTTTATGACCTGGGAGGGTTTTTCGGAACTGGCCGCCACGCTTGACACCGTTTTCGTCAGCCGCCGGACCGCCGCACGGCTTCTCGGGCGCCCGCTCGCGGCGGAGCATTTGACGCGGGCCATGGCCGAGACGTTGAGCGGTTTGCCGCGCCGGGGCGATGTGGTTCTGACGCTCGGCGCTGATGGCGCGGTTGTCTTTACCGCCGGAAGCGACGCGCCGCTGCGGGTGCCAGCGCCTTCGGTCTCGGTGGTTGACGGCACCGGTGCGGGAGATTGCTTTGTCGGGGCGTTTCTCGCGCAGCGCCTCTACGGGGTCGACCGGGAAGCCGCGGCGATGGCGGCCTCGCGCGCGGCGAGCCTGTCGATGGGGGAGGAAGGCGCGCAAGGGCGAAAGGTGACGGCGCGGGAGATCCTCGCGCAGAACGGGGCAGGTGCCATCGGAGCGCAAGTCGGATGAGCTTGGATGTCGGTGGAGTTTTTCTTCGGGCATTTGGGTTCGCGGTTCCGTGCGAGCGCCGCGCGGTCGGTCGCGTCAGGGTGATGGCCCCGTTCGGAGAAGACGTCCGTGCGGATGAGGCTGGAATAGGGGCGATGTGGGGCGCGCCCGTGTTTGGTCTGGCCAGCCTATCGGGCACGGTTCACCGCGCCGCAGACCTCGTGAGCACATTCCTCGACGATCCTTTGCGGGAAGCTGCGTGATGGCGGTGCTCAAGCTCTCCATGCGTGGGATCGTCAAACGGTTTGGCGGGGTGACCGCGCTGGACGACGTCCGCTTCGAGGTCCGGCCGGGCGAGGTTATGGCGCTGGTGGGCGATAACGGCGCGGGAAAATCGACGCTGATCAAGGCCCTGGCGGGTGCGCACCGCCCCGATGCGGGCACCATGGAATTGGATGGCCGGGAGGTGCGCTTCCAGTCGCCGCAAGATGCCTGGTCGAACGGTGTTGCGACGATTTTCCAGGAATTGGCGCTCGCCGGAAAGATGACGGTTTCCGACAACATCTTCCTTGGTCGCGAGATTGTTCGGAAGGTTGCCGGGATCCCGTTTTTGGATCGACGGGCCATGCTGCGCCGTTCGGAGCGGCTGTTGGCGGAGCTCGATGTCGAGATCCCCGATATCCAGACCTGGGTCGAATATCTGTCGGGCGGCCAGCGGCAGGGGGTGGCCATTGCCCGAGCGCTCAACATTGAGGCCGATCTGATCGTAATGGATGAGCCCACCGCGGCGCTGGCCGTGGCAGAAGTGCGCAAGGTCCTGGGGTTCATCGACGCGCTGCGCCGTCAGGGCAAATCCGTGATCCTGATTTCCCACAATATCCAGGACGTCTTCGAAGTTTCCGACCGCATCACCGTGCTCCGGCGCGGCAGGAACGCCGGTCTTCTCGAAACCGCGGCCTCCACACCGGAAGAGGTTGTGGCGCGCATCACCGGGGCGGCCTCCGCCAATGTGCCGTCATCCGAAACCCCAAACCCGAGTGCAGATCGTCAAGAAGGAGCTTGAACCGATGAGACCCAAGATACTGAGCGCAACCACGCTTGCGGCAATGCTACTGGCGGCGCTTCCGGCGGCGGCGCAGGACGACCGGACCCAGATCGCCTTCATCCCGCAGATCGCCGGTATTCCCTATTACGTCGCGATGCGTGAGGGGGCCGAGCGCGCGGCTGAAGAGCTTGGCGTTGAATATGTGCAGGAGGGTCCGACGAGCACGAATGCCGCCGATCAGCTTCGGATTTTCGAGAGCTTCGTCAACCAGGGCTTCGATGTGATCTCGATCTCGCCGCTCGACGAGGAAACCTTGAAGCCTGCGATTGCGCGGGCCCGCGAGGCCGGGATCATCGTCTTGACCTCCGATGCGGATGCGCCCGGCAGCGACCGGCAGTTTTTCGTCGCCCAGGCGCTCGACCAGGATCTGGGCTATACGTTGCTCGATGAAGCGGTCGAGCGGGTCGGGGATAGCGGAAAGATCGCCATCGTTTCCGACAGCCCGACCATCCAATCCATGCAGAATTGGATCGCCGCGATCCAGGAGCGCGCGGCCTCGACCTATCCCGATATCGAGATCGTCTCGGTCGATCATACCGATGGCACAGCGGCCCGCGCCTACCAGTTCGCGACCGATGCCATGACCCGCAATCCCGATTTGAAGGCTGTTCTGGGGATGGCCTCGACCACATGCCCCGGCATTGCGCAGGCGGTCGAAGCAGCGGGCGTGATTGGTGAGGTTCTGAGCGCCGGTTACTGCTCCCCCAACACGGCGCGCGATTACATCAAGTCCGGCGCCATGCCGTTTTCGGTGCTGTGGAACCCCGCCGATCTTGGATATCTGACGGTTTGGGTGGCGGACTATCTGGTCGATGGCGGCACGATCGAGGCGGATCTCGACGTCCCAGGGCTGGAGGCTCCGGTGCGGTTCCTGGCTGAAAGCGACATTATCCTGCTTGGCCCGCCATATGTCTTCACCCCGGAGAATGTGGACGAATTCGATTTCTGACGCGGTTTCCTCCCGCTCCGGATCGCGCGGATCTTCCCGGCCGAGGCGCCTCGACCGGGAAGTGCTGATCGTGATCGCGGTCGTGGCGATATCGCTTCTGTTCGCGAGCCAATCGGAGTTCTTCTTCTCGGAGCGGAACCTCACGACGATCCTGCGCAACTCGGTCGATCTGGCGGTCGTATGCGCGGGTATGACGATTGTTATTGTGCTCGGCGGGATCGATGTCAGCGTCGGCGGCATTCTGGCCGTATCGGCTGTGTTCATCGGCCGCGCCTACCAGTTGGACATGCCGGATTGGGTGGTTGTTCCCGTCGGGCTGGCCGTGGGCGCGCTTCTTGGCGCCATGAACGGCTATATCATAGCGAAATCGCGGGTCCCGCCCATCGTGGCAACGCTCGGCACGATGTATATCTTCGTTGCAACGCTGTTTCTTGTCATTGGCGGCGTCTGGATCAGCGGGTTGCCCGGCACGCTTTCGTTCCTGGTTCTGGGCGAGCTCTTTGGACTGCCCGCTGGGGTCTGGATCATCGGCGCTGTTTACCTGGTGAGCTATGTGCTGCTCCGGCACATGGCCTGGGGACGGCATGTTGTTGCGATTGGGTGCGATGAGGTGGCGGCACGGTTGGCAGGGGTGCGTGTCGACCGCACGAAGATCCAGGCCTATGCGCTTCTTGGCCTGTTCGCGGGCTTTGCCGCAGTGCTCTACGTCGCGCGGTTGCGCAATGTGGAGGTGAATATCGGCACGAACATCGCGCTTGAAGCGATTGCAGCGACGATCCTTGGCGGTGCGAATATTCGGGGAGGGGTCGGCAGCCTGATCGGCACGCTCTTGGGCGTTCTATTCATCAAGGTGACGCAGAACGGGCTGGTCTTGATCGGTGTGTCGTCGCTTTGGGAGACGGTCATCATCGGTGGGCTCTTGATCGTGGTTCTCGTTTTGGATGCAGTTGAACGAAGGCGCACCTCATGACCGATCCGATGCGTCAGCGGTTTGTGCTGCTTCTTGGCCTATGGGCGGCGACGGTGATCCTGGGCGCGGCGCTGTCGGACAGTTTTTTGCAATTCTCGACTGTAGCCTATCTGCTGCAATATGTGCCGGTGATTGGCGTCTTGGGGATGGCGCAGACGCTTGTCATGCTCTCGGGCGGTCCGGGCATCGATCTTTCCATCGGTGCGATGATGTCGCTCGTGGGCCTCGCGATTGCAGCGTTGTTTAGCGCCGGTGTCCCGCTCGCGCTCGCCTGTCTTCTCGGACTTGGGCTGGGCGCGGGTCTGGGGATGGTGAACGCGGTCCTGGTGTGCATTCTGCAGGTGCCTTCGCTGATGGCGACCCTGGCGACGATGTTTGCGTTTTCGGGCCTCGCGCTGGCGCTCACCGGTGGCTCGCCCATAGGGAATATCCCCGATGCTTTCGGCTTTCTCGCGCAGGGGCGCTTCCTCGGCGTGCCCGTGCATATGTGGACGATCTTCATTCCGATCGCCATCGCCTTTCATATCCTTCTGTCGCGGACGCAGATCGGCTCGCATATCTATGCTGCGGGGAATGACGAGCGCGCGGCGTTCCTCTCCGGTGTGCCGGTCTGGCGGCTTCGGTTTGCGCTCTATTGCCTCAGCGGGATCATCGCAGGGGTTGCGGCGATCATGACCTTGTCGTGGTTCCAGGCCGCCCGACCCGATGCAGGCGATGGGATGGAGCTTCTCTCCGTCACAATCGCTGTGCTCGGCGGCACGCATATCTTTGGCGGGATCGGGCGGATTTCGGGCACTGTTTTGGCCGTTCTGATCGTGACCACGATGCAAACAGCGCTTCAGTTGGCCAATATCTCCCAGGCTTGGCAGTTGGCTTCGATCGGGCTGCTTCTGATCGGTTCTGTCATCATGGACAATGTCGTCGGCGAGCGCATGAAGGCCCGTGCGCGGGGGCGCTAACTGGGCTGACCTTCACGATTGCCAGGAGAACCAGTCTTTCTGGACGAGATCCGCCCCGCTACCCTGGGCGGGGTCCATCACATCGAGGTCGAGCCGTTCGCTGATCGCAAGGCACAGGGCCTGTGCCGCCAGGCCACCGAGGAGGGCGGCGCGAAGCGGTGCGTGGGGAGACTGAGGGTTTTCGAAACCGGCCTCGATCACGTGGCATCCGAGCCGGTCCAGTCCATCTCTCAATGCGCGTGTCCGGGCGTCTGCCGGGCCGCCCGCGCCGAAGAGGCCGACGATGTCACCAGGGCGCAGCATGAACTGCGCGCCATGGGTGAAATTCTCGGCCTCGAACGACCATGCCGGAAGACCACCGGCCTCTTGCATCTTCGCCGCCGCAAAAGCCGCTGTTCCTTTTGCAGCGGGCCCGCCGCCGAGAAACACAAACCGGGAATTCGGGCCGAGGCTATCCGCCACAGTGGCGGCTTGCGCCATCGCAGCGTCGGTTGCCTCTGCGAAAAGCGCGCCTGGCTCGGCGCCTGAGATCGGCGCGGCGAGCGTGGCCAGCGCCAGGAGCGTCACATGGTAGTCGAGGCCGTGGGGAATGGCGCGACTGATCGGTGTGTAGGGGAGGAGAAGCGTCGCGTCCGCGACCTCCGACAGAGGGCTCTTTGGGTTGATGGTGACGGCAATTGTGCGCGCACCGGCTGTCCGTGCGGTTGCCAGCCCTTCGACGGTCCGCCGCGTTGTGCCCGAGATCGAAACCGCCACAACGGCGTCTTCGGGAGAGATCTCACCGTTCCACAGCATCTCCGCGGCTGATGCGGCACGAAAGCGGTATCCGGCGGCGCGAAAATGTGCGGCCAGGGCGTCCGCCGCGAACAGCGAGTCGCCGCATCCCCCGGCCCAGATCGTTCTGCTCCGCGCCGGGCGGGTGTCCGCCACTGCTGCGTCGAGCGCCGCTGCGATCCGCGCGAGAAGCTGCGGCTGGTCTTCCAGCTCCCGCCGCATCAGCGACCAGCCATGCTCTTTCCCCAAGGGCGCTTCTGTCTCAGGCATCGTCGGACACGGGTTCCGCGGAGGATCGGGCCGCGGCGGCTTCTCCCGCGATCTTCTCCGGGGCGAGGGCGCCTGCTTCGGTTAGGATGGCCGCGATCAGCGCGGGCGGCACAACTTCGAGCTCAGGCGCCCTGGTCGACGCCAACTGTCCGGCGGGCAGCAGGAAATCGTAGGAACGCAGCTCGAACGGTCCAATCTCGCTGGCCATTCTTTCTCCGACTTTGAAGAGGTCCGCCGCGCCGTAGACCGGCACGTTCCGCGCTTTTGCGCAGCGGGCAGCGATCACGGAGCCAATTGTGTTGATCACCCCGCCGTCCCGCGTCACGCTTTCCGCCCCCAGGAGAACCGCGTCGCAGGAGGCGACAGCGTAGTCGAGTGCCGCGTCAGGCAGGAACACGAAGTCTGCCCCAATCCCGGAGAGATCCTCAAGGAAGCGACGACCGCCTTCGATGGAGCGGCTTTCGGGGACGATGATCCGATCAATTTGGGCCGTCTCGGCGAGGGCCCGAACGACATCGGATACTGTGCTTGAGTAGTCGAAGAGGAGCGGCGCCCGGCGTGACGCAAGGGCCTTGGCCGCATGGGCAACGAGGCGTGCCCGACGCGCGCGGGTGAGGCTCTGCCATTCGGCGGCGCGCCCGTGCAGACGCCCGCCCGCTTCACTCGGCGGCAATCCGTCGATCCCATCCGTAAGCCAGGACAGCGCATTGGCGACGATGGGCGCTGCCACCCCGCGCGTTTGCGCGATGAACTCGGCGAGGGCTAAGGCTTCCTGCACTGCCGAGGCGCGGTGGGCCTCTGCGGTCCGCGCAACGAGTGGCAGGGCGAGGGCGACGTGGTTTGATGCGCCAAGCACGCCCTCATCGACAATGTCCCGCAGCGCCGACATCGTGTGCTCATCCGGGCCCGGCAGCCCGCGTTCTTCGAGGAGCTTGGGATAGTCGAGACGGCGCTCAGGCAAGGCATGTCTCCGTTCCCGACATGAACGCGTCTACTTCGCTCTCCGTGGGTAGTCCGGCCTGTGCGCCGTGACCGCGCGTCGAGAGGGCGGCGGCGGCATTTGCGAAACGAAGTGTGCGCTCAAGATCCGCGCCGTCGAGCCAGGCATGGAGAAACGCTGCGGCGAACGCATCCCCCGCTCCCAGCGTATCGCGCAGATCCACGCAATGCCCGGGCACTTGTGTGATACCGCCCGCATCCTCCAGTTGGGCGCCCAGCGCGCCACGGGTGGTGACGGTCAGACGGTCCGGTCGTCGTGGAAGCGCGCCCAACCGCGCCTCAAGCGCCATGCGGCTCTCGGCGCCCAGGAACAGCACATCAACCTGGTTGAGCAGGGCGCCCAAACCGGCGCGGTCATCGGGTATATCTGTGGCTTCGAGATCGAGCGACACTGTTGCGCCCACGGCGTCGGCGAGGGTTTTTGCCCGCGCCAGAACAGACGCCTCAGGATGGATCAGATGCACGTGGCGCACGCCCTCGAACGCGGCTGGTGTCAGGTCTTCCGCTGATGGCAAGAAGGTCTCGCCGACGGCGCGGACCAGGGCCTTCTCGCCGCTCGGATCGAGCAGAACGACACAGTAGAAGGTTGCCCAACCCGGCGCCTGCGAGACATGGGCGAGATCGATCCCGAGTGCGGCGAGGGACGCGAGCGCTTCCTGACCCATGGCGTCCTGGCCTGTGGTTGCGAGAAGGCGGCAGGGCGATCCCAGGCGGCTCGCGGCAGCGGCGACATTCGCGGCCATCCCGCCCGGCCCTCTGGCAACTTCCCGCCCGCTCACCTTTTGGTCGCGGCCTGGAAGCTGCGGCACGCGGATCACGAGGTCCATCCCGAGATCGCCAATGCAGAGAAGTCGCGCGGAGCTGGGCACGTTACGGTCTCTTCGAAAGCGGGCGGGGAGCGAGGCTGAGATCGCGCCCGGAAGCGGTCCGAACACGCATGGCCAATCCGCTGGCTGATGGGTGTGCAGCATATACCGACTGCAGTAAAGGATGCCGGTTCGCGGCATCCAAGCTGGTGTTTTGGCCCGCCGGTATTGCCACGCGGCTGCGGATGTTTGTCCTCGGTTTCAACGACATAGCTGCCCCCGCGCCACTCTCCGAATTCTGCGCTATGCAGAGCGGTGTCTCACGCTGTTGAGTTTCATTCCGCGCGGCAAAGTGTCAAACGCTTTCTGGCTATCATCTTTGTATCGCATGGCATTTCTGCATTGCGCGAGGGCGGACGGTATGGGCGCACGTGACGCGCGACGCTTGTTCCATCCTGCCCGCCGTGCGCGCCCGGCTTGGAAACTCGATGGATCAGTGTTGACACGCGACTTGCTCCGATGACATCCACCCACCCGATGTAGACCGCCCAGCATGCGCTCGAAAATCCGGCAACGCCGATCGAGCTTGGCGGATTGGACGAGACCCAGGCGTGATAGATAGTCTGGATGCGCTTCGGGGGGATGGAGCGCACGTTGGTTGAAAAGGGCGCCGATCTCCCTACATCTGCGCCGCGATTGGACTTTGTGGGTAACAGCTATGACAGATGTCGTTGAGAAAGAGACGTTTTCCTTCCAGACCGAGGTTGGTCAGCTTCTGGAGATTGTCGCGGGCTCGCTCTACTCCAATCGGGAGGTGTTTCTGCGCGAACTCATCTCCAACGCGTCCGACGCCTGCGACAAGCTGCGCTATGCGGCCCTGACGGATCCAAACCTGGCGCCCTCTGGGGAATTCGCGGTCACGCTTGAGATCGACGGGAAGGGCAAGACGCTCTCCATCTCCGACAATGGCATCGGCATGAACCATGCCGATCTTTTGGAAACCCTCGGTACCATCGCCAAATCCGGGACGGGGGCTTTCATCGAGGCGCTTAAGGCTGATGAAAAGGACACTCCGTCTCTGATCGGTCAGTTCGGCGTCGGGTTTTACTCAGCGTTCATGGTGGCCGCAAAGGTGGATGTGCTGACCCGGAAAGCAGGTGAGGCAGACGCTTGGCTCTGGTCCTCAGACGGCAAGGGTGCTTTTACCATCGAGCCGTCGGAGCGGGAGACGAACGGGACCACGGTCACGCTGCGTCTGAAAAAGGACGCCAAGGAATTCGCCGAAGAGGCGCGCATCCGGCATATCGTCAAAACCTATTCCGAGCATATCGGCTTCCCCGTGAAACTCGGGGAGGAGACCCTGAACGCTGCCGAAGCGCTTTGGACGCGCCCGGCCAAGGAGATCACGGAAGAGCAATACGCGGACTTTTATCGCCATTCTTCGCACGCTTTCGATGCGCCCTGGCATGTGATGCACAATCGTGTGGAAGGCTCACTCAACCATACGAGCCTTCTCTTCGTGCCCACGATGCAGCCGTTCGATCTCTTCGATGCCGAGCGCAAGAGCCATGTGAAGCTCTATGTGAACCGCATCTTTATCTCCGAGACGACGCGGGACTTGATCCCGGCCTATCTGCGGTTCTTGCGAGGGATTGTGGACAGCCAGGACCTGTCGCTGAACGTCTCGCGCGAGATGCTGCAGACGGACCCGCAACTGGCCAAGATCAAGACCTCGATCTCGAAGAAAGTTCTGAGTGAGCTGAAGAAAAAAGCCACGAAGAAGCCGGAGGACTATGCCACGTTCTGGGCGAATTTCGGCGCGGTGCTGAAGGAGGGGCTGGTTGAAGATCCGGCGCTGCGCGACCGCATCCTTGAAGTTTGCCGTTTCGCCTCGACCGGTGAGGACACGCTCACCAGTCTTGCCGGTTATGTCGAGCGGATGAAGGACGGACAGGAGGCGATCTTCTATATCTCCGGTGAGGACGCGGCAAAACTTGCACAATCGCCCCATCTGGAAGGGTTCAAAGCGAAGGGCGTCGAGGTGCTGTTCTTTTCCGATCACGTGGACGAGTTCTGGCTGCAACATATCACTGAGTTCAGCGGAAAACCCTTCAAGTCCATCACACGCGGGGCGGCCGATCTGGATCAGGTCACAGCGGAGGATACCCCATCCGAGGAAGAGCCGTCAGACGAGGCCGATCTCTCCGCGCTGATCGCGGCGATCAAGCTGGAGCTGGGCGAGACGGTGAAAGACGTGCGTCCGTCGAAGCGTTTGACCGACAGTCCCGTTTGTCTGATCGCCGATGACGGCGACATGGATGTGAACCTCGAACGCCTGTTGAAACGCCATGGCCAGCTTCAGCAGAGCGCACCCCGCGTGCTGGAACTCAACCCCGGCCATGCGCTCATCAGCCAGTTGGCGCATCGCGCGGCGCGAGAGGGCGCTAGCGACGATGAACTGCTCCAGGATGCCGCGCATCTCTTGCTTGCGCAGGCTCAGATCATTGAGGGGGAAACACCCAGCGATGCGCCGGACTTTGCCAAGCGCCTTGGATCTGTGATGGCGCGCGCCTTCGCCATATAGGGGCAACACTTCAGATCGGCAGGGCGAGCCGCGAGCTGTCTTCGGTTTCCGGGTCTGTCGCATTCAAGAGCCTGGTGTTGGCGGCAATCTCTGCGACGACCTCTTCGGGCGAGAGCCACATGAGCGCATCGAGGATGGAGAGCCCTGGCTCGAACTGATAGCGTGGCGTGGGATATGTCGGCGCGGTGAACTCGGCGAAATAGAGGTCAGTGCCTTGGGCGGCGAATGTTTGCGGGTCGAACAATGCGCGCCCGCCGATGGGATTGACGTAAGATGTGGCCCCGAGCGCCTGGCAGATGCTCGGAGCCCAATCACCCGCTTCCATATTCTGAGCAATCGGGAGATCGAGCTGCGAGCAGATCCGCGCCGAGAAGGGCATTTCGAGATAAGCGCAGACCTCGGACAGGCCGGCGGCGTTCAATGACACGAGGCTGGTGTCTTCCGTGCGGTCGAACACTCTTTCAACGAGTGCCACGACGTCGTGATAATATGGGGCCGACTTCGCGTAATGGCTCAGCTTTCCTAGCGATGTGTTGTGCGTCTTGGAGATATCCGCCACGCGGACCTCGTGGGTCTTTGCGCCCAGCGAGACTTTGTCGACCGCGACGCTGATGTAGAGCCAGCCTGCGTCAGGATGGAGAACGCGGTTGCGGGTCATCCAGCTCTTGCGCGTGAACTGGGTGATATCGAAGACGATCCACTGATCCGTGGCCGCGATCAGGGCGAAATGCGCCAGGTTTGGGAAGAAATAGGGCTGCATGATCCCCAGCCTCATCCCACGCTGCACCTCTGATCTTGCCCCAATTCCGCAGAGCGGCGCTGCACCTCCGCGATTAATGCGCAAATGAGCTCAACTGTATCCTCGTCGGTTTTGGCGCCCAGCGGAAGCTGCAAACACTCTGCGCACAGGGTTTCGGTGACGGGGAGCGGTGGGGTGGCGGGATTGGGATCCGTGCCAAATTCAGCGCTCCGATGGATGCCGGGATAGAAGTAGCGCCGTGCTTGGACGTTTTCGGCCTGGAGCGCGGCCATCAGAAGATCGCGCGAAACACCAAAGCGCTCTGCATTCACGTCGCAGACCGCGTATTGATAATTCGATTTCGACACACGGGTCGGGTGCAGCACCCGAAGCCCTTCGATCCCGCTGAGCCCCTCGGCATAGGCCGTAAACAACCTCTTGTTGCGGGCGCGGATTGCCTCGAAATCGTCGAGATTCATCAGGGCGATGGCGGCCTGAGCTTCCGACATGCGCGAGTTGATCACACGATAGGGTTCCGATGAGGGCTCGGAGCCGTAGCTCGGGCGAATGCCGCGCAAACGCGCGGCGAGGGCGTCGCCATCGGTCGTGATGCAGCCGCCTTCGGCCGCCCCGAGCGCCTTTGTCGCATGGAAGGAGAACACCTCGGCCCGGCCAAAGCCGCCAATAGGTCGCGCGCCGAACGCACAGCCTGCCGCGTGGGCGCTGTCGAAAAACAGGGGGACGTCATACCGATCAGATAGATCTTGCAGTGCGGGAATGTCTGCGGCGTCGCCCCAGAGGTTCACCGCCATGATGGCAGAGATATCGCTATTATGCGCGAGCAGATCTTCGATTCGGTTAGGGTCGATCTGATGTGTGTCCGGCTCAACATCGCAAAAGAGCGGCTTGGCACCCGACCAGGCGACGGAGACTGCCGAAGAGATATAGGTGAAGGAGGGTAAGATAACGCGGCCCTTCAGACCCAATGCTTCTGCCACCATCATCAGCCCAAAGGTGGCATTGCCGACGCAGATCGCGTGTTTGGTGCCGAAGAACACCCGAAGTTGCGCCTCAAGCTCGCTCAGAAGCGGGCCATTATTGTTGTAGTATTCGCGCTCGAAGATCCCCCGCATGGCGGCCTCGTAGCGCTCCCATGACGGGAAATAGAGCTGGCCCACGGGAATCGGTCTGTCGAAGGCCGGAGCCGCGTCGGTCAGGATCGAAAGCGATTTCAAGGGGTTGCCTCCGGGTGGCCGTGGGCTTGATCCGCGCTGTCTTTGAGGGACCGCAAGAAGCCCACGATCTCCTCGATATCGGCCACTGAGACGCGCTGTCCACAGGGCAGGTTCATATACATCTCCGCCAGTGTCTCGGTGCCGGTCAGTCCATGCGCCACATGCGGGATATGGGCTGATTTGAGGTGAAGCGGGGGGGCGTAATAGGCCCGTGCGAGAATGTTCTCCGCGTTCAGACGCTCGATTGTCTCAGCGCATGTATAAGGCCAGGCCTCCGTCACTTTCGCGACGATGTTCTTGTATCCAGGTGTCTGATTTTCGTCGAACGCGACAAGGTCGATGCCGTCGAGATCCGCAAGGAGCGTGGCATAGGCCTCATAGCGGACGCGGTTCAACGCAACCTGATCCTTCAGCCCATCGAGACTTGCCAGCGCCATGGCTGCATGGATTTCGTTGAGTTTGGCGTTCAGGCCACCGGGTGTGCCGATCTCATCCGGTCCGGTGAACCCAAAGTTCCGCTGCGAGGCGAGTGTCCGGACAAGGTCCGCATCATTGCTGGTGAGGTAGCCGCCGCCGAACCCGTTGATGAGCTTGCAGGCATGCAGCGAAAAGCACTCCGCCGCGCCAAAGCCGCCGACCCGTGCGTTGCCAGAGGTCTCAAAGACGGATTCGACGGAATCGAAGAGGATGGGAATGCCATGTTTTTCAGCGACGGCTTCGAGCGCCGCCGCATCGGCGCAATTCACAATCGGATGCACGCCGAGGATGAGCGCGGTCCGGTCCGTGATAGAGGCCTCGACGGCGTCGGGGGTCATCGCCAAGGTTGTTGGATCGACTTCGCAATAGTGCGGCTTCAGTGGAACCCAGGCTGCGATATCCGCCATGCGCCGATAGGTGAGCGACGGCATGATCACCTCATCCCGACCGTCGCGCGCGAGATGCTTCATTGCAAGCGCGATGGCCCAGAAGCCGCTCGAGAAGACGAGGCAATGTTCGACCTGGTGAAACTCCGCCAGCCGCCGTTCGAGCATGCGCGCGACTGGCCCGTTATTCGTATACCACTCGGCGTTGTAGAAGATCCTGGAATACTCCAGGAACCGCTCAATGTCGGGCCGCAGGAGATTGGATGTCGATCGGGGGATCTGGAAGAGCGGCGTATGATAAAGCTGATCGAGACCCGTTGCCGGGGGCTTGCCTTCGCCTGCCTCCTCGGGGGGCGCCTGAACCAACGGTCTTGTCTCGTTCATCGATCGCGTATTCCTAGCTGCGGAGAAAGACACTCAATTCCGTATCGCGCGTTTCCTGCTCACAAAGCGCGGCGATCTCCGCGTCAAGCGCGCCTTGCCACCCTATCGTCCTCTCCGGGTTTTTGAAGACTGATCTCTTGTTGGTTGAGTGCTTGGATTGCGACACGCTCAGAAACTCGGCGGTTTGGGAGTGAAATTCAATCCCGCAAAAGGCGAAAAGTGCCTCGATTTCGGCGCCCGGATCAGCGGTGAGGTCCTCATATTGAAGGATGGCGACGCGCTCCGGATAGGCACGCTGAAGGCGCAGAGCGTTGCTATTGACCCATTTCCAATCGTCGAATCCCCAAAACTCGCCTGGGCCTGTCTTGCGACAGTCCCCGCTGCGCCATTCGGATTGGGGATCGGCGCCTTTTGGGAACTCGAATGCGTTAGTGAGCCACGAATGAATTGAGGCGCGTGGATCACGCACGATATGCACAAGTTGGATGCCCCCATGCCGGGCGAGGAGATGCGGCATGAGATTGTGAAACCGCGTCGATTTGATCACCAAATGCGGTGGGGCGGATTTTTCGGGGAATGTTGGGACGAGCCCCTGCTTCCGGAGATAGTCTTGATCGAGATACTCTGACCGGCAGTGATAGGTGTCCCGAAACAACTGGATCCAATCTTCGCGGGACGCGGTTTCATCGAGCTTGTTTTTGAACTCGTAGGAAAAGAGCGGGCAGAACTTGAGGCGCACATCCGGCGCGGAGGCAAAGACTTGCGACAGCCATGTTGTGCCGGATCTGGGCATTCCCGACAGCCACGTGACTTCCTTTGGCAGATCCTCCAATGCTCAGGTCCGTTTGCGGGTCAGGGTGATGTCGTAGCGATAGCTAGCGGCGTAGAAGGGATCGGGCATCCTGGAGAATTGCGCGTCCCACCCGCTGTGATCGCAGAGAAGCCCCATCTCGGTTTGGGAGCGCCAGATCCCAATCGGAGTTTCATTGCTGCGCAGGTCGTCAACGGGCGGCAACGCGTCTCCGAAGAAGGCGCCGGCGCGCTCGAGATCGGGTAGATTTCCCAGAAAGATGCGCGCGACGTTCGGGAATTCGCGGTGTAGGCCCGTAAGGATTTCGACGATCATTTCATCCGGGAAATACTGGATCGCCGCATAGCACAGCACTTTGGTGAACCGCTCCGGCGATGGTTCGGCTCCAAGAACGTCCAGCACATCGGCGCACCTGAAGACGATTTCCGGCGGGGCCTCAAAAGATGTCTTTGCCACCGCGATGAGCGTTGGGGAGATGTCGATGCCGAGGTAGGCTTGGCATGAGGTGATATAGCTTTGCGCGAGCGCGGCATTGCCGCAGGCCAGTTCCAGTAAGGTATCGGTTTTTCGGAGCGCCAAACCGGTGCTGATCGCCCGTAAGATCATGTCGATCTGCGATTGCGGCAGGGGTTCCCCCTTGATCGTGCGTCGCACCTGCCGCTGAAGGTCAGATGCGCCCGCCGCCTTAGCGAACGTGTCGTAGAGGTATTTCGATTTGTCTGATTGGAGCGACAGGTCCGGATCCCTAGCCTAGCTGCCGCAAAACGCGGTCCGCGATGAAATCGATCTGGTCCGGCGTTATTCGCTGATCGATGGGCAAAAACAAGGTGGCGTTGACCATAGCCACTTCTAGCGATCCCGGTTGTGCGCGCGCGATAACATCCGGCCAATAGGTTGGGGAGAAGATATTGTGCTCCTCAGCCAAGGCCTTGCGGATGGTGGGAATATCGGCATCTGTCCGCGTATAGGGATAGCAAAGTGGGGCTTGCGGCGCGGTGACGCTCCAGCTTCGTGCATTGGATCCGCCAAGCAGCGCATCGATCCGCGCGAAGTTCTCCAGACGTCTTTGCCGGACGGTTTCCCAATCGATGCTGGTCATCATCTTCCGGGTGATCGCCGACATCCGCACGGGCTGTGTGTCATAGAGAGAGAGCCGTGCCGCGTTGAAGGCGTCATATCCTGCACGCGCGCTCACGCCGTATCTGAGAAAGAGGTGGTCCAGCCGCTCCAGGGTGCCACAATCCTCGCCATCGGGCAGGTCGATCTCCAAGTCGGTCTTCAAGAGCCCGCCATCCGGCAGACCGGCAAACTTTCGGGGTGAATAGACATCCGCCAGAGCGGAGCTTCGGGGGGCGAACAGCGACTGGCTTAGATCCAGCACGACGTTTTTCGGGCCAAAGCGGTCGAGGACGCTTTCTACCTGTGTCTGCGAGAGGCCGAAATAGTTCACGTAGATCAAGCCGGTGTCCTGCGGCAGGCGATCTGAAACACCTGACGGCAAGAGCCTCTCGTCCAGATCGTAAAGCGCGACGTTCAGCCCTGCGGTCTTGGCCGCCAAGAGAATGGAATCGCAAATGTATGATGGCGCATAGACGGTCTGCCAACCTGATGCCTTGAGCGCGGCATGCATTGCGGCGCGACCCGACTGGACCGCGACGAAGTCTCCGAAGGGGAGGGTAAATTCAGGCAGGTCCAGGCCGAAATAGCCGCCAAGCTCGGGTTTTTCCCGCGCTGAGCGCTCCGCTGTCATCTGAGAAGAGGCTCGGGATCACACATCGGCAATCTCAAGGCGCTCCACGATCTTCGCGATCCCACCGGCTCCATAGATCTTCTCCAATCGATTGTTGTCGATCATCTGGCGACCGTAGGTTGTGAGCCAAGGATAGAACACCGCATCCTGCAAACGCCAGATGTTGATGGCCTGGCCGAAATCCAACAGGCTGGCCGATGGAAAGCGGTGCGAAAGCTGGACGAAATACCAAAATGCGAGGGTGCCGCCGGTTTGGGCGACCACCACAGGTTTGACGGCGTTGCCGCCGATGGCCTCAATCGCATCGACGATTTCTGCCAGCAGTTTATAGCGCACATGGTGTGAGTCCTTGGGCGGGATCTCCAAATGGCGCCAATTGGTCCAGCCGAGATCATCCCCGAGGCCACGAAAAATGCCGGAGGCGATCAGCACGATCGGCCTGTTCTTCAAGGCGTCCGATACGCGAGACAGGTCCCCGCTGATGCACCAGCGCTTGAAGAGCGTTCCATCCCAAAACGTGGTGGTGTTGGGGAAGAGGTCTTCCAGGAAATCCAAGCGCCGCTTTTGGGCTTCTGGCGGGAAGTCAGGGGTGTTCCAGATCCGGTTGTCGGCGGTTGGGATCCCTTTGAAGGACAGGCCCAACCGCAAGTGTTCGGGAAAGTCGCGCTTCTTGAACATACCGAACAATTCATACGCGAAGTTCTCGGTGAAGAAACTCGAGTTTCGCGTCACATGGGCGGCTGTCACCCGCGTGGCCAATCGCCAGAGTTGTTCGTCCGTGAGCGCCCGAGAGCCCTCTTTCGCGCGCAGCTGATCTTGATAGAGCCCGATGAACTGGAGCGAGTCCCAAAACCCATGGGGCACTTTCACGAATGATACGGGCTCGGGCCGCTCAAGCAGGTCAAGAAACTCATGCGCCGAGGGGGCGACGATGCGGTACTGTTTCTCGCCCGAATTGAGGGCCGTCTCATAGCCCTCGGAATAACTCTGGGCGGCTTGCCGGTTGGCGGCCGTCTCTGCGTCCTGCGCCTCTTTCGACAGTTTGTATTCCGGATACCGATACCAGAGCTTCTCGGGGATTTTCGACGCGAGGGCGACATAGTCTGGTGCGCGAACGGCATCGGTCAGCCGGGCATGCGCCCAGGCGGCTCGGGGTGAAACGCTCGGATTTGCATAGATGTAAGCGATGGGATCGAAGGCCGGCGAGGGCAGGAACCCCTTCTCCAACCCGAAGGCAGCGTAATGCGCCTCGGGCGAGGGGTGACCGTTCAGATCCATCCCGTAGCTGGCCGCGTAATGGGCGTGATCGATGGGTGCATGTGACCAGCCCATGGCCCGGGGCAAACGACTGAGGGCGCGGGCCTTCCATGCCTGCGCTTGATCGTCCCTCGTCATCGTCTCAACCGCTCCTGTTTGCACCGCTCTCCCCAAGCCCCCTTTTTGCGGAGGATCACGACGGGGCCGCCGACAGTGATCAGAGAACGGTGCGCGACGCAACCGATGCTTGCATGACGCTCAGGCCCCCGAGCTGTTGCGCCCAGCATGCCGATCGTCCAAGACTGCCATCAAGCGCACGAATTCTGTTGTCTGCCATGGACAAACTCTCGGTCATGCACGCCTTTCGCCGCATCGCGGAGCGGGGCAGTTTCGCGCGGGCGGCAGAGGATCTTGGCGTTTCGCCAGCACTGCTGAGCCGTGAAATCAAGTTGCTTGAGGAAAGCCTCGGCACCACGCTCATCACCCGCACCACGCGATCCATGTCGCTCACCGATGCGGGGCGGCTCTACTATGAGGAGGCGCGCGGCGTGCTCGACGCTGTGGCGATGGTCGAGACGCGCATTCGCGACGGGGTTGGTGCGGTTCGCGGGCACCTGAAAGTTAACGCGTCCAGCTCCTTCGGGCAGACAGTCATTGCCCCGATCCTGCCGACGTTTCTTAACGCCTATCCTGATCTGCGGCTCACCCTCTCCATGGACGACCGGATGGTGGATATGGTCGAGGGCGGGTTTGACGTCTCGATCCGGGTGCGGGCTTCCATGCCGGATTCGGCGCTCATTGCGCGCAAGATCGGCACAATGCGGCAACGGATCTTTGCCTCGCCCGCCTATCTAACGCGCGCCGGGATGCCGGAGACGCCTGAAGACATCGCTAAGCATCGCGTGATCGGTTTCCTGATCGCCGACCATCTGACCACTTGGCTCCTGAATGGGCCGTCGGGCAAGGTGACCCTCAACCTCGACCCGCCGGTCCGTGTCGGAAACAGCCTGGTGCTGCGTGACCTCCTCATTGCGGGCCAGGGCATCGGCACCTTGCCTGACTTCATCTCGAACGGACCCGAGGCGCGGGGAGAGCTTGCCCGGGTCCTGCCAGATTGGGAGCTTCCCTCGCCGGAAATCTTCGCCGTCACGGCCTCGCGGTTGGGCATGGACGCGAAGGTCACGGCGTTTCTCGATCATCTCCGTGCGGCTTTGCACCCCTGACATTCTTCAACTGGCGTAAAGAGTGAAGTGAGAACCAGCCGGTTACTCCGAAGCGCTTCATCCCCGATCCTCTGCGGCAAGGAAACCCCTGACGCAAGAGGATCCCATGACCCGCATTCTCGTTCTTTACTACTCGAGCTATGGCCATGTCCGCGCCCTGGCGCAGGCCGAGGCTGAGGGCGCCCGCACTGTGCCTGGCGCCTATGTCGACCTTCGCCGCGTACCCGAAACCATCCCCGATGATGTAGGGCTTAGGGCGGGTAACGTCGCGGACGACACGCCCGTGGCGCGCCCGGCTGATCTGGAGGCCTATGACGCGATCATCTTCGGGACACCGACGCGTTTCGGCATGATGGCTGGGCAGATGAAATCGTTCCTCGATCAGGCGGGGTCGCTTTGGGCCCGCAACGCGCTTGTTAGCAAGGTCGGGGCGGTCTTTGCCTCGACGGGGTCGCAGCATGGCGGCCATGAGGCGACACTCCTTTCCACCCAGATCCCGCTCCTGCATTTCGGGATGCTGATCGTGGGCATGCCCTACACGTTCGCCGATCAGGCGACAGCGGACGGGATCATCGGCGGTGCGCCCTATGGTGCCGGGACGATTGCGGGCGCAGATGGCGCGCGCATACCGACGGCGACCGACCTCGCAGGCGCGCGGTTCCAGGGCGCCTATGTGGCGCGGATCGCTGCGCGGCTGGCGGGCGCCGAAATCGGCGAAAAGGCCGCGTGATGGCCAAGGGCGCCATCGGCTTTGCACTATTCCAGTGGGCCGCACTCAGAACGGGCCGCAGGCGTCTTGCACGAAGCACCGCATACGAGGGTCCGACAACCTTCCTCGCATTGCTCGGTCGCGCGTGAACTTTCGCCAAGCGCTAACGACGATCTCTGGGAGATAGACCCGTGTCACGAACCTCCGACATCCTTTTGACGGCGTTGGCCCCGGCGATTTGGGGCAGCACCTATTACGTCACCACAGAGGCGCTCCCGGCGGACTATCCGGTGACCCTCGCCGCGTTGCGCGCTCTGCCAGCCGGTCTCATGCTGCTGGTCGTGACGCGCTGCCTTCCACCCCGCGCCTGGCTTGGCCGGATTTTCCTGTTGGGCAGCTTCAACTTCGCGCTCTTCTGGGTGCTGCTGTTTGTGGCGGCCTACCGGCTTCCGGGCGGTGTCGCGGCGACGCTCGGATCCGTGCAGGCAATGATTGTGATCTTCATGGCGCGCGGCTGGCTCGGCACGCCAATCCGGGCGGGCGCGGTCGCAGTGGCTGCAACGGGTGTTTTGGGCGTGGCATTTCTTCTCATTGGACCGGAGGCCGCGCTTGATCCCGTGGGCGTCGCGGCTGGCCTGGGCGGTGCTGCGTCGATGGCCGCAGGCACGGTTCTAAGCCGAAAGTGGCAGCCGCCGGTCTCGGCCCTCAGCTTCACGGCCTGGCAACTCACCGCTGGGGGGCTGATCCTCCTGCCGCTCGCGCTGATCGTGGAGCCGCCGCTGCCGCCTCTCTCCTCTGCGAACCTCGCTGGTTTAACTTGGCTTAGCCTGATCGGTGCTGCCGCGACCTATGCGATCTGGTTTCGCGGGATCGCTCGGCTCGAACCGGGAGCGGTTTCCATGCTCGGCATGATGAGCCCAGTCACGGCAGTAGTCTTGGGCTGGATTGCGCTCGGCCAATCGCTCTCAGCATTGCAAGCGTTCGGGGCGGTGATCGTTCTTCTCTCTGTCTGGGCCGGGCAGCGCGCGAACCATCCCTCTGACCGCGAGCTCCACCTTCGTCCATTCGCGGCTCGGGTGAGGACCTCTTGAGCCGATCTGCCGCCCATTTGAACGGGGTCACCCCCCCGGATGGGCGTCGTGTCCCCGATTTGCTTCAGGCGCGATAAGTTGACCGGGCCTTAAATGTCGCGGCGCACCGGTGCCTCCACCGCCGGTGCATCGCCCTCCATCAGATCTTCTGGCTGTTTGCCATAGGTCTTGAATCGCGCGAGCACCCGCGTCATTTCGTCGTCGTCCAAGATCACCGGCATCCCGGCCTGACATGCGAGGAAGTATTGCTTGCAGAGCGTCTCCACCTCTTGGGCCAGCCACAGCGCTTTGCTGAGCGAATTGCCGAAGCAGATCATCCCGTGATTGGCCAGGAGACAGGCCGTGCGATCCTCCAAGGCCACCAGCATCGTGTCCGAGAGCGCCTGGGTGCCGAAGCTTGCATAGCCCGAGCAGCGCAGGGTCGTGCCGCCGGTGACACCGATCATGTAGTGGAAGGCGGGTACTTCCACCCGGAGGCAGGAGAGCGCCGTGGCATAGGTGGAATGGGTGTGCACGATGGCCTGCGCTTCGGGGCGCGCCGCGAACAGATCGTGGTGCATCCGCCATTCTGATGAGGGCAACCAGTCGCCATGATAGCCGCCATCCAGATCCATCTCGACGATTTGCGCTGGCGTCGTTTCAGCGTAGGGGACGCCGGATGGCGTGATCAAGAACCCCGCGCCGCAGCGGGCGCTGACATTGCCGGAGGTGCCCTGATTGATGCCCATGGCATTCATCGCGAGGCAGGTGTCGATAATCTCCTGGGCAAGGGCCGTGGTCGCGCGGGGGCGGGTCTTGCGTTTCGATTTGGGCTTGCTCGCGGCGGTGGGTGCGGCTGTCATTGCGGTCCTGGATTACTATGCGAGGGGGCGCGTCATGCGTGCGGACACACCCGGTGGGATCGTTGTGCTCGATGTGGGTTCGACGAATACCAAGCTTTTGTTGTTCGATCATGCCCTGAATGTGGTGGCGGAGGAAAGCGCTCTGAGCGCTCGCCTGCCCGACGCGCCTTACACTGCCATTGATCCCGGTCCGATCCTGGCGCTGGCGGAGCGGGTTTTGCCCGCGTTTGACGCGATCCTGCCGGTCGATGCGGTCGTGCCCTGCACCCATGGTTCGGCGCTGGCCTTGCTGGAACGCTCCGGGGCGCTTGCGCTTCCGATCATGGACTACAACGCCACGATGCCTGACGAGGTCGCGCGCGCCTATGCTGCGGTGGCGCCCGCATTCGAGGAGGTTTTGGCCCCGATCAACCCCGGCGGGTTGACCTTGGCGCGGCAGATCTGGTGGCAGGCTGGGGAGTGGCCCGAGGCGTTCGCGCGGGTCAGCGTCATGCTACCTTTCGCCCAGGCCTTGGCGCACTGGCTTGGCGGGCGCGCTGTGTCGGAGGTCACCTCCTGGGGGGCGCAGACCCATCTTTGGGATATGACAGGTGGCGGGCCTTCCTCACTCGCCCGAGACCGTGGGTGGGCGGATGCTTTTGCCGATCCGGTGCCTGCGTGGCATGTGGTGGGCGCGCTCGACGCGCGGTTTCGCGGCACCGGTTTTCGAGGGCGGGGCGAGATCCATGCGGGTATCCACGATTCCAGCGCGAACTACCTGCGCTATGCCGGAAGCACGATGGAACGGTTTGCGCTGCTCTCGACCGGCACGTGGATCATTGGGTTTGATGCGGGCGCGGATCCCGGTCGGCTCGACCCGGCCCGCGACACTGCCTGCGGCTTGAACGTATGGGGGCGCCCCGTGCCGATCTGTCGGTTCAAGGGCGGAGAGGAGTTCGCGATCCTTGCGGGCGACGCGCCGGAGCCGGACCCAAGCGCCTTGGCGGAGTTGGTGGCCCGAGGGGTCATGGCGCTGCCGAATTTCACCCAGAGCGGCGGGCCGTTGCCGGGACCCAAGGGGCACGTGACAGGCGTTGTTGCGCCGGAGGAGCGTAGGGCGTTGGCGGCGCTTTACTGCGCGCAGATGAGTGTCTTGGCGCTTGAGGCAATGTCGGGCGCGCCGCCGGAGCATATCCTGGTCGATGGTCCGTTCAGTCAAAACGCAGGTTATCTGGCCGCGCTTGCCGCGCTTCTTCCCGGCAGCACGGTCTTGGCCTCGACCCAGCGCGAGGGCACGGCCACCGGAGCGGCCCTGCTGGCCCTGATGGACCAAGAGACCGGGCGCCTGCCGCCCAACCCCGTGCCGCTGGCACCTGTGGCTGCGGCTGAACTTCCCGGCCTTGCGGCCTATCACGCCGCCTGGCGCAGAGCCGCAGGCGCGGATTGAACGCGCGTCGCCTATGGTCCGCTGTGGGTGGCCTCTGGGGTTGATTGACAGCCGAGTGCAGCGCCACTTAGGTTGCCGGCGAGCAGAACCGCGCCAGGTCAATGGCGCATCGGGGGAGGACAAAAGTGAGCGGTTACGAGCCCTTGACGCCCGCGACGCTTCCACGCCGTCTGGGCGGCCTCGGGCCGGTCGCCGCAGCGGTGGGCGGGCCACCTGGCGACTGGGATGTGCAAGAGGTCGGGGACGGCAACTTGAACCTCGTCTTCATCGTGCGCGGCAACGTGGGCTCCGTCATCGTCAAACAGGCGCTGCCCTATGTCCGGCTGGTGGGCGAGAGTTGGCCTCTGAGCCTGCGGCGCGCCTTCTTCGAATACAACGCCTTGATCCGGCAGGAGGCTGTCGATCCCGGCATAGTGCCTGCGGTCTTTCATTTCGACGAAGCGCAGGCGTTGATCGTGATGGAGCATCTTTCGCCTCACATCATCCTGCGCGCCCGGACGATGGCGGGCGAGACGGTGGCGGGTATGGGCGCGGTGATGGGTCAGTTCTGCGCCCGCACCGCCTTTCGTTGCTCCGATCTGCACATGGAGACGGCGCGCAAGAAGGCCGATGTGGCGCTTTTTAGCGGTAATGTGGAGCTGTGCGATATCAGTGAGAGCCTTGTTTTCACCGATCCTTATTTTGCGGCGGAGCTGAACCGACACACCACGCCGCAACTCGATGCCATCGTGGCTGAGCTGCGGGCCGACGCCGCGCTCAAGATCGAGGCGCAGCATCTCAAGCGGGCGTTCACGGCCAAGGCTGAAACGCTGTGCCATGGCGATCTGCATGCCGGGTCGATCATGGTGACGGACAGAAGCACCAGGATCATCGATCCTGAGTTTGCTTTCTATGGCCCGATGGGGTTCGACATCGGGATGCTCATCGGCAACTATCTGATGGCCTATCATGCCATGCCCGGCCATATCGCGGACCGGGAGGCCTGCACGGCCTATCAGGCTTGGCTGCTGGATGTGGCGCGCGAGACCTGGACAACCTTTGTGGCGGAGTTCCGGCAGCTTTGGGCGCGTGAACGAACGGGCATCTTGTATCCCCCAAGCCTCTATGAGGATCAGGGGCACGCGGACGCTTCACACCAGGCTTGTGATGCGCTCTTGGCCGAAATCTTCAGCGATCTCCTTGGGTTTGCTGGGGTGGAGATGCACCGGCGGATCCTCGGCCTCGCGCATGTGGCGGATTTTGATACGATTGAGGATCCGACGATCCGGGCGCGGCTGGAGGAAAAGAGCTTGCATCTGGGCCGCGAACTGGTGCTGCGCCGCCATGAGATCTCTGATATCGACACTGTGTTGGACCTTGCTCGGGCGAGCGAAGCGGGAGGGAGCGCATGAAGGTCGGGGATACCCATTACCGTTCGATCCGGCGCAATGCGCAGACGGGGGCTGTTGAAATCATAGACCAGCGCTGGCTGCCGCATGATTTCACGATTGCGACGTTGGAGAGCTTGGAGTCATTCGCGACGGCGATCCGTGACATGTGGGTGCGGGGCGCGCCGCTCATCGGGGCGACGGCGGCCTACGGTGTTGCGTGCCAGATGGCCCGCGATCCTTCCGACGCGGCTCTGGGCGAGGCATTCGACGTGCTCCATGCCACTCGGCCCACCGCTGTCAATCTGCGCTGGGCCTTGGAAGATATCCGCCGCACCGTGTCTCGCCTGCCCAAAGGCGAACGTGCGGGGGCGGCCTTTGCCCGCGCCGACTGGATTGCCGACGAGGATGTGGAGACCAATCGCCTGATCGGAGTTCATGGGCTGGAGATTGTGCGCGACATCGCGGCCCGGAAGGCGCCGGGCGAGCCGGTCAATATCCTTACCCATTGCAATGCCGGATGGCTGGCCACGGTGGATTGGGGCACGGCAACTTCGCCGATGTATCACGCCGCCGAGGCGGGCATCCCCATTCATGTCTGGGTGGATGAAACGCGCCCGCGCAACCAAGGCGCGCAGCTTACCGCCTGGGAAATGGTGGGCGCTGGTATCTCCCACCATCTGATCGTGGACAATGCCGGAGGTCATCTGATGCAGCACGGGCAGGTGGACATGGTGATCACCGGGACCGATCGCACCACCGCGTCGGGCGATGTCTGCAATAAGATCGGCACCTATCTAAAGGCGCTCGCGGCGCAGGATAACGGGGTGCCGTTCTATGTGGCGCTTCCCTCCTCGACCATCGACTGGCGGGTGAATGACGGGGTGGCCGAGATCCCCATTGAGGAGCGCGCGAGCCGCGAGGTCACCCATGTTTACGGCCGAGATGAAGAGGGGCAAACCCGGTTCGTGCAGATCTCGCCCGACGGGACGGTTGGCGGCAATCCGGCCTTCGATGTGACACCCGCGCGCCTGGTGACGGGGCTGATCACGGAACGCGGTGTTGCCGCGGCGAGCCGGGATGCGTTGCTAGAGATGTTCCCCGAGCAGCGGGACGCGGGCTGAGGCGGATCACGCCCGCTCCAGGATTGCGTGGGCCAGGGTCTCGTCGATCATCAGCCGGTTCACGAAGCCCGCGCGAAGCACCGCGAGGGTCGCTGCGGCTTTGGTGACGCCGCCCGCGCAAACAAGCACATCCATGTCGGTCATCTCGTTTGGCTTGACGCAAGGGGCGCACCGATTGAGCGGGATGTCCGCCACCTCGCCGTCGGCGGTAAAGAAGACGCCGCAGCAATCCCCGACAATGCTGTTGCTGCGCAGCTCGGCTTTCTGTTCTGGGCTGAACAGGCCGCTTCTGAAGAGGATCGCGCCCTCACGGCATTCGCCTACGCTCATGATCGCATGTTCGGCGCTCCTTGCGACGTCGAGGGCCTCCCGCACAAGCCGCTGCTCCAGGATCTCAGCGCAGGCCTCTTCGGTGTCGGCGACGAAGGGCGCGGGGAGAAGCATGGCCCGGCCCCCGGTTTGCGCGGCCAGCCGCACGCAGACGACGCCAGGCGCCGTATGGGTGGCTTGCGTCACCGACCCCATGAGCGACACGAAGGTCAGGTTTTTGTTGCTCAGCCCCGAGAGGTGATCGGCCATGGCCGATAGCGTTCGGCCCCAGCCAACGCCGATCACGAGCCGCTGATCGGCGGAGGCGAGCCGCTCGACGAACTTCGCGGTCAGGATCGCAACGGCCCGGCGTTCGTAGTCTTGGGTATCGGTCGGGACCGGCACGGGCGCCACCTGGACCTCCTCGAGCCCAAAGCTCTCGGCAAGCCTGTCGGCGAGGGCGAGGGTTTCGGTGGTGCGATGTTCGACGGAGATGCGGACCATGCCTTGCTCGCGGGCCTCGGCCAGCATGCGGTTCACCTTGAAGCGGGAGATGCCGAGACGGTCGCTGACCTCCTGCTGGCTGAGATTGCCCACATAGTAGAGCCAGGCGGCTTGCACGATGTCGTCGTCCTGACGTCGCACGATCCGCATTTCCTGCGGCTCCTCTTCCCCTGTCGGCGGCTGTAACAAAACCGCTTGACCTCCCATTGCAAGATCATAAGGTTACATAGGTGCAGGGATTGCACAAGTGTTGCGGATGCGGAGGAGATGATCGGGCCTGCTCTCTGGCGGTTGAACCATAGGATGTTTGACGCTGGCAGATTGCAGGACAAGATAAAAGCAAAGGGCGAGCCACTGAGCCGCCTGGGCAAACCAACAATTGCTCGAAACCGATCCCGTTGAAGCGGGACATATGGGAGGAAGATAGAGAATGAAGAAGACCGTTTCCCTGCTGGCAATCGCGGCAGCAACCGCTGTCTCGGCGCAAACTGCATCAGCGCAGGACGGACCGTCGATCGCCACTGTGGTCAAGATCGCGGGCATCCAGTGGTTCAACCGCATGGAAGAGGGTGTCGACCAGTTTGCGACGGATACCGGGGCCAATGCGTTCCAGGTGGGCCCGGCTCAGGCGGACCCGCAGCAGCAGGTCGCGCTGATCGAGGACATGATCGCGCAGGGCGTTGATGCGCTGGCAGTCGTCCCGATGTCGCCGGAAGCGCTGGAGCCGGTGCTCGGCCGCGCGATGGAATCCGGCATCACCGTGATCACGCATGAGGCGGCTAGCCAGCAGAACACCCATTACGATCTGGAGGCCTTCGTCAACGAGGATTTCGGGGCTAATTTGATGGAGCAACTCGCCCAGTGCATGGGCGGCGAGGGCGAGTATGCCGTCTTTGTCGGATCGCTGACCTCTCAGACGCACAACCAGTGGGTGGATGGCGCGATTGCGCATCAAGAAGCCAACTACCCCAACATGACGCTTGTCGGCGACAAGAACGAGACCTTCGATGACGCGGAGCAAGCCTATACCCGCGCTCAGGAGGTTTTGCGTGCCTTCCCCAACATCAAGGGAATGCAGGGCTCAGCCTCGACCGATGTGGCCGGGATCGGCCTTGCCATCGAGGAGCGCGGCATGGAGCAAGCGACCTGTGTTTTCGGCACCTCGCTGCCGTCAATCGCCGGCCAGTATCTGGAGACGGGCGCCGTGGATGGTATCGGCTTTTGGGACCCGTCCGTGGCCGGATACGCGATGAACAGGCTCGCGACCATGGTGATGAACGGCGAAGAGGTCACCGACGGGATGGATCTCGGGCTTTCCGGTTATGAGAGCATCACGCTCGACGGCAAGGTGATCTATGGTCAGGCCTGGGTGAACGTGAACGCCGACAACATGGCCGAATATCCGTTCTGATTATTTGATCTGACGAATGGGCGCGGTGGCCTTCGCTGCCGCGCCCCTGCCTCCTGCCGCAAAGACCCATAGCTTCATGTCCGCGCCCAACCCCACCGCCTTTGTCGAGATGACAGGCGTGACCAAGCAGTATGCCGGTGTCACGGCGCTCGACGACGTGGATTTCACCGTGCGCCCAGGCGAGGCCGTGTGTCTTGCGGGCGAAAACGGGTCAGGCAAGTCCACCCTGATCAAACTGCTGTCGGGTGTTGAAGGAACGACCGCCGGGACGATCCAGATCGGAGGGCAGGACATGACGGGCCTCTCGCCGAGGGATGCGACAGCGGCGGGCGTCTTGGTGATTTTTCAGGACTTCTCGCTCTTTCCTAACCTGACGGTCGCCGAAAACATCGCCTTTGCCAACGAGTTGACCGAAGGGCGGCGGTTCTACTCTCGGCGCCATGCCCGGGCTGTCGCCCGAAAGGTTCTGGATCGGATCGGCGTCGACATACCGCTTGGTGCGCGGCTGGAGACGCTGCCGGTGGCGCATAAGCAGTTGGTCGCGATCTGCCGGGCCTTGGCCTGCGAAGCAAAGCTCATCGTGATGGACGAACCGACCACCGCGTTGACGGGGAAGGAGGTCGCGGCACTGCTCGACATCATCAGGCTTCTCAAGGAGCAGGGGGTTGCGGTCATTTTCGTGAGCCACAAGCTCGCCGAGGTCCTAGCCGTGAGCGAGCGCGTGGTCGTTTTGCGCAATGGCAAGAAGGTCGCCGAGGGCCCGGCCGAGGAATTCGATACCGCGTCGCTCACCCGGCATATGACCGGCAGAGACGTGGCGGAGGCTGCGCCCGAGGCGTTCACAGATGCAGGTGAAACGCTCTTGGAGGTTGCGGGCCTCCAAAAGGACGGGTCCTTCCACGATATCAGCTTTTCGATGAAGGCGGGCGAGGTCCTTGGGATCACCGGTCTGCTGGGGAGCGGGCGCACCTCGCTTGCCAAGGCGCTGTTCGGTCTCGTCGCGCCCGATACGGGCCGGATTACGCTCGACGGGGCGGAGGTGCCGCTGGGCGATCCTCTCGCCGCTGCCGCGGCCCGGATTGGCTATGTGCCTGAGGATCGCTTGACCGAGGGGCTGTTTCTGACGCAGTCGATCCTGCGCAACGTTGCGGTGGGCCGATTGCACGAGCATGAGCGCAGCGGCTTTCTCGACATGCGCGGGCTAGTGGGCGAGGCGTCCGATTGGCTGACCCGGCTCAAGGTGAAGACGCCGTCGATCACCGCGCCGGTGCAGTCGCTTTCGGGCGGAAACCAGCAGCGGGTGGCTCTGGCGCGCTGGATGGCCCGGGCGCCGCGTCTCTTGATCCTCAACGGTCCCAGCGTCGGCGTCGATGTGGGATCGAAGGCCGATATCCACGAGATCATCCGCGATCTTGGCCGCCAGGGTCTGGGGGTGATCGTGATCTCGGACGACCTGCCGGAGCTTCTGGCCACTTGCCACCGAATCCTCGTGATGCGAGGCGGCGCGATCACCGACGAGATCGCCGGAGGCTCGATCAGTGAAGACGCCCTCGCGCTCAAGCTGGCCTCGTGATGCGGCAGGGTTGGAAAGACCTGCTGACCCGCAACGAGACGCTCGTCGCCGTCGTCATCGTGCTCTTTTGCATCGTGGCTGCTCTGTCGGACCCGAACTTCCTGACGGTCACAACACTGTCGGACCTGCTGCGGGCCTCCATCGTGTTGGGGATCCTAGCCGTTGGCTGTATGCTCGTGCTGATTTCCGGCGGGATCGACGTGAGCTTCACCGCCGTTGCGGTCTCCGCCATGTATATGACGACAAAGCTGTCGCTGACGGTGTGGCCCGAAATGCCGTGGCCGCTGATCTTCGCGGCCTCCATCGGGTTCGGGGCGCTTCTTGGGGCGATCAACGGTGTCTTCATTGCGTTTATCGGCTTGCCGACGCTGATCGTGACCCTGGGCACGCTTTCGGTGTTTCGCGGCTTCCTGCTCACCTTCGTCGGCTCGGACCGGATCTCCGCATTGCCGCCTGAGATGCGCGAATTCAGCCGCATGGTGATCGCCCGAGGCACCACGGAGGCAGGGCATTTCTATTCCTTGCCGTGGTCTCTCGCGGCCCTGGTGGCCGTGATTGGGTTGACCGCCTTCATCCTGCACAAGACGATGCTCGGCCGTTCGATCTTTGCCCTTGGCGGCTCGGTCGAAAGCGCGCGGCGCCTCGGCATTGACGTGCGGCGCACGCAGTTTTTCGTTTATGTGTATGTGGGCGCGCTCGCGGGGCTTGCGGGGATCCTGCACGGCTCGATGGGCCGGATGGCCGATCCGTTCAGCCTGGTGGGGCTCGAACTGTCGGTGATTGCGGCGGTGGTGCTGGGTGGGGCGCGGCTCATCGGCGGCTACGGCACGATCACCGGGACGCTCCTGGGCGTGGCGCTGATCGTGCTGGTGCAGAACAGTCTGATCGTGATCGGCATCCCCTCTACCTGGCAATCAGTCACCATTGGCGCGCTGATCCTTTTGGGGACCGGATTGCCAGCTTACCAAGCCAAGCGCGCCGCGGCCCGCGCAGGATGAGGAGCCACAGCCGATGAGTGGACCCCGCACCGAGACAACGCTCACCCAGTCGCCGGAATTCCGACTGGCGGTGATTGCCGTGCTGGTTTTCGCGCTGATGTCGCTGCTGGCGCCGGACCGCTTTCTGTCGCCGCAGAACCTGACCTCGATGGCCTTCCAGTTCCCGGAGTTTGCCATCCTCGCCTTGGCCATGACCATCACGATGACCACCGGCGGAATCGATCTGTCGGTCGTGGGTGTGGCCAACCTTTCGGCGGTGATCGCCGCGACGATCCTGACGGCCTTTTCCGGGCCGGGAACCGCAGGCGCGCTGGCGGTGATGTGGCTGGCGGTGGCGCTCGCCGCGTCGCTGAGCGTGGGCGCAGCGGCGGGTTTGTTCAATGGGATCCTTGTGTCGCGCCTTGGCCTGCCGCCTATTCTAGCGACGCTGGGCTCCGGGCTGGTCTTCACGGGCTTTGCGGTGGCCATGACCGGCGGCAGCGCGGTTATGGGCTTTCCAGGTGTTGTCGCGTTCATCGGCAATGCCACACTCTGGGTGATCCCCGTGCCGTTGATCCTGTTTGCGGTCCTGGCGCTTGGGCTTCACATTCTGCTGACGCGCACCGGCTTCGGCTTAAGAGTGACGATGTATGGCGCCAACCCCCTGGCCGCGCTCTATGCCGCGATCGACGTGAACCGGATGCTGCTGAAGGTCTATGTGATTGCCGGCATGTTGTCGGCGGTTGCTGGTATGATCGTGATGTCCCGCGCCAACTCCGCCAAGGCCGATTATGGCTCGAGCTATCTGCTCCTGGCGGTGCTGATCGCCGTTTTGGGCGGGGTGAACCCATATGGCGGATATGGGCGGGTCATTGGCGTCGTGCTGGCCGTCCTGTCGATGCAGTTCCTCTCCTCGGGGCTCAACATGCTCCAGGTGTCCAATTTCGCGCGGGAACTGATCTGGGGCGGCCTGCTGCTGCTGGTGATGGTGATCAACACGACCAATTGGGCGGCTCTGAGGCGCCGCCGCGCGCCGGCCACGACCGGCTGAGAGGGAGGAAACCGATGAAAAAGATCCTGAACGCGCCCGCCGCCTATGTCGACGAAATGCTTGCCGGACTGACGGCGGCGCATCCCGAACACTACCGGCTCCATGGAGACACCGGTAAAGTCGTGGCGCGGGCCACGCAAGGTCGCAAGGGCAAGGTGGGGATTATCACCGGCGGCGGCTCGGGACACTTGCCGATTTTCACCGGGTATGTGGGCGATGGTCTCCTCGATGCTTGCGCCATTGGGGACGTGTTCTCTTCGCCCTCGGCGGAGCAGATGGCCGATGCGATCCGAGCCGCCGACAGCGGGGCAGGCGTGCTGCGCCTCTACGGCAATTACGGCGGCGATGTGATGAATTTCGACATGGCCGGAGATCTTGTCGAGTTCGACGACATCACCTGCACCACCGTGCTCTTGGCCGATGACGTGGCCTCCGCTCCGCCGGAAGAAGCCGCGAAGCGACGCGGCGTGGCCGGTATGGTCTATGCCTTCAAGATTGCGGGCGCCGCTGCCGAAGAGGGCCGCGACCTCGACGGCGTCACGGCCGTGGCTCAGAAAGCGGCCGATGCGTGCCGGTCGATTGGGGTGGCGCTGGGCCCCTGCACCGTTCCGCAGGCGGGCAAACCCACATTCGAGATTGCGGAAGACGAGATCGAGATGGGGATGGGGATCCATGGCGAGCCGGGCGTCTGGCGCGGCAAGCTGCGTTCTGCCGACGAGATCGCAGGCGAGATGATGGACCGCCTGCTGGCTGACATGCCGCTGAGCGCCGGAGACCGGGTGTCGGTTCTGGTCAATAGCCTGGGCGCCACGCCGCCCGAGGAGCTTTACATCCTCTACAACGTGGTGAAGGCCCGGCTCGAAAGCGCGGGTGCTACCATCGTCATGCCGCTGGTCGGCCGCTATGCCACGTCGATGGAGATGGCCGGTGTGTCGTGCACCCTGTGCAAGCTCGACACGGAGCTTGAGGCGCTGCTCAAGGCGCCCTGCGATTGCGCGTTCTGGAGGGTCGGATGACCATCGAACGCGCCGCGCTTCTGGCCGGGATCGAACGGCTCACAGCCGCGATGGAGCGCGATTTCGAGGAGCTCAACACGGTGGATGGGGCGCTTGGCGATGGCGATCTTGGCGTCACCATGTCGCGTGGCATGCGGGCGATCTCCGAACAGGCCGATGGGCTGCCGGAGGATCTTGGGTTGGCGCTCCTGGCCTGCGCGCAGGCCTTTACCAAGACCTCTGGGTCATCTTACGGGACGCTCTTGGCCACCGGCATGATGGCCATGGCCAAAGAGGTGAAGGGCCGAACCGATGTGCCGGCGGCGGAGGTGTCGGCCTTGGTGGCCCTTGCACGCGACAAGATGCAGACGCGCGGCAAGGCAGATCTGGGCGGCAAGACAGTGCTCGACAGCCTCGATGCGGTGGCGCGGGCCACCGAAGGTAAATCCGGCGAAGTGGAGGTGGCCGATGCCGCTGCCCGCGCGGTCACCGATGCGCTCGCGGCGTTCCGCGACCGGAAAGCAACGGTCGGCCGCGCCCGGATCTTTGGGGACAAGAGCGTTGGGATGGATGACCCCGGCATGCTGGCGATGACCCGGATCGTCAAAGCTTTGGCCGACCGGGAGGAGTAGGGCAGCGCGTTAAACCAGCGGGTCCTCTCCGCCATAGTGCCGGTCGGGATAGTCGGCGTGGAGCGCCTGGTCGGCCTCGGCAAAGCGGGGACGGGCGAAGTTGTGCTGATGCCAATAGGGGTAGATCAGCGGCAATCGGCTGACATCGTTGAGCCGGGAGAGATCGTCCGCGGTGAGCGTCAGATCGATGGCGCGGAAATTCTCTTCAAATTGCGCCTCCGTGCGCCCCCCGACCACCAGAGAGGCGATGGCCGGGCGGGTGAGCAGCCAGGCGAGCGCGACCTGTGCTGGAGCGCATCCATGGGCCTCAGCGATCTCCGCCAAGGTATCGACAATCCGCCAGAGCCGTTCGGTGTCGCGGATCGGCGGCTCATCCCAGCCTGCAGCCTGGCGCGAGCCCTCGGGCGGTTTCTGTCCGCGCCGGTGCTTGCCGGTCAGGAGGCCTGCGGCGAGCGGCGACCACACCAGGACCCCGAGCCCTTGGTCAACGGAAAGGGGGAGCAGCTCGTATTCCGCCTCCCGCGCCTCGATTGTGTAATGGATCTGCTGGGTTGCGAAGCGGCTGGCGGTAGGGGCGGCGGCAAGGGATTTCATCACGTGCCAGGCCGAGTAGTTCGAGCAGCCGGTGTAGCGGACCTTGCCCTGTTGCACGAGCGTCTCCAGTGCGGCCATCTTTTCCTCAACCGGTGTCATCCCGTCCCATTCGTGCATGTAGTAGAGATCGATATGGTCGGTGCGTAGGCGCTTCAGCGAGCGCTCGCATTCGCGGATCAGGTGCCAACGCGACAAGCCCTGGTCGTTCGGCCCTGGCCCGATGGGCATCCGCGCCTTCGATGTCACGAGGATGTCGTCGTAGCGCCCTTCCAGCACTTCGCCCAGGATGCTTTCGGACATGCCGGTGGAATACATGTTTGCCGTGTCGAACAGGTTCACACCATGGTCGATGCACAGATCCACGAGCCGTTGCGCCTCCGGCACGCCTTGCGTGCCCGCCCGTCCGAACGCGCCTTCGCCGCCGAAGGTAAAGGTGCCCATCGTGATCGCCGAGACTTTTAGCCCCGTGCGCCCCAGTTTTCGATATTCCATCTCTCGCTCCTCCCAAGCGTGACTGCACGTCCTCGGTCGTAGGGTAGATTGCAGGTTCGGTCTCGAACAGCGCATAATGGGCGAACGGATCGGGGTTTGGCTGCATCAAGCGTTGGGGGCGGAGCATGCGAATGATCCCCGCGTCGCAATGTTCGGAAGCATCGGGTTTGACTTGGGTAATGAGGACCACTGGCCTACGTCTGATTGGTTGCTAGGATCCAAGGGGAAGCCAGGTCCGGGTCTACAAAGGGGTGAACCATGACAAAGTCGATCCTTGCCGCCTCCATCCTTCTCTTTGGGGCTCAGGCTGTTGAAGCCGACACGATTGTATTGGTGACCCATGCCATCGGAACCGAAGGCTATGTTCAGATCCTCGAAAAAGCGGCGCGCGATGCGGGTGAGGCCGTTGGCGTTGAGATCCAGACCTTCGCGAACCCGTCTGGTGATCTCGCGGATATGGCGCGGACCATTGAAGCAATCGCGGCACAAGAACCAGACGGCCTTGTTGTGACGTTGCCTGATGCGAGCGTTCTCGGCCCCGCGCTTCGCAATGCGGTTGAAACCGGGATCCCGCTTGTTACGATCAACTCCGGGTTGGAGTTCTACAAGGACGTGGAAGCCATCACCCATGTGGGGCAAGACGAGTATGTCGCGGGGCTCGGCGCCGGAGAGCGCGCGAAGGTGGAGGGTGTCACAAAGCCGCTCTGCCTCATTCCCGACCAGGGTAACAACGCGTTCTTTGAGCGCTGCAGAGGCTATTTTGAGGGACTGGGGGTCGAGGGGACCGAGATTGAGACGTCCTATGACGTGGTCCAGATCCGCGCCCGAACAGCGGCGGCCTTGAACGCAGATCCTGAGATTGACGGAGTGCTTGCGCCTGCGCCGGTGCTTTGTGCGACCGCTGCACAGGCTGTTGGTGACCTGAGCCTCGATCTGCATCTTTCGTGCTTCGATCTGAGCGAGGATATCACGTCGCTGATCCGGGCTGGTGATGTCGCTTTCACCGTGGATCAGCAATTGCGTCTCCAGGGGTATCTTCCGGTGATCTACCTGAATCTCTACAACACAGGCAGCGGGCTGGTACCATCGGCGCCGACCCTCACCGGCCCGGCATTTGTTGATGCCGCGAATGTCGACGATGTCGCGGCATTGGCCGGTGTCGATCGGTAATCCGCCGGGTCGTTTTTGTGCGCGTGTGCTGCGGAGCCCTGGCCGCGTCACGCCGCTCAAAGCCGGGTGCAGGTCAGTCCGACAGAGGCTGAACTTTCGAAAAGGCGGCGGCCATCTGGTCGGCGAGGGCCTTGACCCGCTTAGGTTGGGCGCGGCTCGGCGGGAACATCATCTGCAGCGGCTTTGGCGGCGGAAGGTCGTGTTCGAGGAGAGAGATCAGTCGCCCTGCAGCAATGTCCGCGCCGACATCGAGTTCGGATTTCAGGACAATCCCATGTCCGGCCAGGGCCCAGGATCGGACGAGCGAGCCATCGTTGACGATCCGATTGCCGCGGACGGCGACATGCTGAGGATCATTGTCCGGACCAAAGCGCCAGACACTGTCGAGCGTTCTGGCGAAGCGCATCACAAGACAATTGTGGTGGCTGAGGTCTTCAGGCAATTGCGGCGTGCCCTGGACTTCAAGATAGGCTGGCGCGGCGCAGACCAGCCGTTGGAACCGACCGAGGCTGCGGGTTCTCAACGATGTGTCGGACAGTGTTCCGAACCGGATAGCCAGATCGAAGCCTTCGCCGACCAGATCCACATATCCGTCCGACAGAAGTAACTCGACAGAGACCTGAGGGTGATCTTCGGTAAACCGCTCAATGACGCGAGCAACGATGCTGCGCCCGAGGTCAATGGGCGCGCTGACACGGATTGGACCCGACAGTGTCTCCGCGCCATGGCGGATCCGCGCTTTGAGATCGGAGACCTCGCTGACGAGCATTCTGGCGCCATCGATCAGGATGCGTCCTTCTTCCGTCATCGTGAGGGAGCGCGTGGTGCGATTGAACAGCACAACGCCGTAATGCGCTTCGAGGGCAGCGAGCCTGTCCGATACTGTGGTCGTGGAAAAGCCGGTTTCCCGCGCGGCCGCGGCGAGACTGCCTTTTTCGGCGATCAACAGAAAGAGACGTAGATTTTCAAGCAGCATTGTCCGGCCTGAACGGATTATCTTTTGTGTAACGCCCTGTTTATCCGGGCCAGCCAATTTCGTAAATCAGCGTCGTTGAATGACAATGATCGGGGCGGACCACCCGGTCGCAATGGAGCGTGCGATGAAAGCTGTTGGATACATGGAGGCTGGTTCGATCAATCGGCCAGATGCTTTGGTCGATTTGGAGATCGCCAAACCTGAAGCCTCGGGACATGATCTTTGCGTCCGCGTGCAGGCTGTGTCTGTCAACCCGGTCGACACGAAAGTGCGGCAGCGACGTTCCGCGGAGGGAGAGATACCTGTCGTCCTAGGCTGGGACGCAGTTGGAGAGGTTGTCTCGGTCGGCGATCAGGTGACGCTGTTCGAGGCAGGCGACATCGTCTGGTATGCCGGCGCGCTCGACCGGCCTGGCACGAATGCGGAATATCACTTGGTCGACGAACGGATTGTGGGCCGTGCGCCCAAATCCTTGACCGCCGCCGAGGCTGCTGCGCTGCCGCTGACCACACTGACCGCCTACGAGATGCTCTTTGATCGGCTCCAGATCGAGCAGCCTATTCCGGGCGGCACGAACAGCCTTCTGGTGATTGGCGGTGCCGGTGGGGTCGGGTCCATCACCATCCAATTGGCGCGTGCGCTGACCGATATGACCGTCATCGCGACCGCCTCGCGTCCTGAGACGATGGACTGGGTGAAAGCGCTTGGCGCGCATCACGTGGTCAACCACGCGGAGCCCCTCGGCCCGCAGATCGATGCCCTGGGCGCGGGCGCGCCGGACTTTGTGTTCTCGACCACCCATTCCGATCTCTATTCAGCTCAGGCTGGCGCCTTCATGACCCCACAAGGCCGCTTCGGTTTGATCGATGACCCCGAGAGTTTCGACATCATGCCCTTCAAGCAGAAAGCGATTTCGGTGCATTGGGAGTTCATGTTCACCCGTTCGCTTTTCGGCACGGCCGACATGACGCGCCAGGGAGATATCCTGAACCAAACTGCCCGGCTGATCGATGAGGGGAAGATCAAGTCGACCGCAAGCGATACGCTCGGCACGATCAATGCTGCCAATCTGATCGAGGCGCATCGCATTCTGGAGAGCAACAAGGCGCGCGGCAAACTGGTTCTGGAAGGCTTTTGAAGCGGGCGAGGGACCTAACGCGCGGGAGGCTAAATGATACCTTCCTTCCGTGCAGGAGGTCGCCATGCCGCATTCACTCTGCGGGCAGTCCCTCGGGCCTGGCGCTTGGCTGGTTGGCAAAACGAGAGATCAAGGCGTCTAGCGACAAGGCTCCCGCTCCCTTCACAATCAGGACCAAGAAGACAAAAACCCAGAGCGTGCGTTGATCCATGATCGTGGAAGACGAGGTCCGGTCAAACAGCGCGCCGATCGTGTCGGCGTCGACGCCATGGAATTTGATGTCCACGTAGCTCTGTACGGCCACAAAAACGATCATCCCAAGGGCTGCCAGCCGGGTGAAGAGCCCCACGACGATGAGAATGGGCAGAAGGAATTCGGAGTAGGTCCCCAGCGCGACGATCATCCCCCAGGGCCAGAATGCCACCGCGGACGCATCATAGCCCGCAGCCTCGATAACCGGCGGGACGATCTGAAAATACGCGCCATCCGAGATCTGAAAGAACCCGAGCAGGCCATCTCCGACCTTCGTTAGCGCCGAATTCCAGTAATAGCCGAACAAGACGGCGGCGAAGACAAACCGTGCGGCCAGCCCCGGCAGCCAGCCATCGACCGATCGCTCAAATGCCGAAGCAGCATTGTCGCACGCCACTATGGCGGAGGCGAAAGCGGAACGAAAAGGCATCAGAAACTCCTTGCTTGGGGAGTGGGTTTTGCGGTCGGTGCGTTATCGATTACGAGGCCAATGGCGAGCCCAAACTTGAAGAGACCGGCAATCCGCTCCCCCAATTCGGTTTCTGCTCCGCCGGATATCTCGGCTGCCTCTGCGATTGTTCCACCTGTGGCGAGGCATTGGAGGAATGCAGCGGTTCCCGGATCCACTTGCCGCACGTCCACGACGTCTTGCGGGCGCACAATCAACGCCGTCTCGGGCCGAGAGAGATCAAGCTCGGTCTTTGGCACTCGCTCGGTCGTTTGCGCCCAAAGCGAGACAACCGGATAGTTTGATGCCACGACGGTAAATGACGGATGGAATTGCAACCGGCACTCCGAGACGCGCTCCGGCGACACCGCAGCCAATTCTGAGATGTCGATTGGCGCGGCTTCCGCAGAATTGTAGGCGCGGTTCCAGGCCCATTCCAGACGCGCGACATCGCCCAGATAGGGCACCCCGGCAGCGGGTGGAAAGGCAGAGATCCAATCGGGAAAGTCGCCGCCCCATTCGATCAGGATGGGGGATCGCGGCGGATGCGAGAGCGCAAATTCGCGCGCAGCGGCCCGGAAAAATACCTCACCCACAAGCGCAAGGCAGGCCGGATAAGTCGCGGCCAGCGCATCAATCAGACCGACCGCCACGTTATTGCGATACACTGCAAAGCGCCGGGCGGTCTTGACAGCTTTGGGATCTGGAGCGTCTGGCGCCAGCAGCGCCTCCGCGAGCGAAGCCTCGAGCGTTTTTTCATCGACTGTTTTTTCGTCGACAGTCCCGTGAGGCGCCTCGGACATCCGTGTCACTCCGCCGCGACGGATCTGTTATGGGAACGCGCTATGGCCCGGTCCGCGATGGCGGCTTCCTCGAGCAGAACCGGCAGTTCGGGCACGTCGCTGTCCCATTCAACAAGCGTTGGGATCGGGCCGGTGCGTTCGAGGGTGCGTTCGAACAAGGCCCAAACGGCGGCATCCACGCGGCGGTCATGGCTGTCTATCAGGAGCCGCCCGCCGTCCGCTTCAACCTCAACCGCATGCCCGGCAAGATGGATCTCTCCGACCAGGTGCAGCGGGAAGCGATCGAGGTAGTCGCCTGGCTCAAAGCTCTGATTGACGGCTGAGATGTAGACGTTGTTCAGATCGAGCAGAAGGCCACAGCCTGTGCGCTCGGCCACGCCCACCAGGAAGTCGATTTCGTCCATGCTGGCGCCGTCAAGCTCCAGGTAACTTGAAGGGTTCTCGAGCAGCATGCGCCGCCCAACGACCTCTTGCGTTTCGTCGATATGATCAGCGACCCGCGCGAGCGTCACCTCATTGTAAGGTAGCGGCAGAAGGTCGTTGTAGTAGATGCCCTCATGCGTAGACCATGCCAGATGCTCCGAAAAACTCGCAGGCTCAAATCGGTCCACGAGCGTGCGAAGGCGCAAGAGGTGATCGCGGTCGAGCCGCCCTTCACCGCCGATGGAGAGGCCCACGCCATGGAGCGAAACCGGCCTGAGCGCTCGCAAATCCTCCAGCATCCGATGCGGCGGGCCGCCCGCGCCCATGTAATTCTCTGCATGGACCTCGAACCATGCTGCCGCGCCGCCTTCCGCTTCAATCGCTGGCCAATGGCTGTGTTTGAAGGGCAGGCCCGCCCGCTTGGGGAGCGTTGTCAGGCTGGTCATCACGCTGGAGCCTCGTTCTAGAGAACTGTTTCGGCAGAGCAGACCGATGGGATCAGAGGATCTGCGCCATTTCAGTCCGCTTCAGGCCTTTCGGAACCGAGGCGCGCCCCGGTTCACGATGCTCATCGGGTGCAAGGGTGCACGGATCAGGCGGGCAGATCGCGATCGATCGGCTCCAGCGATCCTTGACGGTCGCCCGGCAATTCAAACTCGGCGGTCTGATCGGCGGCGCCGTATCTCACGCAGTCACCTGTCGGGACCAGCGTCCAAGCATTCCCTTGGTAGTCGACCGTCGACGAGCCCGCACAGGTTGTGCCCGCTCCAGCCTTGCAGTCGTTCTTCCCGGCAAGCGAGATGCCATAGCATTTCTCCTTCGCCTGGGCTTGCGCAGGCGGGGTCGTTGCGGTTGCAACAGCCGTGATGGCGGTTGCGATGGCGGCAGCGGTAACGATCGTGGTCTTTGTCGACATATGGCAGATCTCCCATAGGCTGGTTTCGATGTCGGCGCAGCACGCAAGAGGGGGTCCCCTCACGGCGGCACGCATTTTCGTTACGGCCGCAGGAGGCAGGTGTTTCGCGTGCTCACAGCGAGTTGAAGATGGGGGGCCTTTTTGGGGATCTGCCGGCGCATCATCGCTGCCCAACCTCACGAAGTTGGACACACTCGGGAAGGTCGAGAAATCGGCGCGTTCTGTGTTTACGCTTCGACCGGGCACTAACCGATCTGCTATAAGCGCCTTTGGCTCTTCTGACGCGAGCTGGCGAAACCGCCCTAAGCGAGCAAAGGACTGGACAGGTTTGAACGTCTACGGACCCTCGACCGGGCAAGATGCGGCTGAGGCCAGCGCGTGGCGCGCGAGGTCCATGCACAGGTTCGGTTGGTTGCAAACGGCGCTTTGCGTCTTGGGATCCGTCTCGCTGGGGCTTCTCGCAAGTGCGACGCTGGCGCTTGATCTCGGCCCAAGGCCTGGGTTTCCCGAGCATGACATGGATCGCGTGCGGCTTGGGCAGCTCCTTTTCTATGATCCGGTCCTCTCGGGGAACAAGAACATCTCCTGCGCGACCTGCCATCATCCGCGGTTTGGCACATCCGATGGTGTCTCGCTTGCCCTGGGCGAGGGGGGTGTTGGTCTGGGCCCTGACCGAAGGAGCGACGCCCTTAATTCGCCCGAGCAGCGGATCCCGAGAAACGCGCCGGGTCTTTGGAACCTCGGGGCAAGCGAGTTCACCGTGTTCTTTCATGATGGCCGCCTCGAAGCCGACCCGAGCCAACCCTTCGGCATACGGACGCCACTGGGCTCCGAGATGGCGCAAGGATTTCAGTCGGCTCTCGCTGCCCAGGCGATGTTTCCGGTCCTGTCGCCCGACGAAATGGCCGGGCATTATTCGGAAAACGATGTCAGCCAAGCCATTCGTGTGGGACTTCTCAGCCAGCCCGGAGGGGCTTGGGATATCATCGCGCAACGTGTGTCGGAGATCCCGGAATACGCATTGGCGTTTGAGGTTTTGATGCCCGGCGAGCCCGTAAGCTTCACCGCGATTGCCAATGTGATTGCAGACTTCATTGCGTTTGAATGGCGCGCTGACGCGTCACCGTTTGACGTTGCGATGGCCGGTGGGGCGCCGCTCTCTGCGGATGCTCAGCGCGGGATGGACCTGTTCTATGGGGAAGCAGGTTGCAGCGCCTGCCATTCGGGTTGGTTTCAGACGGATCACGATTTTCACGCAATCGCCGTGCCCCAAATTGGACCGGGCAAGGCCGCTCGATTTGAGAGCCATGCCCGCGACACAGGCCGCCTGCGGGTGACGGGCGACCCCGCAGATGCCTATACGTTCCGCACGCCGTCCCTGCGAAACGTGACCCTCACGGCGCCCTATGGCCATAGCGGCGCCTATGCCGAGCTCGAAGATATGGTCCGCCATCACCTCAACCCAGTTGTGGCCTCGATGTCTTACGATATCGGGATGGCGATCCTGCCGGATCTCGCGGGCGCCGAGGATCTTCGCATCCAGTCTGATGCAGCCGAAATGCACGCCATCTCGGACGCGAATGCTCTGAACCCTGTGCGTTTAACCGACCCTGAGGTCGAGGCGATTCTTGCTTTCTTGCAGGCTCTCGAAGATCCGACAGAACGGCTTGGTGTCCCCAAGACCGTTCCAAGCGGACTTCCGGTCGACCAGTAGTCAGGCCCCTATCGCCGGATGGTCAGTGTCGTGTTGACCGGAACAGATTGCCATTGTGTGGCCTCTCCACCGGGCCAGATGACGCGAAGCTCCACCTCCGAGACCGGACCCAACCCGAAGTGTTCCGGTCCTGACTTGCCGCCTGCATGGCCGCCGCCGACCGTGATCTCGCGGACGATGGTGCGGTCTGGCATGCGCATCTCCAGAAAGGCGCCGACAGCACCGGTGTTGGGGCGCCGCTGCGACAGCTCAATCGCAAGCCAGTTCCCGGACAGCTCGGAGACGTTCTGAAACACTTCCAACGGTGCCCGCCGGTTCACCGCCACCATGTCTAGGCGCCCATCCCTGTTGAGATCCACCAAGGATCCGCCGCGGGAACGCGCCATGGAAGCAACGCCCGCTGCAACCGATCCTTCGACAAACCGGCCGTCCGCTTGCTGGATCAACAGGGAGTTTGGATCCTCCATCGCTGCAACCGGCATCTGTTCGACGTTGCCCTTCGTCACAAAGATATCGTCTCGACCGTCATTATTCACATCGCCGAATTCCGCATGCCAGCCTGTTGAGGGTCTGCCATCCGATCCGACGTGCGGGCGGTGCGCGGTCGTGCCGAAATCGTAGGTCGCGTCGCGCCAACGCGGATTGTCTCGCGTGCCCTCGAAGATCTGAAGCTTCTGGTCGCCCATCGACGTTAGGTAGATTTCTGGCCATCCGTCGCCGGTCAAGTCGCGAGACGCGATCCCCATTCCCCAGATCGAAAACTCGACCCATCCGTCCTCCGGCCCGTAGAGCCTAAGTCCCGGCTCGAGGGACCACATTTGCTCGCTGCCACCCCGCACATAGTAGTGACGATCATTCGAGATGCGCAGATCGGCACGGCCGCTTCGGTTCCAATCAGAAAAGAGGATCGAGAGGGCGCAATAGCCAGGCTCTAAGGGCGATGGTGCAGTGAAGGCTTGGCCTTCGGGGCGATAGAGTAGCGTGGCGTCGCAGGCCTCAAATGGTCCATCGGGGTCGGTTCGGTCGACATAGGTGCCGAACGCCATGGTCGGCAGCGCATGGCCGGGCTCCCACGTGGCCGAGAAGGCCGTTGTCCAGTGATCGCCAGTTTGGAAACCCAGATCCTCAAATGGGGCGAAGGCGCAGTTTGCGAGCCCTTGAAGGAGGGCGTCCTTACCTACGCGAAGAACGGCCAGATCGAGCAAGCCGTCGCCATCGATGTCGAGTGGATAGGCACCGGTCACGCCGGTCAACGTTAGGCTTTGAGGTGTCTTCTCTGAGAAGCTGACACGCGCATCGGAGGTGTTCAGAAAGAGCTGGGCGGGATTGGTTCCGCCTGCTGCGTAGAGTTCGGGCAACCCGTCCCCATTGCAGTCGAAAACGGCCACACCTCCACCGACGAAGTGCTCCCATCCTCCGTCATAGATATGCTGGGGCATCTCGACCGGATCGAAGGCGAGTTCATGGGCATCTGCCGTTGCGGCCAACACGGCCAGCGTGGCCAGACCCAGACTATGCCGCATCTCGGCCAAGCTCCCGGACCTTGAGCGCTGAGACCTTCTCGATACCGAGTGCTGCGGCGCCACGGGCCCACATTTCGTCCCCCCAAGGATGGACCCGAATGGCGGGCTGAGGCGCATCTATGCTCAAGACGTTTTCCCCAATCTGTGCCAGGACTGCGTCGGTATGCAGATGGGCGATCCGATCCGGGGCACCGGACAGAATGACCATTTCCGGATCGAAAAGGTTGATGAGATTGGCCAGCCCCAGCGCGAAGACCCGCCCGGCGCGATCCAGGATTGCCTGAGCCTCCTGGTTTCCGTCGGTGGCCGCCTGGATCACATCCAACGCCGTGGCCGTTTCTGTGTTGTCCAAGAAGCCTGCGGCATCGCGTCGCAAAGCATAGCTCCCGATATAGGCCTCCAGGCACCCGGCCTGGCCACATTGACACATCGCGCCGTCCAGCATGATTTTCGTGTGCCCGAATTCCGCGCCGCAGCCACGTTCGCCCCGGTGGAGCTTTCCTTCCAGGACGATTCCTAGCCCCAGACCATATTCGACGGTTACCACCAGAAAGTTGGTCAACCCGCGAGCCTCGCCAAAGAGATGCTCGGCTTTGGCTACAAGATTTGCGTCATTCTCAACGAATGAAGGGCAGGGTAGTTCCGCATCGAGAAGCGATCCCAGATCAACGTTTCGCCGTGTCAGGGATGAGGACCAGTGGACGAAACGCGTGTTTGCGTTGACCTGCCCGGCAAGCCCGATCGAGATCCCCGCGAGAGCGCCGATGCCACCGAAGATGTCTCGGCATGTTTCGGCCACGGATGCGCTTACCGTCGCCACAAGATCCGCCGGGTCCATCTGGAACCGGGCCAACGGGAATTCTCCCTTGGCCACGACGGTGCCGTCGAAGTCGAGGATTTGTGCCGATACCGATTTGCGGGCGATCTTGATCCCGGCGACATGGTGGAGACCCTTTGTCAGGCGCAGAGCGACACGGGGGCGCCCGCGACGGGTTGGCTCGCCCATTTCCTGGCTGGCGACTTCCTCGATAAGAGATCCGGACATGAGCCCCGACGTCACAGAGGTGACCGTTGCGGGACTGAGGCTCAGGGCGGCGGCAATGTCCGTGCGCGACGCTTCCCCGGCACCGCGGATGCAATTCAGCACCCGCAAACTCGTAATCCCGCGCGCGTCGAGTTCCGCAGTGTCCCCGATCCTGCGCGTCTTGCTCTCCGGGCTACGATCCTGGTCCATCCCGCGACTATACGAGAGCCTTTGAAAATTTGTAATAATTTTTTCAATCGATAAAAAATATGATACCACAGCGTTGGTCCTCGGCGAATCGCCGAAAATGACCCCTTTGGGAGGAAAAAAATGAAGAAGACTCTCTGCCTGTCGGCTGCGGCAGCTCTTATGGGTTCTGTTGCCTTTGCCGACGAGACCGTCGGTGTCAGTTGGTCCAACTTCCAGGAAGAGCGCTGGAAAACAGACGAAGCCGCAATCGTGGCGGCACTCGACGCCGCTGGAGCGACCTATGTCTCGACCGACGCCCAGTCGTCATCGTCCAAACAACTCTCCGACATTGAAAGTCTGATCGCACAGGGCGCGGATGCCCTTATCATCCTGGCCCAGGATTCTCAGGCAATCGGACCTGCTGTGCAGGCCGCATCGGATGAGGGGATCCCTGTCGTCGCCTATGACAGGCTGATTGAGGACGAGCGGGCCTTCTACCTGACATTCGACAATGTCGAGGTCGGCCGGATGCAGGCGCGGGCTGTTTTCGCCGCACAACCTTCGGGCAACTACGTGATGATCAAGGGTTCGCCGACGGATCCCAACGCGGATTTCTTGCGCGGCGGGCAGCAGGAGATCATCGGGGCCGCGGTCGATTCAGGCGACATCACCATCGTGGGGGAGGCCTATACCGACGGCTGGTTGCCCGCGAACGCGCAGCGCAACATGGAACAGATTCTGACCGCGAACGACAACAATGTCGATGCGGTCGTTGCATCCAATGACGGCACTGCGGGCGGCGTTGTGGCCGCGCTGACCGCACAAGGTATGGAGGGTATTCCCGTATCGGGCCAGGATGGCGATCATGCCGCGCTGAACCGCGTTGCCGGTGGCACCCAGACCGTTTCGGTTTGGAAGGATGCCCGCGAGCTCGGCAAAGCTGCCGGTGAGGCGGCGGTCGCGCTCGCGAATGGAGAGACCGTGGGTGAGAGCGAAGAGTGGACGTCGCCTTCCGGGACAACACTGAACGCGCGCTTTCTCGCCCCTGTGCCGATCACATCCGAGAATCTCAGTGTCGTCGTCGACGCCGGCTGGATCACGCAAGAAGCGCTCTGCCAGGGGGTGACGAACGGTCCGGCGCCCTGCAACTAGCCCTCCCGCGGCTCCGGCATTGATGTCGGAGCTGCACCTTCTGGCGCTGGCACGGGAAGGTCCGTTATGACAGCCACACTTGCTCAGCCGATCCCCGCGAAAGAAGACCGCAACCTGTTCCAGAAGCTGGAACTTGATACCCGACTTCTGGGCATGATCGGCGCTCTCATCATCTTGTGCATCGGGTTCAACCTCTTCACCGACGGCCGGTTTCTGACGCCCCGAAACATCTTCAACCTGACGATCCAAACCGTTTCGGTGGCAATCATGGCCTGCGGAATGGTCTTTGTAATCGTGAACCGTCACATTGATCTGTCGGTCGGAGCACTCCTTGCGACAACATCGGCAGTGATGGCCATGATGCAGACGGAAATCCTGCCCAATGTCCTGGGCCTCGGTCTCGGCAATCCAAGTATCTGGATTCTCGCTATTCTCTCGGGGCTTTTGGTCGGGACACTGATCGGCGCATTTCAGGGCTGGTTGATTGGATACCTGACGATCCCGGCCTTTATCGTCACACTGGGGGGCTTTCTCGTCTGGCGGAATGTGGCCTGGTATATGACCGATGGTCAGACAATCGGCCCGCTCGACCGAACCTTCCTGATGTTCGGCGGCACCAACGGGACCTTGGGAACGACGTGGAGCTGGATTTTTGCGGCGCTTGCGTGCGCTGGCGCGCTTTGGGCCTTGTGGAACGCGCGGCATGCCAAGGCGGCGCATGGATTTCCTGTGAAGCCCATTTGGGCGGAGCTCACCCTCTCGGGCATCGTCGTTGCGACGATCCTGGGTTTCATTGCGGTCCTGAATGCCTATGCTATTCCGACCCGCCGCTTGGAGCGGATGTTTGAGGCGCGCGGCGACGTCATGCCCGAGGGTCTGGTCGTCGGATATGGGCTGCCGATCTCGGTTCTGATCCTCATCCTCGTCGCCGTTGCTATGACGATCATCGCCAAGCGCACCCGCTTTGGCCGGTATATCTACGCCACGGGTGGTAATCCCGATGCCGCCGAGCTTTCGGGCATCAATACCCGCTGGCTGACGGTCAAGATCTTTGCGCTGATGGGCTTTCTGTGCGCTTTGTCCGCGGTCGTCGCTTCGGCCCGGCTGGCCAATCACGGCAACGACATCGGGACGCTGGATGAACTTCGTGTCATCGCTGCCGCGGTGATTGGAGGGACAGCACTCTCGGGTGGGTTCGGTACGATTTATGGGGCCATCATCGGCGCCCTCATCATGCAGTCGCTTCAATCCGGGATGGCGATGGTGGGCGTCGACGCGCCGTTTCAGAATATCGTGGTGGGCACGGTGCTCGTCCTCGCGGTCTTTATCGACATCGTCTACCGCAAGCGCGTGGGAGCCAAGTGATGCCGACGGCAAAAGAATTCCGCGACTCCGGCGCGGCGCCGCTCGTTGAAATGAAGAACATTTCTATTGCATTCGGCGGGATCAAGGCTGTCGACGAAGTGACCGTCGATCTCTATCCAGGCGAGGTCGTGGGGCTTCTCGGACATAACGGTGCCGGGAAATCGACCCTCATCAAAGTTCTGTCCGGCGCTTACCAAAAGGACGAAGGGGAGATCTTTATCAACGGCACTCCCGTGGAAATCACCAATCCCCGGGATGCCCGCGCCAACAACATCGAAACCATCTATCAGACACTTGCGCTCGCCGATAACCTGGATGCGGCCTCAAACCTGTTTCTCGGCCGGGAACTCGTCACGCCGATCGGTCTTGTCGATGATGCCGCGATGGAGGCCGAATGCCGCCAGATCATGGGGCGGCTCAATCCGAACTTTCAAAAGTTCAGCGAGCCAGTTTCGGCGCTTTCGGGTGGGCAGCGCCAATCGGTGGCGATTGCCCGCGCCGTCTATTTTAACGCGCGCATCCTCATCATGGACGAACCAACCGCGGCGCTTGGACCGCATGAGACACAGATGGTTGCCGATCTCATTCAGCAACTCAAGGCGCAGGGCATCGGGATCTTTCTGATCGACCATGATGTCCACTCGGTGATGAAGCTGTGCGATCGAGCGAGCGTGATGAAGAACGGGCGCCTCGTCGGAACCGTGGACATCTCCGACGTCACAGATGACGACCTCTTGTCGATGATCATTCTCGGCAAGAACCCCACGGAAAAGGAGGACGCGTAGTGTCAACCGGTTTTTTCGATGGGGTCGAACCGGCGCGTTTCACGCATTACAGGCCGGACGAACTTGTCCTCGGCGCGCGCATGGAAGACCAGCTTCGCTTTGCCGTTGCCTATTGGCACAGTTTCGCCTGGGAGGGTCAGGATCCGTTCGGCGGACCTACCTTCGAGCGCCCGTGGCATCCTCAGGACGATATGGGGCGGGCGAAGATAAAGGCGGATGTCGCCTTCGAAATGTTCGCGCTCCTGGGCGTTCCGTTTTTCTGTTGGCACGATGCGGATCTGCGCCCCGATCAGGGGAACTTCGCCGACAACCTCCGGACCCTCAATGAGATCACCGATTACATCGGGGAAAAGATGGCCGCATCCGGCGTCGGTCTGCTCTGGGGCACCGCCAACATGTTCAGCCACCGGCGATGGATGGCTGGCGCCGCGACCAATCCCGACCCGGATGTCTTCGCGTTCGCTGCCGCGACGGTAAAGTCTTGTCTTGACGCCACCCACCGGCTCGGCGGCCAAAACTACGTTCTTTGGGGCGGGCGCGAAGGATACGAGACGCTGCTCAACACCGATATTGGCCAGGAAATCGACCATATGGGCCGGTTCCTGTCGATGGTCGTCGACTACAAGCACAAGATTGGCTTCAAAGGGCAGATCCTTGTCGAACCCAAGCCGCAGGAGCCCTCCAAGCATCAATACGATTACGACGCGGCCACGTGCATTGGGTTCTTGCGAAAGTATGGTCTGGAGAAGGAGGTTAAGCTGAACCTTGAACAGGGTCATGCGATCCTGGCGGGGCATTCCTTCGAACATGAGATTGCTGTGGCTGCATCAGAGGGGCTGCTGGGATCGATCGATATGAATCGCAACGACTACCAGTCGGGATGGGACACCGATCAATTCCCCATCAACGTGCCGGAGGTTGCGCTGATCTACTACCACATTCTCAAGGCCGGTGGATTAGGGCAGGGCGGCACCAACTTCGACGCCAAGTTGCGGAGGCAATCCATCGACGCGTCTGACCTGATCGTGGCGCATGCCGGCGCCATGGATGTTTGTGCGCGCGGTCTGAAGGCAGCGGCCGCCATGATCGAGGACGGCGAATTGGAGAGGGCGCTGACGGATCGCTATCGAGGTTGGGAGAGCCCAACTGCCCAGGCCATGCTAGACAGCGACCTTGAGTCCATCAGCCAGCGCGTGCTTGGGAGCGATATAAACCCAGCGCCGGTTTCCGGACGCCAGGAGGCTCTTGAAAACTGCGTCAACCGTTTCGTCTAGCGAGGGCGCTTTGAGTAAGCTCGGGTTGGCGGTGGAGCTCCGCCGCGGGCGTGAGGTTGACCTCCAGGTTTCGGTTTGTCGCGCAGGCGTTGGCGGTGGGACGGGATAACTCAATCCGAGCCGGAAGGGATCGGCACAAGAGTGCCCTGAGAACCTGGGCTGCGCGCAGTAACCTTTGCGGTGCGTGAAATCGCCGATACACTCCATCACAACAAATCGGGGAGGACAACATGACATACACCGAAACGCTTCGGGCGTGCGCGCTTGGACTTTGGATCGCGGCTTCGGTCGCGGGGGGAACGGCGGCGCAGGCCGTCGGCGATGAAAAGAACATCATGGTGTTCGGCGACAGCATAACCTGGGGTTGGGTCCCGACGGACCCGATTGTCCCTACTGTCCGCCATGCCGAGGAGGACCGCTGGCCCGAAATCATGGCGGCGGCGCTCGGCGACGGCTACCATGTCGTGACGGAGGGGCTGAGCGGACGCACGACCAATGTCGAGGATCCAGACCTCCCGGGCCTCATGAACGGCGCCGACTATCTCGACTCTGCGATCATGAGTCATGTGCCTCTTGATCTCGTGATCATTATGCTCGGGACGAACGACACGAAGAGCCACCTACACCGTTCGCCGCTCGAGATCGGCCTCGGCATGGGGGAATTGATCAACATTGTGCAAGAAGACGCTGGTCCTGGCTGGTATGCCTATGACACGCCCGCAGTGATGGTGATTAGTCCGCCGCCTCTGGGCGATGAAATCGATCCAGGCGCTGCGGAACAATTTCAGGACGGCAACACCAAGATCGCACAACTCCCCGCGATTTATGAGGCGATCGCAGGGGCCGCAGGGGCGCATTACTTCGATGCCGCGAGCGTCGTGCAGAAAAGCGATGTCGGTCCCGACGGCATCCATCTGCTGGTTTCCGGCAATCAGGCCCTTGGCAGGGCAGTCGCTGAAAAAGTGGTGGAGATTTTCCAGTGATGGATCGGGGATGCCACTGACGAAGGCCACCGAGTGAGGTGTTCTTTTGAGCCTATGGGGATATAGCGGCCTGACCTGACGGGTGCTGTCGGCGTCATCTGCGAGAAACCTGTGCGCCTTGCTGGGTCTGCCAGCTAGGCGGGAAACGGTGAACTCCGGCTTGTAGTTCTTCGCGAGTCGCTCTGATATTCATGGGAATCCGATCTCTTGTCGGATTCTGCAGACGATCCCGATCTAGGCAAAGCGTGCATGTCCGCGGCGTAGATCGAGCCAAAGAGCGCGCGGCCAGGTTTCTGACAATTGGCAAGCAGACAGCAGGGGGGCATCTGCCCTCCGATCCGCGTCACGACCGGAGTGTGACGAACGCAAAACCTGAGCGAGGGTCGGCGCGGCTGACTTGCCCCGGGGCTTATGGTATCGGGTCATCCGGCAACTGGTCTGCCAGATTGGGCGAAACCCGGTTCGGTTTGTTGCGCCGCTCATAGTCCAAGAGGAGCGCCGAATGATCCAAGCCTCCCAGCCCATCGGCCACCATCTCGGAATAGCGGTCTAAGAGTGCCTTGGTCAGCGGCAATTCCAGCCCAGCCGCGTCCGCATGCTCTTGCGCGCTGGCGAGGTCCTTCTTCGAAAACCGAGCGGGGCCGCCCGGTACGAAGTTGCGCTCGACCATACGCGCGCCGTGCAGCTCCAGAATCCGGCTTTGGCAGAACCCGCCGGAGATTGCTTCGCGCACCCGTCCTGCATCTACGCCCATGGCGGCTGCGAGCAGCAACCCTTCGGTGACGGCACCGATGGTGACGTGGACGATGGTCTGGTTGACCATCTTGCACACTTGGCCCGCGCCTGCGTCGCCGAGGTGAAATGGCGTGCCCATTGCTTCAAATACGTGTTTCGCGCGGTCGAAGTCTGGACCCTTTCCGCCGACCATGATGGCAAGCGATCCGGCTTCAGCGCCAGGCACGCCGCCCGAAACGGGCGCGTCGAGATGCGAGACACCTTGTTCGGCGAGGCGGCTATGCTGTGACCGCGCTAGGTCAGGCGCGAGAGAACTCATATCGATCACAAGCGCGTCCCGTGGACATGTCGCGGCGACCCCGTCCGGGCCAAACAGCACCGCATTGAGGGCCTCAAATCCCGAAAGCATGGTGATGACGAGTTCGGCTTCTGAAACCGCGGATCGAATTGTCTGGCAGACTTTCGCTCCGTCCTGCCGAAGCGCTTCCGCCTTCTTCGAGGACCTATTCCAGACGCTGACCTCATACCCGGCTGCAAGCAGTCGCCGCACCATCGGCGCGCCCATGAGGCCTGTCCCCAGGAACGCTATACGCTGTTTGATCATGATCTGTCCCCTCGGTCGCACGGGCTGCTAGTGTCTCGTGCTTTTTAGCCGCTGATGCAGCAATACCGTTTGGATGTCAGAGGATGAAACGACAAATCCATGCGCGAAGGACAGGTTCGAAGACCGGTCGCACCAGGATCGGTTGGTGTGCTCCCTCAGTTAATGCATCCTCATTCGGGGTCACAATAAAAGCGACGCCAGAAATCCGCCGTCCACGGGAAGACAGGCTCCTGTGATGAAGCGCGCGTCGTCGGAAACCAGAAAGACTGCTGCGCCTTGCAGGTCGTCCGGCTGCCCAAGTCGGCTAATCGGGCTTCTCTCAAGCATCTTCGCCCGCCACGCCTGGACGAGGTGATGAGGCTCGGTCATGTCGGTGTGCATGTCACCTGGCGCGAGCGCATTTACCCGGATAGCGTATCGTCCCCATTCAGCGGCAAGCGTCCGCGTCATTCCAAGTAGCCCAGCCTTGGAGCTGCTATAGGCCGCTTCCATCGGCACCCCACGGAACGAACCCGACGCGCAGATGTTCAGAATGGAGCCGCCGCGCCCATTCGCCATGATCCGCGCCGCAGCCTGCGCCGTGAAGAAGGCTCCTTTCAGATTGATGTCGAGGATCTCGTCCCAACTGTCTTCTTCGACGTCCAGAGCCGCTTCGGACGACTGCACGCCGGCACTATTAACGAGAATGTCGAGACCTCCGAGGGCTTCGGATGCCACATTCACCCCATTGCGGATTGATGCGACGCTGGTGCCGTCCATCGCGATTGGCACCGGGCGCGAACTGGCTGCGGCATTTCCCATCCGTTTGGCCAACTCTTGGACCACTTTGGTCGTGGTCTCCAGAGCGTCTACCTGGCGCGCGGTGACTGCGATTTCAGCACCCGCACCGAACAGAGCCCAGGCAATAGACTGTTCAATACCGCCGCTGGCGCCAGCAATCAGCGCGCGTTTACCCGTGAGTGGGAGAGAACTCTTCATTCAACTGCGCTTCTATCAATATGAGAAAAACAGACGTTCCGGTCTTTTGCCTGAAACAGACGATGGCGTCACTCCAGCTTCCGCAATCTTCAAGCTCGCTGGACGTTCTTGTCTTTTTTTGAAGCCGATGGTGCGTTTCACGCCTCAATCCGCTTTGCTTTGAAGCCGAGCGCCTAGCGGCGGTGGATGCCTCGCAGCTCAGCTCCACCTACGCCCGGTTCGGGTAGGCGCTTGGGGCGGTCGGGCGGTTTTGGTCGGCGGGAATTACGCGCGTTTCAACCCAGCACTTGCTCCGCATCGGTCGTCACGGCATGGTCGGACCGTTACTCTCAATCTAAGTCTAGCCGAACGGAACGCGGGTACTCGGGATACGGATTATGCCAAAGGATAGCCTCTCGCCCATTGATGCGCATGGGCTCGATGCCCTCGAATTGCGCCTGAAGGAAGACCTCGACCTTTTGTGCTATCCTGGCAAGGAGTGGGTTCCGCCCCGCGAGGGTGTCACCGATGTCACAATCATCGGCGGCGGGATGTGCGGAATGGTCGCTTGGTTTGCGCTCACTGCTGGCGGCATCCGAAACATGCGGATCCTCGACCGTAGCCCGGAGGGCAGCGAGGGGCCCTGGCTCACGTATGCGCGGATGGAGACTTTGCGCTCGCCTAAGCAGCTGACGGGTCCAGCGTTTCGGCACGGGGCGCTCACCTTCCAGGCGTGGTTTCGTGCGCAGTTCGGCTCCGAGGCGTGGGAAGAGCTCGACAAGATCAAGCGGCCGATGTGGATGGATTACTTGCGCTGGTATCGGAAGGTGCTGGAGATTCCGGTTGAGAATGAGGCCTCGGTTGACCTTGTTGAGCCGGAGGGCGACTTGTTGCGGCTGCGCGTGTCGGGGGCCCAGAGCGGCTCGTTCTTGACGCGCAAGCTTGTTTTCGCGACGGGGCGCGATGGTACTGGCGAGCCCAATATCCCCGGCTTTGTCGAGGCGTTGCCCCGCAAGTATTGGGCGCATAGCGCCGATGAGATCGACTTTTCCGCGCTCAAGAACAAGCGCGTTGCGGTAGTCGGCGCGGGTGCCTCCGCTGTCGATAATTCAGCCGAAGCGCTGGAGCATGGCGCTGCTGAAGTCCGCCATTTGGTCCGGCGAAAGGAAATGCCGACGATCAACAAGATGATGGGTATCGGCAGTTTTGGGTTCACTGCGGGCTATGCCGATCTGCCGGATGCGTGGCGGTGGCGCTTCATGCAGTATTCGTTCGCGACGCAGACCCCACCGCCCCATGGCTCGACCCTGCGCGTCAGCCGACATGAGAACGCTTATTTCCATTTCGGCAAAGCAGTGACCACGACAGAGGAATGCAACGGCGCAGTGCGTATAGGCTTCGCGGACGGCACGGCATACACCGCGGATTACGTGATCCTTGGGACGGGGTTCACTATCGATCCGCTCGCCCGGACGGAGTTCGGCGAAACCGCGGGGAACATCCTTCTCTGGGAAGACGTCTATACGCCGCCCGATGACGAGGCCTCCGCCGATCTCGCGCGCTTTCCCTATCTGAACCCCGATTTCACATTTCGCGAGAAGGTGCCGGGGACAGCCCCCTGGCTCCAGAATGTGTATTGCTTCAACTACGGGTCTTCGGCGAGCCTGGGGAAGGTCAGTGGCGATATCCCAGGCGTTTCGGAAGGTGCGGAGTGGCTCGCGCGTGCCTTAGCGTCGACGCTCTACGGCGAGGATGTGGAAGAGCACTGGGTGGGCATGTTGGACTACGCGCATCCAGAGCTTGACGGCAGTGAATGGGAGCCGTCCGTTTTGGAGGTGGAGACCCCAGACGGCAAGGTCGCGTGAGCCTTTTCGAGACGACCGCTCTTGCGGCTTCCGGAGTAGCGCCTGACACAGCGCTGGCGAAGGTCTTGGAGAGCCGCGCAGGCATTTTTGAGATGACCGATCTCACTGAAATGGCCGTCTTGCGACCACGAGAGCCGGGCTCGTGGCCGCATGCGCTCCGCGCGGCTTTGGCGGCCCGAATTGCGCGACTGAACGACGAGGAGGCGCTGGCCCAGCGGTATAGCGCGGAAAAGGGCGAATTCGCGGCTCTGGCTGATCCGAAGAATGACGGCGTGACCGAGGGCTATGGCGCTGTCATCAGCTTCATGGACAAGGTTGCCGCGCGGACACGGGAGGTTGCAGCCGCCGACATCTCGGCGCTACAGGCAGCTGGCGTTTCCGATGCCGACATCGTCAGGCTTGCGGAGCTGAACGCCTTTCTCGCTTACCAGCTCCGCGTGATCGCGGGATTGCGCTTGATCGGAGGCACAGGGTGAGCCGGGTTGTCACCAAGTTCACCCGCACTGTGCCGGAATGGCGTCCACGGGTTCAACCTGTGAGGCTGGAGGAAGCGACCGAGGACCAGCTGGACGCCTTGCAGGTCACACCGTCCAACACCAAGGTGTCGGACTATGTGTTGACGCTGGCGCATGACGCCGAGACGCTCAAGGTGCGCTCCCCGCTCTTCAACGCGATCATGTATGAGAAGGGCGGCATGAGCCGGGCCGAACGCGAGTTGGGCGCCATCGGTGCCTCGATGGTGAACCATTGCGTCTACTGCGCGGCGGTGCATGCCAGCCGCCATGCGCAATTGGAGAAGAGCACCGAGGTAACCGACCGGCTCTTTCGTCAAGGAGCCGAGGCCAATCTGGCGCCACGGGATCGGGCGATCTTCAATTTCGCGCTCGCGCTTTCTGCCAGTCCCGCCGAGGCAGACGAGACTCATATTGTGGCTCTGCGGGCCGAGGGCGTCACGGATGCAGAGATCTTGGATCTCGTGCTTTCCACAGCGCTCTTTGGTTGGGCGAACCGCCTTATGCATGTGCTGGGCGACCCCGTGCGGGCAGAAGACGACCAGACCTGACCAGGATTGGTTTGACGCGCCTGCGATGAGACGGTTTCATGCGTTGGGGCGAAGAGGAAGGACGACCAGGGGTGGCAGGGGCAGAACGGATCGGGATCGCGGGCGCGGGCGCCATCGCGTTCGCAACGGCGGCGCTTTTGCACGAGAACGGGCATGCCCCGATGCTTTGGTCGCCATCGGGTGGTGGAACAGCGGCGCTGGCTGCCGGGGAACCACTGGTTGCAACCGGCGCGATTGGGACCAGCTTTGCCCCCGGGGTCGCAACTACCGCTGCCGAGCTTGCGGCTAAAAACGATACCTTGCTGTTGGCCCTACCAGCCTATGGCCACAAGCCTGTCATGGACGCGCTTGCTCCGCATATCGAGGCCCGCCACCACGTCATCATCTCTTCCCATGCTTCGCTCGGGGCGCTTTATCTTGGACAGAGGCTCGCGGAGCGGGGCGTCAGCGTCCCGATTACCGCGTGGGGCACCACCGTTGTCACGGGGCGGCAGACGTCGCCGAGTGAAGTCCGGGTTAATACGGTGCGCCAGCTCATTGACCTCTGCACCGTCCCCGACACCGCGTCCGAAGCCGAGCTCGCGCTTTGCGAACGGCTCTTCGGCGAGAGGTTCAAGCCGCGCGATGGGCTTCTGGCAATCTCGCTTTCCAACCTCAACCCGCAGAACCATATGGGGATCGCTCTCGGCAACATGACCCGGATGGATCGCGGCGAGACCTGGAGCCAAGGACAGAACGTGACCCCTAAGGTGGGGCGGCTGCTGGAAGCACTGGACGAAGAGCGGCTGGCTATCGCCCGCACGCTCGGGCTTCCGGTGCGCACGATCTTCGAGCACTTTCATCTGTCCTTCCACGTTCCCATCGCCTCGATCTCAGAGATGAACCAAGACATGCACGCGCAAGGCAACGGCGGCACCGGCCCCGCGACCGCAGATAGCCGATACGTCACGGAGGATGTGCCCTATGGCTTGGCGTTGACGGTGGCGCTTGGCCAGTTGACCGGGCAGCCCGCCTCGCTGCACGAGGCGGGTATCCAGATCTTCTCGGCCATGTATGGCCGCAACTTCATGGCGGAGAATGCCTTGCTGAACTCCATCAGCCTTTCGAGCTACACGCTCGACGATCTTAAGCAGGCCGCCCATACCGGCCTTCTCGCAAGCCGGGACGCCGCGACGGTGTCCTGATCCAGTCCCTATGGGACACTAGATGACCATCATCCCACAAGGAGAAACCAGATGACCAAGTTCACCATGAACCGGCGGCGTTTCCTCGGCACCACGGCCATGGGAGCGGCCGCGCTCGCCAGCCCCGCCTACATTCGCCGCGCAAGCGCGCAAGGCAGCGGCGAAGTGAACGTCTGGACCTACAATCAGTTCATCCCGGATGCCTTCAAGGAACAATTCGAGGCGGAGACCGGCATTAAGGTGAACATCCGTCTCGTGGACGATCAGGGCAAGCAATTCAACCTTCTGGCAGCCGAGGCCCCGAACCCGACTGTCGACGTCGTCACCGTCGCTGGCCATCGCTTCTTGCAGTTCATTGACAGCGAACTGCTCGCCCCGATGGATACGGATCGGCTGACGAATTGGGGTAACATCAATCCCACGTTCTCGGAAAGCGACTGGGCCACGATCAATGGCAATAAGTGGGGCGCACCGATCCTGTCGGGGATGGAGGTGCTGTCCTACAACACCGAATTCGTCAGTGCTGAAGAGGCCCTGACTTGGGACACGCTGTTCAGCGAGCAATATGCTGGCCAGAACGCCTACATCATCCAGGACATGATGAGCATCATCATGCTGAAGATGGGGTATGACGGCAACATGGTCGCCTATATGGACGACCCTGAGAAGGCCGCCGAGATCGTTGAAGAGGCCAAGACTTTCTTGATCGAGAAAAAGCCCCTCGTGCGCAAATACTACGATAGTGGCGCCGAGGTGCAGCAGATGTTCATCAACCAAGACATCGTGCTGGCCCATTCTTGGAACGGACCGGCTGCGGCGCTGATCAACGATGGCTTCCCGCTGGGGATGTCGATCCCGCAGGAAGGGTCCTATGGGTTTGTTTACACGCTCAACGTTGCCAACAATGCCCCGAATGCGGACAACGCGTATGTGCTCCTGGATGCGCTTTTGGCCTCGCCCGAGATCGGCGCGTCGATGACCAAAGCATCGGGCTTTATCTCGACCTACAAGGATTCGTCGCAATACCTGACAGACCTGGAGCGGGCGTCGACCTCCTTCCCTGAAGAGCAGCTGGCCAATCTGCAGTTCTTCCGGGCCGAGGCCAATGAGATGAAGTATGGGCTCGTCGATCCAGCAGTCGAAGCCATCAAGGCGGCCTAACCGGGTCTTGCACCCTCGTCTTCGCCCGAAACGGGGGCGGAGACTTGCCCACGAAAGGGACCGCCATGGGGTCAGACGTCGCTTCCGCCCATAAGCCAAGCGGAGCGGAAGGAACGGCTGAGAATGCCACATTCTGGGGGCGCCTTGTCCGTTGGGGGCCTTACATCATCCTCGTGGAGCTGACCTGTGCCTCTCCCCGGCGGCAATTCTTGATCCTTGCCGCTATCCCAATCCTTTGGGTGTTGACGCAGCATCTCGGCCCGATGCTGCAGATGCTGCGGGTCAGTTTGACCGATGCCTATCCGGTGGCCCAAGGGGTGGAGACACAATTCACCCTGGATAATTACGCGCGGTTCTTCGGCGATCGTATCTTCTGGATGCCGTTCTTCCGCACGTTGACCTTTGCGGCAGTGTTCACGCTCTCGACCCTGATCATCACCTATCCCGTGGCCTACTTCCTGGCCCGGCATGTTCGCCGGGAAAACCAGCTCTTGTTTCTTTTGCTGCTCCTGATCCCGTTCTGGGTGGGCGAAGTGGTGCGCACATATGCAATCATGATCCTGCTCGGCAACAATGGCGCGGTGAACTTGGCGCTGCGGTTCGTCGGACTGATCGATCGACCGATCCCCTTCATGTATACGAGCTTCTCCATGGGCATGGGGATTGTGTATCTGACGGCGCTCTACATGCTGCTGCCGCTTTACTCGGCGTTGGAGAAGCTGCCGCGAAGCTACACCGAGGCCGCCGCGGATCTGGGCGCCGGGGCCTGGACCCGGTTCCACCGGGTCACGCTACCGCTGTCGCTCGAAGGCATCTCGTCGGGCTGTATTCTGGTCTTTTTGATCTCGACGGGGTTCTACGCCACGCCGGTGCTGCTGGGTGGGCCGTCGACCACAGTCTTTGCCGAGACCATTGCCGGTTTCTTTCACGTCGCGGGAGATGAGTGGCCCACCGGCGCGGCCTTTGCCACGATCATGTTTCTTACCGCTCTTGTGCTCACCGCGATTTTCCAGAAACTGATGAATGCGCTGCGCAAGGGAGACACCAAATGACCCGTGGCACGCGCATCCTCTTATCCTGTATCTACTGGGCCTTTGTTCTCTACGTTTTCGTGCCGCTCTTGCTCATGGTTCTCATGGGCTTCAAAGACTCAAGGTTCATCGGCTTCCCTATCCAATCCTGGACGCTTGATTGGTATATCGGCGTTTTCGAAGATGCCGAAGTCTTGTCGGTCTTCGGTTATTCGGTCGCCATCGCGGTGGCCTCGACGGCGATCTCGATCTTTGTCGGCACATGGCTCGCAGTGCTGTTGGAGGGCCGTAAGTTTTGGGGCCGTGCCGCGGTGTTCGGTCTGACGATCCTCCCCGCCCTTGTGCCCGGCATCATCTCGGCCATCGCGTTCCGGATTTATGCGCGCCTCTTGGGGATCGAGCCGGGCATGTTCGCGATCATCTGGTCACATGCGGTCCACAACGTGCCGTTCGTCGCACTTGTGGTGATGGCACGGCTCTCCACGCTGCCAAAAAGCCAGACCGAGGCTGCGCGGGACCTTGGCGCCGATCCGCTCGTCGTTTTCATGCGGATTACGCTTCCATACTTGGTCCCTGCGATCATAGGGGCGAGCATCTTTTGCCTCTTGCTCAGTTTCGACGACTTTGTGCGATCTTTCTTCCTCGGCAGCTACGAGCCGACGCTGCCAGTCCTGATCTTCGCCATGCTTCGTTCTGGAATGTCGCCCGAAATCAATGCGATTGCCACGGTCGCGGTGGTTTTGACCGCTGCACTGGGTGTTTGGGCCGAACGCTATATGCGGCGTATGAACAAGGAGACCGGCCGATGAACGGCCCGATGAATGGGGCCGATCCGATCGTCCGGATCCAAGGCATTTCCAAGTCCTTCGGCAAGACCGTTGCGCTGAATCATCTGGAACTCGACATCTCAGCTGGTGAATTCGTCACATTCCTTGGCCCTTCCGGCTGCGGCAAGTCCACGACCCTTCGGATCCTTGGTGGCTTCGAGACGCCAGACAACGGGCGGATCATGCTGGATGGGCAGGATGTGACGGCGCTGCCTCCCAACCGGCGCAACGTGAACATGGTGTTCCAGGACTATGCGCTCTTTCCGCACATGACGGTGCGGCAGAACATGTCTTTCGGCCTGGAACTCAAGGGCTACAGCCGAAGGCGGATCGACGCGCGGCTCGACGAGTTGACAGCGTTCCTACAACTCACTGAATACGCAGATCGCTATCCTGGCCAGCTTTCGGGCGGCCAGCGGCAACGCGTGGCGTTGGCTCGGGCATTGGCGCCCGATCCGGCGCTCTTGTTGCTTGACGAACCCCTCGGCGCGCTCGACGCCAAACTGCGCAGCCAAGTCCAGCAAGAGTTGAAGTCGATCCAGCGGCGCACCGACAAGACCTTCTTTTTTGTGACACACGATCAAGAAGAGGCGCTCACGATGTCGGACCGAATCGTGGTGATGAATAAAGGTTCGGTGGAGCAGGACGGCACGCCCGAGGAACTCTACTTTCATCCCGCCAGCCGCTTCGTGGCCGAGTTTGTTGGCGAGACGAATCTCATCACAGGCAGGGTCCGAGGAACGCAAGGAGAGGACGTGCTGATCGACTGGTTCGGCACAACGCTGCGGGGCCGTGCCCGGACCGGCTCGGCTCAGCCTGACGGCCAGGTCACCGCATCCGTCCGGCTCGAAAGGCTGGGCCTCTACGCCGAAAAACCGGCCTCAGCGAACGCGGTTTTGGCCCGGATTGTCGGAACCACATTCCTCGGCAGCCGCATGGTCGTCGATCTGCGGGTCGAAGAGGCCAATGGCGCCAATCTCCGGGCCTATGTCGACACAGCCAATGGGCAATTCGTGGAGGCAGCCGAGATCTGGGCCGGCTGGGAAGCCGATAGCATGGCTGTCCTAGGTGACTAATCGCTGAGTTCCTACGCCCACCCGATTCCAGCTCTGGCGAGACGCGACTTCCAGCCTCTGAGTTCTTCGGCGTGCGGAGACGCAATTACTGCCTCGGAAATGACGGTCTGGCGGTCTTCATCGAGGCGTGTATGCCCTTTGGACTCAAGGGTTTCGGCGGCCAGCTCGCGGCAGCCGGTCTCGAAGAGCTGCATCAAGTGCGGCGCGAAGCTGTTCCAGACATCGAGGTAGAACAGATCCACTGCGTCGCGCCAAAGGATCACGGTCACGCCATCGACAAGTGTCCGGCGCCCTTCGCCCACCGCGATGCTGTCGGGGTCGCGTGCCATCCCGAGCGTCAGGAGGTCCGCGGCGCGCGGGCCATCGATCACGAGCGTTACCTCACGACCCGAGACGTCGACGAGACTATGGGGGTGAGCCTCATAGACATGCGCGCAGGCGGAGCGGATCTCCTCTGCAGACCCTTCGGGCGCATGCAGCATCCATTCGTCGGGGCCAAGGCAGCAGGCTTCGAGATCGCCGACCGCGGCGCGCTGCCCGACCTTGGTCGGCAGAGCAAGGCCCAGCGCCGAGCCCAACGGGGCGAGATCGCCACGAGCGCGCAAGGATAGCCGGGCGCATGGCGCGGCGCGCGAGATCCTGACGACTGGGCTTTCCGCGATGATTGTGGAGGTTCCAAAAGACGTGGGAGCGTTCATGTCGGGTCCTCAGATCTTTAGGCGGCTGTTCTCGGGATCGAGAAACACCGTCGACGTGATCTTGGCCGCTATGGTGCGGTCGGGCGTCGGGATATGGACGGTCTCGCCCATCCGTTGCTGACCACCTTCCACAAGCGCCAGAGCAATTGGTTGGCCGACAGCATCGGAATGGTAGGAAGAGGTGACGTGGCCAACCATCTTCATCGGCACTTCTTGCGCGGGGTCGAAAACGATCTGCGCGCCTTCTTCCAGCTTGCTGCCATCGTCCGTCAGCAGGCCGACAAGATGGCGGCGCCTTTCGGCCACGAGATCCGGACGCTCCAGGCCGCGCTTGCCGATAAAGTCGGGCTTTTTCTTACCGATGGCCCAAGCCAGTCCTGCGTCTTTCGGCGTGACTGTACCGTCCGTGTCTTGTCCGACGATGATGTAGCCCTTTTCCGCGCGCAGAACGTGCATCGTTTCTGTGCCGTAGGCGCAGACATCGAATTGCTGGCCGGCTTCCCAGAGCGTCTCCCAGAGCTTGCGTCCCATGGGTGCTGGCACGTTGACCTCAAAGCCGATTTCGCCGGTGAAGCTAACGCGGAAGAGCCGCGCTTGCATTCCGGCGACAGTGCATTCCGTGCAGGACATATGCGGGAATGTGTCGTCTCCAATCTCCACACCTTCCACAAGCGGCTTAAGAAGCTTCGCAGCATTGGGGCCATTGATGGCGACTGTCGCCCATTGCTCGGTCGTCGAGGTCAGCCAGACGTTTAGGTCTGGCCATTCGGTCTGCAGGTAGTCTTCCATCATGTTGAGAACCCGCGCGGCGCCGCCTGTCGTGGTTGTCACATGAAAGCGATCAGCCGAAAGCCGCCCGATCACCCCGTCGTCGCGGATGAAGCCGTCGTCGCCAAGAAGGAGGCCATAGCGGCAGCGCCCCGGCGCGAGCTTCGTCCAAGGGTTGGTGTAAGCGCGGTTCATGAACTCGACCGCATCGGGACCTACGATCTCGATTTTGCCCAGCGTCGAGGCATCAAAGATGCCAAGCGAAGCACGAGTGGCCACGCATTCGCGCCGCACGGCTTCATCCATGCTCTCGCCCGGCTGCGGGAAATACCACGCGCGGCGCCACTGACCGACAGGCTCGAATACAGCGCCGTTCTCTTCGGCCCAGCTGTCGATCTGTGTCTTGCGTGTGACCTCGAAATGTGTTCCTCGGTGGTAGCCCGCAAAGGCTCCAAAACTGGTGGGCGTGTATGGCGGGCGGAACGTCGTCAGGCCGACGTCCGGCTGGCTCTTGCCGAGCGCGTCGGCGGCGATGTTGAGCCCATTGATGTTCGACATCTTACCCTGATCGGTGGCCATGCCGTTGGTGGTGTAGCGTTTCACATGCTCGATCGAGCGCATGCCCTCGCGCACCGCAAGCCGCAGATCCTTCGCTGTCACATCGTTCTGGTAGTCGACGAAGGCCTTGGCCGCTGCCGGGTTCAGATCAGTGGGGAGTTCTCTCTGGCTGTCGCCGCTGCCAGTCCGATCTGCTGTCACGGTGTAGCTCTGTGCGTTCGGTTTCCTGCCCAACGCTTGCGCTGTCGCGCGGCCCATTTCTGCGCCATCGGCCAGCGCCGCTTCGATGCCCCAGAGCCCACGGCTGGCGCCGGCGATTACGCAGTCTTCGGGCGTCGTCTTCGGCAGGAACGTTGTCAGGTCTTCGTCCCATGCCAGCGAACCTTTGGTGTGTGAGAAAAGGTGCAGCGACGGCGTCCAGCCGCCCGACATTAGAACAGCGTCGCACGGGATCATAGCGCCGAAACCGAGCTTGCCGTCCCTGACCGGGTTTACCCGGAGCGACGTCACACGAAGGCGACCCTTGGTCGCGGTGACGGTGTGGCCGAGCTTTACGCGAATGTCCCGTCTTTTCGCCTCGACCATCAGGTCATCACGGACGGTTTCGCGGGTATCCACAATGGCTTGGACACGAGCGCCCGCATCGGCCATGTCGAAGGCCGCATACCACGCGCTGTCATGTGACGTGACAACGACGGGTTTACGGCCCACCAGTACGCCGTAGCGGTTCAGGAAGGTTTGCGCAGCCCCCGCAAGCATAACGCCGGGGCGGTCGTTTCCGTGAAAGACCAGCGGCTTTTCCATCGCCCCTTGTGCCAGCACAACGCGCTTGGCGCGCACCCGCCACATCCGCTCGCGCGGCGTGTCCGCGGGTAGTTCAGCCAGATGGTCGGTGAGCTTTTCAACCATGCCGATCATGTTCTGGTGGTAGTAGCCGATTGCCGTTGTCCGCGTCATGATCCGCACGCCAAGCGCCTTGAGAACAGACAGCTCGGTTGCAAGCCAATCCCAAGCGGGCTTGCCATCGATTTCGGCCTGCGGCTCGGAGAGAAGCGTGCCGCCTGCTTCAGCATTTTCATCCAACAAGACCACGCGCAACCCGTCAGCCCCGGCAGCCCGCGCGGCGGCGAGCCCGGCGGGTCCGGCACCAACGATCAACACATCACAGTGCAGATAGCGCGAGGCGTAGCTGTCGGGATCCTCTTCGGTTGGGCTGATGCCCAGACCGGCCGCAGCGCGGATGAAAGGTTCATAGACCTTGTGCCAGAAATTCCGCGGCCACATGAACGTCTTGTAGTAAAAACCGGCCGAAAACAGCATGTAGGCAGCATCATTGACCGCGCCTATGTCCCATTTCAGGCTAGGGTAGTTGTTCTGGCTGGTGGTCTCGAGCCCGTCCCAGATTTCTTGCACAGTCGCGCGGGTGTTTGGCTCGAACCGGCCTCTATCGCGGCGGGTGCCAACGAGAGCGTTGGGTTCTTCGGAGCCAGCTGCGACGGGCCCGCGCGGGCGGTGATACTTGAAGGATCGACCCATGAGGTGGACCCCGTTGGCGAGGAGGGCGGATGCGACAGTGTCGCCTGCTAGTCCGCGATAGATCTTGCCGTCGAAGGTGAAAGTGACGGGCGCGTCGGCTACGACACGACCCTTACCGGGAACACGGTAGTTCATATACGCTCTCCCAGCAAAGCCGCCAGATCGGGACGAGGATCGCCGATCTTGTAGGTCATCAGAAACCTATCGCTCACCGTGTCGCGCACGGCGTTGAAAAACCGCCCGCAGCCGTGGAGATGGCGCCAGCGCTCCACATGCAGTCCCTTCGGGTTGTCGCGGATGAAGAGAAAGGTCTCCCATTCCGCGTCCGTAGCCTCGGGGCCTGGGCGGACCACGTGGGCTTGACCGGCATAGACGAATTCGGCCTCGGGCAGGGTCTCGTCACAATAGGGGCAATGGATCAATAGCATTCTGGATACCCCTCAGTGCGCGACGGCGGCCGCGGCAGCCTCGTCGATCAGGCGGCCCGTGCGGAAGCGCTCCATCGTAAAGGGCGCATTGATCGGGTGCGGCTCGTCCTTGGCGATGGTCCAGGCAAACGTATGGGCGGCACCGGGCGTGGCCTTGAAGCCGCCGGTGCCCCAACCGCAGTTCACGTAGAGGCCCGCCACAGGCGTTTTCGAGATGATCGCCGAGCGGTCAGGCGTCACATCGACGATGCCGCCCCATTTGCGAAGCATCCGCATCCGGTTGAAGATCGGGAAAATCTCGACGATGGCCGCGACTGTGTGTTCAATCAGAGGCAAGCCGCCCCGTTGGGAATAGCTGGTGTATTGGTCGGTGCCTGACCCGATCACCAGTTCGCCTTTGTCGGACTGACTGATATAGGCGTGTACCGCGTTCGACATCACGACACAAGGGAAGATGGGCTTCACGGGCTCGGACACGAGCGCCTGAAGCGGGTAGCTTTCAAGCGGGAGGCGAACATCAGCCGTCTGCATGACCACGGAGGTATGACCTGCGGCGGAAACGGCGACCTTCTTGGCCTTGATGAAGCCCTTGGCCGTCTCCACCCCGGCCACTGAGCCATCGCTGTTGCGCCGGATCGCGGTGACCGGACAATTCTGGATGATATCCACGCCGCGCTCGGCGGCGGCGCGGGCATATCCCCAGGCGACTGCGTCATGGCGTGCTGTGCCGGCGCGCTCCTGCAACGCACCACCCATCACGGGATAGCGCGCGGATTTGGAGATTGAGAGCGGCGGGCAGTATTCCTTGAATTCTTCGGGTGTGAGCCAGCGATTGTCGACGCCGTTGAGCCGGTTGGCATGGACGTGACGCTTGAAGCTTTGAACATCGTGAACGTTGTGCGCCAGCATCAACACGCCGCGGCGCGACCACATGACGTTGTAATTCAGCTCCTGGCTCAAGGTTTCCCAAAGATCGACCGAGTGGTCGTAGAGCCGGGCGCTTTCGTCATAGAGGTAGTTCGAGCGAATGATCGTCGTATTGCGCCCGGTATTGCCACCGCCAAGCCAGCCTTTGTCGATGACCGCAACGTTGGTGACGCCATGCTCCTTCGCGAGATAATAGGCTGCTCCGAGGCCGTGCCCACCCGCCCCGACAACGACCACATCATACTCAGCCTTTGGCTGACTGTCGGGCCATTGCTCTGTCCAATTCTTGTTCCCGGTCAGGGCATTCTTCAGCAGATTGAACGCGCTGAAATGGGTCATGGCCAATACCTCGCACGGGATCCTGATCAGGATGGTAACTTCCGTATTGTCATCTGAGTGGGTATAAATGCGTCAAGAGTGCAGTAGAGTTTTGCCATGAAACCGAACCGTTCAACGAATACTCCAGTGCCGATGCCGCAAAAGAGACTGCGCGTGGGTTTCCTGTTGGCCCAAAACTTCACGCTTTCCGCCTTTGCCAACTTCGTCGATGTCCTGCGGCTGGCTGCGGACGAAGCCGACCGCTCGCGTCCAATTTACTGCGACTGGGCGGTACTCTCGGACAGCATGGAGCCTGTGCGGTCGAGTTGCGGCGTCCGGGTTACACCAGACACGAGCCTGCGCCGGGCGGACGCTTTCGACTATATCGTCGTTGTCGGGGGGGTGATGAGCGACGAGGTGGCCCTGAGTGCTGCCGAACGACGCTTTCTGACTGCGTATGCAAGGACGGGCGCCCCGCTAGTCGCGCTTTGCACCGGCGTCTTCATATTGCGCGAGCTGGGGTTGCTTGATGGGTATCGCTGTTGTGTGAGTTGGTTCCACCATCAGGATTTCATCAACCGTTTCGAAGAGGTGGAGCCTGTGTCGGATCGGATCTTCGTGGTCGACCGGGACCGTCTGACCTGTTCGGGGGGGCACGGAGCAGCGCATCTGGCTGCTTTTCTGGTCTCGCGCCATGTTGGACAGTCTGCCGCGACCAAGAGCCTCAACATCATGATGATCGACGATGCGCTGCGCGGTGACGAGGCTCAACCCGCCCAGCAGATCGCGAGAAAGGTTACGGATGATCTGGTCAAGCGTGCGATTCTGAAGATGCAGCAGAATGTGGAACTGCCTTTGACGGTGACAGAACTTGCGGCAGGGTTGCGGATAGGGCGCAGAACCCTGGAACGACGGTTCCTGTCTGATCTGGGGAGGAGCCCCTCGAAGATCTACCTCGATCTTCGTCTGGACAGAGCTTTGACCCGGCTGAGAAAGACCACGGATACGGTTACTGAAGTTGGGCTTGCCACAGGGTTTTGCGACGGCACGCATCTCGCGCGCGCCCTCAAGTCGGAGCGTGGGATTACTCCCGCAGAGTTCCGCAGGGCACAGGGCGTCGAAAATGGGGAGCCGCAAGCTCTGACGGTGCTCCACAGATCGTCAGTTTGATCTGAGTTCAGTCGTAAACTCAGCCGCGAGTGTCTCATTGGCTCGCATCGCATTCCACGGCGTTGGCGACTGCTCCGCGCGATACGATTTGCAGAGGTCCCGCAGTCTAACTCCATCACCTGTCTAGTTTTTGTGGGGAATCAGGATTTCCAAGTTGGATAGGTTCTGATTCGACCTTCCGAAAGAGGAGGGTCGAGTGGCTACGATCAGATGGATCATCAAGGATCATCACTGGGCGAAAATGGAGCCTTACTGTCTTGGGCTGAATGCGCTTTCCGGTCGCGCAGGCAGCGATCCAACGCTGCTCTTGCCGCCCTACAGCTCCAACCTGAACCCAATCGAGTAAGCTCAAACACCCCTTACGAGATGCCGCTGCGCGCAACATGGACGCAACGTGGCAAAGGATCGGCACCCGCCTCGACCGGATTACGCCAAAGGAATGCTCCAGATGCTTTGCAAACTCAGGATGGGCTTCAAGCCAAATTCATTACGCTCCAGTCTTTTCGGAGAGATGGCGTTCGACAATCGATCCAAGAGCGACGTGGGGCTGCTGCTCTAGGCGGGAAGCCGGAGTTAGGCGACGGCGAGTGCACGGGTTCCATACCAAGCACCACCCAAAGGTGCGGGCGTCTTAATCCTAGCAGTGCCAGCGCAGCGGGCCGGATGCCGTGGGTCTAGTCGACGAAGAACATGAGTATCGTCTGCTCGGGATCGACCAAAGGCCTCCTGGTGGGGCTATGGAAAGGGGCCCCCTGTGCGCGCTCAACTGACGTCGGGAAGCCAACCGATCGAGCGCAGCAGACGATCCTTGCGCGCGATGATGCCGAGACTGAACTTGCAGGAAGACGCACCCAGCGCCGCGTGCCGCTGCTCCATCATCGCCAAACCCTCCCGTCTGAACAATTGACGCAGCGGGCATCCAACGCTGCAAGATGAGTTATTCAACGGAATCAGAGCTATGCAGCATTGAGTTACAACAGGTCGCCGCAACTGCTTTATCAGTCTTCGCCGATCCAGAGTGTCGTTTCAGGATAGAACTGGGACCAAGCAAACCAGAATGCTTGATGGCTGCCAAGATCGGCCCCGTCCGTATCGACGGCCCGGATGCCGCCCGCGACAAGCTCAAGGCTGACATTCTCAACCGCGATATCCGCACCTCTCTGCAGGGCCACAAGAGCTGTGCTGCGCTGAAATGCGATGGGTGTTCCCGATGCCGTGATGACGCCGATGATGTCTTCATGAACTGGCAAACGGGGATCGACGTCTCCCACTGGGAAGATGGGCCCGTTCGCGTCGCGCCCATTGCGGAAGTCGAAATCCCGACCCAGCGCCAGCGCCTCCGCCAGCACCGTTGTTTCGGAATGCTCTGCGCGCCAGGTCCCCCAGTCGGTCGTCACCACCGATGTCTGTTCGAGCTGCAGGTTGATATCTGCGAGCGGCCCGGTAACGGCCATGCCGCGGAACGTGTCGAAGACCGAATACGTGCCGATGTCGTACATCACCTTGTTGGATCGGATCAGGAGGCCGGACGTGCGCAGCACAGGCCGCTCCACGCCCTCGGGCAGCCGATCGGTAAAGTAGGCCGGTGCAGCGCCGCAAAGCGTGCAATAGGGAATTCCGAGATTCCGGCCACCAAGGGTGTCGTTCACCATCTCTCGCACTTCCATGATCCGGCGGGGATAAGCGCGGGCTTCTCCGTTGACCTCGATGCCGAACACGATGTCTTCGTCGTCGAGCCAGGTCGCCTCCTCGGCGCTGCTGACCTCCGGGTTATCAGCCGCCGGAATACAGTTGCAGCGCGCGTCCGTTTCTCCAAAGGGCCGGTCGTCGATCAGAACGCCGCCCCAGGACACAAGGCGCCAATCGATGTCGCCATCGACGAAGATCCTGTCCCAGCCGGGCACGAGAGCGGTGAAGATGGCGCGCTTCGCGGAGAGGTAGTCGGGCGGCGCAGGTATATCCCAGGCAATCAGATGATCGGTGATTATCCCCCAGGCGTTCTCTTCCGGGGTTTCGATTTCGAGGAGTTCCGCTGCGGCTTCGGAGAGACTGCCATTCAGTCTCGAGCTGGAAGCGAAGCGCATTAGATCCGCGATAATCCATGCCAGACGCGGGTCGCCTGAACGGGCAACCGTCTCTAGGGCTTCCGACTGCTCCGGTTCCCACTGCCCTTGCTCGGCGGTTCTAATCAGCGCTGTCTCGACCGCTTCCTGCACCTCGGTGGAAAGCGCGCCCGCAGGCACAGCCGGTGGTTCTCCGAACTGCTCAAGGGCATAGCTTGGCGTGACGCTCTGCGCCTGCGTTTCTCCGGCGCCTGGCCAGATTGACAACATTACCCCAAGCGCAAGAGCGAGGTGAGCCCCTGCCTTTCTCTGCATCAGCCCTGCCATTCGTCGCTCCCAACATGTTCACGCGTAACGCAGGATCAACCCCGCGAACGTTCCGCAGCCTGCAACTTGTCTCCCACAAGAACAGATCTCACGGCCAGTCACTCTGGATCAGAGATCGGTGACCTCCTTGAGAGCAGGCCAAGTGTAGGGGTCGTCTAGCGTCTCGGGAGCCAAAGCGGCCTCTAAAGCACTTTCGGTGCAAACCTGTTCATTTTCCGAATTTGTGAAGTCGTTTGCGCACTCAGCTTGGGCGTCAACGGTGCGCGCCGCTGGTTTTCGCCGGATGGCTTTGAGTTTGGCGAGGGCTTGCTAAATCGGATTGAAGTCAAGCCAAATTGGCGGCGGAGAGAGCACCGTCTAGACGTTAAACGCCTCGCCCCGTTCGTCGATCAGACGCTCCCGCGGCTTCGGTTCCGTACGTTCAGTCCGCAGGTATTCGTCCATCCAGCGCGCCCCGCTCGCAATGCTGACAAAAAATGCCGCGCGGCGGCTTTGCGAGATATCCCGCCCGCAACTGCGCGGATGATGGGTTTACGAGGATCCTTGAGGGTTTTGAGCCATACATGCTGGCCTGCCGCTCCTGCACACGTGATGAAGCTGAACTACAACCACTCGGGCATCCCGCGCGATCGCTCTGAAGCGAAGAGTTCTGTACCGATCAGATTTTCCAGAGTTGCAAATCATCTGTCTCAGTAGGTCGGCGCCAGCGACGTTCTTGCTACTCCTAGGCAGGAACGCCATTCGCGACGCTCTAAGCGCTTTCTCCAAGACATGATCCCTCAATTACGGTCAGGCCGTATGGCTTCGGATTCAGTTGGGATGGCATGGATATGGACGGTGGCACGGCGCCGACCTATACACCTCGTATGGAGTGTGAAGATATCCTTGATGCGCGTGGTCTCTTGTGTCCGTTGCCGGTTCTCAAGGCGCGTAAGCGGTTGAATTCCATGTCGCCGGGCATGGTGCTTAAGGTGCTCGCCGACGACCCAGCCGCCGTTGTTGACATTCCGCATTACTGTGCCGAGTCTGGAAATGAGCTCGTCGACAAAAGCGCGGACGGCGATGTGCAGGTCTATCTGATCCGAAAGACGCAAAAAGCGCCAAGTCAGGTCAGTCCGAAAGAGGCGTAGGGTATATATCTGACCGGCGTGCCAGGGGAGATCTCTATTTCGCGGTCTGGCAATTCCACGAGACCGTCCGCCCAGCTCAGCCCGCTGATCCTCCCGGAACCTTCCGACGCAAAGACCTCGGCAGCCCCGTCGCCGCTCAAACGGGCTCGGAGGTACTCGCGCCGCCCTGGCTTCTTTCGTTTGGAAAAGGCGGCTGGCACGGAAAAGCCTTGAGGTTGGGTCCACGGGCCGCCCGCAAGGACACCGAGCGCCGGGCGTGCAAAGACCAAAGCGCAAACCAGAGCAGCAACGGGATTGCCCGGCAGGCCGAAAACCGAAGCGCCACGCCACAGTGCGAGCGCCAGCGGGCGCCCGGGTTTCAGTGCGATTCGCCAACTGGTCAGGGATCCTCTGTCACGCAAGAGCGCTGAGACATGATCCTCGTCGCCCATCGAGGCCCCGCCGGATGTCAGGATGACGTCGGCCTCGGCTGCGCCTCGGTCGAGCCGTGCCGTGATTTCATCCGCGTCGTCGGGGGCGTGGCCCAAGTCGATCGGGTGGTAGCCCCAGCTTTCCGCGAGGCTCAAGAGCATCGGGCGATTGGCATCCCAGATCTGATGTGGTTTCGCAGGCATGTCTGGCGCGGGCACGATTTCGTCTCCCGTCGAGAGCACGGCCACGCGCAACCGGCGCCGCACGACGACCTGTCCTTGGCCCACCGCCGACAATAGAGCGAGGTCCGGTGCCCGCAGCCGATGCCCGGCTCCAAACACCAGGGCGCCCGCCTCGAGGTCTTCGCCCGCACGACGCGTATTTGCCCCAGTCTTCATTGGGCCGTGGAACGCGACACGCCCCCCATCGGTCGCTGTGTCCTCCTCAAGGACAACCGCATCGACACCATCCGGGATCATGGCCCCTGTCAGGATACGCACGGCGTGGCCGCCCGGCACCACGCTATCGAAGGGCTGCCCAGCAGCGGCACGGCCCGCAATGAGTGGCAGGAGCTGCTCACCCGCGCCGACAGTCTGCGCGGCAAAGCCGTAGCCGTCGACGGCGGAGTTGGCACGTGGGGGATTGCTGCGCCTGGCGTGAACGTCTTCAGCCAACACCCTTCCCGCGGCTTCCGCTGTGCGCATCGACTCGACATCAGGCACGGGCACGAGAGCCAAGCGCAAGCGGGACAAGGCGTCGTCCACAAGCACCCAATCCACGCCTTGCGGCATCGCAAAACAATCGTTCCTGAGCGGCGGCGGGGAAAGCGCTGGCGCGGGCTTCAATGCCGCCAGGAGTGCCGCTTCGTGCCCCAAACCGAAAATCCAACCCTCCTCCGGCGCATGCACATCCAACATACGATGGAGGTCGGAGGCGGGCAGGGCGGCCAGCGCCTCCGCCATCAAGCGCACCTGCCATTCGTCCTTGATCGCCTTGCTACCAAGTGATTCACACTTGGCATTGACCGCCGCATTGATCAGGCTTGGCCAGATCTCGACGAAAGCCACTGGCCGGTCCAGAGCCTCGAATGGCCAGACGCTGATCTTGTTGGGAAAGCGCCGCCGCAGACGCTCAAGCACCGGCAATCCTGTCAAAGTCTGAGATCCGACGGCGCCCGCGCCTGACAGCTGCCAGCAGGTTAAGGCGCCTTTGGCTTGGGTCTCGCAGGCGCGCCGATCCGGAAAGGGGTTGGCATAGCCTTGCTTGGTGCGCGGAAGGTCGGGAATATCCGACTTGGTCCCATTCCCCCAGAATGGGCCACGCCCGCCGCCCAAGCTGCGGTTGATCATGCCCGCGACTTCCCAACGATTGTTCTGTTTTGGCGTATCTTCGATCCGATCCGCAAGCCAGCGCCAGACCGAAAGAACATCGTCCGCCCCGGTCAGAGCCCGGGCAAATCCCTTTGGATAGCCAAAGGGAAAATCTACGCCGATCAGCAGCGGCGCCCGGTCGGATAAGGCCGCCTCGATCCGTGTGGCAAGTGTCTCTTCGGCCAGCAGCCGGTTCCTTTGATACTGGGCCTGAGTAGGGTGTCGAGCTTCGGCCTCGGCGATCCAGATCGCATCCTTGCGAGGATTCGGCCCGGTATCGTTGCCGCCTGACCAATCGACCATCGCAAACCGGGCAAAGTGGATCACAGTCCGACCTCGGATAGAATGAAATCGGCGATGGCGGTGGTGTCGTTCAGCGGAAGAACTGGCACATGCAACGCAAGGTCCACATCCGATGCCACGGCGCGCACGGTGTCGTTGCGTTCCGCAAGCGGGGGTTTCCCGCCAACTGACCTGTAGGCTTCGATCTTGGGATGCGGGTCCCGCTTATAGCCTTCGATCAGCACGAGATCGACCGGGGCCAGATGCGCCAATTGGCTGCTCAAGGTCGGTTCGGGCGCGCCGCGCAATTCTGTCATCACCGCCCAACGACGGGGTGAGGACAGCAGCACCTGATACGCGCCTGCCTCGCGATGGCGATGGCTGTCGCGCCCGGGCTGGTCGATGTCGGTGTCGTGATGGGCGTGCTTAATCGTGGAGACTGTTAGGCCGCGTCCGGTCATCTCGGCCACGACGCGCTCCATCAAGGTAGTCTTGCCCATGTCTTTCCAGCCGGTGATCCCATAGACGTTCATGCCTCGATCAACCTCTCGGCCTCGGTCACATCCTCAGGCGTGTTGACGTTGAAGAACGGGTCGAACGGCGCATCTTCGAAGATAGCCTCGCCCGCGCCATGGCGATCAGTCCAGAGCACCACCTTGCGCAACCCGTTCTCAAGCGCCGCGCGCAGGTCCTCGCGCAGGGCAGTGGGCCAGAGCCCGAAGGTCGGATGACGGTTTACGCCGGTTCTGCCGCCAGATTTTAAGGCTTCACCACGCCGGGGCGTGGCCGCCAAGGCCAGCGGCGCGTCCCGCCCCTCGGCCGCGCGGACCAAACGATGCACCAAGTCCTTGGGGAAGAACGGCGTATCGGCAGCGACGGAGACGATCGCCTCGGCTCCGAATTCGGCGGCCCAATCAAGCCCGGCCAGCACACCTGCGAGCGGCCCTGGAAATCCCTCGACCGGATCCGGCCGGACCGGCAGGCCGAAGTTACGGAACCTTTCCGCCGCGCCATTGGCGTTGAGCAATATCTCCGAGACCTGCGGCTGCAGGCGGTCGATCACATGGGCCAGCAGGGGTTTTCCACCGACCGTCACAAGCCCCTTATCGCCGCCGCCCATGCGCGTCGCGAGGCCGCCTGCCAGGATGACGCCCGGCGGTGTCATCCAGCCGCTTTCCGGCGGTGTTTTCTGCTCTCCTCGGGCACGGAGGCCGGATCTGCATCCCGGATCAGCCGGTCTTCCCCTGACAGGCAGACGAAGCGCTGCCCGCGCATCCTTCCGATCAGCGTCAGACGTACCTCTCGGGCAATTTCTACGCCCCAGGCGGTGAAACCCGAGCGCGAGGCAAGGGCCGGAATGCCCATAAGCGCGCATTTGATGACCATTTCCGAGGTCAGCCGCCCGGTCGTGTAGAGGATCTTATCCTCGGCGGACACACTGTGCCGGAACATGTAGCCTGCGATCTTATCCACAGCGTTGTGGCGCCCAACGTCCTCCATGTAGACGAGCGGACGATCCTCCTGGCACAGGACGGTCCCATGGATGGCGCCGGCTTCGAGATAGAGCGATGGAGTGGTGTTGATCTCCTTTGCGAGCGCATAGAGCCAACTTGTGCGGATGGGCGTGCGCGGGAGGTGCACGTCCGCCAGCCCCTCCATCATGTCACCGAAGACCGTTCCCACGGCGCAGCCGGACGTGCGCGTCTTTTTCTGCACCTTTTCCTCGTAGGTCGTCTCTCGCGCGGTGCGAACCACAACGGTTTCGATCTCCTCGTCGAAATCGATCGCGGTGACTGTGTCATCGGTCTTGAGCATGCCTTGATTGCGCAGAAACCCAAGCGCCAGATATTCAGGGTGATCGCCGATGGTCATCGCGGTCACGATCTCCTGGCGATTGAGATAGATCGTCAACGGACGCTCCTCGACCACCGAAATCTCGGTCGTGCGTCCTTCGTGATCCGTGCCTGTTACCCGGCGGGTCAGGCGCGGATCCTTCGGGTCTGGCAGGATCGGCAGCTCGGGCATCGTCGGGGGCACGCGCGGGTCTCTGGTCTAATGCTGTGAAGAGGCATATTGTATTTCCGCCAGACTGGTTGCAAGGGCGCGCGTGCCGGTCGGGACGGAGGACCCGATGTTCGGATATGTAGTGGCGGACGGGCCGGGTCGTGCCGACAGGCTACTTTGGGACGTGGGCCACGCGATCCGAGACATAGGGCTTCCGCTGGCAGGCGCCGTGCAAGAAAACAGCGAGAGTGGAGATACGAGACGCTGCGATATGGATCTCCATATCCTGGCAGGGCATGCCGTTGTGCGGATCAGTCAGGATCTGGGCAAATTGTCAAAGGGCTGCCGTCTCGATCCAGAGGCTCTTGAGGAGGCTGTTGGCCTTGTCGCGACTGCGCTGGCGGCGCGCCCGGCACTCTTGATCGTCAACAAGTTTGGCAAACTGGAGCTCGCCGGACGTGGGTTCCGCCATGTCATCGCTGACGCACTCGGGATGGGCGTCCCTGTTCTCACGGTGGTCAATTCCGGGAACGAAGACAAGTTCCTGTCGTGGACCGGAGACCTTGCCGAGCGGTTGCCGCCCGACCAGGATGCCCTTTTGGATTGGGTGAAAACGCAACTGGCGACCCATTAGCTCGACGGGCCTGTGGCTGCCCGGTGAGAGAATGCACTCGGCCTTGTCCAGCTGTGTCTGCCCGGCCTGCCAAAACGCGCGCCGAAATCCGGCTTCATGCGTGCTTCTTGCCGCGCACTGAACTGATCGGTCTCAGTCCAGCGGTTTCTCGGGTCAGTGGTGCTTCTGGGCATCCTTTTCTGCGACGTGATCCTCGATCGTCCGGACGCGGCGTGTGTCCGCTGAATGCGGGTCGAAGCCTTCGTTCACCACGGCCTCAACACGGCAGTCCTGACACATTTCCAGCACCTTCATGCGCTGCTCTCCCTCTTCACCGCTGAACATCCAGTGCGTGCCGAGTTTCTCCTGGATACGGGTGATCGCGCTTTGTGTGGCAAACGGCACGCCGCAAGACGTGCATTCGAAAGGAGCCTCTTCGTTCAGGATGCGTTTCGGCGTGGCCCATGCCTCGAAATCAATCTGCGGCTGAAGCGAAATGGCGTTTTCCGGACACGTCCGCTCGCAAAGGCCGCACTGGACGCAGGCCGACTCGGTGAAACGCAGCATCGGAGTTTCAGGATTGTCGAGGAGCGCGTTGGCGGGGCAAGCGCCAGTGCAAGCCATGCACAGCGTGCAGGCGCCGGTGTCCACAATGACAGTGCCGAAGGGCGCGCCTTTTTCCAAGGGTATCGTCGTTGATGGTGTGGGCGCGACGCGGTTCATTTCGGCAAACGCCGTGACCAAGAGCCCGCGCTTGTCTTCTGGCGGAAGGAAACTGGACGAGGCAGCACGGCGCGGCGCACGTGGCAGCGCCTCAAGAGCCGCCTCTAGCTCGTCAGGATCATCGGTCTCGATGAGCTTGCAGGGGCCATGGCCCGTCACGGCAGAAACCTCGTCGACGAGCGCCAGCCCATCATGGAGACCAGTGAGATCATGCAAGGGGCGTGACTGGCCCAGAAGCGCCACGGCGCCCGCACCATAGGCCAGTGCAGCGGCGGGGATCTCCGGACCGATCTGCGACACCTCGTTCACCGCGAAGGGGATAACGTGGGCCGGAAGGCCATTACCGAAGCGGGCTGCAGCGTCGATTAGCGGTTCGCCATGATCGGCGTCATGAAAAAGGGCGATTGGTGCGAGCTTGCCGCCTGCATCATGCCACGCCCGGAAAGCTGCGCGTAGCTGCTTGGCGACGGTAGCCACATCTGGAAGCGCATAGGACGCCGCACCGGTGGGACATGCGGCAGCGCACTGGCCGCAACCGGCGCAGATGTTCGGGTCGATCGCCACACTATCTCCGGCCGGTTGGATCGCGCCGGTGGGGCAAAGCGAAAGGCAACGCGTGCAGCCGGTGATCTCGTTCCTGGAATGTGCGCATAGATCAGAGGCAAAATCGATGAAGATCGGTTTGTCGAAGGTGCCGACCATGTGCGATGCGGCGGTCACCAGCCGCGCAACGGCCAGCGGGTCGCGAGGATCTGCCCGGTGGTATCCCGGACGCAAGGTATCGGCAGGGAAAAGCGGTTTGTCTCCCGTGAGGTCAATGATCAGGTCCGCGTTCGACACGGCACCGTTCCTGGCGCTGCCAAATACAAGGCGCCTGCGGGATGATGGGTCTGGCGCGGCATATGAATCTACGGTGAGGGTGAATGCGCCCAGATAGCCCTTGGCGTTCCGGATCGACCCCTGGAGAACGGGGTATACGGTCTGCCGCGGCGGTGTGACGTCGGCGCCGGGTTTCAGCAAGACTGTAATATCGAGCATCGCTGAGAGTGCGTTTGCCACCTCGAGAGCGACTTCGTCGCGTCCGAGAATAAGCGCAACGCCTGCGCTCTCCATGGTGACGTAGGAAAAGTCCGAGGGGCGGACAGAGGCTGCCGCCACCAAGGCCGCCATTTTCGGTCCGCTCTGCGCGGCTTCCGCAGTCCAACCGGCGGTTTCCCGAATATTCGCAAAGCTCAAATCGACGCCGGTGGCTTCGGCCTCGGCCACTTCGCGAAAGAGCGGCGCCTCCTGCGTACACGTAACTGTGACCGGGCCGCCTGTCGCCAATGCGGCCTGGAAGCGGTCGAGTTTGGCGCGGCAGAGTTGGTGGGCCGCCGGGCTGACGGCGCAGCCGGCCTTCTCCAGCGCCGCCGCATCCAATGTCATCGTGCCCTCACACGTGCACGTAAAAACGGTTCTTTCTCCATCACGCTGAGCCATGCGTTCCTCGCCTCCCTTTTGTCACTCCGAACTCGTCGGTCCGGAGCGAGATGTCGAGTAGCGGACCGGTGCAACCTTGCGCCTGCCGCTTTTCCCGTTAGGACTCTCCCGAAATGCTGGCACAGGTAAGGCAGGTTCCGTTTTGAACGTCAACTCTCCCCAGAGATCGCTTGTCCTGCCGCCACCCTATACGGCCCATTGGTTGCCAACCGGTGATCCGTTCGAAGACGCCCAACGCCGAGCCAAGGACGAGGGTGCGGGCACCTTGGTCTGGCATGCATCACAGGGCCGAGACGGTCCAGGCAGGCTCGATTTCGCCGTGGTCTTGGAGCCCGACCGTCCACTCGGCGAAGCCCGAAAGGCTGTTCTTGTCGGCATGGTGGCACTGGCGGATGCGATTGCCACGCATGCTCCGCCCGAACGCGATATCCAGTTTGACTGGCCGACCGGTTTGCTCCTCGATGGAGGCCGTTTGGGGGGGATGCGTCTGGCCGTTGCTCCAGATGCTCAGGCGGACACTCCGCCCGACTGGATGGTGCTCGGTGTCGAGTTGATCGCCGATCGCGACCACCTCGACGAAGCTGGTAGCTATCCGGGCTCGGTATCGCTGAAGGAGGAAGAGTTCACCGACCCCCCCGCCATCGTCGAAAGTTTCGCCGCGCATCTTATGCTGAATTTCGACCGATGGACCCATGGCGGCTTCGACTCTATCGCGGAGAGGTACATCGCGCGCCTCACGGAACCCGCAGCTCTGGGTGATGCAGGCGAACGGCTCTTGAACGGTGAGGCGGAACCGCTCGAAGATGGGTTGGCCAAGGCCAGTTGGCGCTGCGCCGCGGGGCCGAAGCTATGACGCGGCTTTTGAGGACTATCCAACTCGACCGATCCGATACGGTCGTTTTCGCGCAAGCTGCGGAGCCTGGTGAATGGGCCGTTCCGGGGACCTTCATCTTTGCCGGGCGTCCGCCCGAGACCCTCAGCCGTAAAGAGCAGATTGCTTTGCGCTCCGGGTTTCTGGGGGTGTCGAGTTTTGGATGGTCGACGCTGGCCGTTGTCACTCAAACCCAAGGTGATGACATCGAACAGGCTGTCATGGCGCTAGCGGACCAACTCGTCCGGCATTTGGGCGCGCCTGGTCTCGACGCAGCTTTACCCGCAGCGCGTGAAGAAATCACGCTGGCCGCAGAACTCTGCCGCGGGCATGATGAAGGGACGCTCATTGCGCTTCACAGGCGCATGGACGAAAGCGGCGCGTTGCGCGAACAGTTCCGGTCTTTGAAGCCACGGGAGGACACGGCGTTCGGAGCGGGCTACCTACAAGGCCACGATAAGGCGTTCCATTTCGTAGAGATGGCAGAAGACGACGACGAAATGCCGGGAATGGAGATCGATCTCAGAGCCTTCGGTCAGAGGGAGGAAGAGACATGAGGGAATTCTGGGTGGCCTCGGGCCATCATATGACGCGGTTGGGCGCTGATAAATGCATGTTGGTGACCGACGAACTCATCCTGGCCTGGCTTGCGCGTCCCGAGGTGGTGCCGCCAGACGACGCATGCCCGGCAGAGATTGCCCTATACGCCAAGCTGACCAAAACCCCACAAGCGGTCGTAGAGCAGGCCGAGATTACTTCGATCCAAGACCTCGATGCGCGGGAGAACTGGACGTTCCTGATCACCTTGCGCGACACTCTCCTTAAGGCGGGCAGCATTGAGGCAGGCTATCTGAAGCTCTTGCGGGATGGCGTCCGCCTGCCGATTTTGTTTTACAGCCAGCTCGTGCAGCTGATCTTGCGTAATGCGCTCGATGGCTGCGACGATACCCGTGTTCTGCGGGCGGGGGAGCTGTTTTTCCGACCGCAGCGCGCCTTCCTCAGCGACGACGCTCTTATGCTGGCGGATGATGAACTTGTGGGAGAAATAGAGGCCGTCCGAGAACACTCTCCCCTGACAGCCATGCTGGATGGTGGGGTCGAAGGGCTCGACGTTCTCAGTGACGCCAATGCGTGGACCTACTGGAGCCGATCAGACGCGCATTCGATGGTGCTGCCCTTGGGATCGGACCCGAAGGCCCGCGCCGCGCTCGGGATTGTGATCGAACGCTTTATACAGCATCTCATGGGAGAGGCGGTTCTGGTCACGCCGCTGGTGGAGTTGCGGGATGTGGACTTGCGCTGGTTCGTCGGGTTGGACCCGGTCGGAACGGCAATTGGCAACGCGCTCTGGAATGGCGCCACACCGAAGGACAGCCTCGTGGCTGTGTTTGCGCTCACGTTCCAGTCGGAAGACGCGCTCTTGCCGTCTGCTGCCGGGCACCCGGTCTATGTCTTGCTCGGGTTGGGCGCCGATAACGTGATACGCTGCAAACCGCAGAACCTTGTCATGGGCCTGCCATTGGTCGCGCCTCTACCGTCGACGGCCGCTTCGGAGGGCGTGTAATGCCAAAGGAAATCGTGCGCCTGGGCATCGTTGCCATGTCGCAGCCGCCAATCACGCAATGGTCTGGCCGTGTGCTGCGCCCCGTCTCGGCTATGACGGATCTCCCTCCGCTTGAGGCTGGCGCATTGATGGTCGATCACGATGGGGTGCAGACCGTCTATCTGGGAGACTATCACCTCGCGCTGCATTCAGGTGAAACCCGGCATTACATCGACAACCTGACCGCAAGGCAGCCGTCTGTTTGGGTTGCGATGGATCAGCATCGGGTCATGCTTGTGACTGCTGATCCTTATGAAGGTGAGGCTTTGGCCAGCGATCCCGAGCGCATTGTTGAGGCGGTGCCTATGCCCGATGCACTCGCCGCGCGGCTCGATGCTTTCATCCGAGAGCACCACGTTGAGGAAAAGTTTCACAAACGCAAACGCGTGCCTGCAACTTCCACAAAGGATCCGCGGGCGCCGCGCATCCTGCAACCCGATGCAAAATGGGTTCAGACCCGAGGTCGGTCGGGCCGTGCCCAATTCGGGAAGGAGTGAGGCCATGTCCGACGACGAAAGGCGCAGCGACGGAGAAGGCTTCTTTGCGTCTTGGTCGCGCCGCAAACGGGCCGCGACGCGCGCGGAGGCCATCGAGGGGCGAACCAAAGAGGCAGCGACAGACACGCAGGGAGAGCCTACGGCGGCGGCGGATGAACCACCATCTCCGGAGGTCGAGCGGGAAATCACTCCGGAAGAACTGGAGGCTCTGCCGTCGATCGACGAGATCACCGGATCGACCGACCTCCAGCCGTTCATGAAACGCGGAGTGCCGCAGGCGCTCCAGAGGGCGGCCATGCGAAAGGTCTGGCTCACGAACTCGCTTATCTCGCAGCATGACGATCCGGCCGTCGACTATGCTTGGGACTGGAACACGCCTGGCGCCGTGCCTGGTGCTGGAGGTGTGCTTCAGGAGGACAAGGTCGCCAAGATGGTCGGTGACTTGATGAATCGTGAGATACGAAGCGCGCAAGAGAGCAGCGACGAGAGCGATACATCGCTTCCTGCTCGCGCGGATACCCACGAAGACGCGGAAGCGGCGACAGACCTGGCGCAAGCATCGTGCGAGGGAGGCGCCGCAGCAGGTGAGAGGCCGGAAGCGCCACACGTTCCGGCGTGTGACGAGGACCGAGCAGAGCGAACCAGCGTGCAAGCTCCGATCGTGTCGAAAGCGGCTACCGACCTGTCATCGCCGGAGCCACGGGATTCGGTCGCGACACAGAGGCCATTGCGCCGACACGGTGGTGCTCTCCCGACATAAAGAGTTAGCTTATCGGCCCACACGCTCTGAGCGGTTTGAACCGTGTTTTCCGATACTGTGACTTGAAGTTCGGCTTTTGTTCTTCCTGTGAATGGATGGCACCGGTCCGTTATGGAAAGCTGAAGCACCGTTGGCTACAACTTTAGGATGTCGTTGCACATTTTTGCGGTAATTTTGTTTTGCAGAGGCGCCGCTTCGTGTAAGAGATTTGGAGCGCTTGAGAAGTAGGGAGGCTTCCTTGAGTGGCAGTAGCCAGGTTAACACCCAGCTAGCCGATAACAGACTGAGCGATGCAAGAACCCAAGACCGGGGTTCTCTCGCATCTGTTTTCGCAGCGCCGCCACCTGCACACCGGATCCCGAAGATGTCGGGACCTTTCGGTGGTAAGGTTGCCTGCGGACAATTCTACCAGCGTAGAGTTAGCAGCCTTGGGGATGCACTCGGCGTTGGCACGGCTCCGTTGCGACATGGCGCCGTAAGCGAAACTGGCCTTTTTCCCAGACATCTTCAGCCATGGGCGCCCAGGTTTGACGACGACGTGACCGTCGCGCGAAGCGCTGCTCTCGGTCGGCATGTCGCGGAGATCGGCCCCTTTGGTCACGGATATAGAAAAGTGCGCGCTTGGCTTGGTGCGCGAGCCGGAGGGCGCCGCTTCGATAGAGGCTGAGAACTAGGACTATGATCGTAACATATTGAGAAGGAAGGAGGCTTCCTTGAGTGGCATAAGCCAGGTTGACACCCAGCGAGCCGAAGACAATCAAAGCGAAGCGAGAGCCCAGCATTGGGGCTTTCTGGCATCTGTTTTCGCAGCGCCACCCTCAGCAGACCTGCTTTCTGCGATGTCCCAGCTCGTTGGTGACGAGACAGCGCTGGGGCAGGCCTACCAGCGATTGGCCAAGGCGGCGCATTCAGCGGATACGGCGTCCGTCGAACGCGAGTTTTTCGACCTTTTCATCGGCGTTGGTCGGGGTGAGTTGCTCCCCTATGCGTCTTTCTATCTCACTGGGTTTCTGAACGAGCGACCGCTGGCGGATCTGCGCCGCGATCTCGGCATTATGGGCATCGCGCCTGCCGAGGGGCGCCACGAGCCAGAGGATCACATCGCAAGTCTGTGCGAAATTATGGCTGGCCTCGCATCGGGTTCGTTTAGCGCTGATGCACTGGGATGTGGCGCCGTTGGCGAAGCTGGCTTTTTTTCCAGACACCTCCAGCCATGGGCGCCCCAATTCTTTGACGATTTGGCTGTTGCGCCAAGCGCCAACTTCTATCGGCATGTCGCAGAGGTCGGCGCCATGTTCACGGACATCGAAACGCACGCGTTCGGACTGGCGCGCAAGCAGGATGGCGCCGCTTCGATAGCGGCCCGTAGTTAGCACCATGATCACAATCCATGAGCGGCGGGTCATCGTCGCATCGACGTACCAAGGGAGGTCGAATTGGTAGACAAGACGGCGAAAACTCAACAAATCACGCGCCGCGGTTTCGTGGGCGCAGTGGCCGGCGCATCTACCGGCGTTGTCGCAGCTGGCTCGGCGCGTCCCGCACTCGCCGAGGAGGTCGGGGACGAACGCACGAAGCAGCGCTACCAGGAAACCGAGCATGTGCTCGCCTTCTACCGCACCAACCGCTACTACACGGGGGAGTAACAAATGCTGGTGAAACGTAGACACTCCAGTGCCGTAGGTGGTGGCCTCCGAGGTTTCGCAAGTTCTGTCGCGGCCCGTCCGGTTGACCGCCGCTCGTTCCTCCGGACCTCAGGCCTGACCGTGGGTGGCCTGGCCGCCGTCAGCGCCCTCGGCGTGGGCACGGTGCGAAAGGCCGAAGCCGGTCCCACCGATTTCAGCAAGCCAATTGAAGTGAAGACAAACATCTGCACGCATTGCTCGGTCGGATGCACGGTTTTGGCCGAGGTGCAGGAGGGCGTATGGGTCGGCCAAGAGCCCGCTTGGAAGAGCCCGATCAACCGCGGCACGCACTGCGCGAAGGGCGCATCCGTGCGCGAGCTGGTTCACGGCGACCGCCGTCTGAAATACCCAATGAAGAAGGAGAATGGCGAATGGATCCGCATCTCCTGGGATCAGGCGATCGACGAGATCGGCCAAAAGATGCTGGACGTGCGCGAGCGCAGCGGGGCAGACGCAGCCTACCTGCTTGGCTCGGCAAAGTTCTCCAACGAGGGGGCTTATCTCTTCCGCAAATTCGCGGCGTTCTGGGGGACGAATAACGTCGATCACCAAGCGCGGATTTGTCACTCCACCACGGTTGCGGGTGTTGCAAACACCTGGGGCTATGGCGCTATGACGAACTCCTACAACGATATCCGCAACTCCAAGACCATCATCTTCATGGGCTCGAATGCGGCGGAAGCGCACCCGGTTTCGTTGCAGCACATTCTGACGGGGAAGGAAACGAACCGCGCCAACGTCATCGTGCTGGACCCACGTTTCACCCGGACGGCAGCACACGCGACTGACTACATCCGCATGCGCCCCGGCACCGATATCGCGGTGATTTGGGGGATCATGTGGCACATTTTCGAGAACGGCTGGGAAGATACCGAGTTCATCGATCAGCGGGTTTGGGGCATGGAGCAGATCCGCGAGGCGGTTCAGGCTTACCCGCCGGAAGAAGTGGAGCGTATCACGGGTATCCCCGGCGCGACGCTTGAGCGCGTTGCGCAGACCTTCGCCACCCAGCGGCCTTCGACGTTCATTTGGTGCATGGGCGGCACGCAGCATACCGTGGGTACGGCCAACGTGCGAACCTACTGCAACTTGCTTCTTGCCACCGGCAATGTCGGCAACATTGGTAACGGAGCCAACATCTTCCGCGGACACTGCAACGTGCAGGGCGCCACGGATTTCGGCCTCGATATCGGTTCACTCCCTTGCTACTACGGCCTTTCCGAGGGCGGCTGGCGCCACTGGTCGCGCGTCTGGGAGGTGCCTTACGAGTATCTCGAGAGCCGGTTCGATGCCGTAGAGGCAAAGGGCGGTCGAGACGCTCGGACCCCAAAAGAGAACATGAGTGTCCCGGGAATTCCATCGACCCGGTGGTTTGACGCGACGACGCTTGATGCGGAAGAGGTCGATCAGCGCGACAATATCAAGGCGATGATCGTGTTTGGCCACGGCGGCAACACCGTGCCGAGAATGGGCGTGTCGAAGGCGGGCATGGAGGCGCTGGACCTGCTGGTCGTTGCTGACCCGCATCCCACCACCTTTGCAGCTCTGCACGACAGGACCGACAACACCTACCTCTTGCCGATCTCGACCCAGTTCGAGTGTCATGGAAGCCGGACGGCCTCGAACCGCTCGGTTCAATGGGGCGAGAAAGTCGTCGAGCCGATATTTGAGAGCGATAACGACTACGCCGTCATTTATCGCCTTTCCGAGCGTCTCGGGTTTGCGGACGAGATGTTCAAGAACTACGAGATGGTCGAAGGCAAGTTCAGCATGGAGCCGACAGCCGAGTCGATCCTCGAAGAGATTAACCGTGGGGGCTGGTCGACTGGCTATACCGGTCAGTCGCCGGAACGCCTTAAGGCGCATATGCAGCATCAGGACAAGTTCGACCTGGTCACGTTACGCGCCTTCTCAGACGCTCCACAAGAGGTCTCGGGGGATTACTATGGGCTGCCTTGGCCGTGCTGGGGAACGCCAGAGTTGCGCCATCCCGGCACGCACATCCTTTACAATCCGAACATCCCGGTCGCAGAGGGCGGCGGCGGCTTCCGGCCGCGCTTCGGTATTGAGCGCGATGGTCAGACGCTTTTGGCCGAGGGCAGTTACCCGCCCGGCTCGGATATCGAGGACGGATACCCGCAATTCACCTACGGCGTGCTTCAGAGCCTTGGCTGGGACAGCGAACTGACCCCGGAAGAGTTGGCGACGATCCAGCGGATCGGCGGAAATGATCCGGAAGCGATGGCTTCGGTCAGTTGGTCGCTCGATCTCTCGGGTGGCATCCAGCGCGTCGCGATTTCACATGGGTGTGTGCCCTTCGGCAACGGCAAAGCCCGCGCCGTGGCTTGGAACCTACCCGATCCGATCCCGGTCCACCGCGAGCCGCTCTACAGTCCGCGTCCGGATCTCGTTGCCGACTACCCGACGCGGGAAGACGGACGTCAGTTCCGCGTTCCGAATATCGGCTTCACGGTTCAGGCCTCCGCTGTCGAGCGCAACATTGCGCAGGATTTCCCAATCGTTCTGACCTCTGGTCGTCTGGTGGAATACGAGGGCGGTGGCGAGGAGACGCGGTCGAACCCTTGGCTCGCCGAGTTGCAGCAGGACATGTTCGTTGAGATCAATCCTACGGATGCCGACAGCCGTGGCATCGTTGATGGCGGCTGGGTCTGGGTGCGCGGGCCGGAGAACGACAGCCGGACACGCGTCAAGGCGCTCGTGACCGGGCGCGTGGCACCCGGCGTGGCGTTCATGCCGTTCCACTTCGCGGGCTGGTTCCAAGGCGAGGATCAGCGGGGCAATTACCCCGAGGGAACAGATCCGATCGTTTTGGGCGAAAGCGTCAACACGGTCACGACCTACGGATACGACCCGGTTACCGGCATGCACGAAGGCAAAGTGACCCTTTGCCAGATTGAGGCCGCGTAAGGGAGGAATACAAAAAATGGCAAGAATGAAGTTTCTTTGTGACGCGGACCGCTGCATCGAGTGCAACGCCTGTGTCACGGCGTGCAAGAATGAGCACGAGGTGCCCTGGGGCATTAACAGACGCCGCGTCGTCACCATCAATGACGGTCTTCCGGGCGAACGCTCGGTGTCCATGGCCGGCATGCACTGTACCGATGCGCCTTGCGCCGCAGTTTGTCCCGTGGATTGCTTCTACACGACCGTGGATGCGGTCGTTCTGCACTCCAAGGATACCTGCATCGGTTGCGGGTACTGCTTTTACGCGTGCCCGTTCGGCGCGCCGCAATACCCACGCGTCGGGAATTTCGGCACGCGCGGCAAGATGGACAAGTGCACCTATTGCGCGGGCGGTCCTGAGGCCGACATGACCCAAGCAGAATACATCAAATACGGCTCCAATCGTCTCGCAGAAGGCAAGTTGCCGCTCTGCGCCGAAATGTGCTCCACCAAATCGCTGCTGGCAGGCGACGCGGACATCATCGCCGATATCTATCGCGAGCGCGTCGTGACGCGGGGCTACGGCTCCGGGGCATGGGGTTGGCGCAGTGCCTATGGCGAAACCATTTCTGTCTGAGGGGGAATTCAAATGACACTTCTCAACAAGATGGGCTGTTTGGTTGCGGTGCTCGCTCTGGGGCTGTTTGCGGTCTTCGCACAGCCCGACGCGGCGCAGGCGCAACAGGTGGTCAACCCGACAGCAGAATCTGTGACCGAAGATGAGCTGATGGACGCCCTCAGTGGCGGTGCGCAAGTCCAGGGCCGGATATCGATCCCGAACGAACTGGCGGCTGGACTGATCAAGCCTGCGAACCGCGGCTGGGCCGACACACATGGTGGGCCGGTGCGTGTCGCGAACTTGATTGCTGTCGTCGGCATGCTGGCTGTGCTGGCGGCGTTCTATTTCATCCGGGGTAAGATCCGCATCGACTCCGGTCCTTCGAGCAATCGCATCGAGCGCTTCGGCGCTGGCGAGCGTTTCGCGCACTGGCTGATGGCTGTTTCGTTCATCGTGCTGGCGATTACCGGTCTCAACCTCGTGTTCGGTCGGGCGGTTATCCTGCCAGTCTTCGGTGAAGGTGCTTTCGGCACCCTGTCGACGTGGGGTAAGATCGCCCACAACTACATGAGCTTTGCGTTCATGCTGGGTCTGATCCTATCGTTCCTCTACTGGGTGGTTCACAACATTCCGGACAAGGTCGACGCGAATTGGCTCAGCAAAGGCGGCGGTCTGTTCGTCAAAGGCGTGCACCCGCCGGCCAAGAAGTTCAATGCCGGTCAAAAAGGGATCTTCTGGTCTGTCACGATTGGCGGCGCGGCGCTGTCCTTCACCGGTGTGATGTTGCTCTTTCCGGAACTGGCGGGAGGCGAGGGGAGCTGGCAGCTCTACCAGGTCATTCACGGCCTTGTGGCAGCAGCGCTGACTGCCATCATCATCGCCCATATCTATATTGGCTCGGTCGGTATGGAAGGCGCTTTCGATGCCATGGGATCAGGCGAAGTGGACCTGAACTGGGCAAAGGAACACCACTCTCTCTGGGTTGATGAGGTGCAGGGCAAACAAGTTCAGGGCCGTAGGAACGACGCGGCGTCCAGTCCCGGCACGCAGCCCGCAGAGTGAACCAACGTGTTCCGTGGCCAGGGCATAAATCTGCTCTGGCCATGGTCCGAGGCCAGGGCTGCCTGGCCTGATTTCGTAGAGACGCAAATGACACGCGCAAAGGATAGTGCTGACCTGCTTGCCACTGCCCGAGCAGCGCTGGCCGGTTTGACCTTGCCCAATGGCGCGCCGCTCATGGGATCAAGCGCAATGTCTGGGCCTGTTCTGTCCGGCGGGCGGATGTCTTTGGCCATTTCGGTCAACCCGAAGGAGGCCGCGGGCCATGCGGAGATCCGTGCGAAAGCCGAAGCTGTCCTGCGGGCGTTGCCCGGTGGAGAGGGCGCCAGCGTCGTTCTGACCGCAGAGAAGCAGGCCGACGCGAAGCCGCCGCCGAAGCTCCCCGATAAGGGCAAAGCTCCGGCTGCGAAACAGCCTGTTCTTCCCGGCGTGAGGCATGTCGTTGCCGTGGCATCTGGAAAGGGCGGGGTCGGGAAGTCGACGACCTCAGTCAATTTAGCCCTGGGCTTGCGTGCATTGGGCCATTCGGTCGGTATTCTCGACGCGGACATTCACGGGCCATCCTTGCCGACACTGCTGGCGATCCACGGCAAGCCGCGGCTCGGAAAGGACCGCCGTTTGCTCCCAATCCAGGCCTTCGGGCTCAAGGCCATGTCGATGGGTCTGATGGTGGATCAAGAGACCGCCATGGTTTGGCGCGGCCCTATGGTTATGTCTGCGATCACGCAGATGCTGTCGGACGTGGATTGGGGCGCTCTTGACATCCTGATCATCGACATGCCGCCCGGCACCGGGGATGCACAGCTTGCCATCGCGCAAGGCAGCGATTTGGCGGGCGCCGTGATCGTGTCTACCCCGCAGGATTTGGCGCTGATCGATGCGCGTCGTGGCATAGCGATGTTTCGCAAAGTCGGTGTGCCCATCCTGGGCGTGATCGAGAACATGGCGCACTTCATATGCCCCTATTGCGGAGGGCAGCACGCTGTGTTTGGCGAAGGCGGCGCGGAGGCTGAGGCACGGCGGCTCGGGGCGCCCTATCTCGGTGCCGTGCCACTGACTATGGAGTTACGTCGCGCCTCCGACAGCGGACAGCCGATTGTAGTACTCGACCCCGACGGCATACTCGGACAGCTCTACATAGAGATGGCGCGAACGCTCTGGAATACGCTCGAAGCGGCTTCGTAACCGCATACAAAAACTATGATGGGAGTATAAAACATGAAAGCTTTCCTTGCCTCGGTCGTGACAGGCCTTGTCGTCACGGTCGCAGCGGCCTTTGTTCTGAATGACAATTTTCAGGTCAATTCCTATTCCGCCTTCACCACAGAAGGGGCCCGTGTAGACCATCCAGGCGACAATCTGATCAACTACTGAATTGGTGCGACTAGCCTGTCTGAGCGGCGTCGCTCTTGCGGCGATAGTATCCATTTTGCCCGGCGCTTGGGCGCCAGCCTGGGCACAGGATCTGCGGGGCCATGGCGGCCCGGTCCGCGCGCTCGCCGTGGAGGGAGACCGGGTGGTCTCCGGCTCCTTTGACACGCGTGCCATCGTCTGGGATGGGATCGTGGCGCGCCAGGTCACCCGCGCTCATGCCAGTGCGGTGACAGCAGTCCTTCCGCTTTCAGGCGGGCGCTTCGCCTCTGGCGGCCAGGACGGTCATATCGCGATCTGGGAAGATGGAGTGGAGCCGATCCGATTCGAGCCCGTGCACGACATGCCTGTGGCGGCTCTCGCGCCCTTGGCTGGCGGGGGCATCGCCTCTGCATCCTGGAACGGCCAGATCGCCCTGTGGGAGGGTGAGGGCACACCTCGTTACATTGAAGGACATGAGGGGCAAGTGACGGGTCTCGCAGCCCATCAAGGCGGTCTAGCCAGTGTCGGGTCAGACCTTCGCCTGCGGTTGTGGAGCGCGGATGGCCGCCCGACTGAGGTCGTCGACCTGCCGGCGCCACCGAGTGATTTGGCATCCGTGGCTGACGCGATTTTTGTGGCGGGGGCAGATGGTTTTCTGCGCCGCGTGGGCCCTGATCAGCAGCAGGAGGCTGTGGAACTGACCACGCGACCGCTCCTAGCTGTCGCGGCTGGCGGCGACCAGATTGCCGTATCGGACATGACCGGATCTGTTTGGCTGATCGACCCTCTGACGCTGGAGATCCGATCTGAAATCAAAACTGGCCAGGGCGCCGTCTGGGCGCTTGCGCTTAACGAAGACGGGATATGGACCGGCGGCAATGATGGCTGGATCAGGCGGTGGTCGCCTAGCGGCACACCCCTTGGTGAAGGTGCGGGCCTGCCGGAGCCAACGCTCACCAACCCGCGGGGGGCGGAAGTCTTTCGGGCCTGTGCGGTTTGCCACACGCTAACGCCAGATGACGAGCAACGGGCGGGTCCGACTCTCCACGGGATCTTCGGGCGTCGGATCGGCACTGCGGAGGGCTACGATTATTCGGAGGCTCTGCGCTCGCTCGATATCATCTGGACACCGCAGACAGTGTCGGAGCTGTTTGAGTTCGGGCCAGAGGCCTACACGCCCGGTAGCCGCATGCCGGAGCAGCGTGTGCCGAGCGCCGCCGATCGGGCCGCCCTGGTTGAGTTTCTCGCGACGACCACGAGATAAGAAGCGCTAGACTGTTCCAAACCACCGGAGACAAATGATGAGCGATGACTACAATATGTCGATGCGCAAATTCCTCAAGCAGGTCGGCGTGACGTCGCAACAGGCCATAGACGACGCCATGCGCACTGCCGGACCGGATGTTACAGGTGGCAAGACTTATGCCGCGACAATGATGCTAAGGATCGAAGAGCTAGACCTCGAACACCGCGTCGAGGGAAAGATCACGGGGCGCGGCGACGACTAAGAGCTATTGCGGCACCGCGCTGTGCACAAAGAGCGTTTCACCTTCGACGGTGTAAGCATCAATCAGGGCTGCGCCGCGCGGCCCGGCCAGCCAGTCCTCGAGTTCCAGAACGGCGTCATGTTTAACATGCGGATGCCGTTCCGGGTTCACCGGCAACAGCGAGTATGGGTTGAACATTGCCGGGTCGCCAGAAAACAGCAGAGCAAGATCGCCCTTGTTCATAAAGGTCAGCCAGGTCGCGCGGTCCGACAATATGTAGGCGTTCAAGCCGGATGCCGTGTTGAGCGCCGCGCCCATGCCCGAGCCGACGGCATTGTACGCGCGGCCGAGACCATCCGGATCGACGTCCGCGCTGGCCCACAAGGCTAGCTCCTTCTGATGGGTGCCACTGTCATCGCCGCGGGAGACAAAGAGCGCGCCAGCCGCCGCGATCCGGGCCAGCGCATCGGCCGCGGTCTCGGCAGTGGCGATAGCGGCCGGGTCGTCTGACGGGCCGACGAGGACGAAATCATTATACATGATTTCGCGCCAATGCGTCGCGTGACCGGCCGCCACGAAAGCTTCCTCGGCGGGGCGTGAATGCACCAAGACTGCGTCCACATCGCCTGCCTCGCCCAGACGAAGGGCTTGCCCCGTTCCGACCACCAAAAGTTCGATATCGATGCCAAGATCCTGCTGGATCTCTGGCAAAAGAACATCGGCGAGGCCGGAATTTTCAAACGACGTTGTTACGGCGATACGCACCGTGTCCGCGTATCCGGGCATTGCCCAGAGGATTGATAAGAGGGCGAGGAAAACTCGGGCGATCATAGCGCTACTCCACGATCTGACCGTTGAGGAAGGCGTGTGCCTCAGGCGTTGAGGGCGCCGCGAAAAACTTCTCAGCTGTCCCTGTTTCATGAACGCGGCCATGGAGCATGAAAACGACGTCATCGGCAAGTCTTGCGGCCTGGCCAAGGTCGTGTGTCGACATGACTATCCGCGTCCCATGCGCCTTCGCATCACCTTGGATCGTCTCGATTTCGCGCGTGGCGCGCCCGTCGAGGTTGGCGCAGGGCTCGTCCAACAGCAGAACTTCGGGTGCACGTATCAGGGCACGGGCAACGGCCAGTTTCTGCTTTTCGCCACCCGACAAGACGCGGGCTGATCTTTCGAGGGCGTGCTCTAGACCGACCTGGCAGGCCATTTCCTTCGCGCGCAGCCGGGCCTCGGACCGTTTGGTGCCAGCGACGGTCAGGGCGTAGGCGATACAGTCGGTCACAGAACGGCGCATCATGGTTGGCGTTTGAAAGACGAAGGCGCGTCTTTCGCGCGCGTCGGTTTCCGGGATTGCCCAGGCCACGCTGCCTTTGGCTGCGCGTTCCATCCCGTGCATTAGGCGGAGAAGGGACGTCTTGCCAGATCCATTCGGTCCAAGGACAATCGTTATGCCTGTTGGCCCGAGTGTCAGGTCGATTGGCCCGATCAGGCGGGCGCCGCGCCTCTGCACCACGGCAGCGTCAATGCGGAGCGGCAGGATCGACGTCACCATGTGCCGGAGCTCTCCGTGCGCGAGAGAGTGTGGATCAACAGGTTGACCGCGATTGCGAGTGCGATGAGCACAAAGCCGAGCCCAAGGGCGAGGGCGAAGTTTCCCTTGCCCGTCTCCAGCGCAATGGCGGTCGTCAACACCCGCGTCGCGTTGTCTATATTGCCGCCGACAATCATGATTGCACCAACTTCGCCGATGCCGCGGCCGAAGCCGGCAAGACACGCTGTCAGAAGTGCCCGGCGCGAATCCCAGAGGAGGGTGACCACCCGTTGACGCTTGGTTGTATTCAAAGAAATCAGCAGATCATGATACTCCGCCCACAAGTCTCGGATCGCCTGATGTGCGATCGACGCGATAAGCGGGGTTACGATGATGACCTGCGCTATGATCATGGCTGTCGGGGTAAACAGCAGGCCAAGCACACCCAATGGCCCCGAGCGGCTCAACAGCACATAGACGAAGAGACCGACGACCACAGGTGGCAGACCCATCAACGCGTTGAGGATCGCGATCACCATACGTCGGGAACGAAAGCGCATGACTGCGAGCCATGCGCCAAGCGGTAAGCCGATTGCTGCCGAGACCACGACAGCCGTCGTGGTGACTTGAAGCGACCTGAGAGTGATTTCAATAAGTTCTGAATCGAGGGAGACAATTAGTCTCGCGGCTTCGACCAGCCCCTCCACAATCTCGTTCATAGACCGCCGCGCTTGCGTCTTCTTGGCTTAGTAGCTACGGGCACGTGATATCATGTTGGGGGGTGCGCGAAAGGACAATGTGAAGACGGGTGGCTGGCGGATGCGTTAGCCCTGCCATACTGAGAGCGAGGCTTTCCAACAGGGGGTTAAGCGCTGGGTCCGAAAGTCCCTAAGCCTGATCGAACTGGTGCTCCATACTCTGCGGTCTAGGGCGTCGTTGGCACTGTTCTGAGGTTGTGTATGAAAAGATCTATAGCGGATAGGCTTTCACCAAGTTCCTTATGTTCTGGTCGATCTGCGCATCCGCGGCATTGAGATGCAGTGGACCACCTAACCTTCTTGGCTAACGAATGAATTGACTTTTTCGGCGGGCCGTCTTCTTGAGTTGCGGTAGCCTAAATGTAGGCGCTGGGTGTTGTCTTGGCGGAGCCAGGCGTCGAGGTCGTCCTGGGAGCGCTTCTTCAATAGCACCAAGAACTTCGAGCTACCACGACCCGATACGACCGCAAACCCGAGAACTCTCTCGCCGCCCTCAAGCTCGCAGTCATTCGCATCTGGCCCGCAAATCAATGTCGCCACGCCCTAGAAAGATCCAAAGACGCCGCCAAGAACGATGACGGCGATCAATGCCAGTAAGGCACCAACGACCGCCACCATTACGATATCCAAGTAACTCTCCTTGTGAGTGCAGCCGCAGACAGCAAGCATGGTCACCACGGCGCCGTTATGCGGCAAGCTATCGAGCGTTCCTGAGGAGATCACGGCCACGCGGTGCAGGATCTGTGGGTCCAGCCCTGTCTCCGCTGCCAAGAGCATGAAGGTCGGGCCAAGGGCGTCAAGAGCGATGGTCATACCACCAGATGCGGACCCGGTGAGCGCAGAGAGTATGTTCGTTGCGACAGCCAGGGACACCAACGGCCCGCCGCCAATGTTCAGCACCCATTCTTGAACAAGCTGGAACGCCGGGAGTGCGGCGACGACAGCGCCAAAACCAACGAGGCTGGCGACGCTCATGATCGGCAACACGGACGCATTGCAGCCAGCATCCACGCTATCGCGAAGCGCGGGGAGCCGATGAAAGGAGGTAGCGAGAAGAACCAAGATTCCAGAAAGAAGGGCGAGTGCGACGGCCCATACACCACCAATCGCGCCGATGCTTGTGCTGCCCCATTCGGGCTCGGCAAGAAAAGCGAAGTCCATCTGTGGCAGAATGATCTTTGACGCGAGCAGGTTGACAATAACGACCACGACCAAAGGCAGGACAGCAATCCAGATCGGGGCGGGTTTGGTTGCCTTCCCTGCCGATGTGATCTCTTTGGGGTCGAATTCGCGCGCCGTTGTGGCTAGTTCCCGGATGGTCACCTCATCGGGTATTGACGCGATGCCATCCTCGGCAGCCTCGGGCGTCTGGTCCGCGCCGTATCCTTCATTCGCCGCCTCTGCCTGGCGTTGCCGAAGGCCAAGCCACCACGTGCCGAAACCGAACATCACGGCGGCGGCAATGATCCCTAGGCCTGGCGCTGCAAAAGCCGTTGTTCCAAAAAATGGCATCGGAATCGCATTCTGGATGGAAGGCGTGCCCGGCAAAGCTGACATCGTAAATGTCGACGTGCCAAGTGCGACGGCAGCGGGAAGCAGACGTTTCGGAACCGCGCCCGCCCGGAACAGCGCCTGCCCCATGGGTGCGATGACGAAGAACGCAACAAAGAGGCTCACGCCGCCATAGGTCACAAGCGCACCGGCCAACACGACCGCAAGAATGGCGCGCTTCGGTCCGAGCGTCTCTGTCATGTATTCGGCGATGGCGTTCACCGAACCGGTATCGTCCATCAGTTTTCCGAAGAGCGCGCCAAGGAGGAATAGCGGGAAGAACTGCGCAACGAAGCCTGCCGCCGCGCCCATAAAGGTTTGGGTCCAATGTGCGAGCAGCGGTTCACCAGAAAAGGCCGCCGCGACCAATGCGGCTGCGGGCGCCAAGAGCAGAATCGTCCATCCGCGAAAGGCCAGCGCCATAAGGACAGCAAGGGCGAGAACGATACCGAACAATCCCATCGGCTTTACGCGCTCTCAAGCAGGCTGTTGAAATCAAACGAGGATCGCACGCCGACGTCCTCGCGGTGTCTTTCTGCGAACGCGTCCGCAGCACGGCGCCCTTCCTTCTTCAGCATCTGCAGAAAACTCCACTCCGCATTAAGCTTGGAGGATGCGCTGAGCTTGATCATAATGTCGCTCGCGATGAGATGGAGCCGCATCTCACCCCAGAGCCGCCCCTCCGTGTTGCCCGGATCGGCAACCTTGCGCATCATGGCGACCATCTCCAACTCTTTGAGCAAGGGCGCGTTGAATGACACTTCATTCATGCGATTTAGGATATCTCGTGCGGACATCGGCACGTCCGGTCGTGTCACTGGGTTGATCTGAACCAGGAAAGTGTCGGCGGAGTCGCATTCTGTGACGAGTGGAGCAATCGTAGGATTGCCGGCAAAGCCGCCGTCCCAATACGCTTCGCCATCAATCTCCACGGGTTGGAAGAGCGTGGGCAAGCACGCGGAGGCCAAGAGCACATCGGCGGTAATGTCATCACGACGGAAGACCCGCCCGCGCCCTGTCCGGACATTCGTGGCGGTAATGAAGAGTTTGATCGGACCCTTGGCGAGCGCTGGAAAGTCGATCGTCTCCTCAAGGATTTTCCGTAGCGGGTTTGATCTCGCGCCTAATGGCCCGAAGGCATAGGGCGACACAAACCGCGCCATTGTATCCGCCATCAGATAGGCCGGGGAATTGTCGAGGCTCCAGTTTCCCGTCAGATGGTCATGAGGTGTGCGCTGAAACGGGCTGAGCCTTGCAGCGTCGGATACCTTTTTCCAGAAGGTATCGAGCGCGGCGCGCGCTCCTTCGTGGCCTCCAGTCATCATTCCATAGGCGAAGACGGCCGCGTTCATCGCACCCGCAGAAGTGCCGGAAATCCCCTCAACTTCCATCCATGGATAGTCGAGAAGCCTGTCCAACGCTCCCCAGGCGAAGGCGCCGTGAGATCCACCGCCTTGGAGCGCAAGGTCTATTGCCAGGGGTGCGCGTGACTGCGGTGACTGTGATGCGTTTTCACTCATTACTTTTCCCACTTCCTAAATCTCAATCAGTGATCGGGAAGGCGTTCAGTTCATTCGGGTCTTGGCGCTTCCATCCATCAGGCTCAGCCGCCTTGGTCGCCGCGTCTGAACCATTTTATCGAGGGCCGAATCAGTCTCTACGAATATCTTTTGCCTGGACTACTGCTCGACAGGGTTCCAGGCTTCTCTCGAACTTCTCGCCAGGTTCGGCACACTTGCCACTTCGCTAGATCGCCTGGGTATTGCAAAAAGGAACTCGAAGATCCACGCAATCGGCCCAAGTTGGGGTCGAAGTGTCGACCGATGTTCTCAGAATGCTCAACGGAGCGTCGGCGTCCGTCTATGTTGGGTATTGCTGCGTCGAAGGCACAGGTATCTAGCTAGCGATAGCCCAACCGTCTCTGAAATAGGGTGCGCTGATCCCTGACGATTAGCTGGTCCCACGCTGTTCGTGCAATCCGACTACGCGGGATCCACATCGTCGTGTGCCCCACTTTGGCGCGATGACGAACCGGTTGCGGTCTGCAATTCCCCATTCTTTGAGAGAAAGATCGCGATCGAACGCGTTGCTTCGAAACGAGCCGCGATGAGGAGGAGAATTGCCGTCAAAGGCACAGCCAGAGAAAGGTCAGTCACCCCCCAGAGCGACCCCCATACGGCAAGGGACAGCATCGTCACGGTCAAGCTGAGATTGAGCGTTTGTCCGGCAAGCTGAGGCAGTAACAAGTCCTCTATCGTGAACTGGATGACACCGAGCAGCGCCAGCAAAAGGAGGAACGGGCCGATCTCCTGAAACTGCACGAGGGCAAACCCCGATGGCAAAGGTGCCTGCACTTGGTCATGAAGGCACGGTGATCACTGAAGTGGCGGCAATCATAGCCTACCTATGCGATTTTTATGCTCAGAAGGGGCTCGCTCCGGCTCCGAGCACAGTGGAACGTGGAGTCTACTACCGTTGGATGTTCTTCGGTGCCGGGCCGCTCGACGGAGCCGTTTCCCATGCCGGACTGGGATTGATCCCTGAGACGCCACAGGACCAGGGGCGGGTCGGCTATGGCAGTCTCGATAGGGTTTGCGATACGTTAGAAGGTGTCCTTGCCGATCAGGACTGGATAGTCGGCTCGGATTTCACAGCGGCAGACGTTGTGATTGCATCGCAGCTTGGGTTCGCTCTGATGATGGGGACGATCGCGGACCGGCCGATTCTCTCGGGATACGTGGCGCGGGCCATGGCGCGACCTGCGGCGATACGTGCACGAGAACTCGACGATGCCCTTGCCGCGGAAATGGCTGGGACCGACTGAGTTCACGAAGCATCAGAGGTCGCTTATGTGTGCCCCTGGTGCGAACGGACGTCTTGTCGGATACGGTCGGCGCCGCAGCTCCGATAAGCAGCCGGTACGTTCTAGTCCGGTTGGATTCGCGTTCGAGAATTTCGCGCTGAGCAAGAACCAAAGTGTTCGGCGAAGCGCCACGTTCGCCGAGCCGCCAAAGTGCCTATTGGTAGCCGACTGTCGCCAGACAACTCACGCGATCGAGCGGGCCATAGGGTTGGCACGCGAGACCGCTCAAATTGAAATTCTCACCCGTATGCCGATTCGGTCAGGAAGGCCGGACGCTCAGATCGTCTGGATCCTGTCGGGTTGGATGTATTTGCTTCCAACAACGAATAGACAACTTCCACCGATGTCTAGCCTGCGCAAAGCAGATCGTCACGCCTTGGTCGAGCAGGGATCGATCAACGTAAAGGCCTCTATTGCTTCGCAGAGCCGTCACTTTTCATGCGGGTCGCGATAGAAAGAATGACTGCTGAGAGCAGCGTGGCGACGATGCCGGCGGCGAATCCGTTGTGATACAGGTTCAGTCCTGCATGCAAAACTCCAACGGATTGCGCGACGGAGATGTGGATAGCGCCTGCGATCACCCCCCAATACCAACCAAATCGGCCGGCAATCGGCGCGAGAGATGTCGAGAAGAGGGCAGCAAGAACGTTGGACGATCCGGCGAGATCCCCTCCTTTGGCGATGGTCGCGAGGACGACGCCCGTCACGATTGGTATGCAGTTTAGGGGGTGTTTTCCGCAGGCGGCAAAGCCCACGACGGACAAGATTGCGCCAATCGTTGGGCCGTTGAGCGGGGCGCCGACCGAGAGCACATAGCCTGTCGCGAGCAGGCCGAGGACACCCATATTCACGAGAACCGCAGCATCGCCAAACTCTGCGGCAAAGTCGCTTGGGGCTTTCCCACTTTGCTTGAAGATCTGTCTTTGCTGTTTGATTGCGCTTGGGTCGATAGCCGTGCCTGCGGCAATCATGCCCAGGAACAGGACGACCAGAAACGGCATGAGAACGCCTGTCGAATGTGTTGCCCATAGAACGACAGGTTGAGGAACGAAGCCGTAAGAAAAGTAGATGGCCACCACGATTGTACCGACCATGCCTGCGGTAAACCCCATGTTGTAGAGGTTGTGTCCCTCATGCGCCCGAAACAATTGCGCGGCGATAGGTGGCAGGACAAAGCCAATCAAAATGCCCGTCGCAATTGCGAGAGGCACGCTCGTTGTGAAGTCGAGCCGTGTACTGAACAGAATTTCAGAGACAATCGGAGCGAGGGCACAGCCGAAAAGGGCCGTGTTCACGTGGTTCTTGAAAGGTTCGCGGCGAAACCGTGCATACAGATAAACACCGGCAAGTATCGGCCATATATTGAGGACGTTCTTGCCAAAAAGTGAGAACCCGAGCACCAGCATCAGACATGCGATCGCGCCGCCGCCGACTTCAGCTCCAGAACGCCAATAGAAGGCGACGGCAATCAGCGTCACCAGACCGGCGTTTGAAAGTGCTGCACCGATGCCGCCAAGCTCGACATAATCTGTGAGCAACATGTCGCGCCCAAGGAGAATCCGAACAAAGCCGCGTATCGTCTCTTCGGCCCCAGAAACGCCAAAGCCGTATCCGATGAACATCGTGGCAACCAGAGACACAATCGCGAGCCTCTTGCCACTTGAGAGAACCTTCGGCGCGTTCTCAGTCAAATTGGTCAAGCCTCACAGTTGCCTCGGGTCACACAACAAGAGCAGATTGGCGGCTCTCTTAGTGCATTGCCAGTCTTTCGGCTGCAGTTTCGACCCAAACGCTTAGCTTGGAAGCCTCACTGTCGCTAGTGCTCTACCGATGTTTTTCTTTTCCAGGCAATGGTCGTACCCGGATCAACGTCAGATGATGCGCGTCGGTGCTCACTTTAAGTGAATAAGGGATCTTGGGGTTAGGTCGTGGCCACAACGCATGGCCGTTTGCTTGGGATCACGACCTCGCGCAATGCGATCTGCCGGACATATCGCTTGACGGAATGCCGTCGCTTTTGGTCATAGATGTCGGGTCTGTTGTCATTTGTCCGATTGAATGAATTCGTCTCCCAAAGTTGCAGTTGTCGGTGCGGGCGCAGCGGGCCTTGCCTCCGCAGATGTCTTGGTCGCTGCCGGTATTCGTCCCATTGTTTTTGAGAGGAGCCGCAGTTTTGGCGGTCGCGTCGCATCCCGGCGGCGTGGTGACTTTCAGTTCGACCACGGTGCTCAGTTTCTCTCCCCCGGTGCAGATGCGCTTTTGCGTAGGGCGCGAGTTCCCATACATCCGGTGCCTTGGGAATCGGCGGGCCTGCCCGACGGTTCTGTTCCGCTGGTCGGCACGCCTCGAATGAAGGATGTCTTTGCTCCCTTCGTAGAGGGGCTCGATATCCGCTATGGTTCGGAGGTAACGCAGATTTCCCGGACGCCGGATGGTCGCTGGCGGATCGACACCGAAGCCGCGACTGAGACGGTCGATGGCGTCATATTGGCCGCACCGGCTCCGCAGTGTCTTCGCATTCTCGACACAGCGGAAGTCGCCCTCCATGCTAAGCTCGAAAGCATCCCATTTGCTCCCTGTCACGCTCTTATGGTCGCGTTTGAGAGACTTCCTGATTGGCCGGACGTGCAACATGCCCCGCCGCGGCCGTTTTCTCTGCTGCTCAACGATAGATCTAAGCCGGGCCGCACGTCGCCTCTGCCCTGCTTTGTAGGGCATACAACAGCTGAGTGGAGTGAGAGAAACTTAGAGACCGCGCCCGACGATGTCGCATCCGCCTTACTTGATGCCCTTGACGCCGCATTAGGAACAATCCCGCCGGTTGTCGCGGCCATCGGGCACCGGTGGCGGTTTTCCCGTCCAGTTCGGCCGCTTGGAGTGGCTTTTGCGGAGAGTGCAGATGGAACACTCCTGGCAGGTGGCGACTGGGCGCTTGGTCAATTCGTCGAACATGCGCTTGCAAGTGGCCGCGCAATGGCAGAGGCGACGATCCATCGCTTTAGGTCCTGACGCGAGCGCACCCGAATACAGATGGTTCGACGGGTGGCTGAGTTCGCATCGGATTGGCTGACACCATCTTTCGCCCAATCAAAGCGAGCGTGTGTGTCGCATCTCCGACCGCGATCTCTACCAGCGAATGGCTGAACACTGCTGCAATGTTTAGAGCTTCTATGCTGTCGACCTTGCAGTCGACGCGTCAACAGCCTGCTGAGAAGGAACAACTCGGGCATCGCTGTTGATCAGAAAGGTATCGTCTGGTTGGGGTCGTCAGTCGGAACCCCTGTTCCCATCATCTAAGAGCTTCTTTCTGGCCCTTCCCGGCAACGTAAGTGTCAACGATCGCACGATCGTCGCCCATCATAATTAAGACGAACAGCTCTTCTGCCAATGTCTCCGAGCGGTTCATCCGCAGGGCCATGGCAGGGGTAGCGCGCGGGTTGAGCACAACAAGATCCGCCTCGCTCCCAGGTTCCAGTGTTCCGATTTTGTCTTCCAGTCCCAAAACGGCCGCGTTGCCACGCGTGATCCAATCGAAGGCACGCAGGGCATGGAGATTTTGCTGCTGGAGCTGCAAGACCTTGTAGGCTTCGGCGAGGGTCTGGAGCATGGAGTAACTCGTTCCGCCGCCGATATCCGTCGCAATTCCGTTGACGATCCCCCGTGCGCGCAAGCCCGCATCGTCGAACAGCCCGCTTCCCAGGAACAGATTAGATGTTGGGCAAAAAACGGGGTGTGCGCCGCTTTCGGAAAGGGCGCTGATTTCCCGATCCTTAAGGTGGATCGCGTGGCCGAGCAGGGTCCTGCGCCCTAGCAAACCGTATGTCTCATAGACATCGAGGTAATCTCGCGCGTTAGGGTAGAGCTCTGCGGTGAACGCGATCTCATCATGGTTCTCGGACAGGTGGGTCTGGATGAAGCAATCTGGATGCTCGGTTGCCAGCGCCTGGGCGGCCTCCATCTGCCCAGGACTAGAGGTGATCGCAAAGCGTGGTGTGATGGCATAGAGCGCGCGGCCCGTCTCGTGCCAGTCGGCGATCAGCGCCTTGCTATCGTCGTAGGATGATTGCGGCGTATCCAGAATCGCGCCTGGGGCATTGCGGTCCATCATCGTCTTGCCTGCAATCAGACGCATATTCCTGTCTTGCGCTTCTGAGAAAAGGGCCTCCGCAGAGCTCTTGTGGGAAGAACAGAAAACAACCGCGCTTGTCGTACCATGATCGCAAAGCAGGTCGCAGAAATGCCGTGCCATGCGGCGCGCGTGCTGCGCGTCGGCATATTCGCCTTCGGCCGGGAAGGTATATCCGTTAAGCCAATCGAGGAGCTGGCTTCCCCAACTTGCGACGACCTGCACCTGCGGGAAATGGATATGCGTGTCTATAAACCCCGCCATCATCAAATAGGGGCGGTGATCGATGACATTCGCCTTCGGCGCGGCGCTGCGAACTTCGTCGTATACACCGGACCCAGCGATATGAGAGCCTCGGATCAGGATGCCGCCGTCTTCGATATAGGTGTAGGCGCTGGTGTCCTCAGCATCTTTGGGTTCTGCGTGGAACGTGAGGAAACGACCGCGGAGCAGGGTTTCGGTCATGGGGTCTGGCCTTCAGGCGTTTAGCGCCGCGTCGCGCTGGCGCGGTTGCCGCGCCAGCGTTTGATTGGGCTCTCAAGCGTCAGCGTGCATCAAGAGCCGGTGTGTCGTCGTCCAGCATACTTGGCTCATCGGCAACGATAACCCGATGCTCGAGATCTTCCTTCGGCGCCACCTTCGGGTAGAGGTAAAAGAACGCCCCGATGATCAGGTAACCGATCGTGATGTTGTCGAGTTCCGGTGCCTGCAAGGAGGCGCCGTGGATGATCCCGACCGAAGACATCGCGGCTGCGGCAAAGGCAAACCATGCGGCATACTTGAACCGGCCATCAATCACGTCGGCAACGATTGCGCCCCAGACGAGGCCGATGATGATCGCCCCTTGAGACAGGGCGAGGTGCCCCTCGTAATGCGCGCCTTGCATCAGCAGAGCTTCGGTGAGGCCGGCGTCGCCCAAGCCTGGAAGACCTTCAGCGCCAACATCACGGAGCGCATTCATGAGCGACCCCCATTTGACAATGAGGAAGGCCGAAACATGGGGCAGGATCGCGAAGCCCACGGCTGCCATATGCGCCGTCTTGACGGCCAGCGCGGTATTCTGGACGAGGCTGATCGCAACGAAGACCAGTACGGGCGCGGCCGCCGCAACCGGGATCAGAGAGGCGAGAAACGAGAGAAAGCCCAGAAATGCGGCGATTGCGATGACAATCGCAACGCCGATAATGTAGCCCGCATGGGCGTCCAAGCGCTTATAGGCGGGATGCCCGATATAGACGGTGGTGGGAAAGGGCGATCCAAACATCGCACCGATCATCGTGCCTGCCCCGTCCGTCACCTGACACACCGCCACGGGGTAGGAGTCGCCAGCAGCTTCGGCAGATTCAACGTTATTCATCGTTTCGATGAAGTTATAAATCTGCACGGGGATCAGGACCAGGAAGAGCTCGGGATTGGCAAAGAGGTATTGAATCCCAGCGATCATGTCTCCGATATAGGGAACAGGCGGGTAGAACCCGATCCCCTCGACATTGAAGGACGATTTGCCAAGGGCGATCGCCAAGATTGTTCCGGCGCCGATGGCCACCAGACCCGCAGGCACGTTCCCAGGCAACCGGAAACGCCCGATCAAGCCCCAGAGAATAAACAGAAGCGCGGTGAAGCCGATGATCGGGTTCTCGAAGATTTCCGAGAGCGGGACCGAGCCAATGAAGACGAGGGCAATCCCGCAAAGGGTTCCGAGCATGCCGGCTCGCGGTGTGATGCGCTTCAGGAAAGGCCCGATCACCGCGCCCAGCGCTGCGACAATCCCGCCCATGAAGCCCGCGCCGATCCCGACTTGCCATGCGAGCACCGGGTCGTCGGTCGCCCAATAGATCGGGCCAATGACCCCGAACAGGTAGACGAACATCACCGGCGTCGAAATGCCGTATGGCAATGCGGTCACGTCCTTTCCTTGCCGCTCGGCCGATAGTTTCGCAAGGAACGTATAAACACCGACACCAATGAGGATCGCGATTGCCGCACCAGGCACAATCCGGCCAAAAACAACTTCCGCTGGCATCTGAAAGACGAACCGGCACACGCCCGACAAGATCAGAAGATTGACGAGGTTGTCCGTAAACAACGCCCAGAAGGCGCTGAAATCGCTCCTCGTTACCAGCTTATACTTGTAGGTTGCACTCGTCATTCCACTGTCTCTCCGTGTTTTTCAGCCCTGGCCGGACTTTTTGGGGGTGCGCTGCAACGGAAGATGCGCGGCGCTAGTCGGTCGTCTCCTTGAACTGATGCGCGGGCGCTGTCAGCTTGGACATCACCTCCGCGGCGACGAAAGCGGCGATCACTTCGGGCCGCTTGTCCCGGCTTCCATTTGCGCCGATGGGGCAGACGAGGGCGTCGACGCTGATCTCGGGAGCTTCAGCTCTGCAAAAGGCCGCGAACTTCGCCCGCTTCGTTGCAGAGCCGATCATCCCGACATAGGCTGCGTCGCCGCGGGCAAGCGCCTCCGAGGCAAGAAGAAAATCCAGCGCGTGATCATGGGTGAGGACAATGAAAGCACTCCCCTCCGGCGCGGCACGGACGTCCATTTCGGTCAGAACGCTGAGCCGCTTTTCAACCTTTGCCTTGCTGAGATCGAGTTCCGCCTGCCTGCCATCGATTAGAATGCAGCGCACAGGTAGGTGCTGAAACAGGTCCGTCAGCGCACGACCGACGTGACCCGCGCCGAGAATATAGACATGCGGCGCGTTTGATCTTGCCACTTCATCCGCCTCCACGGCAGCGGCCCGTGCTTCCTCCGACATCCAAGATAGCGAAGCGACGACCCTGCCTCCGCAGCACTGCCCAATTTCCGGGCCAAGCGGCACATCCATCTCTGCCGAACCGAGGCCCGCGCGCAGCATGGTCCGCGCCTTATCAATGGCCATGTATTCAAGTTGGCCACCGCCGATGGTGCCGTGAACGCTGCTCGCCGCAACAAACATCACAGTGCCGGTATCGCGCGGTGCTGACCCTCGAACCCGCTCAAGACGGACTTCTATAACGTCCGCATGTTGCGCCAGAAATACTGCCAGCGACATCGACTAGCTTGCCCCTAGCGCTTCGATGGCCATGAGGACCCGCTCTGGCGTAGCGGGAGCATCGAGCCGCGGGCAAACAGTGTAGTCCGCCACGCTGGCGACCGCATGCGACAGCGCTTCGAAAACTGAGATGCCAAGCATGAAAGGGGGTTCACCAACCGCCTTGGAGCGTTTGATCGTGCGTTCATGGTTCTCGGACCAAGACGCCAGGGAGACATTGAAAGTCCGAGGTCGGTCGGACGCTAACGGGATCTTGTAGGTGGAGGGTGCATGCGTGCGCAGCTGTCCTCTTGCGTCCCACCAAAGCTCTTCGGTTGTGAGCCACCCCATCCCCTGAATGAACGCGCCCTCGACCTGGCCATTATCGAGCGCGGGATTGAGCGATTTGCCTACATCATGGAGAATATCTGTTCGGTCGACGCGGTATTCGCCGGTCAATGTGTCAACCGACACCTCCGAACACGCCGCCCCATAGGCATAGTAATAGAACGGTCGGCCCTTCCCGGTGGCACGGTCCCAGTGGATTTTGGGCGTCTTATAGAATCCTGCCGCCGAAAGGTGGATCCGCGCCATATAGGCTTCGCGGATGAAGTCTGCGAAGGGCAGGGTCTCGGTCCCGATCTGAACGTTATTCGCCACGAAGCGAACGTTCTCACTACCGGTCTGCCAACGCTCTGCGGCGAAGTCGATCAACCGCTGCTTGATCTGGATTGCGGCATCTTGGGCGGCCATTCCGTTGAGATCGGAGCCGGAGGACGCTGCTGTCGCGGAAGTGTTGGGAACCTTTTCGGTCGTGGTCTTGGTGATCTTGATCTTGTCGAAGTCAACCTGGAACTCATCGGCCACGACCTGAGCGACCTTTGTGTTCAGGCCTTGGCCCATCTCCGTGCCGCCATGGTTGAGATGGATCGAACCGTCGGAATAGATGTGCAAGAGTGCACCAGCCTGGTTGTACCAGGTGGCGGTGAAAGAGATCCCGAATTTCACCGGGGTCAGCGCGATCCCTTTCCGGATAACGCCCTGCCTGGCATTCCAATCGAGGACTGCCCGCCGCCGCTCTTGATAGTCGCAGCCGTCCTCCAGCTCAGACACAATCCGCTGAACGATATTGTCTTCGATGCACTGATGGTAAGGTGTCACATTTCGACTGTCGGTGCCGTAGAAGTTCCGTTTGCGCACATCCAGCGTGTCGAGTTGGCGGTGGTAGGCGATCTCCTCGATGATCCGCTCAGCGGCGATGACGCCTTGAGGTCCGCCAAACCCCCGGAAGGCCGTGTTGGAGACGGTATTGGTCTTCAACGGGTGAGAGTTCAGCAAAACATCCGGGTAATAATAAGCATTGTCGGCGTGGAACAACGCGCGGTCCGTGACGGGACCTGAAAGATCGGATGAGAACCCGCACCTGGCGGCAAAGTCGCCAATGACCGCAAGGATTTGGCCGTCGTCGTCAAACCCCACCTCGTAGTCGATGACGAAATCATGGCGCTTGCCCGTTGCGCTCATATCGTCATCGCGGTCGGGGCGGATCTTCACGGCCCGGTTCCATTTCTTTGCCGCAACCGCCGCCACGGAGCAAAACAGGTTCATCTGCGTTTCTTTGCCGCCGAACCCCCCACCCATCCGACGCACATTCACAGTGACGGCATTCGACGGAACGCCAAGCACATGCGCGACCATGTGTTGAGCCTCGCTTGGGTGCTGTGTCGATGAATGGACGATCACGTCATCGTCCTCGCCGGGTATGGCGAAGGCGATATGGCCCTCCAGATACATATGATCCTGCCCGCCAACCCGCATCTTGCCTGTGATACGGTGCGGGGCGCGCGCCATCGCGCTTTCAGCCTTGCCGCGCTTCAACGTCAAAGGCGGCGTGACATAGCCCATATCCGTTTGCTGCGCGCTTTCAGGGTCTAACGCAAAGGGCAGATCCTCGTAGTCGACCTCCGCAAGGATCGCCGCGCGGCGGGCAGCGTCGCGGCTCTCTGCAACAACGGCAAACATGGGCTGGCCCCAAAATTCTACCTTCTCCGTCACGAAAATCGGTTCATCATCTCGACCGGTGGGAGAGACGTCGTTGACACCCGGAATATCGTCGGCGGTCAGAACGCCGACGACGCCCGGCGAAGCCTTCACCTTCGAGAGATCCAAGCGGCGGATCAGGGCATGGGCGCGCGTCGAGAGACCGAGATAGGCATGTAGCGTGCCTGCGGGTTCGGGGATGTCATCGCAATACTCCGCCCGCCCCGTGACATGCTTGATCGCGCTGTCATGCTGTAAGTTAGAATGAACGGCGCCGACGATACCCGCTTTGCCGGGGCCCTTGGTAGCTTGAGGGTCAGCAACCGTCCCGTTCCGATCATCTCTTTGGCGGAGAGGGGATACGGCAATTTCATCGTCCATCATGGCCGCTTCCTTCGTCACGCGCTCAATCGTACGGGCTGTCCGTCGCTCTGGCATTCGAGCCAGAACCGCCGAAAGAGATTCTTGGAGACCTTGAGCCGATACTCCGCCGAGGCACGCCAGTCACTCAGCGGAGTGAAATCGTGTTCGAGACAGTCAGCTGCCGACAAGACAGTGGCTTCGGACCAGTCCGCGCCGATGAGTGCCTTCTCAGCGCTGGTGGCTCGTTTAGGGGTACCTGCCATCCCGCCGAACGCAATGCGCGCGTCCGTGACCTTACCGGCTTTGACCGTTACGTGAAACGCAGCGCAAGTCGATGAGATGTCTTCGTCGCGGCGCTTCGAAATCTTATAGGCCGCTTGGAGGCTGTCTTGCTTTGGCCTCGGCAGACTGATGCTCTCGAGGAATTCCCCGGTGGCGCGATCCTGCTTTCCGTAGTCGATGAAGAACTCCTCTAGCGGCAGGTTTCGCCGCTCCTCACCCTTCCGAAGCGTGATGGTTGCGCCCAAGGCGATGAATATCGGCGGTGTATCCCCGATCGGCGAGCCATTGGCGATGTTGCCGCCAAGCGTGCCCATCGAACGGACCTGCCACCCGGCAATCCGGCTCCAGAATTCATCTAAATGCGGGTAATCCCGGCAAAGGACTGGATGCGCTTCGCTGTAGCTGACGCCTGCACCGATCTCGATTGTCGTGTCCGTCACTCGGAGTGTCTGCAGCTCTTCCAGGTGACCGAGGAAGATCGCTGGGGAAATGTCCCGCAAGAACTTTGTAACCCAAAGCCCAACATCGGTTGCCCCGGCGACAAGTGTCGCGTTTGGGGCGTCGAGGTAAGCGAGTGCAAGATCGTCCACGGATGCCGGAAGGATACAGCGGCTTTGCCCGTCCGAAGTTTCAACTCGGCGCTGATCATGTAGTGCCTGAAGTCGTATGGCCATCGCGCTGCGTTGACGAACGAGGGCATTCTCCGAGGGCGCGCCATACTCGCTAGCCGCCATGGCTGCTTGAACAATGGGCTCATACCCGGTGCACCGGCAAAGATTGCCCTGGAGCGCCACATCGACGTCAGTTTCTGAGGGACGGGGATTGTCCATCCACAGCGCCGACAGCGCCATCACGATCCCTGGTGTGCAGAAACCGCATTGGGCGCCATGATGATCGACGAGTGCCCTTTGAACCGGGTGAAGAGGCGCGCCATGAGCGGAAAGGTGTTCCACCGTCACGACATGGCATCCGTCTAGTGTCACGAGGAACCGTATGCACGCATTGACGGGCTCATATTTCAACTCACCCTCTCGGAGACGCCCAACCAGCACAGTGCATGCGCCGCAATCGCCCTCGGCACACCCCTCCTTCGTGCCCGTGAGGCGGCGGTTTATTCGGAGAAAGTCGAGCAGCGTATCGCCCGCTCCGACGCGTCCAAGCGAGATATCGTCATCATTCAAAACGAAGCGGATCTCAGTCCTTGGTGTCATGCAGTTTCCATTCTCGCGGCGGCTCCCCGGAGTGTGACCCCACTTGGCTCGTTAGGACCAACCAATTCTCGCATTGACTGCTGCACTTTCCAGATATCGCGGAAATTTGAAGCAGCAATGGAACGAAATGGATAGATTTCGAGCCTATCCGAGCCTGCTCGCGAGGAGAAAACCTCGAATTCTCAAACGCCAGTTCTTCTGCGCCTCTACCGCAAATCCTGCAGTGTCGCCACGGTTAGAAGCGGAGTGCCATGCAGAGGCGCAGTGAGGGGCGCAAGTCCAGTCATCCTGCGCAATCACGTCTTTGGGTAGAAGCTTTCAACGTCGACCCAAAACTCGATCATTCCGCGTGGCGCATGGACTGCCCTGTTCCAACCCACTTCAAGGGCGATCTCGCGCAATCGTTGCCTGACCGCGATTTCGAGTAAGGATCTAGTTGTAATTTTGCGGCTGCGGAGGGAGGCTGATGCAACAGGTTTGCGAAACGGCGCCGGATAAGGAGTGGTTATGACGATACCAGCGGTCGAGATGCGGGATGTGAACAAATACTTCGGCTCGTTTCATGCGCTGAAATCGATCAACCTCACCGTGGCGAAGGGTGAGAAAATCGTTGTCTGCGGCCCATCTGGGTCAGGAAAATCGACAATGATCCGCACGATCAACCAACTCGAAGAACACCAGTCAGGCGTTATTGAGATCAACGGCAAGCCGATCGCGGCGGGCGATCCGAAGATTGACCTGATGCGCCAAGACGTCGGCATGGTGTTTCAGCACTTCAATCTGTTTCCGCACCTGACGATCTTGAAGAACTGCACCCTTGCTCCGATGCTTGCACGCAAGGTCCCGCGTGAGGAGGCTGAGGCAACCGCTATGATGTATCTTGAGAAAGTTCAGATCGCGAACCAGGCGCCGAAATACCCCGGGCAATTGTCAGGTGGTCAACAGCAGCGCGTTGCCATTGCGCGGGCACTCTGCATGAAGCCTGATATCTTGCTGTTTGATGAGCCCACATCTGCGCTCGACCCAGAGATGATCGGTGAAGTGCTCGATGTGATGGCAACCTTGGCGCTTGAGGGGATGACGATGATCTGCGTGACCCATGAGATGGGCTTCGCACGGAAAGTTGCGGATCGGATTATCTTCATGGATGCCGGGGAAATCATCGAAGAGGACGACCCCGAGAGTTTCTTCACCAACCCTAAGAGTGAAAGAACCCGCAATTTCCTCGATCAGGTTCTGAGCCACTAACGCCGAAGTATAGTCAAGCAGTCCGCCACTCGATGCGGCAAGTCACCCATGTCCTGCGACGATCTCAGGGACAGACGCGGAAGGCGTGCCACGCCCAGGCGCAACTAGCGTGATGGGCTGGCAGAGGTCGTGGCCTCAACACGACGATAATCGGTATAGCGTTCAATCAGGTCGCGAATGGGCACGCGGGCGCGTAAGCGAGACGCGAGCAGAGATATCCCGCCAAACTTGCGTTGCAGATAGAGAACATCCATCGGGATCGGTGGCGGAAGAAAGCCGTCTTCGGCAAGTGCAATGCTCTCGGACTGCATACGCCGCGAGAGACTGGGATCGCCGAAATCGTAATCGGAGGATGACCGGAGAACAGTGAAAACCGTCTCGATCATGCTGAGAATTTGGTCGTGATGGGAGGGCAAGATGTCGCTCGATAGTATCCCAAGCTGGGTCAAAGCCTGGACAAGTGCGGCCCTATCACCGCGAAAGCCCGCGACAACGATGTCACGATAGAGCGAAGCGATCCGCGCTTCGATGTGGCGTGTCGCGCCAAAATCGAGAAGGATGATCCGGCCCGTCTCATGATTATAGCGGTAATTCGCAAAGTTCGGGTCCGATTGCACCTCGCCGAAGACAAATAGCTCCCGCAGCATCAATTCGATGAGCCGCGTTGCGATCGCATCTCGCTCCGTCTGAGGCAAATGTTCGGTCGTCTCGATTGCCGCCCCCTCGGTATAGGACATCGTCAGGATGTCTCGCGTGGTCCAGTCTTCCAGAACCTCTGGGATCTCAAAGAACGGGTCATCGGCAAGACGCTTCCGCCAGCGCAAAAGCTCGCGGCTCTCGCGCAAATAGTCGGTCTCCTCACGGAGCTGACGTCGCGCTTCGTCCATGTAGGGCCTGAGGTCGAAGTTTGACGGGAAAAGACCTGTCAGCCGCACCAGGCCCCCGACATTCGCCACATCGCTGTCGATGCTCTGGGCAACGCCGGGATACTGGACCTTTACGGCAACTTCCCGACCGTCTCGCAGCCAAGCCCGATGAACTTGGCCGATGGAGGCCGCGGCAATCGGCTGAACGTCAAAACGCTGGAAGTGCTTCAGCCAGTGGTTGCCCCACCCACGATTGAGAACTTGCTTGAGCTGCTTTGGCGGCATGAAATGCGCATCGGAGCGCAGCCGGGCCATGATATCCGAGAGCTCTTTCGGAAGGACGTCACCTGAATCCATGGACACAAGTTGACCGACCTTCATGGCTGCTCCGCGCATTCGCGCAAGTTCGTCTGCAAGACGATGCACATTGTCCGGGGCCATTAGCAGCTCGCGGACCGGTCGGCGGCGTTCCTGCCCGATCTGGCGCATGGCTTGGTAGGAGACATTCCCCGCAATACCAAATGCCATCGTCCCGAGCCGCGCCATTCGGTGAAAACGGCTCGACGGAATTGCGATCGCTTCGGAGCGTGCGCGGAGCGGATAAGCTTGTAAGGTCTTGGTCATAGGCGAAGACATATTCCGCGTCGACCGCGCATCAAACCAATTGGCTTTGCTTGGTAGCTCTCTTCGGATCAGACCAGCAGCAGGGGCTAGCCTTCCTGTCGCTCGTGCGCCCCGTGCTTCCGCTTCGTCAACCTCTGGAACAGCCGTGAAAGTGCTGGGCGCAAAGGCAGGAACAGTCGGTAAGCGCCTTCGAGCAACTGTACGATGCCGGGAAGCCGCGCGATCTTGCTTGCCCACCGCCACTTTGGGAGCGCGGTCCAAATCTCGATAAACGCGCGCGCACCTGAGACGAGTTCGCCGTCGGCGCGTCGTACGTGAAAGCGCTGCTTCGCGTCTTCGGCCGAAAGATCCGCTCCGGGGTTCGCTCCAGGCGCGGAGATGTCCAAGAAGTGCAGGTTCTCCGCCCCTTTCTGCGCCTGATAGTGGGCAATCTCGGATGCGCATAGCGGGCAGGCGCCATCGAAGTAGACTTGCGCCCTGTCGCACGTTTCGGGTTCTTGCCCATCAGCGAAAGCGGGCACAGAATCAGGTGCCTTCGGGTCAGCGGCTTCGATCGAGCCTTTCATCGCGTTCAAGGCTTAGTCCCGCTTGATCGCTTCAAATTCGAGGATGACCTCGACTTCGTCTCCTACAAAGACGGGAAGGGCATAGGTGCTGCCGAAATCGCTGCGCAAAAACGTTGTCGTCGCCGACACGCCAATGGTTTCCTTCTCATGACAGCAAGGATACACCGCGACGAGGTTGAGCTTCACATCCAGATCCACAGGATTGGTCACGCCTCGGATCGTGAGGTCGCCCGAGATCACCCCCTCAGTCTCTGAAATCGCCGTTCCACCGGTCGACGTGAAGGTAATGTCAGGGTGTGCTTCGGCGTCCAGAAAGTCCGCCGACCGTACATGGCGGTCTCGACCGTCGTGACCCGTCGTCACACTCTCCGCTCCGATGCGCGCGGTTATATCTGTCACCTCGTTCGTTTCGTCGTCGAACGTGAACTCTCCCTCGATGTCGGAGAATTGCCCAAGAACCTTAGCGTAGCCGGCATGCATTATGAGGAACGCGGCGACGGTATGTTCAGGGTCGATATCGTAGACCTCAGGTGCCGCCGAAGCCTGCATGGGCAGACCCACTGCACCGAAGACGAGGGCCAGGGTGGGGAGCAGTCGTTTCATGTCATCTCTCCAGATCAAGCCGGATCGGGCGCCGGCAGGGCGTCGGTCGTGGCAAAAGTAGGAAGGCGGTCTTCGGGGACGTCGAAAAGGCCTATTGCGCGGGACCAGCGCCCGCCAGCAGGGTGGGTCGAAAGCACAGCAATCGGGATCGCAAGCAGGAGCGGCACGAGAATGGGAATAGCGAACGGGATTGCACCAGGGCTTGTGACGTAAAGCCACAGCCCAAGCCCCGCTCCAAAAAGGCCTTGTGGCCAGAGGCTTGCTGCAGCTTCCCGCCAACGGAGCCGCTCTCTGTCTCGCTGTTGTGTGTCCCACCCAACGCGGCGACCCACAAACAGGCCGCAAACAAACACGGTGATGGCGACAGCAACGATGGGGGCAATCAGGACCCCAAAGACGATCTCTGCGAATCCGCCGAAGAGCACGCGGTCTCTGCCGCCATAGGCCTCCGACCGGTCATCCCGTAAGAGCACCTGAGCAAGCCCCATCATCTTCGGGGCGAGGTTCATTGTCATCACGATGGCGAAGATGCCAAGGCCAAGTTCTATCGGCACAGCTTCATACTGGCCGCCTACGACCGTCAAGGCGGCTCCGAGAATGATAAAGGCAAGCCACGCGGGCGCGCTCGTATACATCAAGATGGCGAGCACAAGCTGGATACGCGAAGTAGGCTTCAGGCCAGGGAGGCCGAGCAAGCGGAGATACTGAAGATTTCCGTTGCACCAGCGGAGTTCACGGCGAATGAAATCGACGACGCTTGGCGGATTGATCTCGTGGCTATCGCTTTCTTCCGCGATCACCCGCGTTTCATATCCTGCGCGACGGATCAACGCTGCTTCTAACTGGTCATGGCTCAGGATAGGGCCGGAAAGCGGGCTGCGCCCGGGCAAGACAGGAAGCATGCAGTTGTCGCGAAATGGAATGGTCCGGATCAGGACGTTATGTCCCCAATTCGGACCGCAATCTGCCTGCCACCACGCGGAGCCAAGGGTGAATGACCGCATCCCATGGCGCATGCCGAACTGAAAGGCACGGGTAAAGAAGTTGCCGGAGGGCAACCCTGTGACGAGGCTCTGGAGCATGCCGAGTTTCGGCGATGCCTGCATTACCCGAACCATGCGCAAAATAATCTCTGCCCCCATCACGCTGTCAGCATCGAGGGGTAAGAAGAAGTCGTAATCCTCGCCGCACCGATGAACGAACTCGGCGATGTTGCCCGCCTTGAAGCCGGTGTTCGTCTTGCGACGGCGATACGCGATCCGGCTGCTGCCTGCAGACCGCTGCCACATCGCAACCTGGCGTTCTTCTTCCTCCAGAATTTCTGGACGGTCGCTGTCGCTGAGCACGTGGAATTCAAAGGCATCTGCATATGGTGTCCGTGCCAGTCCGTGCTGCACCGATTGAAATCTCGAAATCGCGTCGGCCGCATCCTCGTTACGCAGCGGCATGATAATCGCCGTCTTCGATGTGATTGGCGCGTCCTCTCGGACGTTTGCGAGGTCAGGATTTACATAGGCTGCGGCCTTCTCGCCGTAGCGGACATCGAGACACAGGCCGATCACCGCGTTCCAAAACCCGATCGAAAGCCATGGAAGCGTCAGCACAAAAGCGGCCAGCATGCCCCATTCGAGGGCCAAGAAGCCGCCGTATGATAACACGCGCACCATCAGTGCCACGAGCGCCGCGCAAGTCACGAAGTTCAGTGCGAAGAAGAAAACCCGCCGGAGTCGCGCCCTTTGAGGGGACTCACTCGTTGTCTCTTCCGCATGCGTTTCCTGCGGCAAAACCCCGCTACTCGATCCCATCCCCGTTCACTCCATTGGTCTTCACACGCGGCCACGATTTGGCTTGTTTTGCTCTGAGGTCCAATGAAATTCACGGCATTCTGCCAGAAATGAGCCATTTCTGGCCAGAATTGGCACTGATTTCGCGCTGTGATTGTTTGAGATGTCGCTTTCGTAGGGCAATGCAGCAACCAGGGTGGACCGATCTGAAACCTGTCCTCTGGTCCGCTTGCAAACAAGTGAACGTTAGGCCACACCCACTCTATGACCGATGGTCCAATGCAGATCTATCGCACGCGGCTCGCGGCCAATTCGCTTACTGCGGATCCCGCGCAGCGCCGAGCTGTCGAGAAACTACAAATCCTACATCTTCGTCTGGAGAATTATGATCCAAGCCGGCCGAAGCGAGTGGGTCTTGGGCGTTTCGGTTGGGGACGGGAGCGCATCGAACAAAAGGTTGTTCCTGGTCTCTACATTTACGGAGATGTCGGGCGCGGAAAGTCCATGCTGATGGATCTGTTCTTCGATGCGGCCCCGACCTCGACGAAGCGGCGGGTGCATTTCCACGCCTTCATGCAAGAGGTTCATGCGGGCATTCATACCGAACGACAAAAAGGCGTATCGGACCCGGTGAAACCGGTAGCAGATACAATTGCCGATACGGCGATGCTGCTTTGCTTTGACGAAATGCAAGTAACCGACATTACAGATGCCATGCTTGTCGGGCGTTTATTTGAGCGGCTCTTCGAGCGCGGTGTGGTGGTGGTGACGACGTCCAACAGGCCGCCGGACGATCTTTATAAGAACGGTCTCAATCGGCACCTTTTTTTGCCGTTTATTGCGCTCATCAAAGATCGCCTCGATATCCACGAACTTGAGAGCCCGACCGACCACCGGATGGACCGTGAGATCGGGCAGAAGGTCTACTTTACGCCGAACAATGAAGCGTCCCACGCTGCGCTGGATGCGGCTTGGTCGCATCACGCAGGAGAAAAAGGAGCACCCCTCTCTATTCCGGTGCAGGGGCGGACGGTGGATCTGCCTTTGCATGCCCATGGAGTTGCCCGAGCATCGTTTGCGGATCTCTGCGCGCGCCCCTTGGGCCCGGCTGACTACTTGGCCCTTGCCAGAGACCTGCGCGTGTTGATCTTGCAGGATATTCCCGCCCTTTCGCCGGCAAACAACAACGAAGCGAAGCGCTTCGTCACTTTGGTCGATTCGCTCTACGAGGCCCGGGTGCTCCTGATCTGCTCCGCTGCGGCAGAGCCGGAGGCGCTCTACACCGAAGGCGTCGGCGCCTTTGAATTTCACCGAACAGTCTCTCGACTAGAGGAGATGCGTTCGGCCACTTGGCCATAGAGGCAGTTCCGCACTTCTCTAACTCGTGGTTAGATACCTACGACGGCTGTTCGCAAGCGCGTTGGGGCCGACAGGCTGCCTATCGAAACGTCAGTCTCGGAATGGGTCGAGGCGGGCTTGGATCAACTTGCCACTTGCCTCGCATCGTAGCGCGTCGAGATTTCGTCCCAAGCCTGATTGATCGACGCAATCCTGGAATTGGCCAACGCAATCGTTTCCTCAGGCAAGCCGCGCGCGATCATTTTGTCAGGGTGGTTCTCTCGAACCAGTTCCCGCCAACGCTGCCGAATCGTCTCCAGATCAGCATCTCGCCGAACGCCCAAGACCTGCCAAGGATCACGGGGCCGGTTGTTCACATACCGCTCTTCAATACAGTTGAAGCTGCTGTCGGATATCGAGAAAATCCTACCAACCCGGACGAGAAAGCCTTCTTCGCCCTCGTGATAAACACCGTCGGCCAGTGCAATCGTGAACAGACCTTCGAGGATGTCCTCCAAAATCTGGGGCTGGTCTCGGAACATTCTTGCAATGCTGGAGGCATAGGTTTCAAAGCCTGCGATATCTTGACGCGCGAAGTTGAATACGCGCGCAGCGGAAGCTTCGTCCTCTGGGGCAATGTGAAACACTTCGCGGAAAGCGGCGACTTCCGACGGTTGCACCCGTCCATCCGCTTTTGCCATCTTTGCCCCAAGGCTCACCACCGCGATGGTAAAGGCGACTGACTTTTCTGGGTTTGCGCGCGATCCGTCGAAATACGCAGACAGGGCTTCACCGCGCGCAATAAGCCCGGCAACAGCCTCCCCGATACGATTCCAGATCGACATTATGAGAATGTAAAGTACCTCAGGCTAGTTTTGGAACAGAATTCGTTCGGTTTTGCCTGACTATTTCCTGAATACAGCATGTTTGGTGTCAATTTTGGCACCGAGAACGGAAATTAACCAGCTTTGTAGATTTCATCGTTCTTACCATAAGGCCGACGTCTACATTCTCTCATCGCCCAACCAACTTGATTCTCCTCAAGATGGAGCCGAAAAAGGCGAAATCGCCCAAATCATAACCACCGCGGCACTGGTGTCAGGGCTGGCTAGTGCACCGTCGTCTTGGAAAAGAGATTGATGACGATCACGCCGCCGACGATCATTCCAAGACCGATGATCGCGGGCAGATCGAGCGCTTGTTTCGCCCAGATCCAAGACACAAGCGCGATCAGGACAATGCCGAGTCCAGCCCAGATCGCATAGGCCACACCCGTCGGAATCGTTTGCAGCGCGAAGGACAGAAAGACGAACGCTGTGGCATACCCGACGATCGTCACGATCGATGGCCAGAAGCGCGAAAACCCTTCGGTCTGGGCGAGGGCGCTGGTTGCGATGACTTCTGCGACGATCGCGATGAAGAGGGAAAGATGCGCTGGCATAGGAACCGCTTTCCTGTTGCGAGTGTGTATACGACGTCGCGCTCCTAGGCCCTTACCTTAGCGGACGCAACGCGGCACTCTGTGCTCTGGCCCCCAAGTCATTCGCAGGATAGACCGAGCCGACGCAACAAGGAGCGTAGCATGAGCCATGCGGGCTGGGATTTCTGGATTGATCGGGGGGGCACATTCACCGATGTCGTTGCCCGCGATCCTGAAGGTGATGTGCATTGCGCGAAACACCTTTCAGAAAATCCAGAGCAATACGAGGATGCGGCCCTCTATGCGATCCGGAGTTTCCTCGGCCTTGACGCGTCGTCCAAGATCCCAACCCAATTGATTTCGAGCGTCAAGATGGGGACGACAGTCGCCACGAATGCGCTGCTCGAACGCGCGGGCGAACCGCTGGTGCTGGTTGCGACGCAGGGATTAGGGGAGCAACTTCGCCTCGCCTACCAAAACCGGCCAAGGCTCTTCGACCGCGAGATCACGCTTCCCGATATGCTCTACTCAGACGTCATCGAGGCGCGAGAACGGGTGCGCGCTGACGGCACTGTGGAAGTTCCACTCGATGAGGACCATTTGCGGGAGGCGCTCAGTGCCGTCCGGGAGCGGGGTATCGATGCCTGTGCGGTTGTCTTTGTTCACGGCTATCGACACACGGACCATGAGGCCCGGGCAGCGCGGATCGCGCGGCAATTGGGGTTCCGCCAAGTATCGGTGAGCCACGAGACGAGCCCGCTGATGAAGATGGTCAGCCGAGGCGATACCACGGTCGTCGATGCTTATCTTTCGCCCATCCTCCGCCGCTACATCGAACGTGTCACCGCAGCTTTCGAAGGCAATGTCGGCGGCAAGCTGATGTTTATGCAGTCTTCGGGCGGCTTAACCGCGTCGGCCTTCTTTCGTGGCAAGGATGCAATCCTGTCCGGTCCGGCGGGCGGCGTCGTTGGGGCCGTTAGGACCTCGCAGACCGCTGGGGAGAATCGAATCATCGGGTTTGATATGGGCGGCACCTCCACCGATGTCTGTCATTTCAATGGCGATTTCGAGCGTGTGCTCCATACCGAAATTGCCGGTGTCCGCATCACGGCCCCCATGATGAACATCCATACGGTCGCGGCGGGCGGCGGTTCGCTTTTGTTCTACGACGGCGCGCGCATGCAGGTTGGGCCCAAGAGCGCGGGCGCCAATCCCGGTCCCGCCTGCTACGGACGCGGTGGTCCCCTCGCGGTGACAGACGCGAATGTCCTGACCGGGCGCCTAAGGCCCGCATTTTTCCCCGCGATCTTTGGCCCCGATGCCGATCAGCCACTGGATGCGCAGGCCGCACAGGTCGGTTTCGAAGTATTGGCGAAAGAGATCGGGAAACCCCCTGAAGAGGTGGCCGAGGGCTTCCTGCGGATTGCCGTCGAAAACATGGCGAACGCAATCAAGAAGATCAGCGTTCAGCGGGGATACGACATCTCAGCCTATTGTCTCACCGTTTTCGGTGGCGCGGGAGCGCAGCATGCCTGCGCGATTGCCGATACGCTGGGAATGGAGACCTGTCTTGTGCATCCCATGGCCTCCCTGCTGTCTGCATACGGCATGGGACTAGCCGACATCCGCGCCACCCGCACGGAGGCGGTCGAAGCCGAACTGTCGGGTCACGCCAGGCTCGCGGCAGCCGCGCGGCTCGATACCCTCGGCGTTCAAGCGCTAGGCGAGGTCGAGGCGCAGGGTATCCATGAGCGTGATGTGGCATTGAGCCAGGCCCTGCACCTCAAGGTTCGTGGAACAGATACGGCGCTTCGCATCGCCTTTGGAACGGTCGCGGAAATGCGGGAGACCTTCCAGGAGGCGCATCGCGCGCGCTTCGGGTTTGATCCAGGTGATGCTGATCTCGTCATTGAGAGCTTGCAGGTCGAAGCGATCGGCAGGACGGCGCGCTTCTCGGAGGATCCAAAGCGGCTCGTCGAGAGGCCCGAAACGGCGTATGAGACGGCCAGCACCGCGCCTGTCTTTGTTCAGGGAGCTTGGACGACGTCGCGTTTTGTCCAACGCAACGTCATGCAGCCTGGCGATACGCTGACAGGGCCTGCCGTTCTGGTCGAGCCGCACACGGCGATCTTCATTGAGCCCGGCTGGCAGGCGCAGATCACCGAGCATGACTATGTGCGGCTGGTCCGCATCGCGGCCCGCCCCGGCAAGATCAACGTCGCGACGCGTGCGGATCCTGTCATGCTGGAGGTGTTCAACAACCTCTACATGTCCATTGCGGAACAGATGGGAGCGGTTCTCGAGAACACAGCCGCGTCCGTCACCATCAAAGAGCGGCTCGATTTTTCCTGCGCCGTGTTCGATCGGGCAGGGGACTTGATTGCCAATGCGCCCCACATGCCGGTGCACCTCGGCTCGATGGGCGCGAGCGTCAAGGCCATCATCGCTCAGAACCCAGACATAGCCCCCGGCGACGCTTTTGTTCTGAATGCGCCCTATAATGGCGGGACCCATTTGCCGGATATGACCGTGGTCGCCCCGGTTTGGGACGCGGATGAGGACCGTATCCTGTTCTTCACAGCGGCGCGTGGGCACCATACGGATGTGGGCGGACTGACCCCTGGCTCGATGCCCCCCGATAGTCGCAGCATCCATGATGAGGGCGCCTACATAGACAATTGGTTGCTTGTGAGCCGAGGGCGGTTTCGCGAGGAAGAGACCCGGGCGAGCCTTCTTTCGGGCCAGTATCCTGTTCGCTCTCCCGATGTGAACATCGCTGACCTCAAGGCGCAGATCGCCGCCTGTGAGAAGGGCGCGCAGGAGCTTCGGCGCATGGTCACAGATTTCGGCCTCGACGTCGTGGAAGCCTATATGCGCCATGTGCAGGAAAATGCAGAGGAGGGCGTGCGGCGCGCCATCGAAGCGCTCAAAGACTCAGAATACGTCTACACGATGGATCCCGACTTCGACGGGACCCCGCGCGAGATCCGCGTCAAGATCACTGTCGACAAACAAGCGCGTTCGGCGCGCATCGATTTCACCGGAACCACGGCACAGCTTGCAACCAACTACAACGCCCCGGAGCCCGTCACCCGTGCGGCAGTGCTCTACGTCTTTCGTTGCCTCGTCGATGACAACATCCCAATGAATGAAGGCGTCATGCGCCCGCTCGACGTCATTATTCCAAAGGGATCAATGCTCGCGCCCGAATATCCTGCAGCAGTCATTGCGGGCAATGTCGAGACAAGCCAGGCCGTCACCTCCGCGCTCTTCCTCGCTCTAGGTGTGCAGGCTGCCGCGCAAACGACCATGAACAATACCACTTGGGGAAACGGTCGATACCAGTATTACGAGACGATCTGCGGCGGAACTGGCGCAGGGCGGCTCTCCGATGGGTCTGGCTATGCCGGGACGAGCGGTGTCCACTCCCACATGACGAACTCGCGGCTGACAGACCCTGAAGTGCTGGAATGGCGCTTTCCAGTGGTCTTGGACGAGTTTTCGCTCCGGCAAGGGTCTGGCGGTGCAGGAGAGTGGCGCGGCGGCGATGGTGTCACGCGGCGGATCCGTTTCCTCGAGCCGATGACCGTCGCGCTCCTTGCCGGCCACCGCGTTACGGCGCCACCCGGTCTGGGGCGGGGCGCGCCGGGTGCGATGGGTCAAACGCGTATCGTTCGCGCCGATGGTCGTATCGAGACGCTTGCCTCCGCGGAACAAACCGAGGTCGGCCCGGGTGACGTTTTTTGGCTGGAGACCCCTGGTGGCGGCGGATTAGCATGAGCGCGGGTGCGCGAGACAGTTCGGTTCTGATTGTCGCCCGACCGTTCGCAGCTCTGGACGGGTGCGCGCAATGACTGGTGATCGGCCTGTCATCACGATCAGCTATTGCACGCTTTGCAACTGGCTGCTGCGCTCTGCGTGGATGGCCCAAGAACTCCTCAACACGTTCCCCGAAGATTTGGGGGGTGTGATGCTCGTTCCGGGAACGGGCGGTGTCTTCGAGATCCGTGTGGATGGCGACCTGCTTTGGGAGCGGAAGCGGGACAGCGGATTTCCGGATATCAAAGCGCTCAAACGGATGGTCAGGGATCGAATCTCACCCGACCGCGATCTGGGCCATACAGATCGAACAAGCCCCTTAAAGTCATCAGATCCAGAGAGTTAGCGGCCCAAACTAAACCTTTTGGGCTCAAGCACTCTCATCTGCGACCGGCATAGATCTCCAGCCGGACACGCAGCGTATCGCTCTTGCGCGTTGCGAAGAGCACGTCATCGATCCGCGAACCCCCATCCGCCTCGGGTGTGATCATGAGCATATCTGTCCATGCTGGCGCGCTTCCGCCCGGATTGCTCCGCCGAATATCGACAAGCGCCGCGTTCCGCGTGGCGGCAGTGCAGTCAGAGACCTCGTTGGTATAGGTCTGGAAGAGCGTGCGGGCTGGGGGGAGCTCTGCTCGAGCCGCAGCCGCTTGCAGGAGTTCGCGCAGCGATTGGGTCAGGAGCGGTGCTACCCCCTGCATATCGCCCGCCAGCGTGCGCTGGCAGAACTCTTGCCCAAGCGCGTCCCAGTTGAAGGCCGAGCGGCTTCCCTGCGCCGAACTCGCGCCAGCGGTCAGAGTGACGAAAAGGACAATCGCGGCGAAACAGCGCATGGCTCTTCTCCCGTCAGCGTACGCCGATGGCAGAGAGCTCCGCCGCGAGGGTGGGAGGCAAATCCTCTGTGCTCTGGTCCGTCAGGTCGTTAGGCGCGTCGGTTCCCTTTAGGTATCGCCAGCCTTGAAACGGTCTTCGGGGTTGGGCGCGCGTACGGACCAGCTCGGGGTCGAGCACGATCCCACAGCGTTCAATCCCATCGTCGCCGGTGTGCGGATCAAAGCCCAGGATGCTTTGCCGGACCAGCACAACGCCTTTGATCACCCAGTAGAGGGAACCGCCGTCGAGCAATTCATTGCTCCGCCGCGGCCACATTCGCGTCACATGAGTAAGGGGGACATATCCGGCTTTGATCCGGCTGGATTGCCATGCCTGGAGATCAGCAATGCTCTCTGCGCCAACACAGAGTTTGACCAGGTGAAGTTCTGCCGCCATTCCGCCTCACTCTCGTCGCGATCTGTATCGCCGCTTAACGTTTCATTCATAGGTCGCATCTTCGTCCTGGCTGTGCAAGCCACCCGGAATTGACCGGACTCGTCGGGGGGCATACCTTCGATCTTGCCGATCCAGCACAGGGAATGCCCGGCCATGAACAAACCTCACCAGCAGATCGTTCGCGCTGGCACGAAGACAACCCTCGATTGGCAAGAGGTTTCGGTCGACGTTTTGCGTGAAAAATACGCGAAAGGGGCGGAGAGAGATCTCGAAGCTTCGGATATGGCGAGGTCGATCCGGCGCCGTGTGGCGCGGGCGCTTGCCGCCGTGGAGCGCGATCCGGGTCTACATGAACAAGACTTCCTGGATGCGCAGGAGCGCGGCTTCATCCCCGGCGGGCGGATCAATTCTGCCGCTGGCGCCGAAATCCGCGAAGTCACACTGATCAACTGCTTCGTGCAACCTGTCGGCGATTCGATCTCCGACACGGTCAACGGAAAACCGGGCATTTACCATGCGCTGCGCGATGCGGCCGAGACGATGCGCCGCGGCGGAGGAGTTGGGTATGATTTCTCGGCCATCCGGCCCCGCGGAGCCCGCGTGCGCGGAACCGATAGCGCGGCGTCCGGTCCAATCAGCTACATGCACGTCTTCGACCAGTCTTGCGCAACCGTTGAGAGCGCGGGCGCCCGCCGTGGCGCGCAGATGGGCGTCCTGCGTTGCGATCACCCCGACATCATGGAGTTCGTCTCAGCCAAGCGCCAGTCGGGAAGCCTCAACAATTTCAACATTTCCGTAGGCGTCACCGACGCCTTCATGTCGGCTGTCGAGAGCGACGCCGCTTTTGATCTTGTGCATGAGGCCGAACCGTCTCCGCGCCATATCGAACACGGCGCACGCCAGCGTGCCGATCAAAAGTGGGTCTATGCGACCATTCGGGCGAGGGAGTTGTTTGAGGTCATTACCCGCAACACCTACGAGGCCGCAGAGCCAGGGGTCTTGTTCCTGGATCGGATCAACTTCGAAAACAATTTACACTACGCTGAGCGGATCGAGGCGACCAATCCATGCGGTGAAATCCCGATACCGGATTACGGTTGTTGCTGCTTGGGGTCGATCAACCTGACGCGATTCGTGCAGACGCCATTTTCCGAAGACGCGCGTTTTGACAGCGAAGCTTTCGAGGCGTGCGTTTCTATCGCGGTCCGGATGCTCGACAACGTCTTGACCGCGACTGTCTGGCCTTTACCCGAACAGGCGCGAGAGGCGGAAAACAAGCGGCGCATTGGTCTGGGCTTTACAGGGCTGGGCGATGCTCTGATCCTGTTGGGCATGCGGTATGACAGCGCTGAGGCGCGACGTTTCGCAGCCAAGGTCACGCAAACCATGCGCGATGCGGCGTATCGCGCTTCGATCTCGCTCGCCAAGGAGAAAGGCGCGTTCCCACTCTTCGAGGCCGAAGGCTATCTTGCGTCTGGTATGGCCAAGCGCCTGCCAGAGGACATCAGAGCAGCGATCGCCGAGAACGGGATTCGCAATAGCCACCTGCTCTCCATCGCGCCCACCGGAACGATCAGCCTCGCTTTCGCCGATAACGCGTCGAACGGTATCGAGCCGGCGTTCTCTTGGGTCTACACGCGTAAAAAGCGTGAGCCCGATGGCTCCAAGCGGGAATACGACGTCGAAGATCACGCCTACCGCCTGTGGCGCTCGCTCGGTGGGAACACCGCGGCGTTGCCAGCGGCGTTCCGTAGCGCCCTCGATATCTCCGCCAAAGACCACATGGCCATGCAGGCCGCGATCCAGCCTTTCATTTGTGCGGCGATTTCGAAGACGGTGAATGTTCCGGAGGATTATCCTTACGAGGATTTCGAGGACCTCTACCTGGAGGCTTGGCGTGCTGGGCTCAAGGGCATCACCACCTATCGCCCAAACAACGTCTTGGGATCGGTTCTCTCCGTTGAAACCGAGGCGCCCCAGGATCTCGATCAGTCGGAGCCGGATCGCCGGATCAAGATCGGGGACGAGCCACAAGTGGCCCTCGCGGCACTTCGCTGGCCCCACCGCCCGAAGCTCACCGCTGGCTCACCGTCCTGGACCTATATGGTCGAGGCCCCGCAGAATCGGTTCGCTGTGTTTGTGGGTCATGTCGAGAATGGGCGCCCTGAGCCATTCGAGGTCTGGGTGAATGGGGAGCAGACACCGAGGGGGCTTGGTGCGCTGGCAAAGAACTTGAGCATGGATATGCGCGCGCAGGACAGTGAATGGCTCGGGCATAAGCTAGAGAGTCTGATGAAGACGCCTGGTGCGCCTTATCGCGTTGCGATGCCCCCCGATGGGGATTTGCGGCCGGTTGCAGGAAACGTGTCAGCATTTGCCCATGTTGTACGCTATCGATGTGAGGACCTTGGTGTCTTCGATGAACGGGTCGGAGAGGAGCCTTTGCTGGGCGCGATGTTCTCCCGCAAAGAGCCCAAGTCAGGCGTCGACGGCACGCTCTCTTGGACCGTAGATATTCTGAATCCCGCCACCGGGGACGACTTTGCAATGTTCGTGAAGGAGTGCGTTCTCCCAGATGGGACAAAGCGCCCATTTAGTGTTTGGCTCTCGGGTGCGTATCCACAGGAGTTCAACGGCCTCACGAAGAGCCTCAGCCTCGATATGCGCATCATAGATCCAGCGTGGATCGGTAAAAAACTGAGAGGTTTGAAAGACCTACCAGAAGCGCAGGGCGACTTCTTTGCGCGCGTCCCCGGTAGCGAAAAGCAAGCGGTCCAACCCTCGACAATCGCTTACGTGGCGCGCCTGCTGATCCACCGCTATGAGATGCTCGGCATCTTGGATGCCGGCGGATATCCGCAATCGGGCAATGCGATCCTGTGGTCTGACGCACCGGTCCCGCAAGGCGAAGACCCCCTGCAGAAGACAGGTCGCGCGTGTCCCGAATGTGGCCACGCAGCCGTGATCCGACGGGATGGATGCGACTTCTGCACCGCATGTGGATATCTCGGCTCCTGTGGCTGAGACGCTTCATTTTGATCCAAGTCATATGCTTGAAACCCATTTAACTATACTTGCGCTTTGATTGTGGTGGGTTTCCGCCTATACTGGGATTTCATCAGAAACGGGGGTTGCCGGGATGGAGGTCCAGGCAGTCATAGCAGCGGGAACCAACCCAGCTCCAAGTGAAAGCCCGATGGCTGTCCAGGCAAAGGCAGCAGCGGACCTCATGAAAGCTGTGGCCCATGAAGGGCGTTTAATGATCCTCTGCCATCTTGTTGGCGGTGAGAAATCGGTGAGTGAACTGGAATACCTTATTGGTGCGCGGCAGGCGGCTGTGTCCCAGCAGCTCGCGCGTTTGCGCCTTGAGGGATTGGTGACAAGTCGGCGGGATGGCAAAGCGATCTACTATTCCATCGGGGATGGTAAGGTGCTTCAGCTCATTGAAACACTGCACGCTTTGTTTTGTGATGATGAGGCGCGGTTGCCGTCTTAACGCGCCCGCTGCCCTCTAGTGGGACGCTTGTGCACTCACAAGATCAGCTCCGTAGAGCCAGTCGAACTTTCCTAACATCGCCGTTGGCCTGACAATCGACATCGCGGACATCCCAAGATGCGCCAGACTTCGGACACCTGCAGGCAAATGATAAATACGCCCCGCCTGGGCAGACGCACGCTGTATTCGGGTCGCCCTCGGTTTTCGTCGGGACTCGAAGGCGTGTAGACCCGTCGATATGTCTTGGGCCGTGGCAAGTTCAGCACCGAGCACCCAGGCATCTTCAAGACCCATGGCCGCTCCCTGGGCGAGGAACGGGAGCGTCGGGTGGCAAGCATCTCCCACGAGCGCGAGATGTCCGCTCACCCAGCTTTCCATTGGCGGATGGTCGAACAATCCCCAAAGAAAGGTTGTTTCGACCGCATCAAGGATTGCGCTGACCCTTGGACCCGACTTGGCAAAGGCACGGCGCAGGTTCTCCGGATCGTCAAGCTCCATCCAGCCCTCGACCGCCCAGTCCTCGCGCTGCTCGACGGCTACGAAATTCCTGAGCGTTCCGCCACGAAGCAGATAAGTCACAAAGTGACGTTTGGGCGCCATGAAAACACAGGCCGACTTGGGCAAAAGGCCTGCGGGTAGATTGCGCTCATCGACCACTCCACGCCAGGCCACATGCCCTGTGAACCGGGCGGCGCGATCCGAGAAATGGTTCCTGCGCATTGCGGATCTCAATCCGTCGGCTGCGACAATACAGCTTGCCTCGTCGGTTGTCCCGTTCTCCAGTTCTACGCGGCAGCGATCCCTCTCATCGAGCGGGGTGCTCGAACTTACCCGCTCGCCGAGACGGATATCGACACCTGCTTCTTTCGCGCCGTCTGCCAACACCTCCAACAGGTCTGCGCGATGAAAATGCCAGTAGGGGCGGCCATACCGCGCAACGCAGACTTGCCCGAGTTCAAGGCGCGTCACCAATTTTTCCGTTTGAAGATCTCGCAACTCAATCGCTTCTGGGAGGCTCGCCACTTGCTCTGCCGCGTCTCTCAAGCCGAGCGCTTCCAGGACCGCGACCGCGTTCGGCCCGATTTGGAGGCCTGCGCCGACCTCCGTGAGAGCGAATGCTTGTTCATACAAGCGGACTTCGGCGCCTCGCTGAGCAAGTGCAATCGCTGAAGCGAGACCAGAAATACCTGCCCCAACGACAATGAAATCGCGGCCTGCCAATCGCATCCGCATCCCCCTGGCCAATCACGTCAGCAGCGGCAAGTCCCGAAAGAATCGTGGCATCTGGAGGCCAATTATTCAGACGGGGTTGCCTCAATCAAAGAGACAGCTTCAGCGGTCGGATGTCGAGGCAAATCTAATCAGCCTCTCGGCTTCATCTCGGACGGCCTGGGCGCGGAGCACGTAGGCTTCCTCGGAGAGCTGCGAGGCCTGAGGATCGGCTGCTCGGGAAGCGGCCCGCCCGGTGCGCCCGCTCTCTTTTCTTCGGATCGCCGTGAGCATCCCTACGAGATGCCCTGATCTATCCAGGACCGGCCCCCCGGAGAAGCCGGGCCGGACCCCTGGAATGCCTGCGATAAGCCCTGGTCCGAAGACGTCTATATCTCGGACCGGTATTCGCACCTGGCCAAGCAGGGCCAACCTCTTGCCCGAGTGCCGTCCTCCCGACGCATCTACCCCTGCCGCAACGATGGGCATTCCTGCCTGGCTTTTCACCGTTCGGTTGCTCACCGGAGGCAGAAAGCCGGGCGGGACCCGGAGAACTGCGAGATCCATCCGACGGCTAATCGCAAGAACTGACGCGACAATTTTTGGATTGCCGCTGCTCGATACCACGAGGTCCACGTTCTGTCCTGCAGAGAGCCCCTCGACAACATGCGCGTTTGTAACGGCAATTGTTGTCGACAAAGCGAACGCCGATCCGACAAGGTTCCCGTTCACGACGGTTGCATGATAGCGCAGTGCGCTGAATTCCGATGAAGCTGAAGCCTGCTGCCCGAGCGACAGAACGCAACACAGACAGGCAACCAGCACGACCGAATAGAAATGCCATCTGCGGCGCATCTGGCATGCGCCACTCGGCTCCCATTGGACACCCATTTTACCCCCTCGCGGCGCCAACACCCCATTTCTGGCACCTTCGGAGATCCTAGGCTTGGGTGCGTTACTTGAGCCCTAATCGCGAGGGACTGTCTGCTTAAACCTCTACCTTAACGCCGCGTGAAGGCCTTAACAGAGCGGCACAACGCCCTTGCGTCTCGCTCGAACGTGCAGCGGCACGCCGCACCCCACTAAACGTGCAATTCGAGTGCGAGAGACGATCTGGGGCGTTTAGTCGACTACTCGACCCTGGTCCAAGTGCCGCCACTCCGGCACACGCCAAGCTTGCAGCCGAAAACATCAAGCGTGTTGCCAGAGAGTTCGAGCTTCGAGTTGAATGTCAGATCTCGTCCAGGCGCGTAGATCTTGCCCTGATAGGTGCCAGTGCCCGACGCGACCGTCTCCGAAATGATCTGCTTGCCCAGATTCTTGGATTGGAATTCCTGGCCTGTGGGTTTGAACGTGCGCACCAGTGTTCCGCACAAGGCTCCGCCGCACTGGCTGATCTGAATGATCCCGGAATCACCATTTGGGTACTGATTGGTGCGCCACAGACCCTCAAGCGGATCCGATGCAAAGGCTGGCGCTCCAACAAACGTCATGACGGCCAGCAGCACTGCAAATCTCATTACTCTTCACCTCTCGGTCCCGGACCCGTCTATGGTTGTGCGATCCATCACGAGGATCAAGACCGGCGCGAAGTTCGAGCGGACGAAATTCCGTGATGCCGGAGCAAAACCGGCACTTTTGGTGCCGTTGCCGCGCGCAGATGTCAACGCTGGATCCATTTCCGGGCCTATCGAGCGATCCAAATCGGTCTTCCTCAGCGAGACTACTCTAGCGTCGCTTGCGGTCGCCTTCTAACAACGTCACCGAATGATGCGGCTGTATTTCGCGCCTGCGAAGCTCGCATCGGCGATCAATCCGCGCTGACCAAAGACCACCTCGACGATTGGTCTGTTGATCCGAGTTGTCGTGAGGCCCGCGGCCGCTCCGCCCTGAGGCACAGCCACTGCGGCCTGCGCCCCAAGCTGCCATCCATCCGCCAGTCGAAAGTCTTGCAAGGCTTGGGATGTCAAAAAGAAGAGCGCCTGATTGTATTCAGCTGCTCCGAAGGTAAAGCCGATCCCCGCTGAGCTCAGCGAGTAGTATTCAACCTTGGCCGGACCGATCACCAAGGCGCCCTCACCGTAAGCTCCGCTCGCGAAGAAACCAGCCTCGCGGATCTGAGGGATAATCAAGACCCCCTGTGAGCGGGCTCCGAGTTCAGACGCGCCCGGGACGGTCTGGTAGAGCTCGTTGAGAGCTCGATCAACGCTTGCGTCGAGCCTCTCTCTCGGGCTTTGCTCATTGGGTGCGCGGGATACACAAGCGGTGAGACCACAAGCGCCCGCAAGAACAAAACTGCGGCGGGTCCAGTCTGTCATTGACGGCTCCTTGAACAATAAAACCTTGCCTCTTCGCCGGTCGAAACGCCAGCCTGCCTATCAAATAACATGACTATACGGATTTGGCCATTCGTCCGAGTTTCGCGATCTGGCACCTTTTGCGCTATGCTATCCGCTTAGTCTGCCGTTTTTTGCAAGAGTTCCGCCACAAACGGCGCATGGTAGGTCAAGATCCCGTCACATCCGGCGCGTTTGAAAGCCAGGAGTGTTTCCAAGACGATTTTTTCCCGGTCGAGCCAACCATTTGCGAAAGCAGCTTCCAGCATGGCGTATTCTCCCGACACTTGGTAGGCAAAGAGCGGGACATCGAAGGTCTCGCGCACCCGACGACAGATATCGAGGTAGGCAAGGCCGGGTTTCACCATGACGAGATCGGCCCCCTCTGTCAGATCGGCTGCAACCTCTCGAAGCGCCTCGGCTGAGTTTGCGGGATCCATCTGATAGGTCTTTTTGTCGCCCTTGAGCGCACCCGTCGCGCCAACGGCATCCCGGAAGGGACCATAAAAGGCCGACGCGTATTTCGCGGCGTAGCTCATGACCAAAACGTCGTGGAAGCCCTGATCTTCCAGCGCGGCTCGGATCACACCAATGCGGCCATCCATCATGTCAGAGGGCCCAAGAATATCGCACCCGGACGCGGCCTGACAAAGCGCCATCTTCTCCAACGCGATCAGGGTTTCATCGTTCAGCACGACACCGTCGCGAACTATGCCGTCGTGACCGTCGGAATTGTAAGGATCAAGTGCGACATCGAGCAGGATACCCATGTCGGGAACAGCTTGTTTGACGGCGCGCGTCGCACGGTTCACCAGATTATCGGGGTTCCAAGCTTCGTCAGCTGTCGGAGATTTGTGCTCTGGTGAGGTGTATGGGAACAATGCGATGCAGGGGATCCCGAGATCCATCGCCCGACGCGCGGCTTCGACCACCCGATCCTGCGTCAGTCGGTAAACGCCAGGGAGTGATGGGATTGGGTCCTCTACGTTTTCCCCCTCCCGAACGAAGATCGGCCAAATCAAATCCGATGGCGCGAGCCGGGTTTCCGCAACCATATCCCGAATCCAAGCCTTACGCCGGAGGCGACGGGGCCGCCCGAGAGGATAGGGGGCGAATGTCGGGGTCATTGTGCGGTCCCTCCCAGAAAAGTCCCCTCGTTTGGCATGAGCGCGCCCGCGCCTCAAGGGCCGGGCGACCGTTCAGCATATGTCCCCATCGACCTTGACCGGTGCGGGTGCCTTGTGGCTTTTGAGCGCGTCTGGAAGGGTCCCTATGCCAGCAACTTTGGAGACGTAAACGAGTGAATCTCGACCCATTTGGCTATTCGAGTTTCCAAAGCGTTTGGTATTGGGTGCTGCAGTTTGTGGTGTGGACACTTGTGACGAACCGCACGCTTGGCGTCCCCCACGATATGCTGGCCCGTGCACGGCGCCTACCGGACGTGATGCAAAAGGTGGAGATGATTGCGACGATACACGCGTATCGCGCGACATCCCTCGTTGACAGGACCGGTATCCCGCTCGCCCTCTTCGTAGGTTTCTTGCTGTCGGGGCTGTTCGCGGTCGGGTTTGTGTCGGGCGTCGAAGCCGCCCAGGCAGCCTTTATGCTCCTATGCCCGTTGGCGTTTGTTGCCTACTCGACATGTTCCACCGCCGTCAGGATCAAGCGGCGCGGCTACTGCGGGGATGACCTCCTGAAGATCCTCTCCCGTCGTCAGTTCTGGCATCAGGTCGTTGCAGCCGTCGCGGTGCTGAGCACGGTTGCGGCAGGCATCGTGCACAGTTCGCACTTCGTCGGCCTGTAGCCAGATCAGCCACGGTTGGCACAGCGCTGAAACCGGTCGGGAGCGATAACCTGGATGCGCCGATCCAGGGAAGAGTTGCTATAGGCCGCTGTGCCCGACAAACTCCCGCGCGTCTGATGCGATGATCGCTTCTTCGTTTGCTGGCAAAACCACGACCGGCTTCGCATCGTCGCCGCTCGGAGCGGGGCTGTCGCCGATACCGGAACGATCACGGTCCGCAAACCCGAGCCAGTCGAGTTTTTCGAGAATGCGCGTGCGAATCTCGGTTGCGTTTTCGCCGACGCCGCCTGTGAAAACCAGGGCATCAGCGCCGCCAATCTCAGCGGCGATGGCTCCGATTTCCCGCACAATGCGATGGATATAGACCTCGATAGCCAGAGCGGCATTGGGGTCGGCCGATGCCAACAGCGTGCGCATATCGTTGGAGAGCCCCGAAAGACCCAGCAAACCGCTACGTTTGAAAAGGATGTCGCGAACCTCAAAGTCGCTCAATCCCATTTCCTCAAACATGAAGAGTATGGCACCGGGATCCGTCAGTCCGGGGCGCTCGCCCATAACGAGCCCGTCGAGCGGCGTGAAACCCATTGTCGTCGCACGGCTCTTGCCCGCGACAAGACCGCAAAGTGAAGCGCCGTTGCCAAGATGCGCAACGATGACACGTCCGTTCGAGACTTCCCCAAGAAGGGAGGGCAATCGCTGAGCGGCCCATTGGTAGGACAGGCCATGAAAGCCATAGCGCCGGACACCGCGGGAGCGTATTTCAAGCGGCAACGCGATTGTGCTGGCCGCTTTGGGCAACGTCGCGTGAAAGGCAGTGTCGAAAGAGCAAACCTGCGGCAAGTCGGGCATTTGCGATCGGAGCGCGCGAATTCCGGCGAGACCGTGGGGCTGGTGGCTTCTTGCCAGGGGAACAAGCTTTTCCAACTGCTCCAGCACGGCATCATCGGCCAGAACCGGGCTGGAAAAGCCTTCGCCACCATGAACGATCCGGTGACCAAGAGCCGCGATTGGGGCGGGCGCGTGCTTGGCCAGTTCGGATAAAGTGGCCGCCAGCCCGCTGGCGTGATCCCGTCCGCTTCCCGCGGGGAGTGGGATCGCCTCATGCGGACCATCCGCGACCTTGATCGATGCCTTGGCGTCCTCGCTGCCGATCCGGTCCAAAAGCGATGTGGCGATCGGGACATCGCCGCCATCAGCGTCGAACAGACCAAGCTTGATGCTCGAGGATCCGGCATTCACCGTTATCACTGTGGCTTGCATATGCGCGTCCTCACGTCAGCCAAAGAATTCCGGCGAGCACGAACACCGCGAGAAAAATCGTCTCGCCGACAATCAGAACAACTGCCGGTCCGCCCACATCCATAATCCGGCGCAGGGACGTTTTCATTCCCACCGCGGCGATGGAGATCAAGAGCGCCCAGCGCGACAGGCTGCTGAGACCTTCGCTGACAAAGCCGGGCACAATCCCAAATGAGTTCACGGCGGCAAGCAACAGAAAGACCAACACGAAGCCCGGGATCAGCGGCGGACGCGCGTCCGATGTGGTGAGGCCCCGGGCGCGGATCGCGAGCGCGAAGATCAGGACCACCGGTGCGAGCATGGTTACGCGAATGAGCTTCACCAGTGTCGCCGTTTCACCGGCCTCGTCGCTTATCGAGAACCCAGCCCCCACGACCTGCGCCACATCATGGATTGTGCCCCCGAGAAATGCGCCGATGGCACGGTCGTCCAGGTGGAAGATTTGGATGATCGCCGGGTAGAGGATCATCGCGATGGTCGACAGCACCGTCACGCTGAGCACGGTAAAGATCAGATTGCGTTCGGAATGTTCGTTCTTGGGCAGCACAGCGGCAATCGCCATGGCTGCCGACGCGCCACAGATCGCAACCGATCCTCCAGTGAGCAGCGCAAACCGCCAGCCTCGACCAAGGAGCCGTGAGCCGACCCAGCCCACGCCGATCGTGAGTGCGATCCCCAGCACGATAAGCAAGATGAGCTCGAACCCGAGGCCCATCAGCAGATCTACGCTGATCCGGATGCCCAAAAGTGCGACGCCAGTGCGAAGCACGGTGCGTGCAGTGAACTCAATTCCCGCAACACATTTGCCCTCTTCGGCCAAGAAGTGAAGCGCGATCCCAAGCAGCAACGCCATGAGCATCGCAGGCGCGCCGTAGTGCTCTGAGAGGAACTGCGCGGAGATGCCCACAAGCACCGACACCGCGATGCCGGGGGCAAGCTCTCTGGAACCGTCGCGTAGGGCGGTCCAACGACCGGAGGACAGGGCCGAACTCGGGATCACGGGTCACACTCCTTCGCAGAACACGGGGGCTGGCCCCGGCGTGATGTCTGCCGGGGCTTTCAAGCGTTTGTCCGGCGCCTAAGGCGCCGAAACAAAGGTCAAAGACGCGGTTGCTGTGGCCGGAGATCAGACGCCTGGATGCCCGCGACCTCGACCGGTTTCTTCATCGCGTCCCTGCGGAACGGCTCGCCAAGTTCCTGGTTCAGCACGACCTCGATCAGGGTTGTCACATTCGAGTCCATCTGGTCCGCAACGGCTGTCCGCAGGGCCTCGGTTGTCTCTTCCATGCCGACGACCTGAACACCCTTGAGCCCGCATCCCTTGGCGACCTCGGCGTAGTTCACGCCAAGATTGAGCTCCGTGCCGACGAAGTTGTCGTCGAACCAAAGCGTCGAGTTCCGTTTTTCCGCGCCCCACTGGTAGTTTCGGAAAACGATCATCGTAATGGCTGGCCAGTCGCCACGCCCGCAGGCGGTCAACTCGTTCATCGAGATACCGAAAGCGCCGTCCCCGGCAAAGCCCACGCAAGGCACGTCCGGGCAGCCGATCTTGGCTCCAAGGATCGATGGCAAGCCATAGCCGCACGGTCCGAAAAGACCGGGTGCGAGGTATTTGCGGCCCTTAGGGAAACTTGGATAGGCATTACCGATGGCACAATTGTTGCCGATGTCGGTCGAGATGATGGCATCTTCCGGCAGGGCGGACATGATCGCACGCCAGGCCTGACGCGGAGACATACGATCGGGCTCGCGGCTGCGCGCGCGCTCGTTCCAGGTCACGCCCTCATCGCTGTCGTCCTCGTGATCCATGGATGTCAGCTCCTGCGCCCAGACAGATCGTGCCTGCGCGACCTTAGCCCGCCGGGCATCCTGCGCGGCTGCGTCGAGATCGTCCGGCAGCGCGTCGAGGAGCTGTTCCGCGACAGAGCGTGCATCGCCCTGGATGCCGACGGCCACACGCTTGGTCAGTCCGATCCGATCCGCGTTGATATCGACCTGGATGATCTTGGCGTCTTTCGGCCAGTATTCGGTCTGATAGGCCGGCAGGGAAGAGAACGGGTTGAGCCGCGTGCCGAGGGCAAGAATGACATCGGCCTGGGCCATCATCTCCATACCCGCTTTCGATCCGTTGTATCCGAGCGGGCCGCAGGAAAGCGGATGCGAGCCCGGGAAGGCATCGTTGTGCTGGTAGTTGCAGCAAACCGGTGCGGCGAGCTTGTCGGCCAGGGCGGCAGCGGCCGGGATAGCACCTGACAGCACGACACCTGCGCCGTTCAGGATGACCGGGAACTTCGCCTCGGCCAGCAGCTTTGCGGCCTCCTTGATCGCGGAAGGCGCACCCGGTGGATGGTCGATCTGCACGATCTGGGGCAGCTCGATATCGATCACTTGGGTCCACATGTCCCGCGGGACATTGATCTGCGCTGGCGCTGACCCGCGATGGGCCTTCATGATCACCCGGTTGAGAACCTCGGCGATGCGGGAGGGGTCGCGCACCTCTTCTTGGTAGCAAACACAGTCCTCGAACATCGCCATTTGTTTGACTTCCTGGAAGCCACCCTGACCGATGGTTTTGTTGGCCGCCTGGGGTGTGACCAGCAGGAGCGGTGTGTGGTTCCAATAGGCGGTGATGATCGGCGTGACGATATTGGTGATGCCCGGCCCGTTCTGAGCGATGGCCATCGACATTTTACCGGTGGCGCGGGTGTATCCGTCGGCGGACATGCCTGCATTCACCTCGTGGGCGCAGTCCCAGAATTTGATCCCGGCTGCAGGGAACAGATCGGAAATCGGCATCATCGCCGACCCGATAATCCCGAACGCATGCTCAATACCATGCATCTGGAGCGTTTTGATAAAAGCTTCTTCGGTCGTCATTTTCATGGCGTATCCTCTCGGGATTACAGGAACAGAAGGAGGTTTCCGGTTTTAGGCCTAGCGATCCTCAAGGATCATGTCGCTGGCCTTTTCGCCGATCATGATGGTCGGCGCATTGGTGTTGCCGCTTACGATGGCGGGCATGATCGACGCATCCGCGACGCGCAGTCCCGCGATCTTCGAGACGCGCAGCCTGTGATCGACGACAGCGTTGTCGTCGTTTCCCATGCGGCAGGTGCTGGTGGGATGGTAGATCGTCTGGCTGATCGACCGCACCGCGTCGAGGAGTTCCTCATCGGTGGCCGGATCGCCTCTGGGGAGGTGTTCTCGGACGACAAACGGACTGAGCGCCTTGGTCTTCGTCATCTCCCGAGCGAACCTCATCCCCCGTATGGCGCACAACTGGTCCGCTGCGGCCGACAGGTAGTTGGGGACGATCTTCGGATAGTCCTCGGCCCGCGGGCTCGTAATGTGGATATGACCGCGGCTCTCCGGGCGTAACTGGCAAACCGACGAAGTTATGCCAGAGAAATTATGCATTTCAATCCCAGGTTTGTCCGCGGAGAGCGGCTGGAAGTGAAACTGGATGTCCGGCGCCTCTAGCCCCGCCTGCGACTTGGCGAAGACGGCAACTTGGCTTGCGCCGAGGCTCATCGGCCCTTTCCGGAAGAGCACGTAATTCAAACCAATTTTCATCCGCGGAAGGAACCGGTTGATCGCATCGTTCAGCGTGGGGACATTGACCTCATAGACCAGCCGAATCTGGAGGTGATCTTGCAGGCATTCTCCGACCCCGGGCAGGTCTTGGCGAATCGGCACGCCCGCTTTGGACAGCACATCGCCGCGCCCGATCCCGGACAGCTCTAGGATCTGCGGCGATCCGATTGCGCCTGCGCAGAGGATTACTTCACCGCCCTCGCGCAGTCGAATATCCTGCGTCTGGCCGCCGCGAGAGATCCGGACACCCGTAACTTGATGCGCGTTTTTCTCATCAAAAAGCAGGCATTTCGTATGGGCTTTGGTCAGAATTTCGAGATTGGGGCGGCTCTTGGCGGGCGCGAGAAACGCGCGCGCGCTGGAGCAACGGAACCCGCCGCGCGCCGTCTGGTGAAAATAGCCCGCACTTTCCAAGTCGCCGCCATTGTAGTCATCGCTTCGGGGGACGCCCATCTCAACCGCTGCATCGATGAATGCCTCGGCAATCGCGCTCTTGGCCCGGATCCGCGATACCGAAAGGCCGCCGCTGCCGCCGTGGATTTCGGTTTCGCCGTCTTCATGGGTTTCGGAGCGCTTGAAGAGCGGAAGAACATCCTCCCAGCCCCAGCCCACATTCCCCATTTGCGCCCAGCGGTCGTAGTCTGACCGGTGGCCCCGCACGTAGAGCAGTCCATTGATGGAACTCGAGCCGCCGAGGGTCTTACCGCGCGGCCAATCGAGTGAACGGCCGTCGAGGTTTGGCTCCGGCTCCGTCTTGTAACACCAATCGGTCTTCGGATTGTGGAGGGTTTTGAAGTAGCCCACAGGCACGTGGATCCATGGATTCCAGTCGCGTCCGCCAGCTTCGAGCAATACCACATGCAGGGAAGGATCCGCGCTCAGCCGATTCGCGACAACACAGCCGGCAGAGCCTGCGCCAACAACAATGTAATCAGCTGACAACACACTCATTTTTTCACCTCTCCCCCCAGAACGTTTTTCGTTCTTGCTATGCTGACCATACTCTGTATTTTTGAGACTGCAAGTCTCATAAATGATAAGGGAGGAAATGAGATGTCGGTAATGGAAAGGTTTGCGAACATATCGCGACGCGATGTCGTGCGTCTTTTTGGACAGTATGGCGCGACGTCGACGCTGATGGCCGCAGGTGGAATGACGGGCGCTGTCAGCCTGGCCTCTATGGCGAAAGCGGCTGAATCTACTTATGAAAAACGCTTCGCCAATGAGCCGCGGTTCACGCTGAAATTCGGCGCATCCGGCTTTAATCCGCAGAACCTACTGATTGAACGCGCGGGTTGTTTGGAATTCGCGCGCGACCTCGAAGAAAGGACCGATGGAGAGATTCGGGTCGAGTTCATCGGCAACAATCAGATCTGCGGCCAACTCTCCTGTGTGGAGAAGGCCCAGCAAGGCATCATCGACATTTATGCCGCCTCCACCCAAAACTCCGCTGGCGGTGCGCCCTATCTGAACGTGTTGGATTACGCCTACATGTTCCGCAATCGGGCCGACCAATACTACTTCATGTATAGCCCCGAATCGCAGCGTGTCCTGCGCGACCCGCTTGAGAAGCGTCATGGGCTGAAATTCCTCTTCACCCACGCCGAACTGCGCGGCATCCAATTGGGCCTGAACTGGCAAGACCGGGAAACGGTCACCAGTATCGATGAGCTCGCAGGAACGAAGAACCGCGTCACAGGCACGCAGCTCGGCCGAATCGCGATGAACGCGCTCAATCTCAATCCGGTTCCGGTGTCCTGGGAGGAAACCCTCGACGGTCTGAAGCAGGGCCTGATCGATGGCGCGGAAACTTGGGCATCGGCTGTCGCCTACGCGAATATGTCCCCGGTGGTCAGCCAGTGCGTCGACTTGCGCTTCTTCTGCGGCACCGAACATACAGCAATGACGGCATCAACCTTCGACAGTCTCGGCGGTGAGCTGCAGGACGCAGTGATGGAGTCGAGCTACCTGACCCAGGTTCATGTTCAGGCAGCGAATGAAGCCGCGCTGGTCAACACTGTCGGTTTCTCCAACCCGCAGCTTCCCGGGACAGTCTTTGCTGAGAACAATGTGCGCGTCGCGTCGCTGTCGGATGAGGAAATCCGCAAAGCCGAGGAAATGTGCTCGCCCGAATTCCAGCCGCAGCTTTGGGAGCAATGGCGCGAGCGGATCAATGGTTGGGCCGATGGGATCGACACCTACCAAGCGATTTTCGACGAGGTTCGCAACAACCCGCACACGCTCGCTGAGAATGTCGAACCGCGCAGATGGTGGCGTGGCTGACGCAACAGCCGTCCCTTATCACGACTAGCAGTTAGGCCGTGGACCTCCGGGTCCACGCGCTCTCCTGCAACTGTGACCCGCGGGTGAGCACGCGGGCGCGCATTTCGACTCTCTAAAGACAGGAAGGAGAGGCCCAATGCCGGTCTTATCCGATATCGGCGCGGTTTTCGGCGCACTCGCGAGCCAAGACAGTTTCGAAATTCGAACAGCACTGCGTAGCAACGTAACATGGATTCTGGGCACCGTTGTGCTGCTATTGGGCGGGCTTCTCGTGTCGTGGCTCTACAATCGTCTGCCGCTTCTCGAGCGGTTTATCGAACGGACGATTATGGTCGGCAGTTATCTGGCAATCGCGTTCATTATCTTTTGGGGCGTGATCGACAGGTTCGTCTTTGCAAACCAGCAGCCCTGGTCGACGACCATTCCGCCCTTGCTGTTCATGATCATGGCCTGGTCCGGAGCGGCCTATAACATTCGGCTGCGCACCCATCTCAGTTTTTCGGAATTCCGCACCAAGATGCGCCGACCTATGCAAATGGCCTGTCTCTGGATGGATTTCGTGCTCTGGTTCGGGTTCGCATTGATCCTATTCGTGACAACCTCGCGTTTGACTGCGAATTCAGCCGCGAATTTCCAGATCGTCCTGGGAACGGACAACACCATGCAATGGTGGTTCTTGATCACCGCACCGGTCGCCGCGATGCTCATGGTGGGCCGTGCCGTTCAGAACATCAAGGAAGACATGCATAACTGGCGGACGGGCAAGCTCCTGGTCCGGCAAGCTGTGATCGGAGCAGATTGATGGCTGACGGAACGTGGGTTACCATCATTTCGCTGGGCGTCACCGGATTGTTTATGCTCGGGGTTCCAGTGTTTCTCGTCATCAGCTACTGGGTGATCGGGTGCTCCTTCGTCTTGGGGCTCACTCTGGATAACATGGGCTCGGAATTGCTCAATGTTTTCAACAAGGGCTTCGCTCTCTTGGCGATGCCGCTCTTCATCCTTACCGGAGATCTGATCAACAAATCTGGCATCGCGCGGCGCTTGTCAGATTTTGCCTACGCGCTTCTGGGCTGGCTGCGCGGTGGGCTCGCGATGGCCTCACTTGGTGCCTGCGGTCTCTTCGCGGCAATTTCGGGCTCCAACTCGGCCACGACGGCGACAATTGGGTCGATGCTGCACCCGGAGATGGTCAAGGGTGGGTATGACGAGCGCTTTTCGGCTGCGACCGCTGCGGCTGGTGGCACAGTCGGGATCATCATCCCGCCGTCCATCATCTTCATCGTCTACGGGTTCTTGATGAACCTGCCGATTTCAGACCTCTTCGTGGCGGGTATTCTTCCTGGCACATTGATGGTCGTTGGCATGCAGTTCGCCTGCTGGATCCTTTGCCGGATCAATGGATGGGGACATCTCATCTCGATCAATCTGAACCGGATCCTAAAAACCGCGTTTGGGGCGTGGCTTGGCTTCTTCGCAATCGGGCTGGTTCTCTGGGGGATCTACACCGGCAAATTCTCTCCGACCGAAGCGGCGGGCGTCACCGTTGGCTTCTGTCTGATCGCGGGCCTGCTCAGTTGGGTCGTCACGCGCTTCGTGGGGGTCCGCAAGGATCTCGACTGGCGCGACAAGACCTATGCCGAAATGCTTGTCGTCGAGGGGTTCACGATACCGGAGATCCCGTCCATCGTGATGCGCTCTGCACAGATCACTGGGATCCTCGCCCCGCTGATCGCAATCTCAGTTGTGATGCAGCAGATCCTGTCGCTGCTGGGCGCTCAGCAGGTCATCGGCGATTTCGTGACATCCATGGGGGGATACTATGCCGTGCTCTTCACGGCCATGGTGATCGTCTTCTTTTCCGGGATGATCCTGGAAAGCTTGCCGGTCACAATCATCCTGGCTCCGATCCTCGCACCGATTGCAGCCGGGGTTGGCGTTGACCCGATCCACTTCTCTGTGATTTTCCTCGTCGGGGCCTCGATTGGGTTCATCACGCCGCCATACGGGCTGAACCTATATGTCGCTTCGGGAGTGACCGGAGTTCCCTATTTCCGGCTGCTGCCCTATACCGTGCCATATCTTGTAGCGCTCATAAGCGTTTGGATTATTGTGGCACTGACACCAGAACTGGCGACTATGCTTCTGCCGGAGCGGTAAAGGACTGGAAAACGTGCTTGGATCAGAAGAGGATAGCGAGGCGGGCAACATTCCCACAAACCTGCGCACTCTTCTGGTCCTTGAAGAAATGGCGCGGATCGGCGTGCCGGTGACACCGACGGAAGTCAATCAGCAGATCGGTCTGCCCAAGCCTACAATCCATCGTCTCTTTGCCACGCTTGAGGCTGAAGGGTTCATCATCCGGGAGTTGGACGGAAGATCCTTCACGCCTGGGCGTCGGCTGCGGCGGATGTCCACGAATGTCCTTTCCTCGCTACGGGTCCGCACCGCGCGTCTCGCGGTCCTGAGCCGACTGGCAGAGGATATCGGAGAGACCTGCAACATGGCCGTGCCGGATCGCGAAGCGATGGTGTATCTTGATCGGGTCGAGACGAAATGGCCGCTTCGCATCCAGTTGCCCGTCGGCACACATGTGCCTTTCTACTGCACCGCCAGCGGCAAGACGTATCTCTCTACGCTGAACACGCGTCATTTCGAGCGCTACCTCAACGCCGCGAATTTCACACGGCGTGCGAAGGCGACGATTACAGACCCAGATCAGCTACGCTCTGAAATAGATGCAGTCCGAAGGGCAGGGCACGCGGAGGACAACGAGGAATTCATGGACGGCATGGTCGCCATTGCAGTTCCCCTGTTCGACGACCAGACCCGTCTTCTCTCAACGGTATCCTTTCACGCTCCGACAGTACGCACCGACATTGTCGAGGCGCGCAAACATATCGCTCGCCTGAAAATGGCGGCGCGGGAACTTGAGCAACTCGTGATAAACTGACAGTCCCTGCGGCTCGACATCCAGGGGCAATAGGCCCCCGAATGTTCCGCCAGGTCGCGACGGAAAGGGCGACACAGCGAGCGTCTGCGACCCGTCCTCGCGATCTGCGAACGGTTGTGCGGAGTGCAATCGGTCGCAAAGAGCGCCCAATGCCTAAAGAGGCCAATCGTCGTCTCTCTGCCTGGTGCGGCAGGCCTTACATCAGAGGCGCCGCAGCTTCCTCGGCGATTGACAATGCCGATGTAAGACCAGGGCTTTCGATGCCATACAGGTTGACGAGGCCAGGGACGCCATGGGTGCCTGGGCCTTCGATCTCGAAATCCGTTGCAGAACCGCCTGCCGGATAGAGCTTCGGGCGGATGCCCGTATAGCTCGGCGCAAGCGCACCATCGGACAGCCCCGGCCAGTAGCGGCGAATGGCGTCGTAGAACACATCGCCGCGCCCTGCATCCAGGCTGTAATCGATGCCGCAGATCCATTCCGTGTCCGGACCGAACCGGCCGGCCCCCGCCATGTCGAGCGTGAGATGGACGCCAAGCCCGTCGCGCTCGGGCACAGGGTAGATCAGTTTGGAAAACGGCACCCGTGCCGCGACGCTGAAGTAGTTGCCCTTGCAATAGTGGATCTTGCGCCGATGCTTCGGGGCGAGGCATTCGATCCGGTCGGAGACCTCTCCAGCGAAAAGGCCCGCGGCATTCACGAGATGTGTGGCTCCGATCTTGTGCGGGCCATCGTCACCGTCGGTTTCGATTTCGAAGCCGCCATCCACAGTACGGGCCGCGACAAAGTCGGATCCAAAGGCGATCATCCCGCCGTGATCCTCGATTTCGCCCTGGAGGCTCAGCATAAAGCCGTGGCTGTCGATGATCCCCGTCGATGGCGAAAGCAAGCCCGCTTCGCCCCGCAAGTCGGGCTCCAGGCGGTTTAGATCGGCTTTGTCCAGATAGACGAGATCGTAGACCCCGTTCGCGGCCGCTCTTTCGGCGATGCCTGCCAGCGTTGGAACCTGTTCAGGTTCGGTGGCCACGATGACCTTACCCAGCCGCTTATGCGGGACTGCCCGGCTGTCGCAATACTCATAGAGCATGTGTTTACCGCGGACGCAGTGCAGCGCCTTGGCCGAGCCAGCGGCGTAATAGATGCCCGCGTGGATGACCTCTGAATTGCGGGAACTGGTGTGGCTGCCGATGAGCGTCTCTCGCTCCAAGACGATCACTTCCTGCCCCGCCCCGGCCAGTCGACGCGCTACCGCGAGCCCGACAACGCCCGCGCCTACAACAATACAATCAACCCGATCCATGCGTCCAATCCACCCATCATACTCGATACGCCGCAATGCGGCATACTCTACCCCTTGGTGAAGATACCTCGAATGGCTGCATTCACAACCGAATCGGTTCAGAAATTATTGATCCGGTAGTCTGGTGCGACGCTTTCATCCAAAACAAGCCGGACATTGGGCAGATCGTTCTCTTCCATTTTGCGTGTGAGGCCCTCGCCGGTGAGCCCCAACCCAACCCAACGCGCCATGAGCCGCGAATGGAGGACGTCGAAAGGAACATCGAGAAAGACCGTGCAATCGAAGAGAGACCGCATTGGCGCCCAATCCGGGTGGTCCAACAGTAGATAATTGCCCTCCGCGAGGATGACGCGTGCCGCTGGTCGAATGATCCAGGCGCTGGCCCGCGCGATCTCGATCTCCCTGTCGAACACCGGCACCGCGATTTCCGTGCCATCATCGGCGCTGAGACGCTTCAGCATGACGAGAAAGCCGCCAATGTCGAACGTATGGGGGGCACCCTTCCGTGGCCGGTGTCCCCGTGCCTCCAACACGGCGTCGTCGAAGTGAAACCCGTCCATGGCCAGGATTTCGGCAAAGCCGGGGCGCTGATCATTGATCGCGTCCCTGAGGAGTTCGGCCGCAGTGCTTTTTCCAGCGCCGGGCGGACCGGCGATGGCGACGATCTGCCGACGACCTGGGCTCCCTGCCAGCAACCGATCGGCAAGCTCAGGGAAGTCGATTTCCGTGGCCTGTGTCATCCGAAGACCCTCGTCGAGATCGGGCCAGATAAGGGCGCAAACCAAGCCAGCAACGCGTCAATGCGCTCAGCCGAGACGGTAATTGGGGCTTTCGCGCGTGATCTGCACATCGTGCACATGGCTCTCTCGCAGGCCTGCATTCGAGATCCGGACAAACTCGCAGCCTGTCTGCATGCTCGGGATCGTCTTGTGGCCAGTATACCCCATCGCGGCGCGTAACCCGCCCACCATCTGGTGCAGGACGACCGAGACCGCGCCTTTGTAAGGCACCTGTCCTTCGATCCCTTCGGGCACCAGTTTTTCGGCGCTCGCCTCTTTCTGGAAATACCGGTCGGCGGAGCCGCGCGCCATTGCGCCCACGGATCCCATGCCGCGGTAGGATTTGAAGCTGCGGCCTTGGTAGAGGATGACCTCGCCGGGCGCCTCGTCGGTCCCGGCCAGGATGGAGCCCACCATCGCGCAATGCGCACCGGCGCCGATTGCCTTGGCGAAATCACCGGAAAACTTAATGCCACCATCCGCAATGATGACGTGGCCCGTTTTGCTCGCCTCATTGGCGCAGTCGAGAATCGCCGTCATTTGCGGCACGCCCACACCCGCCACGATACGCGTCGTGCAGATGGATCCGGGCCCGATGCCCACTTTGACTGCGTCGGCACCGGCATCGATCAGGGCGCGGGTCGCTGCGGCCGTCGCGACATTTCCCGCCACGACCTGCGCGCTCGGCTTGTAGGCCTTGATTCGGGAAACGGCTTCCGCCACCGCGCTCGAATGCCCATGGGCGGTGTCGATCACCACGACGTCGACGCCGCTATCGATCAGCGCCACGGAGCGTTCATAGCCCGCATCGCCGACCGAGGATGCGGCGGCCACGCGTAGACGCCCAAGGTCGTCGCGGGTGGCGCGGGGGTTCAAGACAGCCTGTTCGAGATCCTTGAGCGTGAGGAGCCCGGTCAGTTGCCCGGCTGTATCGACGACAAGCAGCTTCTCGATCCGGCGTGCCTGCATCATCCGGCGGGCTTCGGAGAGATCGGCAGGCTCGCGAAGCATCGCGAGATCTTCGGCCGTCATCATCTCGCGCACCGGTGTCGAGTCGCAGGTTGCAAACCGCATGTCACGATTGGTGAGAATGCCGACCACCACCCCGGTGTCATCGACCACGGGGAAGCCCGTCACCCGGTATTGTTCCATCAGGAGGCGCGCATCGGCGAGGGTATTGTCGGGCCGCAACGTCACCGGATGATCGACAACGCCGGAGACGAACCGCTTGACCGCGCGCACCTTTGCGGCCTGTTCTTCGACACTGAAGTTACGATGGATCACGCCCATACCACCCGATTGCGCCATGGCGATCGCCATCTTGGACTCCGTGACTGTGTCCATCGCCGCGCTGACCAGCGGGATGTTCAACGAAATGCTCGGGGTGATGCGTGTGCGCGTGTCGGCGTCGGCGGGCAGCACCTCGGATGCCCCAGGAACCAGGAGCACATCATCGAAGGTGAGCGCGTCGCGCAGCTTCATCTCGCTTTCCTCGGAGCTGACGTTGATCTGCGCCCCTATTTCACGTGGCCTTGGAAAAGAAAAGCCCCGGGCACCATCAACGACGCCGGTGCAACCGGTAGACATCGGTATCCCGCTGTAACCATTTAGGCACATTTGCGCGCAAGGCTCGCCCCTGAATGGAATTGCAGTCGCATCCCAAAGGAACTTTGGTTAACAGGCAGCAAAACCACGAGGGCACTGAGCGGCGTCTGAATGATTCGTAATGCACGATCGATTGTTTGATTTGCTTTTCGGTGGGTTGCTGGGCGACGCCATAATCGGCGTGATCGCATGCTTCTTGATTTGCTTGTCTGTCATCTTGACGCAGCGCTGGCATGGGCACATGACCCATGACGATCATGACGGTGTCCAGAAGTTCCACGAGCGCCCCACGCCGCGAATAGGTGGGCTAGGGATCGGTTTGGCGTTTCTGGCCCTTGGGATGTTTCTGCCAACGGAAACTCAAAAAACCTGGTATCTGATCGGGTTAGCTGGCGTGCCGGCCTTGGTGGCTGGGTTGCTGGAGGATGTGACGCGCAAGGTGGGTGTCCGAACGCGGCTCATTGCAACGATGGGGTCGGGCCTCTTGTTCGCGCTCTTCACCGGCTACGTCATGGATAAGGTGGACTTGCCGGGCGTCGATTTCCTGCTTGCTCTCTATCCGGTCGCACTGCTCTTCACCTGTTTTTCAATGGGCGGGGTCGCCAACGCGATCAACATCATCGATGGCTTTCACGGCCTCGCGGCGGGCTCGCTCCTGATCATGTTTGCTGGCTTTGCAATCGTGGCTGCGCAGGTCGGCGACGCCCTGGTTCTGCATCTGGCAATTCTGTTCGGTGCCCTGGTGCTCGGCTTCTTTCTGGTGAATTTCCCGCGCGGCCACATCTTCCTCGGCGATGGCGGCGCATATTTTTGCGGGTTTCTTCTTGCGGTCCTCGGCGTTCTGCTGCCCGCACGAAATTCGGAAATCTCGGCTTGGGCGGCTCTGCTGATCTGTGCCTATCCTGTCATCGAGACAATCGCTTCGATGCGGCGCAAGTCGCGGCGTGAAGGGCACAGTGTCGGCCAGCCCGATCGCGTTCATTTCCACATGCTCGCCCATCGGCGTTATGCTCGGCGGATCGTGCCGAAACACAAGATCGAATTCCGAAATCCAGCAACCAGTCTCGTCACCTGGATGCTCCCGGCTCTTTGCGCCGTCCTTGCGATCGTCTCCTATGACAAGACTTGGCTAAACGTGTTGTTCTTCTTTTTGACAGTCGGCGTCTACAGCCAGCTCTATCGCATCATGTCGCTGAATGCGCCGAGGCTTCCGATGCGGCTCGCGCGTATCCTGTAATCTCTGCCCTTACAGTCGTGCGTGTGCGTTCCGATCCTCACGACATCACAAATGTGTCGCGCTGCTTGGGTGACGCAGTGTTTTCTTGCTCAACGCCGTCTCTTCCCTGCTGAGATTGTTTTAAATCAAAGCCAAACCGCTTACCGTGCGCGATGGCAACAAAAACAACTCAGGGAGGCGGCGCCGTCCGCACGAAGGTGGAGTGAACGAGCGATCACGTCTGATCTTTGGAATTCTCGCGGCCAGCGTTTTTGCCGTCGATTGGGTGGTCTTGAGCGTCGCGCCAACGACCCCGCCTTGGCTGCATGCGGCCCTTGGCTCAACAATCGGCGCTGCCGGGGTCCTTATTGCATTCTTTCTCCATCAGCGCTTCGTGGCAAAACCGACCCAGAGGCTGGTCCAGCGCATGCGGCTCGTCCGCGAATCTCAGAACCCCAACTTAAGCTTCGAGCCTGGCAAAACCGGCTTCCTGGAACCCATTGCAAAGGAGGTCTCTGCGCTCTCCCAGACGTTGAGCCAGACGCGCCAAGAAGTTCAACATGCCGGCAAGGTAGAAGCGGAGGAGGCGGGTGGACAAAAGGCCTGGCTCGAAACGATCTTGCAGAACCTCAGCGAGGGGGTCTTCGTGTGCAACCTCCAGCACCAGATCATGCTCTATAACGGCGCTGCGCTGGCCTTGCCGGATGTGCCCGACCGGATCGGGCTAGGGCGTTTCCTCGGCGATGTCCTCGACATTGGCCCGGTGACACACAGCCTCTCGCGCCTCGAAATGCGCCATAAAGACGATCCAGACTCCCTCAGCGCCGTGTCCGCGCCGTTTTTTTGCAACACGCTCGATGGCGCGAAGGTCTTCAATGGCCGGTTGAGCCTTCTGCTCGGCAGCGAGGGCGAGGTGACCGGATACTTGATGACCCTCGTAGACGGCTCTCAGGAGCGCGCTCTGCTCGCGGGCGGTGACGCGTTGCGGCATGCGCTCATATCGGAGCTCTCGCCGATGCTGAGCGAGATTCGCAGGGCATCAGCGCGCCTTGTGGAAGTCGACAACCTTCGACCGGGTGAACGCGAGACCCTGGCGCATGTCGCGGCGCAGGCGAGCCAGGAAGCCTCGGATATGGCTCTTGCCGTTTCGGCGGGGATCCAGGATCTGATGATCACTCATTCGACCCTTGTCGATGTCTACGGTCTCGATCTTATCCAGTTGGTGCAGAAGAACCTGCCGGAGGATGCAGCCCGCGTCACGCTGATTGGGACACCGAATTGGGTGAGAGCCGATAGCCTCGCGCTCGTCGAAGCCTTGGAAGCGTTGATCTTGGAAATCTCGCAGTCTCGCAATGTCGAGGAGGTGTTTTTCGAGACGCAGGACCGCGAAAACGACGTGCGCGTTGAACTGAGCTGGAAGGGCCGCGGCGCGGATGCGGACGATCTGGAAACCTGGCTCGATCTCGAATGCCAGGGGCCCGGAGAGCATGAGCATCTGGGAAGTGTTTTGGAACGTCACGGAACGGCCCTCGTGGCGCGGGAGAGCGCTGAGGATGGGCTGGCTGCCGTGTATGTTTCGCTCCGGCGGCCCACGCAGAGCAGCAAATTGACGCCGGCGCGGCGCAAAGAGGCGCGGCCCGAATTCTACGATGCGAGTCTCATGGCAGCCTATCAGGGCAATGAGGACTTTGCCGCCAAGCGGCTCGTTGATCTGCGCTACGTGGTCTTTGATTGCGAAATGACCGGCCTTAACCCGACCCAGGGTGATGAGATCGTGCAGATCGCCGCCGTGCCGGTCGTGCGAAAGCGGATCCTATCGGGAGAAAGTGTGGACTGGCTTGTCAATCCCGGCCGCCCGATCCCACCGAGTTCGATCAAATTTCACGGCGTGACAGACAGCGCTGTCGCCGACAAACCCTCGCTCATCGAGATCCTTCCCGAGTTCCGCAGCTATGTGGATGGCGCCGTCCTGGTTGCCCATAACGCCGCCTTCGATCTGCGGTTCATCAGTATGAAGGAAACAGCAGCCGGGGTCAGCTTTAGTAATCCGGTGCTCGATACGATGTTGCTCTCCCAACTCCTCGATGGCGAAGAAGCGGATCACTCTTTGGATGCGTTGTGCGAGCGTTACTGTATCGAGAACACAGAGCGTCACACCGCGCTCGGAGACACGATCGCAACTGCGGATTTGCTGGTCCAAATGATCGGACGGCTCGAAACGCAAGGGCTCGACATTTTCGGAGATGTCATGCGCAAGTCTAACATGGCTGCCAAATTGCGGCAGCGCAGTATGATCGTGGCACATGGAACGGGAACAGGCGGTTAGATGGGACTGCAAGACATATCGACGACGACGCTCGGGGCAGACCAGAAGGAAATGCTGGCGTTTCTTAGCATGCATGCCCCCTATGACAAGATGGCGCCTCAGCATCTGGAGTTTCTGGCCGGCAGACTCACCCGCGTGAGCTTCCCGGACGGAGAGGCGATCACCGACCCCTCCGCAGGCCCCGCCGAGTGGTTCTATATCCTGCAAACCGGCCTCGTCATCGGCGAGAAAAGCGGTGAGGACGAAGCCATTTCCGGCAACGCGTTTGAACTTATCCCAGGCGAGTGCTTTCCGATCGGCGCGCTTGTGGCGAGCCGCCCTGTGCGCAACACGCAGCGCGCATCGGGCGATGTGACGTGCCTCACGATGAAGCGTGCCGATTTTGTCGAGTTGCGGAGTATGTCGGGGGTCTTCGACGCCTATTGCACGCACAGGCTCTCGGGGCTGATCGAGAAGGTAAACCGCCATGTCCGGGCCGAGGCCGCCCGCGATTTGGGCGATGACAGTTCACTGAGCATATCCCTCAAGGAGAAGCGTCTGCGTCGGCCGATGACGAGCGGACCGGATGCTTCAATCATGGACGTTCTAGAGCGGATGAGTGAGGCAAAGATCGGCTCCATGCTGATCGTCGATGAGGCCGGTGGGCCGATCGGTATCTTCACGTTGCGTGATCTGATGACCCGCGTCGCGCTGGGCCAGATCCCATATTCGGACCCAATCCGGTCCGTGATGACCGAAGACCCTTTCACAATCGAAAGTTCGGCCTTTGCCTTTGAGGCTGCGATGATGATGGCGAATGCCGGGATCCATCATATCGTCGTGGTCGAAGATGGCAGGCTGAAGGGGGTCGTGTCCGAGCGGGACCTCTTCTCGATGCAGCGGGTGGGCCTCGTCAACCTGTCGAAGTCCATCACGCGCGCGGGAAGCGTCGACGATGTCGCGCGGCTTGCAAGAGAGATTCATGTCCTTGTGGCGCAGATGATCGCGCAGGGGATGAAGGTCGCTCAAATTACTCAAATCATTACTCTTCTGAACGATCAGATCGCGGTTCGCCTGATTGATCTCGTGCTCGAGGAAGAGGGCGGCGCTCCCTTTCCGTTCACATGGCTGGCCTTTGGCAGCGAGGGCCGTCAGGAGCAGACGCTCAAGACCGACCAAGACAACGGCATCCTGTTTGTTCCGCCGGAAGGTATGGATGCCGAGGCCGGGCGACAGGTGCTCATGCCGATTGCCAAGAAGGTCAATGACGCCCTGGATGCCTGTGGTTTCCCGCTCTGCACCGGCGGGATCATGGCGCAGAACGCCGAGTGCTGTATGACCCTCGATGAATGGAAGGGCCGCTTCACCGCTTGGATCGATCAGGGGACACCGGAACATCTTCTGAAAGGGTCCATCTTCTTTGATTTCCGACCCCTCTGGGGCGCGCCAGAACCCGCGGAAGAACTGCGGACCTGGCTGTTGGAGAAGACCGCGAAGAACAGCCGTTTCCTCAAACAGATGGCGGCGAACGCGCTGCGGAACACACCTCCCTTAGGCCTGATCCGGGACTTCCGACTGTCCGGCAAAGGGGACCAATCCAACACAATTGATCTCAAAGTTAACGGCGTGACGCCCTTCATCGACGCGATGCGGATTTTTGCCCTGGCCAATCAAATCCCGGCGACAAACACAATCGCCCGGCTGAGTGCAGTCACGGACAAGGGTGCCTTGAATCCAAACGATTCTGCGGCGTGGCGCGATGCATATGACTACATCCGGCTTCTTCGGATGCGGATAAACGAGATGCAGGCTGACGAGGGTAAAGACCTCTCAAACCGGGTCGCACCAGACGGTCTTCACGACCTGGACAAGCGGATTTTGAAGGAGGCGTTCCGCGAGTCTAAAAGGCTCCAGTCCAAATTATCTCTGGACTATCAGCTTTGAAAGAATTACCAAATTTCCTTATGCGCAAAGAAAGAAAATGACTAACGGGTGGTATGATTGCGCACAGAAGACGACTGAACGAGGAACACTTTGACTGGGGAGAAAAATGAACGCTCAATCTAAGGATGTAGGAGAGTATTGGAGTAGGAACATTGGAATTATTGTTCCTTGCTTGGTCGTATGGGCCATTGTTTCACTTGGAGCAGGCATTCTGTTCGCACCGCTATTGAACGCGGTGAATCTCGGCGGTTACCCGCTCGGCTTCTGGTTTGCCCAACAGGGCGCAATCTACACCTTCATAGTCCTGATCTTCTACTATTCCTGGCGGATGAATAAGCTGGACCGGGAATTCGACGTGGACGAAGGGTGAGGAAAGCCGGAAATGGATCTGCAAACTCTTAGTCTCATCGCGGTCGGGATCACCTTCGCGATCTATATTGCCATCGCAATCCTGTCTCGCGCGGGAAGCACCGAGGAATTCTACGTCGCTGGCGGCGGAATTCACCCCGTTGCAAACGGCATGGCAACGGCTGCCGACTGGATGTCGGCCGCCTCGTTCATCTCCATGGCAGGCCTGATCGCCTTCCTCGGATATACCGGCGGCGCCTACCTTATGGGCTGGACCGGCGGATACGTCTTGATGGCGCTCCTGCTCGCACCATACCTGCGCAAATTCGGCAAATTCACGGTGCCTGAATTCATCGGCGACCGGTTCTACTCGACAACTGCGCGCGGCGTTGCCGTGATCTGCCTTCTCATGATCTCGCTCACATACGTGATCGGCCAGATGCGCGGTGTTGGGATTGCCTTCTCCAACATCCTCAATCTGCCAATTACCCTCGGGCTCCTCGTGGGTATGGTGATTGTCGCGATCTACGCCGTCATGGGTGGGATGAAAGGCATTACCTATACGCAGATAGCGCAATACGTGATCATGATCTTCGCCTACACCGTTCCTGCGATATTCATCGCCCTGCAGCTCACAGGCAACGTCTTCCCGCAGATCGGACTGGGATCGACACTTGCGGGACAAGATACGTATCTCCTTGTTGCGCTTGACAATATCATGCAGGACTTAGGCTTCGGCACCTATACAGATAGGCCGGGCATGGGCACTTACAATATGTTTTTGCTCACTTTGTCTCTGATGATCGGGACGGCCGGTTTGCCCCACGTGATCGTGCGGTTCTTCACCGTTCCTAAGATTGCCGATGCGAGGAAGTCTGCGGGCTACACGCTCATCTTCATCGCTCTGCTCTACACCGTTGCACCGGCTGTTGCTGCGATGGCGATCTACAACATGACGACAACGATCCAAACCGGACCGGTCGGCTCGCCGGACGGCAATCTGTCGTTTGATGAGAAGCCCGCTTGGATGGAGCGTTGGGAAGCGACAGGCCTGCTTCAGTTCGAAGACAAGAATGGCGACGGTCGGATCCAATACTACAACGACCAGAACCCGGAGATGGTCGCTCAGGCTGAAGAGTTTGGGTGGGCTGGCAACGAACTGACCCGTTTCGACCGCGACATCATGGTGTTGGCAAATCCAGAGATTGCGCAATTGCCGAACTGGGTAGCCGCTCTCGTGGCAGCGGGCGGTATCGCGGCCGCGCTCTCGACAGCGGCGGGCTTGCTCTTGGCGATTTCGTCCTCGGTTAGCCACGACCTGCTGAAGGGGATATTCATGCCGAATATCAGTCCAAAAGCAGAGCTCTTGGCGGCGCGTGTGTCTATGTTGGTTGCGATCATGATTGCCGGATATTTGGGCCTCAATCCTCCAGGATTTGCGGCGCAGGTTGTGGCACTCGCCTTCGGTCTGGCGGCGTCCAGCCTCTTCCCGGCGTTGATGATGGGGATCTTCTCCAAGCGCATCAACAAGGAAGGCGCGATCGCTGGCATGCTCGTCGGCCTGATCACCACCATGATCTACATCTTCCTCTACAAGGGCTGGTTCTTCATCCCTGGCACCGCGCCTCTGAGCGAGCCGGATGGCTGGATCCTCGGCATCAACCCATCGGGCTTCGGCGTGATCGGTGCCATCCTGAACTTCGCAACAGCCTATGTTGTGTCTGGCATGACCAAGCCAACGCCTGCGGAGATCCAGGACCTGGTCGAGAACGTGCGTATCCCGCGCGCGCAGGCCTGAACCACATCATCTGTCGGGGCCAAGCAGCGCCGGCATTGAGAACTGCAAAGACCCGTTTCGGCGGGTCTTTCACTTTTTGTGACGGTCTCTGTCGCCACCTGACAATTCGGGTCGCCCGTGTTGCGCGTCTGGGCAATCCGCCCTATGCAGGAATGTAAAAAGACCCGAGAGTTTGGTTGATGCGCGATACAGGCCCCACGCCATTTCACGTTGGGATCATTATGGATGGCAACGGCCGATGGGCGCAGTCCCGCGGCCTGTCTCGCATCTCGGGTCACGCGCGGGGCGCACGGCGCGTCACTGAAATCGTCCGGGGCTGCCCCGAACTCGGGATCACACACCTCACGTTGTACGCTTTTTCGACCGAAAACTGGCAAAGACCTCTCGCCGAAGTGGAAGGTCTGATGCGGATCTTTCGGCAATACATCTTGAGCAAACTTGACTCGCTCCGTGCAGAAGGCGTCAGGGTAAGGTTCATCGGCATGCGCCACCGCCTGCCGCGCGGTCTTCAGGTGCTCATGGACCGGTTGGAAGCGGCCACAACCTCATGCGCGCGCCTCAATCTCACCATTGCGATAGATTATGGCGGTCGCGACGAAATCGTCCGGGCCATCAAAATCCTGGCGGAAGAGACTGGAGGCGCGCCAAGCCCGGCCAACACCCTTTCCGAGCGCGCGTTCACGGCGGCCCTCGATACCGGCGGGCTTCCCGACCCCGATTACATCATCCGCACATCCGGCGAGCAACGCGTGTCGAACTTCCTGCTCTGGCAAGGTGTCTACTCCGAATATACGTTTCCCGGATTGCCTTGGCCAGACTTTACCGTGGCGCATCTGCGCCGCGAGGTGGAAGCCTTTCGGGCGCGAGAGCGCCGGTTCGGTCAGGTCAGTGACCTGCACCAGATCGGGGTTGCGCGCGGTTAAGCTTCCCTGGGTGCCATCACCGGTTGGATTCACGCGTTGCGGGCATCCCCACCAATGGCAGACTTCAGAGCGTGCCAGCTGGCCTTGGGGCTGCGTTGAAGTGTATCGAAATCGACATGGACGAGCCCAAAGCGCTTTTCATATCCAAGCGCCCATTCGTAATTGTCGAGCAGCGACCAGATGAAGTAACCGCGCAGATCGACGCCTTCCGAAATCGCTTGGCGCGCCATGGCAAGGTGATCATCGAGATAGGCGATGCGGCCAGCATCGTCATGCGGCACGGCCTCAGCGAGACCGTTTTCCGTCACGTAAATGGGAAGCTTGCCCTCCGTGATCGCTGAAAACCGGCGCAGAAAATCCAAAAGCCCGTCCGGTGCAATCTCCCATCCCATATCGGTCTTGAGCAGCGGGCCTGGCACCTCCTTGAGCGACGGCCAAGGTGCGCGGGGATCAGCCGCAATCCTCTTGCAGGTGTAGTAGTTGATCCCGATCCAGTCGAGCGGTTGTGCGATCTCGCCAAAATCGTCCTGCCAATTCGAGGGCAGGTGCGGCTCAAGACCGGCAAGCACAGTCTCGGGATAGGCGCTCTTCAGAATGCCTTCGATGAACCAGCGATTGTAGATCCCGTCGTAAAGGGAAGCTGCCTGCGCGCTGTCTTGCGTGTCATCGGCGGGCCTCGCGTGCTCCAAATTGAGGACAATGCTCAGATTGCTGAGACCGAGCCCGCGCATCGCAGAGAGCGCGCGGCCATGCGCCAAAAGCACATGATGCATCGCGCGTGCCGTCGCGCGGATATCGCGCAACCCCGGCGCATGATGGCCGAGAAAATGGCTCAGCCACGACACGCACCACGGCTCGTTGATTGTCGCGGTGGCATGGAGTCGGTCTCCGACCCGGCCCATGATGATTTCCGCGTAATCGGCGAACCAGGACGCGATGTCGCGGTTTTGCCAGCCGCCTTGATCCGCGAGCGCGGCGGGAAGTTCCCAATGATAGAGGGTGGCCCAAGGTTCGAGCCCCCGCTCCAGGATACCGTCGACCAGCCGGTCGTAGAAATCCAGGCCTTCCGGGTTGGGCTGACCCTTGCCTTCGGGCAAGATCCGCGCCCAGGACATGGAAAATCGATAGGCATCCAAGCCCGCCGCACGGACGAGATCGAGGTCCTCCGCCCATCGGTGATAGTGATCGCAGGCGCGCCGGCCATCCTCCGCCCGAACGACATTGCCGGGCGTCTGCGCGAATGTGTCCCAATGGGATTGGCCTGCAGCACCGAAATCGGACCCCTCAATCTGATAGGCCGAAGTTGCGGTGCCGAAACGAAAGCCATCGGGAAAGTCGCTCCGCGTGAACGTGAACTCAGTCGTCTGTCGGGTCATTTTCATGCCTTCTTGGGTCAGGGCCACACCGCTGCAACACCACTCTATCCGAGATCGCGGCGTTCGGGGATCCATCGTTTTCGGGTCTGCCCCGCAGCAACCGGGGCGGGTCGCGCAGCCTCGCATCAGGCGCTCTCGCTCGGACGTGATCTCGCAACAAAAGACAGACGCGACCCTCGCTTGACAGGGCGCGACAAGCAGCGCATCTCTTTGGTTAATCAAGATGGTTTGGTCTGAGATACCAAAGCCGCGATAACGGTCCAACGGGCCGCAACACAGGGGGGAAACGCATGCGCGTGTTTCGTTATGCGAGTGCTGCCGCGCTTGCGCTCGTGGCTGCATCTGCCGGGGCGCAAGACCTCATTTTTGAACCGGGCGACGACGATCGCTTCGATTGGGCCGGTTACGAGGAGTTTGCCGCAGCCTACGATCTGAGTGGACAGACCCTGACCGCGACTGGGCCTTGGACGGGCCTCGACGACGAACTCTTCAACTCGGTTGCGGCCTATTTTGAGCAGGCCACCGGCGCGACGGTTAATTACTCGGGCTCCGACAGTTTTGAGCAGGATATCGTCATCAGCGCTCAGGCAGGCTCTGCACCGAACATTGCGGTGTTTCCGCAGCCGGGCCTCGCAGCGGATATGGCAAGCCGCGGGTTCCTCGCGCCGCTCGATGACGAAACGGCGCAGTGGGTCGTGGATAATTACGCCGCTGGCGAATCCTTCGCCGATCTCGCCACCTTCCCCGGTCCCGATGGCGAAGAAGCGATGTATGGCTTGTTCTACAAGCTCGATGTGAAGTCTCTGGTTTGGTATTCGCCCGAGCAGTTCGATGAGATGGGATATGAGGTTCCTGAGACCATGGAGGACCTCAAGGCCCTGACCGAACAGATCGTCGCCGATGGCGGCACGCCCTGGTGTATCGGCCTCGGGTCCGGGGCTGCGACCGGATGGCCCGCCACGGATTGGGTGGAAGACCTGCTTCTGAGGCTCTACCCGCCGCAGGTCTATGATGAGTGGGTGAACAACGATAAATCGTTCAATGACCCGGACGTCGTGTCAGCGATTGAGGAATACGGCTGGTTTGCCAAGAATGACGACTTCGTGTCCGGCGGGTCATCCGCCGTGGCGACCACGGATTTCCGCGACAGTCCGAGCGGATTGTTTACGTTCCCGCCGGAATGCTACCTCCATCGTCAGGCCTCTTTTATCACAACGTTTTTCCCCGATGGCTCCGAGGTCGGTGAGGATGGTGATGCAGACTTCTTCTATTTCCCAGCCTTTGCAGACAAAGATCTCGGAACGCCCGTACTCGGCGCAGGCACACTCTTTGCCATCTCAAACGACAGCGAAGCGGCCCGGGCCTTCATCGAGTTCCTGAAGACGCCGATCGCCCATGAAGTCTGGATGGCGCAGCAAGGCTTCCTGACCCCGTTCAAGGGCGTCAATCCCGATGCCTATGGCAATGAGACCGTGCGGGCGATGGGCGAAATCCTGACGAACGCAACAACGTTGCGCTTCGACGGCTCAGATCTGATGCCGGGGGAGATCGGCGCGGGAGCATTTTGGACCGGGATGGTCGATTTCACTACCGGTGCCGATGCCGAAACCGTGGCGACCACGATCCAGGACCGCTGGGATGCGCTGAAGTAGAGGCGGCGGCCGTGCGACATGCGCCACTTCTTGGCCTCGACTTACGCGAGCAAGGTCCGTCGAGCGGGAGCGTTCAGGCTGATCAAGAGGCAGTCGTGAAATGACCCCGTTGCTCCAGGGCATGATCACCATCGTGATCGGTGTGGTCGGTTGCGTCGGCTATTTCTACGCCTCCAACGCTCTGGTCGATAAGGTCATCTTTCCTGCCAGGGGCGAGCATGCGGCGCGCAACATCAATCGCGCCAATATGGTTCGGCCCTGGCTGTTTCTATTTCCGGCCATCTTTGCCCTCGGCCTGTATCTGGCCTACCCGGTCGTGGGTTCGTTTTACCGCTCGCTGTTCAACCGCGCGGGCAGCGAATTCATCGGGCTCGGCAATTACGCCGCTCTCATTGACGATCCAAGCTTCAGGCGCGCGGTTTTCAACAACATCCTCTGGGTGATCGTCGTGCCAGCCGCCGCGACGTTCATGGGGCTCATCACGGCGCAGCTCACCGACCGGCTCACCTGGGGTAACATCGCGAAGTCGCTCATCTTCATGCCGATGGCGATCTCCTTCGTCGGTGCGTCCCTCATCTGGAAGTTTGTCTACGCCAACAATGCCGATATCGGTATCCTGAACGCCTTGCGAGCACTCCTCGGGGCGAGCGAACCGACAGATGTATTGCAGGTGACGTTCTGGAACAATTTTTTCCTGATGGTGATCCTGATCTGGATCCAGACCGGTTTCGCCATGGTGATCCTGTCCGCGGCACTCCGCGGGATCCCGGAGGAAACCATAGAAGCAGCGATCCTCGATGGGGCGAGCCCGTTTCAGATCTTCTTCCAGATCAAGGTGCCGCAGATCATGGGCACGATTGTGGTGGTGTGGACGACCATCACTATCCTGGTGCTCAAGGTCTTTGACATCGTTTACACGATGACCGGCGGCAATTTCGATACACAGATCCTGCCGAGCTACATGATGTCCTACATGTTCCGCGACGATGGGCGCGCAACGGCGACGGCCTTCGTCATCATGATCCTCGTCCTGCCGGTGATGATCTGGAACATCATCCAGGCCCGCAAAGAGATGCGCTGAGGAGCCGCCATGTCAGACAACATCGTGGGCGAAAAAGCGGGGCTGATGTGGGCGGTGCAGATCTCCGTCGTTGCGCTTGTCATCCTCTGGCTCATCCCAACCGTCGGGCTCTTGGTCTCGTCGTTTCGCGACCGTGATCAGATCTCAGCATCGGGCTGGTGGAGCGCGCCATTCCCCGTGGAAGAGACGTTCCGCGCGCGCGCCTCGGGCGATCCCGTCCAAGAGAACGGAGTGTTCGTCATCGCCGGCAGCGTGTTCGCTGATCCTGAGAACACCGCGCGCTTTCCAGATGGCCAAGGCGAGGTGGCAGCCTTCGGGACGCGTGGCATCGAACCGGGCGCCTATCCCGCAGGCGAGGTGGTGGAGATCGATGACGGCGAAACGCTCGTGGTCAACAGCGATGGGACCTTCCGCTTCACATCCGTGGAGGAGCCGGGCGGAAGGGGCCAGCGGATCTATTTCGAGGCGCTGACCCCGCCCGAATTCACCTTGGGCAATTACAGGACTGTTCTCACCGCCGACAACATGGACCGGGCGTTCATCAACACGCTCACCGTGGCCATTCCCTCAACGGTCATTCCGATCCTGATCGCAGCCTTTGCCGCCTATGCCCTGGCCTGGATGCAGTTTCCCGGGCGCGGGCTGCTGATTGCGGCTGTTGTAGGGCTCTTGGTCGTCCCGCTCCAGCTTGCCCTCGTGCCGCTCCTAAATTTGCACAATCAGATCGGGATCGGGCAGAGCTTCCTCGGAATCTGGCTTGCCCATACCGGTTTCGGCATGCCGCTCGCGGTCTACCTTTTGCGAAACTACATGGTGGGCTTGCCGCGCGACATCATTGAAAGCGCCAAGGTGGATGGCGCGACCGATTTTGAGGTCTTCGTGAAAATCGTCTTGCCGCTCTCCTTCCCGGCTCTGGCCTCCTTCGCGATCTTCCAGTTTCTCTGGACGTGGAATGATCTTCTCGTGGCGAAGGTCTTCCTGCCAAGCAATTCCGAAGCGCAGGTCATGACGGTGAAGATCGCGGACGATTTGCTTGGTTCGCGCGGTGGCGATTGGGGGATACTGGCAACGGCCGCATTCGTCTCCATCTCGGTGCCGCTCGCGGTGTTCTTCTTGCTGCAGCGGTATCTTGTGCGCGGCCTGCTTGCGGGCTCGGTCAAATGATTTCACGCAGGGCACGCAATTCAAGTTTCTCGGGGATCACCTCATTGGGGCGCAGGCATGGCTGAACTTGTCTTGGAGGATGTGAGCAAAGCCTACGGCCCGATCGAGGTGCTGCGACATATCGATCTTCATATCACCACAGGTGAGCTTGTGGTCTTTGTCGGCCCATCGGGCTGCGGCAAATCGACGCTTCTGCGGATGATTGCCGGGCTCGAAAGGATCAGCGGCGGCACATTCGAGATCGACGGCGTCCGAATGAATGACGTGCCGCCGGCGAAGCGCGGGATCGCGATGGTGTTTCAATCCTATGCGCTCTATCCGCATATGACCGTGCGCGACAACATGGCCTTCGGGATGAAGATCGCGAAGCGCCCGAAGGCAGAGATCGATGAGGCGGTGGAAAACGCCGCACGCATGCTGCAACTCGAACCCTATCTCAACCGCTTGCCCAAAGCGCTGTCGGGCGGGCAGCGGCAGCGCGTGGCGATCGGGCGTGCCATCGTGCGCGACCCCAAGGTGTTCTTGTTTGACGAACCGCTGTCGAACCTCGATGCAGCACTGCGTGTTGCAACCCGGATCGAAATCGCCCAGCTCAAGGAGCGCATGGCGGGCTCGACGATGATTTATGTCACCCACGATCAGGTCGAGGCGATGACGCTCGCGACGCGGATCGTGGTTCTGAACGGGGGGGGGATCGAGCAGGTGGGCGCGCCGCTCGATCTCTATGAGCGCCCCGCAAATACTTTCGTCGCGCAGTTCATCGGGTCGCCCGCGATGAACCTGTTCAAGGGGCAGACAATTGCCTGTGGCGAACAAACCGTCGTGGAGTTGGAAACCGGCGGAACGGTGACCCTGCCGATCCGGTCCCTGGAAGCCGACAAGGGGATGGGTGTATCTCTCGGCGTTCGACCCGAGGACCTGACGCCGTCCGATGATGCGGGTTTCATCACCGGAGAAGTCGAGATTGTCGAGGGTCTTGGCGAGACGACGCTCTTGCACCTGAAGAACGGGGCTGAGAGTGGGCCAACCATCGCGAAGCTCCCCGGCATTCATCGCATTGGCCGGGGCCAAAGCCTGCACCTCTCCGCCGGACCCGAGAAACTGCACCTTTTCGACCCGAACGGCGTCTCGTTTCTCCACCGCGCATGAGCACAAAAGGTTCTAACGCTCTTCCATCTCGGATCCTCTGCCGCCCCCCTCTTGAAGCCAATTCCCGTGGGCCAAATGGAGGCCGTGTCCGACGGAAGCACCTCGTTTGGCAGCGGAGTTTGTCTGGGCGCGGCTTTTCAGTATCGTTCGAGGTCGTTTTCAATTTTGTTCACTTGACACCAAACGAATGTTTGTTGAGAACACGGTCGAAAACTGCAAGCAGCGCCCCAAAGTCGGCGAGCGCGCAAAGGGAGGCTCAGGCAAAGTCGTGTTCGGCGGCGCTGGCGGCTTGAGTCGGGCCAGTTCAGTTCCGTATCTTGCACGGACGAGCTAGCTCGATCAGAGACCGCAAACCGCTTGTCATACAGAATGCACGAGACCGGGCGAGAAGCTGAACCGGGCTTGCAGCATCGAGTAGTCTGGCGTCTAGGGGGAAACGATTGCTGCGGCGTAACGCAAGAAGGAAGCCATAATGGTTTCGACCGTCATTCCAGTTCAGCCTTTCGATCTCGTGATCTTTGGTGGGTCCGGCGACCTTTCCCGGCGCAAGATCCTTCCCAGCCTCTATCGCCGACTGGCGGTTGGTCAAATGCCGCCCACGGCGCGCGTCATCGGCGTGGCCCGCTCGAAGATGAGCCGGGCGGAGTTCCGCGAGGTCGTGGCCAAATCGCTCGAGGAATTCGTGCAGCCCCGCCTGCTCGTGCCCGAGACCGTTGAGACCTTCTTATCGCTGATCGACTATGTGACGGTCGATGCGACCGGGACCAATGGATGGTCGACGCTTGCCAAGAAGCTCAAAGAACGACCGAATGTGATCCGCGCATTTTACCTCTCGGTCGCCCCGTCGATTTTCGAGAAAATTGCCTCTCGGCTCGCGAGTTCAGGCATCGCAACGCCAGATTGCCGGATCGTGATCGAGAAACCGCTGGGTCACGATCTGGAATCCGCCAAGCAACTCAATGCGTCACTGTCAGAGGGGTTCGAGGAGCGCCAGATCTACCGTATCGATCACTACCTCGGCAAGGAGACCGTGCAGAACCTGATGGCGATCCGGTTTGCCAACGCTCTGTTCGAACCGATTTGGAATTCAGGCTACGTCCAGCATGTCCAGATTACCGTCTCGGAAACCGTTGGTGTCGAAGGGCGCGGCGGCTACTACGATACCTCCGGCGCGATGCGGGACATGGTGCAAAACCACCTCATGCAGCTCCTCTGCCTGACAGCGATGGAGCCGCCCGCCCGCTTCGACCCCGATGCCGTGCGCGACGAGAAGCTGAAGGTGATCCGGGCGCTCGATCCGCTGAAGATCTCCGACACAGTGCGCGGCCAGTATCGCGCGCGCGGCAATGATGGAAGCTATCTTGACCATGTCGGCGATCCCGGGAGCCGGACCGAATCCTATGTGGCGCTTCGAGCGCATATCTCGAATTGGCGTTGGTCAGGGACGAGTTTCTACCTGCGCACCGGCAAGAAGCTCGCCGCGCGGCTTTCAGAGATCGCCGTCGTGTTCCGCCATCCCCCGCATGTGATCTTCCCGCAAGTCGATGAGCAGAACGGCAATGCTCTCATCATCCGTTTGCAGCCCGATGAAGGCATCACGATGCGCGTGACCATTAAAGAGCCGGGGCCCGGCGGCATGCGGCTCGTGGAGGTGCCGCTCGACATGACCTTCGCCGATGCGCTGGGCGAGGAGGCCGGAACCATTCCTGAAGCCTATGAGCGATTGATCATGGATGTTGTTCGCGGGGATCAGACGCTCTTCATGCGTGGCGATGAGGTCGAGGCCGCCTGGGCGTGGACGGATCCGATCATCGCGGCCTGGGCGGAGAGCGGTACGAAGCCGCATCCCTACGATCCTGGCGGCGCCGGCCCGGTCGACAGCTACAAGCTTACCATGGCGCAGGGTCATATCTGGCGGGAGATCCTGGCGTGAACCCGGTCGCGCTGACAGAATACCCCGACAGGGATACGCTGATGCGCACCCTCGCGGCTTTGGTGTCCGGCCAACTGCGCGCCGCGCTTGCGACCAAGGGCCGCGCAAGCCTCGCCGTTCCGGGCGGCACGACGCCAGGGCCATTCTTGCAAGCCCTGTCTCAGGAGAAACTCGCCTGGGACCGTGTTAGTGTCTTGCCGACCGATGAGAGGCTGGTGCTCGCGAGCGATGCGCGATCCAACCTAGGTCTCATTGAGAAGACCTTGAAACAGGACGAAGCCAGCGTTGCGAGGCTTGTTGCGTTGTTCGACCCCGCGGAGGATCCAGGTGTCGCGCAGGCGCGCGTTGAAGAGGTTCTTCCCCTCGATATCCTGGTCATCGGCATGGGTGCGGACATGCACACCGCCTCGCTGTTTCCCGATGCGCCGGAACTGCCTCTCGCTCTCGCGGAGACCGCTCCGCCTCTCATGGTCTTAAAGCCGGAGAGCCAACCCGAGGCACGAATTTCCCTCACAGCGCCGGTTTTGCGTGCTGCTGAGGCAGCCCATATCTTGATTGCGGGACCGGAAAAGAAGGCCGCGCTTGAGCGTGCGCAGGCCGATGGACCGTTTACCGCAGCCCCAATCCGCGTGGTGTTTACCGCGGCCTGTCCGGTCACGGTGCACTACGCAGACTAGGCTCTATCCAGGGAGGCCGACATGAGCCTGAATGCCACAGTCGCCCGCGTTACCCAACGGATCGTCGAACGATCCGCGCCGCTGCGGCGGCCCTATCTCGACCGGATGGCACAAGCCCGAGAAGATGGGCCCAACCGGGCACATCTGTCCTGCGGCAACCTCGCGCATGCCTATGCAGCGATGCCGGATGACGAGAAGGACACCCTTGCCAAGACGAATGCGGGCAATCTGGGCATTGTGACCGCCTATAACGACATGCTCTCCGCGCACCAGCCCTATGAGCGGTTTCCGGATCTCATCCGGCAGGCGGTCCGCTCCGTCGGGGGAACGGCGCAGGTCGCGGGCGGTGTCCCGGCAATGTGCGATGGGGTGACCCAGGGCCAAGCGGGCATGGAGTTAAGCCTCTTTTCCCGCGATGTCATCGCGCTCGCAGCCGGGGTCTCGCTCAGTCACGACGTCTACGATTCTACGGTCTATCTCGGGGTCTGTGATAAGATCGTGCCGGGATTGGTGATTGCCGCTGCGACCTTCGGCCATCTGCCTGCCGTGTTCCTGCCAGCGGGTCCAATGACCTCGGGCCTGCCGAACGACCAAAAGGCCAAGGTCCGCCAGCAATTTGCCGCCGGGGAGGTGGGCCGGGACAAGTTGATGGAGGCCGAGATGGCATCCTATCACGGGCCGGGCACCTGCACCTTCTATGGCACCGCGAACACCAACCAGATGCTGATGGAATTCATGGGCCTGCATCTGCCTGGCGCGAGTTTCGTCAATCCCAACACGCCGCTCAGAGATGCGCTGACGATCGAGGGAGCCAAGCGCGCCCTGGCGATTTCGGCCTTGGGGACCCAGTATACGCCCACCTGCGATGTGCTCGATGAACGGGCCTTCGTGAATGGCATTGTCGGGCTCAATGCAACCGGCGGCTCGACCAACCTGCTCATTCACCTGATCGCCATGGCGCGCGCGGCGGGCATTCTCCTCGATTGGGAGGATTTTGCGGAGCTCTCCGATGTCACGCCCTTGATGGCGCGGGTTTATCCCAACGGCCTCGCTGACGTGAACCACTTCCACGCGGCGGGGGGACTTGGATACATGATCGGCGAATTGCTCGATAGCGGGCTGATGCATCCCGACACACGGACAGTGATGGGCGAGGGCATGATCCGCTACACCGAGGAGCCGAAGATCGTCGATGGCGAGCTCACCTGGAGCGAAGGGGCGGGCCAGACCCTGAACGACAAGATCCTGAGACCGACGGAGGATCCGTTCCAAGCCACAGGCGGGCTTAAGCGGCTCACCGGCAATCTGGGAACCGGTGTGATGAAGATTTCTGCGGTTGCGCCGGAGCGGCACGTTATCGAAGCCAAGGCCCGAGTGTTCCACGATCAGGCCGACGTGAAGGCGGCCTTCAGGGCAGGCGAGTTCACCACCGACACAGTGGTGGTCGTCCGCTTTCAGGGGCCCAAGGCCAATGGAATGCCGGAGCTTCACAGCCTCACACCGATCCTTGCGGTCCTGCAGGATCGTGGTCTGAAGGTCGCGCTGGTCACGGATGGCCGTATGTCGGGTGCATCGGGCAAGGTGCCCTCGGCCATCCATGTCAGTCCCGAAGCGCTCGATGGGGGGCCGCTCGCGCTCTTGCGCGACGGCGATCTTGTGCGCGTCGATGCGACGAAAGGGCAGCTCGACGTGTTGAGCGAAGGCGTGCTTGACCGGGCGCCCGCGGTTGCGGATTTGAGCGCCAACGAATACGGAGTGGGCCGCGACCTGTTCGGGACGTTTCGACGCAGCGTCGGTTCTGCTCAGTCTGGCGCATCCTGCCTGTTCTCGGAGGCCTCGGCATGACACCGGAAGATGCATCCGCACATGCCCGCGAAATCTGCGGTCTTGCTCCGGTCATCCCGGTTCTTGTCGTCAACGATGTCAGCCATGCAACGCCCATGGCCGAAGCGCTCGTTTCCGGTGGATTACCCGCGCTCGAAGTGACGCTCCGGACCCCAGTGGCGCTTGATGTGATCCGGTCCATGGCGAAGGTCGATGGTGGCGTCGTTGGGGCGGGAACGCTGCTCACGCCGGAAGACGTGCAGGCGGCCAAAGAGGCCGGTGCGCTTTTTGGGGTGTCGCCCGGGGTCACGGACCGTCTCGTTGACGCCTGCGAGCGCCATGAACTGCCGCTCCTTGGCGGAGTGGCGACGGTGGGTGAGGCGATGCGGATGCTGGAGCGCGGCTACAGCGTGTGCAAGTTCTTCCCGGCCGAGGCCAATGGCGGCGCGCCCGCCTTGAAAGCCTTTTCCGGCCCGTTGCCGCAGATGCATTTCTGCCCCACCGGAGGGGTGAGCCCGGAGAATGTGAAAACCTACCTGGACCTTCCCAATGTGCTTTGCGCGGGCGGGTCCTGGGTGGCCTCGGCTGATCTGGCCAATGCGGGACGGTGGGACGAAATCGAGACACGGGCACGTGCGGCCAGCGGCTTGAAGAAAGGGTAGGCTATGCTGGACAGGAACCAGGTGTGGCAGGATCTGGATGCCTCGCACGAAAAGACGGCGGACCGCAGCATTGCATCGCTCTTTGCCGATAATCCCGACCGGTTCGAAGAATTCTCCGCCCGGCTGGGCGACATGGTCTTCGACTTTTCCAAGACGAATATCGACAGCCTCGCGCTATCGCAGCTCCTGGAGCTGGCCGAGGTCAGCGGCGTCGAGGCCCGGCGCGATGCGATGTTTTCAGGCGAAAAGATCAACATGACGGAGGATCGCGCGGTGCTCCATGTGGCGCTGCGCAATACCCGTGACCGACCGATCCTGGTGGACCATCACAACGTCATGCCGGATGTCCATGACGTGCTTGGGCGGATGGGCACCTTTGCCGATGGGGTTCGCAGCGGGGCTCTAGCGGCCTCTGACGGGCAGGCCTTCACCGACATTGTAAATATTGGGATCGGTGGAAGCGATCTCGGGCCCGCAATGGCCACGCTTGCGCTCTCGCCCTATCACGATGGGCCGCGCGCCCATTTCGTGTCCAATGTGGACGGTGCGCATGTTCACGATGTGCTCGCGGGCCTGGATCCGGCGCGCACGCTGGTCATCGTCGCGTCGAAAACCTTCACGACCATCGAGACGATGACCAACGCCCGCACGGCGGTGGCCTGGCTGAAAGAGGGCGTGGGCGAGGCGTTCGGCGCGCATTTGGCCGCTGTCTCCACAGCACTTGAAAAGACCGCCGCGTTCGGCATCGAGGATGCGCGCGTCTTCGGGTTCTGGGATTGGGTCGGCGGCCGCTACTCAGTTTGGAGCGCGGTTGGCCTGCCTTTGATGATTGCCATAGGGCCTGCACGGTTCGAGGAGTTCCTGGCCGGGGCGCATGAGATGGACCGGCATTTCGCCGAGACACCTTTGGCGGAGAACCTCCCCGTGCTGCTGGCGCTGGTCGGGATCTGGCATCGCAACATCTGCGGCTATCCGACGCGCGCTGTGCTGCCCTACGACCAGCGCTTAGCGCGCCTCCCGGCCTATCTCCAGCAGCTTGATATGGAGTCGAATGGCAAGGCGGTGGGCCTCGATGGCGGCCCCCTGCACCGCGCGACCGGACCGGTCGTCTGGGGGGAGCCCGGCACGAATGGCCAGCACGCCTTTTACCAGCTCATTCACCAGGGCTTGAACGTCATCCCGTGCGAGTTTCTCATCGCGGTCAATGGCCATGAGCCCGATCTAAAGCACCATCAAGATCTTCTGATTGCCAATTGCCTCGCGCAGTCGGAGGCGCTGATGATGGGGCGGGATCTCGCGGCGGCGATGGAGGCTGCGAAGGATCCAACCGTTGCGCCGCACAAGGTCTTCGAGGGAAGCCGCCCGTCCACCACATTGATCTATCCGCAGCTCGATCCGGCGACCCTGGGCCGGATCATCGCGCTCTACGAGCACCGCGTCTTTGTCGAAGGCACGATCTGGGGGCTCAATTCCTTCGACCAATGGGGCGTCGAATTGGGGAAGGAACTTGCCACGGCGCTCCTTCCGATGGTCGAGGCGGGAGAGGCGTCTTCGGAGAAAGACGGCTCCACCGCCGGTCTGCTGGGGATCATCGGCCGTTTCAGAACGGGGTAGACCCTCAGGAATTCGATCAGCCTATCAGGACTGCACTGGCGTCGAGCGTTCGACGATCACCGTGCATTGTGCGTGGCGGACAATCCGAGACGCGGTTGAGCCCAGGAGATAGTCGCGCAGGCCCGGGCGATGCGAACCCAAGACAATGGCATCGGCTTTGATTTCCTCCGCGACGCGCAGGATCTCAGGAGACGGCGAGCCCTCGTCAAGCACAGCCTTGCCTGTGACGCCCGCGCGGTCCATGGCTTCATGGAGCGCCGTCATTGCCCCTTCCCAGTTTGCCTTGATGCGGCCTTCCAGGGTTTCATCGTGAATATGGCCGGAAAGATAGGTAGGCATCGGCTCGATGACCGAGAGCGCTGTCACCGTGCCATCGTCATCGACAAGCCGCTTGGCGATCGAGAGGATACGGTCCGAAACCTCACCATGAGCTGGATCGATTGGGACAAGAATGTTCTGATACATTGGGGAGTTCCTCCTGAATTCGCGAAAGGTTTGTAAAGGATGATCGCAGTTTCTGACGTTGATCCAGATCACCATGAACTTGGCGCGGGCGGGGTCCATGCGATCCACACCGATACACATCTCCTGGTGCTAGACAAGCCTTCCGGATTGCTCAGCGTTCCTGCCAAGCCGCCCGGGCCGCAGGACTGTTTGGAGGCCCGTGCAAAATCATGCTACCCCGGCGCGCTGCTTGTCCATCGGCTCGATATGGACACGTCAGGGCTCATGGTTTTTGCCCGAACGCGGTTGGCACAACGTCACTTGGGCTGGCAGTTCGAGCGGCGTCAAATCCGCAAGACCTACGTGGCACGCGTGGCCGGGCAAGTCGCCGAAGATTCGGGCCAGGTCGAGTTGCCGCTGATCTGCGATTGGCCCAACCGGCCGCTCCAAATGGTCTGCTTAGAGCGTGGAAAGCGCGCCCTGACGCATTGGCGGGTTCTGGCTCGGGAAGAGCATGCAACGCGGCTGGAGCTGCAACCGCTCACCGGTCGGAGCCACCAGCTTCGGGTCCATATGCGAGACATCGGCCACCCGATTCTGGGGGACCGGTTCTACGGTTCTGCCGATGTGCAGGCGGCGGCGGACCGGCTGCAACTTCATGCAGAGTCGCTCACGTTCATGCATCCCGACGGCGGCCATTGGGTCACGTTCGATGCGCCCGTGCCGTTCTAATCCGGCGCTCTTCGCCCGCATCGGCGTAAGGGCAGATGCCGACACTGGAAGATCTCTTCTCAGATCCCATTGATTTAACCCCATTGAGGAACCTGTTTCTGGCTCTTAAATCGGAAACCTTCCGGGAAAGGCGCCGTCATGTCCCAAACAACCCCAACCCTTCACATGCTCTGCGGCAAAATGGCGGCGGGAAAATCCACGCTTGCGGCCGAACTTGCGGGCAGGCCAGGCACGGTTTTGGTCTCCGAGGATACCTGGCTCGATGCGCTCTTTGCCGAAGAGATATCGACCGTCGCCGACTATGTGCGCTGCAGTTCGAAGCTCAAGCAGGTGATGGGGCCGCACGTCTCCGCATTGCTCAACGCGGGCGTCTCGGTGGTTCTGGACTTCCCAGCGAATACCGTCCCATTTCGCAAGTGGATGCGCGGTATTCTGGATACCTCCAACGCGTCCCATCAACTGCATGTCTTGGACACACCGGATGAGGTCTGCCTTCAGCGGCTGATGGATCGTAACGCGTCAGGCGAGCATCCCTTTACGGCGACCGAGGCGCAGTTTCGGGCAATCTCCAAGCACTACGCGCCGCCCTCACCGGACGAAGGGTTCAATATCATCGCGCATAGCGGTCGGGTTTAGCTTCGTCGCTCCGCTGACGCCTGCACGTCTCCTTCAGCCAAAGAAGGCGCGGAAGCCGCAGAAGACACCGAGTGAGACGAGGACGAGCCCCGCACCGACAAACGCCCGGCCTCCGACCCGTTCAGCCTGCCGGAGAGACTTCAACCCGACATCCGGGACCAGCAAGCTTATGGCGACCTTCAGCATGAGGAGATGGCCATAGACCGTGAGGATGATGCCCGGCCAAGTCCAGTCCTGGTGAAAACAGACGATCAGCACCGCTGGCCAGAGTTCGAACAGGAAGCTGCGCCAGACAACGCCCACATGACCTTTCGATGCAAGATCCGCAAAGACATCGAGCCACATCTGCCGTTGGACGATGTGGCTCAGGCCGAGCAGAAGAAAGGGCAGTGCCAGCAGTCTCTCGACGATCAGGATCGAGCTTTCGTTCATTTGGATTTCGTCCCGGCGGCCAGGCGAGCGCAGGCGCAACCTATGCGCCATCGCTCCGCCTCGGCGCAATGGGGAGCGTCCCGCTCGATCCTGGTCTCCGCAGTGCGGTTTGAGCGTTGAGCGCTGCCCCCAATCATCCGGGAAACGCATTGAGATCACGGATCGGCTCAGATAGCGATCAGGCATGGATCTCATCCGCAGCCTCGGCCTGTCGGTCCCCATTATTCAAGCGCCCATGGCGGGCGTGTCCTCGCCGCGTCTTGCATCTGCCGTCTCGAATGCAGGCGGGCTTGGCTCGATCGCAGTTGGCGCGACCGACGCAGCCGGAGCGCGCGCTATGATCGAAGAAACGCGCGCGGCCACCAACCGCGCGTTTCAAGTCAACGTCTTCGTCCATCCATCCGCCCGGCCCAATCCTGAGCGCGAGACGGCTTGGCTGAACGCTCTCAGGCCCCAATTCGAGCGGTTTGGGGCCGCGCCCCCTGATAGGCTCCGCGTGATCTACAAGAGTTTCGCGGAGGATGAAGAGATGCTGGAGGCGCTGGTCGCATTGGCGCCGCGCGTTGTGAGCTTTCATTTCGGCCTGCCCGAACGCACAAAGATCGGCGCTCTCAAATCCGCGGGATGTCTGCTCTTTGCAACCGTGACGAGCCTCAGCGAGGCCACCCTGGCAGAACAGGCTGGCATCGACGTGCTGGTTGCCCAGGGCTTCGAGGCTGGCGGGCATCGCGGGATGTTCGATCCCGAAGCCGATGATGAATGTCTCGGGACCCTGGCCTTGACGCGTCTCCTGGTCTCGCGCGCGCCACTTCCCGTGATTGCGGCGGGCGGCATCATGGACGGGGCCGGGATCCGCGCGGTCCTGGACCTCGGCGCGGTTGCGGCCCAGCTTGGCACGGCCTTCGTCGCTTGCCCGGAATCTCAGGCCGATCCCGGATATCGCGCGGCCCTGGACGCGGCTGGGACGCCTGGCACAGTGATGACGCGCGCAATCTCGGGGCGTCCGGCGCGTTGCCTCAACAATGCCTTCACGCGTTGGGGGCAGGAAGCCGGACCAGCCGTTCCTGACTATCCGATTGCCTATGATGCGGGCAAAGCCCTCGGCGCGGCGGCCAAAGCGGCAGGCGAAACCGGCTTCGGCGCGCAATGGGCCGGGCAGGGGGCGCCGATGGCGCGCACCATGCCTGCGGCTGAACTCGTGGCCACGCTTGAGGCTGAGCTTCGCCCGACCAGCCCTGGTGCCGCCGAGTGACGAAGCTAGCCAGCAATCAAAGGGTCAGGTCTTTCATCATCGTCGTGGAGGACGCGAAACCATAGATGGGTCTGAGGAGGCCGGTCAAACTGGAGTCTCGCGGCATGAAACCTTCGCGCTCATAGAGGGCGCGGGCACGCGGGTTCGTGTCGATCACGTCAAGCCGCAGACGTTTGAAACCCTCATCTCGAGCCCGCTTTTGGAGCGCCGATAGAAGCTTCGTCCCGACCCCAAAACCGCGAGCCTTTGCGTCGACGAAAATGCCATCCATCAGCAATGTGCCATCCTCACAATCGCGCTCCAACACGCTGACGAGCGCAACACGGCCGATCGCGCCCAGACGGCCATACACAGCCCTGAGGTCCGCGAAGTTGCCGCCGACGAATTCCCCTTGCGGTGTTTTAAACCCGGCGACGCCAAGGAAATCGCCATTGAGCGCGACAGCACTAATCGAGTGGCTCGGATCGAGAACACGCTCGATGAACCGAACGGCCTTTTCGCGAGGGCCGAGCGGGTAGCGGAGCTTTCGCGCAAAGGCTTCCCAATATCCCGAGGCCGCCGCAGCGCGATGCTCGGGCCGCAACCCGGCTTCGATCCAGATCTCTGGCGCGTTCGAGGCGGCGCTGTCCATGGCGGATACCTATGCCTGGCGCACAGGGCACGCAACGGCGTGCGCCCGCCGATCAATTGCCCTTAGGTAATTTCGCTCTCAGAGAATCTCGCCCCTAGATAATCTCGATAGTGCCGTTGCTTAGCGCCTGGGGGATTGTGTCTTCGTCGAAGGAGACACCCGCGAGAAGGACGAAGTCGTTGAACGAAACTGGGCCAACCCCTGCGGCGGTGCCCGTGATGTCTGCGACGAGGATCACCCCATCGCTCGTGTTCGTGAAAGAGAGCGCATCAGCAATCGCGAGGTTGGGATTGAAGAAGCCCGCGTCAAAGGCGAGCCTGTCGATGCCGAGTTCGAAATCGATGATTGTGTCGCGCGCGGTGCCAGCAAGATCGGTATTCAAGAAGATGAATTGGTCGCTGACGATAGCGCCCGGACCATCACTTTCCGGCGGGCCGCCTGACAAGATGTCGCTCCCCGCGCCGCCACGGATGAGATCGGCGCCGATCTGCCCGAACAGGATGTCTTGGCCAGAACCGCCTTCGAGCGTGTCATTGCCATCACCGCCCACCAAACAGTCGCCGCCGCCCCGGCCGAACAACTGGTCCGGGCCCGCGGCGCCATTGATGACATTGCCGCCGCCATCGCCGTAGATCTCGTCCTGCGCGAGGGAGCCGATGGCATCTTCGACATTGGTAACGAGATCCGCCTGCTCGAACGGCTCTGGACCCCCGACGACAGCGTTGCCCTGCACCCCCGTTGCGAGGTCGAGAAAAATGCCAGCGAAGTTGTCTACATAAGTGACGGTATCACGCGGTCCGATCCCGCCGTCGATGATGTCGACCTCCGTCCCGCCGCCATTCAGCAGATCGTTGCCGCGCCCACCGCTGAGCAAGTCCTCATCCGCTCCGCCCACCAGCTGATCGTTGCCGCGGCCGCCGCTCAGTTCATCATTGCCCTCGGCGCCAGCGAACGTGTCATTGCCTCGACCGCCGATCATGGTGTCGTTTCCCTCACGGCCATTGGCGACGTCCCGGCCTCGAAAGCCAAGGATCAAATTGGCGCCCTCGTCGCCAAGGAGAATGTCGTTGCCGCGGCTGCCCTCAATGTTCTCAATCTGGAAAATCTGATCTTGGAAGGCCTCCCCGAAGACGTCCGAGCCTCGGGCAAAATTGGCTTCGAGGTCCACCAAGACCTGCGCGACGTTCCTGTAGGAAAGCGTGTCTGTTCCAGTGTCCTCGGCGGTGCTGCTGTCGAGATCGCCATAGATCACATCGTTCCCACCGCCCGGGATGATCAAGTCGCTGTCGGGTCCGCCGAAAAGGCCATCATCCCTGTCGAGGCTCGTAAGTTCCCCGCTTCCGATAATCGTGTCCTCGCCATCGCCGCCGATGAGGTTTGCCGCGACAAACGAGATGATCGTGTCGTCGCCGCCGAAGCCGTTCGCCCCTTCGACGCCGAATACCGGCACGATGTTGACGGGGAGTAGAATAAAGTCCGCGTCATCGGTTCCGGTGATGATGTCGAATTCTGTCTGGCTGCCGATAAACGTCGCCATGATCTTTCCCCCCTGAAATGCTCTTCATGAACTATACTATGGAAATCCATAAAGCTGTGACGAAACGTCTCGGCTGCAGCATCAACTCGTTAGTATGTGTGTCCTCGCACTGAATATCTGTTTGAGTTGAACCGCGCTCCGCCCGCGCAAATATCTGGCAATGCTTTCTTAATTGGTAGAAAACTGGGGGCGGGTAGTATCATCAAGGAATGCGAGGCCCAGAATAGCTTTCGCGTTCGGCATCGGTCGCTTTCGGATGAACCGGCCGCTCAGGGGGAGCGGCCGGCCAAATAAATCAAGCCGGGACGTCTTCCGCGACCTTGAGCGTGAGCATGTTGTCCATGCCGAATGCTGTGAAGATACCTTTCGTGACCTCGTCGTGTGTCTGATTGTAAGCCACAATCGGGTCGCCCATGCCGATCTTATCGACGACCGTACGGAAGGGGCGCGTGCCTGGCTCCATTGCGACCAGACCGAGAACCGCATCGACCACGAGCTGCGGCGTCTGCTGTGGATTAGCCTCGAGGAAACTCGCAAAGCCCTCAAACGATGCTCTTGGGGCATCTGCCATCTCACCATAGCTCTCATCGCGGTCGGGCGAGGTGGGGTGCAGAAGGTTGCCGAAGAAGTTGGTGGGGAAGCCGCCTGGTTCAATCACCGCCACGTCGACACCGAACCCGCTGAGTTCCACACGGTAGTTTTCGCTGAGCGCCTCCACGGCCCACTTGCTTGCATTATAGGGGCCGTAGAAAGGCAGTGTCACCCGGCCCAACAGGCTGGAAATGTTCAGCACCAGCCCCGATCCACGCGCACGCATGTTCGGCAGGACCGCCCGCATCATGCGCTGGACGCCATAGAGATTGATGTCAAAAACGCGGTGAAGATCGGCCGCGGAGAAGTTCTCCTGGAGGCCATGGACCCCGACGCCTGCATTGTTGATGAGCACGTCGATCTGGCCAAGCTTGGCCTCGGCATCGCGCACACCCGCCTCGAGAGAGGCATCATCGGTCACGTCGATTTCAACCACTTCCGCGCCGAGGCTACGCAACTTTGCTGCTGGCTCCGCATTGCGCCCATTGGGGTCGCGCACCGATCCAGCGACCCGGTGGCCTGCGGCGATCAGGTCGCGGACGATCATGGCCCCAAATCCGCTGCTCGCTCCTGTGATCAGAACATTCATGGCTCTCTCCATCTCTTTCCCCAGCATTTCGGGGCGTCCAATTCGATGATCTGAAGATACGGATTGCCATCGTTCCGGAACAGAGTGATATTCTGAAACCAATGGTTCAGGATCTTAGAACGCTCGGATTGCCAGCCCTCTTGAGCTTCCACACGGTCGCCCGGCTGGGCGGGATCAGCGTGGCGGCGGAGCGCCTTGGGCTCGCGAAGTCTGGCGTCAGCCGCCATGTCGCGCAGCTTGAGGCGCATTTCGGGGTCCGGCTTTTGGAACGCGGCGCGCGGTCGGTTAAGCTGACAACCGTTGGAGCGCGGCTGGATCAGCGGGTCCGGTCCATCCTCGCCGAGGTCGATCTCCTCCGCGATATCGTGGATGAGGAGAGCGATACGCTTTCTGGAAATGTGAGCGTTGCCGCAACGCCGGAATTCGGACAGGTCATCGCGACACGGTTCTTTCCAGAGGTTCGGGCGCAGCATCCCGGACTGACGCTCTCAATGCGGCCGGCCTATGAGTTCGAGGATATGCAGGACCCCGGCACAGACATCGCGTTCCGGATTGGCACCTTCAAAGATGATCGTCTCGTGGCGCTTGAGCTGGGCGCGTTTTGCAGCGTAGTGGTCGCCTCGCCCGAGATCGCTCAGAGATACCCCGTCTCTGCGCCGGAAGACCTTTCAGATGCGCCTTGCCTGACGTTTCGCGGCGACCGCACCTACTCCACTTGGACACTCTATAGCGGCGCGGCGCAAGCCGATATCGAGGTCAGCGGCGCCTTTGGCGTGCGGAGTTTCACCATCCTGCGCGAGCTCGCGCTGGCCGGGCATGGATACGCGATCCTCCCCGAATTCATTCTGACCGAACAGCTTCGGAAAGGCGCACTCGTGCGCTGTCTGCCGAAGCATACCTCGCGAGACTTCCTCGTATATCTCACCTATCGGCCAGGCGCCCGCCGGGTCGCCAGATTGGGGGCCACTATCGCCATTGCCGAAGCGTTTGTGCCTCGCCTCTTGTCGGAGAACTGGCACCCGAGCGCCTAAGGGGCTTTCCCCCTTAGCGATGGGGAGAAAGCCTGTGCCTCCAGGCAACCCGAGCAACCGCCTCGGATGATCTATCCAAGCTTGTTCTGGAGACTCCCGCTCCTGCGGGGCGGCGTCAGGATCTCGCGCTAATCCAGCACATGCGACCGTTTTTCCTGGTCGTCGGGGAAAACGCGGCCTTTGTCGATGCAGCGAAAGATGTGCTCGAAGACCAAACCAGGTTTGCCGTCGTCTTCGCCGTAGCGGAAGTAGTTATGACCGACCGGGTGGTCATATTGCGTGTTCACGTTGTCGCAATCGACCTGATAAACGTTTCGAGGCGTTTTCTTGATGCTCTCCGGCCCCGTATGGCCAAGGCGCCGCGAGGCGACCTTGTTCTTCAGATTGGCCGCCTTACTCGCTCTCAAAGCCAGATCGTCGGATGCGTAGTAAACCACGACGTTTCGCGATGCGTGGCTGATGAGCGCGCCCGGCTCGTTGGTATGGAGAGTTTCATTCACCACATCGGCGGCGACCATGAACGTGTTGCGGAAGAGAAGCGGCACACCGGTCGCCAAGTCATATTTGTTCCACGCGATGAGTGTTTGTCTGAGAACCCGATTTCCCATGGAATGCGCGAGGATGTTGATCCGCATGAGGCACGGTGCGACATCCGGCTCGTTCTCTTCGCTGTTGCGCCATTCGAGAAACTTCGAAAGCGCGCGTGCAAAAGAGAATCCACTCAAGTCGGCGGATTTTTGGTCGTCCCAATAGTCTTTGACGACTCCTCTGTCATCGTCGCATGGCCAGATTAATGGCAGGACCAAAACTTCATTCTTCTTTGCCTTGTCGCAGAGTTCCTGCAACTCAGCCGCGCCCTTGAGAGCATCGTCCGGCAGCGTGTTGAACCCATGGATCAACAGCAGGACTTGTTTGTAATCGCTTTCCCGGATCCGCCGCAGGAGGCCCTTGCTGGTGATCTCCGTGTGATCTCCGTCAACGCCTGTCTCACAGTAGAACAGCGAGTTCGAGGGAGCATTGTCCGACAGATCAAAGGTAAATTTCCGCCCTGCGCGGGTGCGAATGCTCTGTGTCGGAAATCGATTTGTAATGAAAAGCATGCGTTTGTCTCCAGTAGGCCAGGTGCAAATCGTTAAACGAAAATGATTCAAGTAGTGACAAAAAACTGCCACGTTACTGCAAATACTTCAAACGATAGATGCTTGAGCGCGCGGATAAATACGCTTGCCTGCGATCTGAGTCGGTCATGGATTCGATTGAATTTCATGTGGTCTCCCGCACGGGCTGCCGCCGGTCTTTACATCCGGCGCTGCATTTTCGGCTTCAGTGTCATCAAGGTGGCGTCCAGAAGGCAAACGACGCGAGTGTTGACCGCTCGTTTTGACAGACTAATCTCGCTCCAGGGGCGAGCATTCGCGCCGTGCTCGCAGCCGAGACGATAACGAGGCGCGACTTTGGGAGGATAACGTCATGATCTACCGGGGCCTAACCGGTCTGCTTGTTGGTGTCGTGCTTTCTGCGCCCGCAATGGCGCAGGACAACATGGAGAAGCTCACCAACATGCAGCGCACCGATGCTGCGTTCACCTTCGTCGATCAAGACGGAGAACGAGCCGAGGCGCTGCGCGGAATTCTTGACCACATCAATGTTCCGGAAGGCTTCGAGATTAGTCTCTACGCCGTTGTGCCTGATGCGCGCTCGATGGCGGTCGCGCCCCAAGGCACCGTGGTTTTTGCCGGAACGCGCAAGGACAAGGTCTGGTCGATCGTGGATCGCGACCGCAATCGCGTCGCCGATGAGGTGAAGGATTTCGCACCGTCGATCACGTTCGATATCCCCAACGGGCCATGCTTTTCACCCGATGGCTTCCTCTATATCGCGGAACGCAACCGCGTGCTGACCTTCCCGGCCGCGGAGTTCTTCTTCGAGGGTCCAGACATCGCGGTGGGAGAGGTCGTTCCGCAAGGCGAGCTCATCCCAGTCGAAGAGGAAAGCTTCAACCACTCAGCCCGTGTCTGCCGGGTTGGCCCGGATGGGATGCTCTATATCTCCCTCGGTCAGCCCTACAACGTGCAGCCGGTCGAGAAGCTTGAGATGTATGACGAGATCGGCATCGGCGGCATTATCCGGATCAATGCCGACGGCACCGGGCGCGAGGTCTTCACACGCGGCGTCAGAAACTCCGTGGGCCACGATTTCAACCCGGCAACCGGCGAGCTGTGGTGGACCGACAATCAGGTCGATGGCATGGGAGATGACATTCCGCCCGGCGAGTTGAACCGCCAGACGGAAGCGGGCCAGCATTTCGGCTTCCCTTGGACCAATGCACGCGTTGAGCTCCCGGACTACAAGGACGTTCCCCGCCCTGAAGGTGTGAGCTTCGTCGAGCCGCAGCTCGAACTCACAGCCCATGCGGCAGATCTCGGCATGAGCTTCTACAGTCGGTCCAGCTTCCCCGAGAAGTATCACGGCGGCATCTTCTGGGCGCAACACGGCTCTTGGAACCGCACAACCCCGGTCGGTGCGCGTGTGATGTTCACCGCGCTTGATGAAGAGGGCAATGCGGTGGGCGCCGAGGTCTTCGCAGATGGATGGCTCAACGATGAAACCGGCGAGTATCGCGGCCGTCCGATGGACGTGGCATTCCTGCATGACGGGTCGATGCTCGTTTCCGACGACTTTGCCGGGGCAATCTGGCGCATCGCTTACAACCCGGCGCCGCCTGCGGAATGACGCCAAAGCCGATAACACTCCTCGGCGGGCTCTTGCTCGCCGGGGGGCTGGGGATGCCCGTAGCCGCTGATGACCCGCAAGCCGGACGCCTTGTTGCGAATATGTGCCAGACCTGCCACGGGATCGATGGTTATGCGGCGATACCGATCGCGCCCCATATTGGCGGGGAGCCGCACAGCTATCTCGAAGCGCAACTGATGGCGTTCAAGACCGGGGCGCGCGAGCATGAGATGATGAGCGTTGTGGCGGCAAGTCTCTCCGCGCAGCAGATCTCCGACGTCGCGGCGTGGTATGGAACGCACCGCGTGCGGGCGACGCTGCCCGACGGGGTGGATACCGCAGACGCGCCGCAATCCTGCGTATCCTGCCATGGGGCGGATGGTATCTCGACACTGCTCGATGCGCCCAATCTCGCGGGCGAGACCAACATCTATATCGACACTCAACTGAAAGCCTTCAAACGCGGCACCCGGGAGCATGAAATCATGTCGGCGGTGGCGGCGGACCTGACGGACGAAGAGATCCGGTCGATTGCCGATTGGTATGCGGCCATTGAGATCGAAATCGAGGCGCCGGACGGATAACCGCCGCGCGTCTGCTCCACCTCGCCCGAAAGAAGACCTCAGCTCTCGGGGCCGCCGCACGGCCCTAACTGCGCCCGGAGCCTTTCTGCGTCTTCCGGATCAAGGACCTCGAACAGATCCGTCTGCCGCGTCAGGGCGACAAATCCTTGATCAGGATTGGACTGGATCCATGTGCTGACTGGCAGTGCGGTGAGTTGCGGATCCAACAGGCATCCGCCGACAAGCGTCACGCCGAGAGATCCCCGGCCCTGAATGCCTTGGGCGCGCATCGCTTTGATGTCGGATTGCGCGCGAGCGATACGCGCGGCGTTGCTTGGCGCAATCCTGGCCAGATAGACCACTTCGCTCTCCGATGGGGACAGCGGTTCACCGGGGCTCGCCCGACTTAGGTCCAGCGGCACTCTCGCCTCAACGAGAGGGATCGTTCCGGTTCCCGTATCCAGGAGCGCAATATGGAACACCGCATCCTCATCCGTAAGCCGAACGGTATCGGGCACCCCAACGGCGAAGGTGATCTCTTGCGGTGGAGTGTTGAGCGGGTCGAGGCGGCTCACCATACCCAGACCGGCCGGGTTGACCGAGCTACATGCCGCGAGGCTCAGCAGGCAGCCAAGCCCAATATGTGACACAGAGCGACGGCGAAGAGGCATTGACGTCATTCCTGTAATATGATTCGAATGAATAAATTAATGTAAAACATTAAATCATAGGAGTCCTACGTGAAATGATTGACCCGAAGCTGCTGACCGTTTCTGCGCGCCGCAACCAGCTTGTCATGGGCATCGGTGTCGTGCTCATCTGCGGGGGCGGTTTGGCTTTCTCCATCGGCATGCTGGCCATGCCTCAGAGCATGAGTGAAACCCTCGCGCGGCTGATCGGTGTTCCCGGCGGCCCCATCGAAACCTGGCAAGCCGCCGCTTTGGCTATGATCGGTGCAGTTCACCTGTCGATTTGGATCCTGGTCCTGAGCACCGCGCAGCGCATGTTCGGGCATTTGAGCCAGGGCAATCCCGAGATGGCAGCGCGGTCCGCTAGAGTGCTGTCAAACGCGCTTTGGGTGATGCTGGCTTGGGGGCTGATCTCGCAGGCTCTTTGTTCTGCCGTCGCGACGTGGAGCTTACCGGCTGGAGAGCGCAGCATTTCACTGGCGGTCGGCCCACTTCAGGTCTCCCTCATTCTATCGGCTCTGATCGCTGGGGTCCTGACGCGTGCCCTCGCGCTGGGCGCTGAGCTTTGGCGCGACCACAAAGGGATCATCTGAGGTGGTTTGAGATGCCCATCATCGTCCGGCTCGATGTGATGCTCGCGCTGCGGAAAATGACGTCGCGTGACCTTGCGGCGCGCATCGGCATTGCGGAGCAAAACCTGTCTCTCTTGAAGTCGGGAAAAGTCCGTGGCGTGCGTTTCAATACATTGGAAGCGATCTGCGCCGAACTTGGCTGTCAGCCGGGCGATTTGCTCGAGTATCAGCCGGATCCGGAGGGTGATTGAGCGATGTCGCCTGTCGCGCAAGACGGTGGCGCCGACTGGATTGTCATGGAACAGATTGGCGCGGCACCCGAGGGCGCCACGCCGCGTGCTTCAGGTGAGGCTGCGTCGCAACTTTGGCAGCTTCGAGAGAACAAAGATGTCGAGCGCAAGTGCCGTGAGCAAAGCGAGCCCCGCCATGGGGAAGGCCATCGAGACCGCGAGGCCGACCAAGGCGGCACCTTGCCACAATGGCATTTCCCTTGGCATGGGCGGTGCCGCAAGGCGACCTGCATTCCGGGGGCGGCGCTTCCACCACAAGATCACGGAACTGCCGCAGAGAAACAAAACGGCGAGGCAGATCACCGTATTCGCGAGGACACTCCACAGACCGAGCGTTCCCATATGCAGCGCGATCCCAACCGCCATGGCCTTTCCCGCGAGCGAATAGTCCGCGTAGCGCACGTCGGCGAGGATTTTGCCCGTGTATTGGTCGACATGAACGGTGCGATCCGTTGTCGGCGCGGTGCTGTCGGTGCTCATGGAATCGCGGCTCAACGTCCAGACCCCGGTCTCACCGGAGGGGAGGTTGAGCTGGTAGCGCGCGTCGAAGCCGAGGGCGCGCGCCAAGGCGTCCACACTGTCCAAAGTGACGGGGCCGGAAACCCCGCTGATCCCTGCATCGCTCCCCGATGCCGGCATGGGTGTCTGCTCAAGCGCCCAGGGGACTTCGCGCCGCTCGTGGTTCATGCTGGCATGGGTGACATCTGAGAGAGGAACGTTGTCCCATTTCTCCGCCGGGAAATGGCTCCAGGCTTGCACCATCTTGCCGCCCCAGATCCCGGCCCAAGCCAGTCCGGAAATCAGAAAGAAGACCAAGAGGATCGACATCCAGAACCCGACCACGCCGTGGAGCGATTTCCAGAGGCTGCGTCCGCGTGTCAGGCGGGGGATTAGGGCATCGCGCCAGCCGGTTCGCCGAGGCCACCACATATAGAGCCCGGTCGCGATCAGCACGAGCGAAACAGAGGCCGCAGTTTCCAAGATCCTGTCGCCGGTCACGCCCAGCTTCAAATCCCCGTGGATCCCGTCGAAAAAGTCATACCAGCCGCTCCGGCGCGGAAAGGTCTCGATGACCTGCGCAGTGTAGGGATCGACCGCCACCATGATCGCGTCACCGGCTGCATCGACACGGAAAAGCGCGGCGACGTCATTGCGGCGTGGCGCGACATATTGCACGAGCGTCCCGTCGGGAACAGCGGCCGCCGCCGCCACCGCCTGTGTCGAGACGGCGAGAGGCGCTCCCTGCGGCAAAACGGCCGTCCGTTCGCCATCGCGGCCATCGATCCAAGCGATCCACAGCATCGCCATGCCGGTCACCGCGAGGATTGCCAGGAACGGGATCGCGAACAGCCCCGCATAGAAGTGCCATCGCCAGGCGGCGAAGTAGAGTTTGTTGGCGTCGGCATCCGGCCGCGCCTGTGCTTCGATTGTCATAAGAATGTGCTCCAAGCGAATTGCCCCGCGCACCGCGGCGAGCGGGTCATCTGGGTGAATGCTGGCAGGCAATCAGGCTTGGGGTGGCGCCCGGGTCAGCCGGGCCGGATCGAGGCCTTGGCTCTGGGCCAATCGCTTCGCGATGAAGCGAAAGGTCTCAGTTCTCTCCAGTCGCTCCGGCGCGATCAGGCAGGAGCGCCCGAGCTGGACGAGTGTATCCGCGATGCGGCACGCTTCGCACTCAGCACCGTTGGCTTCGCGCTCTCCGCTGCCGATGCCACAAAGGTCCCAGATATCCCCGCCTGCGGCGACATAGGCCGCGAGCTCTGGTGTCATTTCGGGCTGGACACTCTTGTGACCGAAGCCAACAAAGACCAGTGCAACAGTCAAAAGGACCGTGACGAAAGATCTCGGCTGGAACAACGACGGGCGAGCCATGAGAGCGCGGTTAACCTCTTCAGGCCGGTTTGGCGAGACGCAATATCTTCCGGGCTTCGACCTTCCAGCGCAAGGGCTCAACCGCAGCTCCGCCCGTTCAGTGCAACATGCACAATGGCTCCATCGTTCGAGCGGATGATTTGAACATCCATCCAACCGATCAGAGAGCCGGGTCGCTTACCTGAGCGTCGGACGCGCGGCCACCCCGAGCAACCCCTCAACATCCAGATAGGTTTCCATGTGAGCGGCAAGGTCGTCGAGGGTTTCATCGACGCTCGCCTCATAGCCCGTGGCTCCTGCTTGCAAGCCGCGCGCGGCCAGAAAAGCGCGGCGAAACGGGTCCGAGCCAAATACACCGTGGAGATACGTGCCCGTGATGCGGCCGTCGGGCGATGCCGCACCCTCGCGCATGCCGCCGATCTCGAACGGTCCCCGCGCGCAATCGGGCCCAGTGGTGCGCCCGAGATGAATTTCATACCCGGTCACGCGGGTCTGGCTCGCGCGGTGTACCCCCTCGACATTGCGCAGGGATTTGTCCCGCTCCAGGACCGTCTCGACATTAAGCAGCCCCAGGCCGGGATCGCTCCCCGCTGGGCCCTCTTCCCCGTTGGGATCGGCGATGGTTTGACCCAGCATCTGATAGCCGCCGCAAAGGCCGAGCACCTCACCGCCCCGCCGCACATGCGCGGCAAGATCGATGTCCCAACCCTGGGCGCGGAGAAAGGCCAGGTCGCCCCGGGTCGATTTGGAGCCCCCGAGGATCACCAGATCGGCATCGCCGGGCAGGGGGCGGCCCGGCGGGATCATCTCGACCGAAACATCAGGTTCGAGTTTCAGAGGGTCGAGATCGTCGAAATTCGCGATGCGAGAGGTCATCGGGCAGACGATGCGGAAGCGGCCTTTTTGTTTGGCCGAGGTGAGGTCGACCGCATCTTCCGGTGGCAGGCGCGCCGCATCGGCGAACCAGGGCAGGGTGCCGAAACCCCGCCAGCCGGTCCTGGCTTCGATCTCCGCATAGCCGTCATCGAACAATCTGAGGTCGCCGCGAAACTTGTTGATCAGAAAGCCGCGGATCAGCGCTGCATCTTCGGGATCGATGATCGCCTGCGTGCCGACGATCTGCGCTATGACGCCGCCGCGATCTATGTCGCCTGCCAGGATCACGGGGACGCCCGCGGCGCGCGCGAACCCCATATTCGCGATATCTCCCTTGCGAAGGTTGATCTCCGCCGGACTTCCCGCTCCTTCAACGATGACCAAGTCGGTATCTTGCGCAAGCCGGGTAAAGCTCTCCAGAACCCGCCGCAACAGACCGGCCTTGATCGCCTGGTATTCCGCCGCGCGGGTGGTGGTCAGCCGCTGGCCCTGGACGATGACTTGCGCGCCGAGATCGGTCTCGGGTTTCAGGAGCACCGGGTTCATATGAACCGACATCGCCCGCCCGGCTGCCAGCGCTTGCAAGGCCTGAGCCCGGCCGATCTCGCCGCCATCTTCTGCGACAGCCGCGTTGTTGGACATATTCTGCGGCTTGAAAGGCGCGACCCGGAGACCGCGGTTGCGCGCAGCACGGCAGAGCCCTGCCACAAGCAATGACTTGCCGACATTGGAGCCGGTGCCCTGGACCATAAGGGCCGATGCTTGGCTTTGCTGCGCTGGGTTCGAAGGAGGTGAGGCCATGACGGGCACAGGGATGCGGTGTCTCAGCGCGCAAGGTCAAGCCATCAGCAAAGATCGGAGCTCGAATTGAGCGTGAGGGCCGAAACACAATGAAATAGGAGCACCATTGGGAAGGCCTTGCCCCTTGCTTTTGGGCTGTCAGATGGGAGTGGACGCCACAAAACCATTTATATTCATATGCTTGGAAGAATTCCCGATCTTTTATGAATTTAGCTCTTGCGAGTCGCGGCGGCCAACTCTATCTACCCCGTCACCGCAGCGATGACGGCATCACCGGAGCGCAGCGGTCACCGGAAAGCGCAGGAGAGCGCGCGTCGAGAAAGACGCAAGCGGCTCGTGTTTTCTGGTGTGCTCTTTGACATTTATATTCTGATGAAGGGATATGCGGGTGGTTTGGTTTCGTTTCGACGGACGGACTTTTTGCATATCTGGTCTCTAGGGTGGTTGTGGCTTTGCGGCTGTGAT
>JBCDFS010000006.1:0-294612 GCA_039177645.1 Pseudomonadota bacterium | reverse complement strand
TCGATCTCCTTCGGGACGCCGCGCATGAAGCCTTCCAGGATCCAGACCGCGAGCGGCACATTGAACAGGCAATGCGCGAGCGCGACGGCGATATGCGTGTCGAACAGGCCCACCGACGAATAGAGCTGAAAGAACGGAAGCGCGAAGACAGCCGGTGGCGCCATCCGGTTGGTGAGCAGCCAGAAGAACAAGTGCTTGTCGCCCATGAAGCTGTAGCGGCTGAAGGCATAGGCGGCGGGAAGCGCGACAGCGAGGCTGATGATCGTATTCATCACCACGTAGATCAGCGAGTTGACGTAGCCCATATACCAAGCCGGATCGGTCAGGATCGTGACGTAGTTCTGGAAGGTCAAATCCCGTGGCCAGAGCGAGAAGGTCCCGAGGATCTCCGAATTCGTCTTCAGGCTCATGTTGATCAGCCAGTAGATCGGCAGGAGCAGGAACAAGAGATACAGCACCATCACGACGGCATTGGTGTTGATCCGAGGCAGGCTGATCGTGCGCGCGGGTGCGAGTGCGGTCGAGGTTGCGTCGGCCATCAGTTGCCCTCCCTCTTATCCAGGTTGGTCATGACCGTGTAGAAGACCCATGAGATCAGTAGGATCACGAGGAAATACATGATCGAGAAGGCGGCAGCGGGTCCCAGGTCAAACTGGCCCAATGCCATTTTGACCAGATCGATCGACAGGAACGTCGTCGCGTTGCCGGGGCCCCCGCCGGTGACCACGAACGGCTCGGTATAGATCATGAAGCTGTCCATGAACCGCAGCAGGATGGCGATCATTAAGACGCCCATCATTTTCGGCAGTTCGATATAGCGGAAGACCTTCCAACGGCTCGCCTGATCGATCTTCGCGGCCTGATAGTAGGCGCTGGGGATCGACTGCAAACCCGCATAGGCGAGGAGGGCAACGAGCGAGGTCCAATGCCACACATCCATAATGATGACCGTGGCCCAGGCCGCGAAATAGCCCTGAGTGTAGTTGTAGCTGATGCCGACGGCGTTCAGCACATAGCCCAGAAGGCCGATATCCTCGCGTGCGAAGATCTGCCAGATCGTGCCCACCACATTCCACGGGATGAGCAGCGGCAGGGACATCAGGATCAGACAGACCGACGCCCAAATCCCCTTCTTCGGCATACAGAGCGCCACGATAACGCCAAGCGGGATCTCAATCGCAAGTATGATCCCGGAGAACACAATCTGGCGGCCGAGCGCATCCCACATCCGTTCGCTAGCGAGCATTTCCTCGAACCATTCGAGGCCAGCCCAGAAGAACTGGTTGTTGCCGAACGTGTCTTGCACCGAATAGTTGACGACCGTCATCAATGGGATGACGGCGGAAAACGCCACAAGCACCAACACGGGCAGAACCAGGAACCAGGCCCGGTGGTTTACGGTCTTTTCCATCAGGCAGCTTCCCCGATCGGCGTCGTCGCACGACCGCGCGGCGCCACCAGCCAGTCGTTCGCATAGACATTGACGTTTTCCGGGTCGAACACGATCCGGGTCTGATCGGCGGCGAGCGTTTCGCTTTCGCCGACGATGATGTTCACGGTAGTGCCGAACACCTCCGCGCGGACAATCTTGTGCCGCCCCACATCCTCAACCCGGAGGATCTTCGCAGGCAGCCCTTCGGTCGCGGAGAGGCTGGCAAATTCGGGCCGCACGCCAATCGCGACTTTGCCGTCGAGGGCATCGTAGCCATGCGCGAGTTGCAGGCTCTCGCCTTCAACATAGGCGCGGTCACCTTCGACGCGGGCCGGGATCACGTTCATGCCTGGCGAGCCAATGAAATAACCGACGAATGTGTGGGCGGGTCGCTCGAAAAGTTCCTGCGGCGTCCCGATCTGCACAACCCTGCCGTCATACATGACAACAACCTTGTCGGCGAAGGTGAGCGCCTCGGTTTGGTCGTGTGTCACGTAGATCATGGTATGGCCGAACTCGTGATGCAGCGATTTGAGCTGCGTCCGGAGTTCCCACTTCATGTGCGGATCGATCACCGTCAGCGGCTCATCGAACAGGAGCGCATTCACGTCCTTGCGGACCATGCCGCGCCCAAGGCTGATCTTTTGCTTGGCGTCGGCGGTGAGGCCGCGCGCCTTGCGCCCGAGCTGCGACTCCATGCCGATCATGCGCGCGATTTCCTGCACGCGTTGCGCCACGTATGCCTCGTCCCGTCCGCGGTTCCGCAAGGGAAAGGCGAGGTTATCGCGCACCGTCATGGTGTCGTAGACGACGGGAAACTGGAACACCTGGGCGATGTTGCGCTCCGCCGTGCTCGCATGCGTCACATCCTCGTCGTCGAAAAGGATGCGCCCGCGGCTCGGTTCCAGCAGTCCCGAGATGATATTGAGAAGCGTCGATTTCCCGCAGCCCGACGATCCGAGCAGCGCATAGGCCTCGCCGTCTGCCCAGACATGGTTCAACTCCTTCAGAGCATAGTCATCCTCGCCCGCCGGATTTGGCTTGTAGGAATGCGCCAGGTTATCGAGGGTTATCTGAGCCATGTTCCCTCCTCAGGCGGCTTGCGCATAGGCGGCGGGGGCGACCAGCGCGCCATCCTCGCCGAATGTGTAGACGTGGCTCGGATCGAGATAGACCGGAAGCTCCGTGCCAATCGCGAGGTCGCGCACGCCGTGAATGAGGCCGACCCACCGCTCATCGTGATGATCGAGATGGATGAAGGTTTCAGACCCGGTGATCTCGAAGACCGCGAGCCGTGTCATGAATTCCATCGCGTCGGGCGTATGCGGCTCGATTTCCACGTGATTTGGCCGGAACCCAGCGGTGTAGCGACCATCGGGCAGACGGGCGAGGGCGCCCCTTGCCTCTGCGCTCTGTCCATCGCCGAACATGATCCGACCGCCGGCTTTTGAGATCTTCAGGAAATTCATCGGCGGGTCGGAGAAGACGCGCGCTGTCGTCGCATCCACAGGCTCGCGGTAAACTTCCGCCGTCGCGCCGAACTGGGTCACGCGGCCCTCCCAGAGGGTGGCCGTGTTGCCGCCGAGAAGAAGCGCCTCTTCCGGTTCGGTTGTCGCGTAAACGAAGATCGACCCGGAGGCCTCGAAGATCTTCGGGATCTCCACCCGCAATTCCTCGCGAAGCTTGTAGTCGAGATTGGCCAGCGGTTCGTCGAGAAGGACGAGCCCCGCATCCTTGACCAGCGCGCGGGCCAATGCGCAGCGCTGCTGCTGACCGCCGGACAATTCGAGCGGTTTGCGCTCCAGCATCGGGGTGAGTTTCATGAGGTCGGCCGCGCGATGAACCGCGGCATCGATCTCCGCTTTCGGCTTCTTCAAGAGCTTCATCGGCGATGCGATGTTGTCGTAGACCGACATCGACGGGTAGTTGATAAACTGCTGATAGACCATGGCGACGCCGCGATCTTGAACGCGCATATGCGTCACGTCGTCGCCATTCCAGATCACCCGCCCGGTATTGGGTTTGTCCAGCCCGGCCATGAGCCGCATGAGCGAGGTCTTCCCCGAAAGCGTCGGCCCAAGGAGCACGTTCATCGTGCCCTTTTCCAGCGACAGGGTCGTCGGGTGAATATGGACCTGCCCCGACACAACCTTGGAGACGCCATCGAGCATCAAGGTCATTGCGCGTTTCTCCCGTTCTTTCGTCTTGTTCTTGCGGAGCGGTCTGCCGGTCGGAGTGGCACTATGTCACTCCGCCGCGGCCGTTTTTGGGGCCCCGCGTTCTTCTTGCATCCAGGCGGCGAGCCGGTCGGCCTGATCTGAAGTGACCCGCAGCCCCAGCTTGGAGCGCCGCCAGAGCACATCTTCCGCAGTGCGGGCATACTCCTTGCGCATCAGCCAGCCGACCTCGCGCTCCGTGAGGTTTGCCCCGAAATCCTCTCCCAAATCGGATGCGTCTCCCGCATCGCCGAGCATCTCAGTCGCTTCGGTTCCGTAGGCTCGGACGAGGCGCGCGGCCCAGCGATCTCCGAGGAAGGCATATTTTGTCTGCAAATCGGCGATCAAACGCCCGACCTGATCGACGGGAAAGTCGCCGCCAGGCAGAGGCATACCCGCCGTCCATGGATCGGCGAGGCCAGGAAAATGTGGAGCGATCTTCTCAAGCGCACTTTCCGCCAGCCTGCGGTAGGTCGTGATCTTCCCGCCAAACACGTTCAGGACTGGCGCGCCGCCTGTCGTGTCGACGCTCAACACATAATCGCGTGTCGCGGCCGTGGCCGACTTAGCGCCGTCATCGTAAAGCGGGCGGACCCCGGAATAGCTCCAAACCACATCGTCTTTCGTGATCGGTTCGGCGAAATACTGCGACGCGAATTTCAGGAGGTAATCCCGCTCGCCATCGGTGCACACGGGCGGCTGCGACGGGTCTTCATGCTCGTGATCGGTGGTGCCGATCAGGGTGAAGTCGGTCTCGTAGGGGATCGCGAAGATGATCCGGCCATCGGTTCCCTGGAAGAAGTAGCATTTGCCGTGATCGAAGAGCTTGCGCGTGACAATGTGGCTGCCGCGCACAAGCCGCACATTCTCGCCCGAATTATGGCCAACTTTCGCGCGGATGATATCCGCGACCCACGGACCGCCGGCATTCACGAGCATCTTGGCGCGGCGTTCTTCCGTTGCGCCGGTTTCGGTGTCCTCCAGGACGACGGTCCAGACGTCGCCATCGCTGCGCGCGGACACCACCTTCGTGCGTGTCAGGATCTCGGCACCCTTCTCCTCCGCGGAGCGCGCGTTGAGAACCACGAGGCGCGAATCCTCGATCCAGCAGTCGGAGTATTCGTAGGCGCGTTCAAACCTCGGCCGAAGCGGCGCGCCTTCCGGCGCCGTTCGCAGGTCGATCTTCGACGTGCCCGGCAAGAACTTGCGGCCCCCAATATGGTCGTAGAGAAACAGACCCAACCGGATCAGCCAAGCGGGCCTGCGTCCGCGCATCCAAGGCATGAAAGTGTTCAGGAGCTTCGAGGTCGGCGTTTCGCTCTCGAACCGCATCGAGGGATGATACGGGAGAACAAACCGCATCGGCCAAGAGATATGCGGCATCGCGCGCAACAGTGTCTCGCGCTCGATCAGCGCTTCGCGCACAAGGCGGAACTCGAAATACTCGAGATAGCGCAGACCGCCATGGAACAGCTTGGTGGACGCAGAAGACGTCGCCGACGCCAGATCGTTCATTTCGGCCAGCGTTACGGTCAGGCCGCGCCCAGCGGCGTCACGCGCAATCCCGCAGCCGTTGATGCCGCCCCCGATCACAAACAGATCGCTGACAGCGTCTCCACCCGTCTGTTCTGACATTTTGCTCCTCCCACGCAGAACGAAACACAGATACGCGTCTGCTGTCAATATATGTTCTTTTGTTTTCGTATGAGGGCGCTCATTTTTCGAAATCGTTTTCGAATTTGCTGAATCTACGGTCCGATTTGGGAGGATGCACCAGCATTACCGCCCGTCCTAGCTGATCCCCTTCCTCGATCCGGCAAAATTCCCTTGCCAATCGCGACTCGCTCACCAACATATTCGATATTGCGCGTTTCAGCGCGACCCTGGTTTCGTTGAGCGGATGTTCGAGCGAAACAGGAAATTGGACCGATGCCGATGAGCCAGACCTTTCGCCAGCCCGATATTTTGGAAGTAGCGCGCCGCGAGGGAAAGGTAACCGTCGATGGGCTCGCGGAGCGTTTCGGCGTCACCGTCCAGACGATCCGGCGCGATCTCTCCGAGTTGGCTCTGGCGGGCAAACTTGAGCGCGTCCATGGCGGCGCGATCCTTCCCTCGGGCCTGACGAATGTGGGCTACGAAGTGCGCCGCGATCTTGCGGCTGGCGCGAAAGCCGCGATTGCCGCAGCCTGCGCGGAGACCATCCCCGACAATTGCTCGATCTTCCTAAGCATTGGTACGAGCACAGAAGCCGTGGCCCGCGCGCTCCTGCGCCACCATGGGCTACTCGTTGTCACCAACAATATGAACGTCGCCAACATCCTGCGCGAGAACCACAATTGCGAGACGGTGATTGCAGGCGGCACGCTTCGGCGGTCCGACGGGGGATTGGTGGGGACACTGACCCTCCAGGCCATCGAACAATTCAAGTTCGATCACGCGATCATCGGGTGTTCCGCGCTCGACCACGATGGCGACCTCCTCGATTTCGACATCCAGGAGGTGGGCGTGAGCCGCCTGATCATCCAAAGGGCCCGCAGTACGTCGTTGGTTGCGGATTCGTCGAAGTTCGAACGCACCGCGCCCGCTCAGATCACCTCTCTGCGCGAGCTCGACAACTTCTTCACCAACCGACCCGTCAGCCCCGAACTTGCCGAGCTGTGCGCGACATGGTCCACGGCGATCCATGTGGCATCGGACATCGACCCGATAGGGTAGCAAGCAGGCGTTTGCCGAACGCCACTGATCGCCGCGCGATCAGAGTGTCTTGCTTAGAAGTCGCGCCGGAGACCGATCCCCACCGCATTCGAGCCTGCATCGGTATCGAGTAGCCCAAACCCGTCGGACCTGTGATGAAGCCGGATATACGGGCGGGTCTGGGCTTGCGACCGGAATTCCAGTTCCAGAAACCAGGTGAGCAGCCATTGCTGAGAGTCGCCGGACCGGTCGATCTCTACGTCCGGCACCGATGTCGTGTAGGAAACGCCCAGCCCATACGCGATGTTCGGGATGTAGCCCCGCTCCGGGCGCCGGGATCGGAGGTAAATCGGCGCCGAGAATTCCAGCAGATCCTGATCGCCGAAATGGCCGTAGATCGCGCCCTCGATGCCGAAATAGCCAAAACGCCCCAGGCCCCATTCCCGCGATGCCGACCCGCCCAAGAGATACGAATCGCGCAGATCGAGGCCGGAGAACGGGTCGAGCACCTCCTCCCAGTTCTGATCCGTCATCACACCGGCGAAAAGGGAGAAGGAGTCGCGCGTATCGGTCTCCGCCGCATCCGCTTGCGCTGGTTGGCCGAATGCCATCGCGACGCCGCAAAGGGCGCCGCAAAGCATGGCAAAGACACGGGGCGCGTTTCGCGTCACGATCGTTTAGCCCTTCTTCAAGATTCGCCGCCCGTAGAGCTCGGCGATCTGAACCGCATTGAGCGCGGCCCCTTTGCGCAGGTTATCCGAGACCACCCACATCGCCAGACCATTGTCGATGGTCGGGTCGGTGCGAATGCGGCTGATATAGGTCGCGTAATCGCCCACGCATTCGACCGGGGTGGTGTAGCCGCCATCCTCGCGCTTATCGACGACGAGGCATCCCGGGCTCTCGCGCAGGATTTCGCGGGCCTCATCCTCATCGAGCGGGTCCTCGAACTCGATGTTGATCGCCTCCGAATGTCCCACAAAGACCGGTACCCGCACGCAGGTGGCCGTGACCTTGATCTTGGGGTCGACGATCTTCTTGGTCTCGGCGACCATCTTCCACTCTTCCTTCGTGTAGCCGTCCTCCATGAACACATCGATATGGGGGATGACATTGAAGGCGATCTGCTTGGGATAGACCGACGGCTCGACCTCCTGACCGGGCACGAAAAGCCCCTTGGTCTGGTTCCACAGCTCGTCCATGGCGTCCTTGCCGGAGCCGGAAACCGACTGATAGGTCGAGACAACCACCCGCTTGATCCGCGCCCGGTCGTGCAACGGCTTCAGTGCAACCACCATCTGGGCGGTCGAGCAGTTCGGGTTGGCGATGATATTGCGCTTCGCATAGCCCTCAACCGCGTCGGGGTTCACCTCGGGCACGATGAGCGGAACGTCCGGCTCGTAGCGATAGAGCGACGAGTTGTCGATGACGACGCAGCCCGCTGCCGCGGCGCGAGGCGCATATTGCTTCGTTGCCGTGGAGCCGATGGCGAAGAGGGCAAAGTCCCAGCCGGTAAAGTCAAATGTGTCCAGGTCTTCGGTCTTGAGGGTTCTCTCGCCAAACGAGCACTCTGTTCCGAGGCTCTTTCGGGACGCAAGCACAGCGATCTCTTCAACGGGAAATTCCCGTTCGGCGAGGATATTGAGCATTTCCCGGCCCACATTCCCCGTGGCACCGGCGACAACGACACGATAACCCATTGCGGTTCTCCAGAATTCACCCGCGCCTTTTGACGCGCCGGGTTGGCTTTGTAAACGGCGCGGCGGGTCTGCACGCGCCTGCTGTGGTACGTCGCCCGGAGAGGGGTGCGATTGCGCCACAGCCCATGGGGGCTTGGGATGATCCTGAGGAGGTCTTCACGCGCCCGGATCCGCCGCTGCGGTCCGCCACTTCAGCAGCATTCGGCTCAATTGCCTGAAACTTTATCTCCTGCTGCGGTTGCGAAGAGCCCAGCGCTTAACGTGGAGTTGAGGAAAAAATGGCATTCAGGGCGCGGGTGCTTCAGGGGGCAAAAATGAGAAGCGAACCGATATCCGTCGTCCCGTCAGAGACAGTCGACATCGACACGTCGCGAATTTTAATTCTGCGGCAATCCGTGGGTGATCAAAGATGCCGCGAGATCCTCGAAGAGGTCATCTACCATCTCTCCGATAAGCTGACGCAAATCGAGTTTGCGCTGGAAAGCGCGGATTTCGCAAAGGTGATCACTGTGTGTTCGCGCCTCGCCAATCTGAGCGAGCCGGTGGGTCTGGAGGACTTCGCCCGCGTTGCGCGGGATTTGCGAAGCTGCGTCGAGGCCGAAGATGCGACAGCACGAGCCGCCGTCGCGGCCCGTCTCATGCGCTTGGGCGACAATGCGATCTGCTCGATGATGAATTACGCCGACCAAACCGCGCTCTAGCGCGAGCGCGTTCAGAGGCGCCGGACCATATTCGCGTCTGACACATATCCGGAGCATGGTGCCAAACTGCCTTTCAGGCCAGCGGGTTCGCCGCCTTGGCATGTTTGATCTTGTCGCGGCGGCAGTCCCGTGCCTAGGTCGCGTCAAAGCAATTGCGCCCGAGTGACATGCCCCTGATAGCCGAAGCTCCGTCTGCCATCCCCCTTCATCTTGTCGAACCGGATGGGCTCGACGTCTGGCTCGACAGCGTTGCGCCTGCACATAGGGCCTGGGCTCAAGCAAATGGGTTCAGGGCGGCGCTTGGGGAAACGCTTTGCTTTCCTGATGAGAGCGGAGGGCTTGCCCTGGCTGTTCTTGGCATCGGCAGCCAAGCGACACGCAAGCGGGATCGTTTCCCGCTCGCCTCAGCAGCGGACCGGCTCCCACCAGGGACCTACCGTGTTGCGGGTGCGCCCGGTCTTGAGCTGGATGAAGAGCTTGAAGCGCTGGGCTGGGTTTTGGGCCAATACCGTTTCACAAGATACCGCAAGTCCGAAGCCGCTCAGCCCGACCTGATTGTGCCCGAGGGCGTCGATGAGGCACGTATCAAGGCCATTGCGGAGGGTGCGTCGCTCTGCTGCGACCTCATCAACACCCCAGCCCGGGATATGGGCCCGGCCGCCTTGGAAACGGCGTTTGTCGGACTTGCCGAGCGCTATTCGGCGCAGACCGGGATCATTCGCGGAAGCGAGGCGCTTGTCGGCGAAAACTTCCCGATGATTGCCACGGTCGGGGCGGCGGCATCGGACGAGCCGCGTCTGCTCGATATGACCTGGGGGCGGAGCGATGCGCCCAAGATCACCTTGGTTGGGAAGGGGGTCTGCTTCGATACGGGCGGCCTCAACATCAAACCCGGCGGTTCCATGGGTTTGATGAAGAAGGACATGGGCGGAGCGGCGACGGCTTTGGGCCTTGCCCAGATCGTCATGGCGCTCGGCCTTGATATCCGCTTGAGGGTGTTGATCCCCGCGGTCGAGAACTCGATCTCCGCACCGGCCTTCCGGCCGGGTGATATCCTGCCGAGCCGGAAGGGGCTTACGGTTGAGGTGAACAACACCGACGCCGAGGGCCGATTGGTGCTCGCGGACGCGCTGGCCTTGGCGGAGGAGGAGGATCCGGATCTGATCGTCAGCCTCGCGACGCTGACCGGTGCCGCTCGCGTGGCCCTCGGGCCGGATGTGCCGCCATTCTATACCGATGACGACGGTTTGGCCGAAGCGCTCTCAGAGGCCTCGCGAACGGTGGCGGACCCGCTTTGGCGGCTCCCCTTCTGGGATCCTTACGAGCCGCTCATCGAGCCGGGCATCGCCGATCTCGACAATGCACCAAAGGGCGGGATGGCCGGTTCGATCACTGCCGCGTTATTCTTGCGGCGCTTCGTGAAGCCCGACCGCCCTTATATCCATTTCGACATCTACGGCTGGACACCGAGCGCAAAGCCCGGTCGGCCCAAAGGGGGCGCATTTCAAGGCGCGCGCGCATTGCTGGCATTGCTGGAGGCCCGGTATTGCGCCCCGAGCTGAAGCCATTCGCGCGAAGGCTCATCCCGGCGCGCCCGGATCTGGCAGCGGCGCATCTGAGCGACCGATTCGCGGCGGAGCGGTATGAGACCGGCATCTCCTGCCGTGTGGTTGTCCCGATCCTAGATCTCTCGCTTTCACCCGAACAGGATTCCGGTCTCGCGACCCAGTTGCTCTACGGAGAGCCGTTCACCGTCTATGAGGATCGCGCGGACGGTGTCGCCTGGGGTCAATCGGGCTGGGACGGTTATGTCGGTTACGTTCTGTCCGCCGGGCTTACCATGGCCAGCAGCGCGCCATCGGGCGAGACGGTGCGCATCACCGCGAAGTCGAGCCACGTCTACGGACAGCCCGACGTCAAAGCCCCGGTGCAGGCCGCCTTGCCGATGCTCGCGGAAGTTCAACTCGATGAGCGCACCGGAACATTTGCCAGGATTGCCGCCGGTGGTGGCTTTGTCCCGTCCGCGCATTTGGCGGATTGTCCCGGTGATCCGGTGGATCATGCGCGGCAGTTTCTTGCCTCACCCTATCTCTGGGGGGGCCGCAGCTATGCCGGGCTCGACTGCTCCGCGCTCGTGCAACTGGCGCATCTGGCAGCCGGGCACGAAGAAGTCCCACGGGACTCGGATATGCAGGAGGCGCTGTTCGGCATACCCGTCGCGGCGCTTCATGATCTAAGGCGTGGCGACCTGATCTTCTGGCGTGGGCATGTCGCCATCTGTGCCGGATCGGGCGCGATCATCCACGCCAATGCGCACCATATGGCGGTTGTCGAAGAGCCGTTGGTTGAAGCGCTTACGCGGATCGAAGCATCCGGTGGGGGTGTGCCGACGAAACTGTCTCGTCCCCCAAGGCTCAAACAAAATTCTTAAAACCGCGCGGGGCCGCGAACTGGCGCCCCCACGATCACGAGTGGCAAGCAAGCACCTTCACGAACGGGCAGGTTGCCCGCCGGATTGCTTACTTCGTCAGGATGAGCTTGCCTTGGCGGGTGATTCGCAGGACATAGCGCATGCCATCAAGAACCACTTCTGCCTCGCGCTTGCCGCGTGTGAGAACACGGGCGTCGTGGACGGGGCGGGTCTCGGTCACGGTCTTGCGATCGGTGCCGAAGGACTGAGGTGGGACAGGTGCATTCACGGCAGAACCTCCATCGGAACGTGGTCATGGGATCGGTCAGGAAAGCGACGCTCGGTAAGACATGTCTTGACCATCTGCTTCCGCTCGGTTCCGGTCCCCACATCGTTTCAGGGCTGGCTAGTGTGTCACTGGCTACTGGAAATAACATGACTAAATTAGTCGGTTAAATCAAGAGCGATTCTTGCTGCACTTGCGTTTTCAAATTTTCTCAGCCTTTCTATAGGCTTACTGGCGTTCACGGGAGCCTTCCAATGTCTTGGATCCAACCTTCCACCGGGGATCGAATGTCGCACCCCGACGCCATTGCACAGATGGCATCGGGGCGAGTCGTGCTCTTGGGCGAACAGCATGATCTTCCCGGCGATCACCGCTTCCAGGAGTTGGCCTTGGCGGGTCTCGCCGCGCATGTCCCGGTTCTGGAGGTGGGGTTCGAGATGTTTCCGCGTTTCGTTCAGCCGATCCTGGACCGCTGGGTGTCCGGACGGATGAGCGAAGCCGCTTTCTTGCAGGAGACCAGGTGGGAGGAAGTCTGGGGGTTTCCGCCCGAGCTCTACCTGCCGATCTTTCGTGTCTGCAGGGATCTGAGCCTGCCGATGGTCGCCCTGAACGTCCCCCGTCCCCTCGTATCGAAAATAGGTCGCGATGGCTGGAGCGCATTGCCCCCGGAAGATGCGGGATGGTTTTCTCCCGCCGTGCCCGCAAGCGCGGGATACCGGCGCTATCTCTTTGAGATGACCGGCGGTCGCCGCCCCGACCGCAAGGCACAAAGCCCCGATGACCCGGCCTTTGATCGCTTCGTCCGCGCGCAACAGGTCTGGGACCGTTCATTTGCCTGCACAATCGTCGAGCGGCTTGCCGCCACGCCGGGCGCGCATATCGCCGGGATCATCGGACGCGGCCACCTTGAGTATCGGTTTGGGGTCGTCGAGCAACTTGCCTCACTCGATGTTCTGGACGTCATAGTTGCATTGCCATCGAAACATGCGCCTGAGCGAGAAGAAATCGCGGATCTTTCCTTCGTTCAGGGCGGCAATTCGCACACAGTCGACGCGTTTTGACGCAGTTGGCGTGTTTTTCGGCAACCAGTGACTTTAAGTTGCGGCGCACAAAGTCTACCGTGTTATGGTGAGTAGCGAGAAAAATGAGGTCGATGATTATGTCTGATACGCCAAAACCCGAAGAAGGAAAGCCAGGCGGCGCGGCTCCGAAGGCAGCGGCGGAAGACAAACCGGCAGCCAAACCGCGTCGCACGACGACCCGGAAAGCGCCTGCCAAGACCCCAGCCAAACCCGCCGCTGCGGCGAAGCCGAAACCGGCCAGTGCTGCGAAGCCAAAAACCACTACCGCCAAACCCGCTGCCGCCAAGCCCAAGCCAGCAGCCGCCCCGAGCGCGCCAGCCGCCGAGCCTGAAGTGGTTGTGGAAAAGGTCGTTGCCAAGAGCGAAGAGGTGATGAAGGCCGCGGAAGACGCCGCCAAGAAAGCCTCCGAACAGATGACCGAGGTCGTGGAGAAATCCGTGAAGGCGACCGAAGACGCCGTCGCGAAGGCTCAGCAACAGGTCAAAGTGGCCGAAGAAAAGATGGACGAACTGGCCGCCAAGGCCAGCGCCCAGTCCAAGGCCAACATGAAAGCCGCCGAGGAAGCATTCGCGAACTTCCAGTCGCTGATGGCGAAGCAATTGAAGGCCGCCGAGGAGGCCGCCGAGAAGGCGTCCGAGCGGATGTCGAAACTTGTCTCTGACCAGGTGGCCATGGCCGAGTCGAACATGGCAAAGTTCAAGTCTCAGGCCGAGGAGGGCCGCAAGGTCGCCCAAGCGCGCGCGACCGAAGCGCAGCGCCAGGCCGTGAAAGGGGCCGAAGCTGCCGGAACTGCGTTTTTCGGTGGGATCTCGAAGGCGCAGGCAGAGATGACTGAGTTTGTGTCTGGCCGCCTCAAGCAAGATATGGAAGCTCAGGCAAAGCTGATGGCCTGCCGGAACCTGGAGGATTTCCGGGCTGTGCAGAAAGAATTCATCGACAACGCGATGCGCGATTACGCCTCGATGGGCACACGCTTCAAAACCCTCGCCGAGGTGTTCACGCCCAAGAGCTATCTGCCCGGCAATAAGGACTGAATTGCGGCGGTAAGCGCCGCGCGTCCCGTTGCCATCTGGTTCGGCGAGCCCCTCATCCTGGTCGGGTCTGGATAGATCTGGTCAGGATTGAGCCTCACTGGCCGGTTGAAAACCAAAGACACTCCTGACAGTCTCGCGTTGAGCCTCGAATATGGCAACGTGTCTGGGACGAATGTCTGGGTCTTCAGAAAATACCGCGCTCGTCGTCGTAGACGTGCAGAACGACTTCTGCCCCGGTGGGGCACTGGAGGTGAGCGAGGGCGACAGCGTTGTGGCCCCGATCAATGCCCTGGCGCCCCGCTTTGCGATCCGTGCATTCACCCAGGATTGGCACCCTTCGGATCACACCTCGTTTGCTGAGAATCATCCCGGCGCCGATCCGTTTTCGACCGTCGAAATGTCCTATGGGACGCAGGTCCTTTGGCCCGCGCATTGCGTTCAGGGCACCGACGGCGCGGCATTCCACGCGGATCTCATCACGGATCGCGCCGACATTGTCGTGCGGAAGGGGTTTCGGTCGCCGATCGACAGCTATTCGGCCTTCTTCGAAAACGACAAGACCACAGCGACAGGATTGGCAGGCTATCTGCGGGATCGATCCGCGGCGCATCTCTATTTCGTGGGCCTCGCAACGGATTTTTGCGTGGCATGGTCGGCGCTCGACGCCGTAAAGCTGGGTTTTGAGGTGAGTGTTGTGACAGATCTCTGTCGGGCGATCGACCTCAACGGATCTCTCGATGCCGCGATGACGAATTTGCGCGCGGCGGGCGTTCATCTCGTGACGTCTCAAGATGCGCTGATGTGAGGCCTCGTCCGTGGCGATGATCGAAATTGCAAAACGGGTCTACGACCATGCGTGGCGCATCGATCCAATCGTGCGATCGATCATCGACACCGATTTCTACAAGCTCTTGATGCTCCAGACCGTTTATCGGCGCCATGCCGATGTCGAGGTCGAATTCAGCCTGATCAATCGCTCCGCCAATGTCCCGCTTGCAAAGCTCATTGATGAGCACGAACTGCGCGAGCAATTGGATCATGCGCGGACCTTGAGCTTGTCGCGCGGCGAGAGCACCTGGCTTCGCGGCAATACCTTCTATGGCAAGCGCTGGATGTTCGGCCCGGATTTCATGGCCTGGCTCGAGAAATTCAAACTGCCGGAATACCATCTCACCCGAAAAGGCGACCAATACGAGCTGACCTTCCGGGGCTCGTGGCCCGAGGTGATGATGTGGGAAATTCCTGCGCTGGCCATCCTCATGGAACTGAGATCCCGCGCGGTGTTGAAGCAGATGGGCCGGTTCGAACTGCAGATTCTCTACGCGCAGGCAATGACGCGTGTCTGGCGCAAGATCGAACGCTTGGGCAAGATCCCAAACCTCGGTATTTCGGATTTCGGCACCCGTCGGCGGCATGGGTTTTTGTGGCAAGACTGGTGTGTCGAGGCGATGATCGAAGGGCTTGGGCCGAAATTCACCGGGTCATCCAACTGCCTGATCGCCATGCGCCACGATATCGAGGCGATCGGGACCAACGCCCATGAACTGCCCATGGTCTATGCCGCGCTCTCCGAAACAGACGAAGACCTTCGCCTCGCCCCCTACCGCGTGCTTGCGAACTGGCACCGGGATTATGACGGGAATCTCAGGATTGTCCTGCCAGACACCTACGGCACTAAGGGGTTCTTGGATCAGGCCCCGGATTGGCTCGCGGAGTGGACGGGCGTGCGCATCGATTCCGGCAACCCGGAGGAGGGCGCCGAGATCGCCATCGAATGGTGGAAGAAGCACGGCCAGAACCCGCATGAGAAACTCGTCATCTTCTCCGATGGCTTGGATGTGGATCGGATCGAAGAGCTTCATGCGCGCTTCTGCAACCGGGTGAAGCTGGGCTTCGGCTGGGGCACGCTCCTCACCAACGATTTCCGCGGCCTTGCGCCGGGGGATCAGTTGGCGCCGTTCAGCCTCGTGTGCAAAGCGGTCAGCGCAAATGGCCGCCCGACGGTCAAGCTCTCCGACAATCCCGCGAAATCCATGGGGCCACGCGCGGAAATCGAGCGGTATCGGCGTGTCTTTGATGTCGAGCAGCAAGAGCCTGTGCCGGTGCTGGTCTGAAGGCAGCGGCACCGTAACGTCCTCCAGGTCTGCGTTACGACTCGCTCTGCCTGGTCCGAGAGACTGGAAAGCCCCGAAAATCCGCCTCAGGCGACGAGCGACCGAGACCCCATCAACAGATACTTCTGCCGACGCGCGGTCTTGAGGCTGGCCCGATCCATGCCCTGGAGCTCCTTGAGCATTTCGGAAATCGCGGTCCCGACGCTTTCGAGCGTCGCGGGCTTGTCGCGCTGCGCCCCGCCGACGGGCTCGGAGATGATCCGGTCACAGACGCCAAGCGCCAGAAGATCCTGCGCCGTGAGCTTCAGCGCCTCAGCGGCCTCTTTCATCTTCTCGGCATCCTTCCACAGGATCGACGCACAGCCCTCCGGCGAGATCACCGAATAGATCGAATGCTCAAGCATCGCCACCCGGTCTGCCGTCGCGAAGGCCACGGCGCCGCCGGAGCCGCCTTCCCCAATGACCACCGACACAAGCGGCACCCCCACCGAGAGGCACTTATCCGTGGACCGGGCAATCGCTTCGGACTGCCCGCGCTCCTCCGCACCCTTGCCCGGATAGGCGCCGGGCGTGTCGATCAACGTCACAATGGGCAGGCCGAACCGGTCGGCGAGATCCATCAGCCGCGCCGCCTTCCGGTAGCCCTCCGGCCGCGCCATCCCGAAATTGCGCTCGATCCGGCTCTTGGTATCGCTGCCCTTCTCGTGGCCGATCACCACGACCGGCTGGTCCTCGAACCGCGCCAGCCCGCCCATCACCGCATGATCGTCGGCAAAATTCCGGTCGCCCGCGAGCGGCGTCCATTCGGTGAAGAGCGCCTCGATGTAATCCACGCAATGCGGCCGGTCGGGGTGCCGCGCGACCTGGCATTTCCGCCAGCGGTCGAGGTTCTTGTAGAGATCGACGAGAAGCGCCGAGGCCTTCCTGTCGAGGGCCGCCGCCTCCTGCTCGACATCCATCTCGGAATTCGAGCGCGCAAGGGCCCGGAGCTCCTCCGCCTTGCCCTCGATCTCGGCAAGTCCCTTTTCGAAGTCGAGATATGTCATATACGCCCCCATCTCGGCGCTATATGCCCCTCGTATCCGAGCAATGCAACGTCGAGCACGCGCGCACCACGAACCGCACGCGTGCCCGCACACAGACCTTGCCGAACTCCGCAAGATTTGTGACCCCGCCCCATGTCATGGATGAGTGACGAAACGACGGGGAGAGGCGAATGGGTCAAGGCAGCTATGAGGCGCGGCTCTTGCGGGTGCTCGATTACATCTTCGAAAATCCCGCCGGGGATCTCTCGCTCGATGCGCTGGCCGATGTGGCCGCCATGTCGCGCTTCCACTGGCACCGCGTCTACCATGGCATGACCGGCGAGACCTGCGCCCAAGCCGTGCGCCGCATCCGGATGAACCGCGCTGCGGCCTGGCTCGTGCAGTCGGATCTCTCCATCGAGACCATCGCCACGCGGGTCGGGGTTCCAAACGCAAAGAGCTTTGCGCGGATTTTCCGCGAAACCTACGCCGTGACGCCCTCGGAGTTTCGCAAACGGGGCGAATTCCGCCCCCGTCCGCCCACATTCAAGACAGGAGATACCAAGATGTTTGACGTAGCGATCGAGAGCTTTCCCCAGCGCCGCCTCGCCGGCATGCCCCACAAGGGCTCCTACATGGAGATTGACCAGGTCTTCGAGCGGGTCGCGATGATCGTGAACGCCCGCTCTCTTTGGCCGCAGGTCGGCGCCATGATCGGCATCTACTATGACGATCCCTGTGCCGTGGCCGAGGAAGATCTGCGCAGCGTGGCCGGGGTGGAGCTTGCGGGCGACCTGCCCGAGGGCCTGGAGCCTTTTGAGATTCCGGCGGGCCGCTTCGCTGTTCTTCGGCATACAGGCCCCTATACCGGGCTCATGGCGGCCTACGAGTATCTTTACGGCGAATGGCTGCCGCAATCGGGCGAAGAGCCGCGCGACGCGCCCGCCTCCGAGATCTATCGCAACACGCCGGCCGAAACCGCGCCCGCCGATCTCATCACCGATATCTGCCTGCCGATCCGGTAGCGCCATCAGGGCCTGAGGATCGTGCCCGGACCGAGGGGGGCGCAATCGCGCCCGCCTAGGGGGCGGGACGGGCGCGATCCGGGGCTCCGCCCCGGGACGTCAGCGGAATCCGTAGAAACCTAATTGAAACCTACTCACTTGGCGTCGCTTTCCCGTTTGGACCCGAGGATTGGGCCCGGCCCGAAGGGGGGCGAAATCGCGCCCGCCTGTCATGCGGAACGCATGCTTCCGAGAAAAGACTGGCGGGTCGGGCGCGATCCGGGGCTTCGCCCCGGGAGAAAGACACATGCATTCAGCCCGACTTGAAGGCCACTCCCGTGAGACCGAACGCCGATAGCTGGAAAGCAACACGGGCCAGACGTCCTGTCTGATGGGCGCCCCGGCGTCCAATCCCGGGTGAGCGGTGACTACACACCGCAGGCGCGCTAAACGTAGTCAGCACCGAACCTACGCGCCATCCCGAGCCCAAAGCCTGACGGGCATTTTCGAGCCGTCGAAGAGGGCATGACATATGCACCGTCTGTGTTCTTAAGTCGAACCTAACTTCATTAGTTTCTCTGAGCTTCTAAGGAAAAAAGCAAAATAGGGATCGGTAACATCTAGATTATCACCATCCCACACCAAAACTGGGTCTCCGGGCTGTAAGTTTTCAGAGATCATCTGCATTTGCTCTAGACAAGATGTAACACTTGAACCCACAGGGCTGTCACCTTTACACACTGTTCTAATTCTGCTCATCATGTTGTCATACGGAAATGTTGTACCCACTGGATCGGAGCACATTGCTAATAGTACAGCTCGATATACATCACCACTTGAGCCATCAATTAATTGGTGCTCTTTTCTTTCCTGTCCACGAGTTCTTGGTCCAGCGTGGAGCGCTGTAAGCATTTTTGTAAAGTCAGTAAAATGTGAAGTCTGCAATAGAGCATCAGCTATATTTTGATCAGTGATTTCAATTCGAGTATGACTATCACGTGGCTCTCTGATGTTGAGGACCTGGCAAAGACAGAAACAAATAGTCTGCATGAGCTGTGGTGAGCCCATCGCTTCAGAGCAAATTTTATTTTCTACTCTGGGGCTCAGATCAACGTTTAAAGCTGAAAAGCCTTGCCTAGCAACCATCCTTAGGTGCCTTGCGTCCCAATAGCCTACATCAACTGCTGCTACTCGACCACGTAGTTCCGGATTACTTCGTACAACATCATCAGTACGATGGGGAACAGAAGCTGTAATGATTTTGACACCATTGTCTGCGGCTACTTTTATCTGACGGCCAATTTCATCACGGTGAGACTCATTTATATAGTGGAAGTCGTCTAAAAATATCACAAAATCACTGTGAGCTATCTCCTTAATCACCTTTGGTAGACCATCATGTTGAATCGTCTTGCTTACTGAATTACTTGAATCTCTTGAAGCTTCCAGCACTGCTTCGACACTTCCCGATGCAATAAGCGGGAGTCCAGCTTCACCACCTACTCTAGTGTTTCCTGAAAAGGAGCTACCGGATGCTACGGTAGTTGTGACACTCGCGGGCGTTTCCATCCATTGAAGCGCACGGGCCCAGAGATCGTCAGGTGATGTGATCCCAGACCCAATTACAGGTATCACGGTATCATGGTGTAAGACTTTATTTATCAAGACCGTCTTACCGGACTTCGATGGCCCTGATATCGACACCACCATCTTTGGGAGGCTACAATACTCCCGTAATTTGCTTTCGAGCTGCAGATCAACTCGATCAACATATGTTACAGTCGGTGTGTCATTCGGAGTGAATATATCCCCTACCGAGAGCTCTCTAGCTGGCATTTTTTTATTCCGAGATGGCTTGAAATGATAAAGATATGGGTGTCCCTATCTGATAGTTAAAGCATGGTAAGAGTTTTGGCGCGTAGCTCTTTGCATGATTATTTCCCGATCCTCGCTGCGAACATAATCGGATCATCTTTTGTGCGAGCTGATCTGTTCAGGTCATCATAGTCCCGCCTGACCCGATCAAGGGTCATGCCAAACTCTGATTCTGTCACCAATCCTTTTGAGGCGGTAAAGCCGAGACCCTCACCATACCGGTTCCCGACGGGTTCCAGGTGCGAATTACGGCCCCTTATTGGTCCGTTCGGCGCGTGGCCCGGTCCGCGCAACACCCGTATGTTTGGGGGTATGATCGGTCGGTTCAGGCCCCCGATACGGCGTTGCGCAACCGGGCGGTAGGGCCGTGCGACCCTACATTTGGCCCTACCAGAACACCACCGGTTCCCTACCGATTCCATACCTCAGGTGCAGGGCCAAGCCTCTGGAAAGATTGTGAAATCGGGAAACCTCCGGATTCCGAGGTTGAGCGGCGCCAATTTACCTTTGGTTTAGGCTTTTCAGCCCGCGATCATCTCCGCCTGTTTCACGATCACCTGAGCTTGGCGCACCGAGGCGATATCCACCAAACGGCCCTTATAAACGGCCGCGCCCTGCCCCTGCGCCTCCGCGTCTTTCATCGCCGCAAGGATCTCCCGCGCCTCCGTCACCGCCTCATCTGAGGGTGTGAAGACCTCGTTGGCGAGTGCCACCTGTTTGGGGTGGATCGCCCATTTGCCGACCATCCCCATCGTGGCCGACCGCCGGGCCTGCGCGATGTAGCCATCGGCATCGGAAAAGTCGCCAAACGGCCCGTCCACAGGCAAAATCCCGTGGGTGCGGCAGGCCGACACGATGGCCGCGACCACGCCGTGCCACGGGTCGCCATAGACCGGTGCGCGGGGCCCGTCCTCTTCCTTCGGTGCGAGCATGTAGTAGTTCTGTTGCGTCCCGCCGATCCCGGTGGTGGCCATCCCCATGGAGGCCGCGAAATCCGCTGCACCGAGGCTCATGGCCTGCATGCGCGGGCTCGATGCGGCGATCTCCTCAGCATGGGCAAAACCCGCGGCTGTCTCGATGATGACTTCGAAACCCACCTTTTTCTTGCGGCCCTTCGCCCATTCGATGGCGGAGCAAAGCGCATCTACGGCATAGATATCCTTTGCGTTCCCGGCCTTCGGGATCATGAAAAGGTCGATCCGGTCGCCTGCATTCTCCAGGACTTCGACGACATCGCGATACCAGAACTCTGTATCGAGGCCGTTGATCCGAACCGAGAGCGTTTTGCTACCCCAGTCGATCTCATTGATCGCCTTGATGATGTTCTGGCGTGCGGCGGGCTTGTCCGCGGGAGATACACTGTCTTCGAGATCGAGATTGATCACATCCGCCGCAGAGGCCGCCATTTTTGGGAACAGTTCCGGGCGTGACCCTGGCCCAAACAGCTGGCAACGGTTCGGACGGGCGGGGGGCGACGGCGGAATGGTGAAACTCATCTTAGCCTCGGGTAAGTATGTTACGAAACATGTCGCGTGGTTGATAGGATATTGCTTGGAGCCTCGTCAAATCCAATCCGGCAAAGCCAAGAGGCGGGGTATGCAGCTATGGCCTCATTGCAGATCCCTGAACGCAAACTGTAGTCGCTCTACGGCGTCTTCGACCCGCGCGCGCTGCGTGCCCAGGTTGAAACGCATGCAGCCCTCGCCGCCTGTGCCGAATTGGGGGCCGTCATTCGCAGCGATTTTGGCAGCCTTACGGACGCGCTCCGTGATCTCGGCCTGACTCATGCCGGTGCGACTGAAATCGGTCCAGGCCAGATAGGTCGCGTCCAGCGGCATCACGTCCACACCAGGAATAGTGCTGACGCCTGCCTCGAAAATTCGAGCATTCTCTTCAAGGTAGGCGCAGAGTGCGTCGCACCAGGTGTCGCCTCCAGCATAGGCTGCTTCGACCATGAGCGCGCCGAGCCTGTTCATTGACGTTCCGACCGCACGATGCGCAGCGGTAAAGCGCGCTCGTAGGTCAGGGTCTGGTATGATCACGTTTCCAGTGAGGCAGCCTGCGATGTTGAAGACTTTGGTCGCGGCGGTCAGCATGATCGTGCGATCCATGTGTTCCGCAGCGGCATTCGGCATCGTTATGTGCTTCCGGCCCGGCAGCACGATGTCGTGGTGAATTTCATCCGCGAGCAGCAGCAGATTGTGGCTGGCGCAGAACGCGGCGAGCGCGCGCTGCTCCTCGACGGTCCAGATCCGTCCACCGGGATTATGCGGGGAGCAAAAGATCACGATCTTTTCCCGCCCGGTGAGTGCGGCCTCGAGCGCGTCGAGATCCATTTGAAACCGTCCGCCTTCAAGGACGAGCGGTGATTCGTGCACGCGACGCCCTGTCGATTTGATGATCCGCGCGAAGGCATGGTAGACTGGCGTGAACAGGATAACTTCATCGCCTGGGTCGGAGAAGGCCTGAAGACAGATCGCCACCCCGGCGACAATCCCGTGGACGCTCGAAATCCAGTCCGGCTCTACTTTCCAGTCGTGACGGCGCTCCATCCAGCCGGTGATTGCGGCCTTATAGCTTTGGTCGTCGCCGAAATAGCCATGCACACCGTGGTCGGCCCAGCGGTGCAGTGCCGCGTTCACCTCTGGAGGCGCACGGAAATCCATATCCGCGACCCACATTGCGAGGCCCTCGTCGGGCGATACGCCGAAGCCGTCCCGGATTGTGTCCCATTTCGAGCAGTTTGTGCCGCGGCGGTCGATCATCTCGTCAAAATCAAACATGAAGCACCCCGGCACTGGCCTCGGCCCTATTTTGGCCATCAGGTCTGAAGGAGGCGTTCGGCTTCGGCTTGTCAAGGCTGCGGGCATCTCTTAGATCGCGGGCATGGCGATCAGACCAATTCTTACCCTCCCCGATCCACGCCTCCGCAAGGTCGCCGATCCCGTTGCTCACGTTGACGACACAATCCGGACTCTTTCGGTCGATATGCTCGACACGATGTATGACGCGCCGGGAATCGGGCTGGCGGCGACCCAACTCGGCATCATGAAGCGGATGTTCGTCATGGATTGCTCGGGCCAGGAAGAGCCAGCACAACCAATGACGATCCTGAACCCGGAAGTTCTATGGTATTCCGACGAACGGGAGACGAGCGAAGAGGGCTGCCTTTCGATCCCGGAAGTCTTTGAAGACGTCACCCGACCGGAGCGGCTGCGCCTCCGCTGGACCGGCCTTGACGGGGAAACCCACGAACAGGATTTCGACGAGCGCTGGGCGGTGTGCATCCAGCATGAAATCGATCATCTCGATGGGAAGCTTTTCATCGATTATCTTGGTCCGGTGAAGCGGCGGATGATCATGTCACGCATGAAAAAAATGAAGAAGGAGCGGGACCGGGCCTGAACAGGGCCTCGTCCCGGCAATCATGCGCCTGATCTTCATGGGAACGCCGGATTTTGCCGCCACAGCGCTGGATGCGCTCGCTCTGTCCGGCCATGAGATCGTTTGTGTCTATACCCAGCCTCCCCGCCGTGCGGGCCGAGGCAAGAAAACCCGCCCCGGCGCGGTCCAAGCGCGGGCCGAAGCGCTTGGGCTACCCGTGCGCCATCCCACCTCGCTGAAGAGCGTGGAGGCGCAAGAAGCCTTCCGTGCCCTGGACGCCGATTTGGCGGTGGTAGCGGCCTATGGTCTGATCCTCCCGAGGCCGATCCTGGAGGCTCCAAAGCGCGGGTGCCTCAATATCCACGCGTCGCTTCTTCCCCGCTGGCGGGGGGCTGCGCCGATCCAGCGCGCGATCATGGCCGGGGACACGGAGACCGGGGTCTGCATCATGCAGATGGAGGCTGGGCTAGATACTGGCCCGGTTCTGCTCCGTGGCGCGCTGCCGATCACACCGCAGGACACCTCCGGGAGCCTGAACTTTGCACTGGCGGATCTTGGCGGCAAACTCATCATTGAGGCCCTGGAGCGTTTCGATACGCTGCGGCCCGACCCACAGCCGGAGGACGGCGTGACCTATGCCGAGAAGATCGACAAGGCCGAGGCGCAGGTTGATTGGCGTCGCCCGGCTGCGGAGATCGACCGGCAGATCCGTGGGCTCTCGCCGTTTCCCGGCGCCTGGGCGGAGCTTGGCGGCGAGCGCGTCAAACTGCTCCTCAGCGCGGAAGCGAAGGGCGAAGGCGCGCCGGGCAAAGTGCTCGACGATCAGCTGACGATTGCCTGCGGCCAGGGCGCGGTGCGTCTTTTGAAACTCCAGCGTGCTGGAAAAGGCGCGATGGATGCCGCTAATTTTCTGAGGGGATATCCTGTGGAGGCTGGCACGCAGCTGTAGCGCGCGCTGCTCTTATTTCAGCACGTTCCGCGGCGGTCGGTTTTTATAGACTGGGATGGACCAGCCAAGCGCGATTGCCCCGGCGCGCAGCGCGAAGGTGAGCGCTGTCGCGCAAGCCACGGCCACCTCATCGGAGCCCCCAAGCATGATGAGGATTGCGCTTGTCACGGCACCGGCAAGGGCCGCGGTGACGTAGAGCTCGCCCTGTTTAAAGACGAGCGGCACCTCGTTGCAAACGACATCGCGCATGAGCCCGCCGAGGCACCCGGTCATCACGCCCATGACAATCTCGATGGGCCAGCTCGCGCCGAGTTGCCGCGCGGTCAGCATACCGGCCGAAACGGCCACACAGAGCGCCAGCGCATCCAGCCAGACGAGGAGCTGGTAGCGCTTTTGGATCAGATGGGCGCCGAAGAATGTCATGATTGCAGCGGCGCAGACAATCGAGAGGTAGATCGGCTCCGCGACCCAGAAGACTTGATCCCGCCCGAGCACCAAATCGCGGGCTGTCCCGCCTCCGATGGCTGTAAGTCCCGCGACAAAGGTGAAGCCAACGATGTCGAGTTGGGCCCGACTGGCCACGAGGCCACCGGTGAGGGCGAAAACGAAGACGGCGGCGAAATCCAGGAACTGAGCAAGGGTCATAACGGTCTCATGCCGATCTTTGGATCGTCGCGGTGGCGATACCCATGGCGACCAGCGCCCCGCCGCCCGCGCGGGTGACCGCCGCTTGGACCTTTGGTCGCACGATCCGGTGCCGCAGTCGGTCGGCAAGCAGGGCATAAGCCAAGGCATTCATGGCGGCGAGCGCAACGAATGTGGCGATCAGGATGCCGAATTGCGGCAGCAGCGCCGCGTCTGGCTGCACAAATTGCGGAACGAAGGCGATGAAGAAGGCGATCGACTTGGGATTGAGTGCTGTCACTGCTGCCGCATCGCGAAACACGCGCCGGTGCCCGGTTGGGGGTAGTTTGCCGTCCAGTATGGCCGGACCCGCCACGCCCGCGCTGCGGAAGAGCTTGATCCCGAGCCAGATCAGGTAGATCGCCCCTGCCCATTTCAGCAGGCTAAACGCCGTAGCCGATGCGAGCACGAGTGTTCCCAGGCCTGCGACAGAGGCGGTCATTGCGATGAGATCGCCCGTCGCGACACCAGCGGCGCAGGAAACCGCGACGCGGCGACCCTGGCTCAGCGCATAGCTGAGAACGAGGAGCACAGTGGGGCCGGGGATAAGGAGAATTGCGAGGGAGGCCGAGACGAAGGCGAGCCAGAGGTGCAGGTCCATGGACGGTTCCGCGAATTTGATCCTGGTTTTGCAGACCCGATTTGGCGGCTTCGCGCAAGAGGACGTGCAATTTGGCGGAGACGGCCTTTGGAATGCGTTCACCGATGGCCACATAGAAGACGGGCGGCGCCGGGTTGGTCTGTTGATGGAGTTTCGACGATGGACGACGCAATCGAGCTAGCTCGCAATGCGGATCTTCAAGCGCTGCTCTCAGAGGTGAAAGCGCTGCGCCGCGACGTTGAGCGGGCCGCAGATAGCCAGATAGAGCGTTTTGCACGTCCAGGCAAACCTCTGACGCCGCCGGTGCAGAACCTGGCCCATTATCTCGCGCTTCGTCAGAAGGATCTGCGCCCGTTGCAACGCGCCTTGATGTGGCGGGGGCTCTCTTCGCTCGGCCGTTTGGAGAGCCGCGTCCTGCCAACACTCGACGCTCTTATCTCTTCGCTTTCCGCGATGCAGGGCCAGTACGGGGCTCCGACCGGCCCGACCGAGGCTGCCTACTTTGCGGGCGAGGCCGCGCTCGACTCGGCCACGGGAGATCTCTTTGGCGCGCGTCCTGCGTCGCGACGCTGCCGCATCATGGTGACACTTCCGAGCGAAGCGGCGGAAAACGCCGATCTCGTATTGGGGTGCGCACAGGCGGGGATGGATATCGCGCGGATCAACTGCGCGCATGACGATGCCCATGCCTGGCGGTCCATGGCAAGACATGTCCAAGTGGCAGGGGAGCGCGTCGGGCGCCGGATCAGGGTCCTGATGGATGTGGCTGGCCCGAAGATCCGCACAGGCACGATCGCCGGACCGCGCAAGATGCCGAAATTGAGGGTCGGTGACACGCTCCGTCTGGTGGCAACGGGCGTGCTGTGTGCCGAAGAGGGCGCACCCTTCGCGGCGACCGTATCACTCCCGGAAATGGTCACCCGGCTCTCGGTTGGGGACAGGATCCGCTACGATGACGGCAAACTCGAAGGTGTTGTTGAGCAGGCCGGCCCGACCGAGGCTATGATCCGCGTCACGCATACGAAAACCGGAGGCACGAAGCTCAAACCTGAAAAGGGGATTAACCTCCCAGATACCGCGCTCGGCCTGTCGCCGCTGACCGCGAAAGACGAGGGCGATCTCGCCACCGTGGTCGAGTGCGCCGACATGATCGGTTACTCCTTCGTGAGCCAGCCCGAGGATATCGACCTTCTTGAAGGGGTTCTGGCCCGCTACGGCGCAGGCGACGCGCCCCTGGGTCTGGTAGCCAAGATCGAACGGCCCGAAGCGGTCAGCAACATTCCTGAACTGATTGCCCGCGTGAACGGCCGCCGCCCCTTTGGAATCATGATCGCGCGCGGCGACCTCGCGGCGGAACTTGGGTTCGACCGGGTCGCGGAGATGCAGGAAGAGATCCTTTGGCTCTGCGAGGCGGCGAGTGTGCCAGCTATCTGGGCGACCCAGGTCCTGGAAGACCTTGTAAAGACCGGCTTGCCCTCCCGCGGCGAAATGACGGATGCCGCAATGGCCGCGCGGGCGGAATGCGTGATGCTCAACAAGGGTCCGGCGGTCGTGGACGCGGTCCAGATGCTGGACGGTCTGCTGTCTCGCATGGACGGGCATGTCTTCAAAAAGACGCCGCAGCTGCGTGCGCTTGCGTCCTGGTAGGCGCGGCTTCTCTTGGCCACCCGTGTTGCACGGGCTAACACCAACGCGAATCGAACATGTCGGACGATTTTGGAGGCGCCGATGATCATTGGGATCGGATCGGATCTCGCGAGTATCGAGCGGATTGAGAAAACGATTGAGCGGTTCGGGAGCCGCTTCCTCAACCGCGTCTACACCGAGCGAGAGCAAGCCACGGCCGAACGCCGGGCGCAGCGGGTCGCGACCTATGCCAAGCGCTGGGCGGCGAAGGAGGCGTGCTCTAAGGCGCTTGGTACCGGCCTGCGGATGGGCATCGCCTGGAAGGATATGGGGGTCTTCAACGTCGAAACCGGCCAGCCGATGATGCGCCTGACCGGTTGGGCTGCCGAACGGCTCAAGGAACTGACGCCGGATGGCCATCGGGCCATGGTCCATGTCACGCTCACCGACGATCACCCCTGGGCGCAGGCTTTCGTGGTGATCGAGGCGCTGCCGGAGTTCGATCACGCCAACGGGTGGTTGTCTTGACACCCTTTGGGCCATTGGCCACAACGCGGCTCTGCGCCGAAGCCAGTGGGTAGAATTTTATGGCGACCAAGACGAAGGCGAAGGGCGGACTCCTTGAGCTGGTAAAGACCATTGTCTACGCGCTCCTGCTTGCGGGCGCGATCCGGACATTGTTCTTTCAGCCCTTCTGGATCCCATCCGGTTCGATGAAACCCACCTTGCTGATTGGCGACTTTCTGTTCGTCAACAAGATGGCCTATGGCTATTCCCGGCATTCCTGTCCGTTTTCGCTCTGCCCCTTTTCCGGTCGTATCCTGGGCAGCGAACCGGAGCGCGGCGACGTCATTGTGTTCAAGCATCCCGGGAACGGCTCGGACTACATCAAACGTCTGATCGGTTTGCCGGGAGACACCGTCGAGATCCGTGACGGGATCATCGCGATCAATGGCGAGGTGCTGCCGCAAGTCCCGATCGGGGCCTTTGTGGAGCCTTACGAGCCGCAAGGGCCGATGCAGTCTCTCCCGCGATGTGAAAACCGGGGTGTGAGCCGGGGCGGCGCCTGTATCAAGCAAGAGGCCATTGAGATGCTGCCGGAGGGCCTCGAACACGCGGTGCTCAATATCGACCGGAGCTTCGGCGACACGACACCCACCTTCATCGTCCCGGACGGAGAGTATTTCTTCATGGGCGACAACCGCGACAACTCGATGGATTCGCGTTTTCCGCGCAGTGCGGGCGGTGTTGGCTTCGTGCCGTTCGAGAACCTGGTCGGCCGGGCGGACCGGGTGATGTTCTCCTCGGCGGGACGCTCAATGCTCGCTTTCTGGACGTGGCGGCCTGACCGCTTCTTCGTGAGGATCGATTGAAGGTCTCTCGGGTCCTCTCGGAGGCCGCTCAACGCTTGGGCCATGATTTTGCGCAACCGGATCTCCTGGTCGAGGCGCTGACCCATCCCTCGATGGGAAATCGTTCCAACAATCAGCGCTTGGAGTTTCTTGGAGACCGAGTGCTTGGCCTTGTGATTGCCGAGGCGCTGCTGGCGCAAGACCAGTCTGCAGCCGAGGGCACGCTGGCGCCCCGGCTCAATGCTCTTGTGCGCAAGGAAACCTGCGCGGATGTTGCGGCTGATCTCGGATTGGGGCCTGTTCTGCGGATGGGCCGCTCGGAGATGCTCTCAGGCGGTCGGCGCAAGACAGCGATCCTTGGCGACGCGATGGAAGCGGTGATCGCCGCTGTGTATCTCGATGGCGGCCTGGACGCGGCGCGTGCCTGCATCTTGCGCCATTGGGCCGGGCGGATCGAAAGCGCGCAACACACGCAAACGGTCGATGCAAAGACCCAATTGCAGGAATGGGCGCAGGCGCGCGGTCTCAATCCCCCTGCTTATCTCGACGTGGAACGCGCTGGTCCCGACCATGCTCCGATCTTCACCGTGGAGGTGCAACTGGGAGATGGGCGGTCCGCGCGTGGACGGGCGGCCTCCAAGCGCGCGGCTCAGCAGAAGGCGGCCGACGCCCTGCTTGCCGATCTCTCGGCACGCGCTGAATGAGCGAGGCCGCGACCCGGTGTGGCTTCGTGGCCCTGATCGGCGAGTCGAATGCGGGCAAGTCCACCCTGATGAACCGCATGGTCGGCGCCAAGGTCTCGATCGTCACTCACAAGGTTCAGACCACACGGGCGCGGATCCGGGGCATCGCCACTGAAGGCGCGGCACAGTGCGTTTTCATTGACACGCCCGGACTGTTCCGGCCCCGTCGCCGCCTCGACCGCGCCATGGTGCAAGCGGCATGGGGCGGTGTGGCCGATGCGGATGTTGTTGTGCTCCTCATCGAGGCGCATCGTGGCCTGACGGAAGGGGTGGGCGACATCCTTGCCCGTCTGAGGGAGAACTTGTCGCCAGATCGCGCTGTCGCGCTTGCGATCAACAAGATCGACCGAGTGCGTCCTGAAAGCTTGCTCGCTCTGAGTGCAGAGATGAATTCGGAGCGGGAATTCTCGGCGACCTTCATGATATCGGCTGAAAACGGCAAAGGGGTCGAGGATCTGCGTTATTGGCTGGCCGCGCAGATGCCGAACGGCCCTTGGCTGTATCCCGAGGATCAGATCGCGGATATGGCGACCCGGCAGATCGCGGCGGAAATGACTCGGGAGAAGCTCACGCTCCGCCTGCATCAAGAACTGCCCTATCAACTCACCGTCGAGACCGAAGCCTGGCAGGAGCGCAAGGATGGCTCGGTTCGGATCGATCAGATCGTCTACGTTGCGCGCGACGGGCACAAAGGAATTGCCCTCGGGCCTAAGGGCGAGACAATCAAGGCGGTCGGCCAAGCGGCGCGCGCCGAGATTAAGGACTTTTTGGGCCGGAATGTGCATCTCTTTTTGCAAGTCAAAGTCCGGCCCCAATGGCTCGACGAGGCCGAGCGCTATTCCGAGATGGGTCTTAATTTCCGGGATGGCGACGCTTGAGCGATCCGCGTCTGACCGCAGGTTTTTGGGTGCAGGCCTATCTCGCGCGGTTGCGGTTCGCGGGCATCCCCGGTTTCGTCGTGCGCCGGGGCGATGGTGTCGCTGGAGCGGTTGTCGTCAAGCTCAACACGCTGGACGGGCGGGCACAGGCGTTTTCGCGCGCGTATGACGCGCAAGGAAAGCGGATTTGGATCGGGCTCGCGGAGGGATCGGAGGCGGAGGTCGATGCGGCCCTCGAGAAGCAGCGCAATTTCGATCCGGATCTCTGGATCCTGGAGGTTGAGGATCGGGCGGGGCGCACGCTCCTTGAGGAGCCAGGTCTGTCGGAGTAACCGAGCCTTGCCGCGGTTGCGCCTTCACTTAAGGCGGTGCATAGCACGCGGCGTGGAGGGAGACGACGGGAGACAAGCATGGTGTGGAAGTTGGCCATTCTCGGAAGTGGCGTTGCCCTGGCGCTCGGCGGCTGCAGTCAAGACGGTGTTCCGTCTCACAAATCGAGCGCGGCGGAGCGCGCCTGTTACAGCGCTGTGGCGAACCGCCAAGCGTTTCGCGAGGAGATCATGTTCGTCTCGACGCGCTACAACAGCGACAGCAGCGATGTGACCTTGGAGGACCCTTCAGGCCGGTGGTACTGCATCGCCACGAATGATGGCAAGGTTGTCGAGATCAATGGACCCGATCCAAATTCACCTGCCTAAACAATGATTTGGATCACGGGACTGCGCGGACGAGGAGCCGCACCGGCGAGCCGCTGACATTCATTAGACGCAACGGCATGACAATCGCTTCGCCCCGAACAGGTACTTTTGACACATGCTGCGGGTCGAGATCTTCGACCAGGAACTTGCCCGCTTCGGCAAGGGCGCGATTGAGGCGAAACGGATCGGGATCGCCGATTGTGAGTGCTCCGGCCATGATCCAGACCAGGGGTGGCAGAGCGATCAGACGCGTCAGCGTGGCATTGGAAACCGTCAGCTCCGGATGCGCGTCTAGGAAGAGAATCCGTTCCCCGGAGTAGGAGCATCCAGCTGTCTCCGTTCCTAATTCTTCCTTAGAAACATAATGATAGGGTCCAGTGCAGGCGTCCATTGGAAGTGTCTCGAGGCTGGCTCCGCCCTCAAGAAAATGGCGAGGCGCATCGATATGCGTGCCCGTCTGAGTGCCGAGAGAGAGCTGCCAAACCTCGAAACCGTTTTCCGCGATACGCGACCATGGACGTGCCTCGAATGGCGGGTCGCGGTAGTCCGCCTCGGCATAGATCGGCAGGTCGGGGCCCACTTCCTGGGTCAGGTCAATCCAGTGTTGCATCGGTAGGTTTCCGGTAGTCCTTTGGTAGTGTTCCGGTAGTGTCAGAAATGAGCGCGATTGCCGGTTTCTTTACCTTCCGTTCACCCTTCACCCGATGGGAACCAGCAGCTTCTGGGAAGGCGAAACGCGCTCATCTGCCCAACATAGAACCCCTCATCCGTCTCCCAGGTCTCGATCGGTTCCGCATCGGGGCAGCCTGCCGGTGGACGGACACGGCGTTCGACGTAGAGCACCTCGCCGGGGCCGTCTGTTAGCGGATAAGATTGCGCGTAATGGTGTTCAGGAAACCCCTCTGGCGGAACGGCGCGAATGGTGAGGCCCGAGTCGCGCAGCGTATAGAACATGTCCGCGAGCAACGCCCGCCGACCGGCGACGATCGTGTCGATCCCTTCGCGCTTGGCGACGGCCTCGGCGCGCGCACTGATCGCGCCCATTCCGATGTAGCGCTCCATCAGGAGGTTCCCCGATCCGATGCGCAGCGTATCGGCAAAGATCACCAGGACCGGGAGGGCCAGTGCGATGCCGGTATTGATCGCGAAGGAGGCGCGCAGCAGGCTTGGTGCGCTGGCGAGCCAGGAGACGCCCAGGATCACCGCTGCGACATGGCCTGCGGCGGCCCAATTTGCATTCGCACCGGAAAGGAGCGCTTGGACACTGACAATCGCGAGTGTTGGCAGGGCCATCACCATGAGGAAGGTTCTCTCCGGCGCGCGCGGCGCTGTCCGCAAGGCGAGGAGAAACGCCGCGAACAGGATTGGCCCGGACACAGCGAACTGCCCTGCCCAGAACTCCAGCAGTTTGCCAAACTCAAGCTGAAATCCTTCGAGATCAGCATTATCGGCGGTGTGTTGAAGCGTTGTGAGGTCGTTGGTGAGGTTCCACCAGATGTTTGGCGAGATCATCAGAAGTGCCACCGCCGCGGCGATGGCGATGTCGCGCCAAGCAATCCGCGCTTTCGGAACCAGGATCGCGGCGATCAGGGCCGAGATCGGGAAATAGATCATGGCGTATTTCGACATGAGCCCAAGCCCGATCGCACCGCCGAGCGCCAAAGCCCAGGGCAGCGACGGCGCGTCGCTCAGCCGCATGAACGCATAGAGGCCTGAAGCGAAGAAAAAGAGCATCGGCGTGTCGGTTGAGACAAGCAGGCTAGCGAGCGCCACACCGGGCAGAGTTGCAAACGCGAGACCCGCCAGCGCGCCGATCCGATCTCCAAAGAGTTTCCGCCCGCTCGCAAGGATCAAGAGCGAGGTGCAAGCATGGATGATTGGAAGCGGTGCGTGAATCCAGAACGGTGTGTCCGCGCCAAGCGTGGTGGAAAGCCTTAGGAGCCACGCGATCAGGGGGGGTTTGGAGTAGTAACCCCAATCGAGCGTCTGTCCCCAGAACCAATACTGCGCTTCGTCCACATAGAGTTCAGCGGTGGAAAAGGGCAGGAGCGCCAGCCGCCAAAGCGTGATGGCAACGATCCCAGCAATGCAAAGGCTGAGCATGCGCGGATCTGAGCGGTGCGTGTCGGGTTGCTCACTGGCAATCATTGCGCTGGACCGCCGGTCCGGTCAGGCCGCGGACCGCTTCTCGGCATAGATCAGATAGAGGTTGCGGGAATAGATGATGATCCCGGTCGCCTGGCCAAGAATAAACACAGGGTCACGCCTATAGACGGCATATGTGAAGAGGATGATCCCGCCAGCGATGGAAAAATACCAAAACGCGACCGGTATCACGGACTTTCGAGCCCGTTCCGAGGTGATCCATTGAATGAGGAACCGCATGGAGAACAGGAGCTGGCCCGACAGGCCGAGAACGACCCACCACAGCTCGGTCATGCTGTTGACGTGCAGGAATTCTAGAACCCGCTCGAATGTCATTTCGTGCCCCGCGTCTCCACACCCTGGGCCTTCTTCCGCCGCTTGAGCAGCCATACGACCCCGATCAGATCGTATACACCAGCGAGCGCGCGCCCCAAATTGGCATAGTTGGACGTTCCGGCATGACGTTGCGCGTGGGCCACATCCGTGTGCAACACTTGCCATCCATCCCTTCCTGCCAAGGCCGGAAGATACCGGTGCATGTGGTCGAAATAGGGAAAGGCGAGGAAGGCTTCTCGGCGGAAGAGCTTGAGGCCACAGCCGGTGTCGCGCGTGTTGTCCTTCAGCAGCTTGCCGCGAATTGCGTTGGCGGCCTTGGAGGCCCACCGCTTCGACGCGGTGTCCTGCCTCCCGACGCGTTGACCGGCGACAAGCGCCACGCCCTCGGGGAAGCTTCGGCCATCAAGGCATGCGATCAGCTTGGGGATCTCGGATGGCGGGTTCTGTCCGTCAGCATCGAGCGTGCAGATCACCGAGCCGCGCGCCGCATGGACGCCGGAATGCACTGCTGCCGATTGGCCGCCGCTTTGATCGTGTTGGATGAGCCGAACAAACGGATAGGTCTCCGCTTTGGCGAGAACCCGGGCCGCCGTGTCATCGGTGGAGCCATCGTCGATATAGATGATCTCGTAGGGCGCATGGGCGGCGCAGGCTTCCACGATCCCGTCCACCACCAGGTCGATATTGCCGGATTCGTTCTTGGCGGGGATCACGATTGAGAGCCAAGGTGTCTCCTCTGGCAACTCGGTCTCTGTCGCCATGGGAGGCCTCGTTCTGCAGAATCGTTTTGGGCGGCGGTTCGTCAATCGTTGCCAGACTGGTCGGAGTGAGAGGATTCGAACCTCCGACCCCCTGCTCCCGAAGCAGGTGCGCTACCAGGCTGCGCTACACTCCGATACCGGCGGGCCTTCTAATCCAGCGTGGGCACGAGCGCAATGTTGATCTGTGGCTCAGGCGGGGGCGGCAGGGCTCTGCGGAATGCTGCGCCGAGCCAAGCGAGGTGGGACGATCCTCGCAGCAGCTAGGCCGGTTTGCCGGTTCAGCTAAGACTATGACCAATCATACCGGTTCAGGGCCACCAGGCTTAATGCCACCGGACGTAGCTTAACCTCCTGTCAATCACGTCCTTGATAACGATGGTGAGCTTCTCCACGCGCAAAAGAAACAATGGTTTGTGAGGTGACCCTATGTCTGGTCAGCGGTTCGAGGATCTCCCGATAAAACGCAAGATGATCGTGAGCAGCATGATCCCAATAGGGCTTCTCTGCCTCGTCGGTTTTGTCGGTCTCGCAAGCTTGTTTCTGATCTCGCGCAGTGTGTTCTGGGTGAACCACACGCATGAGGTTCTCGATGAGGACGCGGCCATACTCGAGGACGCAATCAACATGCAGACAGGGATGCGCGGTTACCTCCTCGCGGGACAAGAGAAGTTCTTGGAGCCCTATCGCGCGGGTGCGAAGGAAGTCTACAGCCGCATTCGTGACCTCAAGCAAACGGTTTCGGACAACCCAGTGCAAGTGGAGCGGCTAGGTCGTATCGAATCGCTCCTTCAAACTTGGCAGCAAGATGTCGCGGAACCCCAGATCGCCTTGCGGCGCGAAATCGGTGATGCCGAAACGATGAACGACATGGCAAAGCTCGTGGGCGAAGCGCGTGGAAAGACCTATTTCGACCGTTTTCGCGGCCAGATCGCGACGTTCATCGGACGTGAGGAAGAGTTGCTAACACAGAGGGTCGAGGCATTCGAGACCGCGCTGGGCGATGGCAGCGCATCCGCAGCGGAGACCCAGGAGGCCCTCGATTGGGTGATGCACACTTACCGTGTGATTGGTGAGGCCAACGCGCTGCTGATGTCGGCGATCGACATGGAAACCGGAATGCGCGGCTATCTTCTTGCGGGGCAGCGTGCGTTTCTTGAGCCGTTTGATGGGGGCAGTGCGCGTTTCGGAGAGATCCTCGGCGCACTCAAGACCACAGTGAGTGACAATCCGCCGCAGGTGGAACTTCTCGCTGAGATTGAGGAGACGATCGAGAACTGGGTGGCCAATGTCGTGATGCCGATGATCGATTTGCGGACGCGGATCGGAGACGCAGCGACCATGGACGATATGGCTGATCTGATCGGTGAGGCGCGGGGCAAGCAGTATTTCGACGCCTTCCGCAAAGAGGTATCTGACTTCGGCGCCGTGGAGCGAAGCCTTCTTGATGAGCGGCAGACGGCGATGAACGTCACGAATGCGGCCGCGGTTACATCCATCTTGGTTTTCACGGCCATGGCCATTGTCTTGGGATTCCTCGTCGCGAATCGTATCGGTGGCGGGATTGCGGCGTCGATTGAACGGATCATCGCGGCCATGAAGAAAGTCATTGACGGCGACGAGGCGGTCAAGATCGAGGGTCAGAACCGCAAGGACGAGATCGGTGAGATCGCCCGCGCCACACAGGTCTTCAAGGACAATGCCCAAAAGGTTCGGGAACTTGCCGAGGCCGATGCAGAGAACGCGAAGCAGATCGCGGAAAACTCTCGCAAGCTCCAGGAAAGTGCCCAACAGATGAAAGAAGAGGCCGACCGGAATGCGGAAAAGGAGCGGCAAGATCGGGAGAAGACCCTCGCGCAACAGCAAATGATGTCGCGGCTCCAGGCAGGGATCTCGAGGGTCGCGCAAGGGGCGGTCCAGGGTGACTTCAGCAATCGTGTCGAGTCGGATTTCGACGCTGATGACCTTCGGACACTCGCCACGCGCATCAATGAGCTGATGGAAGTTGTTCAATCGGGTCTCGCGCGGACAAATGATGTTCTGACGAAGTTCTCCAATGGAGATCTGAGCGCGCGGATGAATGGTGACTTCAAGGGCGCGTTTGCGGAGCTTCGGGACAAGCTCAACACCACCGTGCAACGTTTTTCGGAGTTGGTCGGTCAGATGTCATTGACAGGCGAGCTTGTGACGGAAAACGCTCACGCGATTTCGGGAGACGCGGAATCGCTCTCTTCCAAAGCCTCACATCAGGCGGCCTCTCTGGAAGAAACGGCGGCAGCCATTGAAGAATTGACCTCGACAATCAGGGCAAACGCCAAGAATACCGAGGAGGCGCAGAAGCTCTCGTCTCAGTCCTCCAAACTCGCGGCAGATGGCGTTGTGATGGTCAAAGAGGCTGTCGAAGCGATGGACCGCATTCAGGAGGGATCGAAGAAGGTCGGCGAGATCATCGATCTCATTGATAACATCTCCTTCCAGACCAATCTTCTGGCGCTGAACGCGTCCGTCGAGGCAGCCCGCGCCGGGCCTGCGGGGGCGGGGTTCTCGGTCGTCGCGACGGAGGTTCGCGCGCTCGCGCATCGTGCTTCGGACGCGTCGACCAGTATCCGCGAACTGATTGGCACGAACGGAGACACGATCACGGAAGGGGTTGAACTCATCAACCGTGTCGGTACCTCCTTCGAGACCATCGATGGATCGGTAAAAGAGGTGGCCGATGTCGTGGCCGAGATTTCTTCGGCGACTTCGGAACAATCGGTCGGGGCGACCGAAATCTCCGTTGCCGTCTCATCCATCGACAAGGTGACGCAGGAGAACGCCTCTGTCGCGGAAAAGAGCGCCGATGGAGCCCGGACGATGCTCCAAGCCGCCGAGGACCTAAGTCGGCAGCTTTCGTTTTTCTCCGGTGGTGCGAAGCAAGGATCGCGAAGCGCCGCTTGAGGACAGTCGCTTTCCGACGCTATCCCCGCTCTTCCTAAAGAAACAATGGAAGAGGGGGTGAGTGGTGGACGAGCTAGAGCTTCTGATCGACTTGCATCGGGATGGCGAACGGCAGGGACCAGGGGGCGCGGATCAAACCCGGCTTGCCCTGGACCTATCGGGATTGCGGGAGAAGACCGGCCTCAAGATCGCTGATATCGGCTGCGGCACGGGAGCGTCCACGCGCGTTCTTGCGCAGGATCTCGATGCCGATATCACAGCTTTGGACCTTGTTCCCGACTTCTTGGCGGGCCTAACCGATCAGTCCCAGGGGTTAGGCCTCCGCGGTCGGATAGAGACGGAAGTTTGCGGGATGGATGCTCTGCCCTTCGCGCCGGGCGCGCTCGATGCGATCTGGTCAGAAGGCGCCATTTATAACCTTGGGTTTGAGCGTGGCGTGTCGGAATGGCGGCGTTTTCTGAAACCCGGCGGCATACTCGCAGTCTCGGAGCTGACATGGTTTACAGCCGAGCGGCCGGACGAGTTGAATCGTCATTGGGCCGAGCACTACCCAGAAGTCGCGACGGCGTCTGACAAGATCGCGGTTTTGGAACGGGCGGGCTACGCGCTTCTGGGCTACTTCCCGCTGCCCGAGGCCTGTTGGATGGAGGCGTATTACGGCCCGCTCCGCGCGCGGTTCCCGGATTTTCTCGCCCGTCACGAGAATTCCAACGAGGCCCAAGCTCTGCTGGTGGCGGAAGAGGCCGAGATCGCGCTTTACGAACGCTACGCGGCATATTTTGGGTATGGGTTCTACGTAGCGCGGGTCGGGACGACGCCATAAGGCGCCGAGCCGTGGCTGAGCGGCGATGTCAGGCGACGCCTTCGCCGAACGCTTCTCGCCTTGCATCTTCCATCAGAGCACGCATGCGACGGACGGCGCTGTCGAGACCGGAGAAGATGGCCTCGCCCACCAAGAAGTGGCCGATATTGAGTTCCATCACCTCGGGCAATGCGGCGATGGGCTTCACATTGTCGAAGGTGAGGCCGTGGCCCGCATGCACTTCGAGGCCGAGCTCATGCGCGAATGTTGCCATATCGCGCAGCCGATGCCATTCCGCGTCTCGGGCCTGCGTATCTCCCGCGTGGTCGTGCTCGCAATAGGCTCCGGTATGGAGCTCGATCACAGGTGCGCCGATCCGATGCGCCGCCTCAATCTGACGCTTGTCCGCGGCGATGAAGATCGACACTCGGCACCCGGCATCGCGCAAAGGCGCAATGAAATGTGCGAGATGGTTTTCTTCCCGTGCGACCTCTAGGCCACCCTCGGTCGTGCGTTCCTGGCGGCGTTCCGGCACGATGCATACGGCGTGGGGCCGATGCCGCAGGGCGATTGCCTGCATTTCCTCGGTGGCGGCCATTTCCAAGTTGAGCGGCAGGTCGATTTCCTGCGAGAGGCGCTCGATATCTGGATCGGTGATGTGACGGCGATCTTCTCTGAGATGTGCCGTGATGCCATCGGCTCCAGCAGTCTGGGCGAGACGTGCCGCGCGCACCGGGTCGGGATAGTCGCCGCCGCGGGCATTTCGCACAGTTGCGACGTGGTCGATATTTACGCCGAGCCGCAGCCGGCCCAACGGTGTGATCCTTTCCATACGGGACGCCCCTCAGTTTGCAGCAGTCTTGTTTGGACTGATATAGGGCTTTTTCTTGGGAGCGTCAGTTCGGCTGCGCGCCTTTTTCGCGGCATTCGCGTGTGAGCGCTCCGCCAGTTTCGCTTTACGTCGGATCTGATAGGCTTCCACCAGGGGGCGGCAGAGCAGATAACATGTTGTGCCTGCAATCAGGCCAGGGATGAGGCCACCGACGAAATAGGGCCAAACCACGTATTTCAGGAAGTTGATCAGCGCGCCCCAATGCGCCTCGCCGTAGCCGAACAGGCTCAAGAAGCTGTCCCATAATCCGCCGAGGAACCGCTTGAAGGAGTCGGTGAGGTGGGAAAAGCTGCTGTCGGCCGGGCCAAGTCCGACGATCTTGCGACCCGTGCCCATGGAAATCGACGCGATGAACGGAAAGGTCAGCGGGTTGCCGAAGGCGGTTCCGATAAGGGCTGCGAGGATGTTGGCGCGGAAGATTCGGGCCAGCGCCGCGGATACGATGAAATGCAGGCCAAAGAGCGGAGTGAACGAGGCGAAGACGCCGCAAGAAACACCGAGCGAGATTCGGTGCGCCGTATCGGGCAAGCGCCGAACCCTGTGGCTGAGGTATTCGATCCCGCGCCGCCACCCCTTCTGGGGGTAGATGATCTCTCGGATGCGCGAGAAGAATGGTGGTTTATCGCGGCGCTTGAATACCATCGGCTCTGATGTTTCGAGTCTTCAGAACACCCTCTATGGCAGCAAAAACCTAACTTGTCGTGCTGCTCATTGCATTCGTGGACACGTTCCTGTGCCGTCGTACCTCTGCGATGTCCGAATCCGCGTCAATTGCCGTGAGAACATGCGTGAGATGCTCCATGTCGCGCACCTCGATATCGACCACCATCCTGTAATAGTCGGGCTTGCGGTCGGTGAATCGGATATTGGTGATGTTGGCGCGCTGCTCGCCGATCAGCGTGCAGATCCGGCCCAAAACGCCGGTATCGTTGGCCATGACGAGTTCGACGGCCACATCGTGATCGGGTGTGACATGCGGATCGGCCCATCGCAGGTCGATCCATCTGTCCGGCTGATCCTCATATTGGACAAGCTCCGCACAATCGATCGCGTGGATCATGACGCCTTTTCCCCGCACGACAATCCCCACGATTCGCTCACCCGGGATAGGATTGCAGCACGGCGCGGGCCGCCCCTCCTGTTCACTGCCGAGCCCGATCACGATAGGAGCGGTGCTGTCGCGCGCCTCCGGGGCAACCGCGGAATGACGGATGAGTTCGGGGTAGAGTGCGGCGACGAGATCGCGACCGGTGACTTCCGCCGTGCCGAGCTTAGCCAGGACATCCATTGGGTCGTCCTCGCCCATGCGTTTTGCCGCTGTGGCAAGGGCCTTGTCTGTGGCTTTTTTGCCGAGGCGTTCCAGCGCCACCCGCGCGATCTCACGGCCGAGCCGGACTTGCGTGGCACGGCGCTCCCCGCGCAGGGATTTTCGGATGGCCGCTTTGGCGCGGCCAGTGATGACCATCTCTTCCCAGGAGGGCTGCGGTCTCTGGCCTTCGGCGCGGATGATCGTCACCGATTGCCCGTTGTTAAGTTTAGTCCAAAGCGGCACGCGGCGGCCATCCACCTTGGCACCGACGCAGGAATCGCCGATCCGCGTATGGATTGCATAGGCAAAATCGATGGGCGTTGCGCCTTTGGGCAGTTTGACCACTTCGCCCTTCGGCGTGAAGCAGAACACCTGGTCGGTAAACATTTCGAGCTTCACATGCTCGAGGAAGTCGTCGGAATCCTCCGCGCCCTCGAACCCCGCCGTAATCCCTGATAGCCAACGGAACGGATCGACCGCAAACGGGTTTTCGAAACGTTCGCCGTCCCGATAGGACCAATGCGCGGCAACACCCGTTTCAGCCACGGTATGCATTTCCTGGGTGCGGATCTGGACTTCGACTTGCTTGCCGTCGCGCCCCGAGACTGTTGTGTGGATCGAGCGGTAGCCGTTGGACTTTGGGGCTGAGATATAGTCCTTGAACCGTCCTGGAACCGCCGCCCAACGTTTGTGGACGGCGCCGAGCGCGATGTAGCAGTCCGTTGCATCCCGCGTAATGATCCGAAACCCGTAAATGTCCGAGAGCCGCGAGAACGTCTCGTTTTTCTCCTGCATTTTACGCCAGATAGAGTAAGGCTTCTTTTCGCGCCCGAAGACCTCTGCTTCCACATGGGACGTGGCGAGCACGGCGCGGATATCATCCGTAATCTTGGGTATCGCGTCGCTCGTCTCTCTGCGCAGGGTCACGAAACGGCGAATGATCGATTTCCGCGCTTCGGGGTTGAGAATGCGAAACGAGATATCCTCCAGCTCGTCGCGCATGCCTTGCATACCCATACGCCCGGCAAGCGGCGCGTAGATATCCATCGTCTCGCGGGCTTTCCGTACCTGCTTTTCGGTCGGCAGGTAACGGATCGTGCGCATATTATGGAGCCTGTCTGCCAGCTTCACGAGAAGCACCCGCACGTCCTTCGACATAGCCATGAGGAGCTTGCGGAAGTTCTCCGCCTGGGCATTCTGGCCTGACGACAGTTCCAGATTTGTGAGCTTGGTGACACCGTTCACAAGCTGGGCCACTTCGTCTCCAAAACGCAGGGCGATTTCGCCGTAGGTCGAGCCGGTATCCTCGATCGTGTCGTGGAGAAGGGCCGTGACGATCGTGGCATCGTCAAGCTTCTGCTCTGCGAGCAATAGAGCGACGGAGACAGGATGGGAGAAATAAGGATCGCCGCTGCGCCGCGTCTGCCCAGCATGCATCCGCTCACCGTATTCATAAGCCGCCATGATTAGACCGCTGGATGAGCGTGGGTTGTAGGCCTTGACCTGGAACGCCAGGCTTTGCGCAGGTATCAGCCCGGTTGTCGCCGCGGTCGGTAAGATCGCAGCAGACGAATGCGGAGGAGGTGGCGGGCTCAGCGCTCGCCCTGCGCTTCCATCAGAGCGCGGAGAAGGCGTTCCTCGGACATGTCGTCCTCGGCCGGTGCATCCGCGTTCCCAGCCAGCAGGGTCATCACGTCCTCTTCGGGCTCATCGACTTCAATCTGGCGCTGGAAGCTCTCGATGGCTGCCTCTCGCAGATCATCTGCGGAGAGGGTCTCCTCGGCGATTTCGCGCAAGGCCACCACAGGGTTCTTGTCGTTGTCGCGCTCAATGGTGAGCGGCGCGCCCGAAGATAGAGAACGTGCACGGTGTGCCGCGAGCATCACCAACTCGAAGCGATTGGGAACTTTATCGACGCAGTCCTCAACGGTAACGCGGGCCATGCATATCTCTCGCGATAGGGGCAGATCGACGCTACTTACCTGTCTGGAGAATAGGACGCAAGGGTGCGCAAAGTATCGGCCGCTCTCAATCGCATGGTGTGGCAATCACGTTTGGGTGGTGTTCTCCGTAGGTAAGCTGGGCCTCTGACCCGTGCAGTACTTTCGCCCCGTTGATCGCCTTTTCTAAGAGCCGATCCTTTCGATGCCATCGAACGCTTGGGGCGGGAGAGCCTCGAGCATTTCCGTCACCGTCTGACCCAGAACAGGATGACGCCAGTTGGGAGCGATGTCTGCGAGTGGGACGAGGACGAAGGCGCGATCCTGCAACCTCGGATGGGGTAGGATCAATTCTGAAGGGCTTTCCTGCCGCTGCCGGTCTGGCGGCAGCTCGGCCCAGCGGCGCCATTCGGCTTCAGATGGCGCAACGATCTCTTCCGTCGCGATTAGATCCAGGTCACAGCTGCGCGGACCCCATCGCTGATGCCGCTCGCGCCCCAAGAGCCGTTCAATCTTCAGAAGAGCTCCCAGCAATTCCGTGGGTTCTAAATGAGAATCGATCCGTGCGGCCGCATTCACGAACGTATCACCTGAACTGGCGGGCACGGGCGGAGTGTGATACCATCCACTCAGAGACGCGACTTTCAAGCCTGAGAGACGCATTTCCGTAAGACATTCAAGCAGTGTTTCTTTCGGTTCTTTCGTTCCCGCAAGTAGATTGGCCCCGAGGGATATAAAATGTGACATATCCTCATTCCTGAGACAAAACGTAAGCTTTTGGCATACGTTTTTTTGCTTTCCCTTTACGGAACGCAGGCATATAAGGCCCGCTCGCCCGATTGTGGCCCGTCATCCCCGCATTTGGTGCAAATTTTGGAAATAGAAGGAGAGTTGGCGCATGTTCTACCGTGACGAACGACTCGCGTTGTTCATCGACGGCGCCAATTTATACGCTGCAGCTCGCGCGCTTGGTTTTGACATCGACTACAAACTCTTGCGAACGGAATTCATGCGGCGCGGAAAATTGCTACGCGCTTTCTACTATACAGCCCTGCTTGAGACCGAGGAGTATTCACCGATACGCCCGCTTGTTGATTGGCTGCATTATAACGGCTTCTCGATGGTCACCAAGCCCGCCAAGGAATTCACCGATGCGAGCGGTCGGCGCAAGGTGAAAGGCAACATGGATATCGAGCTTGCCGTCGATGCCATGGAAATCGCGCCGCATGTCGATCACATAGTTTTGTTCTCCGGTGACGGTGATTTTCGGCCGCTGGTCGAATCTTTGCAACGCCAAGGCGTCAGGGTCTCGGTGGTTTCGACGATTCGGACTAACCCGCCGATGATCGCGGACGAACTGCGCCGCCAGGCTGACAACTTCATCGAACTTGACGAACTTCGTGAAGTGATCGGACGGCCGCCCCGCAGCGATGCCCCCGCACCTCCGGTTCAGGAAGACGCTTGATCGCGTCTGACGCTTGCAGACAGACATATGGTTGCGTTTTGGCCGGATCTTCTGTGAGCGAGCGCATTGGCAAAGGCTTTCTTTATTCGCCTAGTCTCCTTTCGAGTGACGACGCGTTCCCATTTTGGTTGACGCTGCGGCTCGCGTTGCCAAATTAGGCGCGTAGGCGGAATAGGCAGTCGCATGGCCCAACCTCTCGATCTTTATCTTGCCGCACCGCGAGGATTCTGCGCAGGCGTCGACCGGGCGATCAAGATTGTCGAAATGGCGCTCGAGAAATGGGGCCCGCCGGTCTATGTACGCCACGAGATCGTGCACAACCGCTACGTCGTCGATGGCTTGCGAAGCAAAGGCGCCGTGTTCGTCGAGGAGTTGTCGGATTGTCCGAATGACCGGCCGGTCATTTTCTCGGCGCATGGTGTTCCGAAGGCGGTGCCTGCGGAGGCAGAGCGTCGCGACATGGTCTATGTCGACGCGACCTGCCCCTTGGTTTCGAAAGTTCATATCGAGGCAGAGCGGCACAGCAAAGTCGGGTTGCAGATGGTGATGATCGGACATCGTGGCCACCCCGAGGTAATCGGCACGATGGGCCAGTTACCGGACGGTGAAGTGTTGCTGGTTGAGACGCCCGAGGATGTAGATGACCTCAAACCGCGAGACCCCGACCGGCTGGCCTACATCACGCAGACCACCCTGAGTGTGGATGATACGGCTACGGTCGTCGATGCCTTGCGCGCGCGCTTTCCCAATATCGTTGGACCGCGGCGCGAAGATATTTGCTACGCCACCACGAACCGTCAGGAAGCGGTGAAGTCTATCGCCACGAAGATCGACGCGCTGCTTGTGATCGGCGCGCCGAATTCCTCCAATTCCAAACGCCTTGTCGAGGTGGGCGCACGGGCGGGTTGCGGATATGCCCAGCTTGTGCAGCGGGCAAGCGACATTGATTGGCGCGCATTGGATGGCGCGCGTGCAGTTGGCATCACGGCGGGCGCATCGGCGCCGGAGGTGCTGGTGCGCGAGGTGATTGACGCATTCGGGGCGCGTTTCGATGTGACGGAACATTTGGTCGAGACCGCCATCGAAAACGTAGAATTCAAAGTGCCGCGTATGTTGCGAATTCCTGCCTGAGGCCATCTGTCGTGACGGCATCGGCCAAACGCATTCCCACATCGGCACTCATCCTAGGGCTTGCGGGCGTCTTGCCGTTTCTCTGGGGCGCAGCGACCTGCGTGTTCGACGCGTTGTTCGATTTGGGCCAAACCATGATCGGGGCGCGGTTCGTCGGCTCCTACGTCATTATCTTCTACGGCACGATCATCCTGGCCTTCATGTCCGGGGTTCTTTGGGGGTTCGCAACGCGCGCGGAGCCGGGTCGCGCGGCCTGGGGCTATGCTCTGAGCACCATGCCTGCACTCTGGGCGTTTTTCTTTGTCGGCGGCGGAGCGGAACGGGCACTCATTTTCCTGATCTTGGGCTTTCTTGGCCTTCTTGGTCTCGATTACCGCTTCTGGCGTTGGGGCCTCGCGCCGGCCTGGTGGATGCAGCTCCGCGTCATGCTGACCGCGCTCGTCGTGTTGTGCATGCTCGTCGGTCTCGCCGGGTGAACGCACTTTCGGCGGAGCCTTGCCGCCGCTATCAACCCTTAGGTTATGTCTCGGAGCCGTGATCTGCGATGCCGGATTTCTTTGCGTATACTGATGGGGCCTGTTCGGGAAATCCGGGACCTGGTGGTTGGGGTGTGCTTCTTTTGGCGAAAGAGGATGAGGTGGTGCTGAAGACCCGCGAGCTTTCGGGCGGTGCCGAACGGACAACCAACAACAGGATGGAGTTGATGGCGGCGATCTCGGCGCTTGAAGCGCTGGGCCGGCCCGCGCCGATCACGGTTGTGACCGATAGCGTCTATGTCCGCGATGGTGTGACCCGCTGGATCCACGGCTGGAAGCGCAACGGCTGGAAGACATCAGCGAAGAAACCGGTGAAGAACGAAGACCTGTGGCGGCGGCTCGATGAGGCGGCGGCGCGCCACGATGTGACCTGGAAATGGATCAAGGGGCATGCGGGACATGCGGAAAACGAGCGAGCAGACGAGTTGGCGCGTGGAGGAATGGCGCCGTTCAAGGAGGCCGGCGCGGAAGACGCAGGGCCCTAAGGCGCGTGCAATTGCGATGGCTCTCGCGCTCGGGGCGGGGAGCGCAATCCTGTCTTGTGATGCGGTTTGGGCCGATGCGCCGGTGGTAGAGGGGGTCTCCGCCACGCGCAATGGCGACACCTGGCGTTTCGATGTCACGGTCTCCCACGCAGATGAAGGATGGGAGCATTATGCCGATGCCTGGGAGGTGATAGGCCCTGATGGCCAGGTGCTTGGGACCCGTACTTTGTTCCATCCGCATGTGACCGAGCAGCCGTTTACGCGCTCCTTATCTCAAGTCGTTATTCCCGATGGTGTGACGCAGGTTCAGATTCGTGCGCACGACAGTGTCCACGGCTGGGGGGACCCGATTGCCGTGGATCTGCTTGAGTAAAGGCGCACCCGTTCGCCGCAAGTGGAGTCCGAGAGCTCACACGGTGTTCGCGAGTGATTTTGAGGTAAGAGCATGACGCGAGATTGGGATTTCGACGACGGAAAGAACAGGTTCTCCTACTCAGATGACCTGTTCGGAGACGGCAACAGCGGGAAATACGCGCGCGGAAAATACCGCGAAGACAAGGGTGAAGATGGCGCGCTCAAGATACGCTTGGGCGGCAAAGACGATGCCGACATCTCAGATATGTCAGGCGGCTGGACCAAAAGCTTCGAGGTAGATGAGGCCGGGACTGCCGAGGTCACGATTCGCTACAAGATGACCGCGAGCGGTGGCCTCGATTCGGGCGAGTATGGTGAATTGCGCCTCGCTTTCGACGGGCAAACCTACGGTAAGAACGGCAAAGACCATGTCGCAAAGGTCAAAGGCGGTGACGGTGGAAAGACGTCGACGGGCTGGCAGGAAGTCACGATCTCGCTCGGCGAACTGGATGCAGGGCGGCATTCGCTCGATATCGGCGGCTATCTGAATGCCAAAACAAACGAGAACGAGCGGGTTGAGGTCCTGATCGACGAGGTCTCGTTTGAGCTAGAGCCGAACAGTGAGCAACTCGGTGCCTTCGAGGCCGAGGTTCTCGACCTCACAAATGCGTTTCGCGCAGAGCATGGCCTCGACCCGCTTCAGGCCGACCTCAAGCTCACAGCTGCCGCGGAGGACTGGAGCCAAACTATGGCAGACGAGGATGTCTTTGAGCATTCCGACACGGCTGCGCAGGTGGAGGACGAGGGATACGAGTGGCGAGCGCTCGGAGAAAACATCGCGGTGGGGTACACGACACCTGAGGATGTCGTGAATGGCTGGATCGGCAGCGAAGGGCACCGGGCTAACCTGCTCAATGAGGATTTCCAGGAGATCGGCATCGGCTATGTCTACCGGGAGAATGACGGGGGCGACGCGCCTTATGGTCACTATTGGACGCAGATTTTTGGCACCGAGGCTGACAGTCTGATCTGAAATAGTTCAGGTGCGAGGCAGCGCCCAATCGATTGGCTTGGCGCCGTGCCGTTCCAGCCAAGTGTTGCATTGAGAAAAGTGGCGGCATCCGAAGAACCCTCGCCGGGCAGAGAGCGGTGAGGGATGTGGGGCTCGCAGGATAAGATGACGATCAAGCGGGATTAGCGCAGCTTTGGCCTGTGCGGGTTTGCCCCAGAGGAGGAACGCCACGGGCTGCTGCTGATGTGCCACCACGCGGATGATGCCATCTGTCACCTTTTGCCAGCCCCAAGAAGCATGGGCATTCGCCGCGCCGAGTCGGACCGTGAGCACCGTGTTGAGAAGCAGAACGCCTTGCTGCGCCCAGCTTTCCAAATGGCCGTGCTCGGTGGGGCTCACGCCCAAATCCGCCTCGATTTCACGAAAGATGTTGCGCAGGGACCGTGGCGGCGCGACGCCCGGCTGAACTGAGAAGCAAAGGCCATCGGCGTGGCCCGGCGTCGGGTAGGGATCCTGGCCGAGGATCACCGCGCGGACGCCGCTCGGCTCCACCAGATCCAGGGCGCGGAAAATGCGGTCTGGCGTGGGCGCGATATCGGGTGTCTCAGCCGCGCGGCTGGCGAGGCGCACAAGATCGTCCCAGACGCCTTCTCGCGTGAGTTCGGTTTTCCAGGCGAGCGGTAGCGCGGGCTCAGATAGAGCCATCGAGTGCCGAGATCACCGCATCGCCCATCTCGGAAGTGGAGATGGGGCTCCCGCCCTCTGGTCCGAGCAGGTCTGCGGTTCGCGCGCCCCCGGCCAACACGGCTTCCACCCCCGCTTCCAGTCTGTCGGCTTCCGCACCTTCATCGAAGGAGTAGCGTAGCGCCATCGCGAAAGACAGGATGCAGGCTATGGGGTTGGCCTTGCCCTGGCCCGCAATGTCCGGTGCCGATCCGTGCACCGGCTCGTAGAGCGCTTTCGGGCGACCGTCCGCCATCGGTGCGCCAAGTGAGGCTGACGGCAACATGCCGAGAGAGCCGGTCAGCATAGCAGCCGCGTCCGATAGGAGATCGCCGAAGAGATTGTCGGTGACGATGACGTCGAACTGCTTCGGCCAGCGGCAAAGCTGCATCGCACCAGCATCGGCATACATGTGCGAAAGCTCGACATCGCCGTAGTCAGTGTCGTGGACTTTTTGGACCACCTCGCGCCAGAGAACGCCCGACTCCATGACATTGGCCTTCTCCATCGAGCAGACCTTCGCGTCGCGCTTGCGGGCCAGATCGAAGGCGACGCGCGCCACGCGGTCGATCTCACTCTCGGTATAGCGCTGCGTATTGATGCCGACGCGTTCATTGCCTTCGGTGACAATCCCGCGCGGCTCGCCAAAATAAATGCCGGACGTCAACTCGCGGACAATCATGATGTCGAGGCCGGACACCACATCCCGCTTCAGCGAGGAGAAGTCCGCCAAAGCATCGAAACACTGAGCGGGCCGCAAATTGGCGAATAGATCCATTTCCTTGCGCAGCCGCAACAGGCCGCGCTCGGGCTTCTTGGCGAAATCGAGGTTGTCGTATTGCGGCCCACCCACAGCGCCGAGCAGCACAGCATCGGCGGCCTGTGCGCGTTCCATCGCAGCATCGGTGAGCGGGGTGTCGTGCGCATCGATGGAGGCGCCGCCTACCAGGTCCTCTTGGATGTCGAAGGCGATCCCGCGCTTCGACCCGAACCAGCCGATCACCTTACGGACCTCGGCCATGACCTCTGGGCCGATACCGTCGCCGGGCAGGATGAGTAATGTCGGATTGGTCATGACGCGGGTTCCCTCGTTCTTCGCGCCCGGCGCTACTACCCGCGGCGCGAAGGGTCAAGCCGCGCCGCTCCGCGCGATGCCATTGGCGCAATTCGCGCTGCCCACCCTATATCTAAGTTTGCGGAACAACGCTTAGGAGTGGCCATGACACGTCTAGCCTCCACTGCATTCGTGGCGGGATTGCTCTCGCTCACCTCGCCTGCACATGCGCAGTATCAGGGTTTTGCGGGTCTTTGCTTGCCGGATCGGACCGAACCTGTGCCTACCGGCGGCTCGCTCGCGACAGCCGTCGGGGGGTTAGGCCAGCGGCTGGTGGAAATTGCCGAGGGCAACGGTCCGGTGATGACCGCGCCGGAAGTTGCCACCGAACCCGTAGAGGCCGACGAGATCGTCGGGGATTGGTCCAATTGGGCGGATGCGTTCCAGGAGAATAGCGGTAACATTCGCAGCGCCTTCGATCATGGCTTTCGGTCGGCGATAGGCCAGGCTCCTACACCGGAGCAATATGCTGCGGCGCTCGATATCATGCGCGGGGTCGAAGTGCAGTGGGCGAATGCCGATGGGGATTACGCGATGACCGTGTCAGCGGGTCGCTTCAATCCGCCCGGACATGCTTTGAAGGAAGACAGCCGGGTGATCGTCTATCTGTCCGTCTACTCGCCTGAAGACCGTGCCGATAACGTTGAGACGTTCCTTCACGAATTGGCCCATGTGCTATCCATCGGGATGGACGCGCAGGATCTGATCGGCGGGGCAACCTATGAACATGACATCGATATGGAGATCTACGAGCGTGCCCGCGATTGGCACAAAGAGCACGGGGCGTGCGGACGTTAGTCGGCGGTGAGTGGCACGAGAATGTCCACCCAGACGAGGCGATGCCGGGAGGCGTTGGCCGTCTCCCAGGCCAGAGGCTCGCCCGGCGCGGGCCAGAAGACGCCTGCGCCCCTCACCTGCAGGCGCGCATCGGGCAAGACGTAATCGACCCGCAGGTTGCCCGGACCCTTGTCGTCGCGCCAATCCGCAGTGTCCTGTTCGGCTGGACCAGCGTGGCGTGCGTTGAAGCCACCCTGCTTCTCGGCAGCGACCCTTGCGCCCTGAGAAGTTGGCCTGACATCCTGAAATCGGTCGAGTTCGAGAAGGGCTCCAATCCCGGCGGAGTCTCCCGCGCCGTCGAAAGGATCCTTGTTCAGATTACCTGCGAAAATCAATGGTTCATCCGGCGGACCTTGCTGCCGCCCTTGATCGTCGAGGATGGCAGGTCCTGTCAGGTAGTGCGACCAAAACCGGATCTCGTCTCGGTTGCGTTTGACGTTGGAGTGTTCTGGACCATCGAAAAGCGGCGGCGTTGGGTTGGCTGCTAGAATGTGGAGCCGGGTGCCTTTGGGAAGCTCAACAGGTACGTCCCAAAACCCTCGCGATGCCAGAGGACGGGTCATCGCGGCCTTCTCGCTCGGCCAGAGGCCGCCATCTTCGTGCCGGGGCAGATCCGCGCCGGGGAGATCGGCCCAGCGTAGGGAATTGAAGGTGCGAACCGCATCGACATCCAGCGGGTGAACCGAGAGGAGCGCCATGCCGCCATTGCCCGGGAACTTGCCCCAACCGAGATTGTCGGCCCAGCCCATGGCAAAGCCATCGCCATCAAGGTCGAGCCCCGATGGCTCGCCCGCATTTACCGGGCCGCTGTGGGCGTGGGGGTAGTCGATGCCATCCGGACCATTCGCAAGCAACGCGCGGAACGCGTCCAGCGCCCGGCCCTTCGCGTCGTGGTCAAATCCTGTCAGCAGCAGGATATCCGGTCGGACAGTTTGGATAACGGCGACAATCCCCGCGATCTTTTCGTCCGGCGCCTTCTGCAGGTCGCGCAGCAGAACACCCGCCCCGCCTCTCGTGAAGCCGACATCGTAAGTGGCAACGCGGATCTGTTGATCTGCGAGGGCCGGTCCGCTGGCCAACAGGAGCAGGAGGAGAAGAAGGCGCATAGCGGCAAGCTGGCGCTACGCGGGTTAAGGCAGACCTAACTTGCGTTCAGCCAGGGCGTGCGCGCCGACATTTCCGCTTCAAATGTGTCAATCGACCCGACCTTTTCGAGGGTAAGGCCGATATCGTCCAATCCGTTCAGCAGGCAATGCTTGCGGAACGGGTCAACATCGAACGAGATCGACCCTCCATCCGGCCCCGTGATCACCTGGTTTTCCAGGTCGATGGTAAGGCGTGCATTGGCGCCGCGCTGAGCGTCATCCATCAGCTTATCGACATCCTCCTGCGGCAAGACGATGGGCAGGATGCCGTTCTTGAAGCAGTTATTGAAAAAGATATCGGCGAATGAGGTCGAGATCACGCAGCGGATGCCAAAGTCGAGAAGCGCCCAAGGCGCATGCTCCCGGCTGGAACCACAACCGAAATTGTCCCCAGCCACCAGGATCTCGGCGCCTCTGTAGGCGGGTTGGTTCAGCACAAAATCGGGGATCTCGTTGCCCTCTGCATCGAAACGCATTTCGTCGAAGAGGTTTTTGCCGAGGCCCGAGCGCTTGATGGTCTTGAGGAACTGTTTTGGGATGATCATGTCGGTATCGACATTGATGAGCGGCAGCGGCGCCGCAACCCCGGTCAGCTTCGTGAATTTCTCCATGCCAGCTCTCCTCATCTGCGAGCGGAGGACACGCCTCACCCGACTTGATCGGCCCTTAGCGGCTGCTTACCGTTTTGCCCAAGCCAGGACAAGCAGCCCTGTCGCAAACCTGTTATGTCCGTCTCCTAGATTTGATCCGGCACAAGACGGGCGCGCGCGCTCTAGGGAAGAGGGACCATGACCAAATACCGCATGACGATGATGCATGGGAAGCGCGGCTCCGAAGGCCAGCATGATTTCGAGGAGGAGCCCGGCCTCTTGAAGCACTCTGCCATGACCGTCCTGCGCCGGTCGCTCGCGGCGGTGGAGGCGGCCGAGGGTATCGGACATATGGATTTCGAGGCGAATGCGGCGATGAAGAATGAAGACAAGACGGTGGTGACGGCCATGGGCTGTCTCGTGTTCCACGGCGAGGACCGCCAGCCCTTTGTCGCGTTCATATCGGAGCGAGCATCCTGAGGACCGCGCTGCCGCGACTTATCGTTTCGACGCCGCGACAAAGCGCGTGACGGGCACGGCCGAAAGGGTCGCGGCAACAGCCTCGGGAACGATATCCGCAAACCGCCTGAACCGAAGACAGGCCGCCCCCATATCAAACTTCTTTCCTGATTCCGCGAAGGCCGCGCGAAGGTCGCCCTTGAGGCCGGGGATGCAGTTCGCACCGCAGAGATAGAGCGCGATATGCCGCTTTTGGCTTGCGAGGGCGGCATACATCAACGGCTTGCCGTTATAGGTCTTGCCCGAAAGGGCGAGCGGCACTTCCCAGCAGATCATCCCCCAACTCATCGCCTCCTCATAGCCCTCGGGCAGATGCGCACGGACCAGTGACAGGACCTGACGGACCTCCTCGCGCCGGTCCTCGGCCACCGCATTGAGATAGGCGTCTACAGTGGGGGCGTCGGACTGCATCGGTGCAAGCAGCTCCTGAATTCAATGGGCGGGCCTGTCTTAGTGCCGTGACCGCCTAGGCGCTTGCTAGCTATTGATACACGGATTTTTCATGCGCGTTCTTGAATTCTTTACGATGGGTGTCATTTGCTTGCCTATCGAAGGAATGGAGAAACCGATGTCAAATCGTCCGGTTGAGAAAAATCACACGAAACCCGTTTTGATCGCGCTTGCCGTTCTTGCCGCGCTCGGGCTCGGTGTGGTGGCAGGTCCGGTGCCGATGATTGTGCTGGCGCTGCTCACGCTCGGCTTGGCGTTCTTCAACCCGCAAGTGACGGCTGACGCAGATCGCCAGCCGGTTCGGGTCCGGGTGGATCGCCGCCACCGCTGAAAGCCAGCTCAACAGGGGTCCGAAGGTCGGGCGCCTGACAGTATCGAGTTTCGACGCCTCGCCAGACCGGTGGGGCGTTTTGCTTTTTGGGCCGTTGCATGTCGCTGCATTCGACAGGAAGGCCGGGGTCCGCTATCCTCAAAGGTGTTTGATTCAAGGGTTTTGTCACGGGTTGGGGATTTCGATGGATTTTGCTGCGACGCTTTACGCGCTTTTGGCCGCCGGGGCCGGGATCGCTGCAACCGAGGGCGTAAAAACCGCCGCCAAGGCCGCCGTGACGGACGCCTATGCGGCGCTGAAGGCGCGGCTGAGCGGGGCGCATAACGCCAAGACGGTAGAGATGATCGAACATGCGCAACAAAACGAGGCGCTGGAACCGATCATCAAGGGCGAGCTTTGCCAGCCGGAGATTGGCATAGATCAGGAAATTCGCGTTTTAGCGCAAAGGCTTGACGAGGCCATAGAGGCCCTAACGGAGGCGGAGAAAGCGCCCTATGCTGTGCGGATCCGGGAGATCCACGCAGGAAGAAACCTACTGTTCGAAGGTGTAGAGGGCGTTCAGGCAGATATCGCTACATCCAAAGGCGACATGACCTTCAAGGGGGTGACATCGCCGGGAAAGCCGTAGGCGGCGCGCCGGGTCTCGCCGAGGAAGCGTCGCACTTTTCCGGCACATTTCATTCGGACCGCGATCAGCACTTTCACGTCGAGGCGCCGAAGATCGACATTGTTTTGGTGACTTTGGTTGCCGAATCGCAGGGCTATCTCTCACCCGAGAAGGCGGCTCAGCTTAAGGAGCAGGTCTCGCGCACCCAGGCTGAATTGGATGGGATGCGCATCCGGAATCCGGACTGGGGGGCGGAGATCGATGCGGCGATTGAGGCCTTCAACCGCAGCGAATTGGCCGAGGCCAAGGCAGCCTTCGCGCGGATCGATCAACTGATCGCGCGGCGCCGGGCGGATATGAGCGCAGAAGTGCAAAACCTCCGCCGCGAGGAGGCCCGCTCGAAGCACGCGCAAGCGACACTTTTCTATCCATTCGAAGCCTCGAAATCCGAACCGCTGCTGACCGAAGCGGCGGAACTGGCGGAAACCAATTTCTGGTATTGGATCGAATGCGGGCGAGCGCGGGTGGCAATCGGCAATCTCGCGACCGCACTTGCGGCCTTTGTGCAGGCGCAGGACCTGGCGCGGCTGGCGGGTGCGGAGCGCGATATCTCCGTTGCGCACCACGAGATTGGCTTTGTGCTCGGTGCGCAAGGAAACCTGACAGGCGCGCTCGAGAACTATGAACGGTATCTTGTGATCGCGCGAGAAGCGGTAGCCAGAGGTCCCGAGAATGCGGGCTGGGCGCGGGATGTATCGGTGGGCCTCAATAAGGTCGGCGACGTGCGCCGCGCTCAGGGGGATCTGGCAGGCGCACTTGAGGTGTATGAGGAGAGCCTCGCGACTGCGCGGGATCTTGCGGCGCGGGATCCGGGGAATGCGGGCTGGGCGCGGGATGTGTTGGTAAGCCTCAGCAGGATTGGCGATGTGCGGCGCGCGCAGGGGGATCTTGCGGAGGCGCTGGAGGTCTATGAGGAGAGCCTCGGGATTCGGCGCGATCTTGTGGCGCGTGATCCGCAGCATGCGGGCTGGGCGCGGGACGTTTCGTTGGGCCTGAACAAGGTCGGCGATGTGCTCGTGGATCAGGGGGATCTGGCAGGCGCGCTTGAGGTTTATGAGGAGAGCCTCGGGATCCGGCGCGATCTGGCGGCACAGGACCCCGAGAATGCGGAATGGGCGCGGGATGTGTCGGTGAGCCTAGAGAGGGTCGGCGATATGCGGATGGCGCAGGGGGATCTGGCGGGTGCGCTTGCGGCCTATGAGGAGAGCCTTAAGATCAGGTGCGATCTTGCTGCGCAGGACCCCGAGAATGCGGTCTGGGCGCGGGATGTGTCGTTGAGCCTTGAGAGGATCGGCAATGTGCGCTTGGATCAAGGGGATCCTACGGGTGCGCTGGAGGACTATGAGGAGAGCCTCGCGATCCGGCGCGATCTTGCGGAGCAGGATCCGGAGAATGCGGTCTGGGCGCGGGATCTCGTGATTTCATTCGCGAAACTGGGATTTGCAGATGAGGCGAGTGCTGCCGCGCATTGGGCAGCTGCAGTACGGCAGTTAGAGGATATGGAGGCGCGAGGGATTCTCTTCCCTGTCGATGCGTGGATGCTCGAAGACGCACGCGGGAGGCTGGCTGCAGCCCGGGCCGAGTAGCCAGCAGCGTAGGCCCGAGCGTCAGGTGCCAGCGAAGGCGATGATTTCCCGCACCACCGCTTCAGGATGTTCCTCGTGCAGGAGATGTCCGCCCTCAGGAAAGACCAGAAGCTCGCCGCCGGGCATCTGCTCTGCCGCGCGTCGCGAGGTGGCGGCAGGCACGGCGAGGTCGCGCTGACCCGCGATGCAGAGGACCGGCTGCTGGATCTTCTCCAGGCTTGCTTGCAGCCGGTCGAGCGACCATTGCTCCATCATCGCCAGCGCCCCGGAGATATGCCGCCAGTCGCGGAACAGCCGGTAGTAGAGCGAGACGCCATCGGCGCCGATGCGGCTGCCGGTACTCTCGATCAGCCGTTCGGTGGCGAGCCGGGTCATGGTCGAGGCGACCATCGGGCCGGTGAACGGGTTGAGCGCAAGTGTTTTCGCCATCATCGGCAGCACGATGCCCGCGAGGCCGGGGAAGTTTTCCAGCGCCCCGTTGATCGAGACAACGCGCTGCGGTGCGGGCGTGAGCGTCTGGGCGAGGCGGAGCGCGATGGCCGCGCCCGCAGAGTGTCCCACAATCACCTTGGGTTGGACCTGCAGGGTGACCATCAGATGCGCGATGTCGCCGCTGACCGGCTCCAGGCCGTTGCGCCAGCGGGTGCCGACCCTGGTGAGCCCGTGCCCGGGCAGATCGAATGTCACAACGCGGTAGCGCTCTGAGAGCGGCCCGATCAGGTCGCGCCACGTGTAGAGCGATCCCGCCGCGCCGTGGATCATTAGAAGGTCGGGCCCCTCGCCGGTGATCTGGACATGCCAGCGATGGGGGGATGAGGAGACGAAGCGGCTCAGCTGGGCGTTTGGCCAGGCCTCCGCGTCAGACTGACGGTTCCCGCTCACGATGACCATTGCTGGCGCACGGCGTTGGACAGGTTCTTCGCGTTCATGGCGGGCAGCGGCAGATAGGTGGCCCCCATTCGTTCGGCGAGTTCGGACGCTGCCGGGCGGGGCAGCCGGGAGATATCCACGACGAGACCGGGAATGTCGCGCCGCCGGATCGCTGTGGCGAGGTCCATGAGGTCTGTCTTGGCGGCGGCCCGGTCGGCCGATCCGTCCAAGGCGATGTTGCCCCGCCCGTCGGTCATCACCACCAGCGTCGGCGACATGCCTCGTCGCCGCGAGGCTTCGGCCAGCCGGAAGCCTTGGTCAAGGCCTGATGCGAGAGGGGTTGGCCCGCCGCCCGGCAGCCGCGAGAGGCGCCGCTTGGTCTGCACCATGGAGCGCGTGGGGGGCAGGAGCACATCGGCCGCGCGGCCCCGGAAGGCGATCACCGCGACCTGGTCGCGGCGGCGATAGGCATCGGCCAAAAGCAATTCGACCGCGCCTTTGCATTCGGCCAGCCGCCCCATCGCGGTCGAGCCCGAGGCGTCCACGGCAAAGATCGCCAACCGCTCCGCCCGGCCCCGGCGGCGGGAGACCGCGATGTCCTCTGGCCGGATCAAGATCGGTGTGTTCGCCTCGGGCCGCTCGCGTCTGCGCAGCGTCTGCCAAGGTGCGGCGCGGCGCAGGGTCGAGATCAGATCCACCCGTGTCCCGGAGGCGATGCGCCCTGGCCGGGAGGGGGCGAAAGGGCCCTTGGCGGCGTTCTTTGACGGTGTGCGCGCCTTGCGTCCGGCTTTGGCGCCTGGTGCCATGGCCGCTGCGAGCTCTGCCAAGAGGCCGGGCGGAAGCCTCGCCAGAGCCGTTTCAACAGGCATTTCGTCCGGTGGTTTGTCTGCGCTTCGTTGATTGTTTTCTTCCGTATCGGGCGCAGGCTCCTCCGGCGGGGGCGGCTTTTGAGTTTCCTCGGCGGACTGATCGGGAAGGCGGCGCAGCCTTGGCGCCAGCACAAGCGTGGCGGCGAGCGTCACATCTGCCTCGTCGGGTTCCGTCCGCCCGGCCAGTGCTGCGGCGGCGCGGGCAGCGGTGACGGCAAGACTTGGCGCGCGCAGGCTATCGATGCCTAAGGCGACAGCCATCGTCGCCATATCCTCAAAGAGCGCTGGTGCAACCCGAACTTCCGGGAACCGTTCTCGGGCTTCTTGGATCGTCCCAAACGAGGCGCCGAGGGTGTCGCACGCGGTTTGGGGCACACCCTCGAGCGAAATGTGCAGTGCCAGCCGCTCGGCAAGCGAATCGGGTGCCTTCTCATCCGTGTCGGCGCCTTCGTCCAGCATGATCACCGCACCGCCTTGCGCGTCCAGCCAGCACGCGATGCGGGCCGCAAAGGTCGCCTCTGCCGCCTCTGCGGAGGGAATGAGCAGGAGTTTCGCTTCACCGGCGAGAATTCCCTGAGTCCGGACCTCGCGGCCAAGCTTCAGTGTCGCCGCGACGTCCACTGCGCCATACAGGCTTTCATCCTGGGTTTGCGGATGCAGGCGGACGAATGGTTCCGCTTGGAGGCGTTTCTTCGCGGTAGCGATCCACGTCTCGCGTGCGGGACCGTAGCGCGCCCGGAGCAACAATCCGCCGAGTTGGTAGGGCGCAACAGCCAGAATGTCGCGCGCCGCACAAGCGCGCTGCCACGGGTCCGAGAGATCGAAGCCGCTGTCCGATCTTTCGACAATCCCGGATCGGGTCATGCCGCGAAGGCCTCCTCCATCGTTCTGAGCACGCGGAGGGTCGACCCCGCCTCATCAAGCGGATCGCGCCGCAAGCGGTGCCGAAGCGCGGAGGGCGCAACACGGGCAATATGCGCTCGCTCGACCTTCGCGTCGTCCTGAAAGGCGGCGAGCGCGATCGAGGAGCGAAGGAGCGTCAACTCGCCACGCAGCCCATCGGCGCCGAGCGCCAGACAGAGCCGCGCGCAGTCCTCAAGCACACTTTCCGGAGCCTCCGTTGCTGAAAGGCGCTCGCGGGCCGAAAGGATCGTGTTGCGCAGCCTGGTATCTGCGGCGCGCCAACGCTTGAGGAATGCCTTGGAGTCGGTCTCGTAGGCATGGCGTCGGCGGATGACCTCTACGCGGTCTCCGATATCGGTGGGCGATGTGACCTCGACGGAGAGCCCGAAGCGGTCAAGAAGTTGCGGGCGCAACTCCCCCTCTTCTGGGTTGCCCGACCCCACCAAAACGAAGCGCGCCGGATGCCGGAAGGAGAGACCCTCGCGCTCGACGATGTTTTCCCCCGATGCGGCGACGTCAAGTAGCAGGTCTACCAGGTGGTCCTCCAGGAGGTTCACCTCGTCGATATAGAGATAGCCGCGATTGGCGCGGGCCAGCAGCCCGGGTTCAAATGCCTTTTCACCCCGCGTCAATGCCCGCTCAATATCGAGCGCGCCGACGAGCCGATCCTCGGTGGTGCCGAGCGGCAGATCAACGACGGGGGTTGGCAGCAGAACTTCTTCATCGGGTGTCGCCGTCTCGCAGGGGCAATCGGCACGATCCTCAACCGCCGTGTTGTAAGGGCAGCCGCGCACCGCCCGGATCGGCGGCAAAAGCGCGGCCAGCGCGCGCACGGCGGTGGACTTTCCCGTGCCGCGATCGCCGAAGATCTGAACCCCGCCGATGCCCGGGTCGATCGCTGTGAGGATCAGGGCTTCCTTCATTTCGGTTTGGCCGACGATCGCGGAGAATGGATAGGGCTGCATCAGGGTCACCTCGCATCGGCAAAAGGCAGGGAAGATAGGCCGGGCCACTCTCCCATTCTGCCTAAGATTTCAAACCGCGCATAGAGCTCTTCGCTGAACCAGGCGCCCTCACGGACAGCGCGTATCGCTTCGGCATGGGGTCCGTCGGCGCGGGCAAAGCGGGCCATGCTTTCTGAGTCGGGCCAGATCGAGAAGGTGATCTGCTGCATCCACGGGACTTCGCCCATGCCGATCTTGAAGACGACATCCTGGTTGGCGCCGATTCTTTCGCTGATCGGGCCGACCTGGCCCCAGAATTGCGGGAGCGCCCGAGGCCGAAGCGTTGCGCGGGTCAGCGCCGCTATCGGGCCGTCGAGACGAGGTCTGGTCACGGTGAAAGGTGCCTGCCGCGACCACCTGCCTCGGGCTGACGTGGCCTGCATCAACAGGGTGCAGGTCATACTGGCGTGCCTTGCATATCGGCCGAACACTTCCGCTTCGTGGAGCGCCGCCTCGGCGTGGCTGCGCGTCTCCCAGACGCCTAGAATCGTGTAAACGGCCGTGTTGGGAATTGGCGTGAAACCTTCACCTGTTCCGGTGCCGCACATCTTGTAGAAGGAGAGCCCGGGAAGCCGGGCCAAGGGCCGCCGGCCCATCAGCATCTGTGCCAATGCCCAAGCGCGCCCCATTGGACCGCCAAATCCAAATAGGCTGAGACTGACAGTCTGCCCGGCGTCTCCCATGGTATGGACCTCATCGGCCTCGTTATGCCGTCAGTAAAAGCTTGCGCGCAAAGATTGTCAACTAAAGCTGACACTGATACGGTCCTTGTATGCTCAATCAAGTTGACACATTTGGGTCTGAACTTTGCGGCTCTCTCGATGGTCGCCCGGTCGCCGTCATCATCGGCGCCGGATTTGGCGGTCTGGCCGCGGCTATGCAGTTGGGCGCGAAAGGATACCGCTGTGTTGTCCTCGACAAGTTAAGCGAGCCTGGTGGACGCGGCACGAGCCTTCGCATGGACGGGCACCGATTCGATCTTGGCCCTACGATCGTCACGCTTCCGCAACTCTTCGAGGATCTGTGGGCTGCGACCGGCCGCGACTTCCATACCGATGTCGATCTCCGGTTACTCGAGCCATTCTATACGATCCGGTTCGAGGATGGATCGCATTTCCGGGTGAGCCAGGACGAAGCCGAGATGCGCGCGGAAGTGCAGCGTCTTTCTCCGGGCGATCTGCAAGGCTACGAACGGTTCATGCGCGATGCCTATCGGCGCTATGCGTTCGGCTTCGAGCAGCTCGGGCGCCGGTCGATGAGCCGTCTTTGGGATCTTGTGAAGGTCCTGCCGATCTTTGCCTGGTATCGCGCGGACCGGTCGGTCGCCGGGCATGCGGCTATACGGGTCAAGGATGAGCGCTTGCGAATGGCGCTGTCCTTCCACCCCCTCTTTATTGGCGGTAGCCCGTTTCACGTCACCTCGATGTATGCGCTGGTCAGCTATCTCGAGGCGATCTACGGCGTGCATTACGCGATGGGCGGCTGCAGTGCGCTGGCGCGCGCTATGGCTGATGTGGTCGAGGATCAGGGCGGGGTGTTCTGCCACGGCGTCGAGGTGGACGAAATTCTACTGAGCGATGGACGTGCCGCTGGTGTCCGGCTCGCGAGCGGCGAGACGATCTCCTCTCAACTCGTGGTGTCGAATGCCGATGCGGGTCACACTTATACCCGGTTCTTGAGGAAAGCGTCGAAGCGGCGATGGACGCCAAAGCGTCTAAAGAAAGCGCGCTGGTCGATGAGCCTCTTTGTCTGGCATTTCGGCACCCGGTCTACGCGGGACCTTTGGCCAGAGGCTGGGCATCACACAATCCTGAGCGCGCCGCGCTATGAGGGCCTAGTTCGCGACATATTCCTCAACGGTGTCCTGGCCGAGGATATGAGCCTTTATGTGCACCGACCCAGCGTCACCGATCCTGGATGCGCGCCGGAGGGTGGCGACACATTCTATGCCTTGTCGCCTGTTCCGCATCTCGGCCATGACGATCCGGTCGATTGGGAGGAAATGGCAGAAACCTACCGGGCCCGGGTACAGTCCGTGTTGGAAGCGAAACTCTTACCTGGGCTCGGGAAACACCTCACCGCGAGCCATGTGATGACCCCGCTCGATTTTCGCGACCGGTATCTCAGCCCCTATGGATCAGGCTTCTCGCTGGAGCCGCGCATTCTGCAAAGTGCATGGTTCCGGCCGCACAACATTGTCGAGGAAGTGCCTGGGCTTTATCTCGTCGGTGCGGGCACGCACCCCGGCCCCGGCCTGCCCGGCGTCGTGTCGTCGGCGGAGGTCCTCGCCAAGCTGGTGCCCGATGCGGAGGTCCAGGCGGATTCACCGGGCGCTCTGGTGGAGGCGGCAGAATGATCGCCGCCGAAGATCGCGATGCCTGCCTGGATGCCATTAAGACCGGCTCGCACTCGTTCTATGCTGCGTCGCGCCTGCTGCCGCCGAAGATCCGCGAACGGTCAGTGATCCTCTATGCATTCTGCCGTTTGGCCGACGATTCCGTCGATCTCACTCAGGCGAAGTCACTGGCGGTTGCAGGCCTTAGGACGCGTTTGGAATTGGCTTATGAAGGGACGCCCGCAGATTCGCCCGCCGACCGGGCCTTCACCGCGCTCGCTTCCGAGGTTGCGATGCCAAAAGCACTGCCCGAAGCGCTCCTAGAGGGGCTGGCCTGGGACGCCGACGGGCGCTGCTATGACAGTTTGGAGGACTTGCACGGCTATTGCGCGCGGGTCGCCTCGGCTGTTGGCGTCATGATGTGCGTCGTGATGGGCGTGCGGGATCGCGATGTGCTGGCCCGGGCCTGTGACCTGGGGGTGGCGATGCAGCTCACCAACATCGCGCGGGACGTCGGCGAGGACGCAGCAGCCGGGCGTCTTTACATGCCGCTCAATTGGCTTCGCGAGAGCGGTCTCGACCCGGAGGCGTTTCTCGCCGACCCTCAGCCAGTCTTGCCGGTGCGCGATGCGGTGTCTCGCCTGCTTGTCGAGGCGGAGCGGCTCTATCGGCGCTCTGAGGCAGGCATTGGTGGTCTCCCAGCTAGTTGCCGCATCGGGATCTTCGCGGCGCGCCAGATTTATGCCCGGATCGGGACCCATGTGGGGCGCGCGGGACATGACAGTATTTCGCGTCGTGCGAAGACATCCCAAGCCGAAAAGCTCGCTTTGCTGTTTCTTGCGTTCGCCCAGGCCACCGGTTGTTTTCTCATGCCAAATTCGCCCCGCCGATACGCGCCCCCGCTTGATGCAACGGCCTTCTTAGTCGACGCGGCTGCCGGCACTGCGCCCGACTCAGCCTGGGGAGATGGCAAACCTGGAACCGTTCTGTCCATTCTGGCACAGTTGAAGCAGAAAGACCGCAGCGCGCGCTACGCGTGATCCGTTCGGATCGAAGCGCTGCATTGGCTAGGTGACCGACATGGATATTTTTTTCTTTGTGATCTTTTTTGCCGCTTGCGCTGCGGCTGGTGTAACAGGTGCGGCGTTTCCACCTGGGCCTTGGTATCAGGCGTTGAAAAAGCCCGCTTGGACACCGCCGAACTGGCTCTTCCCAGTAGCCTGGACGACCCTCTATTTCCTTATGTCGATCTCTGCTGCCCGCATCGCAGGCGAGGTGGCGACATCGCAACTGGCCGCGATTGGCCTTGCCTTCTGGGCACTGCAGATCGCGCTAAACGGGCTGTGGTCACCGGTCTTCTTCGGGCTTAGGCGGTTGGGCGCGGCCATGGGTGTGCTTGGGGCCTTATGGGTCGCGGTCGCCGCAACGACGGTGACGTTCTGGTCGGTCGATTGGATCGCAGGTCTGATGTTTCTGCCGTATCTGATATGGGTGAGCGTCGCGGGCGCGCTCAACCTGTCGGTTTGGCGGCTCAATCCAGATGTCGAGCCGCTGGTGATCAACGCCTAGGCGAGAGTGTCGCGGAACGTCCAATTCTGCCGTCGTGGGACTTTGACAGCAAGCATCGGTTTGAGCCAGGGGCTGGCGAACCGGTTGAGGTCCAAAGCTTCATGCACACCCTGCCTGTCTTGTCCCCCGATCCGCGTGGAAACGATGGAGCGGGTGTAGAATGGCGCGTCGAGCATCGCTTTGGCCTGTCGTGGCGTCGATCCGGGATCTGCGCGGGTTTCGCGGCGCACCGTCCAGAGCGACCGCCGCATCGGCGTGAGCGGCGGTGCGGTAAAGGCCTCGACGCGGCCCTCCGGGCAGAAGTGTAACGCCGCTTCGAGCGAAGTTCCGTCGCGCCTGACCGCATCATAAAAGGCAATCGAGCCCTCCTCGGCAGGAAAGCGCGCCCAAGTCCAATAGGAAAAATCCTCTTCCAGCGCCCGCAATCCGAAATTTGCGTCGAAATAGCCGTGACCACCCCATTGCCAGCCTGGCCGGTCGATCTCGACTTCGATACGTGCGGTTGGCGCGAAGGGTCGCCAGACATGGGCGCCGTCTTGCGTAAGAGGCATTTCGACATCTGTCAGGCCAGAGGGAATTACCCGCACCTCGCCGCGGATGCGTTGAAAATGTGGAACACTAATCTCGTCGATTCCGACGACGAGCGTGTCGTTGTCCCACGCCATGTGGCTCGGGCCGACATCCATCCGGTCTTGGGTCAGGCGCAGGGCCGAACGGCCCCGATCCGTCATCGTCCAGCGCCCGCCTCTTCCATAAAGCGCCACGTTGATGCAGCAGTGGTTCTGCGGGCTGCGCCGACCTGACCAGCGATACCAGGGCGAAAAGACGGAGCCTATGAAGCCGATGATTGATATGGCTTGGTCGCCGGTGTCGGAGATCCCGTCGACATACCACCACGCATAGCCATTCGGCGGAACCGAGACGTCGAAATTCGGTCTTCCGCGATCGCCGCGCCCGCGTGCCGGCCGGAGAGCAGCGCCATGGGCACGCCCGGCCCCGGATGGACGCCGCCCCCGGCTAGGTAGAGCCCCGGGATCCGGCTCCTCACGGTTGGGCGCTGAAAGCTCGCCATCATCCCATGCGGGCTCCGCCCGTAGAGGGATCCGTCCGAGCCGGGAAACGCCTGGGCGAAGTCCTGCGGCGTGGTCAGTCTCCAGGCGTCGGGCTCCGGTGTCAGCGCCAATCCCCGCTGCGACAGCCATTTGAGCATTTTCTCCTGCCATCGCGCTTTCTCCTCCTGAGCCCTGGGCCGGTCTTCGCCGGTGAGGGGCGGTGCATTCATGATGATCTCGAAGCGCTCGGGGCCTTGCGGCGGGCGGGTCTCGTCGCCACGGTCCTGCGCGCAAATGTAAAGCGTCGCATCGTCCGGCATTTCGCCCTGAGCGAGCGGTTCGAACTCTGTTGCAGGGTCCTGGCCGAAGAAGACGTTGTGGTGCGCAAGCTCCACACCCTCAACCACGGCCAGACCTGACCAAACCGCGGCGGAGAGCGAACGAGGGGTCACCCCCGCCTCCGTGACGGCTTGTTGCGCGGCGCGCCCGAGCAATCCGCGTAACAGGGCGGCTGGGTCGCCATTGAAAACGACCGTTGCCGTTTCCTCCCGCTCGCCATTGTCGGTCACGACGCCGCAGACCCGACCGTTGCGGCATTCAATTCGGGCGATCCCGCTCCCCAATCGGAAGCGCACACCATGAGCCTCCGCAATTCTTTGGAGAGCAGAGGCGAGGGCAGAGATCCCGCCACGGACCCGCCAGACGCCGCGTTCTTCCGCCGCCCAGATGAGGCCAAGAAGGGCGGGCGACAGGGTCGGTATGCCACCGACATAGGTGGCATAGCGGCCAAAGAGTTGTGCAAGGCGTGGGTCGGCGAAGGCGGATTGGGTTGTGTCGGTCAGAGTTCGGTTTGGGGCGAGCAGGGCCAAGAGATCCGCTCCGGCTTTCATTGCCGCGGTGGCCACAGCCGGTCGAGAAATACGGGGCGCGCGCATCACAGGCACTTCAAACGCCTGCAAGCTTGTCGCGGCTTGACGGCTGAACCGGTCGAAGGCATCGGCCGAGGCGCGGCCCGAAAAGGCCTCGACTGCCGCGATGGAGGCAGCCCTGTCCGCAAACAGATCGAGCTGGCTCCCATCGGGCCAAAAGTGTCGCGCAAGCAGCGGCTCGGCCTCCACCTCGACATGTTCAGACAAGGTCTCGCCAAGTTCTGCCAGCAACTCTTCGAGATAGGGAAGCAGCGTCACGACCGTCGGGCCATAGTCGACCGGTCCTGACGGCGTCTGCATGGCACGGATCTTCCCGCCCGCGTGGTCGTGCCGATCGTAGACGATAACCTCCGTGCCCTGCGCAGCCAGAGTGAGGGCAGCCGCCAATCCCCCAATGCCGGCCCCGATGATTACGGTCTTCGGCGGAGGGTTGGACCGGGTTTTCGCCCGCTTGGCACCCAAGGTTGCCTCCTTTCGGTTGACAGCTTGGCAGGATATGTCCAGCATAGTTTACACTATAGATGTCAGACTAGAATGACAATTGGTGGAAGGCAGGGCGATGGATCAAAGAATCGAAACGGCGCTGTCGGAGGCCATCGCTCACGCCAAAACCAGGCCCTCGCCGCCGAAGCTGGGCGGTGCGTTGCACTATGCCGTGTTTCCCGGCGGAGCCCGCGTGAGGCCGATGCTGGCCCTCGCCGTTGCAAAAGCCTGCGGTGACGATCGCCCTGCGCTGACCGATGCGGCCTGTGCCTCCATCGAGCTGATGCATTGCGCGAGCCTCGTTCATGACGACCTGCCCTGCTTTGACGATGCGGGAACGCGCCGCGGAAAGCCGACGGTGCATGCGAAATTTGGCCAGCCCCTGGCTGTGCTCGCGGGCGATGCGCTCATTGTCATGGCGTTTGAGGTCATTGTGCGTGCTGGTGTGGCCGGTCCGGAACGGGCTTTGTCTCTCCTTGGCGCATTGGGTCGCGCCACGGGCATGCCCGGCGGCATTTGCGCGGGACAAGGCTGGGAAAGCGAAGCGCAGGTGGATCTCTCCGCCTACCACCTGTCCAAGACCGGTGCACTTTTCATTGCAGCCACATCCATGGGAGCGATTGCTGCGGGCCACGAGCCTGAAGAGTGGGTCGATCTGGGGCGGCGAATCGGGGAAGCGTTCCAAGTAGCAGACGATTTGCGCGACGTGATGCTCGATGAGACTGTTCTCGGCAAACCCGTCGGACAGGATGCTGTCCATAATCGGCCAAACGCCGTCGCCGAGTTGGGGGTCTCCGGGGCTGTTCAGCGTCTGCAGAACATCCTAGGCGGCGCGATCGCCTCGATCCCCTCCTGCCCTGGGGAGGCTGCCCTTGCGGAGATTGTCCGGGGACAGGCGGAGCGCCTGACGCCAATGGGGGTCAAGTTTAAGGTCGGCTAGCGATGCGGTCGGACGCCTTTCGGTCAACGGGGCTGCTGCGTTTCGGTGCGATTGCTCAGGCAATCGTCGATTGGCGGGCGCGGCTCATTAAATCCATTCGGTTTGCGACTCTTGCGCGTCGCTGGCCCGTCTTGCGCGGGATTGCCCATCGCAACGGACAAGAGCTTTTCGATCTCATGTCCGGTTTCGTCTACTCCCAGGTTCTGACGGCCTGCGTGGAGCTCAAGATCATCGAGGCCGTTGCTGAAACGCCTCAGCGAGTCGAAGATTTGGCCGTCCGGCTGCAAATTGACCCCGTAAGACTGCAGACGCTGTGCAATGGCGCGGTAGCGTTGGAGATCCTCACGCGGCGCGCCGACGGGCGGTTTGGGCTTGGCCGATTTGGTGCGGCGGTTCTTTCGACGCCCGGTCTGCGCCCGATGATCGAGCATCATGCATTGCTCTACCGGGATCTCATGGACCCTGTCGCGCTTCTCAAAGGCGAAACGCAGACCGAACTTTCCCAATTCTGGCCTTATGTCGCCGGTCCGGACGGCGTGCCCGATGCAGAGACAGCTAAGGCCTATTCCGATGTCATGTCGGCTTCACAGACGCTTGTTTCGGAAGAGACGCTCCGGGTCCTCGATCTGAGCGGTGTGCGGCGCCTGATGGATGTGGGCGGAGGCGATGGCACGTTCCTTACCCATCTTTCGAAGCGCTGGCCCGAGGTGGAGTTGCGATTGTTCGACCTGCCCAAGGTCGCGGAACGCGCGGTCGGCAACCTCGCGCGGGCAGGGATCAACGCCGAGGCGGTGGGCGGAAGCTTCGACGATGGGGCTCTCCCGGTCGGTGCCGATGCGATCACGCTCGTGCGGGTTCTGTTCGATCACGATTATCATCGAGTCGAGACAATTCTGTCGCTTGTCTATGAAGCCCTTCCGCCTGGCGGTCTCGTCATCATTTCGGAGCCAATGGCTGGTGGGGCGAAACCATCGCGGGCGGGAGACGCCTATTTCGGGCTCTATACCATGGCCATGACGACCGGCCGGTCCCGCTCTGCGCCTGACCACGCTAGTCGGCTTCAGGCCGCGGGCTTCGAACGCCCAAAGGTTCTGAGCGGAACCTGGCCGTTTGTCACAACGGTGGTCACCGCACGCAAGCCCTTACCGTGAAAGCGTCGGAATTGACACTTCAAGTGTCAATCTAGATTGACAACCTTACCAGTAAGCGTAAGCTGACACTCAATCACGGGAACCGGTCAACGGCCCGATTGGCAATGAAACGCCAGGCAACGGGAGAGCCCCAGTGGATGTCAAAGCTGTCATTGTCGAAGGCCCGCGGCGCTTGCGCCTCGGCTCTGTCGCGCTGACGCCGCCAACCCAAGGCGACGCCGTCATATCGATCCGCCATTCCGGCGTCTCGGCTGGGACCGAACGCCTGCTTTGGTCGGGGAAGATGCCTCCGTTCCCCGGCATGGGGTATCCGCTCATCCCTGGCTACGAGGCGGTAGGCGAGATTGTTGAGGCTGCCCCGGGCTGTCCGTTCCGCACTGGCGAGACCGTTTTTGTTCCTGGCGCGAACTGTTTTGGTGACGTGCGGGGGCTTTTTGGCGGCGCGGCGTCCGGCGTTGTCACATCGGCGGAGCGATTTCTGCCTGTCGATCCCGCGCTCGGCGCGGATGCCTCGTTGCTTGCCTTGGCTGCGACAGCACGCCATGCCATTGCCGGTTTTGCAACAGCCATGCCAGAACTCATCGTCGGGCATGGCGTTCTCGGTCGTCTACTGGCGCGCATTAGCCTCGCGGCAGGAGCGCCGCCTCCAGTGGTCTGGGAGACCGATCCCGCACGGCGCAGCGGCACCTACGACTATGCGGTTCTGGATCCCGATGAGGACCCCCGCCGCGACTACAATTGCATCTTCGATGTTACCGGTGATTCAGCGGTCCTCGACCAGTTGATGGGACGAATCGCGAAGGGCGGCGAAATCGTTCTTGCGGGCTTCTATCCCGACCCAATCAGCTTCGCCTTTCCGCTCGCCTTTATGAAAGAGGCTCGCATCAGGGTCGCAGCGGAATGGACGCGGGAAGACCTTCTCGCCACGCGCGCGCTCATTGAGGCCGGTGCGCTGTCTCTTGATGGGCTGATCACGCATCACCGCCCGGCTTCAGACGCTGACGCCGCCTACCGGACCGCGTTCGAAGACCCCGACTGCCTAAAGATGATACTGGACTGGAGTGACGCCGCATGACGCTCGACATCCCCGACCTCCGCGACGGTTATGGCGAGCGCCTGCGCGCGGAAGCCGCCGAACCCGCGCCTGAAATTGAAACCCGTGCGCCAGTCAAGAAGACCCAGATCATAGCGATCTACGGCAAGGGTGGGATTGGCAAGAGCTTCACGCTGGCCAATCTGAGCCACAAGATGGCCGAGGAGGGTATGCGGGTCTTGTTGATCGGCTGCGATCCGAAATCCGACACAACGAGCCTTCTCTTCGGCGGAAAAGCCTGCCCGACGATCATTGAGACCTCCACCCGCAAGAAGCTCGCTGGCGAAGAGGTCGCGATCGGGGATGTCTGCTTCAAGCGCGGCGGCGTTTTTGCAATGGAGCTTGGCGGTCCGGAAGTCGGGCGAGGTTGCGGAGGCCGGGGGATTATCCACGGCTTCGAACTCCTGGAGAAACTCGGCTTCCATGATTGGGATTTCGACTACGTCTTGCTCGACTTCCTCGGCGATGTGGTCTGTGGCGGCTTCGGTCTACCGATTGCGCGCGACATGGCCCAGAAGGTCATCATCGTCGGCTCGAACGATCTGCAGTCGCTCTACGTGGCGAACAATGTTTGTTCGGCTGTGGAATATTTTCGCAAGCTCGGCGGCAATGTGGGTGTGGCAGGTCTCGTCATCAACAAGGATGACGGTTCGGGGGAGGCGGCGGCCTTTGCGGAGGCTGCCGGTATTCCGATCCTCGCGGCCATCCCGCAGGACGACGATCTGCGCAAGAAATCCGCGAACTACCAGATCGTCGGCAGCGATTCGAGCCCATGGGGCCCGATGTTCGCCGAGTTGTCCGGAAACGTAGCTTCGGCCCCGCCGATCCGTCCCAAGCCGCTCTCCCAAGACGGGCTGCTCGGCTTATTTGCGGCCTCGGAGACCGGCGCTGATTTCGTTCTGGAGCCGGCGACCGATGCCGATATGCGCGGCAAGAACGCGCGCCCAAAGAAGAGCCTGGAAGTCATCTACGACGAAGCGTGAACAGGAATGGCCCGGGATACCGCATACGAAACTGACGCCACGACCGAAGGCACGGGAACCGGCCTGCCGGAGCCTGTGCCCGCCGAGGGCAGCGCATCGGGATGCCACGCTGGCGCAGCCGAGATGGATCGCGCTGCGCGCGCAGCGGGGCAATCGGAGCTTCTGGACCAATTCGCCGCAGACTATCCCAAAGGGCCGCACGACAAGCCTCAGAGCATGTGTCCCGCTTTTGGCAGCCTCCGTGTCGGGCTCCGCATGCGCCGAGTGGCAACGGTACTGTCGGGGTCGGCCTGCTGCGTCTATGGCCTGAGTTTCGTCAGCCACTTTTACGGTGCCCGGCGCTCGGTCGGATACGTGCCGTTCAATTCCGAGACCCTGGTCACGGGCAAGCTCTTCGAGGATATCCGCGCGGCGGTTCACGATCTTGCCGATCCCGACCGCTATGACGCGATTGTTGTCACTAACCTTTGCGTTCCCACGGCCTCTGGTGTGCCCCTGCGGCTCCTCCCGAATGAGATTGATGGCGTGCGGATCATAGGCATCGATGTCCCAGGCTTCGGCATCCCGACCCATGCAGAAGCAAAGGATGTCCTGGCTGGGGCGATGCTGGCTTACGCGCGAGCCGAGGCAGAGGCTGGCCCGGTGGCCCGGCCCGCAGGTGGCCGCGGGGATCGCCCAACGGTCGCGCTTCTCGGCGAGATGTTCCCGGCCGATCCAATCTCCATCGGCCAACTGCTTGCGCCTTTGGGCCTGGGAGCAGGACCGGTTGTGCCCTGCCGCGAATGGCGCGAGCTTTATGCCGCGCTCGACTGTGGCGTTGCCGCTGCGATCCACCCTTTCTACACCGCATCGGTGCGTGAGTTCGAGGCGGCGGGTCGAACTGTGGTGGGCTCCGGGCCGGTCGGATACGAGGGAACGGCAGCGTGGCTGGCTGCTATCGGAGACGCATTTGGCCTGAGCGCGGAGAAGGTCTCTGCCGCGCAGAACGCGACCCTTCCTGCGATTCGTGGCGCCTTCTCTCAGGCCAAGATCGAAGGCCGGATCACGCTTTCGGGCTATGAGGGTTCCGAGCTCCTTGTCGCGCGGCTGCTGATCGAATGCGGCGCCGAAGTGCCCTATGTGGGCACAGCCTGCCCGCGGACGCCGTGGTCGAAAGCGGACCAGGAATGGCTCGAGGCCCGCGGCGTCAAGGTGAAGTATCGGGCGTCTCTCGAAGACGATTGCGCCGCGATGGAGGCGATCCGTCCAGATCTCGCCATTGGAACCACGCCGGTGGTCCAGAAGGCCAAAGAGGCTGGGATTCCCGCACTCTACTTCACCAACCTTATCTCTGCCCGCCCGCTCTTCGGACCCGCGGGCGGTGTCTCCCTCGCGCCTGTGATCCGGGCTGCCATCGACGGCAAAGGCCGAATGGATCGGATGAAGGCGTTCTTCGAGGATGTGGGCCAGGGCGCTACGGCTGGTGTATGGGAGGGCGAGCCCAATCTGCGCCCCGATTTCCGCGCTAGGCATCTCAAGAAGCTGGAAAAGCAAGCCCGCGCGCGGCGTGCAGCGGAGATGATCTGATGCCAAGGCTCGTTCATCATCGCATGTTGCCGGAGGATCGAAGATGCTGATCCTCGATCACGATAGGGCTGGCGGATATTGGGGGGCCGTGTACGCCTTTTGTGCCGTCAAGGGTTTGCAGGTGGTCATCGACGGGCCTGTGGGCTGCGAGAACCTGCCCGTGACCTCTGTCCTGCACTATACCGATGCGCTTCCGCCGCACGAGTTGCCCATCGTCGTGACCGGGCTCGGCGAAGAGGAGATGGGGGCTGGCACCGAGGATGCGATGAAGCGCGCCTGGGGCAGCTTCGACCCGGCCCTGCCCTCCGTTGTCGTGACCGGCTCGATTGCGGAGATGATCGGCGGCGGTGTCACTCCCCAGGGAACTGGCATCCAACGATTCCTGCCACGCACCATCGACGAGGATCAGTGGCAGTCGGCCGACCGGGCGATGACGTGGCTCTTTACCGAGTTTGGCATGACCAAAGGGCGGATGCCGCGGGAGGCCAAGCGTGCGCCCGATGCCAAGCCGCGGGTCAACATTCTCGGGCCGATGTACGGCACGTTCAACATGCCCTCTGATCTGGCCGAGATCCGGCGCCTCATCGAAGGTATCGGCGCTGAGGTGAACATGGCGATGCCCATGGGGGCGCATCTTGCCGAAATGCCTAACCTCGTGAATGCGGACGCCAATGTGGTGCTCTACCGCGAGTTCGGCCGAAGCCTCGCAGAGCTGCTCGGTAAGCCCTATCTCCAGGCACCGATTGGGCTTGACTCCACGACAAAGTTCCTCCGGACGCTCGGCGAGATGCTGGGGCTTGACCCCGAACCGTTCATCGCGCGGGAGAAGCATTCCACAATCAAGCCGATCTGGGATCTCTGGCGCTCTGTCACACAGGATTTCTTCGCAACCGCGAGCTTCGCAGTGGTGGCGAACGAAACCTATAGCCGCGGGATCCGTCATTTCCTTGAGACGGATTTGGGGCTGCCCTGCGCATTCGCGGTGTCCCGTTGCGCTGGCTCCAAGACAGACAACGACAGAGTACGCGCGCTCTTGGCTGAGAAGCGCCCATTGGTCGTCTTCGGATCTATCAACGAAAAGATCTATCTCGCGGAGCTGAGCCAAGGTCATGGTCCGCGGCCCGCCTTTATCCCTGCAAGCTTTCCCGGTGCGGCGATCCGCCGCGCGACGGGAACGCCGGTCATGGGCTATGCCGGGGCGACCTGGCTCGTGCAGGAGGTCTGCAACGCGCTGTTCGATGCGCTATTCCATGTGCTTCCGCTGGGCACCGATCTTGATCAGGCCGAGCATACCCCTGTCAAACTCCGGCGCGATCTGCCTTGGGATGCCGACGCGCAGGCTTGGCTCGACAAGATCGTCGCAGATCACCCGGTTTTGACCCGGATTTCCGCCGCCAAATCGCTCCGCGATGCCGCTGAGCAGGCTGCTCTCGACGGCGGCGCTGAGAGTGTTGCCCTTCGGTTCGTGCAGGGATTGACGCCCACACCAACCGACCCGCCCGCCTCAAACAAGAACGCCACAAGAAGGAGATCGAAAAAATGACAGATGTGACTTCAATCGGCGATGGCTCCAGTCGTCTTCCCCGGCGGCCCGTGACCGAGTTCCGCATCTATTATGCGATTATTTTCATCCTGGCGCTTCCGACCACGGCACTTCTGGGGTGGCTTCGTTCCGTCGTAATGCGGGATGGAGCCGGTATCCGGCGGGGGATCATCGATCGCGCCAGAAACGATGCGGCCACAATCGCACCGCTGGTTTTCTCGGCTTGAGGCCGAAATCGCCATTCGTTCGTCTTTCGCGAACGGATCGTCGGGCGGGCCCTCCGCCTGGTGCCGAACGTCAAGCTATTCGGAGGTTAATCCATGGCTGACAACTCCGACCTGTCCTTCACAGGTCTAACAGATGAACAGGCGCAGGAACTGCACGCAATTTACCTCAGCGGGCTGTGGCTTTTCTCGGCCGTCGCCCTGATTGCGCACCTCGCCACGTTCCTCTGGTTCCCGTGGTTCTGAGGAGGCGAAGATCATGAGCAAGTTCTACAAGATCTGGCTGATCTTCGATCCCCGCCGCGTCTTCGTGGCGCAGGGGGTTTTCCTCTTCCTGCTGGCAGTTCTGATTCACCTCGTTCTGCTGAGCACCGACGGGTTCAACTGGTTCGAAATCGCATCCGAGAAATACGGACGGTGACCGAGCCCAGCCGTGGGCGGGTGCGCCCTGCTTTCGCCCGCGGCAATCCCTGACTCAGACCGGCTTTGCTGGCGTCGGCCGGGACAGCAAGCAAATGGAGTAAAGCGCCATGGCCATGCTCAGTTTCGAACGCAAATACCGGGTGCGCGGTGGCACCTTGATCGGGGGGGATCTCTTCGATTTCTGGCTAGGCCCTTTCTATGTCGGGTTTTTCGGCGTACTCACTTTGTTCTTCGCTGTTTTGGGATCGTTGCTGATCTTTTGGGGCGCGGTTCTGCAGGGCACCTTCAATCCTTGGACCATCAATATCGCGCCGCCGGATCTGTCTTACGGGCTGGGCATGGCGCCGCTCGCGGAGGGCGGGTTATGGCAGATCATCACGATCTGCGCGACGGTCTCCTTCATCAGCTGGGCGCTGCGTGAGGTCGAAATCAGCCGCAAGCTCGGCATGGGCTACCATGTGCCCATCGCCTTCAGCTTCGCGATCTTTGCCTATGTCACGCTGGTCATCTTCCGGCCGCTTCTGATGGGCGCCTGGGGGCACGGCTTCCCTTACGGCATCTTTAGCCACCTCGATTGGGTCTCCAATACTGGCTATGCCTATCTCCACTTCCACTACAATCCGGCGCATATGCTCGCGGTGACCTTCTTCTTCACCACAACCCTCGCCCTCGCGCTCCATGGCGGGCTCGTTCTATCGGCGGTGAACCCGCCCAAGGGCGAAGAGGTCAAATCGCCGGACCACGAGGATACCTTCTTCCGGGATCTGATCGGCTATTCGATTGGGCCGCTCGGGATCCATCGGCTCGGGTTCCTTCTCGCGATCAATGCCGGGTTCTGGTCAGCGATCTGCATCATCATCTCCGGTCCGGTCTGGACCGAGGGCTGGCCGTCCTGGTGGAACTGGTGGCTTGAGCTGCCGATCTGGCCGGAAACGCCGGGAGCAGGGCTATGATCGAATATCAAAACATCTTCACGCAGGTCCAAGTCCAAGGTCCGCCCGAAATGGGGATGGACAACGAGAACCTGATCGCGGAGGAGCGCGCGGGCGATCCCGGGAATTCGACCTGGATCGGGATCCTCGGAAACGCCCAGATCGGCCCGGTTTATCTGGGCTATCTCGGGGTTCTATCGATTGCGACCGGGTTCCTTTGGTTCTTCATCGTCGGGATGAATATGCTGGCGCAGGTCGGGTATTCGCTGCCGACCTTTCTACAGCAACTGTTCTGGCTTGCGCTCGAACCGCCCGGTCCCGAATGGGGGTTGCGGATCCCGCCGCTCAACCAGGGTGGCTGGTATATCATCGCGAGCTTCTTCCTGCTGGTCTCGGTCCTAGCCTGGTGGGCGCGGACCTACCTCTTGGCAATCCAGCTCAAAATGGGCACCCATGTCGCCTGGGCGTTTGCCAGCGCGATCTGGTTGTTCCTCGTCCTCGGCCTCTTTCGTCCCGTCCTGATGGGGCAGTGGTCCGAGGCTGTGCCTTACGGGATCTTCCCGCATCTGGATTGGACGACGGCCTTCTCGATCCGCTACGGCAACCTCTACTACAACCCCTTCCACTGCCTCTCGATTGTCTTCCTCTATGGCTCGGCACTGCTGTTTGCCATGCATGGCGGGACGATTCTCGCCGTCGCCCGACTGGGCGGCGACCGTGAAATCGAGCAGATCGTGGACCGGGGCACGGCCTCGGAGCGCGCCGCTCTCTTCTGGCGCTGGACGATGGGTTTCAACGCCACCATGGAGAGTATCCACCGCTGGGCCTGGTGGTTTGCGGTTCTCACGCCGATTACAGGTGGGATCGGCATCCTTCTAACCGGCACCGTTGTCGATAACTGGTTCCTTTGGGCGGTCGAACACAATTTCGCCCCGACCTACGAGGAAGCCTACGGCTACGAAGCCTATACGGTGAATGGAGAGTGACATGCTGCCCTGGTACCGCAAGTGGTCCGAGGAAAACCCGATCAATGTGCTCCGGACGATCATCCTGTTCGCGACACCGGGTGCGGCGCTCTTCGTCGCCGGACTGATCATCATCGGGGGATATCCATACGCGACGGAAACCCTTCAGACCGGTCCGCGCGGCATTGCCATGGGGGTGACCAAATACGAATCCGCGCTTGAAACGCCCGATCCGACCATCGCGGCCTATACAAGCGCGGCCCCAATCATTCCGCAGGCGGGCGAGCCGCTCGCGGGCGAGGTCTACCCGCTGGCAGGACCGCTCGCCGATCTCACGGTGCAGAACTACGACCGTCTCGTCGGGCAGATGCGGCAGTGGACGGGCATTCCCGACCTCATGGCGGAGGACAATTACCAAACCCAGGTCGCCTGGGAGATGATTGGGATGACCCGGACGCTCAACGAGTTCTGGGGTGACCATGTGAACATCTCGGGCGAGGCGGGGGTGAACTGCTACACCTGCCACCGAGGTCAGGCGGTGCCCTCGGACATCTGGTTCCGGATCGACCCGATGCTTCAGGCCTCCGCTGGATGGCCGTCTATCCAGAACTTTGCAACCTCGATGACCGTCTCGACATCTCTGCCGCATGATGCGCTGCAGGCCTACCTCGTGGATGGAGAGCTCATCAATGTGCACGATCTGGAGCCCCGTGTGGAAAACCTGCCGGGAGATCCGCTGATCCAGCAAACAGAGCGCACCTACAGCCTGATGAACCACGTGGCCAACTCGCTCGGTGTCAACTGCACCTACTGCCACAATTCGCGGGCGTTCTACGATGGGGCGCAGGTGACACCGCAATGGGCGACCGCGGCGCTGGGCATCCAGATGGTGATCGAACTCAACAACGAATACCTTCTGCCGCTCCAGGAACTGCTTCCTGACTACCGGCTGGGCCCGAAATATGCCGACGCACCGAAAGCCGCCTGCGCGACCTGCCACAAGGGGGCGCAAAGACCGCTCAATGGCATGGACATGATCAGCGACTGGCCCGAACTCGCGACATCGGAGGCACCGATCTACGAATAACAGAGCAAAAGCTCGGCCCAAGCAGGGGAGGAAGAGGTGTTGCGACGCCAGCCGATGCGGAGTTGACGAGAGCAACTCTGTGGGTTGGCGTCGCGCGCCCGGACGGGAGGCCACAATGAAAGATATCACCGAAGACCCTACGGAAACGCCGACGCTCGATCGGGTGCACATTCCGGCCGATCTCCGACGATTGCCACCTGATGATCTCGCCTTGCTGGCAGAAGAACTGCGCTCCGAGACCATTGCCACGGTCTCAAAGACCGGTGGTCACTTGGGCTCTTCGCTTGGTGTTATCGAGCTGACGGTCGCGCTTCATGCGGTGTTCAATACGCCTCACGATAAAATCGTTTGGGACGTAGGCCACCAATGCTACCCGCATAAGATCCTTACGGCCCGGCGGGACCGGATCAACACGCTGCGCCAGAAGGGCGGCTTGTCGGGCTTCACCAAACGCTCGGAAAGCGCCTACGATCCATTCGGTGCGGCGCATGCCTCGACCTCGGTTTCGGCGGCCCTCGGTTTTGCCGTGGGGCGTGATCTCGGACAACCTGTCGGCGATGTCGTGGCGGTGATCGGAGATGGCTCGATCAGTGGCGGCATGGCCTATGAGGGGCTCAATAATGCGGGCCATGAGGGGCGGCGGCTGTTTGTGATCCTCAATGACAACGACATGTCGATCGCGCCGCCCGTAGGGGCCATGTCGACCTATCTTTCTGGGCTGCAAAGCCTACCGCCCTTCGCGGCGTTCCGCGGCTTGGTTGACGGGTTCGGCGCGTCCCTTCCCGAACCAATGCGGACAGGTGCGCTTCGAGCGCGTCAGCTTGTTACAGGCCAGGATTATGGCGGGACGCTCTTCGAGGAGCTCGGCTTTTCCTATCTCGGGCCGGTCGACGGCCACGACCTGCCCGGATTGTTGAACGTGCTGCGCCTCGCACGGGCCCGCGCCGATGGCCCGGTTCTGATCCATTGCCAGACCGTGAAAGGCAAAGGGTATCCGCCAGCCGAATCCTCCGCAGACAAGTATCACGGGGTCTCGACCTTCGATCTTGCGAGCGGTCAGCAGAAAAAGTCGAGCAACCCGGTGCCGAGCTACACCAAGGTCTTCGGCACGGCGCTCACAAAGCTGGCACGGCAGGATTCGCAGATCGTTGCCGTGACCGCCGCGATGCCATCGGGCACCGGTGTTGACATCATGGCCAGGGACTTTCCGGGGCGCGTGTTCGATGTGGGCATCGCCGAGCAACACGCCGTGACCTTCGCCGCCGGCATGGCAGCGAGCGGGTTGAAGCCGTTCTGCGCGATCTATTCGACCTTCTTGCAGCGGGCCTACGATCAGATCATCCACGATGTTGCGCTCCAGAACCTTCCGGTCCGCTTTGCCATCGATCGGGCGGGCCTTGTCGGACAGGATGGCGCCACGCATGCCGGGGCTTTCGATCTTGCCTATCTGTCCAATCTCCCCGGCTTTGTCGTGATGGCAGCGGCGGATGAGGCGGAGCTTGTTCGGATGGTAGCGACGGCGGCCGCCTATGAGGACGGGCCCAGCGCGTTCCGTTATCCCCGAGGTGCGGGTCTGGGTGTGCCGTTGCCCGAGGAAGGCGAGCCGCTTGAGATCGGACGAGGGCGTGTCCTCCAGGAGGGATCGGATGTCGCGATTCTGTCGCTGGGCGCGCATCTCTCCGAATGCATGGTGGCCGCTCAATCGCTGGCGGAGAATGATGGTCTGTCCGTCACGCTTGCGGATGCGCGCTTCGCGAAGCCACTGGACACTGGTTTGATCGGGCAACTGGCCCGCCACCACCGGGTTTTGATCACTGTCGAGCAGGGCGCGACCGGCGGTTTTGGCGCACAAGTCCTCCATCATCTGGCCAACACCGGACAGCTTGATGGCGCGCTGCGGGTCCGCACGCTCACCTTGCCTGACCGCTTCATAGATCAGGCGAGCCCTGGGGAAATGTATGCCGATGCGGGGCTGACCGCGGGCGAAATCGTGTGGGCGGCGCGGCAATGCCACCGTGTCAAATCGGCCAATCGTGGATCGAAGGTGGTCGATCTAGCGCGCTAGTGTGCGAGCAGGTCAGGTTCGGGGGACTGCAGCAAGTGCCCGACCACCTGTTGCAAAGCCTCGGACCGCCTCCTATCCGCGGGCGCGGTCCCACCGCCTTTGGCTCACACTAATCGCCTATCAACCTGATCGCAATGCACACGCGTGTGCAACACCTGACCGATTAAGGCGCCCGGCTTCGGTCAGGCCGGGCAACTGGTCTCGTCGAAGATTTCTGCACCGTGGCGGTCAAGGTAGATGCGAAGCCACGGTGTGTAGTGCTCGGGCTCTTCAGCGATCGCCTGGCGCAAGGCCGTCAGCTCGATCCACCGGAACGCTGCAACCTCGGCCGGGTTGGGGTTCACAGCCACAGTTTCTGGTGTCTTGACCTCGGCCACGAAGAGGTCGACCACCTCATGCTCGATAAGGCCGCCGCCGACATCCGCTCGGTATTCCACTTGCTGGCGGAAGCGCGGCGCCAGGCCAGTGATCCCGAGTTCTTCGCGGAGACGTCGCACTGCGCAGGCCTTTGGGTCCTCGTCCCATCTTGGATGGGTGCAGCAGGCATTCGCCCAGAGCCCCGGTGTGTGATACTTCACCGCCGCGCGTTGCTGGAGCAGAAGCTGCGTGCCGGAGACAACGAAAACCGAAACGGCTTTGTGGCGAAGACCGAGTTGATGGACGGCCAGCTTTTCAACGGGGGTCAGGACCCCGGAGCGCCAGGCGGGAAGAAGCTCGGTCATGTGTAGGCGGCCGGAACTATGCGGCTCAGATGGGCGAGATTTTTCAGGCCAATCTTGAGATGCGCAAGTGGCTTTGCGTGGACCAGCTTTTTGTTCATATAGGCCTCGAATGTGAGTCGCTGCACATCGCGATCATGGCAGAGCGAGACGAATCGCTCACGGCGTTCGTCGGAGCGATAGTAGGCATCCTGCATCGACTGCAAGACCCGGAAGACATTTCGGTGCTCGCGCATGAAACGCTTTCTGGCAAGCCGCAGATCCTTGGCGCGACCGGATTTCAGGGCTGACTGCGCGGCTTCGGCTGCGAACAGCCCGCAAACCATCGCGTAATAGATCCCTTCTCCGGAGGACGGCGCCACCACACCTGCCGCGTCGCCTGCCAGCACCACATCCTTGCCATTGTCCCAGCGGTCGAGAGGGCGGAGTGGGATAGGCGCGCCTTCCCGGCGAATCGTGGTGCAATCGGCGAGGCCGCTTGCAGCGCGGAGCGCTGAAGTTGCTTCCTTCAAGTCTATCCCCTCGCGGCCCGTGCCCATCCCCACGGACGCGCTCGCACCATGGGGGAAGACCCAACCGTAGAAATCCGGCGAGATCGCGCCGTCATAGACCACGTCGCATCTGTCGGCCCGGTAGTCGGGATGGTCTTGCTCGGGCGCTTTAATGATTTCGTGGTAAGCGATCACGTAGGGGATCTCGCGCCCGCCAGGGACTTCTTCCCGGGCCACGCGCGAGCGGGCGCCGTCCGCGCCGACAACCAGCGCGGTGGTGAGTCGGCTTTCTTCTCCGCCCTTCCCGCTCCGATAGACGACATGCGTCCCGCTTTGGTCACGCTCGATACGCAGAAACGTTCCGGTGACCCGTTCTGCGCCTGCCCGGGCAGCGCGAACCCGAAGAAACTCGTCGAACTTCTCTCGGTCCACCATGCCCACGAAACCGTTCTCGATCTCGATGTCGACACTGCGCTGCGTCGGCGAGATCATCCGTGCCGTGGTGATCTGCGCGACAAGTTGGCTGTCTGGAATGTCGAAATCCGTGATGAGCCGCGGTGGTATCGCGCCGCCGCAGGGTTTGATTCGTCCATCTCGGTCGAGCAGAGCCACTTTGCGTCCGGCGCGTGCCAGGCTGTCGGCCGCCGTCGCCCCAGACGGTCCGCCGCCCACCACGACGACATCGAATGCGCTTTCGCTGGTCATTGATCTTACTCCCCTGGCACGAGTTGGGCCGGGACCGGATCCGCGGCGGGCTGAGACATAATCTTGGCGGCCATGATCGCAGAGGCGACGAAGAGCCCGGCCTCGACGAGGAAGACGATGCCGAACGCGGCGGCGACGTCATCCAACACGAGCCGCATCGAATCGACCGCCGCAGCACCGGCCAGCCCGCCGAACCCAGCGGCAATAGCCTGTGCCGCGCCCCAGAGGCCCATCCGGGCACCTTCACGCCGTGCCCGGCCTTGGCCCGCTAGCGCCATCATGGATGCGATGGCCGCAACGGCAAACATCCCGTTGAAGAATCCCATGCCAATGACGGCGGCGACAATCGGCGCGCCTGGTCCAGTTTGGCCGAGGCTTGCGAGCAAGGCCAGGGCGGCTGCGGATCCCAAGCATCCCAAAATGACCCAGAATTGCAGCGTGCCGAGCTTCAGCCAGCTTGCACAGAGGCCGACCACAACCATTCCGAGGAAGACGCCTCCGTTTTGCGCTCCAGACAGCGAGGTGGTTTGGCCCGGCGTGAGGCCGAACACAAAGCCTGCATAGGGCTCAAGGATCAGTTCCTGCATGAAATAAGCGGTCATCGACAGGAACACGAACAGCGTGAAGTTACGAGCTTGGCGTTCGGCCCAGATCTCGCGCAAACCTTCGAGAAGCGGCGGCGGAGAAGCTTCGGGCTTTGGCGGCGCCATCCGGCTTTCGATGCCCCAAACTGCACCGCAGGTCAGAAGGAATGCGCCGGATGTGACGACACCAACCACGCGGAGCAGCTGGGCATGGGTGTAGGGGTCGAGGAAACTTCCGGCGACACCGGCTGTCACTGCGATGCCAAAGATCATCATGAGCCAGGTGATGGTCGCAGCCGCTGCTCGCCGCCGCGGATCGGTTGCCGAGGCGAGCATGGCAAGCAAGGACGTGCCCCCCGCGCCAACGCCAAGACCCACCAAGGCATAAGCTAAGATAGAGAGGGTGAGACCTGCGGCGAAGCTTTGGTTGAAGAGCGGGATCGCCGCCGATGCGAGGAGAGCGCCGATGGCCAAGACGCCGATCCCGCCGACAATCCAGGGCGTCCGGCGGCTCCCGACATCCGATCGGTAGCCCCAACTCGGGCGGCTGATCTGGATCCCGTAATGCAGGGCAACAAGCGCGCCGGGGATCACGGCGGGAAGCGCAAGCTCCACCACCATCAGCCTGTTGAGCGTCGAGGTGGTAAGAACGATGATGGCGCCAAGGGCCATTTGCACCAGGCCAAGACGCACGATGGAGGCCCAACTTAGGCTCATGACCATCTCTCCTATCCGCTGAGAGCGAGTGCGGCGATCATCATGCCGCTGACATAAAGCGTGACCCCGGTGCCGTTATACCAAGGCGCCCGGCCCTTTGGATCTGTGAGAAGCACGCGCATCGCGGCGAGTTGGACCAGAAGCAGGATCCCAATCGCGCCAGCTTGCAGGGCGGCGCCCAAAGCGAACAAGAAGCCGATCACAGCGACTTGGGCCGCAACCATCACCGCGCAGGCGATCCGGGCGGCGCGCTCAGGACCGAGAACGACCGGAAGCGACCGGACCCCGGTGATCCGGTCACCTGTGAGGGCTTTGAAATCGTTGAGGGTCATGATGCCGTGGGCGCCAGCCGCATAGAGGAGCGCCACAACGCAAACGGGCCAGGGCGGCACCTCGTTAAGGAGCACAGCCGCAGCCGTGACCCAGGGCAGCGCCTCGTAGCTCAGGGCAACGAGGCCCGGCCCCCAGATACCCGAGCGTTTGGCGCGGAGCGGTTCCGCGGAGTAAATCCAGGCAAAAACGACCGCGAAGGTCGTAGCAATCAGGCCCAAAAGCCCCAAGGTTGCGCCGGTCGCCAGAGCCAGGAGCGACATACCAACCGCGATCCAGAGCCCCCAGTTTCCTGGGACACGGCCAGAGGGGATGGGCCTCTCGGGTTCATTGATCGCGTCCACATGCCGGTCACACCAGTCGTTGGCGGCTTGGCTCATTCCGCAGACAATCGGACCGGCCAGCAAGAGACCGATCAGGAGCGTTGAGATGTTCTCTCCCAAGGGAACGCCGCTCGAGACCGCACCGCAGAGGAAGGCCCACATCGGCGGAAACCAAGTTATCGGTTTGATCAGCGTGATCAGCGCGCGCGGATCCGGAAGCTGAGACGAGTGTAAGGAGACGTTGACATCCATGCTGTCATTTAATCATGACAGTATGGGAATCCCAAGATGAATTGCGCGGGAACACAAGGAAAAATCCCGCTTTTAAGCGTCCCCGATGCCTTGGGAGATTAGCCCGTATTTGCGGAGTTTGACATAGAGACTCTGGCGGGACAGACCGAGCATCTCCGCCGCCGCGACGCGATTGTTGTTCGTGAGTTCGACGGCCGCCTCGATGCACATCTTTTCGACAACATCGGTGGTCGCAGAGACGAGCTCCCTCAGAGGGGCGGAGCCCACAAGTTCGACGACGCTCTGCAATGCCTGATTGCCAACGCCTGGTTCCGCAACGGGGCCGACGGGGCTCATATCCCTGATAATGAACCCGAAGCCCGGTTCACGAGCGTCCCGGAGCGATGTGACAGAGACGTCGACGGAGAACTGAGAGCCAATCGTGCTGACGGCCTTTGTGCCGTAGTTGCGCATACGACCGACCCGCTGCGCATTCTCGGTGAGGACTTTGAGATCGACGCCGCCGCGTGCCATGAAATCGGCTAAGGAGCGGCCCTGGACATCTTGTTGTTGCGCGGCTGATGCGAGGATCAGGAAGGCTTCATTGGCCTCAAGAATGGTGCCGCGCGTATCGGTGAAAACGAAGGCATCGGGAGCATTGTAGAAGAGGGCGGTGAGGAGGCGCCCCAAGGTTTCACGGTCACCTTCCTGATCGTCGGCGGAGTTGAGCCGGCACATCGCGAGCACATCTCCACCTGTGCGAAAGAGGCGGGCGTGCAGTGTCAGCGTTGTTGCCTCCCGCCGGGTCTCGAAATGAAGCGGTTTCGGATTGCCCGTGATGCCCGCTTGGCGAATGGCCTCGCCGAAATCCACCCGCTGTTGATCGAGAAACGATTGTGCCAAGACCGAGCCGCTCAAAGCCTCCACAGATGCGCCCAAGAGCTGGGCTGCTGCCTCGTTGAGTTCCGCAATCCGTCCTGTGGTGCAATCAACGATCACGACGGCTTCCTGGACCGTGTCAAGAAGGAGCCGATAGCGGGACTCGATTTCACGGTAATTCTCATAGTCTTGCTCAAGCGCGAGTTGCGCTTTGACGAGTTGTTGCTGGATCTGGGCGACCGGCCTCAGATCCTGACCCGTCATCAGCCATTCGTCGGGGTAGCCGGTCTCGTGGATCGTGTAGCGGATCGGGAATTCCCAGGTGGTGTTGTCGGAGTGGTTGAGCTCAATCCGGCGCAGAATGCCCATATCGCCGACCGCAAGTTTTTCCAGCCGGTCTAAGAACTTCGTTCGGCTCTCGACGGTGAGGAAATCGCTCAGTTTGCGCTTGACCCAATGATCAAGGCTTCCCAAATCAGTATTGTCTGGGTGAACTGTGAGCGAGCGGATAATACCATCCGCGCCAACAACGATTGAGATGTCGCAGGAACGTGCGACAACTTCGCCAGCAACTGCTTCGGCGATGCGGGGCGGGTTTACCGCCATCGTATCAGCTTTCGCAGCTTTCGTCACACTTGGGTTCCTTCTACAATTCTGCAGATTGCTACCGAGACCCGTAGGACAGGAATCCTAAGTTGCGCCTGCGCTTTTCAGGCATCGGATCATGCCGCAATGCAGGGCCGCATCTCTTATGTTACAAGTCACAAGATCGGCTCCGGTCTCATGCAACAGATCTACCCCGCAATTGACGATATTTCCGCCGATTACGATCTTCGTTGGCCCGGCTAGCGATGAACGCAACTTATCCACCAAACCGCAAATGGGTGCAACAGACTTATTGGAGGCCGCGCTGATACCGATCATACTGAAGTCGTGACGCCTCGCCGCCTCTATAATGTCTGTCGCGCCGACGCCGATTCCCAACTGCACCCAAACACCCATGCGGCGGAGCTGGTTTGCCGCCATGAAGACGCCGACGCTATGGTTCTCAAAGTCGGGAACACACATATAAGCTGTATGGTCATTCTGGACCGCATTGCCGGATTTCACATATTCCCGGCCATAAACACGCATCACATCCTGTAGCCGGTGGGAGCCTTTCGTCACATCGACGAAAGTGATCTCGTCACGCACCCAGCGTTCCCCCAGCAAATGCGCCACCGCGGGAAGATACTTCTCATAGATCACTGGGGAACTGATCCCACAGGCGCTCATACGCGACAAAACGATCTGCTGGTGCGTCTTGTTGGGATGCAGAAAGGCGTTGCAAAGATCGCGCACATAGGTCTCGTCGCTGGGTCGGGACTTCGCGATGATCCTGTCCGCGACGATGGCAAGAGCTTGTTCCGCAAGCGCTTGGATTTCGCTTTGCCGATCCGAGAGCGGTCCTGGTCGTCCTACAGCGTGATTTATGCGCATACGACCCGCCCTCCCGTCGGGTTGGGCGGAGAGCCGACGGTCGCGCCGCATGCTGGCTTCTCTTAGCCCTGCCATATGTCAGGTCGGACGAGAAACCGGACATTCTTTGGCCGTGTCGTTGGTGGTTCCGTCGCCCTTAACCAGTCTGCGCCTTTGCATGGGAGATGTCAAAGCTTCTGGACACTTTCGCCAGAATTTCGCTCATCTAGCACTCTGTAACCTATTTCGCAGGTGCACAAGAGCTTTCCGGCCCGGTTCTCAGCTCAGAGTGTAAGTTTAAGTTGACACTTTTCGCTGTCTGGGACTAGCTTCTTTCAAGGAACACAAAAAGCCGGGGGAGGAGTCGGGTGTCGTGCTAACGAGATCGCCCAACCGGAAGCCGCTATACTCCGAGGCTGAACGTGCCCGAAGGGACAACACCCATTGGACAACGGTCCAGGGGGTGTTGGCGCCGCTTCAGTTTGTCGTGTTTGCCGTTTCGCTCGTGCTGGTCTTGCGCTTTGTCACGACGGGCGACGGGTATGAGGTCGCGACCGTCTCGATCGTCGCCAAGACCGCGATTCTTTACGCGATCATGGTCACCGGAGCGATCTGGGAAAAGGTCGTTTTCGGGCAATATCTTCTGGCACCGGCTTTCTTCTGGGAGGACGTGTTCAGCTTCGTCGTCATCGTTCTCCACACGGCCTATCTCCTGTTGCTTTGGATGCAGGCCGATGTCGGGTTGCAGATGGCCGTGGCGCTTGCGGCCTATGCCGCCTACGCCGTGAACGCGACTCAGTTCTTGCTGAAACTCCGCGCCGCCCGTCTCGATGCCGAGGTGCGGCCATGACCCAAGCTGCCGCCATCGCAAACATGCCGGGGTGCCGCACAGCTCCAGTGCTCCGTGAGCGCGGGCAACACGAGGTTTTCTGCGGCCTCACCGGCATCGTTTGGCTGCACCGCAAGATGCAGGATGCGTTTTTCCTGGTCGTCGGGTCGCGTACATGCGCCCATCTGCTGCAATCCGCAGCGGGCGTGATGATCTTTGCCGAACCCCGATTCGGGACGGCGATTCTTGACGAGGCAGATCTCGCGGGAGCGACGGACCCGCATGATGCGCTCGATGCCGAGGTCGCTCGGTTATTGGAACGGCGCCCCGACATCCGGCAGCTCTTTCTCGTCGGATCCTGCCCCTCCGAGGTCATAAAGCTTGATCTGGCGCGCGCCGCCGAACGGTTGAGCGCCCGATTCGCACCGTCGCTTCGGGTGTTGAGCTATTCGGGCTCAGGGATTGAGACGACATTTACCGACGGAGAAGATGCCTGTCTCGCCGCGATGGTTTCTGCGCTGCCCAGTTCCGATGAGCGCCAGCTTCTCCTCGCGGGTTCGCTGCCCGATGTCGTCGAGGATCAACTCGTCGGCCTCTTGGCGGATATCGGCGTCGCACCGGTGAAGGTATTGCCCGCTCGGCGGGTGACCGACGCGGTCACGGTGGGCCCGAACACCTCCGTCTTGCTAGCACAGCCATTTCTCAATGCGACTGCCCAGGCGCTCACGCGGCGCGGTGCACACCTCTTGGCTGCGCCCTTTCCGTTTGGAGAAGAGGGCACGACGGCATGGCTGGGTGCCGCCGCGACCGCATTTGGCATTCCGAGGGCCGCTTTCGATGCCGCAACCGGCTCCGCAAGGGATCGAGCCCGCCGCGCTGTCGCAGCCGTGGCCCGCGACCTCATTGGACGCCGGGTCTCGTTCCTGCCCGACAGCCAGCTTGAAATCCCGCTTGCGCGGTTCCTGTCTCGCGAGTGTGGCGCGACACCGGTAGAGGTGGGCGTTCCTTACCTAAACCGCAGCATTATGGCGGCGGAGCTTGATCTGCTCCCAGCCGGCACCCGGCTTGCCGAGGGCCAGGATGTCGAACGTCAGCTCGACCGAGTGCGGTCCGATGCGCCGGATCTTACCGTTTGCGGGCTCGGTTTGGCCAATCCGCTTGAAGCGGAAGGCTTTTCAACGAAATGGGCCATCGAGCTCGTCTTCAGCCCGGTCCATGGATACGAGCAGGCTGCGGATCTTGCGGGTCTTTTTGCGCGCCCCTTGAGGCGTCGGGAAAGGCTGGCGGTATGAAACTCTCGGTCTGGACATATGAAGGCCCGCCGCATGTCGGCGCAATTCGTGTCGCAACGTCCATGAAGCGGTGCCATCTCGTATTGCACGCGCCACAGGGCGACACCTATGCCGATCTTCTGTTCACGATGATCGAGCGCCGGGATCATCGGCCGCCTGTCACTTACACCACGTTCCAAGCGCGCGATCTCGGTGAGGATACCGCAGACCTCTTCCAGACCGCCTGTCGCGAAGCCTATGAGAGGTTCCGTCCCGACGCGTTGATGGTTGCTTCGTCGTGCACTGCGGAATTGATCCAGGACGATCCGGGAGGGCTGGCCGAGGCGCTCAATCTGCCCGTGCCCGTGATTCCCCTGGATCTGCCGTCCTATCAGCGCAAGGAATGCTTCGGGGTTGACGAGAGCTTGTTCCAGCTCGTCCGCCGCCTTGCCAAGCCGATGGATCGGGACGAGCAGGTGACCTGCAACATCTTTGGCCCCACCGCGCTTGGCTTCCGGCACCGCGATGATGTGACGGAGGTCACGCGGCTTCTCAAGAGCCTCGGGATCGGTGTGAACGTTGTCGCACCGCTCGGGGCGACACCGGCCGACATTGCCCGCCTGGGGGCGGCGCATTTCAACGTTTTGCTCTATCCCGAATGCGGAGAAGCTGCATGCCGGTGGCTGGAGCGCGCCCATGGCCAGCCTTGGACCCGCACGGTGCCCATCGGGGTGCGTGCCACTCGCGATTTCCTGGCGGAAGTGTCAACGCTGACCGGCCGCTCCGTTCCGCAAGAGGACCCAGAAGATCTGCGCCTGCCTTGGTGGTCTCGCTCGGTCGACAGCACGTATCTCACCGGCAAGCGCGTCTTCATTTTCGGCGATGCAACCCACGCGATGGCTGCGGCCCGAGTTGCGCGCGACGAGATTGGCTTCGATGTTGTGGGCCTTGGCTGCTACAATCGGGAATTCGCTCGTCCCCTGCGCCGCGCCGCGTCTGAATACGGCGTCGAAGCCCTGGTGACCGACGACTATCTGGAGGTCGAGGCCGCCATCGCCGCGTGCCAGCCAGAGCTTATCCTCGGCACCCAGATGGAACGCCATATCGGCAAGCGCTTGGGCATCCCGTGTGCTGTGATCTCGGCACCCGCGCACGTCCAGGATTATCCTGCCCGCTATAGCCCGCAGATGGGGTGGGAGGGTGCGAATGTCCTGTTCGACACCTGGGTCCATCCGCTTGTGATGGGCCTGGAGGAGCACCTCCTGCAGATGTTCCGCGAAGACTTCGAATTCAACGACGGGGCCGGTCCCAGCCATCACGCAAGTATTCGCGTCGCCGTCGACAATTCGGTCGAACCGAATAACGGCGAGGTTGAGGCGTCGATCTCGCTGGACGCCGAAGAAAACCCCGTCAGCTGGCTGGACGAAGCCGAACGCGAGTTGCGAAAGGTGCCATTTTTCGTGCGCGGAAAGGCTCGCCGCAACACCGAGCGCTTTGCCGTAGATCGCGGCCTCACCCGGATTGATGTCGAAACCCTCTACGAGGCGAAGGCCCACTATGCGCGGTGATTTCGATCAGTTCGAGGAAGACCGGCCCTACAGGGTCGTGATCGTGACGCTCGACGCCCATTCTGCCGGGCCTGTGGCGCGGGCAGAAGCGGCGTTGGTCCACGATCTCCCGGGGATCGAGATCACGATTCACGCTTCTGCCGAATGGGCCGAGGATAACGACAGCCTCGCCAGAGCCCGCGAAGATGTCGCCCTGGCTGATATTGTCGTGGTCAACCTCTTGTTCCTTGAAGAGCATGTGCGGGCGATCCTTCCGGCTTTGAAGGCACGTCAAGCCGAGTGCGATGCCATGGTCTGTTTCATGGCGGCCAGCGAGATCGTCAGCCTGACCCGCCTCGGCAGCCTCGACATGTCGCAGCCCGCCTCTGGCGCGCTGAAGCTCCTCAAGCGGCTTAAGGGTTCGAAGAAGCCCTCGGCGGAGAGCGGTGCGCGGCAGATGCGGATGTTGCGGCGGCTTCCGCGGATCTTGAAGTTCATTCCCGGAACAGCGCAGGATCTCCGGGCGTTCTTTCTTTCGATGCAATACTGGCTCGGGGGGTCCGACGAGAATATCGAGGCGCTTATCCGGCTGCTGGTCCGCCGCTATGCAAGATGGGATTTCGGGCCGATCCGGATCCCCGACCCGGTGGAATACCCCGATACCGGCCTCTACCACCCCCGCCTCGAAGGCCGGATTACAACCGATCTCTCGGCGCTCCCGGGGAGCAGCGGCAAAGGGCCCGCCATTGGGTTGCTTCTCATGCGCTCCTATGTCCTCGCAGGCGATACGGCGCATTATGACGGGGTGATCGCGGCGATGGAAGCGCGCGGGATGCGCGTGATTCCCGCCTTTGCCGCCGGGTTGGACGGGCGCCCCGCAATGGAGCGTTTCTTCCGCACAACGTCGGGGTCGGAGATCGACGCGCTCGTGTCGCTTACGGGTTTCAGCCTCGTTGGTGGCCCGGCCTACAACGACAGTCGGGCGGCAGAGGAAGCGCTTTCCGCGCTCGACGTGCCCTACGTGGCGGCACACCCGCTCGAATTCCAAACTCTGAATCAGTGGCATGATAATCCGCGCGGGCTCGGTCCGGTCGAGACCACGATGCTTATCGCGCTGCCCGAGATCGATGGCGCGACAGGGCCCATGGTGATCGGCGGACGCCGCGGTGCCGAGGCGGGAGAGACGCAGGCTGTGGACCGCTCGATGGCCGCCTGCGAAGAGCGCTGCACCCATCTTGCCGCCCGGACCGAGAAGCTCGCGCGACTGCGCCGGTCGGGTGCCGCATCGCGCAAGCTGGCCATCGTGCTCTATGGCTTTCCGCCCAATGCAGGCGCGGTCGGCACGGCGGCGCATCTTTCGGTCTTCGAGAGCCTCTTTCATCTCCTGAAAGCACTGAAAGCCGACGGATACGCCGTCGATGTTCCTCAGGATGTCGAAGCGCTGCGCCACACCATCCTGGAAGGAAGCGCAGCGGCGCTTGGCCAAGCAGCTAACGTCGCAGCTCATGTGCCGGTTGCGGACATTCTGAAGCGAGAGCCGCACCTCGCCGAAATTGAAGCGGTCTGGGGGCCTGCGCCCGGCCGCATTCAGAGCGACGGCGATGGGGTCTACGTGTTGGGCGCCCAGCTTGGAAACGTCTTTGTCGGGGTGCAACCGGTCTTTGGTCACGAAGGCGACCCAATGCGGCTGCAATTCGAGAAGGGCTTCGCGCCCACCCATGCGTTCAGCACGTTCTACCGCTATCTGCGCGAGGATTTCGGCGCCGACGTGTTGCTGCATTTCGGCATGCACGGCGCGCTTGAGTTCATGCCTGGAAAACAGGCCGGCATGTCGGGGGAGTGCTGGCCCGACCGCCTGATCGGGGATGTCCCCCATGTATATCTCTACGCGGCCAACAATCCCTCCGAGGCAACTTTGGCCAAACGCCGCTCGGCGGCCGTGACCGTGACGCATCTCACACCGCCCCTCGCGAAGGCCGGGCTCTACAAAGGGCTTCAGGAGCTTGGTGATACGCTCGGCCGGTGGCGCGAAGGCGGACTGACCCCGGAGGAGCGTGAGGACGTCAAGGATCTCTTGCGCAGCCAGGCGGAGACTGTCGACATCGATCCGGACACCGATCCCGACGACATATGGCTGACCCTGCTCGATGTCCGGGAGGCGATGATCCCAGACGGCCTGCACATTCTGGGCCGAACCTCGGATGAAAGCTACATCGCTCAGGTCGAAGAGATGGACCTGGAAGCGGAGAGTGCCGCGCGCTTGAAGCGCGACTTGGCCGAAGACTACGAAACCCCTGGCCTCCTCGCGGCGCTGGGCGGCCATTACATCCGGCCTGTACCCGGTGGCGATCTGATCCGCAGCCCGGAAATCGTGCCCACCGGGCGGAACCTGCATGCGTTCGATCCCTTCCGCATGCCGACGCCTCTTGCGCTTGCGGCGGGGCGGCGCATGGCCGAGACGCTGTTGCAGACCCACGGGACACTGCCCAAGAGCGTGGCGCTGGTGCTCTGGGGTTCGGACAATATCAAAAGTGATGGCGCCCCGATCTCGCAGGCGCTTGCACTGATCGGCGCGCGGCCGCGTTTCGATGGCTTCGGCAGGCTCGCTGGGGCGGATCTGATGCCGCTGGAGGAACTCGGTCGGCCCCGCATTGATGTTGTGATGACGCTTTCGGGCATCTTCCGGGATCTCTTGCCGCTCCAGACGAAACTCTTGGCAGAAGCCGCATGGCTTGCGGCGAGCGCCGATGAGCCGCTTGAGCAAAACCACGTCCGGGCGCACGCGCTGGCCTATGCCGATAAGACGGGCGTGGATCTGGAGACAGCAGCGCTTCGGGTCTTCTCGAATGCCGAGGGGGCTTATGGCGCTAACGTCAATCAGATGATCGATGCCGGTAACTGGCAAGATGAGGAAGAACTGGCCGAGGTCTACGAGCGGCGTAAGGGCTTCGCCTATGGCCGCAATGGCAAGGCCGTGCGTCAGACAGCGCTTCTGAACTCGGTTCTGAAGGATGTGGATCTCGCCTTCCAGAACCTCGAAAGCGTTGAACTCGGCGTCACCACTGTGGATCATTATTTCGATACGCTTGGCGGGATAAGCCGTGTCGTCCGGCGCGCACGCGGCGAAACGGTTCCTGTCTATATCGGCGATGAGACGCGCGGCGGCGAGAAAGTGCGCACGCTGCAGGATCAGGTTGCGCTCGAATCGCGTTCGCGGGCGCTCAATCCGCGCTGGTTCGAGGGCATGCTCAAACATGGCCATGAGGGCGTAAGGCAGATCGAAGCGCATGTCACCAACACGCTCGGCTGGTCGGCAACCACGGGTCAGGTCGATCCCTGGGTCTACAAGCGGCTCACAGAGACCTTCGTGCTCGACCCCGACATGCGCCGCAGGCTGGCCGCGCTCAATCCCACGGCAAGCGCGCGTGTGGCGGGACGGCTCCTCGAAGCCTGCGAGCGGGATTACTGGCAACCCGATGATGCAATGCGCGAGGCGCTGCAGCAGGGAAGCGACGAGCTAGAAGACAACCTCGAAGGGCTTGGAATGGCCGCCGAATGAGCCAAAGGATACACGCGTATGACCCCAGATGACGGATTTATGCCCCCTCGCCTGCGCGGCGAAGATGGCGAAGGCTCCGTTCAGGTACGCCAGGACCCATCCTGCCGGATCGAAGGCGCCAAAGTGTTTGCCGTTTACGGTAAAGGCGGCATCGGGAAGTCGACGACCTCGTCCAACCTGTCGGTCGCCTTTACGAAACTCGGCAAGCGCGTCCTGCAGATCGGATGCGATCCCAAGCACGACAGCACGTTCACGCTCACGGGACGGTTGGTGCCGACGGTCATCGATACGCTGAAGGAGGTGAATTTTCACCCCGAGGAGTTGCGGCCCGATGACTTCGTTTACGAGGGGTTCGGCGGTGTCCAATGCGTCGAAGCGGGCGGCCCGCCCGCCGGAACAGGCTGCGGCGGCTACGTGGTTGGCCAGACCGTGAAGCTCCTCAAGCAGCACCATATGCTCGAAGAAACCGATGTGGTGATCTTCGATGTTCTGGGCGATGTGGTGTGCGGTGGATTTGCCGCGCCGCTCCAACATGCCGATAGGGCGCTGATCGTCACGGCGAACGATTTTGACTCGATCTATGCAATGAACCGCATCATCGCCGCCGTGCAGGCGAAGTCGCGGAATTACAACGTCCGGCTGGCCGGGTGTATCGCCAATAGGTCGCGGGAAACGGATGAGGTGGACCGCTATTGCGGTGAAGTGGGCTTCCGTCGGCTCGCGCATCTTCCCGATCTCGATGCAATCCGCCGGTCGCGGCTTAAGAAAAAAACGCTCTTCGAGATGGATCCCGAAGACGACATCCTCGCGGTGCAGGCGGAATATGTCCGACTTGCAAATCTGCTTCTCGCTGGAACCGATCCGCTAACACCGGCGCCGTTGGAAGACCGGCAGATCTTCGAGCTTCTGGGGTTTGACTGATGCGCGAGACTTATTTCGACACGAGAGCAAATCTCCAAGCCTATTTTGACCGCACCGCAGCAGCGGCTTGGGAACAGCTCACGTCCGAGGCGCCGGTCAGCCGCATCCGGCAGACGGTCCGTGAAGGGCGGGACGCCATGCGGCGCATCCTGCTCGATGGCCTCCCGGCAGATCTCTCTGGCGCGCGGGTTCTCGATGCGGGCTGCGGCACCGGGCAGGCGTCAATCGAATTGGCGGCGCGCGGTGCCAAGGTGATCGCGGTTGATATCTCACCGAGCCTTCTCGACGTGGCGCGGAGCCGGACGCCTGCGGCACTGTCGGACCGGATCGAGTATCACGCGGGTGATATGCTCGACCCCTATCTGGGCGAGATCGACCATACCCTGGCGATGGACAGCCTGATCCACTACCAGCCGGAGGATTGCGCGCGGGCTTTGGCCGCTCTCAAGACCCGCACGCGTGGAACGCTGGTGTTTACCATGCCACCCAAGACGCCGCTTCTCACTGCCATGCATTGGAGCGGCAAGGTGTTTCCCAAGGGCAACCGCTCCCCGGGGATTGTCCCAATGAGCGCGCGCCAGCTCTCCCGCGAGCTTGTGCCTCACGGCTGCAGTCTGCGCGAACTCGGGCGCGTGCAGCGGGGATTTTACATCTGCGATGCGCTGGAGGTCCGCCGATGATCCTGCCCCGCAGTGTGATCAAGCGCCTCGGCCTGCGGATGCTGCCCTTCTCGGATGCAGCCTCCGACCAGTTGCCGATGCCGCGTCTGCTGCGGCTTTCCTTGTTCCAGGTGTCCTGTGGCATGGCCATGGTCCTGATGCTGGGCACCCTGAACCGGGTGATGATCGTGGAGCTTGGTCTCGCGGCTTCGATTGTTGCGGTGATGGTCGCTCTGCCGATCCTGATCGCCCCGATCCGCACGATCCTTGGACACCGGTCCGACACGCACCGCTCGGCCATCGGCTGGAAGCGCGTGCCTTATATCTGGTTTGGCTCGTTGTGGCAGATGGGCGGATTGGCGGTGATGCCCTTCGCGCTGTTGGTTCTGTCCGGGCAGCAGCAAGTTGGGCCGGAATGGGCTGGCGAGGCGCTGGCAGCGCTTGCCTTCCTTATGACCGGCCTTGGCATGCACATGACCCAAACCGCCGGCCTCGCGCTCGCCGCCGACCTCGCCACGGAGGAGACGCGACCCAGGGTGGTGGCTCTGCTCTATGTCATGTTCCTCGCCGGGATGGCGGTCTCTGCAGTCATTATCGGAGCGCTCTTGAGGGATTTCTCTAGCTTGCGGCTCGTTCAGGTTGTGCAGGGCGCGGCCCTAATGACGCTTCTCCTGAACCTCGTGTCCTTGTGGAAACAGGAGCGGCTTGCTCCAATGAGCCGCGCCGAACGTGCTGAACCGAAACAGCCGCTGCGCGAAGCCTGGGCGGATCTCTCCCGCGACACCGGGATCGTTCGGCTGCTAACCGTCGTTGTTCTGGGCACGATGGCGCTCTCCATGCAGGACGTCCTCTTGGAGCCCTATGGCGGGGAAATCCTCAGCCTGAGCGTTTCGGCAACAACGCTTCTCACAGCCATGTGGGCCGGCGGCGCGCTTGTCGGGTTCTGGCTTGCCGGTCGTTGGCTTCGCATTGGCCTCAACGTGCATCGTATCTCGGCGAACGGGCTTTTGATCGGCATCGTTGCCTTGGCGGCGGTAGTCTTTGCCGCACCGCTTGACTCGGCCGCGCTCTTCTTCGCCGGTGCTGGTGGGATCGGCCTTGGGACCGGGCTGTTCGGCGTTGCGACCCTGATCGCGGCGATGACGATGCCAGTGTCCGGAAAGGCCGGTCGCGGCTTGGTGCTCGGCGCTTGGGGCGCAGCCCAGGCCACCGCTGCGGGGCTTGCCGTCGCCGCCGGTGGCGGGCTCCGGGATGTCATCGGGTCGGCGGCGTCTTCGGGCCTGCTCGGGACCGCGCTGAACCAACCCTCGACCGGCTACTCCTTTGTCTATCACCTGGAGATCGGGCTTTGTTTCGCGGCGTTGGTCGCGATCGGTCCGCTCGTCCGCCACACCCACAGCTTTGACGCCACGTCGGCGCGGAATTCCAACGGCATCGGCCTCGCGGAGTTCCCAACATGACGTATGCCACAGGAGGTCAACCATGACTGAGCCATTCTTTGGGACTTTCGACCTAGCTTCGCTGTCGCTTTACCTCTTCTACCTCTTCTTCTTCGCACTTGTGGTTTATCTCCAGCGTGAGAGCGTTCGCGAAGGCTATCCGCTCGAAGACGAGAATGCCGAGGAATCAACGGATCAAAGCCTCTATCCGCTCCCCGAGCCCAAGACATTCATCCTGCCCCATGGCCGTGGTGAGGTTTCCGTCCCGAACGGAGACAGCGACAAGACGCGGGATTTCGCGATGCGCCAGGTTGAAGGCAACAGCGGATCGGCTTTCGAGCCGACGGGCGATCCGCTGGTCGATGGGATCGGCCCTGCAGCCTGGACACCCCGCCGCGATCTGCCGGAACTCGATGGCAAAGGCCATCCGAAGATTGTGCCGATGCGCGGATTGGAGAATTTCGTCGTGTCCTGGGGCCGGGATCCCCGTGGCATGCCTGTTGTTTCCGCAGACGACCAAACCGTCGGGACGGTCACCGACATGTGGGTCGATGAGCCGGAGCAACATGTCCGCTACCTGGAATACACCCTCGATTCTGACAATCGGCGGCGGCTGATCCCGATGGAGCTCACGCGGATCTTCCGCGACCGGGTATCGGTGCATTCGCTCTATGCCGAGAATTTTCCGGGCATTCCGGTGATCCGCTCGGAGAACCAGATCACCAAGCTCGAGGAAGAAAAGGTCTGCGCCTATTACTGCGGCGGCAAGCTCTATGCGGGCAAGCGGCGCATCGAGCCAGCTTTTTGAGGACGTCATGCGCGACGATCATTTTCAGCCAGAGCCAATCCGAGGTCTTCCCCAAGCGCTTCCGCCGGGAGAAAAGATCTTATGGCAAGGCGCGCCCAACTGGTGGGGGCTCGCCCGCGATGCCCTGCTCATTCGGTGGATCATCGGGTATTTCGGTCTGCTCGCCATCTGGCGCGCTGTGATCCGGATGGGCGAGACCGGTTGGATCGGAGCGGCGCAACACACGCTTCCCCTGATTCTGGCCGGCGTGATCGCTGTGGGCTTGATGGCTGCAATTGCTTGGAGCCAGGCCCGCGCGACAGTCTACACGATCACCAATCGCAGGCTCGTGATGCGGATCGGGGTCGCGCTGACGCTTGCGATCAACCTGCCGTTTTCGCGTGTGGGTGCCGTGGACCTGCAGGTCCGCCGGGATGGCACCGGCACGATCGCGTTGCGCCTGACGGGGGGAAAGGTCCCGGGCTATCTCGCATGTTGGCCCCATGTCCGCCCCTGGCGGATGGCCCAGGTGCAGCCTGCACTCCGCTCGATCCCGGACGCCGCCGGCGTGGCGACTTTGTTGTCCAAAGCCCTGCGTGCGGAATTGTCCGTCGATCAAACGATGGATGCGCTGCCCGCCGTGGCCGCGGAGTAAGGGAGGGTTCAGATGGAAGACGTGCAGTCCTATCCGAAGGTCACCCGCTTGGAGGAGGACCGGGAGAAAATCCCCCGGATTATGATCCTGGCCGTCGGACTTCTCTTGCTCGCTTGCCTCGCACTGGTGAGCTATGCGCGGCTGACGGATCGCCCGCTCGTGGCGAAACCAGAAGAGGGCGCAATCGCTCAGGAGCGCATTCTGCATCTCTACAGTCAATTCAGCGGCGCGGTGCGCATTCTGGACGGCTCCGGCAGTCTGATCGCGGATCTTGGGCCAAACGAGGGCGGCTTCATCAGTGGTGTCGGCCGCGCCCTGGCGCGTGAGCGCGCCAAGTCGGGCATCCCCGCCGACGCACCGGTGCGTCTCGTGCAATACTCGGACGGGCGCATGGCCCTGCATGACGATCTGAGCGGCTGGCGTGTCGAGTTGCTGGGATTTGGAAGGAAGAACGCGGCAGCTTTCGCGGCGCTGCTGTCAAACTGAATACGTTGCATCGCAACGCGTTATAACTGGGAGGAAACGCGATGATTTTTGCCCGAAGGGAAGAACAAGCGCCTTGCACAGTTGAGGTCAGCCACACCTTCGAGAGCCTTCATGCGCATGTGCGCTTCGACAACGGGGCGGTAGTGCATCCCGGTGACGAGGTGCTGGTGCATGGCGCGCCGGTTATGGCCGCCTATGGTGAGGTCATCACGGAGCAGCGGCAAGCGACGATCACGCGTGCCAACGCGCTTGAGCGGCTCTGGACACGGCTGACCGGCGATCTCGAATTCATGGAGCTCTGCGAATTCTCCTTCTCCGAAGAGGCAACGCTATGAACGCGATTTCAGGATTGTCCCAGCAGGACATCAAGGACATTCGCCGCGAAGTGAGCGAGACCACCGAAATGGCGGTGGAAACCACGCTGCTCGATCCGCGCTTCTACACGACGGATTTCGACGAAATGGACCGTCTCGACGTCAATCCGGTGCGTGAGGAATGGGATGAGCTGCTCGCGCAGATGAAGTCGGACCCCAACAAGAAGCACTTCAAGAAGAATGCCGATTGGGATCAGATCGACTGGGAGGGAATGGACCCGGAACTGCGCAAGGAGTTCGTCGATTTCCTTGTTTCATCCCTCACCGCGGAATTCTCCGGATGCGTGCTCTACAAGGAGATGAAGCGCCGCGGCAACAATCCCGAGATCTGCGAGCTCTTTACCTATATGAGCCGCGACGAGGCGCGCCACGCGGGCTTCATTAACGATGCCCTCCGCGAAGCGGGGATCGGCGTCAATCTGGGCTTTCTGACGAAGACCAAGAAATACACCTACTTCAAGCCGAAGTTCATCTACTACGCGACGTATCTGAGCGAAAAAATCGGCTACGCCCGTTACATCACCATCTTCCGCCACCTGGAGGCCAACCCAGACCAGCGGTTCCACCCGATCTTCAAGTGGTTCAAGGAGTGGTGCAACGACGAGTTCAGCCACGGCGAGGCCTTCGCCCTGCTGATGCGCACGGACCCCAAGCTCACACGCGGGCGCAACGTGCTTTGGATCCGGTTCTTCCTTAACGCGGTCTTCGCGACGATGTGCGTACGCGATCATATGCGCCCCGCGTTTCACAAGGCGCTTGGAGTCGATATCGATTGGTATGATCGCTCGGTCCTGCACAAGACATCAGAAATGTCGCGGCAGGTCTTTCCCATCGTTCTCGACCACGAAAGCCCGCGCTGGCAGCGCAATCTTCTGCGCCTGCGCCGGGCGTTCGACGCGAGAGCCAAGGCCGAGGCGCGGGGGGGCGTGTCCGGGTTCTTCGGCAAAATCGGCGCGAGCCTTGCCGCCGCTGGCGCCTTCGCTGGGCTCTACCTGACGCCGGTAAAGAAGAATGTGCCTCCGGCATCGAGCCGGTTGGTGCCAAGCTACTAAGGAGGGCGCATTGGGTCCCTGGCAGGCCGTCGCGGTTACAGTTCTCGCCTGGTGGGCATCCACTGGGGTGATCTTGTTCGCCGTCCGTTGGGCCGACCGGCTCGGCGGGCGGGCGCATCTGGCCATGACGATCGGGGCCTTTCCCCTTCTCTTGCTCGGTTGGGCCGGCCTGCTGATCTCAGCAAACGACACCGGACCGCTCGCGCCGCTCACCGCTTTTCTCAGTGCGCTCGCGATCTGGGGGTGGTTCGAGCTTGCCTTTCTGTGCGGTGTCATCACCGGGCCGATCCCCCGGCCCTGCCCGCCGAACGTGCCGGGCTGGGAGAGGTTCCTCCGGGCTTGGGGCACGCTCGCCTATTCAGAGATCGCGCTTCTCGTTACCGCGACAGGCTTGGTGATTTTCGCGGCCAACTCGGCCAATCCATTCGGGGTCTGGACGTTCTTGATCCTGCTGTTCGCCCGGGTGAGTGCCAAGCTCAACCTCTACCTGGGCGTGCCCAATATCAACACAGAGTTCCTGCCGGTTCCCATGCGCCACCTAGCCAGCCATTTCCGGATCGCGCCGGGCAATGCTCTGTTCCCTGTCTCGATCACACTGCTCACCTTCTCCACCTCTCTCTGGATCGGGCGGTTCTTCGACCAAGACCCGGGCTCGGCAGCTGCGGCCGGGTTTGCCCTCCTGGCGACCCTCAATGCTCTCGCCTTGCTCGAACACTGGTTGATGATCCTGCCACTTCCCGACGAGAAACTCTGGCGCTGGCTTTTGCCCGACGCCGCCAGCGATCCGCGTCCTGACGCGGCAACAAACCCAAGACCAAAGCGGAGGCGCATATGACCTACGATGATCTATTCCAAAGCCAGCTCGATACGCTGGCGGAAGAGGGGAATTACCGCGTCTTTGCTGATCTCGAACGCCAGCGCGGCTCATTCCCGCGTGCCCGCTGGCACGGTTGCGCCGAAGAGGAGCCAGATGAGGTCACTGTCTGGTGCTCCAACGATTATCTCGGCATGGGCCAGCACCCGAAAGTGATCGGCGCAATGCACGAAGCGATCGACCGCTCCGGCGCGGGTGCGGGGGGGACGCGCAACATCTCCGGCACCACGCATTATCACGTCCTGCTCGAACAGGAGCTGGCGGATCTGCATGGCAAGGAGTCTGCGCTCCTTTTCACTTCGGGCTATGTCTCGAATTGGGCGGCCCTGACCACCTTGGGGTCGCGGCTACCGGGCGCGATCATCCTCTCGGACGCCGACAACCACGCTTCGATGATCGAAGGCATCCGGCATTCCCGGGCGCAAAAGAAGATCTGGGCGCACAACGATGTTGCCGATCTGGAGCGCAAGCTGGCCGATTGCCCGCCCGACGCGCCGAAGATCGTGGCCTTTGAGAGCGTCTACTCGATGGATGGGGATATCGCACCGATTGCGGAGATCCTCGACGTGGCCGAGGCCTATGGCGCGATGACCTATCTCGACGAAGTGCACGCCGTCGGTCTCTACGGACCGCGGGGCGGCGGGATCTCCGAGCGCGAAGGGCTGGCAGATCGCGTAACGCTGATCGAGGGAACTCTCGGTAAAGCCTTCGGTGTGGTCGGTGGCTACATCACCGGCTCAACGGCGCTCTGCGATTTTGTCCGCAGCTTCGCCAGCGGCTTTATCTTTACCACCGCGCTGCCACCGGCAGTTGCCGCTGCGGCCACAGCCTCAATTCGCCACCTTAAAGTTTCGCAGCTGGAGCGCCAGCGCCAGCGCCGCCAGGTGGCCCGGTTGCGAGCCGCGCTCGATGCGCTCGGCATCCCCTATATGCCAAACAAGAGCCACATCGTGCCGGTGATGATCGGCGACCCGGTGAAGTGCAAGATGCTCAGCGACATTCTGATGAGCCGCTACGGTATCTATGTGCAGCCGATCAACTACCCCACCGTTCCCAAAGGGACGGAGCGGCTCCGCATCACGCCAAGCCCCGTGCATAGCGACGAAGACATCGACCATTTCGCCGCCGCATTGTCCGATCTTTGGTCGCAATGTGCCTTGTCGCGCGCGGTGGCCTAAGAACGTATGGCGAAAGCGTAAGGGGACGGGGGCGGAGAAGGACATCTTGTCCGCTGCGCCCCTCGCTGCTTAAGATAGCCCTAGTGCCGGTCGCCCGGCAAAACCAAGGTTGATCGCGGGCACGTCGCATGGGTGCGATGCGTCCCCAGGGAGAGGGATCGAGGTCCAAGGACATGTTCAACAAGAAACAGCAGACACTGATCGCGGGTGCCGCGATTGCGGGCATTGTTTTCATGATCGGTATCGTTTCCGGCCTGTCTTTCGGAGCATCGGTCGTTTGGGGACTGCTCTTGGGCGGAATTGTCTTGCTGTTGCGCCGCCAGAATATCGTCGTTGCCGGTGGTGAGGATATCTTCCGCGGCGTCGGGACCGAAAAGCGTCCGTTGTTGAGCCTTCAGACTTTGTGGGATTCTGGCCGCAAGAAAGCTAAGGCTCCCGAACCCGCCGAGGCCGAGACGGCACCAGACGTGGCGCCGATCGATCAAAGCGAACCAGCCCGCCTGAGCGCTGCGCGCAATAATCTGCCCGACGACCTGACCCGGATCGACGGCGTCGGACCGGCCTTAGCAGGCACGTTGAAGAGCATGGGCTTCTTCCATTTCGACCAAATCGCAAGCTGGTCGGAGGCCGAAGTGGCTTGGATGGACGAGAACCTTGGTCCCTTCAAAGGGCGCGTGTCGCGGGACAATTGGGTCGCTCAGGCGAAGGCAATCGTCGAGGCGGGGGGCTGACGCGCGCGCAATCATGCGCTGAGACCTTACGTCCGATCGCGCTCCTGCGCTGAGCAACAACGACCAAATCGCAGACAACCCTTAGACTGTGCGGACCCCTCGGGTGACCTTGGGGCCAAGCGCGTCAGTCGAGATCGCGCACGTCCGTCAGACGCCCGGTAACAGCCGCCGCGGCAGCCATCGCTGGCGACAAAAGATGGGTGCGCCCGCCGCGCCCCTGCCGTCCCTCAAAATTGCGATTGGAGGTCGAGGCGCAGCGCTCGCCGGGCGTGAGCTGATCGGGGTTCATCGCCAGACACATCGAGCATCCAGCCATCCGCCATTCAAAGCCAGCCTCTTTAAGCTTGTCCGCGATCCCCTCTTCTTCGGCCTGAGCACGCACGAGACCCGAACCTGGGACGATCATCGCCCGTAAGCCCGACTTAACGCGGCGGCCTTCCATCACGCGGGCCACCTCGCGCAGGTCCTCGATCCTGCCGTTGGTGCAAGAGCCGATGAACACGGTGTCGATCTCGATATCGGACAGACGCGTGCCGGGAGTGAGCCCCATATATTCCAAGGAGCGCCGCGCGGCATCGATTTTGCCGCCTTTGAAATCTTCGGGGTGTGGCACCATGCCGGTGATCGGCAGCACATCCTCCGGGCTTGTGCCCCAGGTCACGACAGGCGCGATTTTCTCCGCGTCGAGGATGATCGTCTTGTCGTAATGCGCGCCGGGATCGGAATAGAGCGTCTTCCAATGCTCGACTGCCATCTCCCAATAGCCGCCCTTAGGCGCCTTAGGTCGACCGCGAACATAATCGAAGGTTTTCTGGTCGGGCGCGATAAGTCCGGCTCGTGCACCGCCCTCAATGGCCATGTTGCAAACGGTCATGCGGCCTTCCATCGAAAGCGCACGGATCGCCTCGCCGGCATACTCAATCACATAGCCGGTGCCACCCGCGGTTCCCGTCTCGCCGATGATCGAGAGCGTTATGTCCTTCGCGGTCACGCCCGGTGGCAAGGCCCCGTTGACCTCAACCAGCATGTTCTTGGATTTCTTCTGGATCAGGGTCTGCGTGGCGAGCACATGCTCGACCTCAGAAGTGCCGATCCCATGGGCAAGCGCACCAAAGGCGCCATGTGTTGCCGTATGGCTGTCTCCGCAGACAATCGTCATCCCAGGCTGCGTCCAGCCCTGTTCGGGGCCGATGATATGCACGATCCCTTGCCGGACATCGTCGACACCGTAGTAGGTGATGCCCGCTTCTTCTGCATTGCGTTGAAGGGCCTCAACCTGAATGCGGCTTTCTTCGTTGGAGATGCCCTTCTCCCGGTCGAGCGATGTCGGAACGTTGTGATCGGGGACAGCAACGGTCTTTTCCGGCGCCCGGACGGGCCGACCGGACATCCGCAACCCCTCGAATGCCTGAGGGCTTGTGACCTCATGCACCAGATGGCGGTCGATGTAGAGAAGGCAGGTGCCGTCCTCGGCCTCATGCACGAGGTGAGCATCCCAGATCTTGTCGTAGAGTGTTTTGGCTGCGGTCATGTCTTCCTCCCGCATATGGCTGATGAATCGGTTTGTTCGAGGGCGAGGAAGTCAGCCCGGCGCGGCCATGCAAAGACGTTGCCCGTGAAACCTCCAGGGCAGTCGCGCGTGATCCTCAATGTCGATGATGCGATTCATCCGGGCCTCATACCCGGAAATCCAGATTCCGGCAAGCACTCGCGGTTCAGCGCTGGCCCGCGGATCACTCGCCGTCGTCGCCCCCAGCCTTCGTGACGGTCTTGTTCACCTTCAAGCCCCGTCCGAATCTTGCGACGAGATCCCAACGAATGCGGTCTCTTTCTGCGGTTTTGACCCAGGGCCAGCACACAAAGGTGAGGCTCTCAGTCGTGACACCCCTAAGCTTGAGGTCTGGAGCGGGGTCGTAGAGCACATCGGGGTGATCGGACATGATCTGCATCAGCAGCTCTTCCGCATCCTCCAGCCCATGCTCCGTTGCATCGACCTCTACCTCTATCGAGAGGCGGCGCGTCTCGGCACCGGTCGAATTCACGATAACGTCGTCCCAAATCATGTTGTTGGGAACAATGACCTTTCTGTTCTCATCCGTGCTGAGATAAGTCGAGAACAAGCTGACGCTTTCCACCTCACCGGAGATACCTGCCGCTTCGATCTCGTCGCCCGCGTCAAAGGGGCGTTGAAACAGAATAAGAAGCCCGCTGGCGAAATTGCTGATCGTGTTTTGCAAAGCGAAAGCGAGGATAAAACCAGCAGCGCCAAGCCCGGCCAGGATGGGCGTCATGTTCGTTCCGATCCAGGAAAGACCGACGAGAAACCCGACAAGACCTGCGGCAAACACGATCCAGCGGCGCACGAAATGGCGCAGCAATTTCGAACTCAGAGCGGTGCGCTTAAGCCCAAAATTGAGCGTTATGCTCGCAAGCCATCCGATCACGATTCCGCCAACGCCAGCGCCGAGTACCGTTGCTAGATTGCGGACAAGGCGCTGGCCGCCATCTTCCGCCTTTGCCCATTCGGTCAGCGTAAGAAGCATCGTGCGGGCATCCTGCGTGTCGACGCGCACGCCACCGACCTCGGCCAAATAGGTTCGATACTCGGCCGTGGCTTCTGGCGTGCCCCCCTTTGCCTCGAATGCATCAAGCACGATCTTGAGGCGGTCGCCTTCAGCTGTTCGCACCTCGCGGAGCTCGGTGACACGCTCGATGAGCGCCTCGCGCTCGGGAGACACCTCCGCCTCCGCCTCATCCTCTGTCGTTTCGTCCGATGATTCCGCCTCTGCTGCTTCGCGTGCCTCTGCCGCCGCCGCTTCCTCTGCGGCGCTGAGCTCGAACAACTCGAACTCCGCCACTGAAAGCTCGGCGACCGCTTCCTGCACCCGCGCAAACCACGCGTCGATCTCGATATTGATTTCAGCGCGCGTTAGGGGGGCGAGCAGGATTTCAAGCGCGCGAGGTTCAATCTCTGGATCATCGGTGGTCAGTGGCTCCGGCGGTTCAGAATCCCCGCTGGCAAGAAGCTCTTCCAGAGCGGCGCGAACGTCTTCAGGGGTCACTGCCGGGGCAGGCTCCGGCTCTTCCGCAGGAAAAAAGACCTGCGCGTTTGAGCTTTGTGCAAATAGCACCCAAAGCCCAAAGGCTAGACACACCCCAAGGGCGCCAGCAAGTCGCCGGTTACGCATGATTTCCCTCCCTCGCCGACTGTCTCCGAGCCGTGCGCCAAAAACAGGAGAATCTGTGGGAGAGTCAATGCGGAGTTACCGCCCCAAGCCAGCGGCACTTCATGCCAAGTGTCTAAATAGAATACGTAATTTAAGATCGCCGCGATCCATGCATCAAAAGACTATTTCCCGCTGCCGAGCGGGCGCTCGGAGTCGAGAGCGCATCGTCCCGATCATTGGTGGCCATCAGGAGCATCAGAGCGCAGCGCCGTTCTGCCACAGCTCCGGCGCTGGAGCGATATGCCCGACAATCGCGCCGCTTCGTGTCTTGATTGGCCCGCGAAGGCGCCTTTCAACCCGCGGATCCTGGGCCGCAATTGCGCCCAAACGTAACAGGATCGCCGCAATGGCGCATTCGGCACCCCGTGTGCTCCCGTCTTCGATCTTGAGGGCGACACCCAAGCCCCGGTCAGGAAGGATCGCGGTAAACACCCCCTCGGCGCCAGTTTTCGCCACGACACTCCGATTAGAGGCCTCGATAAGCTCAGAGCAAGCGCGGCCCACACCTGCGACAAGCAGCGGATGCGCCCGCATGGCAGTGACGAGCCGTTCCGCCGCAGCGGATCTGCAGGCGCCAAGCCCGCGCGGATTGGCCATGCGTGCCATAGCCCGCGCCAGCCCGGCGATTGTCGTGGCGAAATTGGGCGCGGCGCAGCCGTCGATCGCATAGCCTGGACTCTCAAGCCCAGTCATTTCCTCGAACGCTGTGCGGACCGCTGCTTGCACCGGATGGGCAACCTCCAGGTAGTCCGGATCGCTCTTCAGATGTTTGGCGAGCGCTAGGAACCCGGCATGCTTGCCAGAACAATTGTTGTGGAGTTCGGTGTGGGGTTCGCCCTTTGCCCGGAGCCGCTCCCGTTCATCGCGATCGACCGGCCTTTGCGGGCCGCATTGCAGATCCGCTTCGGTCAAACCTTCGTCGCAGAGCCAGTCCGCAACTCGCTCAACATGCATCCTCGCGCCTTGATGCGATCCGCAAGCCAACGCGAGCCGCTCGTCGGAGAGGTAAGCCCCAGCGCCGCTTTCGAGCAACGGCAGAGACTGGAGCATCTTGCAAGACGATCGCGGGAGGATGATCTTGTCCGGATCGCCCCAGGCGGCCAGGATTTGACCGTCCGTATCACAGATAGCGGCATGGCCGCGATGAACTGATTCGGCGAAACGGCCGCGCCAAACCTGCGCCATTGGAACCGGGTCGGTCACCTACGATCCTTGCTTGCTCTGATTGTTCTTCGACCACCCGCCATCGCGCTGCGCGTCCGGTCTTGCGCATACGCCTGCCCTTGTTTTCGTTCAACATCGCTGCGCTCCAAGAGCGATTGTCTGTTTGACGCGTCGCGCAGCGGTTGACACTGGCAAAACCCTGTATCACTGCGCTACGGTCCGGATGAGACACAGGAAAAAATGCTTGACGCGCCATTGTTCGAAGCATGTACAGCGCGAGATTTAAGCAGAGGCTTCGAACGAGCAGGAGACACACGCCGATGACGCGATTGCAGTGGGTCCCATTAGGACTGATTTTGGCATTGGCTGGCGCCGCGCAGGTTCCCGCCCAGGGGACGTCCGAGCGCGTCGCTTCTCACACAGATTGGCTTGTCTTCGTCGCAGAAGAGCCGAAGGAATGCTACATCGTGTCGCAGCCGACCACGTCCGATGCCCGCCGGAACGGTCAGAGCGTCGAAGTCCGCCGCGGAGATATCAGGCTCTTCGTCACGTTTCGGCCGGGCAGCAATGTCGTGAACGAGGTGAGCTTCACCGGCGGATATCCGTTCGATGGTGGGACACCGGTGCGGCTCCGGATCGGCTCGCGGGAATTCAATCTGATGCCCGGGAGCGGCGAGGCTGCGGAATGGGCGTGGACCGACCCGGCTGACGATGCCGGCGCGGTTGCGGCGATGAGGGGCGGCGCTTCAGCTACCATCACGGGCCTGTCCTCGCGCGGAACGACGACGATTGATGAGTTTTCGCTGTTGGGCTTCACGGCCGCTGTGAGCGATGCGGCGGAACGCTGCGAGTGATCCCGCATCCTGGGATTAGGTGAAGTCCGACCGGAACACTATATCCTGCATTGCCTCAAACAATTCTCGGCCTTTTTCTTGGACAGATACGCGTGTCAGCTACCGCCCCGATCACCAATGACGTCGTGACCGTGCCGCGTCGCGACACGCCGGCAGGTCAGCCTGATCTGGTTGGGCTGACGCGGGTCCAAATGCGCGAGGCGCTCATCGCCAAGGGGACGCCAGAACGCCAAGCAAAGATGCGCGTTGGTCAGATCTGGAGTTGGATCTACCACCATGGGCTGACCGACTTTGCCGAAATGACCAACTTGTCCAAGCCGTTCCGGGCAGAGCTGGCGAACTCGTTCTCGATCAGTCGGCCCGAAATCGTACGGCGCCAGATTTCCGCGGATGGCACGCGGAAGTATCTGTTGCGCGTCGCAGGCGGACATGAAGTCGAAACGGTTTACATCCCGGATGCCGATCGCGGCACGTTATGTATTTCAAGCCAGGTGGGCTGCACCCTCACGTGCTCGTTTTGCCATACCGGCACCCAGAGGCTGGTTCGCAACCTGACATCCGCGGAAATCGTTGGCCAGATCCTTGTCGCGCGGGATGATCTCTCCGAATGGGGGCGCGAGCCCGACGCAAAACGCGCGATCACCAACATTGTGCTCATGGGAATGGGCGAGCCGCTCTACAACACCGACAATGTCCGCGACGCCATGCTGGTTGCCATGGACGGCAACGGCATCGCGATTTCTCGGCGCCGCGTCACGCTGTCCACATCAGGTATCGTCCCTGAAATCGAACGGGTTGGCCGCGAGATCGGGTGCCTGCTCGCGATTTCCTTTCACGCGACCACGGACCAAACCCGCAACACGCTGGTGCCAATCAATAAGAAATACGACATATCAGCGCTGCTGGATGCCTGCCGGTCCTACCCGAGGCTCTCGAACTCCGAGCGGATCACGTTCGAATATGTGATGCTCAAGGGCATAAACGATAGCGATGCCGATGCACGGCGTCTGGTGAAGCTGATTTCCGGCATCCCTGCAAAGATCAACCTGATCCCGTTCAACCCCTGGCCGGGTGCGCCCTACGAAAGGTCGGACCCGGACCGGATCGCATCGTTTGCGCGTATCGTGAACAAAGCAGGGTATGCCTCTCCAGTGCGCACGCCGCGCGGCGAAGACATCATGGCGGCATGCGGCCAGCTCAAATCCGCGACGGAACGCGCGCGCCGCCAAAGAACGCAAGGCTCTTTGACCTCGGCCCCGTCGCTCACCTAGGCTAGACCATCTCCGCCGATAGGGCCTGTCTGGCCTCGCGCCTTGTGGTCATGCCCGGACGTCACGAGGCATAAGGTCAGGCTATCCTCGGGTCGTTATCTTCATCTGACGTCATTGACCCTGTGTAGAGCACAGATCACACGGAAATTTGATACCCGCGCGCACCCGTTCCTGATCTGTTGCCGGAATGCAAAACGCTGCAAACGCTTAAGGTTTTGCAATGGAGAATCGCTTCGGAGCAAACCGCGTTAGGCGTATATCAACTACGGTGAGCAGTAATGCCGGAAAACCGGCGGGACGAAAAAACAAAGAAGTGAGCAGGTAGATGACCAATCCGACTTGGTTCAGCGACGATGAGGCATTCGTGGAAACGCAAGACAGAACAGAGGTCTCAGAGAGCCTCTGGACACGGCGAAGCGCCCTCGCACTGACAGCGGGCTTTCTTGCCTCTGGTGCGACTTTCGCGGACGCGAAACCCTTCGCGCAGGTGGCACAGCCCCGCGCCAACCACATTGTGGTTTCAAAACGAAACCGGGTCATGGCGCTGATGGCTGGAGAGCAAACACTGAAGCGGTATCGGATCCATCTCGGTTTCGCGCCCGAAGGCCATAAGGGCCGTTCCGGGGATGGCCGTACGCCAGAGGGGCGGTATTACATCAATCGCCGTAACCCGCGCAGCGACTTTCACCTGAGTCTCGGGATCAGTTATCCGAATGCCCAGGATATCGCGCGGGCTCTCAGCATGGGTGTGGATCCTGGCGGCGATATTTTCATCCATGGCGGTCCAAGGCGCCGGTCCGATCGGAACAAGAAAGACTGGACAGCGGGATGTATCGCTGTGAGCGACCGCGAGATGGAAGAAATCTGGGCCATCACGCCCACGGGAATTCCGGTCACGATCTTGTCCTGATCGACTGAAGGCTCGGGTGTCGGGCAGTTACTGCCCGATAACCTGCACCCACCAGGATTTTCCACTCGCATCGCGATACCATCCGAGGCCAAGGCCTCGAGCATCGGGATCCAATATCACGGCGCGCGTATCCGCAAAATCGAGCCATGTCCGCAGCACTTCAAGATCGGTATCGGTTCCCTCGGAGAGGTTCTCTCCGGATATCTCACCCCGATACCCTGCGCGGAACGCCCGTTCCCGCGGGCTCGTCAGATCCGAACCAAAATGCCATGCGCGGCCCTGAACAGACATGTCGCGGGCATGGGTCTCCGCGGCAGCGTTCAGCTCCGCAGAGAGCTGGAGCTGTGCCAGATTTTCCTGCGATCTGACTGCGTTGACCGCATCAAGGTGCCGCAGGCGGATCGCATCTCTGTCGCCGGGACTCATTTGGCCGACACCGCCTCCGCCTCCCGTTGGCGCGCAGGCCGCCAAGAGCAGTGTGAGGCAGACGAGGGCTTTAACCGCAACGTTCATTGGCCAATCCATCTTGGTGCGACAGCCCGGCATCCTTAGCCTCTTGCCGCAAATTGCTCAAATCCAATCGGTCTGATGTCTGTCTTGGCCGCGCAACCGTGATTTGAAAATCGCACGTATCGAGCATAGACCTTTCAGAAAACCACAAATTGGAGATGCAGTGAGATGAGCAGACCTCATAAGACCGCGTTTTCGCGAAGGGACTTTGGCCGTTTCGCGCTGGGAGCCGCGGCTGGCTGCGCGACGGCAGGCATTGCCAATGCCGCAACCGAAGAAGATGCGCTGAATTCCTTCGTACCGGATTCCCAGGATACGCCCCGGCTCGTCCGGCGGATCTCAGGCCTTCGCATGCGCGAATGGCAAGATTATTTCGATAGTATTAGCAACGATGCGATCTTGTGCGATACTAATGATCGCGTGCTCCACTATTGGGGCTCCGATGGCTTCTATCGCGTGTATCCGACATCGGTCCCTCTCAGCGATGAACTCACCCGCCGGGGCCGGACACGCGTCACGTTGAAACGCCCCGACCCGGAATGGCGCCCGACCGCAAACATGCTCAAACGGGACCCAGACCTGCCCAGGTATGTCGGTCCTGGCCCGGAAAACCCGCTCGGAATCCGTGCGCTGAACCTCAGTTGGCCCGCATACAGGATCCACGGGACCAACGATATTCGGAAGATTGGACGGCAGTCTTCCAATGGCTGTATAGGCCTTTTTAACGAACATATCCTGGAGGTTTACGACCGCGCTCGGGTTGGCACACCGGTGTTGCTCATTTGACAACAGGCGACAAATCATAGGGTTGCCGCCTTTCGGTGATTGAAATGCCGCTGGAAAGTTGTTTAGGTTCGGAATATTAGTTCGCTCGATCGCTGGTCCGGGCGTGCTAGCAGTTTAGCAGACCCGCACTCTTAGGAGGACAATATGAAGTTCATCGTAACCACTGCGGCGGCGCTCCTGCTTGCCGGCCAGGCCTTTGCCGGAAACCTGGTCTTCGAAGCGCCTGCAGAACCTGTGGTTGTGGCCGAGCCTGAGCCCATGGGCGGTTCGAATGCCGCATGGATCATCCCGGTGATTGGTCTGGCTGCCGTTGCTTACGCGATCGCAGACGACGATTCCTGATTTAATCCTAAAGGACCAGCCGCGGCGTTAGCCGAAAGATAACGGCAGGTTTCGAGTGGACAGAATTCAAAAAAGGCAGCGTTTTCCGCTGCCTTTTTTGTTTTTTGGGAAGTGCCTGACCCAAAGCACAGTCGGACCGGAGCGAGATGAAGGTTTGGCGAATTATAGATAAGACTAAATGTCTGAGTGACGGACCCGATCCACGCGGCCCTTGGCGTGCTCTGGGGCGCGATCAAGCCCTGGCGATGCCAATCCTGAGCGGACCCTACTCAGTGTAGAAGACCCTTCAACGTCGGTGGTCTTCTCACTTAGAGGCCGCAGCTTGAACTTGTGGAACTCTCAAGCCAAGAGTGTCCAGACACCGATGTACCGATCGCTCAGGGCATCCTCCGAATCACGCGCATCGAGCTCAGCCCTGTTTGCGAGATGATCGCCGCTGCCCCCGTCTGGCGCGCTAAACAGCGCATTGATCGGATCGTTATACCCGCCTTTCGGCGGAATTCTGCTCCAAGAGGCACAAAAGCGCATCCAGCGAGCGACCATGACGTTGCTGACCGCTCTACCTCGTAGGTTCCCTCGTGGCACAAACCCGTCGGCTGGACCGCTGATTGCTGAAGAGAGCCCAACGTCCCGCTTGCGCGAAGATCTCAGTTCGTGTTGCCGGTGAAGGGCAGAACGACCTCGATATCAATCAGCCCCTGTCGCGGTCCGGTCCATTGCAGACTGCGCCAGACCTGCCCGGAGGACGCATCCGCGAAATGGAGGTTCTCGAACGAGCCGGACGGCCCGGTGCAGACCTCGCTCACTTCAATTCCCGTATGCGTTTTCTCGAGGATCGTGATCTGGCGTGTTTCTCCACGCTCAAAGCGACACTCATAGGTGTCGATCCGCCCCTGCGGACCGCTTGCGGGAAACTCGAAGCTTCGGGTGACGCCATCCGGCCAGGACGCCACGGGAATTGGACGGGTGAGGGGATCGGGCTGGCTCGATGTGGCTGACAACAGATCAAACCCGAGCCCGCGGGTGCCGGTCACTTGAGTGCCGGCAAGCGTCAGCCCCTGCCTCAGCGCAGAAACGTAGGTGACATAAGGCCCATTCCGACTTGTCGCCAACAAGTAGGTGGCCGCGTTGTCAGTGACGAGCCGCGCACGGATCGTCGCCACATCGGCGCGCTCGATGGCTGCGCGGCTTGGCGCAGTGCGCGTCGGAGCGGCTTCACCTGCCGCTGCGTCGCCATCGCCGTCAAACGGGTTAACCTCCTCCAGCGCGGCCTCGAAGACTGGGTTGACCCCTTCATCGCTACACCCCGTAACGAGGACAAGAAGACCTAGCAGGCAGGCACGCGGCAGGTTGAGCGGCGGTGTCTTCATTGCCAGAACGAGCCCCAGTTTTGCCTCAGATGCCCACGATCTGTGTCGCGAACGATCGGGTAGAGGCGGTTCGAAATGTCGAGACGGGCGCCGCCGTCGCGTGAAATCGAGGTGAGGCTCAAACTGTTCGTCGCGCGGGTCTCGAACGGAACCGTCCAGCGGAATGGAATCTCGATGGAGACGCCCTTATCAAAGCTGCCTTCCCCGAAGTCTTCCGCGGAGACATCGGTCAGCGTGAAATACGCACCGACGGCCCAGCCATTGGGGAAGCGACGGGTCAATCGGAAGCTGGCACCCCAGTCACCTGCCAAGTAGCGCCCAGCATCGACCTGCGTTTCGAGCCCGAAATAGCCCGTGTCCCAATAGACCGAGGCATGCCCTGTCGCCACCTGGTAGTCATAGAAGTCAAACCCGAACGGATCGTCGAAATCCCGTTGAGCGACATAGTTCAGATCGGCGCCCAGGCCCCAGCTTTGATCCGCGGGCTTCCAGAGGATTTCGCCGCTGATCCCGCCAAACATCCGCTCCAGTTGCCCGAAGGAGGTGCGTCCGTAGGTGTTCTCGTTGAGCTTGAACAAATAATCTACCGTGAGCTGTGAAAGCTTGGGGTTGAAATCCGCGAAATAGCGCGGCGTATCGCTCCGCACGGGCTGCAACTCAGTTTCGGCCGGGTCCGGATCGGTCGGAACGTTGAAGATCGGCTGGCTCAGTTTGCCCGTGACGGAGAAACCGCGGCTGAACTCCACTTTCCCGCCGAGATCGAGGTTGATGCCGAGACGAATTGGGTCGTCCGGCGTCAGGAGATAGAGATAGGGCGCGGGCACGAGCGACCAGCTGTATTCTGGATATGCGTCGCGCCGCCAGGCATCAGGCCCAGCCGTCAGCGGCGCCCCAGTCACCGTCACGCGTTCCCAGATTTCGGCTCCGGCATTGGGCGTGTCGACCAGCTCTTCAATGTCGCGCCGCTGGATCGTCGTCGTCGAGGTACGCAGTCCATCTTCGACGAGCGTGATGCGGAATGTCTCGACCGATGGCGGCATGCCCGTCGCAAGCACGCGCGCCGTCCGGCCAAGCGCCCTCGGGGGCTGATTGAAGCGCTTGTTGAAGATCGCCACGTCCACGACCGTGCCATCGCTTGCGAAACTCTCCAGTTCCACGCCCTCGGCGCTGAGGACTTCGGAGAGCGCAACGGCGAGCTGGTCACGGGCGGCTGGGTTGGTGGCCCAAGCAGTGCCTGTCGGCGCGTCGTCCGGCCGTGCATTGACCGGCAGCGGTCCGGCGCCGAGATCCTGAGGTGTCAGCGGGCGCATTGGGTTGCCGCTGACCGCCACGTTAAATCCGACTTCCGAGCCATACATGTAATAGGCCCCAAGGGTTACGCCTTCGAACCAGCGATACTCCGCGCCGAAGTTGAAGGGGGATTTCCGTTCGAATGTCGACGCCTCGCTACGCTGCTCTCGCGAATAGGTGTCGGGCGAATACTCGGCCTTCAGTGTGAATTTCGGTGTGGCGCGCCATTCAACGCCGCCAAACACGCCGATGTCTTCGCCCCTGAAGAACGTCTCATAGGACAGTTCTCCGCCCTCGCCGAAATCGTTCTCCCGGTCACAAAACGTATCGGAGATCTCACAAAACGGGTTCGGCGCCGCGCCAAGACCGCTCAACCGGCCCCAGCCGATCCCACCGGTCAAGACGAAGTTCCGCGCGACGGTCTTGCTCGCAACCAGATACTCGCTCGAATAGACCCCTGTGCCGAGGAAGTCTCGAAAGCCCAAAGCCAAATCCGGTCGCCAGCCTTCTGGATCTTCCTTCAGAAGATGGAACTGGACGTCGAAACTCCGGTCATACAGATCATAGCTCGGATCGTCGCCTTGCCCCCAGTTTTCGATCGAGCTGTAGCGCAGCGTCCCCGACACGCGCGGCAGGATCTGAAAGGTGAAGTTTCGCCGGGTGGTGCTGCCGAAATGGCTGACGCTCAAACTCACCTGTCCATCCGGCTGCGATTGCGCGCTCGGCATATCGATGAGACCGGTGGTTCCATAGAGATTAAGGCTTGGGCGGGGCATCGGCTTTTTCGCTTGTGCCAGTGCCGGACCTGCCGCACCGATAAGCACAAACGCGGCGAAACCGGCCTTCGCATACGCGGCCCAAGGAATACTCTTGCCCATCTCCTGCCCACCCCGCGGCGCTGTTTTCTACGCGCCGGTTTTGGAATTCTTCGCTGAGCCATGACGGGATTCGCGCGCGATTTCCAGCCTGCGGGCCTCAATTGTGATGGATTTGCGAGGGATGTTGCAGTGCGCCCTCAGGTCTCCTGGGCAAGAATCGCGTCGAGACCCGCGCGATAATCGGGATAGAGCAAGTCTATGCCGAGATCCTTCTTCGTTTGTGTGTTCGAGACGCGCCGGCTTTCTGCATAGAACGAGAGACCCATCGGGGAGAGATTTGCCTCTTCCAGCGGGATATCTGGCGGGATCGGTAGGCCGAGGCGTTCGGCTGCATAAGCGACCACATCCTGCGGCGGTGCAGGGAGGTCGTCGGCGAGATTGTAGATCGCCCCGGGATTTGGGCGGCCAATCGACGCGCGCAGCGCCCGCGCGATATCGTCGCGGTGGATGCGGCTGAAGACCTGGCCGGGTTTTACGATCCGTGTCGCGCGCCCGGCACGAAGGCGCTCAAACGCGGATCGGCCAGGGCCGTAAATGCCCGAAAGTCGGAAGATCTGCACAGGCAGTCCCGTGGAGATCCAAGCGCGTTCGGCCTCCACGCGCCGCACGCTGCGTTCGTTTCCAGGCGCGGGTTCGGTCGTCTCATCAACCCAGCCGCCCCGCCGATCCCCGTAAACGCCGGTTGTCGAAAGATAGGCCACCCATTCGATTTGCTTCGCGTCCCGCAAAGTCTCACCGTGCCGGAGGATCGCAGGGTCGCCGTCCGCATCGGGCGGGATGGACATGACGATGTGCGTCGCAATCCGGATCGCTTCGTCGACGGCGGCCCGGTCGTCCCAGAGAACGGGTTCGACGCCCTTCGATGCGAGCGCCACGGACTTTTGACCGGACCGGACCGTGCCAATGCACCGCCAGCCCGGCTGGAGGCTTGCGGCGAGCGCCGCTGCCGAATAGCCATGTCCAAGGGTCAGCAAGACAGGTGAGCCCATGTGGTCATCTCCAGGTGTTCGGTCCAAGACCGATAAGAAATGAAGAGCGGAATGCGAAGGGCCTTCGGTGCGCTTGGTTTCGCAACCGTTGCAATGGTGCCGGGGCTCGCCGTCGGAGAAATCCGCTCTGTCCAGGAATGCGAGGCCGCAATCATATCAGACCCGCAATTGGCGCGCGAAGATGCGGGTCAATGGGCACGCTCTGGCGGCGGGGTGCAGGCCAAGATCTGTGAGGCGGCGGCTTTGGAAGCGCTCGGCGCGACGGCCACCGCTGCCCGGCTGCTCGAAGGTGTCGCTGCAAATCCGGGGCGGGCCATGCCGCGGGACTTGCGCGCTGTCTTGTTCGAAGATGCCGCGCGGCTTTGGCTGGAAAAAGATCAACCGGAATTTGCGCTTGCGGCACTGGATCGCGCGGATCAGATCTCTGACGCAGAGCCCGAACGACTTCGGCTGCGCGCGCGTGCCGCAGCCGCCTATGGAAACTGGCCCGAAGCGACCGAAGCGCTCGACGCTCTGATCGAGGTTCGGCCGGAAAGCGCGCGGGCGCACGCGCTGCGTGCGGCGTCGTTGCGGCATGAGGGGCGCCTCACAATGGCGCTTTGGAGCGCGCAGACGGCCCTGCGGCTCTCACCCGATCTGCCCGAAGGTCAGTTCGAGGCCGGTGCCGCCGCAGCCGAATTGCAGGATATGCAGGAAGCGAAGTCTCACTGGCTCAAACTGGTCCGGCTCTATCCCGATCACCCGCTTGCCGACGCCGCGCGCCGGAATCTTGCGCAGCTCGCGCTGCAAGGCGGCTAAGCGCCCATTCCGCGGCGTCTCGCACGACCGCGTCCGCGTCCCCGCGCAAGGCAAGCGCCGAAGATCTCAGGCTGGGCTCCCGCGCGTTCCCAATTGCGTAGAGCACGTTGCGCACGAAACGGTTGCGCCCGATGCGCTTGATTGGAGACCCCGAGAAAACCTGCCGGAAATCTGCGTCGGTTAATGCCGCAAGCTCGGCCAGTCGCGGCCGCATCAGTTCGGCGCGGGCCGCGTAACCAATATCGCGTGCCGCTGTGGCGAACTTGTTCCAAGGGCAGATTGCGAGGCAATCGTCACATCCATAGATCCGGTTGCCAAGATGCGGGCGGAGCGCTTCGTCAACCGGCCCCGCATGCTCGATGGTCAGGTAGGAGATACAGCGTCTCGCATCGAGCTGAAACGGAGCGGGAAAGGCGTCGGTCGGGCAGATGTCGAGGCAGGCGCGGCATGAGCCGCAATGCTCCTCCTCCGCTCGGTCGGCGGGCAGATCGAGCGTCGTGAAGATGGCGCCGAGGAAGAACCAATTGCCAAGGTCCCGGCTTAGGAGATTGGTGTGTTTGCCCTGCCAGCCGAGACCTGCCGCTTGCGCAAGGGGCTTCTCCATGACCGGCGCCGTGTCGACGAAGACCTTGATCTCCGCGCCGGTCTCCTGGACGATCCATCTGCCCAGCCGCTTGAGCCGTTTTTTGACGACCGAATGGTAATCCTTGCCGCGCGCATAGACGCTCACCGCACCGATCTCCCGGTCTTCGAGCAGGTCGAGCGGGTTTTCGTTGGGCGTGTAGGCCTCGGCCAACATCAAGATGGAGCGCGCCTCGGGCCACAAGGCTTCAGGATTGCCGCGCCAAGCCATGCGATCGGCCAGCCATTTCATCGTGCCGTGGCGACCGGTTTCGACGAAGGTGGTGAGCCGTGCGGCGGCGTTGGGGAGGGATCCCGGATGGCACAGGCCAGCGGCGGAAAAGCCCTCGCTCAGCGCGCGGGCCTTGATGCGCTGGGCAAGGACCTCAGAAGTCAAGATCCGCGTAGTGCACTGGTGGCCGGAAGCCCGGCACGAGATCTGCGAGGATCGAGCGGAATGCAGGTCGAGACTTTATCTTCGCATACCATTCATGAAGCCCCGTGTTGCGCGCCCAGTCGACATCGTTGGTATAGTCCAGACACGAGAGATGCGCTGCCGCTGTGAAGTCGGCCAGGGTCAATGTCTCCCCCGCGAGCCAGCGACGGCGCTCCATCAGCCAACCGATATAATCCAGATGATATGCAATGTTCTGACGGCCCGCCTTGATCCGGTCGCTTTCCGGATGGCCGGCGCGGGCGAGTTTCTTGTTCACCCGTTCGTAGAGCAGGTTCGCCGTGACCTCCGCATGAAACTTGCCGTCGAACCACGCGACCAGCCTGCGCACTTCCGCGCGGTCTTCGGGCGATTGCGGCAGAAGCGGAGGATCAGGGACGGTCTCCTCCAAATACTCGGCAATAGCGCTCGAGTCGCACAAGACGAGATCGTCGACCTTCAAGACCGGAACCTGTCCCGCAGGATTCATCCGAAGGAAGTCCATGCGTTGTTCCCAGGGCTGTTCCGTGACGAGATCGACTTCGATCTTCTTTTCCGCAAGCACAAGCCGGATCTTGCGGCAGAACGGGGAAAGCGGTTGGTGGTAGAGGCGGCGCATGCGACTGGCTGATCTCGTTCTTGCTAAGCGGGGACGTTATCGGGGCAAGCCCTGGCCAATTCAACCCGCCCCGGTTTGGGCGGGGACGGAAAAGCACGAAGCGCGTCCATCGGCGCGCAGTGTCGCGGCCCCATCGCGGATCCGTGCGCCCCGGTTTGCAATCCAGCCGTCGCCATCCGCCGGTGAACGCGCCTTGGGATTGGGCAGCACGGCCATGAGCCGCGCCGCGCGCGCAGCCCCAAGGTCGGTCGCTTCGACAGACCAATACGTCCGCGCCGCGGCTTGGACGCCGAAAACGCCCTCATCGAACTCGGCTACGTTCAGGTAGACCTCCATGATGCGATCCTTTGGCCAAAGCGTCTCGATGAGCACCGTGAAACCGGCCTCCAGGCCCTTGCGGGTCCAGGTTCGGTCGGGCCAGAGAAAGACGTTCTTCGCCACTTGCTGGCTGATGGTGGAGCCGCCGCGGAGTTGGGAAGTATCGGCAAGGGCCGCGCGGATGCCTGCCAGATCGAATCCCCAGTGGCGGCAGAAGTTTGCGTCCTCGGCGGCGGCAGCAGAGAGCGGAAGATGGTCGGGCATCTGCGAGAGCGCGATCCATTCCCGCTCGATCTGGCCCAGGCGGATCCACTCCGATGTCATGAGAAACGTGGTCGGAGGATTGATCCAACGATAGACGAGCACAGCCAGGATCGCGATCCCCGCGAGGAGTAAGAGCATCCAAGCCAGTCGGAGACCCAACCAATAGAGGATCGCCTTCGCGCGGTATGCAACCATGACGGGCTACTCCCATACTTTCGGCGATGCGGCAACGCGAAGGTGCCATGCAAAGGCTTGCCTGCCCGTTCGCACAGCGTTTGAGTGGCGGTATCGCGTTATTGAACCCCTTCAAAGGTCTCGGCCATGCTCGACCTACCCCATGCATCGCAAATTGAAGGCAACACGATCCGGTGGGGCCGGGTTGGCCAAGGACCGGCGCTGGTCGCCGTGCATGGGACACCGTTTTCCTCCCAGGTCTGGCGCCGGATCGTCCCGCATCTCGCAGCCCATTGGACAGTCCACTACTTCGACCTGGCAGGCTACGGGCTCTCCGAGATGCGCGAGGACCAGAATGTGTCACTCGGGGTCCAGAACCGGATCCTAGCGGCCTTGGTGTCCGAATGGGGCCTTGAGCGTCCACACATGCTCGCCCACGATTTCGGCGGTGCGACAGCACTCAGAGGCTACGTCCTCGACGGGCTCCGCTATGCATCGCTGACGATCTTCGATGCGGTCGCTCTGGCGCCATGGGGATCGCCGCTGGTGCAACATGTGCGCCGCCACGAGCCCGCCTTTGCGGGCATGCCCGCCTATATGCATCGGGCAGTCCTGGGCGCCTACCTGCAGACAGCGGCGGCAAATCCCCTGTCGGAAGAGGCTTTGGAGACATATGCCGCGCCCTGGCTCGGCGAGACCGGTCAGCGCGCCTTCTATCGCCAGATCGCACAGATGGATCAGCGCTTCACAGACGAGATTGAGCCGCAACTGGAGCCGCTCGATTGCCCCGTCACCGTTCTATGGGGCGAGAAAGACGATTGGATTCCCATCGAGCGCGGGGAGGCTCTTGCCGCACTCATCTCACGCGCGCCGCTGATCCGCGTCCCCGACGCTGGCCACCTGGTCCAAGAAGATCGCCCGGAGGCGATCGTCGCAGCCATGCTCCGGCAGGTGGCCACCTGAGGCGCTGTCGCGCACGCTCAGCGCGCATTACAGCCCAATTGCGCCTCTCACTCCACCGATCACGATCATCCCGACAACCACCCACCAGACCGGCGCCCGATAGGCCGTCAGCGCCAGAAACGCACCGCTGGCAACGGCGAAATCCAGCGGGCTCAAGATCCCGGAGAGAAACACCGGGTCGTAGAGCGCCTGCGCGAGCACACCGACGACAGCGGCGTTGACCCCGGCAAGGATGGCGCGCGCCCGCTCCCAGCGCCGCAAGCGATCCCAAAGCGGCAAGGTTCCCGCCACGAGGAGACAGCCCGGCAGGAATATCCCCACAAGCGCGATCATTGCGCCCCAGACGCCAGAGGGGGGCAGGCTATTGGCAGCTCCCAAATAGGCGGCGAAGGTGAAGATTGGCCCCGGCACCGCTTGCACGGCACCGTAGCCGGCGAGAAACGCCTGCGCACTCACCCAGCCCGCACCGACAACGCTCCCTTCGAGGAGTGGCAGCACGACATGGCCACCGCCAAAGACCAGCGCACCGGCGCGATAGAAGGCATCGAACAGCGCCATTGCATGTCCACCGATCCCAAGCCCGACAAGCAACGGCGTTGCCACAAGAATCGCCCCAGCGGCGGCAATCAGGGCGATGCCGGTGCTTTGTCTCAGTGCTCCCGCGGGCCGGAAAGGCGGCGCTTCCCCGGCGCTCTCTTCGCCGTCACTGATCAAGGCAAGTCCCAAAGCCCCCCCTAAGGCTATGGCAAGCAATTGCGCGATGGGTGAGGCCCAAAGGCCGAGAAGCACCATGGCAGCGAGCATGATCGAAAGTCGTGTCGCACCCTGGCAAAGGTTTCTTCCCATCCCCAGAACCGCATGGGCCACGATCGCCACGGCAAGTCCCTTTAGCCCCGCGATCACACCGGCACCGATGCCGCCATCGAGCCCGGCTGCCCCGTAGGCGAAGAGGATCATCGCAATCGCCGATGGCGTCGTGAAACCGATCCAGGCCGCGAGCGCGCCGGCCCATCCTCCGCGAATGAGACCCAAGGCAAAGCCGGTTTGGCTCGATGCGGGTCCGGGCAGAAACTGGCAAAGCGCCACAAGATCGGCATAGGCCGCATCGGAGAGCCACTTGCGGTTCTCCACAAGCTCGGTCCGAAAGTAGCCCAGATGGGCAATCGGCCCCCCGAAGGACGTGAGACCCAACCGCAAGAAGACGAGAAAAATCTCCCGGGCGGACCCACGATCCGGCCGCTCCACACGCTGGTCTTCCATCCCGCTCACCCCTTTGTGCGCCGCAGCAACGGCCATATGCGATTCGCGGGTCTCAAAGAAGCGTTTGCTTCCCAGTCGATCCCTTTCGTGCCGCGAGTGATTTGGATTAGTCTAGGCCGGGGCGCCATGGAGCGGTGATGTCAGAAATTCGCGGTCTGCTGATCGATCTGGGCGGTGTTGTCTACCAAGGCGATTCGGTTTTGCCCGGGGCGCGGGAAGCGATCAGATCCCTGCGCGCCGCGGGCATGCCGTATCGGTTCCTCACCAACACAACCAGCCAACCGCTTGCCGCGATCGAAGAAAAGCTTGCCGCTTTCGACATCCCGGTCGATGACGGCACAGTCTTCACGCCCGCTTTGGCCGCCCGTCTGTGGCTGCGCGAGCGTAATCTGTCGCCTGAGTTTTTGATAGCGCCCGCTCTTAGAGCCGATTTCGGTGCCCTCGATGGCGGCGGTGGGCGGGCTCTGGTGGTCGGGGACGCGCGTGAGGGCTTCACCTACTCAGCCCTCAACACGGCGTTCCGCCACTTGGCCGACGGTGCCGAATTTTTGGCCCTGGCCTCCAATCGCTGCTTCATGGATGCCGATGGCGCCCCCAGTCTTGATATGGGCGCCTTTGTTGCGGCCCTCGAATATGCCAGCGGCAGCCAAGCCGTAGTCCTGGGCAAGCCCGCCGAAGGTTTCTTCCACATGGCCTGCGCCGATATGGGGCTAGACCCGTCCCAAATCGCGATGATTGGGGATGACGCAGAATTCGATGCCCTTGCTGCGCGTAAGGCAGGCCTCAAGGGCTTCGTTGTTCGGACAGGAAAATGGTCACCCGAGGCCTTGGATGGGCTGAGCGATTCGCCCGATGCGGAATTCGAGGATCTCCCCGATGCGATCCGCCACCTGCTCGGAGGGACCTAGGGCCATGGAATGGCAGGACGAGGGCATCCTCCTTTCGGTCAGGCGGCACGGGGAAAGCGCCGCGATCATTGAGGTCCTGACCCGTGATCATGGCCGTCATGCGGGTGTTGTCCGTGGCGGGGCATCTCGCCGGATGTCGCCGATCCTTCAGCCGGGCGCTCGGCTGTCGCTGGATTGGCAGGCGCGGCTGGAAGACCATCTCGGCACCTACCGGGTCGATCCGCTGCCGAGCCGGATGGCGCTGATCCTGTCTGACCGTGCGGCCCTCGCGGCGCTGGGCTCGGTCAGTGCTCTGGTGCTCGCCTGCTTGCCCGAGAGAGAGGCCTATCCGCGGCTCTATGCCGCGACGCTGGAGTTTCTCGAACATCTGGCGGTCTCACAGGACTGGCCGTGCCTCTATGCAGCTTGGGAATTGGCGCTGCTCGCCGAATTGGGCTTCGGATTGGATCTCTCGCGCTGCGCCGCAAGTGGCGGAACGGAGGATCTTGTCTGGGTCTCGCCACGCTCGGGCTGTGCCGTCAGCCGGGAGGCGGGCGCGCCCTGGTCCGACCGCCTCCTGCCCTTGCCGGTCTTTCTGAGAACTGGATGGGCCGCAGGCAGCGACGTCCCCGCCTCGGATCTCGCGGCCGCTTTCCGCCTTACGGGCTTCTTTCTGGAAACGAGGCTCGCGCCGGTCTTGCGGCGCGAAGTTCTGCCGCCCGCCCGCAGCAGAGCCGTGGACCGGATCCTTCGAGCGGCAGGACACCGCGCAGAGGCTGGCTGTATCGCCGGATCATAACCCCTCATTTACTTATTTCGCGGAGCCTCTGCCGAACTGCGGCATCTTTCAGGGAACGCTGATGGTCATCTCCGTGAACGAATCCTTGGAACTTCTGGCTATGATGGGCGGAGGCGGCCTCTTGGCCGTTGGCGGCTTCTGGCTCATGCTACGCGAAGGGCCAGGAGGGGCCGGTGCAAAGATCGGTCTTGGAAACGCGCAAGTCTCTGCTTCGACAGCCGGATTCGCAGTCTTTTTTAGCGGGCTGGCTACGTTTTCCGCCCCGATTGTCGCGCCTACCAGCACCCATAACTTCGTGAACAAGATCGCTCCGGCAAACATGAAACCGGGAATTGCTGAGACGAATTTCGTCCAGGCAGGCGGGCATGTCGCCCCGGACTACGAGCCCCACAACGATCGAATCGAAGGGGCGACGCTAGTAGGTATGGGCGAACTGGTGGGCGGTACGCATTCCGGAACGGATGTCGATTGGTATTGGTTCGATCTGAGCGCACAGCAGGGTGAGCCCATCGCGGTCGAAATTGCTGAGAATTCGCAATACTGCCGGTCCAGCTTCTTCAACCTGGAACGAGAGCATCTGAGGATGGAGAACCTCAGCGCTGGCCTCAACCAGATCGACATCGATCCAGGGTCGAGCGAGCGTGTCTACGTGAAGCTCGATTGCGCGGAAAGTGCTGCTGTCAGCGGCTACACGATCGCCTACGACCGCGCGTTGCGCTGAAACAGCCACACATCGCTGGACCCTAGAGCTAGTGGGTGAGCGCGGTTCTGTGTGCCGCGCCCACGAGGTCAGGTCGTCGGTTCAGACCTTCCCTTCCAGTTCGGGCACAGCGTCAAACAGATCGGCTACGAGCCCATAATCGGCCACCTGGAAGATCGGCGCTTCTTCGTCTTTGTTGATCGCCACGATGATCTTGGAATCCTTCATCCCAGCCAGATGCTGGATCGCCCCGGAGATCCCAATGGCGATGTAAAGCTCGGGTGCCACCACCTTGCCGGTCTGTCCGACCTGCCAATCGTTGGGCGCGTAGCCCGAATCGACCGCGGCCCGCGATGCCCCGACAGCAGCGCCAAGCTTGTCCGCGAGCTTCTCGACGATGGCGAAGTTCTCCTCCGACCCAACGCCGCGCCCGCCTGACACGATCACCTTTGCCGAGGCGAGTTCGGGGCGGTCGCTCGTCTGGATGCGGTCCTCAACCCAGGACGAAAGCCCGGGATCGGCAGGGGATGTTCCGGCCTCAACCGGGCAGGCCGCCTGCTCTCCGGTAGCTTCAAAACTCGCGCCGCGCACCGTGACGACCTTCTTCGCGTCGCTCGTCTCCACTGTCTGAAGGGCGTTCCCAGCATAAATCGGGCGTTCGAATGTGCTCGCGCCGTCCACGCCGGTAATGTCGGAGATCACCATCACATCAAGAAGCGCCGCCACCCGCGGGGCCACATTTTTGCCGGTCGTGGTCGCGGGAAACACGATATGCTCGTAATCAGGGGCCAGCCCGACAATCAGATCCGTCAGCGGTTCCGCCAGACGGTGGCCATATTGCGCACCTTCGACATGGAGGACCTTCGCGGCACCGTCGAGCTTCGAGGCTTCCTCGGCCACCGACGCACAATCGTCGCCAGCGACGAGAACGGTGATGTCCCCGCCCATCGCCTTGGCGGCTGTCATCGTCTTCGCCGTGGCATCGTTCAGTGTGGAATTGTCGTGCTTTGCGTAAACCAGGACTGCCATCAGATCACTCCCGCTTCAGTCTTCAACTTGTCGATCAGTTCACCCACAGAACCGACCTTGACGCCAGCTTGGCGCACAGGCGGCTCGGTTGTCTTCAGGATCTTGAGCCGTGGTTCGATACTCACCCCGTAGTCTTCGGGGGATTTCTCCTCCATCGGCTTCTTCTTTGCCTTCATGATATTCGGGAGGCTCGCATAGCGCGGCTCGTTCAAGCGCAGATCGACCGTGATGATCGACGGCAGGTTCACTTCGATCACCTGAAGGCCACCATCAACTTCGCGGGTGACCTTCGCCTTGTCACCACTGATCTCAACTTCGGACGCAAAGGTCGCTTGCGGCCAGCCCAACAGGGCCGCCAGCATCTGGCCGGTTGCATTCATGTCGTTGTCGATGGCTTGCTTGCCTGCGATGACCAATTGCGGCGCCTCCGCATCGATCACGGCCTTGAGGATCTTGGCCACGGCCAAAGGTTCGATATCCGTGTTCACGTCGTCCAGCGCCTTCACCAGGATAGCCCTGTCTGCGCCCATGGCCAGCGCCGTCCTAAGCGTCTCCTGCGACTGCTTCACCCCGATGGAAACCGCGACGATCTCGGTGACCGTGCCCTTTTCCTTGAGCCGGATGGCCTCCTCGACGGCGATTTCATCAAACGGGTTCATCGACATCTTCACGTTGGCCAGGTCGACGCCGGTTCCATCCGCCTTGACCCGCACCTTCACATTGTAGTCGATAACCCGCTTCACAGGTACGAGAACCTTCATGGAGCACCTCTCTCTAAGTCATGGAGTTAACCCGGGGATCAGCGGCGGCGAGACCAGACGCAGGCTGTATCCAAGACCACTTCCAAACAATTAGCGCTGGATAAGCTTGTCGGCAACGCGGTGCAACATAAAGCTGGGATCTGGATTAAGCCATTTCGCCATTCTGGCATGGCTATACCCGAACTGTCACAGAAACACCGCATGACCACGAAACTCTACGATAACCGCTGAGTAGAAAAGCGCGGACGCAACAAGCACAAAGCCGTGCCAGATCGCGGTGTGAAATGGTAGGGTCCTCCACAGAAAGAACAGAACGCCTATCGTATAGAGGCAGCCTCCGGCGACAATAAGACCAAAGCCCACATTGGTCATTTCTGCGAAAATCGAGCCGCCCGCGAGCAAACCGGCCCATCCGATCCCAAGGTAAAGCGCGAGGCTCGGCCAGCGCATCCATGTCGGGCCGAAGGCGATTGCCGCGGCCCCAGCGAGGGCCGCGCTCCAGATGCCCGCGAGGAAAGCGCCCGTCGATCCGGCCGCCAAAACCACGAACGGTGTGTATGTGCCTGCGATCTTCACATATATAGCCGATTGATCCAGACGGCGCAGCCTGTCCTTCCAGGCCGGAACGGGGAGCAGATGATAGATCGCCGAGCATGTCAGCATGGCGACGAGGCTCAAACCGTAAATCGTCGCGGCCATGATACTGTTGAGATCGCCGAGCCAGACAGCGGCGAGAGTGATGGCAACCGGAGCGGCCATGAGCGCGAAGACGACGCCCATCACGTGTATGGCAGCGTCAGAAATGCGTTCCGCTCGCTCGAACTTCGGTTGCTGGTCCAACGGCAGCTCCTCTCGACCGAAGAGACCATATAGAGTGATTGCGACAAAATCGTAGTCGGTGCGCAGATGAGGGCGCCAGAGCCGTCCTGTTCATCCGTTCCGGTTTCTCGGAGTTCTTACCTTGATTTCGGGGTCTATCGGGTTGCCTAGCCCTTATAACCGCCCATCTCGCAGACGATTTTCCATTCCTCCGCGCTCACGGGCTGAACGGAAAGCCGACTGTTGTTCACCAAGACCATGTCCTGCAATCGCGGCTCTGATTTGCACATCTCGAGCGTGACCGGCTTGGGCATCGGTGCGATGGCCTTGAGATCGACACATTCCCACCGCGCATCGTCAGTGGTCGAATCGGGGTGGGCCTCGGCGATCACTTCGACAAGGCCGACAATCTCGCGCTCCTTTTGGGAATGATAGAAGAACCCCTTATCGCCCACGGTCATTTCGCGCATGAAGTTGCGAGCTTGGTAGTTGCGCACACCGTCCCATTCTTCCCCGACATCGCCTTTCGCGACCTGCTGGTCCCAACTCCAGGTCGAAACTTCGGACTTGAACAGCCAGTATCTCATCTGTGTTTCCCGTGATGCCGCGCGCCTACATGGGCTCTGGGCCTGCTATTGGCAAGCCTTGGTTTTGCCTTCCCATCCTCCCGGCCGCACACAGTTTTCTGACTGGTTTTCGTCCACCAGACGGGCCAAATCGACAGTCATGGCCCAGACGCAGGATGGCGATATGATCGATGGAAAGCGCGCGCACATGTCGCGCCGGGCGCTCTTGGTCGCGGGCGGGTCCGCAACACTCTTCGCACCGAGCCTTCGCGCGCAGGCCAGGTCCGGCTGGTCAGACCTGCGCAGCCAGGCCGCAAGCCTCGATCAGCTCCATACCATTGTGGTTTGGATCAATGGTGAAGAGGTCTTCGCGGACCGCTTTCGCGGGCCAGGGCTCGACCGCGCCGTCAACGTCAAATCCGTCTCGAAGACCTTCGTTGCCGCACTCACCGGGGCCGCCATCGACCGCGACATTCTGCCTGGCCTGGATGCGACCATTGGCGGGCTTTCGCCCGGCTTGATCCCAACGGGCGCCGACCCGCGCGTGGCGGGGATAACGCTTGGCGATCTCATCACCATGCAAGCCGGGCTTGAGCGCACGTCTGGGCAGAATTACGGGGCTTGGGTCTCCAGCCCAAATTGGGTGGCCCATGCGCTCAGCCGTCCGATGGTGAGCGAACCGGGTCGCGGCATGTCCTACTCGACCGGGAGTTTTCACATCTTGGGCGCCGTCCTGACCGAGGTCTCGGGGCGAAGCTTACACAGTCTCGCGCGGGATTGGCTGGGCAATCCTTTGGGTATTGAAATCGCCGCCTGGACGCGGGATCCGCAAGGCTACTATCTCGGCGGCAACGAGATGTCCCTGAGCCCACGCGCGATGATCCGCTTCGCCGAGATGTATCGCCAAGGCGGCGTCTGGAGCGGAAGCCAGGTCCTGAGCGCTAACTGGGTTGAAAGCTCGTTCGAACCCAGAACGCGCTCGCGGTTTTCCGGCCTCGATTACGGGCTCGGCTGGTTTCTAGGGCGCATTCAAGGCTACGAGTTCGCCCTCGGACGCGGCTATGGCGGACAGCTCGTCGGCATCGTGCCGGAGCTCCGCATGTCCTTCGCCATCACCTCCGACCCCACCCGTCCGGCACGCAGTGGCGGCTATTTCGGCGATCTGCTCGATTTGATCGGCCAGGGCGTGATCCCGGCGGCACGAACCGTCTGACCAACGCCCGGGCGCATCGGTTCAGCCGACGACCTTCTTCCAAACCCGGATCTCCACCGATTCGAAAAGGCCCGCGCGGGCATAGGGGTCGCCGTCCGCCCAGGCCTGCGCGGCGTCGAGATCCTCGACGTCGAGAATAATCAGCGAGCCATACATTTCGCCTGCATCGTCCAGGAAAGGCCCGGCCTGCACCACAACGCAGGTCTCATCGATATAGGCGAGGTGATTGGCGCGATTGTTGATGCGGGTTTCAAGCATGCCTGGCTTATCGAGACACGTAATAGCAAACAGCATTCATTCCTCCTTCAACGGGCGAGCAAGCAAGGCATCCATGGCCGCGCCGAGCGTGAGATGGCCCTCAAGCACATCCGCCACCGCAGCGGCGATCGGCATCTCAACGGCATGACGTGCGGCGAGCTTACAGGCTGCGCGCGCCGTGGCCACCCCCTCGACCGTGCCCCCGGCGCGATCCGTGCCCTGCCCGATGGCAAGTCCGCACATATAATTGCGCGATTGCGGCGAATTGCAGGTCAGAGACAAATCCCCAAACCCCGATAGACCGGAGAGCGTGTCGCGCCGTGCACCGAAGGCCATCGCCAGCCGGTTCATCTCCGCAAAGCCTCGCGTCATCAGGGCCGCGCGCGCCGATGCGCCAAGATGGGCGCCGTCGGCCATGCCGCAGGCAATGGCGATCACATTCTTCAGCGCCCCGCCAAGCTGAACTCCGGCCACGTCGTCGGTGAGGTATAGCCGCAAGCGCGGATGGGAGAGCGCAGCCTGGAGCCTCCGGCCAAGGTCGCGGTCCGTGCAGGCGAGCGTGAGCGCGGTGGGCAGGCCCATGGCGATCTCTCCGGCAAAGCCAGGGCCCGTGAGGGCGGCCAGGGCATGGCCTGGCGCCGATGCGGCAGCAATCTCGGTCTGCAATTTGAGCGATGTGGCCCCGATGCCCTTCGCGCACATAACCAGCGGTACATCCGGCAGCTCTTCGGCGTGTGCGGCCAAAAACGCTTCTGTTTTTTGCGCCGGAATCGCCAGGAGAAGCGCGGTTGCCTCCGCCAGGTCTCCCAGATCGCCAGTGCACGACACCTCGGAGGGCAGATCGAGGTTGGGAAGCCGTGCGGATCTGCGCTCGCGCTCGGACCTGTCCATCGACTGTCGGTCCCGGCCCCATAGGATGACGCGCGCGCCCTCACTTGCTTGGGAAAGCGCGAGCGCCGTACCAAAAGCGCCCGCACCGACGACGCCGATCACGCTTTTGCGCCCTTTCGCCCCGCGCCGATCATCGGCGCTGCCTCGCTGTCGAGCGGCCAGCGTGGGCGGGCCGCGAGAGAGAAATCATCGGCAGGTCCCAACGGCATGCGCTCGGCCGCCGCCCAGGCAATCATGGCACCGTTATCGGTGCAGAGCGACAGGGGGGGGGCAGTCCAGCGAAACCCAGCCTCATCCGCCACATGCTGCAATGCGCTGCGAATGTCAGCATTCGCCGCGACGCCCCCGGAAACAGCAAGCAGCTCCGGCCCATGTGTTTCCGCGAAGAGCGCGCAGGCCCGCCGCGTCTTTTCGGCGAGCGTGTCCACCACCGCCGCCTGAAAGGCCGCGCAAAGGTCGGCCCGATCTTCGAGGGTCAGGCCCCCCTTTTCGGCCACAAGGATATCCCGGCAGCGTCGCGCCGCCGTCTTGAGCCCAGAGAAAGAGACGTCACACCCGGCCCGGTCGAGAAGCGGGCGCGGAAGATGAAACCGCGCCGCATCGCCGGACCGCGCCTCCGCCTCCACAGCCGGGCCGCCAGGTTGGTTGAGGCCCAACAGCTTCGCCACCTTGTCGAATGCCTCGCCTGGGGCATCATCAATCGTTGTGCCCAAGCGCCGGAACGCATCCGGCCCCTCGACCATGAGAAACTGGCAGTGTCCGCCGGACACAAGCAGCATGAGATACGGGAACTCAATCGGCTCAAGCAGCCGTGGTGTCAGCGCATGACCCGCCAAGTGGTTGATCCCGTAGAGCGGCTTCTTGAGCCCGGCTGCCAGCCCCTTAGCAAACATCACTCCCGAAAGCACCCCGCCGATCAGCCCGGGCCCGGCGGTTACAGCGATCGCCTCGATCTCCTTGAGGTCAACGCCTGCGGTGCGAAGCGCGTGTTCGGTGACAACATCGAGGCGTTCCGCGTGCGCACGGGCGGCGATCTCGGGCACGATGCCGCCATAGGCGGCGTGCAGATCATCTTGACGATAGACTTCGGATGAGAGGATCTCGCCTTTCGGCTCACCGGGCCGTGCGCGCACCAGGGCCGCGGCTGTGTCGTCGCAACTGCTTTCTATGCCGAGAATAATCTGCTGTTCGGTCATATCCCAACTGATCTCGATCTCGATGCGATTGCACCAGAAGACCAGCGCAGGTAACATCCGGCTATAGGGCGTGCAACGCTGCGTGCCGCGGGGCCATTTCCGGCCGACGTCCAGGCAAAGAGGGGATCGGGCACCTGAAGAAGCGGATACTCCTCGTTCGTCCCGAAATTCAATCTCGTGAATTCGCAGATGTTCTCGAACACGCTTTGCCGGGCCGCTTCGAGATTGTGATCTCGCCGTTGATCCGAATCACACCCATCGAGGCGGAGGTCGAATTGGCTGGCGTCGGCGCGATATTGTTCACCTCCGCCAATGGGGTCGAGCAATTTGCGCGGGTCTCGCGGGACCGCTCGCGCCCGGCCTTCTGTGTGGGATCCATGACCACCACCGCCGCGCGGGAAGTCGGGTTTGATGCGCGCTCCGCGGAGGGCGATGTAGAGGCACTCGCCGACCTGATCATCGCGCGCCATCAGCCCGAAGATGGTTCCTGTCTCCACGTGCGCGGCGTGCATGCCGCAGGGCAGCTCGTCGAACGGCTGGAAACCGCCGGGATCGATGCGCGGAGCGTCGAGCTCTACGATCAGGCACCTGGCGTGCTGGAAGAGCACGCAGCAGGGCTGCTCAAGTCCGGGCAGATCGACGTCGTGACGGTCTTCTCCGCCCGCACCGCGACGATTTTCCACGATCAAGTTGTTGAGACAGGCTGGTCGCTTCAATCCGTAACCGCGGTCGCCCTGAGCGCAGCGGCGGATGCCGCCCTTGGGGAACTCGCGTTTAAGGTGCGCCGTATCGCGCCACGCCCGGGTCGCGATGGGATGTTGGACGTACTTGCCGAGATTTCAGCGTGAAAACGCGCCAATGATGCTGAGACTAGGTGCTTCTGGCGGCAAACCAGTCATCCTGGGTCTTTTTCTTGTTCAGAAAAATCGCTTCGCCTAGTATCCCCGAAAACGTTCAAGGTGCGTGGGGAAGAATTTATGGCAGCAAATGAAAAAGATGCAGCCGGGAGTGATGCGGTTGCATCTGGCTCTGACGTCGAAAAACAGCCCGAATCCGACGTTGAAGGCAAAAGTTCGCAGCCGCTAGAGGACCAACCCCCGCAAGAGGCGACCGCCGAACCGGAGATAAGCGAAGGACCGGCACGCGATTCGTTGGAAGCGTCGGATGATTCGTCTAACGTCGCTGAGAGCCAAACGACGGATGGCGAGCCAGAGATGCGCGAAAGCGACGATGCCTCGACCCAGTCTCAGGATACAGAATCGCCAGACACCACGGTCGACACCACTGAGCCGCAGACCGGCGATGCAGATCTGCAGACATCTACTGCAGACAAAGATACCACCGAAGCGTTGGCGGAGGAGACAGCCGATCCTGCGAAGGATCCCTACGCATCCGAGCGCGATAGGCAAGCGGAGGAGACGGTGCAGGAGGAGTATCACGACGAGCCCGAGGGGTCTTCTTTCGCCGCCAAAGCTCTCACCTTCCTGATCATCCTCATCATCGGTGCGGGTCTCGGGATCTGGGGCGCACCCAGGTTGGCGCCCATGCTGCCCGCCGGCATGGCACCGGTTGCGGCGTGGCTGTCGCCATCGACCAGCTCGGAGGCGGAGGATCAGCTTGCCGAATTGACACAGCGCCTGGATGCGCTGACCGCACAGATCGAGACTTTGCCGACCTCGGACGTCACCAGCGAGGATGTGTCCTCCGCAGTGGCTTCGGCGCGCGATGCGCTCGACGGTGAGATCGCGGCCTTGCAGTCGACCGTCGAGGCGCTCCAATCCTCGTCAGGGGACAGTCTCGCCGCGTTGCAGACTTCAGTGAATGACCAAGTCTCTGCGCTTCAGACATCCGTGAGTGCCCTCCAAGGGTCTGACATGGCCGAGCAGGTCTCAAGCCTGCAAAGCGCGATCGAAGGCCAGGCAAGCGAAATGGCTTCGCTCCGCGATCAGCTGTCGTCCGCGAACGCTTCGTCGGATAGTGGGGCTCAGATCGATGTCTATGAGGCGGAGCTCGAGGGCTTGCGGGGTGAAGTTCGCAACCTCACCGAGCGGGTGACGGGGCTGGGCGGTCGGATCGACGAAGTGGCGGAAACCGCCGACCAATCGATCAACGCAGCTGAGGCCAAGGTCGGCGAGATCCAAAAGGATGCCGAGGACCAGATCGCCGCACTGCAGGCGAGTGCGCAGAGCCAGGTCGCGGCGTTGGAAGCGCAAGCCGAGGAGAAGGTCGCCGAGATCCAGGAGCAAGCGCAGCAGATGATGGATGGGGCAGCGATTGACGCGGATATCGCGATCATTCGCGGCGCCCTGTCCGCAGGACAACCGTTCAAGGATGCGGCCGACCGCTTGTCGGCAGCGGACAATGTGTCCATGCCCGCTAGCTTGGCGGCGGTATCTGAGACCGGCGTCTCCACCATGCAGGGCCTTCGAGATCGTTTCTCGACGGAAGCCCATGGCGCGATCCGGGCGACGATAGAAGCCGAAGCCGAGGGCGAAGGCTTCCTGGAGAGGTCTCGGGCCTATTTGGAAGCGCAGCTCGCGACACGCTCGCTCTCACCGCAGGACGGTGCGCATGTGGACGCGGTGCTGTCCCGTATGGAAGACAGTCTCAAGAAGGGCGATCTCTCCGCAGCTCTGACGGAAGCTGAACAACTCCCTGACGAAGCGAAATCCGCTTTGAGCGCATGGATTCAGGATGCGCAGGCACGACTGGATGCAGACCAAGGTCTCGCGGAGATCCAGTCCAACCAGCAGACAGCCGAGAATTGAGGGGAGGGCAGGACGCATGCTCTGGTCAATCATCAAGATCTTCATCTTCGTCGCCATGGCGGTGGCGTTGGCCTTCGGTGTCGCTTGGATCCTCGAGACACCCGGACAGGTGGTCATCGCCTTCGCCGGTCGGGAATGGTCACTCAGCCATGTAGGAACGCTCATCGCGCTTGGTCTGCTCATCGTCGCCGCCATCGTGGTTCTCAAGATCCTCGGCTTTCTGGTCGCTTTGTCGCGCTTTCTTCTGGGCGACGAGACCGCGTTGTCTCGGTATTTCAATCGCGCGCGGGAACGTCAGGGATATCGAGCGCTCTCTGAAGGCATGATCGCGCTCGCAGCCGGGGATTCGCCGCAAGCTGTGAAGCAGGCCGCCAAAGCTGAACGCCTCCTGGGCCGACGCGAAGTCACGGATCTGGTTCAAGCCCAAGCCGCCGAGTTGAGCGGCAACAGCCGCAAGGCGACAGGCTATTACAAAGCGATGCTGGCGGATGATCGCACCCGCTTTGTCGGCGTGAGCGGCCTCATGCAGCAGAAGCTGGAAGAGGGCGACACGGAAAAGGCGCTCGCCCTCGCGAAGAAAGCCTTCGCGCTTCGGCCCGACAATCCCGCGCTGCTCGGCAAGCTCTTCGATCTCCAATCGCAGCAGGCCGATTGGGCTGGGGCCCGCGATACGCTGAACGCCTCTCTGCAGGCGAAGATGCTGCCCCGCGACGTCGCAACCCGCCGGGATGCGGTTCTCTCCCTCGCCGATGCCCGTGCTGCGGCCGAAGAGGGCAACATCGCGCGGCGCAACGATGCCGCCCTTCAGGCCAACAAGCTCGCGCCCACATTGGTGCCCGCCGCCGTTCTGGCTTCGCAGGTCTATGTCGAGAAGCAGATGGCGCGAAAGGCGCAGAAGGTGCTGGTGCGGACCTGGGCCGCCAATCCCCATCCTGATCTCGCCGCGGCCTTCGCCGCGATTGTGCCGGATGAAACGCCGGAGGAGCGGCTCCGGCGATTCCGTCTCCTGATCGATGCCGCGCCCAAAGCCACTGAGAGCCGTCTTCTCAGCGCCGAGCTCTCTTTGGCCGCCGAAGACTTCCCGGCAGCGCGCAAGGCACTCGGCGATCTGGTCGAGACCGAGCCCACAACCCGTAGCCTCGCCCTTATGGCCGCGATCGAGCGTGGTCTCGGCGCGCCGGAGGCCGAGGTGCGCGCTTGGCTCGCCAAGGCCATCGACGCACCGCGCGGCCCGCAATGGGTCTGCGAAGTCTGCGGCAATGTCGAACCGGTCTGGGTCCCGGTCTGCTCGAGCTGTGGAGCGTTCGATACCCTTGTGTGGAAAACGCCGCCAGCCGACGCCGGTCAAACGGCGGGCAACATGCTGCCGCTTCTTGTCGATCCGCCGGAAGCGGGCGGCGTCGAAGATGCGGACGCGACCGTGGATGTCGAGCCCGAAACGGCGCGCGCCGCAACCGCATGACCGCAGGTCCGGGCGGCGCCCGGCCGCCCACGTATCGCGCCGGACCGGAGGAGGTCACGGGCTCCCGGAGCGACCCGGGGGCTTTTTGCGCTGAGTCTCCAAGTCCGGCGCGGGGCAGTTCGGTCGCAACGCCAGCCTGGTTAGGTGCCTAGAACAGGATGCTGCGCGTCCTCTTCGTGTTTCTTGTGTTCTTCGGTGTCATCGCGCTTCTCACGCGCACACCGAGGATGCGCATCGCCTTCTATAGCCTTCTCGGCCTTCTGGTCGTCTACGCAATCCTGAAAGCCACCGGGCTCATCGATGCTTGGGCGCCGGATCGGATGGGTGGCGCCGCCATCTACGCACTGCCGATCTTGGCCTGAGTGAGCCGCGTCAGGAGGCTTGGCCCTTTCACCTGCAAGACGGGAAGGGCGCCCGCAAGAGAAGAAGACCGATTGCGCTGGGACCGGCTGGGACGGTCCCCGTTGGCAAACAAAAACCGCCGCATCCGGGATGCGGCGGTTCGATAACCTGAAAAGACTGCTTCGGATCAGCGCTTGGAGAACTGGAAGCTCCGGCGTGCCTTGCGTTTACCGTATTTCTTGCGCTCGACCACACGGCTGTCGCGGGTGAGAAAACCTGCGGCCTTCAACGCGGGGCGCAGGCTCGGTTCGTAAAGCGAAAGCGCCTGGCTGATGCCGTGCTTGACCGCACCGGCCTGGCCCGAAAGGCCGCCACCCTTCACCGTGGCCATCACATCGAACTGCCCGCCGACATTCGCAACGTCGAAGGCTTGCCCGATCACCATCTGCAAAACAGGGCGTGCGAAATACTCGTTCATGGTTTTGCCGTTCACGGTGACCTTGCCCGACCCGGGTTTGATCCAGACGCGCGCGATTGCATCCTTCCGCCGACCGGTGGCGTAAGAGCGACCAAGCGCATCGCGCACCGGCTCACGAACTGGGGCTGTTTCAACGCCCGGAGCGTCTCCGGCCACGGCGTCCTTGAGTTCTTCGAGAGAGGAAAAATCGGCCATGCTCAGGCGCTCCGCGTATTCTTGGGGTTCATGGCAGCGATATCGATCACTTCCGGGCTCTGGCCTTCATGCGGATGCTCCGCTCCGGCATAGACCCTGAGGTTTGACATCTGTTTCCGGCTGAGCGGACCGCCGGGCAGCATCCGCTCGACGGCCTTCAAAACAACGCGCTCCGGGTGCTTGCCCTCAAGAATTTGGCCTGCGGTCCGGTGCTTAATGCCGCCGGGATGGCCGGTATGCCAATAATAGGTCTTCTGAGCCCGCTTGCGCCCAGTCATCTGAACCTTTTGGGCGTTGATGACGATGACATTGTCGCCCATGTCCATATGCGGGGTGAAGCTCGCCTTATGCTTGCCGCGCAGGCGCATCGCGACGAGGGTCGCAAGACGGCCCAGCACGATGCCCTCGGCATCGATGATGACCCACTTCTTGTCGATATCTGCCGGTTTGGCGGAAAAGGTTTTCATATCTCGTTCGTGTCCGTGTGCATGTCCGTGTGGTCTGCCGGATGCGACCCGTGGACGAATCCCTGAGTGCACGGCCAATGGCGGCTTGGCCGCGCGTTCTACGCGAAAGAGCGCTGGCGTCAATGGAGATTCGTCGCTCTAAGCCGCACAATTTCAGCAGGTTAGAATATAGGTATTATGATACCACACGTTATCAAACGTGGTAATGCCGTTCTCCGCATCGGGCCAGCCGAGAAAGCGCCGCTGTTCAGAATTTGTAGCCCACGCGCAGACCGCCCCAATGCCGACCGTCCACAAAGATCGGCGCCGACAGATCCTTCATCATCACAAAGCTGCCGCCGCCCATATCGCGGCGATACACCTGCAGAAGAAACGGCCCCGTATTCATGCCAGCCTTCAGGCCAACCCGATCATTGAAAAGCCTGCGGTTCCGGCAGTTCGCCTGGTTCCATTCCGGGTCCGGGCCGGGTTCTTGCGAGAATTTCAGGTTATGCGTGCCCAGATAGCCGTCGAGATTGACCGCCGCGCAAAACACCACTCGCGTGTCGAACGTGAGCATCGCCTCCTGCACCTCGGGCAGCACCCGGTCGGCGAAACCGTTGAACGGAGCGGTGAACTGCTCCGGATCCGTGTTCGGGATCGGGCGGTAGTCGCGGCTAAAGAGCGCGTCACTCCGGATCCTCCCGGTTTGGATGCCGTCGCTGAAAAGAGAGCCCACGCGCGAGGCGTCCGCCATGATGCGGTCGATCATGGGCGCATCCGCGGTCGAGCCGCCCAGCGCCACGCTCGATTGCAGGATCTGTTCGCCCATGTCGATCAGGCTATGCACACGCTCGCGCGCGTCGCGGATGCCGGACGCGGTTTGGTCCACGCTCTCGCCGATCTGCGTCAAAGCGGGGCCAAATGAATTTGTGGCGTCGTTAACCTTCTCGGCGTCGTCGGAGATATGCGCGGCTTCGCGGTCTGTTTCGCGGGCGCTTTCGGCCACGCGGATCAGCGCCGCATCCGTCTCTTGACCCTCATCGATCACCGACCGCGCTTCGCCGCTGATCCGCGCCGATTCGGTGTAAAGCGTCCCGATCCAGTCGGACAGTTTCGAGACGTTTTGCGATGTGCTCTCAGCAGCGTTGGAGGTCTGGCGGCTCAATTCGTTGATGGCGTTGGCCACGACGGCAAATCCGCGCCCCGCATCACCCGCCCGCGACGCCTCGATCTTCGCGTTGATCGCCAGAATATTCACCTGGGAGGCGATTCGCGCGATCTCGGTGTTGTTCTTTTCAACAGCATTCAGGGTTTGAGAAACCGCCTCCATCCGCTCGGTCAGCGCCGCAACCCACGTTGCCACTTCCTGGGATCGCTTGCCTGCACGGCGCACATGCTCGACCGACCCTTCAATCGCCTCAAGCGTCTGCGACGTCTTCTCCGCAACGGTCTGCACGGCCTGACGCACACCGCCATTCGCGGTGATCACATGGTCGGCTTTGCCTTGGACGTGATTGAGAGTTGTGCGTTGCGTGACTGAAATGGCGTCGATTTCGTCGAGAAAGCCGGCGATATCGACAATTTCGTAACCCAGCGAGGTTGCCGTCTCGGAGAGCGCCGAAAGCTTCTCGTCTTGGCCAAAACGTTCGTCCAGTTGTCTCTCGGGCGTCATGGTCCTGTCCCGCTGTCAGGTCCAACCGGATACGGCAAGTTTCTTAACCAGACCCTTACACTTTGAGCCAGGTCAAGCTGCCACGCACGCGAGGGCTTTCCTCGGTTGAGCGATCCAGAAGATGGCACCAATCCATGTTGAAACCAGGGTGCACGAGGCGCCTGTCTTTCTATCCTGCGAACCCGATAGCGATGACCAGGCGGCTAAGCATTGCGTGCGGGAGGATCAGCGATTCTCGTCTTCCGCAACGCGCCCGCGGCTCACCTTGAGCGCACCACGGCGTGTCTTGCCGTCCAGTCGTCGCTTCACCGAACCCTTGGTGGGCAGCGTTGGCCGCCTTGGTTTCGGCGGGTTCAAAGCTGCCAGGATGAGGTCGCGCAACTTAGCGCGCGCATCCTCGCGATTGAGAGCTTGAGACCGGTGCCGGTCAGAGGCGATGACGAGCGCGCCGTCCGAAGTCCAGCGCCGCCCGGCAATACGCCGCAAACGGGCCTTAGTGCCCTGATCCAGATGAGGTGAGCGCTCCGCTTCGAACCGAAGCTGCACCGCCGTCGCGACCTTGTTGACGTTTTGCCCGCCAGGACCGGACGCGCGGGTGAACTGCTCGCTGATTTCCCAATCCTGAAGCGCAATATCGGAGGTAATGTGCAGCATGATCAGGATCTTCTCCGCCCATCAAAGAGGCAACCGTGCAACGCAAGAGGGGGCCGCAGCGACTGCGACCCCCATTTTCGAATGAGCTTGGAGGCTGGCCGGATGGGCCGAGCCCGGTGCTAAGGTGATTGGTTCCCGAGGGGGCTGCCCCTCAGGCGGCACCTCCGCACACAAACCCTGCCATACGCTCCAAAGCCTCATGAGACATTGGATCACCTCCTTTCGCTTGTTTCGGTTACTATTGATGGTGCCACGTTCTGCCTCGAAGGCAAGAAAAATCTTCAATTTTCTTCGAACACCCGAAAACCGAACATCAGATCCCGCAACACTTGCCTGTTAGGCGAGCGCGGTCAGACGGCGCACCGCGAGCCGAAACGGGATCAAGGCGATAAGCGCGAGCGCGAGTTTCACTCCAAAATCCGCGACAGCCAGGCTCATCCAGATCGGCACGACCGGGCCCAGGCCGAGAAGCGGCACGGTTGCGTTCGCCCAGGCCACATCTGTGCCCGGCGAGATCCAGGAGAGGCTCGCGGAGAACGCGATGGTGAAGAAGATCGCCGTATCGAGCGCGCTTCCGAACAGGCTTGAAACGAACGGAGCGCGCCACCAAGCCCCCTCCCGCAGCCGGTCAAAGACAAACACGTCGAGGAGCTGCGCGGAAAGGAAGGCAATCCCTGACCCCAACGCAACCCGCACACTCACGAGCGGCCCGAACTCTCCCTCGATCTGGCTGCCGATCAGACTGCACACGATCCCGACGGCGAACCCGACAAGCACGACGCGCCGCGCTTGCGAGGGCCCATAGAGCCGGTTCATCAGATCGGTGACAAGGAACGCGAAGGGGTAGGTGAACGCACCCCAGGTGAGCCAGTCGCCCACGAGGAATTGCACGAGTACGTTCGAGGCGACGACAATGGCCGCCATGGCAAGAATGCCAAGCAAAAGAGGACGGGTCATGTATCGGGTCCGTTTTGACAAGGTCGCGGAGACTTGGCCGCGTTTGCGCGACGCGCCTCCTTAGACCCGCACAGGACCGGGCACAAGGCCCGCCCGAGCGGATCCGGCCCAGCCCAGACCGTGTCTCAATAGGCGTTGCGTGTGTCCAGGAGCTTCAGCGGCGTCATCGCCAGAATATAGAGATCGAGCCAAAGCGACCTGTTCTCGATGTAGTAGAGGTCATGCTCGACCCGCTGGAGAAGTGTCGCTGGGTCGTCGATTTCCCCGCGAAGGCCATGGATCTGCGCCCAGCCGGTCACCCCCGGCGGCACACGGTGGCGGGCGGCATAGCCGTCCACGATGTCCTCGAAAGCCTCCTGCCGCGAGGAAATAGCGTTCACCGCATGGGGCCTCGGACCCACAAGGGAAAGATCTCCACGCAGAACGTTGAAGAGTTGCGGGAGTTCGTCGATCGACCATTTGCGGATGATCTGCCCCACCCGCGTCACGCGAGGATCGCCGCGCGTGACGATCTTGCGCGCCTCAGGGTCGGACTGCTCGGCAAACATCGAGCGAAACTTAAAGATCTCCACCGGCTTATGGTTATAGCCGTCCCGCATCTGGCGAAAGATCACCGGGCCGGGGCTCTCCAGTCTGATCGCGAGCGCGGTCACTGCCATGAGCGGCAGGAGCGGCAAGAGCGCGGCGCAGGTCAGGGCGATATCGAGCGCCCGCTTGGCAAGCCGCCGCCCGCCCGCCAGGGGCCGGTCCGAAATATCGATCAGGCCCGGCTCCGAGATTGCGAAGTCCAGCCGTCTGGGAAAGACAAAATTGTCGCTGTAGTTAGAGAGCCGCACATCGATCGGCAGGATCCGGACCTCATCCAGGATTTGTCGGATGCGAGCCTCAGCGTCGAGGGGCAGCGCCACGATCAGCATATCGAGTTCCGCCAGCCGGGTGAATTCGACAAGATCCGTCATCCGCCCGAGTTTCGGGATGCCGCTGACGACAGCGGGGGATCGCCCGTCATAGCGGTCATCGAAGATGCCGCAGATCCGGATGTCGTTCTTTGGGTTGGCCGCAAGCCCCTGAACGAGACGCGCCACGTTCTCACCGCCCCCGGCCACCACAGCGCGGCGCTCGGTCAGTCCAAAATCCAACACCCAATGGGCCACCGATGTAGAGCAGATGCGCGCAGGCAAGATTGCGACGGCAAGCGCGAGCGCAGATGCAGGCAGAAAGCTCTCCCAGCCCGTGCTCCAAAGGCCCGCCGCACCGGTGAGCGCCGCCAGACCGAAGCCAGATCCCCAGGCCAGAACAGCGCCAGGGGCAAATCGCCTCATCCGGCTGGCTGTATACCCGCCCATTTGTCCGACGATCAGGACGCCGAGCCCTCCGGTGCCGGTGGCCAACAGCGCCGTGCGCAGCGGGTCGAGCGCGCCACCCGATGCCGCGAATTCTGTAAACCAAAACGCCAGCGTTAGGGCGAGCAGATCAAGAAACCGCGCAAACATCGCCGGGCTGGCTGCTGAAACCGCCGGGCGTCGAAGGGCGGCTGCGACCATCTTGGCGTCCTCTCCCAAGCCCGGGCTTGCGGGACTGCTCGCCGGTTGAGGCTCAATCGAGAAGACGTTCATGGGGGCGCTCCAATGCGGTCGTCTGTGCGAGGAACAAACGCCCGTGGCCTAGCGCAGAGGGTGTAAACAATTGCCTTACAGCGCAGTCGCCGCGGCCGCTGGGGCGCACGCACCGCGCGTCCGATCCCGCATCAACGGTGCAGAAGCAGCGTGCATTGGCATTTTCGGCGCTTGCCAAGCGCTAGGTGGCATGGTCCTGTATCCGCGCTGCTTTGAAGAGGTGAAGATATGCTGAACGTGAGCCATGTCCTGGTGCTGGCCGGTATGGTCGTTCTGGCCGGATGTACGAGCAGCATCCGCCCTTTCCCAGAGGTCACTGGCGCTCCTGGTGGAGATGCCTGCGGCGCGGCGGAGTTCAGCCCGCTGATCGGCCAACAGTTCACTGTCCTTACGTCGGCCTCCCTCCCGGAGAAGCGGCGGGTTCTCTTCCCCGGTGCGGTCGTGACGGAGGATAACGACCCCGAACGGCTCAACATCACCATCGGCACCGACGACAACATCGCCGAGGTCTATTGCGGCTGAGCTTGCGCCGCCGCGCCCGACCCCGCGACGTGTTGAAGGATCGGAGCCAGGGATCGGGTGAGCCGGCGCGAGGGGAGATGGCGCAGTGAAGGATTTCAACGGCAAATCTGTGGTCGTGACAGGCGCGGCGAGTGGCATTGGCCTTGCAACCGCGCGGCTCTTCGTGAAGTCCGGCGCTTCCGTGGTGATGGCCGACATCAACGAAGATAAGCTCGAACGGGAAGTCGACGGCATCAACGGGGACGGGCATGACGGCCGCGCGCTCGCCTTCGCGGGCGACCTGCGCGAGAAGCTCACCATGATCAATCTCATGGCGGAAACCTTGGAAGCCAACGAGGATATCCACGTCCTGGTGAACACCGCCCGCCGGATCATTCCCAGCGATCCGCTCGATCCTTTGGTAACAAATCTGGACGAGATCCTGCAGCAAAACGTGCTCGCCACGTTTCGACTGTGCCAGATCGCCTCGAAACGGATGATCGCGGCTGCGGAAGCCGAGGGGGACGAGCCAACGGATCGGGCCATCGTGAACCTCAGTTCCATCTTCGCCCAGCGCAGCCTTTCTCAGCTCTTCGCCTTTTCCGTCGGCTGTGCTGCGTTGGACCAGATCACCAAGGGCCTCGCCGTGCCCCTGTCGGCCTATGCGATCCGCATCAACGCCGTGGCCGTCGGCGGAATGTATGGCAATGCCCTGAAGAAAGCCCTGCCCGATTTCGAGGAACTGCCATCCGCAATCCGCGAGGTTGTGCCCCTCGGGCGGCTTGGAGAGTTCAGCGAGGTCGCCGACGCGATCATGTTCCTCGCCTCCCCGCAATCGAGCTTCATCACCGGGCAGATCCTCACCGTCGATGGCGGCCGGATGCAGATCGATCCGCTCGAACACCGCATCGGCTAGAGGCCTCAGGGCGCAATCGGACGTGGTGCCAAGCAGGAAAAACAGCCCTGTGCAGTGGTCACGATTTCGTGTCCTTCGCCGTTTCACCCCGCCTGTCACGCAGTCGTTTCACCCCGTTACCAATGGTAAAGACCGCGCAAGGCAGCTCAGTGAGGCTTCGATCACCTCGATCTGACCATAAAATCACGTAAAAACAATCGAGTATATGAATCACTGTGGCGTTGTAATCTGGAGCGTTCGCCAAACGAAACATTAACGTCAGTGCGATTCGTCCCCTCCCGAGTAACGCTTCTGAAACGTTCGCTGGGGTAGTCTCTAAGGGTCGATGAGGCAGACGAAATCGGCAGCGCAGCAGGAGATGAAGCCATGACACGTATCTCGCCCCGGAACCCAGAGCCGAAACCCTCGGAGCCCGCACGCAAGCCAACCCCGGCGGAAACATGGAAGTTCACCGACTGGGCCGCAATCTGACACGTGATCTTGGGGTGAGATCCGGCCATTTGTGGCCGGTCTGATCTTCTCCGGACCGTGAGATCCCGCAGGCTAGCGTATTTGTGACTGGCCGAGACGAGCAATCTCCGGCGGTCGCCCACACATCTTTCATCACGCGGGACAAGGCAATGTCGTGGGATGACATGGCCGATCAAAGGTAGAGGACGATGGCAAAGGTAGTCGCACGGGAATCTGAGCCGAAACCAGCTCAACCGAGACCAGAACCAAAGCCGAGCGAAACCTGGCTCTTCAAAGACTGGGCGATGATCTAAAGCCCCAATGTCTTGTCAGGCATGGCGACTGGGCAGAGGTGCCGCCCCATTCGATACGTTGAGCCTGCCCACGGATTTGATCCGCGAACGCCACAAAATCTCTAGTGTTCGAAAGCAATCCAGAACCGCACATCGAGCCGTTCGGCTACGCCGCCAGTGACCGACGCGCTACTCGGAAGACCGGTAGCGCATGGCGCATATAGTTTTGGTTTCCGGTGCCATAGATCAAAAATTCTTCCGGCGCTTGCGCACCCTGCGCGTTGATCAACACGTCTCAGCTCAAGCAAACTTGCCTTCGATGGTCTGGGTCAGAACTATTCCACGAGAGTAAAGGACGTCGAAAGGAGCTTTCAACAGCGCTATAACTACATATAACGATTTCCGACATTACCGACAAAATGCACAGGTCACATCAATGCGCTCAGTTTTAGGCCCACTTGGTGTTCTTTCAGCACTCTTGTTATGGACAGTCCCAGCTCAAGGTCAGCCCACAGACATACAGGCAGATGCGGCAATCCTCATTGCTGAGACTGCCGAGAGGATCTGTGGCAGCGGCGATACATCTGGCTCGTCATCGCGCTCCCAAGTGGAAGGTGAGGTCGGAGCGGATTTGGCCGTTCTTTCCCGCCGTTTGGTTGACATTGGGATAGAAGGGGCGGGTGTCCTCGAAGGAAGTGAGTATCAAGGCGTATTGCGCGAACAGCTCGCTGACGAACTCAAGGATTCCCGGCAGTGCCGACTCAAGGTCTTTGACCAGATGTTTGCCCGCGTGTTCGGTGCGACTCCGCGTTCGGTGCTTGAAGACAAGACCGACGATGTCCTTTCGGGGAGCAGGTTGCCTCACACGATAGAAATTGTGCAACCAGGCCAACTGTTTGTTATGAAGACGAATGAGTCTGTAGCGCTCGGATCGCTCTCGAAGCTGTTCACGGTTAATGCAATCGTTCAGCACAATAATGTCGGACCACTGGTCTATTTTAATTGGGTGGATACAATATCGGGCAAATCAGCCCGCAATCGTAACTCTCAAGCAGCTCAACCAATAGTAATTGGAGAGTGCAATGTTGTGCCCTACACGATAGATGTTTCAGGGGATGCTGTCTCTTTCTTGAGTAATTGCTAGACGGCCGAAATGTGTTTGAATATGAGAGCTCTCATTTTCGTAGATGATGGCTACGGGAATTAGTCGTTGGACCGTAAGGCGGGCCGTCACTGTCGCACATTCGCTGTTGCGCGAGCTAGCTTCTTATATATCTCCGACAGAAGCTTCATTCCGTGGCGAGAGAGGTTCCAAACCGTGCATTGAGCCGTTCGGCCACGTCCCCCGTCACCGGCAAACCACCGGGAAGACGGCGGAGAAAGAAGCGGTGACTGATATTGTCGTTATGCGTGGTCATCAGGAACATATCCGGCCGCGGAACCTGCAGCACTGGCAGCGCATGGTGGATATGGTTGTGGTTTCCGGCGCCATAGATCGACAATCCCTTCCGGCGCTTGCGCACCACGCGCGTTAATCCGCACGCCAGATTGGGCTGCACCACCGGAGCATACCGGTTGGGCGCCACCCGCTGATCGAGGTAGATCCCCTTGGTGAAGCTGATCACGTAATCATCGAGATCCACGCGCGCATGGCGGCGGACGAAGCGCACGAAATCCGTTGCCAGCGCGTCGTCGTCATCGATCCGGGCCGTCGCCAGCCGCCCGTCCTCCGGGATCGCGATGAGCCCGTCCTCGGTCAGGATCCGGTCCACATGACGCTCCGGCCCGACACAATGCAGACGAAAGCCGAACCGTTCGGAGAGGGCCTCGAGCCGCGCGCGATAGGATTCGGGCATCAGCTTCGAGCCCAGCACAATATGCTCCGCGGCGTGGGTCTGGGCGCGGATCGACGGCAAGAGAAGCGCCTCGAAGCGCTGAAACCGCTCCTCCATTCGCGCGGGCGCAAAGAGATAGGCGATCTTTTCCTCAAGCGAAATCTCGCGCTTTCGAAACCAGTTGCGCGGATGGATCGGGTTGCGCAGGCGTCGCCACGAATGCACAGAGGCCTCGACGACCAGCGAGAACCGCGTGATCAGGCAAATCCGCAGCTTTAACGCCGCTCTACCTGTCGTCTCGGTTTTGCCCATGGCGACCCGCCCCCAACGGAGCGCAGCCTGCGGTTTGCGCAGGTCTTTTCGGCGCTCTTCGGTGATAGAGAAAGCAATCCTCGCCGCTATTCAAGTCACGGCGCACCCTCCGTGTTGATGATGAACTCCGCCGCAGCGTCGAAGGCGTGTCCATGTCCTCAGTCGCACCCCCGGTTGTAATGCTGGGCACTGCATGCGCCCATTGGTTTGTGCCGTTTGGAATGACCGAGAGGATCGCGCGCGAGCCGGAGGGGGGCGCAATCGCGCCCGCCTGTGGGGCGGGGCGTGCGCGATCCGGGGCTTCGCCCCGGGAAAAAAAGCGTGAAACGGAACGTAGTCCGAGAGCCGGCCTACCGCGCGAATTTCTTATACTTGATCCGTTTCGGCTCGACGGAATCCGGGCCCAAGCGCCGGATCTTATCGGCCTCGTGATCCTCGAAATTCCCTTCGAACCACTCCACAAGGGCAGCGCTGTCGACCTCGGATTTAGACGCGCTGGAGCCAGTGCGGACGTATTGAAGCACGTTGGTCTCCACAGCACCGCCCGGCGGTAGCGCCGGGCAGCGCCGACCCTCCCCATCACGCCAAAGGCGTGCCCTAGGCACGACAGGCACTTTCGCGCCACCCAGGGTCCGACGCAGCCCTCGTTTTCCAGCCCAGCCGTGGCGCAGGGCTCTAATCGAATGCGTGCCTACCGCGCGAACTTCTTATACTTAATCCGTTTCGGCTCCACGGAATCCGGCCCCAAGCGCCGGATCTTGTCGGCCTCGTAATCCTCGAAATTCCCCTCGAACCATTCCACATGCGCATCCCCCTCAAAGGCGAGAATATGGGTGCAGAGCCGGTCGAGGAAGAAGCGATCGTGGCTGATGATCACGGCGCAGCCCGCGAAATCCTCCAGCGCGTCTTCCAGCGCGCGGAGCGTCTCCACGTCCAGATCGTTGGTGGGCTCGTCGAGCAGCAGCACGTTGCCGCCCGAGCGCAAGAGCTTTGCCATATGCACCCGGTTGCGCTCGCCCCCTGACAGCAACCCGACCTTCTTCTGCTGGTCGCCGCCCTTAAAGTTGAAGGCGCCGCAATAGGCGCGGGAATTCACCTCCGCATCGCCGAGCTTGATGATGTCGAGCCCGTCCGAGACCTCCTCCCAGACCGTCTTGTCCGCGTCGAGAGCGTCGCGCGACTGATCCACGTAGGAAAGCTGCACCGTTTCACCCAAGGTGATGTCGCCCTGATCGGGGGTCTCCTGGCCGGTGAGCATGCGAAAGAGCGTCGATTTCCCGGCCCCGTTCGGCCCGATGACGCCGACAATCCCGCCCGGCGGCACAGAGAAGGTCAAATCATCGATCAACAGCCTCTCGCCAAACCCTTTTGAGACATTCTCCAGCGAGATGACATTCGCCCCGAGCCGCGGCCCGTTCGGGATCACGATCTGTGCGCTGGAGATCTTCTCCCGCTCCGATTTCGAAGCCATCTCGTTATAGGCGTTGATGCGCGCCTTCTGCTTGGCCTGCCGCGCCTTCACGCCCTGGCGCATCCATTCGAGTTCCCGCGCGAGGGTCTTTTGGCGCGCCTTGTCTTCGCGCGCCTCATGTGCAAGCCGCTTGGCCTTTTGTTCCAGCCAAGCGGAGTAATTGCCCTCATAGGGAATGCCGCGCCCCCGGTCGAGTTCGAGGATCCAGCCGGTGATATCATCGAGGAAATAGCGGTCGTGGGTCACGATCAGGATCGTGCCCTTATACTCGATGAGGTGCTTTTGCAGCCAGGCGATCGTTTCGGCGTCGAGGTGGTTGGTGGGCTCGTCCAGGAGCAACATGTCGGGGGCTTCGAGCAGCAGCTTGCAGAGCGCCACCCGTCGCCTTTCGCCGCCGGACAATTTCGACGTGTCGGCATCATCCTCGGGGCAGCGCAGCGCCTCCATCGCGATGTCCACCTGGCTGTCGAGGTCCCAGAGGTTCTGCGCGTCGATCTGGTCCTGAAGCTCGGTCATCCGGTCCATCAGGTCTGGGTCCTCGGCGATTTTCATCGCAACGTCGTTGAACTCATCCAGCAGCGCGCGCTTGGCGGCCACCCCGTCCATCACATTGTCCCGCACGGTCTTGCTGTCGTCGAGCGCGGGCTCCTGCGCGAGGTAGCCGACGGTCACGCCCTTGGCGGCCCAGGCCTCGCCCTGAAAATCCTTGTCCTGGCCCGACATGATCCGCAGGAGCGTCGACTTTCCGGAGCCATTGACGCCAACGACGCCGATCTTCACTCCAGGCAGGAAGGAGAGCCGGATGTTTTCGAAGCACTTCTTGCCGCCGGGATAGGTCTTGGACAAGCCGTCGGTGTGATAGACATATTGCGGCGTGGCCATGCTCCGAACCTCTATTGTCAACGCATTGGATTGGCCATGCAGGTAGAGCTTCGCGCAGTCCTCTGCAACCGCACAGGTGCGGCGCGATACAACCAAGAGCATCGCGTCCCTGAGACAGATCGCCGTGCGAACCCGATCCTAGCTTTCTGTGGCGCTGCTCGCCCGGTGTTTCGGCTCACCCCGCCGAGGCAAGCCCCGGGAATAGCGCCGTCAGGCCCGCTGCCATCATCGAGACGGCAATGGCAAGCAGGATCATCCCCATCAGCCGCTGCATAATCACCCGAAGCGTGCCGGAGAGCCGCCGCCCGATTGCCGCCGAGAAGTAGAGCACAATCCCAAGGAGCGCGATCACCGCAGTCACGACACCGGCATAGGAGATGTAGTCTGCCGGGGTCTTCGCCTGCTGCAAGAACACGATGAGTGTGGTGATGCCGCCAGGCCCGACGATGATCGGAAAGGTCATCGGATAGAAGGCGACGTTTTCCGTCGTCTCCAGATGCTCCTTCTCCTGGTGGCTGCCCTCATGGGCAGGGCTTCCCGAGCCATTCAGCATATGCAGCGCGATACTGCCGAGCACGATCCCGCCCGCGACCCGGAAGTCCTCCACCGTGATCCCGAAGAAGCCCAGGATCTGTTGGCCGCCAATGCCGACGATGGCGCAGGCGATCGCGCAATAGAGCGTGACCATCAAAGCGGTCTTGCGCTGTTCGGCGGGGTCGAGACCTTGGGTGAGGCCGAGAAAGATCGGCAGGTTCACCAACGGGTTCATGATCGCGAAGAGCGCGCCGAAAAAGGTGATCGTGTATGTCTGATCCATGGCGCGTCTTCTGACCGCAGCGTGCTCAGTTCGTCAAGGCAACGGGGTAGACCGAGACGGAGCGGTTGAGCGGCTCCGGCGTGCCGTCCGGCGTCATCACCGGCAGGCCCGTTCGGTCCTCGCCATACGCCTTTGTCTCGATGGCCTCCTGAGGGATGCCCGCCTCGGACAGGATCCGCGCCACCGCATCGGCCCGTTCCGCAGCCAGCCGCGCATTGGCATCGGCGGGGCCGACCGTGTCCGTATGGGCCTCAAGCCGGACTGCGTGCAGCGGCATCCCCGACAAAACCTGCGCAGCGGCCATCGCCTGGGTTTGTCCCCCGATGGTCAGATCCGAAGATCCGATCTCGAAATGGATCCGCACCAGCAGGCGGTTGTCGGTCGGTGCGGCATCCGGATTGGCCTCCAGTCGAGCCTGTTGGACGATCTCGCCAATCTTCCTGAGGTCGGCCTCGAAAGCGATGCTGAAATCGGCGTCCGGCGCTCCGTTTTGGCCCGGCTCCGGCGCGGACACGACTGTCTGTTTGTCGCTCTCCAAGGCTGCTATCGGGTCGGCCGCTGCCGTGACGAGATGCGCCTCCGCATCCGGCGCCATGGCCTTCTGGATCTTGTTGTCGATGATATCCAGCATCTCGCGGTTGCGGGTCCGGATCGCGTCCATGATCCCGCGCAGTTCGAGCCCCTTTTCCGCGAGCATCGCCTCAAGGCCGGCAAGCTCGCCCTGGCGTTCGGCGATCAAGTCGTCGAGCGCGGCCAGCTCCTTGGACCGCTCCGCGATCACTGACTGGAGTTCGTCCACCGCCTTCGAAGCGGCGAGGATCTCCTTCACATCCACGTTGGGAATTTGCGCTTCTGGCGCGATCTGCGCGGCTTCGTGCGTCTGTGTGCCACCGTCAGCGACGGTCTCCTGCACTTCCGTATCGGGTGCGTTTGGCGCGTCGGTGCCTCCCCGGGGCGACAGCGCAAATCCTCCCACGAAGGCGACACCACCGGCCAACGCGGCCAGGGCCGCCAAGCGGCCTGCTGCTCGTTTCATTTTTGCCTCATCTCCCTGGCCGGATTTCCCCCGGCTCGCGTGTGCGCCTAGTTTGAACGACTTCTTTGGAAAAACAATGGTTTGGATATGATGAGTCGCGATCCAGTCAGGCAGTTGGAGCGACCTGTTGCCACTTGGCAACATGTGCGTGTGAAACATGCAGAGCTTCGCTCTAGGGATGATAGGTCTGTGGATCCATAATCGGATGCGCCCAAGTCGGCGGTTGAAACAGACCAATCGATACCCCAAGGGTGGTTTCGAAATGAACAGAAACACCTCCGAACGAAACGCCCCGATTGTCCTTCCCGACATGACAATTGGGCTTCTCGGCGGGTCATTCGATCCGCCCCATGCCGGTCATGTCCACATCACGCGCTGGGCGCTCAAGGCGTTTGGGTTCGATGCGATCTGGTGGCTGGTCAGTCCGGGCAATCCGTTGAAGCCGAGCGCGCCCGCCGACATTGCACGACGAATCGCTGCCGCCGAGAGCCTCATGGTCCATCCACGGGTCCATGTATCGGATTTCGAGGCGCGGCAGGGAACGCGCTACACCGCCGAGACGCTTGCCGCGCTCTCATCGCGCTATCCCGGTGTCCGGTTCACCTGGCTCATGGGGGCCGACAATTTGCGGAGCTTTCACCGCTGGGAGGATTGGGCGCAGATCCTGTCGCGGTTTCCGGTCGGCGTGTTGGCGCGACCCGGTGAGCAAGTCGCCGCAGGCCTCTCCCCCGCCGCGCGGCGCTTCGCGCGCTTTCGCCTGCCTCCCCAAGCCGCGCGCTGTCTGGCGCGCGCTGAGCCCCCGGTTTGGACGCTGCTCCCCGGCCCGATGCTCAATCTGTCCTCGACCGCGCTCCGCAAGCGGGGTGGTTGGTCGCGGTGACCGGAGCCCTGCACACACAATGTCGTCCGTGTCAGCCTTGCGGCCCATGTCAACAGCAGGGGCGGCATGCCCCGCGCCAAGGTCATCCAAACTCAAACGTCATCGCTAAAATTATCAGGAAGCACTTCGGTCAGCGCCGGTTGCCTGCTTGATCGGCTAAGCGTGTCGCGATCATACTCGATGCTATGGCATTTCTCAGAGGCCCATTGCCCAATGTGACGCGCCGCCAGGCCCTGACGGGTCTCGCCGCAACCGGCGTAGCACTGGTCCGGTCGCCTGCACTCGCGGACATCGCCTCTGCGCTGGAGCGCTACCCGCTCGGAGACCTTTCTTCCATCGCGCTCTGGGACGTTGGCGCACGCCAGGCGCTCGACGAGCACGATGCAGCGCGGGCCCTTCCCCCGGCCTCGGTGCTTAAGATCATGACCGCGCTCTATGCCCGCGCAGCGCTTGGACCGGGCTATCGCCTCGAAACCGAACTCCGAGCGCTGGGCCCGATTGAGGACGGCACGCTGCAAGGCGGTTGCGCGCTGATCGGCGGCGGGGATCCGACCTTGGACGCCAACGCGCTGAAGAGCATGGCGGAGGCCTTCGCGGAGGCGGGTGTGCGCGCCGTGAACGGGCCGTTTCTCCTCTTCGATGCCGCGCTGCCCGCCATCACCGAAATCGAGGCGAGGCAGCCCGCCCATGTCAGCTACAACCCGACAGTCTCTGGCCTGAACCTGAATTTCAACCGCGTGCGGATCGAATGGGCACCGGAAGAAGGCGGGCCCGGCGTGGAGTTCTTCGCCCCAGGGCAAAACTTCCGCGTGCCGCTTGAAGGCATCGGCGGCGAATGGGGATCGGCGCCTCCGCCCAAGCACCGGCTGGAGGACGGTCGGGAGATCTGGGCCTTACCCCGCGACAGACTGACAGGGCGCGGCGCGCTCTGGCTTCCCGTTCGGCAGCCCGCGCGCCATGCCGGTGAGGTGTTTCGCGCGCTCTGCGGCGAGGTCGGGATCGCTCTTGCGCCCCCTGAGATCTCACCCACAGCGCCCGATGGCACGGCACTTGTCGTTCACGAGAGCGGCGAGCTTGACGCGATCCTGACCGGGATGCTGCGATACTCAACCAACCTCACCGCCGAAATCGTCGGCCTCCGCGCGAGCCAGGCGCGGGGCGTCGCCCCTTCAAGCCTTGCCGAAAGTGCGGCTGCCATGACCGACTGGGCGCACGAGAAGTATGGCCTCACTGACGCACAGTTCGTCGACCATTCGGGCCTGTCGGACCGCTCGCGTTGGTCCGCCGCGGAGACAATCCGTGTCCTCTTGGCCGAGAGCGACGGGAGCCTGCCCGATCTACTGCGTGATCAGCCCATCGTGACCGAAGACGGTCGGCGCATGGCTGAGATCAGCGCTCAAGCCAAAACAGGCACGCTCTACTTTGCGAGTGGCTTGGCTGGTTACATGCAAACGCCCCGGCGGCGCCTCGCTTTCGCCATTTACTCCGCCGATCTCGCTCGGCGCGCCACCATCCCCGATCGCGCGCCCGATGCGCCCCGCGGCGCGCGGAGCTGGTCCAACCGGGCCCGGGCGCTGCAACGCGATCTTTTGCGGAATTGGGCGCAAACCCGTCTGCCGCCCGCGCCCCTGCGTCCGCTCCCCAGGCCCGGATGATCGGTAGCGCCGCGTCTCGATAAGGCCGTGTCCCGTTAAGTCGGCGCTGCTCCCGTTTCGCTTGCTCCGCGCGCCCCGCCCGGGCTAAGGGCCTTCGACCCGCAGGAGGCCGGACCATGGATATCCAATCGCTTGCCGTCTTCGGGGTCGCGCTCTTGCTGGCGGCGGCCTCGCCCGGACCGGGTATCGTCGCGCTCGTCGCCCGCGTTCTCGGGCGTGGTCGCGGGGGTGCGGCGGCCTTTGCGCTTGGGGCTGGGCTCGCCGATCTCGTTTGGCTCGCGATTGCCGTTGGCGGGCTAGCTATGGTGGCTCAAACCGTCCATTGGCTGTTTCTCGCCATCAAATGGGCGGGCATTGCCTACCTCCTGTGGCTCGCCTGGAAAATGTGGACCTCCGGCGACAGTCTTTCGCCCGACCAGACGGTCGCCGCGGGTGAGGAGGCACCAGCAAGCCTCCTGATGGCGGGCTTTGCGCTCACCATGGCCAATCCGAAGGTGATGATCTTCTACCTCGCACTCCTGCCCTCGGTCATCGAGGTCGGACAGGTAGGACTCCTGGGCTATCTCGAACTCTGCGCCGTCGTCGCGCTGGTGCTGCTGGTTGTGTTCTCGGCCTATATCGTGCTGGCAGACCGTGCTCGTCGCCACCTTCTCACCCAGGCCCGGGCGCACCGGGTCAACCGATATGCAGCCCTTGCAATGACCGGGGCTGCGGGATGGGTCGCAACCAAGTGAATGCGGGAGAGGGCGGCTCCGATGACCGCTCGCGCCGTGCCTATCCGTCTGCCGCCACGCGCGCCTCGTAAACCTCGAACGGCACACCCGGCAGGTCCTTCGCGCAACGGATCACCAAGCTTGTCTTCACGCTGGCGACGTTCGGGGCGGCTGTCAGATCGCCGGTGAGAAAATTTTGAAACGTGGTGAGGTCTGGCGCCACGCATTTGAGGATGAAGTCGATTTCCCCGTTCAGCATGTGGCATTCACGAACAAGCGGCCAGGAGCGGGCCCGGTCCTCAAACGCGGAGAGATCCGCCTCCGCTTGACTGGCGAGCCCAACCATCGCGAACACCTGGACCTCGAAGCCAAGCTCGCGCGAGTCGATGTCGGCGTGGTAGCCGCGGATGAAGCCTTGTTCTTCCAGGGTCCGCACCCGCCGCAAGCAGGGCGGCGCAGAAATCCCCACCCGCCTGGACAACTCGACATTCGTCATTCTCCCATCGGCCTGCAGCTCCGCAAGGATTTTCCGGTCGATAGGGTCGAGCTTAAATGTGGGCATCGTCGCCTGAGTCCGTTGGAAGTCTGCCCGAACATTACTCTGATGCGGACGAGAAGATAATTATATATCTCTCAATTGGCCCTGGAGATGTAAAGCCCCGTCTGGTTGTCCAAGATCTTCACAGTTCGCCCCCCACCTCCTATATAGCCGCTCTAATCGAGTGGAGGGGTGATCGAGTGACCCAGGCGCGACATACCAAGCTTCTCATCATCGGGTCCGGCCCGGCAGGCTACACCGCCGCCGTCTATGGCGCCCGGGCGATGCTGGAGCCCTTGCTGATCCAGGGCATTCAGCCCGGCGGTCAGCTTACGATCACGACGGAGGTCGAGAATTGGCCGGGGGACACCGAGGTCCAGGGGCCCGATCTGATGATCCGGATGGAGGCCCATGCGCGCGCCACCGGCACCGAGATCATCACGGATCACATTGCGAGCCTCGATCTGTCGCAGCGTCCGTTCCGCGCGGTCGGCGATGGTGGCGATGTCTATACCGCCGATGCGGTCGTCTTGGCCACGGGGGCTCAAGCGCGGTGGCTCGGCATGCCGAGCGAGGAGAAGTTCAAGGGATTTGGCGTCTCGGCTTGCGCGACCTGCGACGGCTTCTTCTATCGCGGACGCGAAGTCGTCGTGATCGGTGGCGGCAACACCGCCGTGGAGGAGGCGCTGTTTCTCACCAATTTCGCCTCGAAGGTTACGCTTGTGCACCGGCGGGACGAGTTGCGCGCTGACCGGATCTTGCAGGACCGTCTCTTCAAAAACCCCAAGGCGGAAGTCGTCTGGAACCATGTGCTCGATGAGGTGCTCGGAACCGATCAGCCGCTTGGCGTCACCGGCGTGCGCTTGCGGGATGTGCGCACAGGCGAAGAGCACGAGCGCGAATGTGCGGGCGTCTTTGTCGCCATCGGCCACACCCCGTCTTCGGAACTCGTTGCGGGCCAGCTCGAACTCCACAATGGCGGCTATGTCGTGACCAATCCGGGCTCCACGGCCACCTCAATCCCAGGCGTCTTCGCAGCCGGGGACATCACGGACCATATCTATCGCCAGGCGGTCACCTCGGCGGGGATGGGCTGTATGGCAGCGCTGGACGCTGAGAGGTTCCTCGCCAGCCTCGAAGCGAGCCACGAGGCGGCTGCGGAATAGAGAAGCGATCTGCCTGCCGGTCTGCGGGTAAACCCTGCAACAGGAGGGCGCTGGCCGCTCTTCCGAATGCCAATTGAAACGACAAAGGACCCGGCGTGCCCCGCCAGGTCCTTTTTTTCTTCGGTAAGTAGGTAGATCGCACGGAGTCGCGTTTCAGCCTCGCGAGCGAACGCGACGCGTGACCCCCAACGCGCGTCTTCGCTCAGTGAGCGCTGAACGGCGCCATCTCGTTGCGCCGAGCAAGCACGAACGCTGCTTTCCAGTCGTCAACGAGCGCGAGTACCTCGCCGGATTCCGCGTGGATCGCGTAGACCCGGTCTTGGCCGCCGGTCTGTGCCTGGATCGGCTCCGGCAACTCGGATGTCTTTACGTCGCGGACATAAACGATCTTCTGATCGCCATCCGGTGAGAAGCTGGGAAAATCAGCCATAGCAAACCCCTTCATGAGCGCTGCTTGCCGTTAATCTTAATGGTTTGAACAACCGACTCCGGTTCCACGCGCTGAAGATCGACGTGGAGGAGGCCGTTTTCCAGCTCGGCCCCGGTCACATCGACGCCATCCGCCAGCACGAAGTTCCGCTGGAACTGCCGCGCGGCAATCCCGCGATGCAGAAAAACGCGGCCTTGGGTATCGTCGGATTGGCGTCCGCGGATCACAAGCTGATTGGCTTCTACAGTGATCCCGAGATCGGCTTCGGAAAACCCCGCAACCGCGAGCGTTATGCGGTAAGCGGTGGGCGAGCGCTGCTCGACATTGTAAGGGGGATACCCCTCATTTCCGGTTTTCGCGGTCCGCTCGACCAACCTGTCGAGATCTTCAAATCCCAACAGATACGGATGCGACGCGAAGGTGACTTTGCTCATAGCCATCAAGCCCTTGCAAAAAGCGACTTTGTTTCGGCCCCATTCAGGCAGCCAGATGAGACAGACATGGGCACGGAATTGAAAAGTGCAAGAGCCTTGGCTCACCATGCCTTTTCGCTGGCGCAGCATGTGCGTATGGTGCGCAAAAGACCGTCCAGGGACACCCAGATGAGCCAAACGCCAGAGATGCCGCGCGAAGAGGTGCTGCGCATCCGCCTCGAACTCCTTGAGCGCGAGCACCGCGATCTGGACGAATCCATTACAGCCCTCGACTCCGAAGGCCGGGCTGATCCCCTGACGGTGCGAAGGCTGAAGAAGCGCAAATTGCTCTTGAAGGATGAGATCCGGCGCATCTCCGACGAGATCACCCCCGACATCATCGCCTGAGGGCACCCTAAGCGGAGGAGGCGGTGCCTTCCCAGGACGCGCAGGCGCTGAGATGGCTCGACCTCGCCGATTGGGCTGTTGTTCGCCTGCACCGCCTCTTATACCGGAAATTCGCAAAATCGCGGAGGATATCGATGCCCGACCCGCTTGTGGGAATCGTGATGGGAAGCCAGTCGGACTGGGAAACGATGAAACTGGCTTCCGACCTGCTCCAGGAGCTGCAGGTGGCGCATGAGGCTCGCATTGTGTCCGCACACCGCACCCCGGATCGGCTGTTCCGCTACGCCGAGGAGGCCGCCCCGCGCGGGCTTCGCGCAATTATTGCGGGCGCTGGGGGGGCGGCGCATCTTCCAGGCATGCTGGCCGCGAAAACCCGGGTGCCTGTGCTCGGCGTCCCGGTCCAGTCCAAGGCGCTTTCGGGTATGGATTCGCTTCTGTCCATCGTCCAAATGCCCAAAGGCATTCCGGTCGGGACGCTCGCCATTGGCCCGGCGGGCGCGGTGAATGCCGCCCTCCTGGCCGCGGCCATCATCGCCACGACCGATCCGGATGTCGCAGCCCAGCTTGATGCGTGGCGCGCGGCGCAGACCGATGCGGTCGCGGAGATCCCCCATGGTGAATGAGGTCCTGCTTCCCGGCAGCACGGTCGGGATCTTGGGCGGCGGGCAACTGGGCCGGATGCTCAGCCTCGCTGCCGCGCGTCTGGGCCTGAAATGCCACATCTATGAGGACGCAGAAGCCCCCTGCGCGGCGCAAGTCGCGGATGCCTTCACGCGTGGGGCCTATGACGACGAAGCGGCGCTCACCGCCTTTGCAAATTCCGTCGATGTGGTGACCTACGAATTCGAAAGCGTCGATCTGCGCGCGGTCGACATCTTGACCCCGCGTGTTCCGGTCCGGCCCGGTCGCCGCGCGCTGGAGGTGAGCCAGGACCGCGTGGCGGAGAAGGATTTTCTGACCGGTCTTGGCCTGCGAACGGCCCCCTATGCGGCGGCCGACACCGAAGCGCAGTTGCAAGCGGCTGTTGCTGCGATCGGCACGCCTTCGATCCTCAAGACCCGCCGCTTCGGCTATGACGGCAAAGGCCAGACGCGCCTGAAGGATCCCGCAGAGACTGCGCAGGCCTGGGAGGCAATCGGCGGTCAACCGGCGGTCCTCGAAGGGGTCGTTCCGTTCGAGCGAGAGATTTCGGTGATTGCCACGCGCGCGCTCAACGGCGCCGTCGTGTGCTTCGATCCGGGGGAGAACGCCCACGAAAACGGCATCCTCCGCCGCACGGAGGTGCCCGCGCGGATCACCCCCGCGCTCGCGCAGGACGCGGTTCTGCTCGCGGGGCGCATCCTCAATGCGCTCGATTATGTCGGTGTGATCGGCGTCGAACTCTTCGTGGCGCCCGATGGCCTCGTCGTGAATGAGATTGCGCCGAGGGTGCACAATTCCGGCCACTGGACCCAGAATGCCTGCCTGACCGACCAATTCGAGATGCATATCCGCGCGATCTGCGGTTGGCCGCTTGGCGACGGCCAGCGCCACGCAGATGCGGAGATGGTCAATCTCCTCGGGTCCGAGGCCGACGAGGCAGTATCGGCCGCCGACGGCGCGGTGCATCTCTACGGAAAGGGCGAGGCGCGCCCGGGCCGGAAGATGGGGCATATCAACCGGATCCGTCCGCGCGCATGATCCCCTCAACCGCTCAGAGCCCGCGCCTTGCTGTCCGAGCGGTCATTGTCGAGAGCGGTCGGCTCCTGCTGGTGAACGCTCCGGCGGGCGGGCGGCCGGATCTGTGGTGCGCACCGGGGGGCGGCGCCGTCACCCATGCCAGCCTGCCGGACAATCTCGCCCGCGAAGTCCATGAAGAAACCGGCTTGCGCGTCTCGGTCGGTCGGCTTCTCGGCGTCTGCGAGTTTCACGACCGCCATGGCGACTTCCATCAGGTCGATCTCTTCTTCGCCGCCCGCAGTCTCGACGGTGAACTGCAAGAGGAGTGGCGCGACCCCGAAGGCATCGTGACCCGGCGCAGATGGTTCAGCCCAACCGATCTCGGCAAGACATGGTTCAAGCCCGACATTCTGCCGGACTTGGCCTTTGGCGGCGCGCAAGACCCCGCCTACCACCCGCTCGAAGCGATGATCACCTGAGCGGGGAGAGGCGCTCGGGGGCCGCGAAGGCCTCAGGCGTAGACGCTTTCCTTGCCGAAATGCTTGGTCAGCAAGTAATAGACGACCGCGCGATATTTGGTGCGGTTCGAGCGGCCATATTGCTCCATAACCGCGTCGATACCCGCATCGAGCGCTGCGCCCTCCGCCAAGCCAAGTTTGCCGATCAGGAAGTTGCGGCGCACGGTCTCAACCTCCGATGGGTCCGTCCCGGCCACCGTGGAGGAATCCTGGTTGTAGATCGATGGGCCCAGCCCGATGGTCACCTTGGTGAGAAGGTCCATATCCGGATCGACGCCGCATTTCGTTTTGAGATCCTCGGCATAGACCGCGATCAAGTCATCTCTCTGGCTCATTTTTCTCCTCCCGCTCCGACTTTGCCAATGCGCGCGTTACCTGGGCGATTGCAGCCCCGCCCGTCAAGCCTCCCCAGCATCTGCCCGCCGCTCAAACACCAGATGCGGCCGCAGCAGGTGATCCAGCGGGAGGGCGGGATGCTCGAAATCGAGGTCAGGGCGCCGGGCCATCCCCAAGCGTCGCATCACCGCAAGCGAGCGATGGTTCGGCGCGGTCGTAAAGGAGACGATCCGGTCGAGCTTGAGCGCATCAAAGCCATAAGCCATCCAGGCCCGCGCCGCTTCCGTGGCATAGCCGTGACACCATTGCGCCCGCGCGAACCGCCAGCCGATCTCCGTCAGGCCTTGCACGGGCGTCTCAAACCGAACCACAGCGAGCCCGGCAAAGCCTAAGAACCGCGCATTCTCACGGCTTTCCACAGCCGCAAACCCGATGCCATGCTGTGCCCAGCTCTGCCGCACGCGCTCGCAGAACGCGTCGGTCTCCTCGGGCGAGAGTATGCTCGGGAAATGCTCCATCACCTCCGGATCGGCATTCATCGCCACGAGCGCTTCACGGTCCTGCTCTGCCAGCGGACGAAGACGCAGACGCGCCGTCTCAAGCGTAATCATCAGACGAGGCTGAGGTTTTTCAGGGTGCGGCGTGTCTCCGCGACATCGAGTTGCATCTGCGCGATGAGAGCGTCGGCGCCGTCGAAGCGCAGCTCCGGCCGCTGGAAGGCCATCAGAGCGACGGAAACCCCCTCGCCGTAGAGATCGCCGGAAAAGTCGAGGATAAACACCTCCAGGTTTGGTCTGTTTTCCCCGAAGGTTGGCCGGGCGCCGATGGAGGCACATCCGTCATAGCGGCCCTGATGCGGTCCGCTCAAAACGTCGACGCTCACGGCGTAGACCCCAAAGCGCGGCAAATGCAGTTCGTCGAGCCAGAGATTGATGGTCGGAAAGCCCAGAACCCGTCCGCGCTTGTCGCCATGCTGAACAGCGCCCTCAATGCGGTGCCAATGCCCGAGCATCTTCGCGGCCTCTTGGGGGTCACCTTGGGTCAGCGCATCGCGGATCGCGGTGGATGAGTAATGCCCCGATGGTCCGCTGATGATCGGCGCCTCCGTCACCCCCAGCCCCAATTGCGGCTCCAGATCCCGGATCAAGCCGATATCGCCCGCGCGGTTCTGCCCAAAGCGGAAGTCCGCGCCCGCGATCAGATGGGTGAGGCCCAGCCCCTCAACCAGAACCTGGCGCAAGAAGTCCTCCGCCGAGAGGCCCGCGAGGTCCAGGTCGAATTTCAGTTCGTAGAGCTGTTCAACGCCCAGTTTTTCGAGCCGGTGCGCGCGTGCTGTTGCGGTCATCAACCGGAAGGGCGCGGCCTTGGGATTGAAGACACAGCGGGGATGCGGCTCGAAGGTGACAACGCCAAACGGGACGTTGTTTTGCTGCGCCACGTCTCGGGCGAGGTCGAGCACAGCCTGGTGGCCGAGATGCACGCCGTCGAAATTGCCGATCGCTGCCGCCGCGCCCCTGTCCTCGGCTGCGATGCCCAGATAGCCTTGGTGTCGTCTCATGGCCTCTCGGGGCCATGAAACAGGCCCTTGATCAGTCGAACTTGCGGCTCGGCGCCAGAACCAGCGCGTCGCCCTTTAGAACGACCGTATTGCCCACCCGGCAATGGCATTCAAGTGCGACGCGGCGCTTGGCGTAATCAATGTCCTTGACTGTCACTGTGGCCTCGACCCGATCGCCTGGGCGCACGGGCGCAAGAAACGTCATGTCTTGCTTGAGATAGACGGTGCCATGGCCCGGAAGCTGCTCGCCGATCACCGCCGAAATCAGACCTGCGGTGAGCATCCCATGCGCGATCCGCCCGCCAAAAATTGTGTCCTCGGCATAGGAATCGTCGAGATGCACCGGATTGTGGTCCGTCGACAGTTCCGCGAACATCTCGATTTCCCGGTCTCCGATCGTCTTGGAAAGCGACCGGGACATTCCGATTTCGAGATCTTCGATGCAGATCGTACCGACCGGCAAATTGTGGCCTCTAGTGTCAAACATCCTACTCACGCCTCGCGCACCGTATTGCAGTGCACCATCAATACCGCAAAATGCTTGCCCACACAATAAGGTTGCGCAACTTTCTTTGGTTACCGTTGCAAACTGGATAACAATGTTTCTTAGGCGTATGTGCCGAGGCCGTGGTCAAGGATTGGCGGTCTTCGGATGACGCGAGGCTCGAACATCCGAATCGCCTCTACATTGGCGGCGCCAATCCCAGCGTATGCGCTCAACCTCGCAAAGAAAAAGGGCACCGCGAGGGTGCCCTTTCCCAATCCGCAACAGCGGACGGCGTCTTACATCATGCCGTCCATGCCGCCCATTCCGCCCATGCCGCCGGGCATCCCGCCAGCGGCTGCGCCCTTTGGCTCAGGCTTGTCGGCAATCATCGCCTCGGTGGTGATCAGGAGACCAGCAACGGAGGCTGCATCCTGAAGCGCGGTGCGCACAACCTTGGCCGGGTCGATCACGCCAAACTTGAACATGTCGCCATATTCTTCGGTCTGCGCGTTGAAGCCGAACGCGTCGTCGTCCGATTCCATGATCTTGCCTGCAACGACCGAGCCGTCGACGCCGGAGTTTTCGGCGATCTGACGCAGCGGCGCCTGCAGAGCCTTGCGGACGATCGTCATGCCTGCGGTCTGATCGGCGTTTTCGCCTTCCTGCTCGAGCAGCTTCTTGGAGGCCTGCACGAGAGCGACGCCGCCCCCGACAACCACGCCTTCCTGAACTGCCGCGCGGGTTGCGTTCAGCGCGTCATCGACGCGATCCTTACGCTCTTTCACTTCCACTTCGGAAGCACCGCCGACGCGGATCACAGCCACACCGCCTGCGAGCTTTGCCAGACGCTCCTGGAGCTTCTCGCGGTCGTAGTCGGAGCTGGTTTCTTCGATCTGCTGGCGGATCTGAGCGACGCGCGCTTCGATTTCAGCCTTCTCGCCCACACCGTCGACGATGGTGGTCTCGTCCTTGGTGATGGTGATCTTGCGCGAGGAGCCGAGCATGTCGAGGCCGACATTTTCGAGCTTCATGCCGAGATCTTCGGAGATGACCTGGCCACCGGTCAGGATCGCGATGTCCTGCATCATGGCCTTGCGGCGGTCGCCGAAGCCCGGTGCCTTGACGGCCGCGATCTTGAGGCCGCCGCGCAGCTTGTTCACCACGAGGGTGGCAAGCGCTTCGCCGTCCACGTCTTCCGCGATGATGAGGAGCGGCTTGCCGGACTGGATGACTGTCTCAAGCAGCGGCACCATCGGCTGGAGCGAGGAGAGCTTCTTCTCATGCAGCAGGATGAGGCAGTCTTCGAGTTCTGCGATCATCTTGTCGGCATTGGTGATGAAGTAGGGGCTGAGATAGCCGCGGTCGAACTGCATCCCTTCGACAACTTCGGTTTCGGTCTCGAAACCTTTGTTCTCTTCGACGGTGATGACACCTTCGTTGCCGACCTTCTGCATCGCGTCAGAGATCTGATCGCCGATTTCCTTCTCGCCATTGGCAGAGATGGTGCCGACCTGTGCAACCTCATCGGAGCCGGACACGGTGCGCGCCTTCGACTTGATTTCGTCGACGACGACCGCAACGGCCTGTTCGATGCCGCGCTTCAGGTCCATCGGGTTCATGCCAGCAGCAACCGACTTCATGCCTTCTTTGACGATGGCTTGGGCCAGAACGGTCGCGGTGGTGGTGCCGTCGCCAGCCTCGTCGTTGGTGCGGGAGGCCACTTCGCGGACCATCTGTGCACCCATGTTCTCGAACTTGTCTTCAAGCTCGATTTCCTTCGCAACCGTCACACCGTCCTTGGTGATGCGCGGTGCGCCGAAGGATTTGTCGAGAACCACGTTGCGGCCTTTGGGGCCGAGCGTCACCTTCACCGCATCGGCGAGGAGGTTGACGCCGGTCAGCATACGGTTGCGCGCGTCAGTTTCGAATTTGAGCTGTTTAGCACCCATGTGGGCAACTCCTGTAAGTCAAACTATCGGAAGATACGGGTCTGCGGTCAGGCTGCGATCAAGCGGCCTTGGCAGCGCTCGAATCCGACAGGATGCCGAGAATGTCGGATTCCTTCATGATGAGCATGTCATCACCGTCGATCTTGACTTCGGTGCCCGACCACTTGCCGAACAAGATCCGGTCGCCGGCCTTTACGGCCATCGGGATAAGCTCACCGCTATCCTTGCGGGCGCCTTCGCCTACGGCGACAATTTCGCCCTCGGAGGGCTTTTCCTTGGCGCTGTCCGGGATAATCAAGCCGCCCTTGGTCATTTCTTCGCTTTCAATGCGGCGGACCAAAACACGGTCATGCAGCGGAGTGAATTGCATTTGGGATCGCTCCTTGTTGCGTTCCAACCTTCATACGGGATGGCAGCGTTTCCCTAGCACTCGCCACCCTGGAGTGCTAGTGCTGGTCAGGTAGAAAGCTGGCGCGCGCGTGTCAAGAGGTCCTTTACCGAAAGTAAACACGGTAAACGGGACTCTCTGCGGAGCAATCCCACGCGCGGCGCTGCTCTTGTTGCAGTGCAAAAAATGCGATGCAGGCAAGGGCTTTAGCGCGCGGGCCTTGTATTTAGGGATGAGCCAGGCCCGGAAAAAGCCCTAGGCGTCCAGCGTGCGCGTCGCCGACAGAACAATCGCGCTTGGATTGGCGAAATACCACTCCAGGTCGCGCGTCAGATCGGGTTCCGAGGCCAGCGGCGTGATCGGATGCCACTTGATATCGGCAAGACCCGCATCGCGCAGGCTGCTCTCGATCTCGGAGCGGCTCCAGGGCCGCAAACGCAGCGTGCGCCCGCCAGAGAGTCGTTCGAAGAAGACCTGATCCGTGCCACAGGGACGGATCCCGATCAGTGTCTCCAGATCGTCCGTCGCCCCTTTAAAGTCGAAGCTCGGCGCCAGACAGGCGCAGACGAACCGCCCACCGGGCGTGACATTCCGTCCGACGAAACGGCAGATCGCGCCCAACTCACTGTCCCCCGCGGCGTGGTTGAGCAGATCCATCGCCACAACCAAGTCCGCGGGCGGGTCGAGCTGCCAGGTCCGGCTCGCCGCGCTGACCTGATGAAATCGCACCTCGGCCCCGGTTTCGGACCAGGGGTCCAAAGCCGTCGCGGCTTCAGCGCGCGCAATCATCGTCGCAGCAATATCAACGCCCACCACGGAGGCCGCGCCCGCCTCGGCGAAACGGCGCGTGAGCCGCCCGTCTCCGCAGGCCACATCGAGAACCGACGCGCCGCTGACCGCACCCGCGACCGAGACAACATGCGCCAATTCAATCCGTCGGGCCGGCGTTTCCTCTGCGCTCGAACCTTGGAAGGCAGCGGGTTCATCCAAAAAGCCAGCCATGTCCGGGCCCTTTCTCGTCGCGACATTTCATCCACCGCATGAAGCACGCGGGGCGCGCACAGGCGGATTGGCAAAGGCTACCTTTCAGATGGTTGAGAAATCACAAGCGAGGGGCAGGATTTTTGCCCACAAGGTTTCCAAATCCGCACCGAAAGAATGGGCGGCGATCCTGCTTTGAACCTGCGTCGCAAATGCGCTAGGTCCGCCTTTCGGGATCGAGCAGCGAAATGGCGCGGGGATAGGCGCCAACGAGGAGACACATGACCAAGATTATCGGGTCGCTCAGCGAAATCGGCCAGACCTATCGTGCCCTCTATTGCGATCTCTGGGGCTGCCTGCACGATGGGCAGCGTGCGTTTCCCGATGCGGTCTCCGCGTTGATTCGGTTTCGCGAAGTTGGCGGCAAGGTGGTTCTCTTGACCAATTCCCCCCGGCTGCGTGCCCATGTCGCGCGCCAGTTGGAAGGCGTTGGTGCGCCGCGCGATTGCTATGATGTGATCGTAACCTCCGGCGACGCAGCCCAGACCGCGATGGCGTCCCACTTTTTTGGCAAGCGCATCCACCATATCGGCCCGGAAAGAGACCTTGGCTTCTTCATCGGCGATGACGGGAAGCCCATCGACGTGGAGCGCGTGCCTCTGGAAGACGCTGAGGGGATCGTCTGCACCGGCCTTGTAGACGACGAGACCGAGACCCCCGAGGATTACCGCGCCACCTTGCTCTATGCCAAAACCAAGGGGCTCAAGTTTCTCTGCGCCAATCCCGACATCGTCGTCGATATGGGCGAGAAGCGCCTCTACTGCGCGGGCGCTTTGGCGCAGGCCTATACCGAGGCCGGCGGCCAGAGCTACTATTTCGGCAAGCCGCATCCGCCGATCTACAACCTGGCGCGCAACGCCCTGGCCGCGATCAACAACGGCGACGCCGACCCGTCGGAGGTGATTTGCGTGGGCGATGGCATCGCCACCGACATCCAAGGCGCGTTCGGCGAGGGCCTCGATTGCATTTACATCACCGGAGGGCTGGCGGCGGTCGAAACCGGCACGACCCCAAAGGCGGGCCCGGCGCCAGAAAAGCTCTCCGCTTTCCTGCAATCGGCAAAGCTCTCTCCGCAATTCGCCATGGCCTATCTCCGCTGAGCCAACGCCTTCGACCGCAAGCTGGCGCGCGCTGAAGCGCCGGGGCGCGGCGCAAGTGTTTGACGCAATTTCGTCCCGCCTCTATTGCTCTGCTGGGGTGTGTGAGTATCGGGGGTATCAGTGGAAAGCTTTGCGCAAGATCTAGCCCGGATGACGCGAACCCCGCTGACGGAGAGCCATGTTGCGGCGCTCCACGAAGCCGGAAAAGTGGTCACCTGGCCTCAAGGCCACATCGTGATCCAGTTGGGCCAGCGGCAGGACAACTTCATCTATCTCCTGGAAGGCGAGATCGAGGTTTTCGATCCGAAGACAGGCGAGGCCTATCTCAGCGCGTCCCTCGGACCGGGGCAGTTTGCGGGTGACATTTCGTTTCTCACGGGTGGGGCGGCGGCATCGTGCTTGCGCACAACGGTCGAGAGCCGCGTCCTCCTGGTCGAACGTTCATTGATGCTGCGCCTCATGGCGGCAAAACCGGAAATGAGCGACATCATCATCACCGTGCTGACAGCCCGGCGCCGCCGCCAGGTGGAAGCGGGCGATGGCAACCTCGTCGTCATCGGCGCCGACTCTGATCCGGAAGTCCGGCAGTCGGAAGCGTTTCTGAGCCGCAACAAGATCCCCTATAGAAGTGTCGCGCTTCCCGAAGCCTCGACCGTTTTGCCCGCGGGCACACCTTTGCGGCCCTGCATCGTGTTTGGCGATTGCGAGCCGATTGATCCGCCCACCCCGGCGCGGATCGCAAGAATTCTCGGTCTCGACCTTGCGCTTTCGGAGACCGCAAATGTCGACGTGCTGATCGTCGGGGGTGGGCCCGCCGGTGTCGCAGCCGCGGTCTATGCGGGCGCGGAGGGTCTCTCGGCCATCGTTGTGGAAGAGCTGGCAATCGGCGGGCAGGCGGGAACCTCCTCGCGCATTGAAAACTACATGGGATTTCCCACCGGCATCTCAGGCGGAGACCTCATCTGGCGCGGCGAAGTGCAAGCCATGAAATTTGGCACGCGCTTCGTGCGTCCAAGGCGCGTCACGAAACTCGTGCAGGAGGAGGATGGCAGCTTCACCGCGCGGATCGATGACGGCCAACAGGTAAGGTCAGGCGCGGTCGTGATCGCAACCGGTGTCCAGTATCGTCGCCTGCCTTGGGAGAGGCTCGAATTCTTCGAAGGCCGCGGCGTCTCCTACGCGGCGACCCAGACCGAAGCGCGCTATTGCCGCGACAAGGTTGCGGTGGTGGTCGGCGGCGGCAATTCGGCGGGGCAAGCGGCGATGTTTCTGAGCCGATCGGTGCGCCATGTCCATGTGCTTGTCCGGGGCGCGTCCCTTGCGGCCTCCATGTCGGAGTATCTCTCCAGCCGTCTTGCGGCCGAACCGAAGATCACCCTGCACTACAACACGGAGGTCTTGGCCCTGGAGGGCGACGCGCAACTCGAGAGCCTCACGATCCGCGACCGCAAGGTCGGCACCGAGGAGACAATCGAAGCGTCGGCCCTCTTCGTGATGGTGGGTGCTGCGCCGAACACCGGATGGCTGGAAGGAATGATCTCCCTGGACGACAAGGGTTTTGCGATCACTGGCGAGGCTGCGGGATCGCAATACTCGTTTGAGACGTCCATCCCAGGCGTCTTCGCCATTGGGGATGTGCGGTCGCAATCGGTCAAACGCGTGGCCTCAGCTGTTGGCGAGGGATCGGTGGTGATCTCGCAGGTCTGGTCTCGGTTGCGCGACGCCTGATCGGACCCAGAGAGTGGGGTCAGGACCCATGAACTGGCTCCAACTTCACCGGCGGTTTCTGCCAACAGTTTACGTTCGACAACTTCGGCACTGGCTCGATCCCGGACGGAGCGGACCCTTGATCGTCCATCCGCAGGGCCAACTTTCGGGCCGTCGTTGCTTGCTCATTTAGGGCAGCAGTTCACACGTAATAACACTATACTTTGGAGCGAGTGCAGCTTGGAGCGGCTTCCGTTCTTCAAATATGGACGGCCCAACGCGCGGTTTTGAAAAAAAAGACACGGCTGAAAAGCCCTTGGGTAAAGGAAGGCTGGAGGAAGATGCTGAACTCAAGGAGAGCCGTCGCGGCCATCACTGCGGTTTTGAGCCTTACGTTTGTGGGATCAAACTTCTTTGTGCCTAACTTCCGCGGTTATGATGACAGCCTGTTTCCGATACCACTACCGGACCCATTGATCGTACCCGCTGCTTACGCGTTTGCAATTTGGGGGCCGATTTTCATCTGGCTGATCGTAGGTTTGGTTTGGGCGCTCATAAAACGCGCTGACGATGCGGAGTGGCATGCAACGCGGCTTCCGTTGATTGTCTCTTTGGCCGTTGGAACCTTTTGGTTGCCTGTGGCGGTCGTCAGCCCCATTTGGGCGACCGTCATGATCTGTGTGATGTTGGGAAGTGCACTTGTCGCACTCTACCGATCCCCAAATCACAACCCTCGTGTTGCAACCATCCTGGAATGTCGCAGGTTCTGCAAAGCAGAAGCGTCACCACAGAGCGCTTCGGAAGCAAGGCCTAACAGACCGGAGACACCCAAAATCGCACGGCGGGTAAGCCTTGCGGGAGGCGAAGGCGAGCATTGACACTTCAAGCGACGAAGGTTCGGTGAGAGCCCATCGTACGGGATACTACGGGATGTGCGAATGACCAGCTTGTTCTATTGGTGACATGCTCATCGCCACGCGATAGGATAAAAGGAAGGTTGAGCATTTGTGTTTGCTGAAACGATTTATATTGCGCTCATGTCAAAATCCATGCGAACAATTGCCGCCCTGATATCGGCTTTTCCCAAACCGCAAACAAAGCAAAAGCGCCAGACATTTAGTATGTCAAGGCTTAATCCAGCAGGCTTCCCAGAGATAAGTGAGCACCAATCGTCAACAATTGCCTTGCGCACGGCACTTCGAACTATACCAGCGATCGGGCTAATGAGAAAAAACGCGTTTTCTTCGAGAGACCACTGTATTCTTCGCTCGGCATTGTTCATTACTCTTGGACAAGCAGGTGAGTTAAAAATCAAAAACAAGGATTGGCGCGAGCGTAGAAAAGCAATTTATAATCGATTCGATCTTCACAGAGCTATAGTCGATCACGACAGCGAAAAGCTCAATGATATAGATGGTGCCGCCTTCCGTTACGAATACAACGTCATCGGTCATAGTATTACTCGGGCATGGAACCACATGTTTCTGTCCACTTCGAACGACCCTAGGCCATTTAATAATACTTATGATGTAATTTTGAATGCCAGAAGATTGCTAGTGTATGAATGTCCAAAGGCGGAGAGAGTTAAAGGCCATTTGAGTGATTCTAGCACTGACGAGAAGCTGCAACGTCGTACAATTCTGCAATTAGCTATAAGCGAATCCAAATCGCTAGCTAGCGGAATGGATGTCAAATCACTATTTTGTAAGCCCTTATGGCCGGAAGGTGTGCCCGAAGTAGTTCGGTTATCTTGGATTAATCTAAAATCGAACTTGGGAGTTGATGATCCGATTGGTGTGTTTTGGCAGAGATGGTATCAGTCTATTTTGGACGGACGTCCCATTAGTTGGGAAGCACAAGGTGCTATTTCGGAATTACCCGAAGCTGTTTGGAAGGAAAAGAAAGGTACGCGGTTAAATGGCACCGTCGAAGAACTCCTCGATAAAGCTATGTTGGCAGATGACCTTAAACGCTTGCGCGTTGAATTTGACGAGATTCTCGCTCGAAGCTTTGGAAAAACTCAATTTCACAACAATCCACCGAGAGAAGACCGTATCTTTCCAAAAGACTACGTGGCCGCGAAAATTCAAGAGCTTGCGAAGCTTTGTGCTTTGGGAGAAGCCGAACTCCGAAAACATAAAGTAGACTACTCAATTCTTCGTGAGTTGCGTGCGCGACTGATCGAATTTCTTACATGGCTGAAGAAGTATTCGGCAAAGTCTGCTGACACTTTTGTCCAATCGGGTGTGAAGGTGGTCGGTGCAGGCTCTGCCACTGCGCTTGCAGCTGAATTAAGTGTTCAAGGTGGTGCACGCAGAGTAGCGGAACTAATTCTTGAGTTTTTGGAAAAGTACTCTGCTTTTTAGTAACAATCTATTTGTGAACCACGCGAATTCGATATTTGCGGGGTATTCAATAGATTGATGCCTACTGAGCGTGGATCGGCTTGTAAACAGTGTCACCCGGAAGGCAGGTTTGCACCGATAGCTGCATCCAGGCAGGTCGTGATGGACATAAACTGACCGGCGCCAGAACCTCGATGCGATTCAACTCGCGCTCGCTCATGATCACCCATTCCATGCCCGGTCTCGCTGCTCGTTATCATTGCGGGCGAGAGTGACATTCCTGCTTTGCGTACGGGTGACATTTTAGCTATGCGGCTACAACTCGATTGGGTGCGTGGCCAATTGGGCTTTATGCGGGGTGGTTGTCGGCGGCGTCTTGCGTCTCGGTTTCCGTCTCATTGACCGGCTACGGCATCCTACCAGAGACACATTCGACGATCCTGTTTCTTGGTCTAGCGATTGCTCTTGGCTTCCTCGTGCAATGGACACTTAAGCGAGCGCCCACATACGGCGTTGCAGTTGTCTGGGCTTTGATCGCCGTCGCGATTGGCACATTCGGACGGGCCGAACTGGTTGCATATCTCGCTTTAATCGGCGTCGTGCTCGTTTCACTGCCGACGTTCAGAGCTTTGCGTTCGACCAGTGCTGGATCAGCGTAGCGCTGGTGCTAAGCGGCTGTTCGAACGCCCCGCAGCACTTGTCACTATGTTTTCTGTGCCGTCATCTGGCGGTTCTGCCGGATGACGGCTTCGTCTGAGGTTTGTAAGCTAGGATCACAGCGACAGCGGCCGTCCGAAGGGGGGCGCTGCCGAGGCCTCAGGTAGGCACTTTATGGTGTGGCTTCCTCAAGATCACCGCACATCCATAGCGACCTGGAAGCGCCCGCCTTCGGGGCGGTCGGCGCTGTCCTGCCGGTGCTGCGCACCTTGATTCCGGGCCAATGGTCCTTGCATGAATGTCGGACATGGTCTCTCTCCACCGATCTGCCAGTTTTGTTCGATGACGGCACTGTCCCGGACAGCGGACATCGTTGACTAACGCCGGCAGCACCGCCCTCGTAATTCAAGGGCAGCAGGAGTATTTGCGAGGTCGCATCTGTTCTGGCCCGATCAAGCGCTCCTGACCCGCGTCAAGCCCGTAGTCCCGCATCCACGTGGAACTGCTCGATCTGATGACCGCACGGGCCTGAGCTGTATCGTCGATGTCACTGCATGGGCCCGCCCCTACGCGCTGCGATACCCTCCGCAGCGAAATGCCAACCGTTCGCGGCTCGGCCCAAAGGCTCAATCCGGGGGCGAACAAGCCGCGCAGCCGCAATCCTCCGCCTCCTGCACTTCCAAGATCGTCGTCTGAGCCAGCCGGTCAATCAGGCTCTTCTCGATGCTCTCGATCACACTGGACACACGCCGATGGAGCGCATGCTCGACAGAGCAAGTCGGCGGACCATCGGTATCGTCGGGGGCGATCAGGCGTTCGTCGAGGGCGAGGTACACATCGGCCAGGGTGATCGTCCGCGGGTTGCGCGCCAACCTCCAGCCGCCCGCGTGGCCCTTTTCGGAGGCCAGCAGCCCCGCCTCCCGCAGCTTGCCCAAAACGCGCCGGACCACGACGGGGTTTGTCCCCGCATGGGCGGCAATGTCGGTCGACGTCCGCATGCGGTCGGGTTCCGCCGCCATATGTCCAAGCGTGTGCAGCGCGAGCGCGAGGCGGCTATTGCGTTTCACGAGCGATCCTCACTTGAACATGGCAAACGTAACCATAGCTGTTGCATTGACCTCGTAACTGTGCACGTTGCGAGCCTTGCCAGCCGGATATGGAGCCTGCTCATGTCAGATTCACGCCTTCCCGTCACGGTTCTTTCTGGATTTCTTGGAGCCGGCAAGACGACACTGCTCAATCGTGTCCTCAACAATCGGGAGGGTCGGCGCGTTGCCGTGATCGTCAACGATATGTCGGAAGTGAATATCGACGCCGATCTTGTGCGCGCCGATACCGAGCTCAGCCGCACCGATGAAACCCTGGTTGAAATGTCCAATGGCTGCATCTGCTGCACCCTGCGCGACGACCTCCTCGATGAAGTGCGCCGTTTGGCCGCGGAGGGCCGCTTCGATTACCTGCTGATCGAATCTACCGGTATTTCAGAGCCCTTGCCCGTGGCCGCCACCTTTGAGTTCCGCGATGAGGAGGGCGAGAGCCTCTCCGATGTCGCCCGCCTCGACACCATGGTCACGGTCGTGGATGCCGTAAACCTGCTGAAAGACTTCTCGTCGCACGATTTCCTCAGCGACCGGGGCGAGACCCTCGGCGAGGAGGACGAGCGCACCCTGGTGAACCTGCTTACCGAACAGATCGAGTTCGCCGATGTGGTGATCCTCAACAAAATCACCGATGCAGGCCCGCAACGCGTCGATGCCGCGCGCAAGATCATCCGCAGCCTCAATGGCGACGCCAAGATCATCGAGACGGATCATTCCACCGTCGCCGCAGCGGCAATTCTCGATACCGGCCTCTTCGACTTCGATAAGGCCCACGAACACCCGATGTGGTTCAAGGAACTCTATGGGTTCGCCGATCACACCCCCGAAACCGAGGAATACGGCGTCCAGAGCTTCGTCTACCGCGCGCGCCTGCCCTTTGTGCCGGAGAAGATCCTGGAAGTCATGAACAGCCAGATGCCCGGCGTCGTCCGGGCCAAGGGCCATTTCTGGATCGCCACGCGCCCGGAATGGGTGGCGGAGTTTTCGCTGGCCGGGTCGCTCTCAAGCGTCAAACCCTTGGGCACATGGTGGGCCTCGGTTCCCAAAGCGCGTTGGCCCGACCATGAGAGCGCGCGCACTTATCTCGCGCAGCATTGGCAGGAGCCCTGGGGAGATCGGCGCCAGGAAATCGTCTTCATCGGTACAGACATCGATTGGCCCAAACTCCGAGCCCGCCTCGACCGCTGCCTCGTCCCGGCGGTGATGACCTCCGGGCCGTCCGATCTGCCCCACTATCCCGATCCGTTTCCGATCTGGCGCCGGGCCGAAGAAGCCGCATGAACCTTGTCCAGCCAACCGAGGCGCGGGCCGTGGCCAGCGTCGAGATTGCCGATGATCCGGCGTCGCTCGACGTGATCCATGAGACGGGATGCGACGCGGTCATCTGGCAGCGGCAAACCCCGCCCGAGGTGCAGGCTTGGATCGATCACCTCGATCCGGGCCTCCTGCCGAAAGGTCGCGTCATTGTGCGCCCCGGCGCCGTGCGCGATGTCGTCGAGCATTATTGCATGCAGGCGCGCACGCCAGCAGGCCCGGAGCGCGCCTGGCTCGTGCAAGATATCGACACAATGGCCCGGACGGTCTCTGGCCACTTCGCAGCCGATTTCCTCCGGCTTCGGCTCGATGTCGTGACCCACAATGCTTGCCGCAAATTCCACAAAGACGCCGTGCCCGCGCGCTTGGTCTGCACCTATCGCGGCACCGGCTCGCAATACGGGATCTCCGAGAGCGGAGAGGACCCAAAGCGCATATTCACGGTTCCGACCGGTGCGCCAATCCTCTTGCGCGGAACGCCCTCCCCCGAGTGGCCAGCCTCCGGCCTGCTGCACCGGTCGCCGCCGATTGAGGGAACGGGGGAAACCCGCTTCGTCCTTGTGATCGACCCGGTCGACGAACCGGACTGAACCGTCGGGCGGGACGACCCAGCCAGCGCCATCCTAAAAGACAATACCGTCGCGCCGCATCGACTAACGGTGCGCGAAGGCGAGCTCCGGTCCCCTCACCCGTAGGTCCGGCAACAGCGCGTGCTCAACATTTGACTGGGCGGAACTCTCGCAACCAAAAACATGCCATCATCCCGCTTCCTTAGGGTAAACTGTCACAAGGAGGAGACCGAATTTGAGGAGCCACAGGCGACCGTAGATCCACTTTTCACACGAGGAGGCAGCGATGGCGACAGAAGCGACCCACACTGGTGCAACGGACAATTACGACCTCATATCCCGGATCAACCACTGGATCATCGCACTTGCGATCATCATGATGACAGGCGTCGGGTTCTTTCTGGGCCGGGTGATGGAGCGCGGGCCGGAAAAGGCCGCCCTATTGGGTACGCACAAGGCGGTGGGCGTTCTCGTGCTGATCTACGGGCTTTGGCGTGTCGGTTACCGCCTTGCCCAAGGTTTCAAAGCCGACGCAGCGCCGATGCCCGCGTGGCAGGCCCGGGCAGCGCATGCCGTCCATTGGATCTTGCTTGCCGCCATCCTCATCATGCCCGTGTCCGGGATCGCGGGCAGCTACTTCCGTGGGCGGGCAACCGAGGTCTTCGGTCTGTTCACCATACCGGCGGGACCGGAGATAGAAGTCCTTTCGGGGGCTGCGTCCGCCACGCATGACTTTATGGCGCTCATCTTGTTGGCCGCGCTCCTGCTCCATATCGGAGGCGCGTTGAAGCACCACTTGATCGACAAGGACACCACGCTCCTGCGCATGATCGGCCGCGCCTGAGCCCGCGCCCCGGTCGCGAATGGGCCGCAGTCGGTCCGTCGTGGACGCGCCAAACCGCTCAGACCCCTCTATCCACGGATGGAGAGTAAGGTCTGAGCGAGGGGTAGGGGATGACAACGCACGGCCATTGCCTATGCGGCCAGACGCGTTGGGAGTATGAAGGCGCGCCAACCTGGGCCTGCTACTGCCATTGCGACGATTGCCGCCGAAACTGCGCCGCACCCATTGTCGCCTGGCTCGGCGTGCCGGTAACGCGGTTCCGATGGACCGCAGCCGCACCCAAGACACGAGAAAGCGCGCCAGGGGTGTTTCGGCATTTCTGCGAGGCGTGCGGGACACCTATGGGGTTTGAGGCTGACCACTACGCTGGTGGAATGCATCTCTACGCGGCAACCCTCGCCGATCCGGCGGACTTCACGCCGACCTTCCATGTGAACTACCAGAGCAAGCTTCCCTGGCTGCGGATCGACGACGATCTGCCGAAGTATGACGGCACCCTGCTTCACGCTCCGCAAGATCTCAGCGATTACGGGGACCAAAGCGCAGTCGGACCGGAGTGAAACTAGTGCCTCAGTTTAAAACTAGCTTCTATTCTTGCGTTTTCGGCGGTCACCTTTGTCCCGCTCTGTGGGGTAAACTTGGTGTTCCGGGTCCCACCACAAAACTCTCATGATAGACTTATCCGGTATACACCAAACACGGCAGGCACCGGATATGCGGAAGGACATCAGTTCGTCCTGGTCGTCCTGACCAATTTCCATGAGCCGATCTCTCGCAGCCTTTTGTAGTCGATGACATTCGATGCGATGCGATCCGGTACTTTCTATCTGCGCCCAGGTTTTCGCCTCAAACTCTGCAAGGCGTATCATGATCTGTTTGGCGTTCTCAGGGCTCAATTCCCAACAAAACGGCCCTCCTCGGTCACAAATACTGAATCTCCATGATAACGGACCGCTTCCTTCAATCTGCGGTTCGCCTTGCCACTTTGGAACCTTTGCAGGCTTGGGCTGTTCTGCAATCTTAGCGCGCTTCTTGGCTGCCATTTCGGCAGCTATCCCTACAAGTTACCGTAGTAGTCGGCCATTGCTCCATGGGTGATTTCAGCATTGCTACGGACTCCATCCTGAATGCCTCTTCGCGCATCCCTCCAAGGGTCTTCGCGGTGAGTGAGATCACTCAACCAAGCAGCGCTTTTGTCACCATAGGTATCAAGAACTGCATCAATCGTCTCTTTCTCATCCCGTGTGAGCTTACGCCGGTTGCCATTTGTCTCTTTAGAGACGGAGAACTCACCACGGTGAGCTACGAAAAGGTCCGGCGTCACTGGGCCGTTTGCCCATGCCTCAATCCGCTCTCCAAACAAGGGTTTCTCGTCCCAAACGAGCGACCAAGCCTGAGAGTAGTAGACAAGCTTTTGTAGTTTCATTGCAGTCATCTGACCCTTCTTGTGAAGGATATAGGCCGCCACATTAAAAACACTTGCCATCCTCACCTCCCTGTTTAGAGGAGCTCGCCCGCCTAAGAATCTAGTGCAGGTCGCGGCATTATGCGAGAGGGGCGTTTCTGAAGGCTTATAACATGTGTTTTTTGTCACGGTCGCGAGGTCCACGCTTCGGGGTGTGGGCATCCACAACCAAGATAATCCACTCAAAATCGCAAAGCATACTGGACGCGCTGGCTTGACGCGATGCCAGGGTTGATCCCGCTGGGTTTCAAACTGAGACACCACCGGAGTGAAACGAGGATCCGGCACATTGCGCGAAATGAGTAAGCCTCGCCCGCAATCGGACCGAAGTGAAACGAGGATTAGCCAAATTCCGCATAGACAGAAGCTCAAGGCGGCAGCAATGCCGCAAGGGCGGTGCGGCGTAGGGCCGCGATGACCGGCGCGATGGCATTTGCCATCGAGCGGCTGACCTGGAGATCGAGCGGTGTGTCCAGGGGGCGGCTTGGACCCAGGTCGACGAGCCGTCCTGCGGCCAGGTCCGCGGCAAGCAGGGGCTCGGGATTCAACCCCCAGCCCAGGCCCGCGCGAAGCGCGATTTGAAACGGGGACGTCGCCGATAGCCGATGGGCAGGCGGCAATGCTACCGCGCTCCCCGCGACCTCCCGCACCCACCGCGCCTGCAAGCCATCCTTGGCGTTGAATTGCAATACCGGCGCCTGAGCGAGTGCGGCGGGTGTGAGCCCGTCTGGGAACCATCTGTCTCGGAACGCCGGGGCACATACGGCGCGGTAGCGCAACGCGCCAAGAGGCTTCGCGTCGCAGCCCGGCACCGGATCGCCCGCCGCCGTCACGGCGGCAGACACCTCGCCCCGCCGAAGCAGAGCGGCGGCATGGTCCTGGTCTTCAATCACGATGTCGAAGCAAAACCCCTCGACCCGCGCCAAGGCGTAGACGGCCCAGGTTTCCAGGCTGTCGGCATTGATCGCGAGGCGAACAGGCCGGGGTCCAGCGCCGCGGCCAATCTCTTCCATCAGCGCCGCCTCCAGCGCTGCGATGTCGTTTGCATGGCGCAGAAGCCGCCGCCCCAGCGCGGTCGGATAGGCTGGCGCGAGCCGCTCGAACAAGGCGCCGCCTGCGGCTTCGGCAAGGGCGCGCATCCTCTGGCTCACGGCGGAAGGCGTGACACCAACCCGCGCCGCGGCCAATTCGAACGAGCCGGTCTCACAGACCGCCGCATAGGTCGCAAGTTGGGCGGGGGAGAGCATAGATTAGAGCTTCTAATGCTGAGGCATATAAATTAATTTGAGCTTCATTGCGGGACGTGTCAACGCCCATCCTATGACAGCATCCTTCATCTCCGGCTTCGGGCTCAGCCTGTCCCTGATCCTCGCCATCGGCCCTCAAAACGCTTTCGTGCTCCGCACAGGCCTTCGCGGCGAGCATGTGCTCGCCGTCGTCTTGGTCTGTATCGCGTCGGACGCAGCCCTCATCTTGGCTGGTGTAGCGGGGTTCTCCGCTTTGGTCGAAGCGGCCCCCTGGATTGTGCCCGCGCTCCGCTGGGGTGGAGCGGCCTTCCTCGCGGTCTACGCGATCCGCGCAGGGCTAAGCGCCTGGCGCGGCGGTGCGGTCCTGGAGCCTGGCAAGATCGAAAGCCGCCCGCGCGATGCGGTCATGACCTGCCTCGCCCTCACCTGGCTCAACCCGCATGTCTATGTCGATACGCTGGTCTTGCTCGGCGCGGTGTCGGCCCGCCAGCCCTCACCACCCGCCTTCGGCATGGGCGCCATGATGGCCTCTGTCCTGTTCTTCTTCGCGCTGGGCTTTGGCGCGCGCACGCTGCGCCCGTTCTTCGTCCGCCCCTCCGCGTGGCGCGTGCTCGACGCGATCATCGCCGTCACCATGGCGCTCCTGGCCGTTGGGCTCGCGCTCGGCTAGCTCACCCCAGTGTCGGCCACTTAAAGTGGCCAGTTTTCAACCGCTTGGGATTTCTTGGCAAACCGCGCGAAGATCGGACCGAGCAAACCGACCATCCGCCCGGTCAGCGCCGGTTTCCCGCTCTCGCAGAGCGATTTGAGGTTGCCCGCGATAAATCCTTGGGAGGAAACCATCTCCTTGGCGAGCTTGCTGCCCGGGACGAGATCGTCGATCCGCAACTCAAATTCCGTCCCGCCATCCTTTTCCGTCAGCGTGTAGGTGACCGTCACCGGCGGCTCGTCGATGTTTGTCATCCTGAATGTGTGGGCATAGACATGGGGCGGCTCGAACCGCAGCACCTCCCCCACCACCATCGCGACCTTCCGGTTCGCGCTCACCATCCGGTATGTCGCGCCGGGCTTCATGCCGTCCTTGGTCTGGCAGATGCTGCCAAAAAAGAAGGGCAGCGCCTCATCGGTTTTGACGAGCGTGTTCCAAACGGTTTCGATCGGGGCATTGATCTGCACACGATTGATATGAGACGTCGCGGTATTCATTCGTCCAAGTCCCTCTTGATCTTGGTGGCCGCGGCCTCCGCCACGGATTTGATGAGACTGATCCGGTCGAGCCAATGGGCCGAAAAGGTATCGGTCCACCGCTCGTAAATGGCTTGGATCGGCACCGCGTTCAGATAGAGCCGCCGGGCCCGGCCATCCCGCTCGCTGATCACCAACTGAGCCTCCTCGAGCACCTTGAGATGGTTCATCACCGCGATCCGCGTCACATCAAAATTGGCTGCAAGTTCTCCGACCGTCAGCCCAGGCGTGTCCCGGATCAGATCGAGCATTTCCCGACGCGAGGTGTGAGAGAGCGCCGCGAACACCCGGTCCATTTCGGAATCAGTAAACATGTAATTACATAATTACATAATTGGCCTGCTGTCAACATCCGCTCCCTCACCCGCAGCAGACCGTGTTCAGCCCGATATCGTCTTGCGCAAGAGGCTGCGGAGCTGATCCTTGTAGGCGCTGGTCCGGTAATCCGCGATCCCGTCGAGATGCAGCGCCTTTTCGGCAATGCTCATGCCCAGCATCGCCGCGCTGAAATCCGCCGCGCGCCGCTTGTCGCCGATCAGCGCGTCGAGATGGACCTGCCAGCGCGCTTTATAGGCGGTGCGCACCAGATCGCCGACCTCAGGATCGTTCGCATTCATCAGGATGAACGCGGTTGGAGACGGCCCGTCGCCGCCCCGCTCGCCGCTCGCAAACAGGTCCACCACGCGTTCGACAAGATCTTCCACATCGGCGATCTGCGAGGCGTCGAGGGCAGGAAGAAGCGGAATCGTCGCCTCGAAAAGGCCGAGCTTGGAGCCAAAATACCGTGAGACCAACGCGACATCGACCCCAGCGAGATTGGTAATCTCGCGCAGGCTCACATTCGAATAGCCGCGCGACCAGAAAAGGAACTGAGCCTTTTCAATCAGCTGCGCCTTGGTTCTCTCGGCCTTAGTCATTGCCCGAAAATGGCCATTTAGAAGAAAAAGTCAACGGGCGTTGACATTCCAATGCGGTCCGCCTATCTGTTTAGTCAACAAGCGTTGACTTTTCTTCTGGGAGTTCCCTCATGTCCATCACAGCCCTCATCACAGGTGCCTCCTCCGGGCTCGGCGCCGAATTCGCCCGCTACCACGCCTCGAAAGGCGGCGACGTCATCATCACCGCCCGGCGCGAGCCCGAATTGCTGCAACTGAAATCAGAGCTCGAAACCAAGTATGGCGTCACGGTCCACGCGATCCCCCTCGACCTCGGCGCGGAAGATGGCGCCAAGCGGCTCTACGAGGCGTGCCAGGCGATCGGTGCCGACATCAACGTCCTGATCAACAATGCCGGTTTCGGCGGGCTCGGCGTGCATGTCGAGCGCGACCTCGCTGCCGAGAAATCCATGATCGAGCTCAACATCACCGCCTTGGTTTCGCTCACCCATATGGTCGGCGGCGACATGGTGAAGTCGGGCGGCGGCAAGATCCTCAATGTTGGTTCCACGGCCGGCTTCATCCCCGGGCCGAACCAAGCCGTCTACTTCGCAACCAAGGCCTTCGTGAACTCGTTCAGCCAGGCCATCGATCAGGAATTGCGGGAAAAAGGCGTGACCTGCTCGGTGCTCGCGCCAGGATATGTCGAAACGGAGTTCGCCAAGGTTGGCGGTCTGGAGGATACGGCCATGGTCAAGGCAGGCGGCGCGAGTGCCGCCGAAGTGGCAAAGATGGGCTATGACGCCATGACCGAAGGCAAGCTTGTGACGATCAATGACCGCAAGCTGAGCTTTCTCTTGAATTGGGTGCTGCCCTTCATGCCGCGCAGAAACGTGCTGAAGATGGTTCAGAAAAACCAGGCCCCGGCCTAGCGGCACGGCGGGGGATGCCCGCGCTTAGCAAGCCGAAAAGCCATATCCCGGCCAGTTCTGGCCGGGATAGCAGTTCTCTATGGCGGTGAGGATCGCCTGCCGATCGGCGAGTTCAGCCGCAGGTCGGATTGGTGCCGGGGATCAGAACCTTGTCGATCACATGGATCACTCCGTTGTCGGCTTCGATATCAGCCACCACAACGGTTGCGCTCTCGCCAGTTCCATCGGCAATCGAGACACCGTCCCCGTCCTTGGTGATGCAAAGCTCGGCCGAAGTTAGCGCGGGGATGAACACGTTCGAGCCTGCCGGGAACATATCCGCCGTCAGCTCGCGATCATCGACATGATAGAGTAGCACATTGGTGAGTTGCTCTTTGTTTTCCGGCTCCAGCAGGCTCTCCACCGTGCCTTCGGGGAGAGCTGCAAAGGCGTCGTTCAACGGCGCATAGACCGTAAACGGCCCAGGTCCCGATAGGGTCTCAACCAGATCCGCGGCTGTCACCGCCGCCACCAGCGTTGAAAAGCGCTCGTCGCCTGCGGCAATCTCGACAATCGTGGCCGCGCGCGGAGCGGATGCGACAAGTCCGATGCCCAGGGCAACGGTGCAGATTTTCCAAAAGTTGCTCACGGGTGTCTCCTTTGTGAGGTCTAGCTGCTTAGCCGAGCCACGGGGCTCGTACGGTCGGTGTCGCCTGAGTGTGAGTTGTCCAGGCAGGCCTGCAGGGCGGCGCACGGGCCGCGGCGTCAGGTCTGTCACTGTCTGGGCCTCCTCCTCGATGGCGTTCTGCTCTCCCGGCAGACCGATGCGCGCACTTATCCTGTGGCCTGGACAACAGTCTCAGGCCGGCGCCTCAGCCGGTGTGTGTCAGAATTCCCCTTCCGTTCAGAGGGTTATAGCTCAATGGCTGCGCCCGCCCATCACACGCCTATCACTCTCGCTCACATAGATGAGACGAGGTGTAACACGGCGCCGCCCCCTCCCCGCCGGATCTTCGACCGATTTGCGCGAAAGGCTCGATTGCCCCGCACGCCTCTAGCACCCAGTCTTTTGCGAATTGCTTGGCCCTGCTTGGCGGCGATAGGCGAAGCCTGCCTGGGCGGGCGCAATTGCGCCTGCCAATGGGGCAGGCAGGCGCAGCCCAGCATGTCGCTGGGCGAAACGACGCGGCAGTCTTGCGCATGCGCCTGACAGGACTGCTACCAGGGCCATCAAAGAAACGATCAACCCTTAAAGGCTAGAACCCAACCGTGGTCGGACTTAACCCGGCTTAACCGCCGGGCATTTGTGCCTTCTACCTTCCCAGAGCGTGGCCCTTGTTTGGCAGCGATTGGCGAAGCCTGCCGGGGTAGGGGCAATTGCACCTGCCAAGGGGGCAGGCGCAGCCCAGCATGTCGCTGGGCAAAACGGCGCAGCAACCCGGCGAAACCGCGCGGTCGGACTACTAATTGGGCCATCGGAATGACGATAAGTCTTCGTAGGGGAGAGTCCGGCCTGCGGCGCGCGTGACTTTGCCTTCTTTGTATCAGGGGCACGTCCTTTTCGTGATGGGAAGGATCGGCGCTGATGGGCGGTCCCGCAGGAGTGAATCTTCCCCAGAGGCTGGCGCTCGACCCGAGAGCGGCGCGATCGCGCCTGCCAAGGAGGCAGGCAGGCGCAGCCCAGCATGTCGCTGGGTGTGAGGGCTTCGCATGTCCTGACCCTACTCGGCGGCGGAGGGCGGCGGCCGCTTGGGAGGGTTCAACTAAGTCTGACACACAGAACACAAGCTTGATCGAAGATAGGGCAAGCAGGCGCTTCCCGCTCTCGGGCTGTCGCGAGCGGTTTGCCTCTTTGATGCGTCGTGCGCGCGGCGGAAGGCCTTGGGGCGCAACAAAATTCGCAGTTCCAACAAATTGTAACTACCGGTTCCATACCGGAATACTACCGATTCCCGACGCGTTTTCGGGGCGTCTCAAACCCTCCGCATCTCGTCGCGAATCGCCAGCGCCGCCGCCCGTGGATCCGGTGCCGCCCAGACTGGCCGCCCAATAACCAGGTGATCCGCGCCAGCCTTCAGCGCGTCCGCTGGTGTGGCGACACGCTTCTGATCGCCCAAAGCGGCCCCAGCCGGGCGCACACCCGGTGTTATGATGAGGCGCCCCGCGGATTCAGGCAGGCCTCGGATCGCCGCAGCTTCCTGAGGAGAGGCGATCACGCCGTCAGCACCCGCTATATAGGCGCGTTTGGCGCGCTCGGTGACAAGATGTGGTATTGCGCCCTCCTCGATCAGGGCATCGTCCAGGTCACCTCGGTCAAGCGAGGTGAGGATCGTTACGGCCAGGATCTTGGTCTCGGCGGCGCCACGACCCTTCACGGCGGCGCGCACCACATGCGGATCACCATGCACGGTGAGAAAGTCCAGTCCGAACTGCGCCAGGCCCCGCACCGCCGCCTCGACCGTCGCGGAGATGTCGAAGAGCTTCATGTCGAGAAACACGCGCTTGCCCTGGCCCTTCAATTCGTTCGCGAGCGCCAGACCCCCACCCGTCAGCATCCCGAGCCCGATCTTATAAAAGCTCACCGCATCGCCCAGCGCGTCCACCAGTTCGAGCCCGGCGGCTGCGTGCGGTAAATCGAGCCCGACGATCAATCGGTCATCCGGTGTTGTCATATGTCCCCGCTCCCAAAACCCGCCCTGGATCCGTGTCAGCGCCGCAGCCATGCCGCAAGCGGGACGGTTGAGTCGACCGCTAACTCGCCCCATATGCACAAAAAGCGAGCGGGCCACGATGGACGCTCGAAACCGCAGGCCGAAGGAAGCCGTCGCAGACGAGGCTTTTGGAGGACGCTGAAAAGGAGAGACGAATGAATTTCGAGAAATTCTCGGAGCGGGCCAGGGGCTTTATCCAGGCAGCACAGACAATTGCGCTGCGTGAAGACCACCAGCGTTTCTTGCCCGACCACATCTTGAAAGCCCTGCTCGATGACGACCAGGGAATGGCAAGAGGGCTCATCGCGCAGGCGGGCGGCGACGCCGATCAAGTGCAGACGACGCTCGAAGCGGGTTTGGAGAAAGAGCCCAAGGTCACCGGTGGTGAGGGCCAAGTCTACCTCGATAGCCGAACCGCCAAGGTGCTCGCCGAAGCCGAGACAATCGCCAAACGGGCTGGAGATAGTTTCGTCACCGTAGAGCGCCTGCTCACCGCTCTAGCCGTCACCAAATCCGGGGCCAACGATGCGCTGGAAGCAGGCGGCGTTACGGCGCTCAAGCTCAATGAGGCGATCAACGACCTCCGAAAAGGCCGCACCGCCGATACGGCAAGCGCCGAGCAAGGCTATGATGCACTTAAGAAATACGCGCGAGATCTGACCGAGGCCGCTCGGGACGGCAAGATTGACCCGATCATTGGTCGTGACGACGAAATCCGCCGGGCCATGCAGGTCTTGTCACGCCGGACCAAGAACAATCCGGTTTTGATCGGTGAGCCCGGCGTCGGGAAGACGGCCATTGCCGAGGGTCTTGCGTTGCGGATCGTCAATGGTGACGTGCCAGAATCCATCGCGAACAAGCAGTTGCTTGCCCTGGACATGGGGGCGCTCATCGCGGGCAAAGTATCGTGGCGAGTTTGAAGAGCGGCTCAAGTCCGTATTGACCGAGGTGCAGGCAGCCGCGGGCGAGATTATTCTCTTCATCGACGAAATGCACACGCTTGTGGGCGCTGGAAAGGCGGACGGGGCGATGGACGCGTCCAACCTGCTTAAGCCCGCTCTGGCGCGCGGGGAACTTCATTGCGTTGGCGCTACCACCCTCGACGAATATCGCAAACATGTAGAGAAGGATGCCGCCCTTGCGCGTCGGTTCCAGCCCGTGATGGTGAGTGAACCGAGCGTCCAGGACACGATCTCCATCCTGCGCGGCATCAAGGAGAAGTATGAGGTCCACCACGGGGTCAGCATTACAGACTCAGCTCTGGTTGCCGCTGCGACGCTTTCGGACCGCTACATCACCAACCGCTTCCTGCCAGACAAAGCGATCGACCTGATGGACGAGGCGGCGAGCCGGTTGCGGATGGAGGTGGACTCGAAGCCGGAAGAGCTTGACGCTATCGACCGCGATCTTCTGCAAAAGCAGATCGAGGCTGAGGCCCTAAAGCGCGAAAAGGATGAAGCGAGCCAAGACCGGCTTCAGAAGTTGATGCAGGAAATCTCCACCCTTGAGGACCGGTCGACCGAGATGACTGCGCGCTGGAAGGCAGAGCGGGACAAGCTCAAGGGATCTGCAGAACTCAAGGAACAGCTCGATCAAGCGCGGATCGATTTGGAGAGCGCCAAACGGGCCGGAAACCTGCAGCGCGCAGGTGAGCTCGCCTATGGAATCATTCCTCAGCTTGAGAAGCAGCTGGCGGAAGCAGAAGAAACGGGACAAGCAGGCGACGTGATGGTCGACGAAGCCGTAACGCCGCAGCATGTCGCCTCGGTTGTGGAGCGCTGGACGGGCATCCCTGTCGATCGCATGCTCGAGGGTGAGCGCGAGAAGCTCTTGCGGATGGAAGAGGAGCTGGGCAGACGCGTGATCGGCCAGAGCGAGGCCGTTGGTGCGGTCTCGAACGCTGTCCGCCGCGCGCGCGCTGGGCTGAACGATCCCAACCGCCCATTGGGTAGCTTCCTGTTTCTTGGGCCGACTGGGGTCGGGAAGACCGAGCTAACGAAGGCGCTTGCCGAGTTTCTGTTCGATGATGACCAGGCCATGGTCCGGATCGACATGAGCGAGTTCATGGAAAAACACGCAGTCGCTCGGCTCATCGGCGCGCCTCCGGGCTATGTCGGCTACGATGAAGGCGGAGTGTTGACCGAGGCTGTCCGGCGCAGGCCCTATCAGGTCATCCTCTTCGACGAAGTCGAGAAGGCCCATCCTGATGTGTTCAACGTGCTGTTGCAGGTTCTCGACGATGGTCGGCTGACCGATGGTCAGGGTCGTGTTGTCGATTTCAAGAACACGCTCATCGTCTTGACCTCTAACCTGGGGAGCCAGGCTCTGGCCGAGCCGGGCAGTGCCGAATACGCTCGCGATCAGGTGATGGCCGCGGTGCGGGCGCATTTCCGACCAGAATTCCTCAACAGGTTGGATGAGATCGTGGTGTTTGACCGGCTCAGCCGCGAAAACATGGATGGTATCGTTGATATACAACTGGGGATTTTGGCCAGGCGTCTCGCGGGCCGGAACATCGAGTTGGATGTCGATGAGCAGGCGCGGACATGGCTTGCCAATCGGGGCTATGACCCGGTCTATGGCGCTCGTCCGCTGAAGCGGGTGATCCAGAAGTCGCTTCAGGATCGGCTCGCGGAGAAGCTCTTGAGCGGCGACGTTCTTGATGGTGAGACTGTCCCGGTTTCGGTCGGCGAGGAGGGTATCCTTATCGGCGCTGAAGCGGGTCGCAGCCCGAAGACCACGTTCGTGCACTGACGTATCGGGTCCTTAAGCTGGGTGAGGCTGCCGCGTGGGGCAGCTTCCTACGCCTTGCCCCACATCTTGCTCAGGTTGCGACACGTCTGGTATCTCGTTCCGCAAAACAAGGAACAGAGGGAGGGGCGTGTGCGTTGGGCGATTTGGACCCTACTGGCGGGGTTATTGATCATGCCAGTGGATAGCGATGCCGATGAGATCCGGGGCGAGGCCTTCTATCGCGAGAGGATCGCCTTGCCTCCCGAAGCTGTTTTTGAAGCGGTTCTGGAAGATGCGAGCCTTGCAGATGCTCCGTCCGTTGTGCTGGGCCGCAGCAGCCTCGATCCCGCAGGTCAGACACCATTTTCTTTTGCGATACCCTACGAGCCCGACGCGATCACAGCCGGGCGCAGATACGGCGTGCGCGCAGAGATCCGCGTGGGGGGTGAGTTATGGTTTGTGACGGATACGTTCAATCCGGTTCTCGATACCGGTGACGGTGCGGCGGATCCGCTTCGCATTGCGCTGCGCATGGTGCGCGGCGACGCGGCGCAGAACGCGCTCTCTTTGCCTGCAAGTTATCGCGCCGACTTGGAACTCTCTCCGGGGGAACCCCGAGCGGTGCAGGTCGATCTCTGGCCGGACGGCATCTACCATTTGCGGATGGAGTTGGGTGAGGGTGATCGGGTTCGCGACGATATCGGCCGTTGGAGACATGAGGGTGAGGGGCTTGCGCTGCGAGGCGGAAGCGAGGCCCCGATTTTCATGATTGTTCCCGAACCAGGAAAGTTGCGCTGGCTCAATCCCAACCACGAACCCGTTGCGCCCGATCTTGTGGCGGAGCCACTGGCTCCATTTATGCCGGAGCTGCCGGTGCAAGGCATGGCGTCCGTTGAGCCCGATGGCGGCAGCTTCACCACCTGCCTCACCAGCAGGAGCTACGCGCTGGATGGGGGAGACGGGTTTGAGGACCTAAGCTCGGCCTTGGCCGGTCAGGCTGCAAAGGAGGTGCTTGTTGCTGTGAAGGGGCGGTTGGATCCGACCGAGGAGACGCTCTCTGTCCAGCGGCTGATCGGTGTCTTCCCGGACCACTCTTGCGAAAGCGGCATTGCGGATGCGGCACTCGTGGGCACCTACTGGAAGATCTTGCGTCTTCGAGATGAAGAGATAGGCGTCGCGAACGAGGCAAGGGAACCGAGTATCAGGCTCATGTCTGATAGCACCTATGCCGCAACCGTGGGGTGCAACCAGATCATCGGCAGCACGGAGATCGATGGCGAAGGCCTCCGCTTTGGAGCGGGGCCGATGACCCTGATGGCGTGTCCCCCACCCCTCGACGGGTGGGAGAACGGTTTGCGGGAAGTGTTGTCTGCGACCGCGAGGTGGCAAGTCACGGGCGAGACGCTTGAACTCTTCGACGAGGTCGGCGCGCCACTCGCGTTGCTCCGCGCTGTGCACTTTTGAGGCGCGGCGCACCCACCCTTGCCGGCGCGCGCGCCCGTTACTCCGCCTGACGAATCTGGCGGATCTGGGATGGATGGATTTGCCCGAGCCAGGTTTCGGTGAGCGGAACGTCTTCGAAGGTCAAGAAGGCGCGGATATCCAGCGTTTCGAGATCGGCAGGTGTGCGCAGGTCGAAAATCAGCCGCCAGCCATCATGTCGGGCGATTGGCAAGACATAGGGATTGATGACTTCCGCCGGACCGGCCGAGATCACGGGCTCCACGCCATGGCCCGCGGTCAGGCCTTCGAGGCTTTCACCTTCGAAATCTATGACGATTTTGATCTGGTCGGCCGGTCTTGGCTGGCCGGGCACGCCGCCTGCGCCGATCCGTGTTGCCTCCGTGAGGGCGAGGCCGCTGTCATGGGGTTCCCGTGTCCCCCAATGAAGGCGGTAGTTGAAAGCGCGTGCATCACCGGCGTCCGGGAGATCCTCAGGCAGCCAATACGCTACGATGTTGTCGTAGATTTCGTCATCGGTGGGTATCTCGACCAGTTGCACCGCCCCGGCCCCCCAGTCGCCCACCGTCTCGATCCAGACAGAAGGTCTCCGCTCGTAGAAGACACCATCGTCTTCGTAATTGTAGAAATGCCGGTCCCTCTGTATGAGGCCAAAACCCTTCGGGCTTTGATCTGAAAAGCTTGATGTGACCGTCCGCGGTGGATTGTTGAGCGGGCGCCAGATCTGTTCGCCCGCTCCTGTCAGGATGGACAGACCATCGGAATCATGAACTTCCGGTCGCCAGCTAAACGCCTGCATGCGAAGGGTTTCAGAATACCAGAACATTGACGTAAGCGGGGCCACTCCCAGCCGCTCAACCGCCTCGCGGAAGTAGAGCTCGCTCTGGATATCCATGATCTGGCCATCCGCGTTGGCGATCTCCATGCGGTAGGCGCCGGTTACGCTCGGGCCGTCCATCATTGCATAGATCACCACATTCGTGTCGGGATTAACGCTATCCTCGATGTAGAACTCCGTGAAACGAGGAAACTCTTCAGGTGTTGCGAGGCCGGTATCAATCGCGATGCCGCGTGCAGACAAGCCATACTGCATTTCAGCGCCATCCGTTCGAAAGTAGGCGCCACCGAGGAAGGAGATCCAATCGGTCTTCAGGTCGTCCCGCATAATCCTGAAGCCCGCGAAACCAGCATCTTCTCCAAGGCCCTGGGCTGGGCTGTCGTCGGGCATGTCGAAATAATTGCGGGAATAGCGGATCTCTCGAGCCTGGCCGTTATCCACGATACTCATTTTGACCGGCGCACGAAAGAAAGTCCCCACATGGAAAAACTGGAGAGGCACGTCCCCCACCTTCACTGTGGCCTCGGGCCGGAAGCTGATTCTCCAATGGGCCTCGTAGTCGATCTGCTCCAGGATTTCGGGATGCGAGATTTCCGGTGCGACATAGGGCGTGCGTGAGAGCGCTTCCGCGCGCGCCTTCAGCTCGCCAAACGAAAACGGCTCACTCGGCCCGAAATCCGGCATGAAGGGTGAGGCTGTTTGGCTCGCTGCCGTAACGGCCCAGCCGATACTAGCCAAGACGATTGCAAAGGCGGCGATGAAGCGCCGGATCGGCATCGCGATTTGGGATTTTGCTGTCACTGTCACGCTGAGTTTCCCTTTCTCCGAGGGCGGGTTTGCTGCCTGGCGCGCCCTTCTGACTCTCTTTGCCCCCAGACGCCAGCATGATGCCAAGAGCGGGCAGGATTGGCACGGTCGTGTTGTGACAAATCTTGGAGAGCAGCGCGTTTGGCATTGGCGGGTGTGCTGCGCGGGGTTGAGCTTTCGCGATTGGGCCTACATGCAGAGCAGATCACCCATCTCGGATGCTTCTTATGACCCGCGAAATGATAGCGCCGCTCCTGTTTGGGATCGTCGGAGTCGCCATCCTTTTGAACCTCGGCGCCTGGCAACTGCGCCGGCTCGAATGGAAGAACGACATGATCGCAACGATTGAGGCGCGGATGCACGAACCGCCGGTCTCGGTGCCAGCACATCCTGAACCGGATCAGGACCGGTTTCGCCATATCCGCTCAAGTGGCGAAATCCGCCCGGGCGAACTCCATGTTTACACGTCAGTCCCACCTTACGGCGTGGGGTATCGGATCGTTGTGCCGTTCGAATTGCAAAATGGGCGCGTGATTCTGCTGGACCGAGGTTTTGTTCCCATCGAAGAGAAGGACAAGGCGCGGCATCTTGGTCCGATCATGATCGAGGGAGCGCTACAATGGCCCCGAGAAACCGATCGCTTCACCGCCGAGCCGGATCTCGACGCGAACATTTGGTTCGCGCGTGACGTGCCACTCATGGCCGAGACGCTCCAAACCGAGCCTGTTCTGCTCGTGACGGAAGCCAGCGACGATCCGGGCCAGCCGATGCCGCTCCCCGTGGCGGTGAACATTCGGAACAATCACCTCGAATATGCGATCACGTGGTTCTCGTTGGCCTTTGTGTGGGCAGTGATGACACTCTATCTTCTTTCGCGTATCAAGCGCCGGACCGAATGACGCAGATTACTGGATCATCGATGAAATTTGTTTCCACGCGCGGCGCAGCGCCAGCGCTTGCCTTTGAGGTGACTATGCTCACCGGCCTCGCGCGCGATGGCGGCCTCTACGTGCCGGAATGCTGGCCGACCTTCTCTTCCCAGGAGATTTCCGCTTTCGCGGGAATGCCCTATGAGGAGGTGGCGTTTGAGGTCATGCGACCCTTTGTGGGTGGCGCCTTCACCGATGCGGAGTTCCGCGAGATCATCTTTCGCGCCTACGGAAGTTTCGGTCACGCGGCGCGTTGCCCTGTCGTTCAGATCGGTCCAAACGACTGGATGCTCGAGCTCTTTCACGGTCCGACGCTTGCTTTCAAAGATGTCGCGATGCAACTCATCGGGCAATTGTTTGAGGCGAGTCTGACCCGGTCGGGCAAGCGTGTGACGATCGTGGGCGCGACTTCGGGGGATACGGGTTCGGCGGCGATAGAGGCGTTTCGCGGTCTAGATGCTGTCGATGTATTCATCTTGTTTCCCGATGGCCGGGTCTCTGAAGTTCAACGCCGGCAGATGACAACGCCCCCAGAAGCCAACGTCCATGCCCTGGCGATTGCCGGGGACTTTGACGACGCCCAGGCGCGCGTGAAGGATATGTTCAACGATCACGCTTTTCGCGACGGCGTGGGTTTGGCTGGCGTGAACTCGATTAACTGGGTCCGCGTGCTCGCACAAACCGTGTATTATTTCACCGCAGCCGTCTCTTTGGGGGCGCCATATCGGAAGGTAAGCTTCACTGTGCCGACCGGCAATTTTGGCGATGTCTTTGCGGGATACGTCGCGAAGCGCATGGGATTGCCAATCGAAAAGCTGGTGATTGCGACCAATCAGAACGATATTCTTCATCGCACTTTGCTGGACGGGACACATTCCAAGGAGAGCGTGCGGCCTTCGATCAGCCCCTCCATGGATATTCAAGTCAGCTCAAACTTCGAGCGATTGCTGTTCGAGCTCTATGACCGTGAAGGGCCCGCCGTAGCGGCACTTATGGACGAGTTGTCTTCAAAGGGTGGGTTTGCGCTCTCGCAAGGTGCCCTCGACCGGCTACGTGAGGATTTCGCCTCTGCGCGCTGTTCCGAGGAAGAGACCTCGTCCACGATCCGACGCGTATTTGGAGAAACCGGGCACATTATCTGTCCGCATACCGCCGTGGGCGTTAAGGCCGCAGAAGAGCGGAGGGGTGATCCATCCGTACCGATGATCGTTCTCGCTACGGCGCATGCTGCGAAGTTTCCCGATGCGGTAGAGGCGTCTTGCGGCATTCGACCGGCCCTGCCGGATCGCATGTTGGATCTCTTCTCGCGCAGGGAGCGTGTTACGAAGGTTTCGAACGATCTTGCGGCCATCGAGGCCATAATTGGCGGAAAGGAAGCCGCATGACTGTCGAAACACACCAGCTCTCGAACGGGTTGCGGATTGCTGTTGAACCGATGCCCGGCCTGCATTCAGCCTCTATCGGGCTCTACGTTGCGGCCGGTGGGCGGCACGAGCGCGACGAGCAGAATGGCGTGGCGCATTTCCTTGAGCATATGGCCTTCAAGGGAACGCCACGGCGGAATGCACGCCGGATTGCCGAAGAGATCGAGGATGTCGGCGGCTACATCAATGCCTATACCGGCAAAGAGATGACCGCGTATTTCGCGCGGGTCCTGGAACCCGATGTCGAAACCGCGCTCGATCTCTTGTCAGACATTGTGTTCAATCCACTGTTCGATCAGCCAGACATCGAGGTGGAGCGCGGTGTCATTCTCCAAGAGATCGGGCAAGCTCTTGATACGCCCGACGACATCATCTTCGATTGGCTACAAGAGACGGCGTTCCCCGAACAGCCATTCGGCCGCACGATCCTAGGGCCTGCAGAGCGGGTCTCGTGCTTTGACAAAGGTGACCTCTCCACATTTGTGCGTGAGCATTATGCTCCGGATCAAGTCATCCTTGCTGCCTCTGGTGCGGTGAACCCCGAGCGGATCTTTGCGGCGGCGGAGCGGTTGCTGGGGCATTTGCAGAACCGCAAGAGTGACGCGGCCTTGCCTGCGCGCTTCAATGGTGGCGACCGCCGCGTCGTTCGCCCGCTTGAGCAGGTCCACATGGCAATTGCGCTTGAAAGCCCAAACGCATCCTCGGATGCGGCTTACACTGCGCAGGTCTATGCGACGGCCATGGGGGGAGGGATGTCCTCGCGTCTGTTCCAGCAATTGCGGGAAGAGCGCGGGCTTTGCTACACGATCTTTGCCCAGGCGGCCGCGTATTCGGATACGGGCCAATTCACGATCTATGCGGGAACGGGCCCCGACCAAATTGCAGAGCTGTCTGAGTTGACCATGGACGCTCTTCGCAACGCCGGAGGCGGGCTCGATCAGGCCGAGATCGATCGCGCGCGGGCGCAGCTTAAGGCAGGCATGCTTATGGGGCTCGAAAGTCCATCGGCTCGGGCTGAGCGGCTGGCGCGCATGACGGCTATCTGGGGGCGGATCCCGCCCATTGAGGAAACGATTGACAAGCTTGACGCGATCACTGCCGAAAATGTGCGTGCGTTCGGGCAAGACCTCGTGACACGCGGCGACCCGGCGATGGTGTTGCTCGGTCCTGCATCAGGAGCGCCGGAGCGCTCAGCCCTGGCCGCGCGTTTGGCCGCCTGAGCATCGTGACGGGCGCACTTCTCCTTCGGCGGCGCCCCGAGCCGTTGATCGACACGGAGCGGCTGATCCTCAGGCTTCCGGAGATGTCCGATCACGTTCAGTGGACGCAAACTCGGCGTAAGGGTGAAGACTTTCTACGGATGTGGGAGCCGAATTGGGCGGATGATCATTTCTCGAAACGCGCCTTCCGTGCGCGGGTTTCTTGGGCGTCCAAGGCTCGAGACGAGGGACGCGCGCTTCCCCTTTTCATTTTTCTCAGGCGCAACAAGAGGCTCGTGGGAGCGATCACTCTGGACAACATTCGTCGGGGGCCGGCACAGATTGGGCAGGTAGGGTATTGGATCGGACCAGAGCATGCACGGCAGGGTTTTATGTCCGAGGCGCTGTCCGCACTTGTTTGGTATGCTTTTAACACGCTGGATTTAGGCCGGGTCGAGGCCGCTTGCTTGCCGGAAAACACGGCCTCTCGCGGATTGCTGGAAAAGTGTGGGTTCCAGTATGAAGGGGTCGCCCGCAGTTACCTACAGATCGCAGGCAAGTGGCGAGACCACGTGCTCTACGCAAGTCTGCGATGGGACCGTCGGGTTCAGGCAGCCACCGTCGTTCCTGGTTGAGATGACATCTGGTTTGAATGTCGCGGATGCGGAAATTCTCGCGCAGATGGCTAGCGCGATCGGGGCAGATTCGGTCCTGAAGCCAGATGCACGATACCTGGAGGAACCGCGAGGGCGCTATCATGGCGCGGCGGCGGCAGTTCTGCTTCCGAAGACCACGGAAGATGTCGCCCACCTGATGCGCATCTGCTCCGAACACCGCGTGGGCGTTATCCCTTACGCGGGAGGGACAGGTCTCGTCGGAGGTCAGGTCTCGACAGACCAGCCTGGGCTGGTCCTGGTCTCTTTCGAGCGGCTGAACCGCATCCGGGTTATCGATCCAGATGACAACGTTCTGATCGCAGAAGCGGGTATGGTGTTGGCGGATGTTCAAGCCGCTGCCAGCCGGGTGGGACGTCGGTTTCCGCTTTCGCTTGCATCCGAGGGTTCAGCGCGCATCGGCGGATTGCTTGGGACCAATGCAGGCGGCCTCAATGTGCTGCGATACGGAAATGCCCGAGAGCTTTGCCTTGGTGTTGAAGCGGTGCTGTCCGATGGCAGCGTATTTCGTGGCCTGAAGTCGGTCATGAAGGACAATATGGGGTATGATATTCGCAACCTCCTGATCGGTTCGGAGGGGACACTCGGACTGATCACGGCGGCAAGTCTGCGCCTGTTTCCGGCGGTTCAGGAACGGGCGACGGCCTGGATGGCCGTGGCCTCGGTCAGAGATGCTCTCGAGCTCCTGGCTCTCAGCCGCGACATTTTGGGTGGGACGATCAGCGCATTTGAACTGATGCACATCCAGGGCTTTGACTTTCTTGCGGAAACGATGCCGCAGATATCGCAACCTCCGCGGTTTCAGACCCAGTGGGCTGTTCTTGCGGAGGTGGAGGAGGGTTCGGGCTCAGGTTTGGAAGCTCGCTTTGAACGGCTCTTGGAGCTTGCCATGGAACGGGGTCTGGTCGCAGATGGTTCATTGGCGCAGAGCGAGGCACAAAGACATGCTTTCTGGAATGTCCGCGAAAGCATCCCGGAAGCCAATCGCAAGATCGGATCGATCTCAAGCCATGACGTGTCAGTTCCCCCGTCTCGCATCGAGGAATTCCTGTCTCGCGCCAAGCCTGCTCTCGAGGCGTTGAATTCGGATATCAGAATCAATTGCTTCGGCCATCTTGGAGACGGGAATCTCCACTACAACGTTTTTCCGCCGCTCGGTCGCGACCGGGGAGACTTTGAGAATCTGCGTTCGTTCGTGAAATCCATTGTGCATGATCTTGTGCACGACCTCGGGGGATCGATTGCGGCGGAACACGGCGTCGGTCGGGCGAAAGTGCCAGATCTCGCCAAATACGCCGGGACCGCGGAACTTGAGACAATGCGCCGGATCAAGAAGGCGCTCGATCCAGACGGGCTCCTCAATCCAGGCGCCGTCATCGAGGTGGATTGATCTTTTTGGGATTAACGAATTGCGCCCTCTCTTGGGGGAAAAGAGAGGGCGCATAAACCAGACTGGAGGGTCTGAGGGGTAACAAGCAGCTGTCCAACACTTGGAACACCCCCTTTTTCGGCCACAATGGTTACCGAAAGTTTAACGAAATAAGATAAAATCGCGCTAAAGTTGTTTTTCGCAAGCGTGGCCGTTTTGACTAAACCGGCTAGTCAACACCGAGCCGCGCGGCGTTGTTGTTGTATTGCTTCTGTATGCACTTGATCGCAGGTGTCTCTTTCCGTGGCATCAAGCAGAATGGAGCCTCGCTATCGAGGTCGATCAAGAGAAAAGACCCGGTCGACTGCAGCATAGTCCTTATAGCCAAGGCGGCTAAGCGGTTCATAGAGTGTCACATCCACCATGCCGTCTCGGATAATTTCGGGATCGAGATGAACCCCAACGACTTCTCCAAAGACTGCGAAGGCCCCATCAGACGGAAGGTCGACGATTTTCCAAAGTTTGCACTCAAACGCCGCCGGTGCTGCCGCAATGCGCGGAACGCTCACAATCTCGGAAGCCGCTTTCTCCAATCCGGCAAGTTCGAACTCGTCCGCACCAATCTTGTAGTTTCCGCTGCTGACATTCATGGCGTCGGCAAGTTGACGTGAAACGACGTGGTGGACGAATTCACCGGTCGCTCGAATGTTTGCCAACGTATCTTTGCGCTCGCCGCTCGGCACTTTCTGGCCCGAGTTGCAGTACATCAACATCGGCGGACGGTCGGCGACCGCGTTAAAATAACTGTAGGGGGCCAGGTTGGCTCGCCCCTGGTCGTCGATGCTCGCGATCCAACCTATTGGACGTGGGGCGATCAGGGCTTTGAAAGGATCGTGGGGCAGTCCGTGAGTGTCCAGGCCCGGCCTATAGAACATTGCGATCCCATTCTATTTCACCGTTTCCAGCATCGTATGGCCGTGCTAGCCCGAAGTCGAGGCAGCTCGCGACCAGAACGCCCAAAATCGAGCCGATGCGGAGACTTTCCCAACTGAAATGTTTCGACTCTACCGGGAAAGACTAGAGGACCAGTATGAAGTCGAGCTCCTTTACGACTTGGCGTTCGCCCCGGGGCGCTCTGCTCTATCTTCATATCGCCTTCGCAATGGCGTCGAGCCAGTTGCCAGCCTCTCGCTGACGGCGCGCGACGAATACGATGTGCTTGCAGGTGCGATACGGTATTGGCCCGTTCGGCTCGGGGTTCGCGGCGATCCCGCTTTGCTCCTCGGCCCAGTCGCAGTGCATCCCACACGTCAAGGTGAGGGTCTTGGCGCTCTGTTAATCACCGAAAGCCTCGGCAAGGCCCGCGATGAGGGTTGGAGTCGGGTCGTTCTGATCGGGGATGCACCCTATTACAGTCGGTTTGGCTTCTCTCGGGAGGCCGCGCGCGCCCTGAGTTTCCCCCCGCCAACCAATCCCGACAGGCTCCTGGCACGCGAGCTCACGCCTGGTGCTTTCCGTGGCGCGGGCGGCGAGGTTCAGAATTGGGCGGAGTGGACCCCCAAGCTGCGCGGAATGGACGGTGGATAGGTCAGCTCAACCCAGGTTTGAGATACGTTCTTTCCCAAGCCAGTCCTCCAACGCGGGCCGTACGGTTTCCGCATTACTGGCTCTCGCTGCGTCTATTACCTGCCGCGCCTCGCCGAGATGCACTTTCCGGAGAAATGCTTTCACCGGACCAATTGAGGCGGGCCTCATTGACAGGCATGGGATGCCTATGGCTGCCAGCATCAAGGCTTCCAGTGGACGTCCCGCATCCTCGCCACAAAAAGAAAGCGGCGTTGCATGCGCCCTACAGCGCTTGGTGATGTGCTCTATAAAGTTCACGAAACTTGTGCTGAGAGTGTCGTAGCGTCGGCGCACCATCTCGTTCTCACGATCTGCCGCAAAGAAGAACTGCTTGAGATCGTTGCCTCCAATCGACACGAAATCCGCGAGTTCGAAGAGCTTGTCCGGCGCGAAGGCAAGGCTTGGCGTCTCCATCATTGCTCCGACACGGACGTTGTCTGGCACAGCATACCCGAGTCGCCTTTCTCGCTCTAGCACCGAAAAGAAAATCTCCCGAGCCGCCGCCAATTCTGAGATCTGGGTTACGAACGGGAACATCACATGGAGCGGTCGTCCTTCGGAGCCGCGGATCAGCGCTTGCAGTTGCATGCGCATGACGCCTTTGCGATCCAACCCGACTCTGATCGCGCGCCATCCGAGCGCTGGATTTGGCTCTTGGGGCCGCTTCATGTATGGCAGGACCTTGTCCGATCCAATATCGAGTGTCCGGAATACGACGGGCTTCTCGCCTGCTGCATTGAGGATGCGGCTGTAGAGCGCGGCCAGATCAGCACGTTTCGGTACTGTCGATCGAACAAGAAACTGCAATTCTGTTCGGAATAGCCCGACGCCTTCCGCACCGCATTTGGGCAGGCTTGGCAGATCCGCCATGAGGCCCGCGTTCATATGGAGCGTCACTTCCACGCCGTCGAGCGTCTTGGCAGGTTTGTCGCGGAGCGCTGCATACTGCTCCTGTGCCTCCGCCAACATTGCCGTCTTGTCTCGAAACGCATGCTTGACCGTATCTTCGGGACGCAGGTGCACCGTCGCAAGGTCGCCATCCACCAAGATTGCATCGCCATTCTGGGCTTCGCGCGTGATGCGGTCGGCATGGATCACCAGCGGTATGGCAAGCGCACGCGCGACGATTGCCGCATGGCTTCCGACGGATCCTTCTTCGAGCACAACCCCGCACAGCTTTCGCCCGTAGTCGAGCAACTCGGCAGGTCCAATATTGCGGGCGACGAGAATGGCATTTTCCGGTATCTCGCGGCCGTTTGCGTGTTCGACACCCGCCAACAAGCGCAGAAGTCGGTTCGACAAATCATCGAGATCGTGCAGGCGCTCGCGGATATAGGGATCTGAGACACGCATCATCCGGGAGCGCGTTGCGGATTGCTCCTTTTCGACCGCAACCTCTGCTGCAAGTCCACTGAGAATGGACTCTTCGATGCGCCGCACCCAACCTTTGTCGTTGGCGAACATGCGGTAGGCGTGAAGCACATCTCGATGCTCGCCCGACATGGTCAAGTAGTCTGCGTCGAGCATCTCGTCGACTTCTGCGCGCAAGGCCTTGATCGCCGATTCGAGCCGGGCGCACTCGCGCACCGGATCTTCGCTAATCGGTTGAGCGATGACGATATGGGGATCGTGCAGGACTACGCTTCCTTCGGCGACGCCCTCTTGTCCGACCAACCCACGGACATAGAACGGCCCTTGGTGCTGACGTGCGATCTCCATGGCGCCGGGCCCGATAAACGCCCCAAGCTCCGCCATCTCCGCAATCACCATCGCGACGATCTCAAGCGTGTATATAACGTCGTCTGAGTATTCGCGGGCTTCGCGGTTCTGCACGACCAAAACGCCCAGAACCTCGCCAAGGCGCTGAATAGGGACGCCAAGGAAGGATGTGAAGACTTCTTCGCCCGTCTCCGGCATAAAGCGGTAGCCAGGCGTATTTGCGGCGTCTGCCGTATTCAAAGGTTCGGCACGATCCGCGATCCTGCCGACGAGCCCCTGGCCAAGTCGGAGTCGGGTCTTATGGACAGCTTCGGGTTTGAGCCCTTGAGTTGCGCAAAGTTCTAGCCAATCGCCGTCGCGCTTCAGATAGACAGAGCAAACTTCCGCCAAAATGCCATTAGCAATCAGCCGGACAATTCTATCCAAACGCTCCTGGCCTTCGCCGGGCTCCGCCAACGTTTCGCGAAGCCGCGTGAGGATCACGCGCGAGTCAACCGCCTTCGAGAATGGCATTTCCAGGGCGGGTCTCTCCGTGCTTAGCTAACAGTATCGAGTTCGAACGCATAATGCAGTGCTTGCACGGCCAATTCCAGATACTTGCGGTCGATGAGAACCGATACTTTGATTTCGGAAGTTGTGATGACCTTGATGTTTACGCCATCCTTCGCGAGGGCCTCGAACATTCGGTGGGCAACGCCGGCTTGGCTTCGCATGCCAATCCCCACAATGGAAACCTTGGAAACATCCTCATCTCGAAGAATATCGCGATAGCCGAGCTCCCCGGAGGCACGCTTCTCCTCCAGCGCAGATATTGCCCCTAGGATATCGTCTGTGGGACAGGAAAAGGTCAGATCGGTCATGCTGTCCGCGCCAACATTCTGCACAATCATGTCGACATTTACGCCCGCCTCGGCGAGCGGGCCGAAGACAGCAGCGGCCACCCCGGGGCGATCTTCGACGCCCAGGACGGTGAGCTTCGCTTCATCTCTGGAATGGGCGATACCGCTGACGATCCTGCTTTCCAAAATCTCCTCCTCGTCACAGACGATTGTTCCAGGCGCATCGCTAAAGCTCGATCTCACCATCAAGGGAACTTTATAGCGCATTGCAAGCTCAACGGACCGTGTTTGCAACACTTTGGCACCAAGGCTCGCGAGTTCGAGCATCTCCTCGTAGGAGATTTTCTGGAGCTTGCGTGCCTTGCGCGTGATGCGCGGATCCGTTGTGAAGACGCCCTCGACATCCGTGTAAATATCGCAACGTTCAGCTTCGAGCGCCGCGGCAAAAGCGACGGCCGTCGTGTCCGATCCGCCGCGCCCCAGCGTAGAAATTCTTCCCTCAGGGCTGATCCCTTGGAAGCCTGCAATCACAGCATGAAGCCCTTCTTCAAACTTCTGCAGAAGGTTTTCGGTCTCAATCGAAACGATGCGCGCTGCCCCGTGCGATGAGTTCGTGCGCAGCGGGACTTGCCAGCCTTGCCAGCTACGCGCCGGGACGCCCATTTGTTGCAGGGTTAGCGCCATCAAACCCGCTGTGACATTCTCGCCGGAAGAAACGACTGAATCGTATTCGCGCGCATCGTAAAGCGTTGCGGTGTCTCGGACCCAGCCGACCAATTCGTTGGTTTTGCCGGCCATTGCAGAAACGATTACTGCGACGTCGTAACCCCGCTCGGCCTCATTTCGAACTTTCTCGGCGGCATTGCGGATCTTGTCCAGATCGGCAACCGATGTGCCACCAAATTTCATGACTAGTCTGGGCATTGGGGCACTCGATTGAACCAGCACCGTCTTATCGGGCTCCATCGAGGCCTGCAAGCATGCCCCAAGCCGAGGTTGAGCGTATCAGGTGCGCCAGCAGCCAGCACCTTGCAAGCCTATCGAGACGCTACCGTTCAAGTCAGTTTGACTTTGATCGCCCCCAGGGCAGGGGCGCGATCGGGACGCCATCCTCAATCAAGGCCTTCGCTTCAACTGGACGTGCCTCTCCGATGATAGCTCGGCTCGGTGCTTCCCCCTCATGGATGCGGCGTGCCTCTTCTGCGAACCGATCCCCTACATCCTCAGAGGTAGCTTCGATTTTCTTGCGCAACTTTGAGAGAGCCATTTCTGCCATACTGGCCGGAGCCTTGAGGTCGGGCATGCGGTCACTCTCTCCGCTGGAGGCCGTCGTCGTTTGAACCCCAGGGGTCATTAGGTCCTTTTCGACTTCGGATGTGCCACAGACAGCGCATGCGATTAGCCCACCTGTTCGAAGCCGCTCGAAATCTTCGCTCGATCCGAACCACGACTCGAAACGATGATCGTTTGAACAGCGCAGTGTATATCGGATCATTTGTCATCCTGGAGGTTACGACTGTTCGGAACATATATGACAAGTCGATGAAGACAATATTGCTTCTCGCATTGCTCTCATCTTGTTAGGACTGCCCGGAATTTGTTTCGGTGACACATTGATGCAGCTAAGGATACTACTGCCCGCGGCGATACTGGTTGGAGCTGCTGCGGCTGCTCTGTCAGCCGCGGATCTCCCGCCACTGGCTGTGTTTCTTGGCGCTGGTCTCGCGGCTGGGTTAGCTGGCGCTTTCTTGACAAGAAGTCAAAGTCAGCGAGGTAAGGACTCCGAGCTTGTCTCAGACGGGGGCAAGAATCCTCGGTCGGAGGAGACTTCAGAACAGGACAGACCGGATCCAGAGCTTTCGCCAGCAATCGGACGCTTGCTGATAGAGAAGTTGCCCGTCCCACTCCTGATCATTACCCAGCGTGGGCGCCTCTCTTATGCGAACTTGGCAGCAGAAACCACGCTGCAGATGATTTCGAAGGGCCAACACTTTGCCCACATCATCCGCGCTCCTGCCTTTATCGAAGCGGTGACGGCCACGCTTGAGGACGGACTTGAACGGAGCTTTGAGTTTCAGGCCTACGAGGGCGGCGACCGCTATTTTGAGGCGCGCGTCAGCCGTTTGTCTCTCGGTGGTGTTTTCGGTCCAGAAGATCAAGCGATTGTTCAGGTCGAGGACCGGACACAAACGCATCGCGCTGAGATGCTCCGGTCGGATTTCATAGCGAATGCCAGCCACGAGTTGCGAACACCCCTTGCCTCAATCGTCGGTTATATTGAGACGCTGCAAAACCACGCGAAGGAGGATGCGGATGCGCGGGAGCGGTTCCTTGAGATTATGGGGCGCGAGGCGCACCGCATGCAGCGTCTCGTGGACGAACTCATGTCGCTCAGTCGGATCGAACTCAACGAGCATGTCCGCCCGGTTGAGCGGGTTTCTCTAAACCGGATTGCGGCAGATTGCGCCGCTGTGTTTCGTCCGTTTGCCCAGAAAGAAGGTGTCGAGATCTTGGTCGAGATTGAGAATGGCGACGCCGAAGTCATCGGTGATTCAGACCAGTTGGCGCAGGTCTTCACCAACCTCATCGACAACGCAATGAAGTATGGTGGTGAAGAGGCACAGATCTGCATTCAACCTGCAGCGGAGAGTCCAGCCCATCCAGGCAGGATCGGCGTTTCGGTCAGCGATACTGGGATTGGGATCCCTAAGGATAAGATCTCCCGGCTGACGGAAAGGTTCTACAGGGTCAATGTGCATCAAAGTCGCAACAAGGGCGGAACAGGTCTGGGCCTCGCTATCGTGAAGCACATTCTAAACCGCCACCGTGGACGCCTCGAGATCGTGTCAGTGCTCGGGGAGGGGAGCACATTCACCGTTTGGCTCCCAAAGGCAGACCTCTCCACGGATGTGCACGTTCTACGTCGCGATGCAGGGCGCGACGTCGTTCCTCCTGCGCGGCGTATGCCGGGTTGATCTGTAGGCCGCGCGGGCGACGCATCGCGTTAGACCGGTGATCACGTCACTCGGCGGCGTGTGCGCTCGATGTGTGGACCGTGATTTCCTGGCTTTTTTGCATTGTCGCAGAAACGACATGAAAAATTTATAAGCGTGTCTCGCGCGGCTTTATACTCGCGCGAAACCATAGAGTTCCGCGGACCGGCTGCAGCAGGCAAAAAGCACGGTCGAGTATGACTGATGGGAAGGTCGCCGCGGAGCAAATGAGAAGTGTGAGCCTGAGGTCCTATGTCCAGCCATATTGTCGCGTCCTTCGATGAAGACCTCGTACAGATCCAGGCCAAAATCTCTGAAATGGGTGGTCTGACGGAAGAGATGCTATCCAAGGCGCTTCAGTCAGTCCAAACGCGCGACGCAGGTCTGGCTCAGACTGTGATTGAGCGAGATGACGCTGTCGATCAAATGGAGTCCGAGATAGAGGAGGCTGTTGTTCGAGTTATCGCGTTGCGCCAGCCGGTCGCTCGGGATCTTCGCGTATTGATAGCGGCCCTCAAGATTTCTTCGACGCTGGAGCGGATCGGCGACCTTTCAAAGAACATTGCCAAGAGAGCGGTGCCTTTGTCTGCTGCGCGTCCAATTCGGGTGACCGCTTCGATAAATCGTATGGGTCGCGAAACGCTGTCGCAGCTCTCGATCGTTCTCAATGCCCATGCTTCGCGAGATGTTGACGCTGCTGTTCAGATTTGGAACCAGGACTACGAGATCGACGAAATGTATAATGCGATCTTCCGCGAAGTGGTCACCTACATGGTTGAAGACAGTCGCCTGATCGGGGTCGGTGCGCAGCTTATGTTCATTGCGAAGAACCTGGAGCGGATCGGCGACCATTCGACCCAAATCTCGGAGATGGTCTACTACATTGTGCGCGGCGAGTCGCTTGGAGACAACCGACCCAAAGGAGACCCGACTGCAGTCGGTCTCGTGACGTGATAACCGAAGAGAGGGACACATGGGTGCAAAGGTTCTGGTTGTAGAAGACGAGGAGGCAATCAGCCAGTTGCTCGCCTACAATCTCGGCAAAGAAGGGTTCAGTGTTTCCATCTCGGCTGATGGCGATGAGGCAATGATCGCTGTAGACGAGCAAAAACCCGACCTTGTGCTGATGGATTGGATGCTTCCGAACGTTTCGGGCATCGAACTCTGTCGCCGCCTTCGCACGGGAAACGAGACGCGAGACATCCCGGTCATTATGCTGACGGCGCGGGGAGAGGAAGAGGATCGCGTACGCGGCCTTGATGTCGGTGCCGATGACTATGTCACGAAGCCCTTCTCCATGTCGGAGCTTGTCGCGCGGATGCGTGCTGTGTTGCGTCGGACCGCGCCGGCGCTTGCGGGGGATGTGGCAACGTTCGCTGATATTGTCTTGGACCGTCAGTTGTGCCGCGTTCGCCGTGCGCAGCGCGACGTGCATCTTGGGCCAACGGAGTTTCGGCTTCTCGACGTTTTGATGCAGCGGCCGGGCCGCGTCTTCTCACGCGAACAACTTCTGGATCGCGTTTGGGGACAGGATGTCTATGTCGAAATCAGGACGGTGGACGTTCATATCGGGCGCCTACGCAAAGCGATCAATAAGCGCGGCGATCGCGATCCGATTCGAACGGTTCGGTCGTCGGGCTATGCCTTGGACGAAACGTATAGCGGCTAGGCGCCCAGTCTGGTGCGTCGATCTCACTCGATGAAGTGTGTCTGCCTCGTCAGGGGACACCGAATCTCAGGCAACATCAAATCTCTGGACGACTATAGCTGTCGAAAGTTTGGAGTTCCTGGCTCGCACTAGCTTGGGTCCGGCTGACACCATTGCTCGCGACGGGGGCGCAAGATCCCGAGAATTCGAGCAGAAAGATGCATTGCGGCAGGAAGATACTCTCAAATTAGTACTTGTGTAAGGCTTGTCCTTTCAGTGTAACTCAACTTATGGGCGAAGTTGAGTCAGGTTTTCCAGGAATCAGAAACGATCCCTGTCAAACTGATCGGAAGGACGAGAGACATTGAGCATGCGGCGCTCTGGCCAGACTATTTTCATGACAGGCCAAGGTAGCGCACATGATTGAGCGCGCTCTGAGCTTTCTCGTGAAGCGGCTCGATGAGAACCTTCGTGCAAAGTTCAAGCTCACGGAAGAAATTGCGGTGGCGCGGCCACCGGTTGGATCCGACGGCAAAGCGCCCGCAGACGCCAAGAACCGTCTCATCCTCTTTCTCGCGAGCATCAGCCAGGACAGCATGGCACGCAGTAAAGTCGGGCGTGTACCTGTTGTCTCCGGGCGCTTTGCGGTTAATCAAACCCCAATCCATCTCAGCCTCGACCTAATCATGGCAGCGAGTTTTGAGGCTGAGAATTACGCCGAGGGACTGAAGATACTCTCTCATGGCATTCAGTTTTTCCAGGTCAATCCGAGTTTCAGTCCAATCAACGCACCCGATCTCGATCCTGGCATCAGCCAACTCTCGCTTGAGATGAACAATATGACTCCGGACATCGCTAACCAGGTCTGGGGTCTCTTCGGTGGGCGTTACCTGCCATCCGTCCGCTATCAGATGCGAACCGTCACAATTGATGGCAACGCCCTGGCGGCGGAAAACTTCGCAATCGCAGATCCCAACCTGACCCTTCAGCCCGCTGAGAGCCACCTATGACCCGCTTCGAACCGCTGTTTCGCCTCAACTTGGTGCACGACTTTCATGGAAGCGTGCGCCCCCCAATTGCGGTTATTCCCGATCGAGCGACAGCACGTTTTGCTGCGGGGCCAAATCTTAAGTTGCGTAATGGAAGTGGCTGGGTCGAAGCCTACGCGACAGATGATCAAGCTATGCTCCAAACCGAGGCAGGCGACACACTCGTCTTCACGTTTCGGCTCCGTCCCCACAATCCAAGCCTTGTTTCCGTTACGTCCGGCATCGCCGAGGCACGAGATAAGGTGTTCTTGGTCGATCTCGATGTTTCCGGTGGCGATGTGGAGACGGACGAGAGAATGGTGGGCGAACAGGATCTCTTCGATCTGGAACCGAACGAATTGATCGAGGATCGCGACATTCTGCGCCCACCTCTGGGAATCGTACGCCTTCGCATGGACGCAAACGCGAAGGATGCGAATGTCTCTCTCCGTTTTGGCGCAGCGGAGCGCTTTTGGACCTACCATGTGATGGGGAGCGGGACTTCGTCGTCCTTGGTCATCCGAGACAAGACCGATGCGATTTCGTTCGAAGCCATCGGTGAGCGCATGATGGCAAATGGCGTTGTGGCGCAGAGTTTCCGGTCAAGCGCCCCGATCGCTGCGCGCGCGCGACCGGAAAACCGGTTTGAGTTGGTGAGTGAAGGGCCCTTCGGCCCTCGGGTGGTGCTATCGACCCTGCCTAGTCCCTGGCCGGGACCGGGCCGGATCGAGGGATCGGGTCGCGGAAAGCGAACCGTTTCCGAAGTCTATTTGAATCTGCTGTAACAGGAGGGTCCTCCCTTGAAGCCTATGAAGACCCCTGGCGTTTACATCGTCGAGAAAAATGCCTTCCCGAACTCGGTTGTCCAGGTGGCGACAGCTGTGCCAGCCTTTATCGGCTACACAGAGACCGCGGCCAACGGAAACAAGAGCCTCCGCAATACGCCCTGGCGGATCTCGTCGATGGCTGAATTCCACAGCTATTTCGGTGGCGGTCCGACGGCGATGTTCGATCTCGTCGATGCTCAGACAAGCGACAACACAATGCTTGATAGCACCGACCAAAAGGACCCTCTCCTTCCAGCCGTTCTTTCCGTGAATGGCAAAGAGAAGGAATTGCAGCAGAAGAGTAATCCTTACGCTCTCTACGGGGCGATGCGACTCTTTTTCCAGAACGGCGGCGGGCCTTGCTACGTTGTTTCCATCGGCGGCTATTCCGACGATATCGACGCGGACAAGATGCTGTCGGGTATCAAGCTCCTGGAGAAGGAGAGCGAGCCGACGATGGTCGTCATTCCGGAGACCACGCGGCTGGTGCGCGCCAATGCTGTGAAGGTGCAACAGCAGATGCTGATGCATTGCGGCGAGCGGATGAAGAACCGCTTTGCGATCCTGGACATCTTTGGCGGCCACCTGGACAGGCAATCGCCGGTCGGAGATCCAGTCGCGACCTTCCGAAACGACGTTGGCATCAACTTCCTGGATTACGGCGCGGCCTACTATCCTTGGGTGAACACGGCGATCTATCAGGCACGTGACTTCACCTTCGAAAACTTCACCGCAGAGGGGCGCGACGCGCTGATTGATGTGTTGAAGGAGAGCCTCGACCCGAGCGGCGCTGGTGGACCGCAATTCGAGATACCGTTTGCGGAGATCGATTGGATCAAGGACGGTGCAATCGAGAACGCGGCAGCAGGGGAAGCCCCGACACCGGAAAATGTCGACAAGACGCTTCGTGCGATTGTGCCGCTTTATACTCAGGTGATGAATGAGTTGGCGGCGAGAACGAACTGCATGCCACCCGCTGCGGCCATGGCAGGCATCTACACGATGGTGGATGCGACGCGCGGCGTCTGGAAAGCACCTGCGAATGTCAGTCTGAATTCCGTTACGTCTCCGACGGTCAACATCAGCCACGACGACCAGGAAGACCTTAACGTCACGCCGCAAGGGAAGTCGATCAATGCGATCCGGCCCTTTGTCGGCGAGGGCGTCTTGGTTTGGGGCGCGCGGACCCTGGACGGGAACTCTCTCGACTGGCGCTATGTCAATGTGCGGCGCACAATGATCATGTTGGAAGAGTCGATCCGGCTCGCCTCCAAGGCTTACGTGTTCGAACCAAACACGGCCAGCACATGGGTGACGATCCGGTCAATGATCGAGAACTTCCTGACAGGGATCTGGAAGCAGGGCGGTCTTGCAGGCGCCGTTCCGGGCGATGCCTTCAGCGTCCATGTCGGCCTCGGCGAGACCATGACACCTGTCGACATTCTGGAAGGTATCCTGCGCGTGACTGTGCTCGTCGCGATTTCTCGACCGGCAGAGTTCATCGAGATCACCTTCCAGCAGCAGATGCAGAAATCCTGAGTAAGAGGACAGTCTTATGGCAGATGACGGTTCCGAACAGTCGACGAGTGTCTGGCCGCTTCCGAAATTCCATTTTCAGGTAAAATGGGACGACGCTGAACTGGCCTTCCAGGAGGTGTCAGGCCTCGACATGGAAGCTCAGGTCATCGAGTATCGCGCCGGAAACAGCCCGACCTTCTCGACAGTGAAAATGCCCGGCCTACAGAAGAACGGGAACATCACCATGAAAAAGGGTGTGTTTAAGTCTGACAATGCGTTGTTCGACTGGTTCTCGGAAATCCAGATGAACATCATCACGCGCAAAGCGCTGACGATTTCACTTCTCGACGAGAGCCAGAGTCCCACCATGGTGTGGAAGGTGCTGAATGCCTTTCCGACCAAGATTACCTCGACCGATCTCAAGTCAGATGGCAACGAGGTAGCGGTGGAGACCATTGAGATCGCTCATGAGGGCGTAACCATCGAAAACGCATGATGGCATGCTAGGCTCTGAATTCCCGGTCGCCTTTCACTTCTCCGTAGCGATTGTCGGCACTGGTGTCCCGATTTTCGATACCGCCTTCAGTGAGGTGACCGGGCTTGAGACGGAAATGGAACTTGAGACCGTCACCGAAGGTGGCGAGAACAGGTTCCAGCACCGTTTGCCAAAGGGAATCAAGCACCAAAATCTCGTTTTGAAACGAGGGCTTACAAGCATTGCGAGTGGTCTATTGCTTTGGTGCAAAGACACGCTCGAAAACGATCTGAGCGACGCGATCTCGACCAAAGCCATGATTGTTTCACTGCAAGACGAATCCGGATGGCCCTCGGCCACTTGGTCCATCGATCGGGCCTATCCGGTGAAGTGGAGCGTGGGCGGGTTCGACGCGATGAAGAATGAACTCGCAATTGAGACAATGGAATTCGCCTTCAGCACACTCAAGCGGGTCCTCTAATGGTAGGCGCATATGGGTATTGAGATCGGTCGTCTCATTGTCAAAGGCCTCTTTGGCAGTCGGAAACAGTCCGAACCTGACGTCGCCAAATTGACGCGCGAAATGGCAAAGATGCGTGGTGAAATCCTCAATGAGGTCTCGGACATGATAGCCGAGGCTGAACGTGTCCGGCGGGAACCCTGACCTTTGGCGAAGTTAACGCTCACGAGATGCACCGTCGAGGATGGTCAGACGACCGAGCAATCGGGTTCGTCAGATATCTTTGAAGTCTCGATCAATCCCGCAGACTACAAGCACACCTACGGGATCTCGTACTCCTCCGCGTCGCCAGACGAAGGCGGACCAATCGGGAAGTCTGGCGTAACGCCGAAGTTCTCGAACGTCAGTGGGGAGAAGGTCTCGTTTTCGATCACCATTGATGGAACCGGTGTCGTCGAGGACGAGCAGGACCGCACCGTCGGCGAACAGATCGATTCACTGAAGACCATTGCGTACACCTACAGTGGCACAGACCATGAGCCAAATGTCGTCAAGATATCTTGGGGTAGCGGCTTAACGGCCTTCTATGGGCGCATGGAGTCTATGACCGTCAATTACACACTGTTCAAAGCGACCGGTGAGGCGCTTCGGGCAAAGGTCGATTTGAGCTTCGTGAGCTTTTGCACGCAGATGGAGGAGGCGCTGAGCGCCCAGCGATCTTCTCCTGACATGACGCACACGGTTCAAGTGCGAGCGGGAGATACTTTGCCTCTTTTGTGCCAGAAGATCTATCGGGACGCGTCGAAATATGTCGAGATAGCCCAGATCAATGGACTGGATGGCTTCAGAGCACTCGCTGCGGGCACGGTGCTTCGTTTCCCTCCAATGCGATAGGGGAGCGTTATGGCCGATTCGCCACTTGATGACAGCGACGGGCCCGTTGAGATCTCGATCAAGAGCAATGGGGCGGCGATAGATGACACGATTGAGGTCGTTTCTGTTAATACCAGAGCTGAAATCAATCGGATCCCGGAAGCGATCTTAGTGATCAAGGACGGAGACGCGGCTGAGCAGACGTTTCCTGTGACCGACTCCGCGACCTTTAAGCCTGGCGCGGAGATCGAGATCGGCGCGGGCTATGGCTCCCAAACACCGACGACACTGTTCAAGGGGATCGTAACGGCGCAGCGGTTGCGGGTCGGTGGTGCTGGAAAGATGGAGTTGACTGTCACTTGCCGGGACGAGGGGTTCAAGCTCAGTCTCGGCCGCAGGAGTCGGGTTTTTGATGAGACAAAAGACAGTGACGCGATCTCGACCCTTGCCACGGAGGCAGGCCTATCCGCAAGCGTGACGGCAACATCGGTCACGCATAGCAAGTTGGTCCAATACCGGTGCACCGATTGGGATTGGATTGTGGCGCGCGCGGAAACCAATGGCATGGTCGTGAGTCTCTCGGAGGGCACGCTCACCCTTGGAAAACCGGATGCCTCGACGTCTGCCGTTCTGACGGTCACATTCGGGATCGACTTGATACAGTTCGATTGTGAAGCTGACGCCCGCGTTCAGTATTCTACTGTTGAGGCTACGGCTTGGAGCGTAAGCGACCAAGCGGCCGTGAGCAGTTCGGGTGCGCAGACAACATCTGGTTCATGGGGGGATCTGACGGCATCTGACCTCGCTGGTGTTGGCGGGCGAGACAGCTTCGATGTGAGCACGGCTGCCCCGCTGACCACCAGCGAACTGGATGCCATCACGGCATCTCGGCAGACGCGAAACGCGCTCGCCCGGCTCAGAGGTGACGTTCGCTTTCAGGGATCGGGCAAGGCTATACTGGGAAAAACCCTAGAAGTTGCGGGTCTGGGGACGCGGTTCAGCGGAACGGGATTGATCAGCTCGGTCACGCATCGCATCGAGGCTGGCCGCTGGGACACCACCACGATGCTTGGACTGCGCCCGGATTGGCGCACCGACCGAACGGACTCGGGTGGTCTCAGTGCGCCTGGTGCCGGCGGATTCACAGCGCCTGCTCGTGGCCTGCAAATCGGTACCGTCACGAAACTGACGGAAGATCCGAACTCGGAGCTTTGCGTTCAGGTGAAGGTGCCTCTCCTGGGCGATGCGAGCACCACGCTTTGGGCGCGCCTTGGGGTCTTCTACGCCACACAGAATGCCGGGGCTTTCTTTTTGCCTGAGGTTGGAGATGAAGTCATTTTAGGTTTTTTCGGGGACGACCCGAGTTTTCCAGTGATACTCGGCTCTCTTTATAGTTCGGCCCGCGCTGGTCCGTATTCTCCAACGGATGAGAACACAACCAAAGCGATTGTAACGCCTCAGGCGCTGAAGGTGATCTTCGACGACGAGAAGAAGAGCCTGACTTTACTGACGCCTGGTGGAAACTCCGTTCTTCTCGACGATGACGGGCAGTCTCTGACGCTTGAAGACCAATCGGGGAATTCGATCGTTCTCGATAGCAACGGGATCAGCTTGAGTAGCGCGAAAGATCTTATCCTTAAGGCGTCGAGCGCAGTAACAGTTCAGGCAACTGCGGATCTCAGCATGTCTGGGATGAATGTGACGGCTGAAGCCGATGTTGGTCTTACGGCGAAAGGGAGTGCCACAGCGGAGCTGTCGGCCTCCGGTCAAGTAACCGTCAAAGGCGCCATGGTGATGATCAATTAAGGGAATGCAGCGAAAGGAGACGTGATGCCACCGGCCGCAAGACTGACAGATATGCACACCTGCCCACTAACTACCGGTGTCGTGCCGCATGTGGGGGGGCCAATCATCGGGCCGGGTGTCTCAACTGTTCTGATCGCTGGCTTGCCTGCTGCAGTCGTCGGGGACAGCGTGACATGTGTCGGCCCTACTGACTCGATCCTTAAGGGATCCGCCACGGTCATGATCGGAGGTAAGCCAGCTGCTCGAATGGGTGACACAACGGCTCATACCGGCGCAATCGTGGCCGGGGCTCCGACGGTGATGATCGGAGGCTAGGGAATGTCGGCCGGTGACGATCCCGGTTTTCTCGGGAGGGGATGGTCATTCCCACCAAGGTTCGATGCGGCGTCGGGGCGTCTCATTCCTGTGGCTGCGGAAGAAGACATTAATGAAAGTCTGCGGATCCTTTTCCTCACCCGGCCCGGTGAGCGCGTCATGCATCCTCGGTATGGCTGCGCCCTGCAGGATCTCGTCTTCGACACAATGTCATCAGAGACAAGCGCTGCTATCCAGCACGCAATTTCTCGCGCCGTAATGTTCTTCGAGCCGCGGATCGAAATCGCGAGTGTGGTGGTGGAGATTGCTGACCAGCTTGAGGGACGCCTCAAGGTTTTGCTCGAATACCGTATCCGTGCAACGAACACGCGGCACAATGTTGTTTTCCCATTCTACATCGCCGAAGGGACGCTGCTCTCCGGGACGCCATCCAGCGTCTGATCGGTTGCAGCCAACTTGCGAGCAGAAGGGCTCGCTTGCTTCGACCTGTGGCTCGGTCTAAGTCAGATTTTCGGTCTGGTGAGGGAGAACCGCAGTATGTCGATTCCGCAGTCTGGCGGTGGCCCGATCGAGAGTTTTTCGCAACTCGCTCAATACCTTGAAGATGGGTGCAAACCCGTAGAGGCCTGGAGGATCGGAACCGAACACGAAAAATTCGGTTACTGCACCGCAACCCATCAACCGCTTCCCTATTCTGGAGAGTGCTCCATCCTGTCGACGCTCGAAGGATTGCGGGACAATTTCGGTTGGGCTCCAGTGCTGGAGGCGGGGAAGCTCATTGGTCTTGAGAAGGACGGGGCAAATATCAGTCTCGAGCCGGGAGGGCAGCTTGAGCTTTCGGGGGCTCCCTTAGAGACCATTCACAGTACATGCGATGAAGTCAACGAGCACCTCCGGGAGGTCAAGTTCGTCGCCGACCAGATCGGCGCTGGTTTCATTGGACTTGGCGCTGCGCCGGAATGGTCACATGCCCAGATGCCGATGATGCCTAAGGGCCGCTACAAGTTGATGACCCCGTATATGACCCGCGTCGGTTCAATGGGGACCACGATGATGTATCGGACCTGCACCGTGCAGGTGAATCTCGATTTTGCCTCCGAAGCCGACATGATCCAAAAGTTTCGCGTTGCCTTGGCCCTCCAGCCACTCGCGACAGCACTTTTCGCCAATTCTCCTTTCTTCGAGGGGCGCGTGAATGGCTGGCAATCCTGGCGGTCCCATGTCTGGCAGAACCTTGATCCCTCTCGTACCGGAATGCTGCCCTTCGTGTTTGAAGACGGTATGGGCTTTGAACGATATGTGGATTACGCGCTCGATGTGCCGATGTATTTTGTTTATCGTGAGGGGCATTACATCAATGCTCTTGGCCAATCCTTCCGCGATTTTCTTCGCGGCGAACTGCCAGCGCTCCCCGGCACGCGACCGAGCTTGTCAGACTGGGCGGACCATCTGACCACGATTTTTCCAGAAGTTCGCATTAAGCGCTACATGGAGATGCGAGGGGCTGATGGAGGACCCTGGCGACGGTTATGCGCTTTGCCCGCCTTCTGGGTGGGCTTGCTCTATGATCAAACTGCACTCGATGCTGCCTGGGACATTGTAAGGGACTGGACGACAGAAGAGCGAGATACGCTGAGACGCGATGCCGCCAAAGACGGGTTGCGCGCCCAGATTCGGGGCCGGGCGCTTCGGGAGGTTGCTCAAGATGTGCTTTCTGCGGCCAGATCTGGTCTTGAATCGCGAGCTCGTGTTGGGGCTGGAGGGCTCGTCGCCAATGAGACACATTTCCTCAATGCTTTGCAGGAGAGCGTCGAAAGTGGAATGAGCCCAGCAGACGAGCTTTTGGCCTGCTACCATGGCCCGTGGGACAAAGATATCGGTCGAATCTATGACGATTTCAGCTATTGAAGCGAGTGGGGCTTGGTCTTGTGGTCATCTCTTAAGTCAAGAACTCTATCTCTAAAATTTGCTCTCTCACACGCAACGTTAATTTTTGAGTGCTAACCTCACCGCGTCTGCGAAGGAGCTGCACCATGCCATACGATCTTCAGACGGACCAAGACTCTTCGTCGAAAGGTTTGCGTGATCAGGTCTTAGAATTGATGTCACGTAAGTCACTCGACCCAAGCATGAGTGAAGACCAATATCGCGCAGCCTTGAGGACAATCGTCACATGCACCGGACAGGCCTCTAACGTGCTGTTGAACCAATACCACGGATGCCAAGCCGATACCTGTTCAATCACATACGCCAAATATGGCTATTGACCTAACCAAGGTCTGCCTTTTCGTGCGGCGCATGTAGATCCAATAACTACATCAAGATATCCAAGCGACTGGGGCAAAGACGCAGAATTTTGGAGAGCTTTGGCTGTGTTTCGGCGAACATCCAGGCGACAAAAATCTTATATTTCTGAAGCCGCACAGTGCACGGCTTCAGTTCCGCGTCGGCTCATGTGTCCTAATTAAATGCCCAGCTGCGATTTCAAGTAGGCAACATCCCGGACACGTTGAGATGCCAGAATGCGGCTCTCATCGTCTGTTGCTTCATTCAAACCGTATTCCGCATCAGCGGCGAGCGACTCCAGCATTGCGGTGTCAAAGTCTTCCCGTGGCACGGCCTGCTCCGCGAGTATGGACGTTGCTGATGCGGTGACTTCTGCGAACCCACCAGTAACCACGTATTCGAAGGTCTCACTCTCGGTAGTGACCTTCACAATGCCGGGGCGGATCGTCGACAGAAACGGAGAATGCTGCGGCATCGCGGTGAAATCACCAAGCATGCCTGGGATCTGAACGCTCTTCGCCTCAGATGACGCGACCTTCTGTTCAGGACTCACCAAATCGAATTGCAAACTGTCCGCCATCCTTTCCCTCCGTTAGGCGGCTTCTGCCGCCATTTTTTCTGCTTTGGCAATGGCTTCTTCAATTCCACCGACCATGTAAAACGCAGCTTCGGGAAGATGATCGAACTCACCTGCCACGACACGTTTGAAGCTGTCGATGGTGACATCAAGCGGCACCTGAACGCCCGGCGAACCGGTGAACACCTCTGCCACGTCGAACGGTTGCGACAAGAACCGCTGGATCTTCCTTGCCCGTGCAACTGTGAGTTTGTCTTCTTCGGAGAGCTCGTCCATGCCGAGGATCGCGATGATGTCTTGCAGCGACTTGTAACGCTGAAGTGTTCCTTGCACGTCTCGGGCAACTTGATAGTGCTCATCGCCGACAATCTGAGGATCCAGGATACGGCTTGTCGAGTCGAGCGGATCCACTGCCGGATAAATGCCAAGCTCGGAGATCGCGCGGCTCAAAACAGTCGTGGCATCAAGGTGAGCGAACGAAGTTGCCGGAGCAGGGTCGGTCAGGTCGTCTGCGGGGACATAAATGGCCTGGACGCTTGTGATTGATCCGTTACGCGTAGACGTGATCCGTTCCTGGAGTGCTCCCATGTCAGTGGCAAGCGTAGGCTGATATCCCACGGCGGAAGGGATGCGGCCCAACAGCGCCGAAACCTCAGAACCCGCCTGTGTGAATCGGAAAATGTTGTCTACGAAAAAGAGAACGTCCGTCCCGGACTGATCGCGGAACTGTTCGGCCATTGTAAGGCCAGTGAGAGCAACGCGCGCGCGCGCGCCTGGAGGCTCATTCATCTGGCCATAAACGAGGGCCACTTTCGACTTTGTCAGGTCGTCCGCGTTAATGACGCCGGATTCGATAAACTCGTAGTAGAGGTCGTTCCCCTCGCGTGTCCTTTCACCAACGCCTGCGAACACAGAATAACCCGAATGGACCTTCGCGATATTGTTGATGAGCTCTTGGATGAGAACCGTTTTGCCGACCCCGGCTCCGCCGAAGAGGCCAACCTTTCCGCCCTTCGAATACGGTGCGAGCAAATCGACGACCTTAATCCCTGTCACCAGGATTTCTGTTTCGGTGGACTGCTCTGCAAATTCTGGGGCTTCGAGGTGAATTGCTCGCGTATCGTCTGCGCTGACAGGTCCTTTTTCATCGACGGGCTCGCCAACCACGTTCAGGATACGCCCAAGCGTTGCGTCACCGACCGGAACGGAGATTGGTTTACCGGTGTCCGTTACCGTAGCACCGCGGACAAGACCGTCTGTCCCATCCATCGCGACGGCTCGGACTGTGGATTCGCCGAGCATCTGGGCTACTTCTAAAACCAGACGCTTGCCCTGATTGTCCGTTTCGAGCGCGTTGAGGATCTCTGGAAGATGTCCGTCGAACTGCACATCGACCACGGCGCCAATGACTTGGGTGATCTTTCCGACAGCCTGATCTGCCATTGATTTGGTCTCCGTGTTCTATAGCGCTTCCGCGCCAGCAATAATCTCGATGAGTTCGGTTGTGATCGCCGCCTGACGTGAGCGGTTATATTGAATGGTCAGGCGGTCGATCATTTCTCCCGCATTTCTTGTCGCGTTATCCATTGCGCTCATCCGCGCGCCCTGTTCCGACGCTGCATTTTCAAGCAGTGCTGTGAAGATCAGCGTCGAAATCCCGCGAGGCAGCAGATCGGCAAGAATGGCCTCTTCTTCTGGCTCGTATTCGTAGAGCGATCCGCCAGTTGACTCGTCATCAACTTCGAATTCCGCCGGAATAAGTTGGCGCCGGGTTGGGATCTGCGTGATGACGTTCTCGAAACGGCTATAGTAGACGGAGCAAACGTCAAACTCGCCTTCGTTGAACAGATGAATGATCTTATGGCTGATTGATGTAGCGTTGGCGTAACCAATGCGCTTTACGTCGCTCAGATCGACATGATCGATCAACAGGTTTCCATAGTCGCGGCGCAACATCTCTCGCGCCTTCTTGCCGACGGTCAGAACCTTCACGGTTTTCCCGCCTGCAATAAGCTCATCTATGTGAGAACGGCTCAACTTGACAATGGATGAGTTGAAGCCTCCACAGAGCCCACGTTCTGCAGTTGCGACCACCAGCAAGTGGGTATCCGACTCCCCGGTCCCGGCAAGAAGTCGCGGAGCAGAAGGTCCCGCTCCCACGGTGGCGGCCAGGTTGCCCAAGACCGCCTCCATTCGCTCTGCATAGGGGCGGCCGTTCTCCGCGGCCTCTTGGGCGCGACGTAGCTTTGCCGCCGCAACCATCTGCATGGCTTTTGTGATTTTGCGCGTCGATTTGACGCTCTCGATCCGGATCTTGAGATCCTTGAGACTCGGCATGGCCCGCGCGTCCTTTTCTGATCCGGATCAGGCGAAGGTTTTTGCGAAGGCCTCGATCGCGGCCTCGATCTCCTTCTCGAGATCGCCAGAGACCTTTTGGTCCTGGTCTTTTATCTTTTCCAGTAGCTCGGAATTCGAACTGCGAATATGCGCAAGCAAACCTCGCTCGAACCGCCCAACATCGCGAACTGGCAGTTTGTCGAGATAACCATGCGTGCCGGCGTAGATCACCACAACCTGCTCGGAGTTGGTGAGCGGTGAATACTGGGGCTGTTTCAGGAGTTCGACCAATCGCGCACCCCTGTTGAGTAGGCGTTGCGTCGCGGCGTCCAGGTCTGAGCCGAACTGAGCGAATGCTGCCATTTCCCGATACTGAGCAAGTTCAAGCTTGATGGAACCAGCCACGGATTTCATTGCTTTCGTCTGCGCAGAAGATCCAACCCGGCTCACAGATAGCCCCACATTCACCGCTGGCCTAATGCCCTGGTAGAACAACTCGCTCTCAAGAAAGATCTGTCCGTCGGTGATCGAAATCACATTCGTCGGGATGTAGGCAGAAACGTCGCCCGCCTGCGTTTCAATGATTGGAAGCGCTGTGAGCGATCCTGCGCCGTGGTCGCCGTTGAGTTTTGCAGCCCGCTCCAAGAGACGGGAATGGAGATAAAACACGTCACCAGGATACGCCTCGCGACCAGGGGGCCGACGAAGCAGCAGGGACATCTGCCGATAGGACACAGCCTGCTTTGACAGGTCATCATAGATGATGAGTGCATGCATTCCGTTATCCCGGAAATACTCCGCCATTGCGCAGGCAGAATATGGCGCGAGATACTGCATCGGGGCCGGCTCAGACGCTGTTGCAGCAACAACGATTGTATACTCGATGGCTCCGGTCTCTTCGAGCTTGCGTACAAGCTGCGCGACCGTCGATCGCTTTTGACCAACGGCCACATAAACACAGTAGAGCTTGGCGCTCTCGTCGTCGCCAGCGGCTTCGTTGTAGACCTTCTGATTGAGGATTGTGTCGAGCGCCACCGCCGTCTTGCCAGTTTGCCTGTCGCCGATGATCAATTCTCGCTGACCTCGCCCAATCGGGATCAGCGCATCAATCGCCTTGAGGCCGGTCGCCATTGGTTCATGGACGGACCTGCGTGGGATGATCCCCGGCGCCTTGACGTCAGCCACGCGACGTTCGGTCTCATCGACTGGGCCTTTGCCGTCTATGGGGTTCCCAAGGGCATCTACCACGCGTCCCAACAAGCCCTTGCCCACAGGGACGTCGACGATCGAGCGCGTACGCTTAACAACGTCGCCCTCTTTAATGTCTCGGTCAGATCCGAAAATCACAACGCCAACGTTGTCCATTTCCAGATTTAGCGTCATGCCCCGAACGCCGCCCGGAAACTCGACCATCTCGCCCGCTTGCACGTTGTCGAGGCCGTAAATGCGGGCGATACCATCTCCGACGGAAAGAACCCGACCAACCTCGGCAACCTTCGCTTCCTGCCCAAAGTTCTTAATCTGCTCTTTGAGAATTGCAGAAATTTCAGCGGCTTGGATCGTCATTATCCGACCTCTTTCATGACATTCTGGAGTCTGGCAAGCTTCGTGCGGATCGATGTATCGATCATTTTGGATCCAACCCTGACGACCAGACCACCAATCAGGCTCTCATCGACGGTAACGTCCAGCCGGATCTCACTGCCGACACTGCTCTTGAGGGTTTTCGTCAGAGAATCTGTTTGTTCTTTCGTGAGCTCTCGCGGAGCAGTCACTTCGGCGATCACTTCACCACGGTCGTCGGAAATGAGTGCTTTCATCTGATCGATCAGATCAGAGAGAACAAAGAGGCGCCGGTTTGCCGCCATCAACCCAATCGTATTCTTCAGTTCACGCCCGATCTGCATCTGTTCGGCCAATGCAGAAAAAGCGGTGCCCTGCTCTTCACGGCTGTAAATTGGGGAAGAGACTAGTTTCTTGAGGTCGTCGCTACCAGCTAAAGCAGCTTCGAGAGCGGCGAGATCGGATTCGACGGCTGACAGAGACTCATTTTCTTTAGCAAGTTCGAAAAGGGCAGAGGCGTATCGACCGGCCACCCCTGAGGTCAAAGATGCGGAGTTGGACACTTACACCCCTTCGCGGTTTCATCTCGAAGCACTAGACCACCAGGTTCACCATCTCGAAGAGACGATGCTGTCCCCCGACCGCCCAAATCGGCGCGGTGATAGCAGAGGCACTGCTGCATGGCAATACGCATGCGCGAGCCCCTACTAAAGGATAGTAAGGGGTCCGCAAGGCTTTGCGTTTGCAACTCGTTTTTGCTGGGAAGCTTTTTGGTATTAGAGCTGTCGAAAGAATGCTGAGCGTTCTACTCCCCGCATCGCGGCGGAGCCTCTGGCTAGCGAAGTCATGAGACACTAATTGAGCTAAATCATTCAAGCCGAATGAGAAACGCGTATGCTGGTCACGCGGGGTCACGGCTCGCTGGGTGTAGGCTAGAGGCAGGCCGCGGATTGCTTCCACCAAGCCCTTCTAGAACCCCGAGCGCCCCAGGTAGCATGGCTGGGCTTCCGCCTTTGGGCCGTGCAAAAATCTGCTTTCCCGCCTCCAGAAGGAGCGCACCTGCGACTAGTCGGGGATCATAACGCCGCCCAACGTTCTCCCAGAGGCTGGCCGTTTTCAGCCAGAACTTACGGTGAGTCGGTGGCCAGTAGAGGGCGGCCGCGTTGCGCATTGGCGTGAATCGATGCCTTTCGAGCTGCGCCTCAAGCTGACTAACCGTGTAGGGTCTGCCATTGCCGAATGGAGTTACGTCTCGCCTCGCCCAAAGTCCGGCTCGGTTGGGTACGATAAAGACCGCGCTCCCGTTCGGTGCAAGCACGCGCCAAACCTCAGACAGGAGATCCACCGGATGTTCGCTCGTCTCAAAGCCATGCGCGATGACAAGCCGGTCGATACTTCCCGCCGGCACCGGCCAATGCGTTTCTTCAACCAGAGTCGAGACATTTGAAGCCCCATTTGGCCAAGGCATCACTCCCTGCTGCGCAGGCATTAGCGAGATGACACAGTGTGCTTCGCCGAGGAACGGACGAAGCAGCGGCACGGAGAAGCCGAACCCGGCCAGACGCTGGCCTCGCACATCATGCCAAAAGGCTCTCAGCGCAACTTGTAGAGCGCGTTGGGCGGATCGCCCCAGGCGCGTCCGGTAATAGAAGGCGCGAAGGTCCAGCACGTCCTGATGCATTGTGTAACTCTATCCGATAGGGCAGTTTGAGCCAAGATCGACAAGTCAATCAGCGCGTTTGGATCAAACTATGCCCCTCGAAATCGCCATCGTCCCCTGTCTTTCCGACAATTATGCCTACGTCATGCGCGATCAGGCATCTGGGAAAGTCGGCGTGGTCGACGTGCCAGACGCTTTGCCGGTCCTGAGTTTTCTGGAGAAGCGGAACTGGCCATTGGATTTCATCCTAGTCACGCACCATCACCAGGATCATACAGCCGGTGTCGATGAGCTTCGGCGAAGATTTGGCGCAAAAGTCGTGGGCGCTGTCGCCGATGAGAAACGTTTGCCGGCTCTGGACGTCGCACTTCGTGAGGGAGAGCGTATCGAGATCGGCGAGAGTGGTGCTGATGTGATCGACGTTTCCGGGCATACAATCGGGCATATCGCGTATTACTTCAAAGAAGCCTCTGCCATGTTTACGGGCGACAGCTTGATGACATTGGGATGTGGCCGCCTCTTTGAAGGGCGACCTGAGCAAATGTGGGACAGTCTCACAAAGCTTGCTGCATTGCCTGAGGAAACCTTAGTCTATTCGGGCCATGAATACGCTGCCTCCAATGCCAAGTTTGCGCTCAGCATAGAGCCGGACAACCCAGCACTGAAATCCAGAGCGCAAGATATTACACGAAAAGTAGCTGGCGAAACGCCGACAGTTCCCGTGTCGCTTAGGACCGAGAAGGAAACCAATCCGTTTCTTCGCTGCGCCAATCCAGAATTTAAGCAGTATGTTGGCCTTGCCGATCATTCAGATGCCCAAGTTTTTGCCGAGATCCGTCGGCGCAAGGACTGTTTCTGAGCAATCATGAAAATTTGTCTATCTGGCGGGCAGCCGGGAGATAAATAGCTTTTCGTCAGATTTCCGAGGGCGCATACTTGCAATAGGGAATGAATGGAACAACTGAAGTTTAACCGGTCGTGGGTAAGTTGGGTTACCTTATCCTGAAGGCCGGTTACCCCAGACCGGCGGGTTCAGACCGGAAGGACGCAGAGAATGCCCTCTTTCTCCAGTACCCTTGAAGCTGCAATTCACAATGCGCTCGGACACGCAAACCAGCGTAAGCACGAGCTTGCGACACTGGAGCATCTCCTTTTGGCCCTTCTCGATGAGCCAGACGCGGCGCGCGTTATGAAGGCATGTGGCGTCGAACTGGACACTTTGCGCAAAACGATCCTCGCATTCCTTGACGAAGAGCTGGACGCATTGGTCTCGGACATTGATGGGTCCGAGGCAGCACCAACAACAGGCTTCCAACGGGTGATCCAGCGCGCAGCGATCCATGTGCAAAGTTCAGGGCGCTCGGAAGTGACGGGGGCCAATGTGCTTGTTGCGATCTTTGCAGAGCGCGAAAGCCATGCCGCCTACTTCTTACAAGAGCAGGATATGACCCGTTACGACGCGGTGAACTACATTAGCCACGGCGTGGCGAAGGATCCATCATATGGCGAGTCGCGGCCTGTAAAAGGGGCGGAAACGACGGAAGAACCGAAGTCTCAAGCGCAAAACTCCAAAGATGCCGAAGAGACAGCTCTCCAGAAATACTGCGTTGATCTGAACGATAAGGCTGAGCAGGGTGATGTTGACCCGCTGATCGGTCGCGACCATGAGGTCGAGCGCTGCATTCAGGTCTTGTGTCGGCGGCGGAAGAATAATCCGTTGCTGGTCGGCGATCCAGGCGTAGGAAAGACAGCAATTGCCGAAGGTCTTGCGCGCAAGATTGTCGATGCGGAGACACCGTCTGTCTTGGCTGAGACAACCATATTCTCGCTTGATATGGGGGCCCTCCTGGCCGGGACTCGGTACCGCGGCGATTTCGAAGAGCGCCTTAAAGCAGTGATGAAGGAGCTGGAATCGCACCCTAACGCGATCCTCTTTATCGACGAAATCCACACGGTTATCGGCGCTGGTGCGACATCAGGCGGTGCGATGGACGCGTCCAACCTCTTGAAGCCTGCCCTTCAATCTGGGTCGCTGCGCTGCATGGGATCGACGACCTACAAGGAGTACCGTCAACATTTTGAGAAAGATCGCGCACTGTCTCGGCGATTCCAGAAGATTGATGTGAATGAGCCGAGCGTAGAGGATGCGTTTAAGATTTTGAAAGGTCTTAAACCATACTTCGAGGAGCACCATGAGATCCGATACACAGCGGATGCAATCAGGACCGCTGTTGATCTCTCTGCGCGCTACATCCACGATCGGAAATTGCCCGACAAAGCAATCGACGTGATAGATGAGGCGGGAGCTGCTCAGCATTTGCTGCCTGAAACGCGTCGTCGGAAAACGATCGGGACCAAGGAAATTGAAGCCGTCGTTGCCAAGATCGCCCGCATTCCGCCGAAAAATGTCTCCAAGGACGATGCGGAGGTATTGAAGGATCTTGAAGTATCGCTGAAACGCGTCGTCTTTGGCCAGGACAAGGCAATCGAGGCACTTTCTGCGGCAATCAAGCTTGCGCGTGCCGGTCTCCGTGAACCGGAAAAGCCGATCGGAAACTACCTCTTTACGGGTCCAACGGGTGTTGGGAAAACCGAAGTTGCGAAGCAACTTGCCGACGTTTTGGGAGTGGAACTTCTCCGCTTCGACATGTCGGAATACATGGAGAAGCACACGGTTAGCCGTTTGATTGGTGCGCCTCCAGGATACGTCGGGTTTGATCAGGGCGGGTTGCTGACGGATGGTGTCGATCAACATCCACACTGCGTGCTACTGCTCGATGAAATGGAGAAAGCTCACCCGGACGTCTACAATATTCTTCTGCAGGTGATGGATAACGGAAAGCTCACCGATCATAACGGTCGGACCGTGGACTTCCGGAATGTCGTGTTGATCATGACGTCAAATGCAGGTGCTGCTGAGCAAGCCAAGGAGGCCGTGGGTTTTGGACGTGCGCGGCGCGAAGGTGAGGATACGGCTGCGGTCGAACGGACCTTCAGCCCAGAATTCCGGAACAGACTTGACGCTGTAATTGCATTCGCGCCCCTGCCGAAAGAAGTCATCCTACGTGTGGTAGAGAAATTTGTTCTGCAGCTTGAAGCGCAGCTCATGGACCGGAATGTCCAGATCGAACTCGGTCAGGAAGCCGCGGCATGGCTTGGTGAGAAGGGATATGACGACAAAATGGGCGCCCGTCCGCTCGGTCGAATCATCCAAGAGAATATCAAAAAGCCGCTTGCTGAGGAGTTGCTCTTTGGAAAGCTCTCGAAGGGCGGCCTTGTGAAGGTTGGCGTCAAAGAGGGTGAACTCGATCTCCAGATTGAGCCTATTGCCACGCCACGCCTGTCGGCAAAGAAAACCCCGCTGCTCACCGCCGACTGATCGTCACCAACGTGTTTGGCAGTTTCACGAGATATGTGTAGAGCTGTCAAACTGTAGCTTCAGATCCTGATTGCGTAAAATCTTGTTTGACAGCCGAAATCTGTGTGTCTGTTTGACAAGGAACGTCCTTACCGTCGGCTACGATTTGGGTCCTGTCCAAGAACTGGATGGACGTTATTCGGGGCTCTTGACCCAAAGATCGAGGCGGCCTGGCTCCGCATCTGGCAACAAGCTCCCGTAGTCCCGGATAGCCACGGACTGATTGTTGGTCGAGCCAATGAGTTGGGCAACATCGTCCGCCAGTTCTAGTGCTGCATCCCGATCCTCTCCAACGTAGTAGCCGACTCTGGAAAGCGCGATCGGAAAGGGTATTTCTTCCACTAACACATCCCTGTGACCGGTCTCCGTCAGCCGATCGAGCAATTCAAGACGCTGCTCTTCTGGATAATCTGGTCCGATCCTCAGCCTCAGCGGGACTGTAGAACCGACCGATACTGAACTTGGCGGAACGCTGTTCGCGAGGGTCTGTTCAGCAACTGGCTCCGGACTACTTGGCGACGCTAGTTCAGAGGTATTCACTCCTTTCTGACCGGCGGTGGTAACGAGAGCAGGAGAGGGGGTTTCATCCAGAGCCGGTGCAGTTGGAGCCGTCTGCTCGCTGTTGACCCGCTGAGTCTGCGCAGGTTGGGTGTCTGATGCATCCAAGAAGCGAATGTCGGAAGCTTCTGAACTCTGTGCGGCAGATGCCACAGGGGCTGCAGGATCGTCTGGATCTGAAATCATCTCTACGCGCGACATTTCGTTTCGGAGAAATACAGCACCTGCAACAATTGCAATCGCGATCACAGTCCCTCCAAAGACCGCCGGCAACAGAGATTGCTGCTTGGGGCGAAGATGTGCTCTCTTTTTCGTCGTGTGATCGGCCGCCACTCCCCGCTGAGGCAAAGGTCGTCTCAGTTCTGGCTGCCCGACGCCCGTCTCTACGCGCGGTAACCGCGGTTCTGTTGCCTGTTCTTTTCGCTGTTCTTCAAGTGAGTCAGTGTTCGAGGTTCTTTGCTCCGCCGGATACTGGAACTCTTGTGTTCTGCCAGGAAGATCTGGAGGGCTAGGTTGTTGTTCCGTGGGAGGCGTGTCATCCCTCGGGCCGCTTCTCCAAGGGCCGCTGACCGCTCCTGCCCGGATGTTATCCCGACGTCCCCAATTGCTCGCCATCCGCTTGGATGAAGAATTTACCTGTTTGCTCACGACCACAAGTCCTACGCCCCATAGCCTCAGAACTAATCTGAAGCACCCCTACAAGCCTCATACTAAGACGGAATCACGAAAATTCGAAAGGGACAATCAATGGTCTCGTTAAGCTCGAACGATCAATCCTGCAAACTTGCCGGGCATGAGGCCAGAAGCTCGTCAGAAGACGAATTCAATCCCGTAAGCCAACCAGCTCAACTCTTGCCGCGACGGCCCATTCAGACTTCAACCGTTCACTCGGATACAACACACTCGTTTCAGATACCGCAAAAACTGCTTCTGACCCGCGGTGAGCCATACCGCAAAATTCCTTGAGCATTTGTTTGACGGCATTTCGCCCAGCCCCGTCGAACCATATGCGAAGTTGATGTCAATAATCTTACAACCCAGGCTGCGATTGAATGAGTTCTGGTTTTCTTTGCAGACTGCCTATGCTTGATCGCTGCACCTGACGCGCAGTTGGGTGGCGCTTCCCGCCCTAAGAACAAACTGCGCGACTGAGACTAAGTCGCTAGAGGCGCCGTATCTTGCATGGACTGCCGATCTGAGTAGTGATCATACCATGCTGCCAAGGCGGGTCGCGCACTTCGCCACTCTCGTTTTGTGTGGCGAAAGTCTAGATAGCCGAGGGCACAGCCGACCGCGATATGGCCCGCGTTTGGGGGCGCAGAGAGGTTCGCGATCCACCGCGCTTCGAGCGCATCAAGTGCCCTCGTCACCTTGGCCCATTGTGCTTCCACCCAGGCTTCCGATCGCTCAGAAGGTTCCCTGCATCGAGCCTCATACACAATGAGCACCGCAGCCTCCATGATACCGTGCCCGGTTGCTTCCAAGGTCAATGTGTCCCAAAGCGCGGGGATGGCCGGATAGAGCTGCCCCCCGGAGAGCTCGTTGAGATACCTCAAGATAACCCGGCTGTCATAGAGCGCGGGACCGTCTGCGCGCTCAAGGGTAGGAATTTTACCAATTGGATTATGGGAAACAGGATAAGTCCCTGGATCGACGGCCGTGCCGATTACAGAGACAATTTCAACCTGATCCAGCAGTTTCGTTTCGTGTAGGGCCACCATGACCGTGCGCACGAACGGCGACGGGGGGGAGTAGAAGAGCCGCAAGTTTCAGTCGACCCGGCGAAGCCGGAACCTGCCGAGAGCTGCAAAGTCGATCTCGAGACCGGCCCGATCGCGTCCAAACCGGATCGTCCTACGCAAGCGGCTGCTGCCATGTGCCGCGCGCTCAGCCTCTGCGCGGTGCGCATGCATATTCACGCCTTCAGGCACCTGGTCTAAAACATGTTCCCGCTCGGCATCCTTCGGCTCGGAGGTCGCGGATCGCGATGCATAGGCCGCGACCGCAATCAGCGCTCCGTAGCGGATCATCGTCCAAACGATCGGAGAAAAAGCAATTGGTGCAGCCATGGCTACCTCGGAGTGTTTGATCGCTTGCTTGAGACTACACGTCCGTCCAAATGAATCAATCAAACCGTTGCCATGCTTCCACAAAGATCTGCGCCAGATTGAGGATTAGGCCGCTTTGCTCTGTACTGACGCAGCCAGAAGTCTGTCACCGTTCCGACCTGTGATCACGGCGGTCACGATTTCGCCCGGCGTATAGTTGCCCGCAATCTCGGTCAGTGCGAAACCCTCTGTGCGCCCAAGATCTGGTCGCTCCAGAAGCAGATCAACTCGAGTTCCGCGCAACCCGTCTAGTTTAGAATCCCGCCTCGCCTGACCTTTGGCCCGAAGACGTGCGGCGCGTTCACGGATGACGTCACCGGGCGTCTGCGGCATCCGTGCTGCAGGTGTGCCATTCTTGGGGCTGAACGGAAACACATGGAGCCAAGTAAGATCGCATTCATCGACTAAGGCGAGACTGCTTTCAAACATTTCGTCGCTCTCCGTCGGAAAGCCTGCGATCAGATCAGCACCAAAGACCACGTTGCTTCTCACCCGTCTGATTTCCTGACAGAATGCGATTGCGTCTTCACGTTGATGCCGCCGTTTCATCCGCTTTAGGATAAGATTGTCGCCATGCTGTAGGGAAAGGTGCAGATGCGGCATCAGGCGTGGTTCGCCACCGATCAACTCCATTAAAAGCGGGTCGGTTTCCACCGAGTCGATTGAAGATAGCCTGAGACGAGGAAGATCCGGCACGTGGCGCAAGACGGCTTCGACCAGCGTTCCGAGCCTAGTTTCATCTGCGAGGTCCGCCCCCCAACTTGTGATGTCCACACCCGTAAGGACTATTTCGTTGAAGCCGTTGTCGCGCAGTTTGCGCGCCTGCTCGATCACATGTGACATCGGGACCGATCGGGAGTTGCCGCGTCCAAAGGGAATAATACAAAATGTGCATCGGTGGTCGCAGCCCGTCTGGATCTGGACATAGGCGCGCACCCGATTCCCTAGTCCCTCGACAAATGGGGCCACTGCTTTCCGCTCGGACATGATGTCACCCACGGCAATGCGTGTGGTGCTCTGGTCCGCAAGCTTGGTCCAGGTTTCTGCGCGCAGTTTTTCTCGGTTGCCGATCACGGCGTCGACCTCGGGCATCTGGGCGAACGCAGCTGTCTCCGCCTGCGCGGCGCAACCGGTCACGATCACCTGAGCGTCGGGAGCATCCCTGCGCGCTCTTCGGATCTGTTGGCGGGCTTGGCGGACCGCTTCATTTCGTGACAGCGCAGGTGTTGACGACAACGGTTTCGGTCAGACCGGCATCTCCCGCAAGATCGCGCATAACCTCCGTTTCGTAGGTATTGAGTCGACACCCGAAGGTGTGAAAGCGTGCCGGCTTCATGATAGGCCGTCCAGGAACTGCGGGCTCATTTGCCCTTCGAACACCATTGACGTGGGGCCGGTCATCCAGACCCCATCGTCTTCCAAGTCAATCCGCAACTTGCCACCATCCAGTTCGACGGTCACAGAACGGTCGGTCAGTCCGCGTTGCTGCGTGACAACCGCACTCGCACAGGCTCCAGACCCACAGGCTTGTGTGATCATGCCGCCGCGTTCCCAAACCCGCATACGGATCTTGTTGCGGCTTAGAACCTGAACGAATTCGACATTTGTGCGCTCGGGAAAAAGAGCGTGATGCTCGAAAAGCGGCCCTTCTTGCTCCAAGTCTACTGCCGCAACATCATCCACAACGAACACACAATGGGGGTTTCCCATGCCGACAGCCGCAGGAGCGCCCGTTAAGGGAAGCAGATCTGTGGCCATCTCGTACGCCAAGGGTATCTCATCCCAAGAGCGTTCGGGAGGGCCCATGTTCACGCGGACTTGCCCAGTGGTTTCTTGTTGTGCCTCCAAGGTTCCTCGATCTGTCTTGAGCGACAGATGATCCAATCCTGTCTCGTCCATGAGTAAGCGCGCGACGCAGCGTGTCGCGTTTCCGCAGGCAGCAGCTGCGCTCCCGTCAGAGTTCCAGAAGTCGAGACGTGCGAACTCCACAGGATCATCTCGTATCACGGTCAACTGGTCGCAGCCGACGCCGCGATGCCGATCCGACAGTGCGCGCGCAATTTTTGGCGTGACAGGGCTTTCTCCGCCGCGAGCATCCAAGATTACAAAGTCGTTTCCCAACCCATGCATTTTTACAAAACGCAGAGGAGCTTGACCACCAGGAAATCCAAACTCAAGTCTCATCGCGCCCATATAGAGTATCGGTCCGATGACGACCAGAGCAGTGCTTTCAACACTGCTAGCTGAAGGATACGAACGAAATCGATTTGGTCGCGCCAAGACATTCTCGCTTGACCAAACGCATTGCTCCACTTACCTCACGCACGCGTTGGGCCCGTAGCTCAGTTGGTAGAGCAACTGACTTTTAATCAGTGGGTCACAGGTTCGAATCCTGTCGGGCTCACCAGCAACTTCCTGTAAGAGTCTGACTCAAAATTCCTGAGCGGCTTTTCTTGCGATAAGGCGCGCTGATCTTCGGATCGCGGCGACGAGCACCCAGGCGTCTGCGGATGCGACCGAGGCCTCCCAGTCCATTGCCAGTCGGCGGCATCTACCGAGCCATGCGAAAGTGCGTTCGACGACCCAACGACGGGCGATGACGACAAAGCCAGAGATGTCCAGTGGGCGTTTCACGATCTCGATGTGTGCTCTGCCCCCTCGAAACTGGGCCACTGATAACTGGAAAATCGGGTAGGCTTTTCTTGGCCGGGACAGGAGCGACGAGCCCATGAAAGCGAGCAAGTTCACGGATGCCCAGAAGGCGTTCTTGCTGAAACAGGCGGAGGAAGGGGTGCCGGTGGGCGATATCTGCCGAAAAGCCGGTATCAGCCAGGCGACATTCTACGCGTGGCGGAAGAAGTATTCCGGACTGACACCGCCGGAGATGCGCCGGTTGAAGGCGCTCGAAGACGAGAACTCGCGACTGAAGCGGCTGGTGGCCGAGCTCAGCCTCGACAAGGAGATGCTCCAGGACGTCGTGCGCCGAAAGCTTTGAGGCCTGCCCGGCAAAGAGAGCTGGTGGCTTCGGTTCAGGTGGAATGGGGCGTTTCCGAACGGCGGGCCTGCATGGCTGTGCTGGTCAACCGCTCCAGCTGCCAATACCGATCGCGCCGGTCCGGACAGGTCGCCCTCAAGACCCGCATCAAGGAGATCTGCGAGACGCGCGTGCGGTTTGGCTACCGACGCGTGCACGTCCAGCTCGATCGGGAGGGATGGCCCGTGAACCACAAGAGAGTTCACCGCCTTTACAGGGAGATGGGCCTGCAGCTGCGGAACAAGTCGCCCAAGCGGCGGGTAAAGGCGAAACTTCGTGAAGACCGCGAAGTCGCTGCTGGGGCAAACGAAGTCTGGGCAATGGACTTTGTCCATGACCAGCTGGCGACGGGTCGGAAGCTACGCGTGCTGACCGTGGTCGATACCTGGTCTCGCTTCTCACCGGTTGTCGATCCGCGCTTCAGCTATCGTGGCGAAGATGTGGTTCGGACGTTGGAGGCAACCTGCGCCCACACCGGGTATCCGGAGGTGATCCGGGTGGATCAGGGAACCGAATGCGTCTCACGAGATCTCGATCTCCGGGCCTACCAGCGCGGGGTCGTCCTGGATTTCTGCCGTCCGGGCAAGCCCACGGACAACGCCTTCATCGAGGCATTCAATGGGAAATTCAGGCAGGAGTGCCTGAACACGCATTGGTTCCTGACGCTTGCGGATGCACGCGAAAAGATGGAGACTTGGCGCAGATATTACAATGAAGATCGACCCCACAGCGCGATCGGTTACAAGGCGCCGATCACGCTGAAGAACTCCGCTGGCGTATCCGGCCCGCCAGCGTGAAAGAGCCCGGATTTTCCAGACACGGGTGGCCTAACGTTGGGGGCAGGTGCAAGACTTAGAGCTTTCTAGTTTGTCTTGGCCTTAATCCAGGGGAGAGTTCAGCGAAGTGGTCCTGCAAAGAAGGCGCCGAGAACATGCACGCGCCGGTGCTCCACTCCCACTCGTTTTCTGGAGGTGCATCAACAGGATCGACGAAGCTCAGATGATTGATTTGGGCTTGACCCTCGCGCTTGAGGCGGCATTACGGTCTCCTTATGCGTTGGTACGCGGCGAAATGGGGGCACGTTACCAGTGAATTGCAAAAATAATAATAACCAAGAACTTAAACGCCTGCGCGCTAAGGTTAGACGATTGCAAGATCAGCTTAGGGTTGCTCAAGAACGAGGAAAAGAATACCAGCGCCTCTTAGACAGGTTTGAGGCTACGCCCACGATCGCGCAGTCGCAAAGCGCAACTTTCACGGGTTTGAGCCTCATAATTGCTTACTATGATATACCCGACCAAATTCAGCGCACTTTAGTCTCCTGTTCAGCCTCTTACCAAGGATGTGAGGAAACAAGCATTGAGGTAATCATAGCAGACAATGGCTCGAAGAAACCGTTCCCGGAGCAGCTACAGTCCAAGTTTCCAGTCATAAAAAGGGTTCTTCGAACCGACGGAAGACCATCGCCTGTCTTTGCCCTTAACGAAGCGATGCAATACGCTACACACAACATGATTGGTGTAATGATTGATGGGGCTCACATTCTTTCTCCAGGGATTTTTAAGTGCGTAGAGGATGTCTTCAAGTTATTCGAGAACCCAGTTATTAACGTTCCCCAATACATTCTAGGAGATGTTTCACAAAATTTAAGCTCAAATACAAACGCCTTTAATCGAGAGAGCGAAGTACTTAGTCGTCTGAATTGGCCTGAAGAAGGTTATCGCTTGTTTGACCATGCACTTTATCCAGGAGAATCACCCGGTCGCGATTATATGGGATCTATTGAGTCGAACTGCCTAATCGCACCGAAGTCAATATTTGAGAGATACGGTATGTTTGACGAACGGTTTGATGAACCTGGAGGAGGATTTGCGAATCTCGATCTATTTTCTCGTCTTACTCATCAACCTGATACAAAGTATGTTCTCCTACCGGGAGAAGGTACATTTCATCAAAACCATGGTGGCACGACTACACAAAAATCACCACAAGAAAGAGATCAATTGGTCAGAGAATACAGAAAAAAATACAAAAAAATCTCCGGCAGCGAGCTTATCTTTAATCCAAGATCACCGCTTATGTACGGAAATGTAAAAAAAGCATTTATGCATGTGCCCACTATATCGCACGAATTCAGAACAGCGAAAAACAAACTACTTAAAGATCTCGCAAAAATTTATGTTGATAGATTAAAATCTGGCTCAGTTGATGTATCAGTGCCTGAGCTTGTTGTCGGTACGGCGCCAAACGAGAGGTTGGCGCGTCCCATATTGCGGCCTGTTGGGATAAAGGCAGATCGAGCGAAGAGATATAGCGTACAAGAAAAAGATCTAAATTACCTTAATTTCTTGCGAAGTCTACATCGTACATCACGACCCGAATTATATTTTGAAATCGGAGTTGATAAAGGTATGAGCTTAAGTATTGCAAGTTGCTTAAGTGTCGCTGTTGATCCATCATTTTGTGTTGATTGTCAAATCGATGCTCCATCAAGGTTATTTCGTATGTCTAGTGATGAATTCTTTGATGATTACAGAATCTGCAAGGATACTCTTGAATGTGGAATTGACCTTGCGTTTATTGATGGCATGCATTTGGCTGAATTTGTAGTTCGTGATTTTGCAAACACAGAAAAGTGGATGAAAAAGGGCGGTGTTATTGTCTTTGATGATACGTTGCCAGAACAATTAGAAATGGCGGCGCGTGATCGTAATTTCAATGCTTGGTGCGGAGATGTTTTCAAGGTCGTTCCAATTCTTAGGAAATATCGACCCGACTTGAATATTAACGTATTCGAGGCTTTCATTGGGCCCTATCGGAAAGGTATCGCCGTGATTCAAAATTTTGATCCTGAAAATAGCATTATATCCGATAACTACAGCCGGATCAAAGAGGATATTTTATCTGGAATGTATGACGTGGATAGCATTGAGCAGCTAGAGATACTAGTAGGCGTTTCAGACATTCAAGTATTTTTTGATATAACAAAATAAACGCGATATCAAAGTATTACTAGTCATGGTAGTAATAGGTTGAATATAGGTGATGGTAATCTATATTAATTGAATGATTATAATACCGAGTTTGCAAAAAAGGATTTCAGTATTTTAGGTTCCGATGACCTGTAGATTATCTCTTTCTGGTTCTAATGAGTTTCGCGGGCGCCCATTCTCTCTTTGCTCTGAGACGCTATTATTCGAATTTGTCTTGGTGTGGTTAGATATTCCAATATTAAGCATATCTTGTCTTAAATTTCCGTAGGTCACAAACTGAACACGGGGTCGAGAGAAATTTTTACCTCTAACTGTTTTGTATTCTGCGTTAAATTCTTCAAGAGTTGATTTAATCGACGTTGAATTGGTTGCTATGCCGCCGTGAAACTGGTGAAAAGTAGCTTCGCCAAGCAGCAAGATGACCTGTGATCCTGGCAAGTTACAAGCGCGTTTCCACATGTCTAGGTTTGCCAGTCCACCTCCTGGTGCCTGAAAAGCTACATCGTAACCGTCAAGTTCACGCCAAGTGTCTTTATGCATGCAAATTGCATTTGTTTCAGAAGGTAATTCGAACCAACCTTTCAATGACGAGCCTGCCAAGACGGAAATGTCAAAGAGTCGATATCCATCTTTTTCCCAAGCTACGCTTGATAGCAATGCATCTTCTGCTGTCTGGTTATATCCATTGTTGACGGCCTGCATTTGGATTTCTGAGCCCAGGTGAAAGGCAATTGTGCCTATCACACTTCGTTTACCGAGCTTTGCTGCATCTATTGATTTTCGCAGCAGGCGAGGCGAAGCCATGCGTGCACCGTCAATCATCACCAGCCAAAGTCTGCCACGCGCAACCGTCATGCCTGCGTTCAGTGCACTACAAGGAGATGCCAATGGTTTCTGTACATCCAAGAAATAGATATTATCTGCGATACTCTTGCAATAATCTTTGTCGAAGGGCTCAGTGGATCCGTTATCAACAACAATGATTTCATAGTCTTCAGGATCTACATCCTTTTGTATTGGTGGCGATAGAGATTTTAGGGTGCGAGGCAATTCGCGTGACATGTTGTAACAATTTATGATTACAGATAGCTTAGGTTGACGAAAATACTTTTGAACTGATCCGATGTGAAAGAAAGTAGCTATTCTTGAGAATTCTAGCATTTCTAATCACTACTACATTCTATACATTGACTACTGCAGAACACGACTAGACCCGTTCCAGTACCTGCATTCGTAGCCCATCCACTCTCGAATGAAAGTGAGTTCTTCGTATTTGCTCAAATAATGCAGATGTGTATCAAATGCTGCGAAGTTACATGCGTAACCTCGCCAATGGTACTTTAGATTATCGTCTTCCGAATGGATATTTGTTTTATGCCAAAAGACTATTTGCAGATGCAATTCCAAAAAATCCTCCGACCATCTTTCGTCAGTAGGTTGATACTGAAATTCTATCGACAAACACAATTTTTGAGAGTACCAGTTTGGTAAAGAGGTTTGAACTGTCATTACTTTGAAAAACATCGAATCACTAAATTGAAAATCAGTGCTGGTCCAAGTGAGTTCATCGATCATATTGGGTAATACTGCCCAACGGTTCACGTGATCGCGTGATCCAGTCAGTGGTGCTGGTCCCAAGCGATGTGAGCCTTCTAGTATAGCAATCGAGGTGATTTCTACCGGACAGTCACTTAGCGGCATCCACGCTGCTGTATGCCATGGCAATCCTTGGTTGTTCGGAAAGTCTTGGCGCGGGGGGGGTGTCTCCTTCTCATCATTCGGAAACACAAGCCGTTCAATCGAAAGAGACTGCGGAAAAGCGCTATCTCCGAGCGGCGCTTCAATTACTGACGTATGGCTGGCCTCTTGTTCGAGAGCCGCTCGCAATCGCTCAGGAACAGTGAACAGAGCACTGGACTGCTCCAAAGGTTGGAAGTCTAGAACTTCATTCATATTTCTAGTATAATGCCATATAGTATTGTGTCGCAACTCTCATTACTGCAACCCAAGAGACTAAAAATGGAATGTGTTATCAACTATAGGGAGTGCAGCTTATAATCACTCAAGTATTAGCTCCGCCTTATGCAGTCTGATCCGTATTTGGGAGCTAGGTGAGAGCCTCCGAAAAAGGCAGAGGTGGGTTGTCTATATCTGGCTTACCGCGACTTGGGGGGATGCAATGGTCGTTAACTCCCGGGACTAGCGCGGAAAGTGACTTGGAAGGTCAGCTGAGATAGCTGGAGCTTACATGACATCGCGCAGGGTTCGTGCTGATCGCTGGTTTTATCGCCAAACCTTCCCGCTGACAGACAAAAGCGTATCCGCAAACCCAACCCGAACGAAAACCGAGGAGACCGGCTTCAGCCAGCAAGGTTGGAAAACTGAAGTAAACGGCGCCAACCTAAATTGAGTCATTTGGAAAGCTGTTTTTCCTAGATTTGGCACAATCTTCGCCAACCTGAATTCGACTCATATGCCGATCTACCCTGCCGCTATAAGAATTTTTGCACTGCGCGCAGACGTGCTGTCTAGAAGTCTGCGAATGCACAAAAACTGCCGCCGAGTGAGTACCTATCGCGTACGAGCATAGAAGGTGATCCGGCGTTCGAGGGCCTCGACAAGGCCTATGATCGAGAAAGCGAGCGCGAAGACTACAATGATTAACGCCCAGAACCGCTCCATCAGAAACATCGACAGATAGGTGCTGAAGAGACCGCCGAAGCCGATCAGCGCAATCACGATCTGCCCGACAATAACTCCCTTGACCGCGCGCACAACTGCGAGGCGCACACCCGTGACGATTTCCGGAAGTGCTGCAGGCACCACGATGCGCAAGATGATTTCTCGGTTGGAGAAACCAAAGACGCGGCCCATCTCCACCAGCGACGGCGGCACCCGGGTCACTCCTGCCTGCGCATCAATGATGACGACCCAGATTGCGAAGAGGATGACGGTCGCGATCACCGTGGCGTCGCCAATCCCGAGAAGGGGCATCAGAGCCGGGATCACCGCGGTGATTGGCGCGGACAGGAACATATTGACCCAGACCGACAAGAGCTTGTCGGCGCGCCGACTCAGCCCCATCAGGATGCCAATCGGGATGCCCACTGCGACCGATAAGCCGAGACCGATGGCAAAGGTCCGCGCGGTCATCGCGAGAGCGTCCCAAAAGGTGCGTTGGCTCAGAAGTTCAACAAATGCGACCCAGATCGCCGACAAGGGTGGCAACAGCATCATCCACTCCATCCGGCCGACAAATTCCCAAAGTGCGGCCCAAAATATCAGAGACCAGAAAGGGGAAGTCCTGAGTAGCCGGGTCAGAAGAGAAGGCGCCGCACGGTGCCGAGTGGGAGAGGGCGCGCTATTCGACATAGCGCTTTAAGCTCGACCAGATTTCGTCCACGAGTTCGATGTATTTCGGTTGGCGCCGGATCACATCGACGTCGCCGGCACGGTCAATCTCAGGATGCACGACATTGATGATCTGACCCGGTCGCCGAGACAGAATCACGACTTTGTCCGCGAGGTAGACCGCCTCCTCGATGGAATGGGTGACGAAGATCACAGTCTTGCGCTCGATCTTGAGCAGTTCCAAAAGGTCTTCTTGGAGTTTCCGGCGCATCTGCTCATCCACCGCCGAGAAAGGCTCGTCCATCATTAGGATGTCGGACTTTACTGCGAGGGCGCGGGCCAGACCGGTGCGTTGCCGCATCCCGCCGGATAGCTCGTGAGGGTATTTCTCTTCGAACCCCGCTAAGCCCACCTCAGCAATGTAGTGCCGCGCTATATCGTTGCGTTTATGCTTCGGAACACCCCGCGCCCGCAGACCGACGGCGACGTTGCCCAAAACAGTAGCCCAGGGCAACAAGGCGAAGTCTTGGAACACGAGCGCTCGATCCGGCCCGGGGGCTTCGATCTCGACGCCGCGCACACGCACTGTGCCGGATGTCGGGGGCACGAGGCCCGCAATCACCTTTAGGAGGGTTGTCTTGCCGCAGCCGCTCGGACCTAGAAGCGCGGTCAACTTCCCAGCTGGCACGTCCAGCGACACCCCTCCAAGCGCCAGGGTGCCATTTTCATACTCAACATGGATGTCTTCGGTTTGGAGGATAACGTCCTCGACCACCGGCGCCGCGTCGAGCTGCTCGGTCGGACGTAACTTCATTGCGAGCTTCCCGTTCTGAAAACTGTGTCTTCGAACCGCTTCATCAGGCCAAGTGTTACTGCTGCGAGCACTAGGATGGAGACAATCGCGGCAAACATTTTATCATAGCGCGCGATTGAGCGATTGAAGGTGATCAAATCGCCGATCCCTGTTGGGGTGATCAAGAGTTCCGCCAGAACGATCCCAATAAAGGCGCCGGAAACGCCCAACCGCAGCCCGGCAAAGATCAATTTTTGCGCCGAGGGTAGGATCACAAGCCGGATCGTGTCGATTCGAGACAAAAGGAAGCTGCGCGACATATCAAGGAGCGACGAGTTGGTCGCTTGGATGCCCTTGTAGGAGTTGAGTGCCACGAGCGGCAGGCCGAGGATCACAATGGCAACGACTTTGGATGTGTCGCTTATCCCATAAACATAAGTCAGCATGGGGATGATCGCGGATACCGGTGCCGTCTGGAAGATGATCAGAAGCGGGGTCACGAACCACTCCACAGCTCGGATCAAACCGACTGCGACACCGATTGTCACACCGCCGACAACTGTAATTGCGAGACCAATGAGCAAGGGTGGCAGGCTATCGGCATAGGCGCGGGTAAACTCGCCATCGACGAGCATCTCGGCAAATGCGAGGGCAACAGCGCTTGCTGGAGGGAAGGCAATGCTGAGTCCCGAGCGTCCCGTTACCTCCCAGATGGCAAAGACCGCAACGAAAGAGACAAGCCGCCAAAACGCTGTATCAGATAGCCAACCACGGCGATCAGATCTGCGGCGCGCGCTGTAGGAATGGACTGGGTTCACCATGTCACTCACGGATGCCGCCTACTCCTGAGCCAGGTGTTTGCGCGGCGCCTCGCCCGTGGCGTCACGAAAGCTCGGCCCCTTGGGATCGGGGCCGGGCAAGCGCTCACATTTGGCCCTTGGCCGCGTCGATCAGTTCAAAGGTCCAGAAATCCTCCGGGGCAAGTTCCGAGGGGTCACCGCTAAGCGCGCCGGACTGGGTCAGGAAGTCAAAGTCGCCCAGCGCCGCAGGCAAGCCGCCCCCTTCGGCATCGAACAACCCTGCGCCGACGGCGGTTTCGTAGTATGGTGTGATCTCATCGACCAATTCTTGCGGGAGATCCGGCAATAATCCCATTTCTTCACGCAGCTTTGCCGGCAGGGTTGGGTCCGCGTTGATCTCGGCCGCCGACCGCATCAGTTCCTCTACCAGTATCTGCATCTCTTCTGCGTGCTCGTCTAAGAAGTCCGTACGGGCGAAGAGAAGGCTGTCAGAGCCATCGACATCACCCAACTCCAATAGGCCGAAGCGCTTGGGATCTTCCGCCAAGAGCAGGCGGGTATTGGTTATGTCCAGGAATGTGGCATTGATTGTGCCCTGGCGCATCGCGACAGCGCGCACCTCAGAGCCAGGCACGAAGCTCATCTCAGAGAATTCGATGTCGTGGATGTATTCCATGTAGCTGGCGATCGCCTCCGTGCCTGAGCCACGCGCGTGCACAGTGATCGGTTGACCATCTAGGTCTTGCCAGGACGTAACCTCTTCTTTTGCGACGACCGGGAAGAAGGCGAGGCGCCGGAGCTGATAGAAGTTGCGGACCGGCGAATCGGCGCCCAAGGTCTCCATTGCGGCATACGCCCCGCCGACACCAACCTCGACCTGACCATTCAATACCGATTGGAAAACGAGGTCGTCGGATTGTAGCGAAATCACCTCGGCCTCGACCCCGCGTTCGCGAGCCCGCTCGAAAGCGATGAGATGGATCAAGCTTTCACCGGTAATCGTGTCTGCCTCAGCGAAGGTAATCACGTCGTCGGCCCAGGCGTTTGTCGAAACAGGCAGCGCAATTGCGAGCGTTGCCGCCGCGATCCTCAATCGGTTCGTCGTATTTGCCATGATCAGCTCCCTTGGTGTCTCGGGCGGGCCCGTTAGGGTCACACGCAAGCAAGCTGGCCCCTGATGCATCCACCTACGCGTTTCATGTATTCAATCATGCAATCTTTGTATTTTCTGACAAGCTTTTTGTGTGCCGGGTCACCGAGATCAGCGTGTGGCAGGGAGCGCCGGCTCGATCCGTAACCAATTGAAAAAAATTGTATAGTTGGAGCTTCTTAAGCACTCCCGAGTTCTCCCGACTATCCGCATGCGACTTGATCAAGTGCCTTACTGCCCAAATAGTGCATAAAATCATGATGTCTGCTGAAAAATTGGGCGACTGAGAATCGCTAAGCGCACTTTAGTCGGCGAACTGAGTCGCCCCGCCGTTAGCCCGACAAACTCTACTGCGATATGTTCCGGCGTTTTTGATTTGGATTGCGTGTATCATGGGGTCGACATAGTGCAAGCGGCTCCGGTTTTTCCGCCACGCTTAATCTGGTTCGGGATCGCTTAGGGCACAAACTCGTCTTTCCACCACTTTCTGAACGAAGGCCTCGACTTTCCCTTGTGTCAGGCGCGGTGCAGGATCCGGGCCATTGGACGGGCAGCGGTCCGGAAAAGGATGCCAACGGCGGCGATGGCTCCAAAACCGTGTTTAGCCAATTTGGTTCTCCGCGCCGAGGATATTGACTCTGTAAAGGGCAAAGGTTCCCGACGCGAAGGCCCGTTGGCCCGGCAACTGTTTTACGCCCCAGATCGGCGCCAATCGTCGGCGCTTCGGCTTTATCACGCCGCGCCTGTATCGACGCAGCCTGTGAGACAGGCAAGGAGGCGCTTTGTGGCATTGGCGAAGGTTTCGCGACGCAAACAATCGCAGAGTTAGTCATCAGGAGGTTCTGCTCTGCTTCGAGTGGGCGCGTCACCTCAATCGTCGGTATGCATCAGACACGGCGGCTCCTTCGGAGCACTCAGCTCCATAGTCGACGGGCCTGATTAAATCTCTGAAACTACGCTACATTATCCGACAGAGAAGCAATCAAATCGGTCAGATCGTCGCCTAAGAGGCGTAAATGATCGCGGGCCGCCTGTTGTGCTACGGCGCCGTCTCCCTCATCAATTGCCGCTAGGATCGCTGCATGTTCGACGAGGCTGTCGCGCATCCGGCCGGGCTGGAAAGTCACCCGCATCCGGTAGGGCGCCAGGCGACGGCGCAGCCGGACTGTCTGATCCGCGAGGAACTGTGTATGCGCAGCTGCGTAAAGCTGGTCGTGAAAATCGGTGTTGATCCGGTAAAAGGCATCGGGGTTACGCGCTGTACAGGCAGCCTCCAGCGCCTTATGAATCTCATGCATCGCTGCACGTTGATCGAGCGTCGCACGGCGGGCAGCTAGCTCGGCGCACATGCCCTCAAGAACTGCCATGAGATCGAACATCTCGATCAGCATGGAGACCGAGACGCGCGCCACAGTGGCGCCTTGGCGCCCACCCGTTTCGACAAGACCAATGGCGACTAGCACGCGAATCGCTTCGCGCACCGGAGTACGGGAAACCTGGAAACGTTTGGCGAGCAGTGTCTCGTCAAGACGTTCCCCCGGCGCGAGGCGGCCATCAACAATCATCTCTTCCAGCCGGTCGCACAACGCTTCGGCTCGGGTTGCGCTGTCCCGGCTCGTTCCATGGGGATTCATTTCGTCTCCTGGTCCTGCCTCAGACGACCGCCCCCACTGACAATTTCTGCGACAAAGGCGCACCGTTGGACTGGCCAACAGCAGGATATCCGATAGAGTGCATACACAAAAGTGAATTTTGCATAATGGAGAGAAACTTATGGATCTTGGCTTGGCTGGGCAGACAGCATTGATCACCGGGGCGTCGAAGGGAATTGGCGCCGGTCTTGCCCGGATCTTCGCCGAAGAAGGGTGTAACCTCCACCTTGCAGCCCGCGATACCGGTGCAATGGAGGCGTTAGCGGCAGACTTAACCGCTGCTCACGGTCATTCTGTGACGGTACACGAGGCCGATCTCAGTTCCAGCGACGCTATGGTCCGTCTCGATCAAGCCGCAGGGGACTACGATATCCTGATCAACAACGCAGGTGACATCCCTGCAGGTACGATTGAGGATGTGTCTGACGAGGCGATACGCCGGGGTTTCGATCTCAAGGTTTTCGGCTACATCACGTTGTCCCGCGCCTTCTGGCTACGGCGGAAGGGCAAGGCAGGCGTGATCCTGAACGTCATCGGCAATTCAGGCGAAAACTGGGACGCCGCCTACTTCGCTGGGTCAACGGGGAACGCAGCACTTATGTCGTTCACCAAGGCGCTCGGGGGGCGTAGCCTGAACGAGGGTATCAGGGTTGTAGGTGTCAATCCTGGGCCGGTCGCCACGGACCGGATGATCAAGATCATGAAACGCAAAGCAATTGATATGCTTGGGGATGAAAACCGCTGGGAAGAATTGCATGAAAAATACCCCGCCAAGCGCCCGGCGACGGTCGAAGAGGTGGCCGACCTCTGTGCGTTCCTGGCATCCCCGAAAGCGGGATACATAACAGGGACAATTGTGACGATTGACGGTGGGATTTCAGCGCGCGGCTCAGTCATTTAGCTCTCTGCCTGCCCCGGTCAGCGCTTTGTCAAACGCTTTACGATGCGGAGGAAGAGCTCCGCCGCGACGACAATATCTTCCCAGTCAGTGGACTCATGGGGGGCGTGGCTGATACCACCCTTGCTGGGGACGAAGATCAATCCCGCCGGACATAGCCTTTGCATGATCTGGGCATCATGGCCCGCACCGGATGGCATGCGCAGTGCCGGGATCCGCAGCACGCGCGCTTCGCGCTCCATGATGTCCAGCAATGCCGGGTCCAACTCGACGGGCGCTAGCCATGATCGGACCTCCTCCTGCACTTGTAGATTGTGCCGAATGGCGGCGTCTCCGAGCATGTCCCGAAAGCCAGAGAGAAGACGCTGCATCACCGCCTCTTCCGTATCTCGAAGGACAACGGAAAAGTCCGCCCTGCCAGGAATGGTATGCACGTCGTTGGGGTGCAGTTCGAGCTTACCAATTGTGACCCTCGACTGATCCGTTCCGACTCGTGCGATTAGCGCGGTAATACCAGCTGCAACTTCGGCGAGACCCGCGAGCGCATCTGCACGTAGGTGCATTGGCGTTGTGCCTGAATGGTTCGCCGCGCCCAACATTTTGACTTGAAGGACGCATACTCCGGAAATCGCCTCAACAAGACCTACTGAAATCCCGCGGCTTTCCAGCGCCGGGCCTTGCTCGATATGGAGTTCCAGAAAAGCCCGAACAGAGCCTGGGGGACATGTCGCGCGCATGGTTTCCGAAGGATTGAGGCCCTGAGCACGCATCACGTCAGTGAGTGCCAAACCATCGGCGTCCCGCGCGTTGTTCATCCATTCTCGCGTCACAGATCCGACGAGGGCTTGCGCGCCCAACATACCGCCAAATCGGCCCTCTTCCTCAGCCGTCGCCACCACTTCGATGGCGGTTTGCGGCTCGATGCCTGCAGTTTTCAGTGCGCGCACGGTTTCCAGAGCAGTGGCAACGCCTAATGCACCATCAAATGCGCCTCCGCGCAGGACTGTGTCGAGGTGTGAGCCAATCATAACTGCGGCTCCCTCGGACGGGCCGTATCGCCCGATCACGTTGCCCACAGCGTCCATGCGGACCTCAAGGCCATCCGCCACCATCTGATCGAAGAACCAGCGGCGGGCGGCCATGTCGGCCTCAGTGTATCCGCGACGGTCGAATCCTTCGCCATCGGGTAAAGCGCCGAACTGGTTGATGCCATTCAATAGGCCCCGGAGCCGCCGCAGATCGATCTTGGGCTGATCTGTAGTCATCTGCGATGCTTCGTTCCCACGGCGTAGAGCACCCGAACTCGGGTCACCCGGAGCATGCACTTGACAAAACTGGACAATTGCCTGCGCCTGAAGACTCTGTTTCATTCATATCCCATTGATCGTCAATTCTGAAAGAAACCAAGATGTCATCCGCACGACTTTCCGAGCGTATTCTCGAAGTCTTCGACGACCTGACGCGCGCGGAACGGCGTTTAGCTGACCACTTTTTGGCGAACCCTGACAGCCTCGTCCTCCACACGGCAGAGGAGATCTCGTGCGAGGCCGAGGTGTCCAAGGCGACAACTGCGCGGTTTTTCAAGCGCATGGGTTTCCCCAGCTTCAAGACGGCTCAACGTATGGCGCGCCGCGGAGTCGAGGAGGGTGACGGCGGAAAGCGCGTGTTCTCCGACCCGGTGCCCCGCCGAACGGGCCGCGGCGAACTCGCCGATCACTTAGCATCGGACATGCAGAACTTGATCCGGACCATTGAGGCAATTCGCAGCGATGAGATGAGCAGCGCGGTCATGAAATTGGCGCGCGCCGACAAAATCTGGGTCATAGGCTTTGGGGACAACTATCCCCTCGTGCATTTCGCCCGCGCGCAGCTCATTAAGGTCAAACCGGACATTCGGATTATCCCGTTGGGAGGCTTTTCTGTCCCGGAGGAATTCGCTTCGATAACCTCTGCGGATACCGTCCTGGCGCTGGCTATTGGCCGCCGGACGCGGATGATGCGCTCTATCTTGCAATCGGCGCGGCTCGCTGGCGCGGATGCAGTATCGATTACTGATCAAGTCAGCGGCGCCGGGCTGGACCTTGCCGATGTAGCGCTGCGTTGCCGGACCAATGGGTTGTCCTACTTCGACTCGCTCGCAGCTCCGGTCTCTGTCATCACCTATCTCTGCATGGCCGTTGCCGAACGCATTGGGCAGGCTGCCGCAGAGCGCTTGCGCTACATCGACAACATCCACTCGGAGTGGGGTGATCCTTGAGCGCGTCTTTACAGCGTCGCGCGAAGCGTGAACGAACGAAAAACACATCATTTCTGAAATTAATATCTGCAGATAAGTTTTGTTTTTGACGTCTGACCAATCACTTCATACCGTCAGCATTGTTGGACCGCTTCAATCCACTTGAACTTTCCAGATGGGATACGGCCGGAACCATTGGCGCAGCCTTTGATGCGCCGCTCCAGGTGACTGGTCCGTGACAACGTGTGTCCGCTTCGCACAAGGGAGCCTCGAATGACCCCAACCCTTTCACGACTACGCGCCGCGGCAGCAGCATTGGGGACTGCGGCCTTTATCGCGCTACCGGCAACCGCCAACGATATCGTCTGGGCGCGCTACGGCGACATCGACTCGCTTGACCCGCACCGCGCCACCAGCACGCTGTCGCTCCAGGTTTGGAGCCTGATCTACGACACGCTGCTGGCGATGGACGCTGACGGCAATCCGGTTCCGCATATCGCAACGTCCTGGACGTCGAATGAGGATGGCACGGAGTATACTTTCACCCTCGCGGACGGTGTGATGTGCCATGATGGCACACCGCTCGACGCTAATGACGTGAAGTATACGATCGACGCTGCCTTCAATGAGGAGACGCCCAGCGTCACGAAAGGAAGCTGGGGACCGATAACCGGGGCCGAAGTGATCGACCCGCTTACCATCAAGCTCACGCTTGAAACGCCCTTCGTTGCGATGATCCCGTTCCTCGCCGACAGCTTCTCGTCAATCATCTGCGACAGCAACGGCGAAGGCTTCGGCACAACGACGGCCATTGGTTCCGGTCCCTGGAAGCTCGTCTCTTGGACACGCGGCGACCGGATCGTGCTGGAGGCGAACCCCGACTATCAGAATTTCGGTAAGCTTGCGGAAAATCCCGGCGCCCCGCATGAAAGTGGACTTGTCATCACGGTGGTCCCGGAGCCGCAGGCCCGTCTTGCCGCACTCAAGACCGGTGAGGTTCACATCGCCGAGCCGCCCTTCGACGATGTGCCGTCGATCCAAGAGAGTGGCGAGATGGACATCGTTGTGGCCGAGAACACCGGGCAAAACGTGTTCTGGGAATTCGCCGTGCATCGCCCGCCCTTCAACGATGTGCGCGCCCGCCAAGCGGTGGCCCATGCCACCGACGCGGCCGCTGCTATCGGGTTGATCTACGGCGATTTGTCCATCCCGGAAATGTGCCCTGTGTCTCGTGGCGTATTCGGCAATGACCAAGACTTCTGCGCTCAATTCCGGCCGGAATATGATCCCGACAAGGCGCGGGAATTGCTCGGTGAACTTGGCTACGGACCGGACAATCCCTTGGAGACCGCGCTTTTGGTTTGGACCGGCGGAAATCGTCAGAAGCTGGCCGAGGTGTTCCAGGCGCAGCTCGCAGATGTGAATATTGATGCGTCCATCGAGATCATGGATATCGGCTCGCTTAATGCCCGTGTGCGGCAGGAGAACGAGACGACCGAAGGCACGACCGGCAGCATGGATATGATGACATGGTCCTGGTATGACCCTGACATCCTCCACGCTCTGTGGCACACGCCCGGCGCCTATCGTGGCTACACGTCGCCGGAACTTGATGGGATCCTGGCCGAGACCCGCGTTCTGACCGACCCCGAGGCGCGCAAAGCGAAGGTGCAGGAGGCCTTCCAGTATCTGCTGGAAAACGCCATTCACGTGCCGCTCTACACGCCAGGGTGGGAATGGGTGTTCGCGGTGCGCCCGGAAGTCGAGGGCTTTAAGGTCGCGCCCTTCGTCTATCCGATCTTCAGCGACGTCAGAATCGAAGGCTGATCTTCCTGCGCCGCCCGGGACATTCGGGCGGCACATGCAATCGGGCTTGAAGGGGACGGCATGTGGCGGTTTCTGGGTTCGCGTATTGCTATGGGCGCGCTGACGATCTGGATCACGACAATTCTTGTTACACTCCTGATCCATGCGGTGCCGGGCGATCCGGTGCAAATCATGTATGCCCAGAGCCAAGGCACGACGCCGGAGCAGATCGAAGAGGTGCGCCGCTCCCTCGGCCTCGACCGTCCGATACCGGTCCAATACCTCATGTATATGGAGCGGCTCCTCCATGGGGATATGGGCACGACCATCCGGGGCGGACAGCCGGTGCTAGAGGTCATTTTGCAGCGGCTGCCCAACACGCTTGCTCTGGCCTGTGCCGCGATGTTCATCGCGATCGTCATCGGAATACCGCTTGGTTTTCTCGCGGCCTATCGCCAGGGCACGATCGTCGACACCTTCCTGATGATCGTCGCCATTGCCGGCATCTCAATGCCGCACTTCTGGCTTGGCCTAATGCTTTTGTTTTTGTTCGCGCTCGAACTTGGTTGGCTCCCGGTGAGCGGAAACGACCCATTGAACCTTGTGCTTCCTGCTTTAACGCTTGGACTGTCGAATGCTGCGATCTTTGCACGCCTCACCCGGGCTTCGATGATTGACGTCATGAGCCAGGATTTTGTGCAGACGGCCTTCGCCAAGGGTCTGCCTAAGGCGCTCGTCTTGCGCCGCCACGTGTTGCGCGCGGGGCTTTTGCCGGTTGTCACCATGATGGGTCTGCAATTCGCTTTCATGATGGGCGGCGCCATCGTCGTTGAGAATATCTTCTCCTGGAATGGAGTTGGGCGGATGGCCGTTGAAGCCATATTCCAGCGCGACTACCCGATCATTCAGGGCTTTATCCTGACGTTTTCCGTTGTAGTCGTAGTGGTCGCTATCGCCATTGATGCCCTCTATGCCGTGCTCGACCCGCGGATCCGGAGGAGCTGACATGGTTGCGGGCACCGAGGCACAGAGCAATGCGGCGCCACCCGGCTTTTGGCGACGGATGCTGGCCTCTCCCAACGGTGTTCTGGGTCTCGCTATCGTGCTGGGCCTGGTCTTCTGCGCGGCCTTCGCGGACGTGCTCTCAGCGTATGACCCCAACCGGATGGGTGCAGGCGGACGCTTTCTACCGCCCAGCGCAGAATTTCCTTTGGGGACCGATGAGTTCGGGCGCGATATGCTATCGCGCATCCTGCATGGCAGCCGGATTACCTTATTGGTGGGCGCTGTCGCGGTTGGGATATCCCTGACCGCAGGGATGCTGGTTGGGATGATTGCCGCGTTTTGTCGTGGCTGGATCGAAGCCGTGCTGATGCGCAGCACGGATGTACTTTTCTCCTTTACGGAAACTCTGATCGCATTGAGTTTCGTTGCGGTGCTGGGTCCCAGCCTGCAGAACGCGGTCATCGCGGTCGGGGTCGCCGGGATCCCGTTCTACGCGCGCACCTGCTATTCGGCGGCGTTGGTCGAGACTTCAAAGCCCTACTTCGAGGCGAGCATTGCTGCGGGGGCCGGACCTGCTCGACTGGTCTTTCTCCATTTACTTCCCAATGTCTTGCCAACCATGATCGTCGTGGCGACGCTGGGCGTCTCAACGGCAATCCTCGCAGCGGCGGGGCTCAGCTTCCTTGGCTTGGGTGCGCAGCCACCCACATCCGAGTGGGGCTATATGCTGGCTGGATCGCGAGACTACATCAATCGCGCGCCGTGGCTGATGACCATACCGGGTCTTGCGATTGCCATCACTGTGCTCGGCTTCAACCTTCTGGGTGACGGTTTGCGGTCCAGCCTCGATCCAGTTCAGCGGCGATGACAGAACCGCTCCTCTCCGTCCAGGACCTATACGTGACCCTTGCCGGGCGTGGCAGAACGCAGCCGCTTGTCGAAGACGTCAGCTTCGAAGTCGAACGCGCGAAGATCCTCTCCATCGTCGGTGAGAGCGGGTCAGGCAAGAGCATGACGGCAAAGGCCTTGTTGGGGCTACTGCCTCCAAAGGTTCATGCCACTGGTGAGGCGTGGTTTCGCGGTCAGAATCTGCTGGCCCCAGGGGTTGAACCGCCGCGTGGTAAGGGCATCGGCCTGATCTTCCAAGAGCCGATGACCGCTTTGACGCCAGTACTGACAATCGGGACGCTGCTCACTGAGGCAGTAATCGTCCATGGTTTGTTGAGCGGTGCGGAGGCTCGGCGCGAAGCCATCGCTATGCTTGATCGCGTGGGGATCCCAGAACCCGCAGCGCGGATGAGACAATACCCGCACGAACTCTCTGGCGGAATGCGCCAACGCGTCATGATCGCGATGATGATGATGCTCAAACCCGATATCCTGATCGCCGACGAACCAACAACGGCGCTGGATGTGACTGTTCAGGCGCAAATACTCGATCTTTTGCGTGACATCGTACAAGAGACGCATGTCGGGCTGATCCTGATTACTCACGATATGGGCGTTGTGGCTGAGATGGCGGATGACGTGCTGGTCATGCGCGCAGGTCGGACAGTCGAAGCGGCGCCGACGCCGAAGCTCTTCGCAGCACCCAGCGCCCCCTATACCAAGGCGCTCCTGGACGCCGTGCCGCGGCTTGATGCGCCAGGGCGGTCCGTTGCTCCTAGGAGCGAGGAGGCGCTTCTATCGGCCCGGAATCTTCGCAAGACGTTCCGTGCGCGGGCCGGATTGCTGGGCACTGGAAGTGTGACCCATGCGATTGATGATGTGTCGCTCGATGTAAGGCGTGGCGAGACATTCGCGTTGGTGGGCGAAAGCGGTTCTGGGAAGTCGACCCTTGGCCGTGTCTTCGCCCGGCTAACCGATGCTGATGATGGAGAAGTCACCCTAGGCGGTCAAGACTTGATCGCTTTGCGAGGAAACGCCCTGCGGGCGGTGCGGCACAGGGTGCAAATGATCTTTCAGGACCCCTATGCCTCGCTTGACCCGCGCCAGCGCATCGGCTCGACGATTGCCGAGCCAATCCGCATCCAAGCCAAACTCCCCCGAAAGGAACGCCAGAACCGCGTGATGGCCCTATTGAAGCGCGTTGGCCTCGGCAGTGAAGCGGCGGCTCGATACCCACACGAATTCTCCGGAGGGCAGCGCCAGCGCATTGCAATTGCGCGTGCCATTGCCGCAGGTCCAGATCTGATCGTGGCGGACGAGCCTACTTCGGCGCTCGACGTCTCAATCCAGGATCAGATCCTCGTCCTCCTCGCTGAGCTGAAGCGTGAAGATGGCCTGACTTTGCTCTTTATCTCGCATGACCTCGCCGTGGTCCGGCAGATTGCAGACCGGGTGGCCGTGATGCGGTGTGGCCGTGTGCTGGAAATGGGCCCGACCGAAGAGGTTTGGCGCAACCCGCGCCACGCCTATACCCGCGCCTTGATCGATGCCGCGCCGCGACCCGATCCGACCCGCAAGCGGGGGGTGCGCGCCCCGCTGACAGGCAGCTATCCATCGGGAGACCTGATCGAGGCTGCCCCGGGTCACTGGGTGGCTGCATGACGATTGGGATTGCCGCGTTCGGCCCGAAGTCTGCGATTGGCATTTTGGCGGGGTTGCGGGCGGTTGAACGTGTGAGCCATGGCGCCATTGGCGGCTTCGTGAGTTTTGCCGCCATTTACGCCGAAGGGACCGTCCTGCGGGCCACAACCCAGACCGACGGGGTTGACGCCGTCTTTCCCGGTGAACTGCCAGACGAGCTTGCGGGTGCGACGCTGGCCGGTTTGATCTCAAGCGGTCCGGACCGTCCCGAACCACTGGAGGACTTCATCGCCGCCGAAGCTGGTGTCGGGATCGTTACCGGCCACCGGATGCCGCACCTTAGGGCGGAAAATGGGACTGCGCTCAATGCCCTGGTGCTTGAGGAGATGAAGAGCGGTACGGACCCACAGACGGCGGTGGATCGGGTTATCGCGCAGCACGCGGATATGGATGCAGGCTTCATCGCCTGCAGTGTCGATGGTCAGATCGGCTTTGGCAGCACGCCCTTAGTTCTGGCACGGAGCGATCAGGGAGGCGGTGCGCTGGCGTCATCGGACGGCACCGTCCGTGTTGCGAGTATCCACAATGCCGTGCACCCACACCGGGTGACATCTCTGCTCGCCAACGAGATAACGTTGGACCGCATGCTGCGCCCGGAAAAACCGGTCGCTTGGGTAAGGTTTTCCTCCGGACCTCGGCTCCTCTACGGACCGAAGGCGGAGGTGCATGTGGACGCATCGGGGGATCTGCAGGAACTTCGCCATCCGCAAGAAAAGTTGCAGACAGGACTTTGGTCGGCGGGGCTCGGAGATCGTGTCGGGGTCTTTTTCACGGGCCAGCACATCGGGTGGCTCGGCTACGAGCCGTTCATGATCTTCTCCGAAGGCAGGGTGCAGAGCATAGACGGGAAGGATGAGATGCGTGTGCCCGTCTATGATCTTGTGCCTTGAGCGAAGCGGCGCAGGGAGTGTAATGGCTCAGGGTCTTACTCGCGGCGCCTGAGCCAAGCGATCCACTTCGCGCAAACACAATCTCTATGCGAGAGTTGTCGGCCCGTCATTCCAATCCGATCCGACTGCGCTCTAGAAAATGAAGTCCCATTCCTGCAGGTCGACGGCCTGATCGATCTTGATCATCATCTCCGCGTCGGAGAGATCCGTATCGAGATTGACCTTAACATAGGTTACCGCGCCGCCGCGAACCTGTTGGACCTGGCCAACATCTGTGAACACAGATTCATCAATCCATTCCAGCGCCTGATTGCCAGCAATCTGGTTATTCGCGTCAATCGCCGTGAGGTCGAACTTGTCGTATTCGCGACCGACGCCCCAACTCCACTGATGGTCCCAATGATCGATTGTGTCGAAATTGTCGAAGGTGGAGTCTGATGCGTCCTTGTAAACGAAAACGTCGCTTCCGCCCTCACCCCACAACAGGTCTGCTCCCGTACCACCTTCCAGACGATCGTCACCTCCATTACCTTGCAGAAAGTCGTCACCGCCATTTCCGACGAGCGTGTCGCTACCGCCTAGGCCCATGAGGTCGTTTTCGCCATTGTTACCGATCAATTGATCGGCATGGTTCCAGGTCCCATAGAGGTGTTCGATCCCGCGATAGGTGTCGCCCTCGGCATCGCCGCCGGTCCCATAACGCAAACTCAAATCGGCGATGACACCTTCGGCCGCATTGAAAGTGTTACCCTCTTCATCGCGTGAATAGGAGGCGACATCCGATCCGTAACCCCCACGCAGATCGTCCGCACCCGCACCGCCATTAAGATGGTCATCGTTGCTGCCGCCGTAGAGAGTGTCGTCGCCATCTCCCCCCAAGAGTTCGTCGTTGCCATCCCCACCATGCAGTTCGTCTTCGCCATCGCCACCGTAGAGCTGGTCGTTGCCCTCGGAGCCTACGAGCGTGTCGTTCCCGCCATAGCCAAAAAGATCGTCGTGGCCGTCGTTACCCCATAGGTGATTGACGAGGTTGTTCCCGCCAATCTTGTCATCAAATCCGCTGCCCCGTAACTCTTCAATGCTGTAAAGCCGGTCGCCCTCGGCATCGCCACCAGTGTTCGTATTGGTCCGCATATCAACCTGGACCGCTTCGGAGGAATAGTAGTACTCCACGGCATCCCAGCCTTGGCCACCGTCATGGATGTCTGCCCCGCCGCTTCCCCAGAACACGTCGTTACCGGTGTGCCCCACGAACCAGTTAAAACCGTTATCCCCCAAAAAGAGGTCATCGTGATCTGACCCGCGGGCATGCTCTATCGAAGCATAGGTGTCCCCGTCGGCATCCCCGCCGTCTCCTTCACCGGTTCCCAGGTTAACAACGACCTTTTGGGTAGAATATCGGTAGTCTACCCAGTCTTCGCCAGAGCCGCCGATGATGCCATCTGCGCCTTCATCTCCGTAGAAAAAGTCAATCCCGTTGCCGCCATTGAGGGTGTCGTCGCCTTCGCCACCATAGAGCCAGTCCATGCCCTCTCCGCCGAAGATCCAGTCATTCCCGTCGCCGCCGTAAATATGATCGTTGCCGTCTCCGCCGAACACCCAGTCGTTGCCGTCCCAGGCCCAAATCTGATCATGCCCGCCATAGGCAAAGATCACATCGAAATCGTTCGTTCCCCCGAATACATTCTTTGCGTTTGTCAAATGATAGTAGTTTGCCATTTCCGTCTCCGTGTTGCCCGCCACGCGGGCTTCGATCCGTGCCGAACCATTCCGGCGATGACGGACGGGTATCCGCAAACCGAAGTGGCAACTTGAGGACTGGATGATGGTTTCTTGATGATTTCCGAGTGAAGCGCTGGTGCTGTGCTTCCCCGCGCCTGAATCACTTAGAGATTCATGCAGGAGACCTTGTCGAACGCGCCTAGTGGTCAGCCAAGAAGAGTCTAGGTGCGGTTATATCTAGGATGGGTCGCCCAGGCGCTTTGAGCCTAAAGACCAAGGCGCTCCAACGCTGACAGGAACACTGCGTTGCGGTCGGAATCCCTGAGCGTGAATAAGGACAGGAAATGCTTCTTGTCGAAGCTTGTGTTTAGCTTTTCAATCTGTCGCTGGGCCTGACGCACCCCATCGCTCTTTCCATAGCTTGCGTGGATGGCGGCGGCGATAACGCAAACGTAGATATGCGCGTTTGGCGCCCTGAGAGAACGGTCGGCGAAAGATATGGCATGTTCGCCGCTGTCTTGAACGAAGGCAGCAAGGGCGCGCGCGCTCAGCATGGACTGCATATGCGGGTCTAGCGGACTAAGTGTCATAGCCGACTGCACGTGCCGGTCCGCTGTTTCTCCGATACAGGTGATCGCGTTCAACTTGCCGCTGTTGTAGTGTCCAAAAGCATAGTTGGGGTTCAGCTCTATCGACCGGTCAATCCAGGCTAGCGCTTGGTCGACCTCTTGCTGGATCCACAGCGCCCGGCCAAGCACGAGATTGCATAGCGGGTCAAAAGCGTCGAGGCCGACAGCGTCCTCTGCGAGGGTTCTTGCGGCGGAAAGATGACGAGCTTTTTCGGTGCCAAAGCCCAGATTGTATTTCTCGAACTCTGTATGAGATAGGCCCGCAAGTGCCCGTGCGAAGCGTGGGTCCAGTTGAAGCGCGCGCTCAAAGTGATGCGCAGCTGTGTCGTTGTCCGGCCCGTTGAACCGAAAGAGATGCCTTATTCCGACGTGGTAATGGCCCCATGCATCCAAGTCTTCCGTGGGCGCTTTCGCGGCCAGTTCAGCCTCGTGCAGCGGAATGCGAAACTCGGTTTCGCTGGTCACTGCCTCAATGATTCTCCAGCGCATGTGGAACACGTCATCAAGGGGAGCCGAGAAGCTTTCGTTCCAGACAACCTCCTGCCTGCGCGTGTCGGAGAGCTCTGTGAAAACCGACAAGTATCGCCCGTTCAACTCTACAGCTCCAGACAACACATAGGTTGCGCCGAGGCGCTGCCGGATCTGGCTGTAGTCGATCGCTAAAGGATTGAATCGAAAGGAGGAACCTCGCGCGATGACGCTCATTGAGCGGGTCTTCGAGAGCGAGCTGATTAGCTCAATAGGGATCGCGTCGGCTATGGCGCGGTGCGTTTCATCCGTTCCGAGCAGGTTGAAAGGAAGGACAGCGATCACCGGCCGGGAGCTTTTGGGTGTCCTCTCTTCGACCGAGGTCTCAATGGCGTGCGGGTTTGCTGCTCTTGGGGGGCGCTGGGCAAGTGCGGCAATGAATCGGAACCCCTTTCCGCGAATGGTCTTTATGAACCGCTGATTGGCGCCGTCGTCGCCCAGGGCCCGTCGGATCTGCTTTATCGCGCCCGATAGCGAGGCTTCGGTGACATAGAGATTGGGCCAAATCTGGTCCAGAATCTCGTTCTTCGTCACAATGCGATTGGTGTTTTGCACCAGAAGAAGCAACACCGCATAGGTTTTAGGCTCTAGGTGAACGACGCCCTGATGGTGACGGAGTTCGGCACACTCACTGTCCAGAACAAACCCGTCAAATTCATAGATCATGCGATACGCCGCTTTAGACACATGCTCTTCGAATTATAGGCTCGGAAACTGCATCGAAGGAAGTCTGGTTTGTCCGCACTTGGGGCTGCCAAGACCAGGTGCTTCGCTGCTCAGCGATTGCGGCGAAAGCCAAACACGGTAGACGCCACTACGATAGGGCATGTAGACTGCTGACAAAATCGGTGCCGCTTGTTCGGGTGAAAGCACCAAAACTTGGGGGGAACCTATGAATTTTAAGAAGTCCATTTGCATCTTGGCGCCCGCGCTCGCTTTGGCCGTATCGGGGGCCGCGCTCGCCCAGGAAACTGATCGGCCAAACATCGTCGTTATCTGGGGCGACGATATTGGGCGCACGAACATCAGCTACTGGTCGCGTGGCATGATGGGGTATGAGACACCAAACATCGACCGCGTCGCGCGGGAAGGAATTGCATTTACCGACTACTATGCGGAGCAGTCCTGCACGGCGGGCCGAGCGGCCTTCATCACAGGCCAGGCCGTCTTCCGGACCGGGCTTTCAAAAGTCGGAATGCCGGGCGCTGCCCAAGGAATGCAGGCTGAGGACCCAACTCTCGCGACGCTTTTGAAACAAGAGGGGTATGCCACCGGTCAATTCGGCAAAAACCATCTTGGTGATCGCAATGAGCACCTGCCAACCGTTCATGGCTTTGATGAATTCTACGGCAACCTTTACCATCTCAACGCTGAAGAGGAACCTGAGAACGAGGATTACCCCACCGATCTCGTTCTCCAAGACGGCCGGACGTTTTATGAGGCCTTTGGACCGCGTGGCGTGCTCGACTGCGTCGCGACTGACGTAGAAAGCGATGTGGTGGATGAGCGCTTCGGTCCGATGGGACTGCAAGAATGCAACGACACGGGGCCGCTGACCCGTGAGCGTATGAAAACGATTGATGACGATATCGCGGATCGCGCTGTCGACTTTATCGAGCGGCAAGCGGAAGCGGAGCAGCCATTTTTTGTTTGGGTGAATTTCACTCACATGCATTTCCGCACCTATCTCCCGGATGATCAGATTGGCCGGGCAGGACGTTGGCAGAGCATCTACCATGATGCCATGGTCGGGCATGACGAGAATGTGGGGCAAGTTCTCGACGCGATCGATGCGCTGGGGATCGCGGACAACACCATCGTCATGTATTCGACCGACAATGGTCCACATAAGAATACGTGGCCTGACGCCGGCACATCTCCATTCAGAAACGAAAAGAACTCGGGTTGGGAAGGCGCTTACCGCGTTCCTGCATTTATCCGTTGGCCGGGGGTGGTTGAACCGGGTTCGGTCTCCAACGACATCGTCAGTCATCTTGATTGGATCCCGACTTTCATGGCTGCGGCCGGGGTCGACGACATTCAGGGCAAACTGCGGGAAGGCTGGACCGCCGATGGCACCGAATACAAGGTCCATTTGGACGGATTTGATTTGCTGCCACATCTCCGGGGTGACGAGCAGGATGGGCCGCGAGACCGCTTCTTCTACTTCTCGGACGAAGGCGATCTACTCGCGCTCAGGTTCGACAATTGGAAGACGCATTTCATGGTGCAGGATCAGACTGGCACACTGGAAATATGGCAGCGCGAGTTCCGCAATCTACGTCTCCCCTACATTTACAACCTAAGGACCGATCCTTTTGAGCAAGCTACCGTCACGTCAAACACTTACTGGGATTGGATGATCGACCGGGCTTGGATCCTGTATCCTCTGGGGCCGATCGTTGCGGAGTTTCTGGCGACCTTTGAGGAGTTCCCACCGCGTCAAGAGGCGGGTAGCTTTACGGTGAGCAACGCCCTCGAAACGATTACCGAGTCCACACGAAAGTAGGGCAAATACAGTGCATTTGATGCGTGGGTCTACGCAGAAAGGGGACGCAATGAGAGCAACGCTCACCGTTTGCATTCTGATATGGCCAACACTCGTCTTTGCGAGCGATCCACTCCCGTCTTGGCGCGAAAGCGAGGCGAAGGACAGAATTCTGGAGTTCATTTCGGAAGCAGTAGATGCCGGGTCTGACGGGTTTGTGCCCAAGCCGGATAGGATCGCAGCGTTCGACAACGATGGGACACTTTGGACCGAGCAGCCTGTTTATGCGCAGGTTTACTTCGCTTTGGATCGTGCCGCCGAGATGGCGGCGGCGGATCCAGATTGGGGGAAGACCAGTGCGTTGCAGGCCGCTGCCGATGGAGACTTGGAGAGCCTGGCTGCAGGCGGTGAAGAAGCCCTGTTGGAAGTCGTGAATGCGACCCATTCTGGCATGAGCGTGGAGGAGTTCGACGCGACTGTTCGCGATTGGTTTGCAAGTGCGCGGAATCCAACAACAGGGATGCTGTTCACTGAAATGATTTACCAGCCGATGTTGGAGTTGATGGATCATCTGCGGGCAAACGATTTCAGAGTCTTTATCGTCACGGGAGGCGGTATCGACTTTGTTCGGTCGTTCTCCGAAGAGGTCTACGATGTGCCGCGTGAGCGCGTCGTTGGGTCGATGACCGGCTTGGAGTTCGAGACGGTCGACGGCGAACCGCAGGTTACAAAGACGAGCGAGCTTGCATTTCTCGACGATAAGAGCGGAAAACCCATTGGAATTGCGCGTGGAATTGGCCGGAAGCCTGTCTTTGTCGGTGGCAATTCTGACGGCGATCTAGAGATGCTTCAGTGGTCGACCGCGGGTCAAGGGCCGCGGCTTGGTCTGATTATCCGGCATACAGATTCAATCCGGGAATTCGAATATGACCGGGAGAGCCCTGTTGGACGGTTGAACGATGCGCTCGACCAAGCAGATGAACGGGGCTGGATCGTCGTCGACATGGCTGAAGATTGGGAAACTGTATGGCCAAACTAGCAGTTGCGTTTGCGGCGCTAGTCTTTGCGGCTTGCGCCTTGCCCGCAAATGCAGCCCCTGAGGGCATGGTTCATTTGCCTGGCGGCGACTTTGTCATGGGGTCGGATGAGCATTATGCCGAGGAAGGTCCAGCGCGATCGGTCTCTGTGGAGCCGTTTTGGATTGATCGGCACGAAGTAACGAATGCCCAGTTCCGGGAGTTTGTAGCTGAGACAGGCTATGTCACGACGGCCGAGCGAGGGCTAGATGACGTGGGGTTCGCGCATATCCCGGCCGCTCTCCGGCGCCCCGGCTCCATGGTATTCTCGCCACCGCGCCAGGAGACAGTCAGTCTCGAAAATCCGATGCTGTGGTGGCGATACGTAGCCGACGCGAATTGGCGCAACCCTCTTGGACCGGGAAGTTCGATCCAAGGATTGGACGATCATCCGGTGGTTCATGTGTCGCACGAAGACGCGTTAGCTTATGCGAATTGGCGAGGGTCCGACCTGCCGACCGAGGCCGAGTGGGAGTTCGCGGCGCGTGGCGGTATTGAGGGTCCGTCATCGCTGTGGACCGAGCCCTATGACCCCGTGAACGGCTGGAAGTCGAATACATGGCAAGGCTCTTTCCCGGTGCAGAATTTCCGCGCGGACGGGTGGCTTGCGACATCACCGGTGCGCAGTTTCACACCCAACGGCTATGGTCTCCATGACATGATCGGGAATGTTTGGGAGTATGTTAGCGACGATTGGGACCCACGTGCAGGGAGGGTCACATCAAACGAACCGAGAGTGACCATTAAGGGCGGATCTTGGCTTTGCTCCCCAAGTTTCTGTATGAGATACCGACCTCAAGCCCGGCAACCCCAAGAGCATAGCCTGGGAACGAACCATATCGGTTTCCGCACGGTCTACCGAGAAAACGATTAGCAATCGCTGATCCGTCAATTTCAGGTTTTTGAGCTACGACCCCCGGACAGGTCCCTTAGAGGCGATCAGTAAGTGACCACCGTTGATCGTCTGTTATCTTGGTTTTGCCCTAATGGCGTATCAATGGGCAGTGAGACGCTTACTCTGAAGAACATGTATCCAATGATACCGCTTCAGCTTTGCAACGCTCTACCCGGTTGCTATCCAAACGATCGATAGAGACGTGCCCCCCTGGAGTCTGTGACGCCATCCCTGAACTGAGGGACAGCAAGCCAAAATAGCGGCGGTCATCGTGCTTTACCCCGGGCCAGACGGAGTGGTGCTCATGCAAAGGCAAGTCGATACGGCTCGGCTAACTTCTTCGAAGACCGTTCGAAGTAGCGTCGGCGTATTGGCTTCGAAGCTAGGCTCAACGCCCTCGGTCCGGAATCCAAAGATCGCGCTGATCGGCGGGCTCACGGTCGCCGCCCTAGTTATGTTTCTCATGTCAGAGTTCGTTCGCCGCTCGGTTTGGCTTGGGCTTTGGGGCCTGACCAATGATCTGGAGGGGTTGTCTCCGTTTTTTGCTTCAGACAAGCCAGTTGTCACGTTTCTGATGTTTCTGCACATGATCACAGGGGCGGCCATGATCCTCTTCTGCCCTCTCCAACTGATCGGTTCGCTGCGCCGGAAGTATCCTCGTCTCCATCGATGGAACGGGCGACTTTTAGCTACTTTGGGGTTGGTGACCGGAGCCGGCGGCGTATTTTACGCGCTGCTTCGTGGAACGACCGGTGGGACATATATGGATGTCTCATCAACGTTGTATGGCGTCTTGTTTCTACTCGCATCGGTTCAGACATTGCGATTCGGACTGAAGCGTTCCTGGGCGCAACACCGGCGTTGGGGCCTGCGCCTCGTTACACTGGGCCTCGCCTCATGGTTTTACCGCCTGCACTATGTCGTTTGGCATGAGTTCTTCGGGGACCTTTGGATCACACCAGACATGCGCGGACCCTTCGATGTTTTTCAGGCGTTCGCTTTCTATCTCTCTTACCTGTTTTTGCTGGAGCTCTTCTTCTTGTGGGAGAAAAGCCGCCGACCGACACCGCAACGAGCCTGAAGATGTAACGAAAATTCAACAGTTTCTTCGAGAGTTGCAGTCTTTTGGCCGTTGGCCTTGCCGTTTCTCCACATCCCGCATACCCGGCAATTAGGAAAGGACGTACTGACCGAACCTCTTTGCGCTGTTCTGCTCAAAGCGAGGGCCGAAGAGAGGTCAGATCGTCCCCAAGCCGGGGCATCTCGGCGCGATCAATTTGCACCGGATCCCCACCCAGACGGCAGGTTTCCGCGTGAGCTGGCGTCACGGCAAATCTCCCCTAAAGCAGACAAGTGTCTCGGGAGACATCGCCGCACTGGGGGACAAGACATGACGAGAGTTTTGGGGCATCAAGGCAGGTCTGCGCAAATGCGGGGAGGCATCAGCCAATTCGCTTTGACGCTGGCGATTGCTGGCGGAGCAACGGGTCTGGCAACCGCGTCTTACGCGGATCCGCTGACATCATTGCTCAGCTTTGCATCGCCGCTCACGGAACCGGGCTACGAGTTGATCTCTCAAGACCAGACGGCTCCACTGCCCATCGCTGAAGATGAAGTGCTTCTCGACCCAATCATCATCACTGGTGAAAAGCAGGACCGCTCCATCCTGGAGACGTTCACCTCTGTCGGTGTTGTAACCGGGCAGGAGTTAGAAGACTTTAACGTCCGCGATATTCGCGGTGCCTTTAACCGAATGGCGAATGTGCGGTGGAACGAAGCGAATGGAGCAAATAACGGTTTTACGATCCGTGGTGTGAACTCCGAGGGCGTTGTTTCCCCTGAGAACAACGCTCCCGTCGCGTCCGTTATCATCGACGGCGCGAGCCAGTCCATTGAATCCACCCGACGTGGGTCGCGTGGGATCTGGGACGTTCAACAGGTCGAGGTCTTGCGCGGCCCACAGTCGCTCCTCCAGGGGCGCGCGGCTTTGGCAGGTGCGGTCGTTATCGAGACGAACGATCCGACTTTCACCCCTGAATACGGTTTTCAGGGCACTCTAGGGAACCAAGATCGCCGGGATGTCGCGTTTTTCGCCTCTGGGCCACTCGTTCCTGGGCAACTCGCGTATCGCCTCTCTGGGGAGTATCGGGAGGAGAGGGTCGATATTGACTATGCAGACGATGCGTTTGAGGAGCTAGCGGACGACGAGTATCGGAACATCCGGGGAAAACTGCTTTGGACTCCGCTCAACGTCCCTGGGCTCGATGTGCTCTTCACGATATCCGACACATTCGACAAGCCGGCGGATCGGACAGTGACACCGGAGTTTGAGGATCGCGAGTTCGACGGTGATGCAATCAATTCGGAACTACGTGAGGGCAAGAACCGCAATTACATCGCCGAGATAACCTACGACATCGATGATTACCTGACGTTCGAGTCCGTGACCGCTTATGTGGACGCAGAAACAGATATCTCGACGCCGAGCGAATTAGCCGACCAGTATTCCCGGGATGAAACCCGCACAGGCAACGATTTCACCCAAGACTTCCGATTAGGGTTCGGCGATACTGTGGACACATTCTCAGGCGTCGTTGGGCTCTTTTACGGCAACTTCGATTTTGAGAGTGACGGCGACATAGCGTTCGGCAGTTTCCTCGTGCAAGATATCAAGAATCAGCAGACAACCGAGCAAGTGTCGGCCTATGCGGATTTGCGCTATCGGGTAACAGACCAGGCCACAGCACTCGTTGGCGGCAGACTGCTTTACGAACGTGTCAAGACCGATATTGAGGGCGAGTTCTTCGACTTCAACACCTTCCAATACGCCCAGATTAGTGCAGACGACTCTGAAAACTATACCGAGTTTCTTCCGTCGGTCGGGGTTGCTTACGATATCACACCCACTCAGTCCGTGGCGCTGACAGCGAGACGCGGGTATCGGTCGGGCTTTGTCCAGGTTGTCCAAGGTGAGATCAACGAGGTCGATCCTGAGTTCGTCTGGACCTATGAACTCGCTTACCGTCAAGAGGCCGTTGACGGGCGTTGGCTCTTTGCCGCAAACGCGTTCTACAACGACTATGATGACCAACAGATCACGGTTGTTGATGATGCGTCAGACTTCCTGGAGCCATTCACTGTCAATGCGGGAAGCTCGCACTCATATGGCGCAGAGATTGAAGGGCGCTACAGTGTCGGCAATGGATTGAGCATTTTCGGATCTCTCGGGCTGTTGCAGACCGAGTTTGACGACTTCGACACTGGCGATGGAGACTTCAGCGGCAACGAGTTTCCTGAGGCCCCGCAGACGACAGCGTCTCTTGGCGTCTTTTACGAGCACACTTCCGGTTTCTTTGCGTCTGCCGATGCATCTTACACCGACTCATACTTCTCCACCGGTGACATTGAGAACGATGATCAACTGGAAGTGGACAGCTATACGTTGGCAAATGCTTCCGTAGGTTATGCCCGCGGTAACTTCCGTCTGACCGCCTTTGTCGATAACATATTCGACGAAGACTATATCACGGGTCTGAGCAATCCGGATTTTGGGCAAGAACCAACACTCGCCTCAATCGGTGACGGTCGGACATTCGGTGTTACGCTTGACGCGCGTTTTTAGCGCGTATGGAGACATGGATGGGTGATGCTCGGGCATTGGCTGAGTTGAAACGCTCTCAAGACGATGGGCGGCTCAGCAATGCCGTTGCGGGTTTCCTGATCGCTGCTGGCCTCGCGTTTGGTTCAGCGGCGTCCGCCAACGAATGCGAAGACAGTGTTGTTGAAAACGAGTTTGTGCTCGGCGCGCCCATCTGTCTTCCGTCAGCTCCCGAACGGATCGTTGTGCTCGATCCGACATTCTCGCTTGGAATGTCGCTCGAACTTGGTCTTCCGGTGGTTGGGGCTCCGATTTTCGATATGAGCGACGCGGTTCTCAAGAGCGAGGCCGTGTCCCTGGGCGTGGCAGATATCGGCTCTATGGCGCAGCCAAGTGTCGAAGCGATTGTGGCTCTACAACCTGATCTCATCCTCGGAAGCGTGATGGCTGAACCGTATCTTCCGATCCTGTCTCAGATCGCTCCCGTCGCCTTGGTGACAACTTCAGATTGGAAGGAATACTACCATGCCATCGGGGCCGTTTCTGGAACCTCGGCGGAAGTGGAGGGTGCTTTCGCGGAGTATGACGCCCGCGTCACAGAGCTGCAAAACCAAGTGCCGGACACGGTCGTTTCCGTTTTGAGGATTACAGACTGGGATTTTCAAGTCTATCTGGATGGGCCCAACGCATACGGGCCGTTTGACGTTTTGCGAGATGTGGGCGTTAAACGGAGCCAATACGAGACGACCGAGGAAACGGAAGTTGTGAAGCGACCCGACTGGGAGCAATTGGCGGCTTTAGACGGTGATATGTTGTTGTATATCGTCGGTGGTGCAAACGATTCCGACGTCAGCGGTCGCCACGAGGAGGTCCTCAACAACCCTTTGTGGCAGCTTCTTCCCGCTGTCGCTGCTGGGGATGTCCATCGCGTTGATCCAGGCGTCTGGATGGAATTCAGTGGTCTTGGTTCTGCGCATCGGGTCCTCGACGACGTCGAGCATCTTATAGTCGTCCGCGAGTGACGCCTCAGTGGGATCAGGGCGAACCAGTGAGGGCGCCGACTGGCGCGGGCCCGTTCTTCTTGGGCTAGTCTTTCTTCTTCCGCTTCTTGCCTTATTGGCAATGACGATCGGTCGCACATCGATCCCTCTAAGCACGATCATCCAGGTCATTTGGCAGTCCGATGGATCTCGCGAAGCGTTGATCGTGGAGGGAGTGCGCCTGCCACGCGTTGTATCCGGTGTCATCGTCGGGAGTGCGCTTGCTTCGGCAGGTGCGATCATGCAGGCGGTGACTGCCAATCCGCTGGCGTCACCATCACTTCTTGGCGTCAATGCCGGCGCTGCATTCGCCCTGGTCGTCGCGATGTTCGCCTTTGGCGGCGTAGCAAGCACAAACTACATCTGGTGGGCCTTCGCAGGTGCCGGGACCGCCGCAGTGGTCGTTTATGCCCTCGGCTCAGCGGGTCGCGGCGGCGCGACACCCGTTCGGCTCGCGCTCGCGGGAGCGGTCGTCGCAAGTTTCTTAGCGGCACTCACCACGTCAATTCTCATATTCGATACGCGAACCTTGGGTGCGGTGAGACTCTGGACAATCGGCTCATTGGCGGGCCGCCAAATGGATCAGGTTGTCGCAGTCTTGCCATACTGGGCCATTGGCCTTAGCGCTGCCGTGGTTTTCCGAGGCCAGATCATGACACTGTCTCTAGGAGCGATGACGGCCCGCGCGATCGGGCAAAACCTTGCGCTTTGGCGTGGGGTTTCGGCAGCCGTAGTCGTGGCCCTTGCGGGGGGGGCGGTGGCCTTGGCCGGACCGGTTGCGTTTGTCGGGCTGATCGTTCCGCATCTCGCTCGGATGTTGGTGGGTGCCGATTATCGCTGGATCATCCCGTATTCTGCCATCATGGGAGCACTCATGGTGGTGTTTGCCGACAATGGCATCCGGCTTTTGCTGCCAGAGCGCGATGTGCCGGTTGGGATTACCCTGGCACTCTTCGGAGCGCCATTCTTCGTTTATCTTGCCCGGTATCGTATTGGTCCGCTGCGATGAGGCCTGCGGTAGTTCTCGCGTTTGGAGTTGTCTGCCTCATCGGCGTAGCTGTTTTCGTTGGCGATCAGCCGCTACCGCCTCTCTCGGTCCTGGGTGCCTTATGGCAGTCCGCTCAGACGGATCCGGCAACCGCGATGATCGTCAGCGATGTGCGGCTTCCCCGGGCCGTGCTCGCAGCACTTGTCGGTATCGCACTTGCGGTCGCCGGGACGATCACGCAGGCCGTCATGCGAAATCCACTCGCCGAACCGGGGCTCTTGGGCATCAATGCGGGCGCCGCCCTTGCGGCCCTGATTGTTCTCGTCTGGATACCGAATGTGCGCGCAAGTTGGCTTCCCTGGGCCGCATCCGGTGGGGCGCTAATCATGGCATCGCTCATTTACGCCCTGTCGTGGCGTGGGGGTGCCTCTTCCAATCGCATTATTCTCATTGGCATCGGACTGAGCGCACTGGCGGGGGCCGGCGCGAATTTCATCTCTGCCTTTGGTGATGTGCAAGCGGTTCAGCGCGCCATGGTCTGGCTGTCAGGCAGCCTCCAAGACAGTCGATGGGTGCGCGCGGAGGTCACCGCACTCTGGCTCTTTCTGCCCGTTCTTCTTGTCTGGGCGTCCGCGCGAGAACTCGATCTCCTGGCCTATGGCGATGATACCGGGCGATCTCTCGGGCAAAGAGTGGAAGTTTCCCGCGCTTTGATGATCTTCGCGTGCACGCTCATTTCGGGAGCCGCCGTTGCTGCGGCGGGGCTCATAGCGTTTGTGGGTTTGATCGCGCCGCATTTGGCGCGCCGCTTCACGGGGCCAGGGCACGCAGAAGTCCTGCCCCTGGCGGCGATGATCGGCGCATGCCTTGTGCTTGCGGCAGATACGCTTGGCCGGACAATCATCGCGCCAGCCCAACTTCCTGCCGGGTTGGTCGCGGCCTTAATCGGTGCCCCGTTCTTTGGGTATTTGATTTGGAAACGACGAGATGCCTGAAGAAGGAGTTGCGTTCGAGGCCAGGGGGCTTGTTGCGGGATACGGTGGCAAACCTATCCTGGACGGCCTGGATCTTGTTTTGCCGAAAGGTAAGTTCATTGTCCTTCTAGGCCCGAATGGATCGGGCAAATCGACACTCTTGCGAACCTTGGGCCGGCTCTTGCCTGTGTCCGCAGGGCAGATCTCCCACGAAGACCACCCGATCGCGCGCCTGCCAGCGAAAGCGCTGGCCAGGCGGATTGCAGTCTTGGCGCAAGGACCCATCGCGCCGGAGGGGCTTCGTGTGCGCGACCTGGTGGCGCAGGGGCGGTATCCGCACAGGAGCCTCCTGGGTGGCTGGAACGACCATGACGAGGCAGCCTGCAAGCGGGCCCTCGATCTGACAGGAATGGTCGAGCTCGCGGACCGTCCGCTCGATGCCCTGTCCGGCGGACAACGGCAAAGGGCTTGGATTTCAATGACCTTGGCGCAAGAGACCGGAACGCTCCTGTTAGATGAGCCTACGACCTATCTCGACATTGCTCACCAGATCGAGGTCTTGGCGTTACTCAGGCGCCTCGTCCAAGAAGAAGGCAAAAGCGTCGTCGTTGTTCTACACGACATCAACCAGGCAGCGCGCTACGGAGACCACATCATTCTGTTGATGTCGGGCAAGGTCGTGGCGACCGGGACGCCTTCTGAGGTTCTGACCCCGGAAACACTCCGCGCCGTTTTCGGAATCGAGACTTTGATTGTGCCCGATCCGGAAACCGGCGCACCGCTTTGCATTCCAAAACAGGATCAAAGTGGTGCGGCTGAACACGCAGTCTCTGAACCTACGTAAACCGGCTCAAGAGGTCGAAGCGTCAGGTTCATTTGCCGCGTTTGGCGAGGGGGAGCTGGCGGAACCATAGAGGTGTCGCGAGCCGAAAACCAAAGCGGGCAGCCGTCTTGGCCGCCCGCGTTGTAAGAGGAGGGTGTTTGTCGCTCGTCTTTAACCCAGACGGGTCAACAGCGCATCGACACTGGATTTTGCGTCGCCGTAATACATCCGAGTGTTTTCCTTGTAAAACAACGGGTTCTCGATGCCGGAATAGCCCGTGCCTTGGCCACGCTTGGAGACGAAAACCTGTTTGGACTTCCAAACTTCCAGGACCGGCATACCGGCGATTGGAGAGTTCGGATCATCCTGGGCCGCTGGATTTACGATGTCGTTTGATCCGATCACGATGGCCACATCCGTCGAGGGGAAATCCTCGTTAATCTCGTCCATCTCCAGAACGATATCGTAGGGCACTTTGGCTTCGGCCAGGAGCACGTTCATGTGGCCGGGCAGGCGGCCTGCCACGGGGTGGATGGCGAAGCGAACGTCCTTGCCGGCAGCGCGTAATTTCCGGGTCAGTTCGGACACCGAGTTCTGCGCTTGTGCAACCGCCATCCCGTAGCCCGGCACAATAATGACCGAGTCCGCATCCTTCAGCGCGTCGGCGACGCTGTCGGAGTCGGTGGGCAGCATCTCCCCTTCGACTTCCATGGCTGGGCCAGTCGTGTTGCCGAAGCCACCCAGGATCACCGAGATGAAGCTACGGTTCATCGCCTTACACATGATATAGGAGAGAATTGCGCCTGAAGAGCCCACCAGCGCACCAACCACGATCAGAAGGTCATTGGAAAGCGAGAAGCCAATCGCCGCCGCGGCCCAGCCCGAATAGGAGTTCAGCATCGAGACCACCACCGGCATATCGGCGCCGCCGATGCCCATGATCAGGTGATAGCCGATGAAGAAGGCCAGTAGCGTCATTAAGAGCAGCGCCCAAAACGCCCCCGTTGCGAGATAGATGAACAGGAACAAGAGCGAGAGCCCTGCAGCGGTTGCGTTCAGAATATGCCCGCCGGGCAGTTTCTCTGCCTTGGAGGTGACTTTGCCCGCAAGCTTTCCAAAGGCGATCACGGAGCCGGTGAAGGTCACCGCACCGATAAACACGCCAAGGAAGAGCTCGACGCGCAGGATCGAGTGTTCGACGCCGCTCTTCTTCGCCAGAAGCCCTGCGAAACCATCGAGTGCCGCGCGCCCGGCCTCGTCCATGGCAAGAACGCGCACAAGTTCGAAATGGGCGTTGAAGCCAACAAATACTGCCGCAAGGCCCACCAGCGAGTGCATGGCTGCCACAAGCTGAGGCATCTCCGTCATTTGCACCCGTTGGGCGATCACCACCCCGATGGCGCCGCCCGCTGCAATCAAGACGAGCGATAGGAGCCACAGCCCGGAGCCTGGCCCGATGAGCGTGGCGAAGACGGCGAGCGCCATCCCAGCCATGCCATACCAGACCGCGCGTTTTGCGCTTTCCTGCCCGGAGAGACCACCAAGGCTCAGGATGAAGAGGACAGCCGCGACCACATAGGCCGCCGTCGTGAAACCGAATTCCATCTCGTTCCCCTCCGATCAGGATTTCTGGAACATCGCGAGCATGCGCCGCGTGACCAAGAAGCCGCCAAAAATGTTGATACCGGCCATAAAGACCGAGATCGCGGCCAATAGGATAACCAGGAAGGAACCTGAGCCGATCTGCAGCAATGCCCCGAGAATGATGATCGACGAGATCGCGTTGGTGATCGCCATTAGCGGCGTGTGCAGCGAGTGGGAGACGTTCCAGATCACCTGGAAGCCCACAAAAATCGCGAGCACAAAGACAATGAAGTGCTGCATGAAAGAGGCGGGGGCGATCAGCCCGACCGCCAACAAGAGAACCGCCCCAACACCGATCAGGGTCACCTGTTGACGGGTTTGTTGTTTGAAGGCGGCGAGCTCTGCGGCCCTTTTCTCCTCCGCCGTCAGCTCCTTCGGCTTTTCCTTGGGCTTTTGCGCCGCAATGGCCTGCACTTTTGGCGGTGGTGGTGGGAAGGTGATCTCGCTCTCATGGGTCACGGTCGCGCCCCGGATCACGTCATCTTCCATGTTGACGATCGGCGTCCCGTCTTTTTCGGGCGTCAGGTCGTCCATCATGTGGCGGATGTTGTTTCCATAGAGCGTAGAGCTCTGCGTCGCCATCCGTGACGGGAAGTCGGTGTAGCCCACAATGGTCACACCGGGCTCCACAACAACCTTTTCGTTCGGCACCGTCAGGTCACAATTGCCCCCGCGCTCTGCGGCGAGGTCGACGATCACCGAGCCCGGCTTCATCGCCTTGACCATATCCTCCAGCCAGAGCTTCGGTGCATCGCGGCCCGGGATAAGCGCTGTCGTGATAACGATGTCGATCTCCGGTGCCAACTCGCGGAACTTCTCGAGCTGTTTCTCCCGGAATTCAGGACTGGAGGGCGCGGCATATCCGCCGGTCTCGGCGCCGTCCTGCGCCTGCTCCTCAAAGTCGAGAAAGACGAATTCGGCGCCCATGGACTCGATCTGTTCCGCCACTTCCGGCCGAACGTCAAAGGCATAGGTTATGGCACCGAGCGATGTGGAAGTGCCGATTGCGGCGAGCCCTGCAACGCCTGCGCCGACCACAAGGACCTTTGCGGGCGGAACTTTGCCCGCTGCGGTGACCTGGCCTGTGAAGAAGCGGCCAAAGTTGTTTCCAGCCTCGATCACCGCACGATAACCCGCAATGTTCGCCATCGAAGATAGAGCGTCCATCTTCTGAGCGCGGGAGATGCGCGGCACCATGTCCATCGCCAGCGTGGTCACGCCTTTTGCCTTGAGGCTTTCCAGAAGCTCGCTGCTCTGGGCGGGATAGATGAAGCTGATCAGGACTTGCCCTGAGCGAGCCATCTCGACCTCGGAGGCCTCCGGCGGGCGCACCTTGACGACGACATCTGCCCGTGCCCAAAGATCAGCCGCCGATGAAACGACCTCAACCCCTGCCTCGGAATAGGCTTCGTCAGTGAAGCGTGCCTGCTCCCCCGCGCCGCTCTCAATGATGCACTCATATCCCAGCTTCTTGAGAAGCTGAGCGGATTGCGGTGTCAGGGCGACGCGCGCCTCCTCCTCCAAGATCTCCTTGGGAGCCCCAATTATCACGGGTCGATGTCCTCTTCGTTCTCTCCGGGCCTGAGCCCGGACTGTTGCCGCCGGGTCTCACATTTATTAACAACTCGTTTGTCTACGGGTCTCAAGTGGCATGAGTCAAACATTGCGGCGGTTTTGCGGTCGCATATCTGTGTTGCGGATAACGCAGTTTTGCCCTTTGCCATTGAAACAAATGAGACAGTGGCATCGAAATAGCGGGAACAACGCCCATCTGCCCGATACTAAGCCGTCTCCCAAAGTCCCTACTCAGAGAGATTGAATGCTCCGCACCCTTTTTACTACGCTTGCGTCCGGCCTTCTCTTCGTTTCGCCGTCCGCTTGGGCGGAAAGCCCTGACCCGGATCCTTCCGATTGGCCAGCGATTGTGGAGGCCGCCGATGGGCAAGAGGTGTTCTTTCATGCCTGGGGTGGGGACCCGCGGCGCAACGACTACATCGCGTGGGCGGCGAGAGAGGTGGAGGACCGCTACGGCGTTTCGGTCACGCAGGTGAAACTCGCCGATACCGGGGAAGCGGTGGCGCGGGTCGCTGCTGAAAAAGCGGCCGGGCGCGTGGCCGACGGGGCCGTCGACCTCATCTGGATCAACGGGCCGAACTTCGCATCGATGAAATCTCAAGATCTGTTGTTTGGCCCTTGGGCAGAGGAATTGCCGAGCTGGCGATACGTCGATGTCGATGGGAAGCCAACCGTTCGCAACGACTTCACCGTGCCGACCGAGGGCTACGAGGCGCCATGGGGTATGGCGCAGATCGTGTTTTACCATGACACAGCACGGCTGCCTGATCCGCCCCGCAGCATTGCCGCCCTGGGTGAATGGGTAGAGACAAATCCGGGGCGCTTTTCCTATCCTGCCCCGCCGGATTTTCTCGGTCTCACCTTTCTCAAACAAGCCGCCATCGCGCTCATTCCCGAACCCGACGCATTGCAGCAGCCGGTGGATGATGCGCGCTATGCCGAGTTGACAGCTCCGCTCTGGACCTGGCTCGACGACGTCACGCCGGGTCTCTGGCGGGGTGGGAGGGCCTACCCACAGACCGGCACCACCTTGAAACAACTCATGTCCGACGGTGAGATTGAAATCGCGTTCTCATTCAACCAGTCCGAGGCGAGCGCGGCCATTGCGAATGGGGAATTGCCGGACACCGTGCGTTCCTACGTTCTGAAGGATGGCACGATCGGGAACGCAAACTTCGTCGCCATCCCGTTCAATTCGGGTGCAAAGGAAGGGGCAATGGTCTTCGCCAATTTCCTGATGTCGCCCGAAGCGCAGGCGCATGGCCAGGACCCGGCCGTGCTGGGCAATTTCACCGTGCTGGCCCTCGATAAGCTTGATGCTGATGATCGCGCGCGGTTTGACGCATTGGATCTCGGTGTCGCGACCCTTTCCCCCGAAGAGTTGGGGCAAAGCCTACCCGAGCCACATCCGAGTTGGATGGACAGGCTCGCGGTTGATTGGTCGGCACGCTACGGGGTTCGCAACTGAACCATGACGTTCCGATCATGATGGTGACCTCTCCTGAGGTCTTTCCGCGATTGATCTCGGGCCGAACCAGAACATGAAGCCTTTCGTCAGCCCGCTGTCGCTCGTGCCGCGCATCACAATGGCCCTTCTCGCATTTCCGGTGCTTGCGGGACTAGCGGGCACGGTTATCCCGGGGCTTGGCTGGATGCCTGCGCTCGGCGGCACCCGGTTCGATCTCGCACCCTGGGCAGCTTTGGTCTCCACGCCTGGGATCTGGCGTTCGGCTGGTCTCAGTCTCGCGACAGGTCTGGGTGCGACTGCGATATCACTCGGTGCTGTGATCCTGATCGTCGCGAGCTGGCATGGAACGCGGGCCTTCCGGCTGATCCGCCATACGATTTCGCCTATCCTCTCTGTGCCCCATGCGGCCGCGGCGTTCGGCCTTGCATTTCTCATTGCGCCGTCGGGCTGGATCATGCGCGCGCTTTCGCCCTGGGTAACGGGATCTGACCGACCGCCTGACTGGCTCTTGCCGGGAGATCCTTGGGGCCTCTCTCTGGTCGCTGGGCTCGTGGCCAAGGAGATACCGTTTCTCCTGCTCATGACGCTCGCCGCTTTGCCCCAAGCGGATGCCGATAGAAGCCTGCGCGTGGCGGCAATGTTGGGCTATGGGCGCGTCTCGGCTTGGACGAAATGTGTCCTTCCGCGGATTTACGGGCAGATCCGCCTGCCGGTCTATGCCGTTCTCGCCTATTCGCTTGCGAATGTGGAAACAGCGATCATCCTTGGCCCCTCGACGCCGCCCACCCTGGCGGTGCAATTGACTACCTGGATGCGCGACCCCGATCTGGCTGTCTGGCTCATGGCCTCGGCAGGTGCGACGCTCCAAGTCTTGATCGTGTTTCTGGGTCTTGGGATATGGACTACAGGGGAAAGGCTCGCGCGCCGCGTTGGATATGCCTGGATACTGCATGGCGGACGCCTGCCGAATGACGCGGTGTTGCGCGCCGCGGGCGGGCTTCTCGCCCTATTTGCCTCGGTTCCAGTTCTGCTCGGAATCGCGGGTCTTGCGACCTGGTCGTTCGCGGGGTTCTGGGCATTTCCCGAGATCCTGCCGGACCGCTTCACGTTGCAGAATTGGCAGCGGGCAGCGCCTGGACTGTTCTCCCTGTCTGCCACAACGCTGACAATCGCTTTCCTTTCCGTCGCGCTCGCCCTGGTTTTGGTGCTGGGATGCTTGGAAAACGGGACGCGGCGAAGGCAACGCGCTGGGCGCTGGGCGCTCCTCTTGCTCTATCTGCCGCTCATTGTTCCTCAAATCGCCTTTCTGTTCGGATTGCAGATCTTGGGGCTTAGGATCGGACTGGACGGAAGCCTGTTCGCAGTTGTTCTCGCGCATCTCATCTTCGTTTTGCCCTACATTTACCTTTCGCTCGCCGACCCATGGGCGTCGCTCGATCCTCGGCTCGGGGTGGCAGCCGCGACACTTGGGGCAAGCGAAAACCGGATCTTCTGGCGTCTCCGCTTGCCGATGATGCTCGCCCCGATCCTCACGGCCGCGGCTGTTGGGTTCGCCGTATCCATTGCACTCTACTTGCCGACCTTGCTGATCGGTGCGGGGCGGGTCCCAACCCTGACGACGGAAGCCGTCGCACTTGCAGCGGGTGGAGACCGGCGGTTGATTGGGGTCTATGGCCTGCTTCAAGCCGCATTGCCCTTTATCGGGTTTGCGCTAGCGCTCCTTCTGCCGCCGCTCGTCTGGCGCAACCGGCGTAGGATGAGGATAGCGGCGTGAGCCAGGCGTTGACATTTGAGCGGGTGCTCATCCAGCAGAAGGGGGCGCCGCTGATCTCGCTCGATGCCCGCATAGACCCGGGCGCGGTCCTGACCCTGATGGGCCCATCGGGTTCGGGCAAATCGACACTCCTTGCGTTCGCCACTGGAACGCTTGATCAGTCATTTTCCGCGTCTGGTCGGATCTTGCTCGGACAACACGACATCACTAAAAAACCGGCTCAGGAACGCCGGATCGGCATGATGTTTCAAGACGATCTGTTGTTTCCGCATCTCTCTGTGGTCGGCAATCTCGCGTTCGGGCTTTCTCCGCGCATCAAGGGGCGCGCGGCGCGACGGTCTGCGGTAGAGGCAGCGCTTGCCGAAGCTGGTCTTGCAGGATTCGCGGACCGTGATCCGGCGACGCTTTCGGGCGGTCAGCGGGCTCGCGTGGCGCTCATGCGGGTTTTGCTGGCGGAGCCGCTTGCCGTCGCGCTCGACGAGCCGTTTTCCAAGCTTGATTCCGCGCTCCGGGCGCAGATCCGGGAATTTGTCCTGTCTCACACGCGCAGTCGTGGGCTCCCGGTGGTTCTCGTCACCCACGATCCAGCCGATGCCGATGCTGCCGGCGGCGAAGTGGTCGTGCTCGGGACACCGTCTGAGGTGCCTATGCCGGTCGGCGATCTTCGTCGGCGGGGATAAATTCAGATACTTGCGCGGTCCCAAGTCGGGTGGAAGCGCCCGGCGGGAGACAGAGTAAAGATCTCGCACCCGGTTTCGGTCACGCCAACCGAATGCTCGAACTGAGCCGATAGCGACCGGTCTTTGGTGACGGCGGTCCAATCGTCGGAGAGAATCTTTGTCTCGGGTCGGCCGAGATTGATCATCGGCTCGATGGTGAAGAACATACCCGGCTCAAGCACCGCGCCTGCGCCCCAGCGCCCGTAGTGCAGGACATTGGGCGCGGAATGGAACACCCGACCAAGCCCATGGCCGCAGAAATCCCGCACGACCGAGCATCGATGCGCTTCGGCGTAGCGTTGGATCGCCGCGCCAATATCGCCAAACGTGTTCCCTGGGCGGACCTGCTCAATGCCCTTCAGAAGACAATCATGAGTGATGTCGATAAGCCGTTCGGATTTGCGGCTTGGCGGGCCAGCGACATACATCCGGCTCGTATCGCCGTACCAGCCATCGAGGATGACTGTGACGTCGATATTAAGAATATCGCCGGATTTGAGCTTTTTTGTGGACGGGATTCCGTGACAAACCACATGGTTGATCGAAATACAGCTCGCGTGGCGATAGCCTTTGTATCCGATTGTGGCGGATGCTGCTCCGGCTTCCTCGATCATCCCAAGAATCGCGTCATCCAGGTCCGATGTGGTCACGCCTGGAGAAACATGCGGGATTATTCGATCCAGAATATCCGCCGCCAGAGCACCGGCCGCACGCATTCCCGCAAAATCGTCCGGGTTATGGATGCGGATGCCATCCTTGTTCAGGTAGCCGGAAAGTCCATCCAATGCGGGTTCTGCTGCGCTCATCACGTAACGGAACTAATCGCTCGGGCCAGGAGATGCAAATTGCATTGTCTTGCTCCGGCGGCCTCGCGCAAATGCGAGTTGATCACGCTGGCGGATCGTGATGGCTTCAGTGGCCTGTCCTGGGCCTGGAGAAGAGACCAATGAGTTCGAGTTCCAAAGCGACGGTGTCATCCGTGGCCCTTGTGGCGCTCGCTGTGTGTGGTGCAGCCACATTAGCCGCGCCGGCAAATGCCTGCGGGCGTGAGAGCGACTGTGCGTTGGGAGAACGCAGCTTTCGCATCGCGTTGCCGGACAATGATCCTCCAAGGGGTGCGATTGTTTATGCCCACGGTCATCTTGGAAGTGCGGAGGGCGCGATGCGCAACGACGCGCTTGTCGAGTTGGCACAAGATCTTAATCTGGCGTTCGTCGCAGCCCAAGGGATGGATGGGATGTGGAACACCCCCAACAACCCTGGTGGCGACACGAGGCGCGGGGATGAACTCGCCTATTTCGACGCTTTGGCCTCGGCCCTGGAGGCCGATTACGGCATTCCGTCCGAGCGAACCTTCGTCAGCGGCTTCTCCTCCGGCGCCATGCTCGTATGGAATTTGGCGTGCGAGAGGGGGGATGTTTATGCCGGTTTTGCGCCGCTTTCGGGCACTTTTTGGGCGCCGGTACCGGACACATGCCCCACTATACCCAATGGAATGATGCATTTTCACGGGACCGAGGACAAGATTGTCCCGATGGAGGGCCGCGCGATCCGCGACTCCCGGCAATCGGATATCGCGGATGCCTTTATCATGCTGGAAAACCTAAGCGATTACAGTGAACTAGAGAAGGCCGATGGCGGTGATGATCTGACCTGCAGCCACCGCGAAGACAGCGCCGGTCGGACGTTTGATGTCTGCTATTTCCCGGGCGGGCACAGCTTTCGGACCGAGTTTTTCGAGATGGCAGCCGAGGCTTTCCTGCCCCGAAATTCACCCTGAAATCGAGTATGGAATCGGTAGTATTCCGGTAGTGAAACGGTAGTTACAAACTGGCGCGAATCTTAATGCGCAGTGAATCATTTGCACGCTCACGGCAATCGTTGGTTTTCTCCCCGGCCAGATTGGGAGCAGCCGAACTCGTTGTTTCCAAGTCAGGTGAGCGCACGTTCTTGCGCCACGCAGGATTGAGCATCCTGTGCTCCTTCGCGACCTTCGCATCAGCGTCGACAGAGAGGTCAGTCTTCCATTCGCGCCCAAAGGCTATGAACGGCCCTTACCGGACTCTCAGCACCAATGCCGGATGCTGCAGTCGCAGCCAGCAATGCGGACATTCGCTGCAAGAGCGACTTGTGCATCATCGAACTCACACATCGCGGACCTTGCGGACGTTGAACAAGAACCACTGAACGGCCGCATTTTTCTCAGATACCAAACGCAACTTCACCGAATGAGCGCAGCAAGACACTCCACGGCGCTACGCACCTCGGCTTCCGTGTTGTAATAATGGGGCGCGATACGCAGAAGCGTCGGCAAATTGCGGCGCTCGGAGTCGATACGCGTGCTGGAGGGAGGAGACGCCCCTATTGCATAACCCGACACTGCCATTTGCTTGACGATGGGTTGGGCTTCGCAGCTATCAATCGAAAAACTAACAATGCCGCATGGCGCTTGACCCAAATCTCGCACTTCTACAGACGATACTTCGCGGAGAGCTTTTCGCGCTTCATCAGCCAACAGGCTGATGCGATCTTGGATATGGTCGATGCCGATCTGGTCGGCGTAGTCTATTGCTGCTCCAAGACCTGCCCTTAGTGCATAGGAGTTTTCCCACGTTTCAAACCGCCGCGCATCGTCACGCAGTTCATACCGATCACGGGCCACCCAAGGCGCGCCAAAATGGTCGATCATCGCAGGCTCTAACCTGTCCAACCACTTTTCCCGCAGGTAAAGAAACCCAGTCCCGCGCGGCCCGCGAAGGTATTTCCGCCCCGTAGCTGACAAGAAATCGCATCCAAGCTCTGCGACGTTGATCCGCATCTGCCCCGCTGCCTGACACGCATCCAAAAGGTAAGGTACGCCATGGGCCTTTGCGATCCGGCCAACTTCTGCGGCCGGGTTGACCAAGCCACCGTTCGTGGGGACCCAAGTGATAGCGACAACACCTACGTCTTCGTCCATCGCCGCCTCTAACGCGGTAAGATCTAACGCACCGGTTCCATCAGACGGCACAATCTCGATCTTCAGGTCATCGCGTTTCGCGCGCTGGAGGAAGGCAACATAGTTGGCGGCATACTCCGCCTCACACGTGAGGATCCTGGAACCCGGCTTGAGCGGAAGGGCATAGAACGCGTGACACCAAGCAACCGTGGCATTCTCCATCACGGCGATTTCCCGCGCCGAAGCTCCAATATGCGTCGCCACTGAATGGTACACTCTGTTCAAATGACTGGACTGGCGCGCCTGAGCTTCATAGCCACCGATTTGCGCCTCAAGCTGAGTATGCGCGACAACAGCGTCCACAACTTTCTTGGGCATCAGCGCCGACCCACAAGCCAGAAGGTGCGTCGATTGATTTACTCCCGGCGTATCCGCCCGAACCTGCTCAATATCAATCATATGCGAAGTCCCGTTAGGATGTTCCGGAGCGGACATTGGCTGCCACGCAAAATGGATGCAAGTTGGGCTCGGAGCAGTCATGCGGCAGCGCAACGATCCCGTGGCAAGGTGATGATCAGCCTACGCAGCTCGCGGCCGATTCCGCACATCCAGCCTATTTCCGAAATGCTGCGGCGCAACCTGCCAAAGTTGCCATTCGCTGCTCTTAATGGGTCGAGACTGCGGTAGACGTCCGTAACGCAGAGATGTTGTTGCAAAACTCGTTGTTCGGCGGCGCCAGGATTGACGGCCGAACGCTTTCTGTTTGGCATTTCACGCCGGTATTGGTCAGAGCTTGGCGAGTTTGCTGAGGCTCTGGACTGTGGCTGCGAGATGGAACTCGTCTTCGGCGCCATTTGGCCCCTAGAGGCGTAGGCGGTCGAGACCGATGATGCGATTGAGATGGGCAAAGAGCATCTCGACCTTCTTCCTGGCGTAGCTGGAGGGGACATAGGCATCGGTTTTCGCGATATCCCTCGCCTTTTCATGTCTGATCGGGAGATCTTGCGGGTCGCCTGGTTGGGCGGACATCGAGGCATCAGCGCACACGCCGCACAATCCTGTTTCCGGGCATAGACTTTTTTTGAAGCCATCCTTGCCGAACGCCGGTTGTCTCATTGAGATGTTTCGCCAGTCGGGCCGTAGTTCTTTTCCGGCAGGACATTTGTATGCATCAGGGTCAAGGATCGTAGAGGAACTCTGTCGCCGGGAACGCGCCGTCCTTGCGCTTGGATTCATCAAAGATAGGGATGTGCGGTTCGATGCCTTGCTCTTTAGAGAGCCAGCCAAGCATGTCCGCCGCGTCATAGGCCGTGTCTGCGGCCAGCATCCAAGTGCGCAGTTCGAAACGATGTTGAGTTCTGACTAGCAATTCGCGCACGACGCCCACTTCAGCCTGCCGTATCGGCGCAGTCGCCTCGACATCCATAGCGATCGCGTGGTCCAGATCGACCAGGTAGTTGGTGCTTCAGGTAAAGAAGGGTCTGTCTCCTTTGGCGCCAGTCAACCGCGTTGCCAGATCGGCGGGCGAGATCGCCTTTGGCCTCATTGGTGTCGCCGCGCCGAAAGCTGCATCATAGAGCGTGTCGAGATATTCCTGGGTCGCGCGGTTTGCCGCATCTGCTGTCGACCATTCCTGGACGGCGACCTTGGTGTAACGGCTGGCGTCGGCCTTGATGAGCGACGCATCCGCCCCAAAGCTCTCGCATCCTACAAGACCCTCGGGGATGCATCGCGCCAACACCTGCTCAAACAGGTGCCGGAAGGGGGGCGCTCTCCCGGAACGGTCCGTGCCGATTCTTGGAAAAGGTAGAGTGATCCGGCACTGCATCGCTCAGATCGAGGCGGCGGAACCAGCGATAGGCGAGGTTTAGGTGCATCTCCTCGCACAGCCGACGCTCTGACCAGATCCCCATCGAGTTGCCCAGGATCAACATCCGGACCATCAACTCGGGATCAACCGAAGGGCGCCCGGTTGTGCTGTAAAACGACGATAGGTGGCGTCGCATGCCGCCGAGGTCGACGAACCCGTCGATACCACTGAGAAAATGATCAGGCGGGACGTGGTCCTATATCGAGAACTCGCAGAACAACGCACCCTGCATTTCTTGCATAGGCCCCATCATTGCTAGCTTTCCAATGCCTCTGGAGAATTGAATCAGCTGCCAAAACTTCAATCAGGTCGAGTTTTTCAACACAATCGGGACTAAAGATCCGGTTGCGGGATCGCGGACGGAACCGAGGATTTGCTCGGACTGATCGTCACGAGAGCCTTTTCTCAAGAATCAAGAGCAGTGTTTGATGGTCCTTGTCGAAATTACGGATACCTTCTGCGAGCTTCTCTGTGGCCATTGCGTTTCCATTCACGCCCCAGCGAAACCCGGCCTCGTTCAGAGCCCTATGCTGCGCCGGGGACGTGGCGTCATCTGACATTTGCCGGGGAAGATCACTTTGATCGGCGGCTAGCTCGGACAGAAGTTTCGGCGATATCGTCAAGCGATCACATCCGGCAAGTGCTTTCACTTGATCGATGTTCCTGAACGACGCGCCCATGACCACAGTTCTGATCCCATGAGCTTTGTAATAACGATAGATTTCGCGAACCGATTGCACCCCAGGGTCTTCATCAGGCGCGTAATGCTCAATGCCGTCCGCCTTCTTGAACCAATCCGTGATGCGCCCAACAAAGGGTGAAATCAGGAAGACCCCTGCATCGGCGCAGGCCTTGGCCTGTTCCAAGGAAAAGAGAAGCGTAAGGTTGCAATTGATCCCTTCCCGCTCGAGCTGTTGCGCCGCTTTGATCCCTTCCCATGTCGACGCGAGTTTGATCAGGATACGGTCCTTCGCTACGCCACGGCGATTGTAGTCCTCAATGATATCGTGTGCCCGACGGATCGAAGCCTCAACATCAAACGAAAAGCGCGCATCGACTTCAGTCGAAACTCGGCCCGGGACCAGCGAGGCGAGATTGGCCCCGATGGCGATGGTCAGAGTGTCACAAAGCGCGCCTGCAGTTAGTGCCTTGGCCTTGGCGGTCGCGACCTCGGTCTCGATCAGGTCAGCGGTGGCAGGGCTTTGAAGAGCAGCGAGGACCAGAGATGGGTTTGTCGTGCAATCCACAGGTTTGTGTTTAGCAATCTCAGCGGCGTCACCCGTGTCTGCGACAATAACTGACATTTCTTGGAGTTGTTCGAGCGCACTCGGCATGGGTTCGGCCTTTCAGATCTCACTGGGTTTTGACTTTGGGAAAGTCCAGTTTTGCCCTAACCCGCTCGGCAACGGCCATGCCGAGACCTTGGCCCACTGGACCTGTGGTCACCTCGACGCCAGGAGTATGTCCGACCTCTGGGTGGCCTGGCGTAATCGAACCGCCTTTCCGGAAAGCCTTAATGTCGTCCAACGTCACTCCCGGCACACCCGATAGATAGAGAAGGGAATACAAGAAAATGGAGGCATGACCGTTTGAGAGGATCACTCTGTCACGATCATGCCAGTCGGGGGAGGTGCCATCGAAGCGGAGATGCTTGGCGTCAAGAAAGGCCGCGATATCTGCCATGCCCATGGCGGCACCGGGATGCCAATGACCGGCTTCTTCAGCTGCATCAATTGCGAGCCCAGGTTTGACGTTGGCGCACGCCCTTAGATCTACGCCGGAAGCGAGCATGGTCGGTTTACAGCCTCAGTGTTGTTGTCGCGGGAAGGGTGTTCTGAACAATCCGATGCGCATTTGGAATGTCGTTTGAGTGCGCGCGCTCTTTCGCGGCGTCTTCGGAATGATCGTAATTGATCCACCGTTGGATCAGTCGCTCTTCGAGAGTTGCGAAGGGTGTCTCCAAATAGATGCTGTAATCGAACAGCTCTTGCAGGTCGCGCCATGGGGCCTCATCGAGGAGCAAGTAATTGCCCTCAACAATCACAATGTCGGTCTCTGGCGAAAGCACGCCGGCACCAGCAATGGCCCTGTCCAGCGACCGATCAAAAACAGGGTAGAAGGTTGGGGTCTTGGCACTTTTGATCCGACGAAGAAGTGCATCAAAACCATCAAAGTCGAACGTCTCTGGCGCGCCCTTTCTTTCCCGTAGGCCGAGCAGGTCCAACTGAGTGTTATCCAGGTGAAAACCATCCATCGGGACCACCTTCGCGTCCAAAGGTGTTGTCGCATTGATGGCTTTCTGCAAAGCCCCGGCAATCGTCGACTTGCCTGTGGCTGGGGGACCAACCACGGCTACGATCGAACGCGAACGACTTTGATGGTCCGCCACGATGCTTGAGACGACGTCTGCCAGGACACCTGTCATTGGGCGGCAACCGCATGAACTGGCGCGGTCCGGAGTGACTTTTCAGTGTCCGCGTCGAATAGATGGATCTCCGCCTCGTTCAACGCAAAGTGGACTGTGTCACCTTCTGACGGTCGCAGACTTGCCTCAACAAAGGCGGTCAGCTGCGTGTCAACGACGCTAAACCCAACCAATACGTCGTCACCGTAGAATTCGACAAACTCGGCCCTGCTTGTGAGCGTCTTTCCTTCGACAGCTTGTGACGAAAGCTTGAATTTGGAAGGTCTAACACCGAGGACGACCTTGCGGCTGTTTGCCAGTGCAAAATCCTGGCCTACGATTTCAAGCCAGACGCCCGGGCCGGACAGAGCCCAGCCATTGTTTGTCTTTTTGACATCGAGCTTCAGGAAGTTCATCGCAGGTGTCCCTATGAAGCCCGCGACAAATAGCGTTTCAGGATAATCATAAATCTCTTCAGGCGTGCCGACCTGTTCGATCTCACCGGCTTTGAGCAACACGATCCGATCCGCGAGTGTCATCGCCTCCATCTGGTCGTGCGTCACATAAACCGACGTTGTCTTGAGCTCTTTGTGGAGCCGGGCGATTTCGTATCGCATATGAGCTCTGAGCTTCGCATCAAGGTTCGAGAGCGGCTCATCGAACAGAAACACATCGGGCGTCTTGATCATCGCACGAGCAATCGCCACGCGCTGTTGCTGACCGCCTGAGAGTTCCGTGGGTTTGCGACCCAGATAGGGCTCCAAGCCCAACATCTTTGTGACCGCGTCGACGCGCTCATCGATTTCCTTTTCGGGGGTCTTCAGCCTGCGAAGTCCGAACGCAATGTTGTCCTTGATCGACATGTGCGGATAGAGCGCATAGTTCTGGAAGACCATGGCAATCCCGCGATCTCCTGGCTCGGCGTCATTGACCACCTTGCCGCCAATGCTCAACTCACCGCCAGTAATCTCCTCCAACCCGGCCAGCATGCGCAGGATTGTGGACTTGCCGCACCCTGACGGTCCGAGAAACACCACAAATTCGTGGTCTTGAACTTCTAAGTCAAAACCAGGGACGACCTCGACGTCGCCATACTGTTTCTTGAGATTCTTGCAGACGATTCCTGCCATCAGGGTTGCTCCCCAGGAATTACGATTTGAAGCTTGACGTCCGCTGGACGGCCTTCGGCCGCCCGCTCGAAAGCTTCGATAGACTTAGAGAATGAGAACGTCTCGGTTATGAGCGGCTTCAGATCGACCTTGCCCGAAGCGATAAGTGCCAGGGCACGATCAAACACATTCGCGTAGCGAAAGACGGTTTCAATCCGGACTTCACGCGCAATGGCCCCGTTGACGTCGAGTGGCACGCGATCAGGTGGCAGGCCGACAAGAACGAGGGCTCCGCCAGGACGAGTTACTTTCAATATATCGTCAAAGACCTGAGGCGCACCGCTGGCTTCAAAAACAATATCCGCGCCCCAATTGTCTGTATGGGCGGCAACCTCGTCCGCCAAATTGGAGACCTTCACATCCACTGGAATGATCCCGTTGTAGCCGCCGGAAATTGCCAGTTTTTCAGATGAGATATCAGATACGATCACTTTACTGGCCCCCCCTGCGAGGGCAGCCAGTGCGACCATCATGCCGATCGTCCCAGCACCGGTGACCACTGCGACATCGCCGGGGGTTATCCGGGCGCGAGCTGCCGAGTGCATGCCTACGGCGAAGGGCTCGACCATCGCACCTTCGGCAAAGCTCACATTGTCGGGGAGCCGATACGTAAACGCAGCTGGGTGGATGACCTCGGGGGTCAGAATGCCGTGATCTGGTGGCGTGGCCCAGAAGGTCACATCGGGATCAACATTGTAGATACCGAGTCTGGATGCTTTCGACGACAAGTTAGGGACACCGGGTTCCATACAGACCCGATCCCCAACCTTCAGATTTGTCACAGTGCTGCCGACTTCGACAATTGTTCCGGCGCCCTCATGACCGAGGACCATTGGCTTGCGAACGATGTAGTCACCGATCCCACCATGAGTGTAGTAGTGAACGTCGCTGCCACACACGCCCACTGTGTGGATTTCAATCTTAACGTCCTCTGGCCCAACTTCTGTCGGCAGTTCGATCTCGCGAATTGCCAACTCACCCTTCTTTTCAAGTACAAGAGCTTGCATGTTCATTCGCCTATCGTGATTTGTTGGAGAACATTGAGTTCATGAAACCGCTGAGCAGGCCCAAGAGCAAAAGCGGCGGGATCGAGAGCAGGATGACGGCTGCATTGAGAATGCCCCAGGGAACATCCATCCCGACCTGGGACATCTCAGAAGCTACGATCGGCAGCGTTTTGGCTTTGCCAGTTGTCAGCATCAAAGCAATCAGGAACTCATTCCAAATCAGTACGAAGCTAAAGGCGACCGCACCGATGAGTGTCTTCATGGCGACTGGAAGCGCGATCTTGAGAAAGACAGCATAGGCACCATAACCGTCGACGCGGGCGGCCTCCTCTATCGCTTTGGGAACCTGCTGGAAGGCTGGTACAGAGAGCCAAATCGTGATCGAAATTGTCAGGAGCGAATAAGTTGCGATCATCGCCGTCCAGCTGTCATAGAGACCGAGGTTCAGCCAGATCACCATCAGGGGAATGGCGACTGCCACAGGCGGTAGGAAACGTAGGGACAAGACAAAGAACTGAATCTCTTCTGTCCAACGGTTCGGATACCTTGCGACGGCATAGGCTGCAGGTAGCCCTAGAACGATCCCGATAATCACAGATGTGAGCGAGATCACGAGGGAGTTGGTCAGGGCCGTCAAGACGCTGTTACGACCCAGCACATAGGTGATGTTTTCAAAGGTCGGCTCAAAGATGAACTTTGGCGTTGTCACAAGGATGTCCGCATTGACTTTGAACGCGTTGAGCGCCGTCCAGAAGATCGGGAACAGAACGATGAAGGCCATCAGCGCGAGAAACGCCTTGCCCATGAGTTGAGAGGCGCTCATGTCCGAACCCTCTTCCAGATGAACGTGAAGATGACGACGGTGAGAGCCATCATGATGACGGCCATGCTGGACGCGTAAGAGATCTTGCCCGCCTCAATGAAGCCCTGCGAAAAGGCATACATGTCGAGCGTCTCGGTGGTGATCCCAGGTCCGCCGCGCGTCATGATGTAAACCAGATCGAAAGACCGAAGCGACTCGATGGCTTTAACCAATGCGAGACTGACGAGCGGTCCTTTCAGCATCGGCAATGTGATGTAGGCATGCACTTGCCAGGTCTTTGCATAGTCAAGCCGCGCCGCCTCCAGAGGCTGCGGCGGTAGCGACTCCAAGAGCTTGAGCACGATGACCGCGAAGAAAAAGCCCCATTGCCACAAGTCGACGAAGGCGACAGCAAAGAGCGCAGTGTCCGGATTGGTCAGTAGATCAAGGGGCTTACCGGTGAGAGCACGATACGGGTACGTTACGATCCCGTAGAGCGGATGGAACGCGAAGCTCCAGACGAATGCTGCTGAGACGCGCGGGAGAAGCACTGGGACCAAAAACACCAGGCACAGTAGGTTGCGTGCGCGCGGCTTGAGTGTCTCGAACATGAGCACACCGAGACCAACGGCCGCGAGCATGGTCGACGTAACGGTGATAATCTCCCATTTAAACGAGACCCAGAGAGCGTTCTTGAACCGGCGATCTGAAAAAAGGTCGATGTAGTTCTCGAAGCCAACGTAGTTGCTGTTGGGCGAGATCAGTGTCCGGTCCTGGAACGAGATATTGATTGCATATCCAAGCGGCACAAATGCCAGCACCATAAGCACCAGGATTGTCGGCACCAGGAACGTGTAGGGCAATGTCTGGCGACTATTCACTTGGCCTCCCCAGGCTTCCAAGCTCGGAATGATCGAGCTTTGGCCAATGATTGATTGATTTTAGTGTGCCGTGTTCTTCGGCGAACCGGATGTTGTTGTCGCTTCCGGACATATCGACGCCGCCCGATAGGTTGGGCGGCGCCTCAACCTTGCTGATAGGGAGGATTAGTTCACAAGGTCATTGGCGAATTCTTCCAGCTCCACCAAGGCTGCCGGTACGTCATCCCGCGTGCCGGTGATGAGTTCCTCCAGCGTGATGCCCCACTGGCCACCCAACTCTGGCCAGCGGGCATCTTGCCAGAAGTTCACAGCCGTAACTTCTGCAGTATCAGCCAGAGCAGCGGGCAGCTCCGTGCCGAAGGTTTCGGCAAACAGAGGGCTACCGATCACGCTCAAACGGTTCAACTCACCGGCTTGGCCAGCTTCGAGACGACGCTGCTCGTTTTCTTTGGAAGTCGCCCAAGCGACCCAAAGGCCGGCACAGTCAAGAGCGGCTTCGTCGGCGTTACCCTTGGTGCCAACGGCGAAACCGTGGGCGAAGCCCCCGCCAGTCAGTGGAGCAGGTGGGCGTGCAAAGCCAACCAGATCTGCAACCTGCGACTGCGATTTATCGAGCGTGATGCCGCCAAGTGGAGCAGATTCAATGATCAGCGCGATCTGACCAGCTCGGAATGCACCCGTCGATTCATCCCAGCTACCCGTTTGCGTGCCCGGAGCGGAGTATTCAAACAGATCGAGGTAGGTCTCTGTCGCGATCAAGGCAGCGTCGCTGTTCATCGCAGCGTTGCCGTCGGCGTCAAACCATTCGCCACCCATGCCCTTGAAGTAGGGCATCCAGCGCCAGACGTTCGCTCCGGAACCACGTTGACCGCGCAGACCGATACCATAGACGCCATTTTCCGGGTCATGAAGCGCGGCAACCGCGGCTTTCAACTCTTCCAGCGTGGTTGGCGGTTCAATGCCAGCCTCTTCCAGAAGGTCCTTGCGATAGACCATCAGGTCGCCGCCGCCGAGGATCGGCGCAAAGTAGATTGTACCGTCGTACGTCGCCGTTGCGATGCGGCCCGGATCAAAATCGTTGTAATCGTATTCAGCAGGGTAATGATCCATAAGAGGAGCAATCCAGCCGGAGGACGCAAACCGGGCCAGATTGGCTTCGTCTATGTAATAGACATTGTAGTTGCCGATGGTCGCGGCATCTGCCTGCGATTTCGCTCGGCGATCGCCTTCATTCAGGTAGTCGATTTGAAAAGATGCGCCAGACAGTTCTTCGAACTCGGACGCATACTCCTCGAGAAGCGTAAGACCGTCACGCGGCTGAGCTAGGATCTGAACCGGATCAGAGCAAACTGTGTGCCCGTCGGCCAGTGCGGCTTCTGGTGTGAGCGTAATCGCCCCTACGCTCAGAGCCCCGACCACCATTGCGCTCGCGCAGCTCGAAGTGGCGAGTTTAGAGAGTGTGGATTTCATATATTCCTCCCAGTGTTGTTGTTTTCAGCGCATCCTCCAATGCACTCGAGCACGAGACTAGACGGACACTCGGCGGCAAAATACGGCTCTGGACATCAAGATTCTATACTTTAATGATCTTATGCAAGGTCGATACATGGTAACAGAGATGGAAAAATCACCTAAAACAGGCGATGAAAACGCCTATTATGAGCATATTTCCATACCTGATGGGGCAAGTTTTCTTTGGCGGACCGACGATTACCCCTGGCGCAGAAATGTATGGAACTATCATCCCGAGATTGAGATCCATTTGATCCGTAAGAGTTCGGGTCTTTGCTACATCGGCGATTACATCGGGAACTTCGAGCCCGGGCATCTACTCATGGTCGGAAGTGATTTGCCGCATAATTGGATCACCTTGCCGGCTGATGGGAAACTCATTCACAGGCGAGACGTGGTAGTGCAGTTCCATCCGGACAGTTTCCTGAACGCAAGCAAAAGCATTCCAGAACTGGGATCCCTCCAATCCCTTTTTGCGCAAGCAAAGTTGGGGCTCGAGTTTTTAGGGGATGATGCGCGCGCTTGTTCGGAAGTCTTGGAAGAGATCGGCCAACACAAAGGCTTGAAGCGTTTCGCGTTGATGATGGAATTGCTCGGGATGATGCTGCAGGCGACCAATGTGCGCACGTTGGTAACTCAGCGATTCGCCACTGGATCGCGAAGCGGTGGCGAGATCGGACTTCGTCGCTTAGAAACAGCGCTTGGTTATCTTCAAGAGAACTACTTGGAAAGCCCCAGGATTGAGGAAGTCGCCGGAATGGTTGGGATGTCAGAAGCGGCGTTTTCGCGTTTCTTCAAAAAGCAAACGGGCAACACTTTCACCGACCATGTGACTATTCTTAAGGTTTGGACAGCAAAGCAGCTTCTGCGCGACAGCGATATGCCGGTTACCGAAATCTGCTTTGAGTCTGGGTTTCGCAATGTTTCGAATTTCAACCGGATGTTCTTCAAAGTCGCGTCCATGAAACCGTCAGAATATCGAAAGGCTGCCCGACACTTTTGATAACTTCGGTGACACGAGCATCTGAGCGCATTGGAAGAAATGTCATGCGAGTTTAAAACTTACTCGCCATTCGCCCGCAAAGACGCATCTGGGATACGGGAAGGATCATTGGCCAGAAGCGCCCGTTGCTACCGAAGCACGTCTGGGCCGTCCGAGTTCCTATGGCCCGGTCGGTTTCACGATCGACTACACATCTCAACGCGGCAACACGCGAGGTTGGTTCGGGGCTGGGTGACCTCGATCGGCCTAGAACCGAGTAGCTACGGAACCCACTCAATGTGAAGGACCAAGGTTGCCCGTCATCGCGCCGCAGCTTCCTTAGACCGGAGGTTGGTCTATTACGCAGCAATCGGACCACTCGGATGGCTGCAACGCGTGAGCGTCTGTGCTCCCGTCGCGATTTGTAGTTTGCTCGCAACGAACTGAGGGTTTCGTTGATCAACAGACCACCACATCTAAGAGCGCTCTGATCAAGATTTCATCGCGCCCCTAATGCAAGCCTGCGTTGCATAGACATTCGAATGACGATGCGGTGCATCCGTAGTACGGTCGAAGATATCATACTGATTGACCTGTTTGCTTCTCAGAAAGGGAGGCCCTTGTGCTTCGCCTATTGCCGACGACCGCATTACTCGCCCTGCAACCATTCTTCGGCCATGCAGACCCGCTCCCGGTTTTGAATCTTGACCGCGACGCAACCACTGTTTCCGGGCTCTCCAGCGGAGCCTTCATGGCAGCTCAAATTCAGGTGGCGTTTTCTGAGCGGGTCGCCGGTGCGGGCGTCGTCGCTGGTGGACCGTATGGATGCTCTGATGGGAATGTATTTCGGGCGGTACGGGTTTGCATGAACGCCTTCTTGGAAGAGGCAGATGCCGATGCCTCGCTAGAAGCTATGAAAGAGCTTTCCGCGGAGGGGCTTATAGACGATGTCTCCCACCTCGCCGCCGATCAGGTTTACTTGTTCCACGGTGAAGCCGACGATACTGTGGCGCGCGCCTCAATGGATGCGGTTCGGCAGACACTTGCCTTGCTCGACATACCGGAAGGTCAAATCAAGTACGAGAACGAAATCAATGCTGGCCACGGTTTCGTCACCGAAGACGGGAGTCTTGAATGCGACATCACGCGCCCGAACTTTCTGATCGACTGCGACTTTGATCAAGCGGGCGATATTCTCAACCACCTCTATAGCGATATTCTACCTCCGACAGAGCCTCGCGACGAGGGCCTAACACCTTTCGATCAAGCGCTGCACCGAGGTGGCGCAGCTGGCATGGACGACACTGCCTTCGTGTATATTCCCGAAGACTGCGCAGATGGCGCCCTTTGTCGTCTCCATATCGCGCTCCACGGCTGCAAGCAGGGTCGCGAACGGATCGGCGATGAGTATGCTGTCCTGACTGGATACAACCGTTGGGCCGAGACAAACGGCATCGTCGTGCTTTATCCTCAGGCGCTCACCATACCCGCGCCATGGTGGAACCCGTTCGGAGGCAATCCGAACGGGTGTTGGGATTGGTGGGGATATGCTGGCGACGATTATCTGAGCCAAGACGCTCCTCAGATCGCAGCCATTGCGCGTATGGCTGCCGCACTCGGCGCGCCTTTTACAGACCAATGATTGCCTTATTCCCGGTCTGATTGGCGGGGGAATTTCTGTTCTCCGGGCCAGAGCGGACATTGACGTGCGGACAAGCTTGCTGCTGAGCGGCACGTCGAACCCGCCATTCGCTGGATGCTTGGAGGCGGTATGCGGTCAGAGGTCCGGTGTGCCGGACGAAGCAGAGATCCGCGCTAGAACTCCGCCGCGACCTGAAAAACAGCGAATTTCGCGATTCTGACACCCGCAAAGGCTCGAAGACGCTTGTCTGACTCTTGCGCCGATTGTGCGGGTTTTTCCCCCAAGCGCAAAAGGTTCAAGCCAATTCGCTGGTGTTACGGCCTCCACACCGTGTCCTGACTGACGCGCAGAATGCTGGCCGAGAGGGCTTCGAACTCATTGCGGATGTGATTTCGCACTCTCTGGGCGGCCGGATTCAATTCAGTATCCCAGTTTGTGAGAATGCCAAGGTGCCGGTCCGGATCCCCAATCCGAATTGAAAGAGCGCTGACCGACTTCTGGTTACGCATCATAAAGACCACCGAAAAAGGAAGAACAGTTAGCGCATCCGAGCCCATGAGGATGTTCGCGGTTGCACTCAGGGACCCGCCAGAGAAACTGACCTTGAAGTCCTTGATTCCGATTTCCTTCAGGACGGAGCGCAGGTCCTGGTAGAGCGGGCTGTCGGTCGGCGGCGCGATCCATGGGTATTTCCCGATATCTGCGAGCTTGACTGACCCTTTCCGGGTCAAAGGATGGCCCACGCGACACGCAATCACATTGCGCCCCGGTAGAATTTGTTCAAATCGGCACCAATCAGGGATCGTCGACGCCCGCACTGGCAGTATCGCGAGGTCGAGCGTGCCGTCCTGAAGCTTCGGGATCAGATCGTTCATGTAGCCGTAGACCTGATCGATGCGCACGTCTGGCCGCTCGAACTGAAAGGCGGCCAGCATTCCGGAGATCACGCCATCGAGAAAGAAAGGCGTACCGCCCACCCGAGCGGCCCCCGTCTTCCCGTCACGATATTGGGCAAGGATGTCGGAACTGTTGCGGCGAGCCTGGAAGATCTTGCGGCCCTCTGCGGCGAGCGTGAGACCCAGTTCCGTCGGGCGTAAAGGGCGTCTGTCAGGCTCGAACAGCGCAACGCCGATTCGTTTTTCCAGTTGAGAAAGCGAACGACTCAGGCTGGGTTGCGACGTTCCCAGCATCTCGGCGCCTTCCGTCAGACTGCCCTTTTCGACGATCGCGTAGAGCATTTCGAGGTGTCTTGGATCTAGCTTCATAACATCAAGATATGAAATCCAGGAAAGGTTCGATCAAGATGCCGCCTGTTGGGTGGTAAATTGGCGAAAATCATCAGGATCTTCGCCCGTGTTGGAATTCGAGAATCTTTCCTCCAATCAATCTGTCGCCTTCGGGGCAGGGTTGCGGCATCGCGCCCGCGAGAACGTAGAAGCCTCAGGTTGCAAGCGTGTCCTGATCCTCACCACGCCGCATCAATCGGAATTGGGGTTGGAGCTTGCCGAAGCACTTGGGCCGCTTGCGGTCGGAATTTTCAGCAAGGCGGCGATGCACACGCCTACGGACATCACGGACGAGGCGCTGGCTCACCTCAATGAGGCCGGGGCGGACGCGGTCCTCTCGGCAGGCGGTGGGTCGACCATCGGTCTTGGAAAGGCGCTCGATCTTCGCGCTGACGTGTTCCATATCGCGCTTCCCACGACCTATGCGGGAAGCGAATGCACGCCCATTCTCGGGCAGACGGAAGATGGTGTGAAGACCACCATCAGTGACCCGAAGCTGCGTCCAGACCTCGTGCTCTATGACGCGGAGCTTGTGGCGACGCTGCCCGTTCTCATGACGATCACGAGCGCGCTCAACGCCATGGCTCATGCCGTCGAAGCGCTCTACGCCAAGGACCGCACGGACGCGTCGACAAAGCTTGCGTTGGAAGGCCTGTCGGCTTTCCAGCGGTCGCTGCCAGCGGTGATATCGGATCCATCAGACCTTGCCGCGCGCGAAGCCACGCAAAAGGGCGCATGGGCCTGCGGAACCGTCCTTGGGCAGGTCGGAATGGCGCTCCATCACAAGCTTTGCCACACGCTCGGTGGGTCTCTGAACCTGCCGCACGCCGAGACGCACGCAATCATTCTGCCGCACGCGACTGCCTACAATCAGCCCGCCGCATCCGCCCAGCTTGCGACCGTCGCCAAAATGTATGGCGATGAGGACGCCGCACTGGGTCTTTGGACCTTTGCGAAATCGCTTGGCGCACCAATGGCCTTGAAGGACCTCGGCGTGGCAGAGGCCGACCTCGACCGCATGGCCGAATTGGCAACGACGAACCCGTATTGGAACCCGCGCGAGATCACCAAGGACGGGATCCGCGCACTGCTTGGTCGCGCCTGGGAGGGCGCCGCGCCGCAAGCCTAGCCTCATCATCATTCGTTTGGGAGGACGAACATGATCACACGCCGCAATCTTCTGAAAACCTCGAGCGCCGCTGGTCTTACTCTGGCCGCAGGTGGCCTTGCAGCGCCTGCCATCGGGCAAGGCGCGCGTATCCGGATTGGCTATGTCAGCCCGCAATCGGGGCCATTGGCAGCCTTTTCTGAGGCGGATCAGTTCATCCTCAACGCGTTCGCCAATTCTGAGGCCGGTGCGAATTTCGAGGTCATCGTCAAAGATAGCCAGTCAAACCCCAACCGCGCGGCAGACGTGGCGAGTGAACTGATCATCGACGACGAGATCGACCTGATGCTCGTCGCGTCAACGCCAGAGACGACCAACCCGGTCGCCACCACCTGCGAGGCCGAGGAGATCCCCTGTATCTCCACCGTCGCACCCTGGCAGCCCTACTTCATTGGCCAGCAGGGCAACCCCGCTGATCCCGGTTCGTGGGAGCGGTTCTACTACAGCTACCATTTCTTCTGGGGGCTTGAGGACATCATTTCTGTCTTTACGGCCATGTGGGGGCAGCTTGACACGAACCAATCCGTGGGCGGGCTCTATCCCAACGACGGTGATGGCAATGCATGGGGCGACCCGAACCTTGGGTTTCCGCCAGTGCTCGCCGATCAGGGTTACAACTTGACCGATCCAGGCCGGTACCAAAACCTGACCGACGATTTCAGCGCTCAGATCAACGCCTTCCGTAGCAACAATGTGGAAATCGTCACCGGCGTTCCGATCCCGCCCGATTTCACAACCTTCTGGACTCAGGCCAAGCAGCAGGGCTTCACCCCGAAGGCGGCCTCGATCGGCAAGGCAATCCTCTTTCCGCAGGCCGTTGAGGCGTTGGGCGACGCGGGCCACAACGTCAGCTCTGAGGTCTGGTGGTCGCCGTCACATCCGTTCAGTTCGTCGGTCACCGGCGAGAGTGCCGCTGAAGTCGCCGCAGGCTTCACTGCCGCGACGGGACGTCAGTGGACCCAGCCCATCGGTTTTGTGCATGCGCTCTTTGAAATGGCCGCAAACGTGATGGGGCGCGTTGACGACAGCTCCGATCCCGATGCAGTGGCTGAGGCAATCGCCGCCACACAGCTCGACAGCCTCGTGGGCCGGATTGCGTTCGACGGCGCGGGCCTGCCGCCCTTCGCGGCCGCGAACGTGGCCAAGACCCCGCTGGTTGGCGGGCAGTGGCGCCTGCGCGATGGCGGAGGCTATGACCTTGTGATCGTGGACAATTCTGACCAGCCCGACATCCCGACGGGCGGCGTGATGGAAGAAATCACCGCCTGATCACGACACCTCAAAGGGGCGCTTCGTCCCCTCGCAACCCCTCGTCAAATCGGCCGCAAACCTCGCGCCGGGTGGAACCCGCCTATGTCAATTCTCGAACTCAAGAACGTCTCCAAGAGCTTTGGACAGCTGAAGGTGACCGACGATGTCAGCTTCGCCGTTCCCGAAGGAGAGGCGCTTGGCATCATCGGGCCGAACGGCGCTGGCAAGTCGACGCTGTTCAACCTGATCACCGGCAACCTGTCGCCCAACACCGGGAGTCTGCATTTCCTAGGTCGCGACGTGACACGCGTCCCGGCGATGCAACGGTGCTTTGCCGGGATCGGGCGGTCGTTCCAGATCCCGCAGCCGTTCGACAACCTCACGGTCTTCGAGAACCTCCTCGTCGCGGCAATGCATGGCCGCAATATGGATCAACGCGAGGTACAGGACGCCTGCGCAAACATCCTTGAACAGACTGAGCTTTTGCCAGTCGCAAACACGCCCGCTGGCGGTCTGTCCCTCCTGCAACGCAAGCGGCTTGAGATGGCCCGTGCTCTGGCGACCGACCCGAAGCTCTTGCTCCTAGACGAGATCGCCGGCGGGCTGACCGATGCCGAATGCGTCGCACTCATCGAAACGATCCGATCCGTGCACGCGCGTGGCGTGACGATCATCTGGATCGAACATGTCCTGCACGCGCTAACCAGCGTGGTCGAGCGCCTTCTGGTTCTGGATTTCGGCAAGGTCATTGGGATCGGGGAGCCAGACGAGATCATGAACCGTCAGGACGTACGCGAGATTTATCTGGGGATCGAGGTATGAGACTTCTGACCACGGAGGGCCTCACGGCCCATTATGGCGATTTCCAGGCCCTCTTCGGCGTCGATATCACCCTGAACGAAGGCGAGACCATCGCCATCATCGGCGCAAATGGCGCGGGAAAGACAACGCTGATGCGCTCACTTTCCGGCGTGCTGCGGAACGGGCCCGAGATGATCACGCTGGAGGGCAAACCCATTGGCGGGATGAGCGCCGACGAAGTTTTGCCGCTCGGCCTCGCCATGGTGCCGGAGGGCCGCCGCCTTTTCCCGTCGCTCAGTGTTGAGGAAAACCTCCTGATCGGCACGTATGGCCGCAAGGTCGACGGGTATTGGAACCTGCAGTCGATCTACAAGCTGTTCCCGATCCTCTCCGAGCGACGCAACAATCCCGGCACCGCGCTTTCTGGCGGACAGCAGCAGATGGTCGCCATTGGCCGCGCGCTGATGTCCAACCCCAAGGTTCTTTTGTGTGACGAGATCAGCCTTGGCCTCGCGCCTGTCGTCATCAAGGACATCTACGCCGCCGTCCCGAAGATCCAGGAAAGCGGCGCGAGCCTGATCGTCGTCGAGCAGGATATCGGCCAAGCGATGAAGGTCGCCGACCGCGTCTATTGCATGATGGAAGGCCGCGTCACGCTGGAAGGTACGCCAGAGAGCCTCAGCCGTGACGACATCCACGCAGCATATTTCGGGGTGAGCGCATGATCTGGGTCGACACGATTGTGCAGGGTATCCTGCTGGGCGGTCTCTACGCGCTTTTTGCAGCGGGCTTGAGCCTCGTCTTTGGGATCATGCGGCTGGTGAACCTCGCTCATGGCGATTTCATCGTGATGGCGGCCTACCTGATCCTCGTATTGGTGACATTGCTTGGTCTCTCACCTTTCCTCGCGGCCGCGATCGCAGCGCCAGCGATGTATCTGACGGGCTGGCTTCTTCAGAAACACCTGCTGAACCGGACGCTGGGAACCGACATTCTGCCGCCGCTACTGGTGACGTTCGGGCTGTCAATCGCCCTTCAGAACGCGCTTCTGGAAGGGTTTAGCGCCGACAGCCAGCGCTTGCCCACCGGGGCAATCTCCACTGCTTCGATCGATCTGGGCATCGTCAATGTGGGTGTCCTGCCGCTTCTGACCTTCGGGTCCGCCGTCGCGGTCATCGTAGGGCTCAATCAGCTCTTCTACCGCACCGAGCTGGGCCGCGCGTTCCGCGCGACCTCGGACGACGCGACGACGGCAAGCCTTATGGGCATCCGCCCGAGCAACATCTTCGCCAAGGCCATGGCCATCGCGATGCTGGTTGTCACATTGGCAGCCCTCTATCTCGGCATGCGGTCCAACTTTGACCCGAGCATCGGCCCGGCGCGACTGATCTACGCGTTCCAGGCAGTGATCATCGGCGGTCTCGGCAGCCTGTGGGGCACGCTTGCTGGCGGCATTATCATCGGGCTTTCCCAAACCATCGGGGCGGCGATCAATCCCGAATGGCAGATCCTGGCGGGCCATGTTGCCTTCCTCCTCGTGCTTCTTGTGCGCCCGCGTGGCCTCTTCCCAAGGGCGGTTGACTGATGACTGACGTTAACGCTTCCCCTCGCTATGTCGTCTCGACGCACACCAGGGCGTCGCAGATCACGGCCACCGCGGCAGTCGCTATCTTTGTCGTCCTCGTGTTCCTGCCGTTCTTTGCAGGCCGCGGCCTGATCCAGGATATGTTCTTCATCCTGACCATGCTGGTGCTGGCCCAGTTCTGGAACCTGCTTGCGGGCTATGGCGGCATGGTCTCGATCGGGCAGCAAGCCTTTGTGGGTATGGGTGCCTATGCCATGTTTGGCGGGGTCATCCTTGCTGGGATGGATCCCATCCCCGCGATCCTGCTGGGTGGTATTGCGGCCCTAATCGTGGCCATTCCGACAGCCTTCTTCGCCTTCCGTCTGCAAGGACCCTATTTCGCGATCGGAACTTGGGTGATTGCCGAGGTCATGCGCCTTGTCATGGCCCAGGTTCAGGCGCTGGGCGGGGGCACGGGCACCTCGCTGCCGCGCGCGGCGACGCGTGAGATGTGGGCGACCGAGTGGATTGCCGAGCTCTTCGACGTGCGCAACTCGGCCGCGCGGGACATCCTGACCTATTGGCTCGCTCTCGCACTGGCGGCCGCCACGATTGCCGCGACTTATGCGCTGCTCCGCTCCAAGCGCGGCCTGGCCCTTTCGGCTGTGCGCGACAACCCCGAAGCCGCGAAATCGGTCGGTGTGGATGCAGGCCGCATGAAGTGGTTCGTGTTCCTCACGTCGGCCTTCGGGACGGGCCTCGCGGGGGCGCTGATCTACGTGCAGAAAGCGCGCGTCAGCCCCGACGCCGCGTTTAGCGTCACCGACTGGACGGCCTATGTCCTGTTCATCGTGATCATTGGCGGTATCGGCACGATCGAAGGCCCTATCGTCGGCGTCATCATCTTCTTCCTGCTGCAATCGCTGCTCGCAGATTACGGCAGCTGGTATCTCTTCACGCTAGGCATCATCGGCATCGTCGTGATGCTGTTTGCCCCCCGCGGCATATGGGGCCTGATCACCGACAAGACCGGCATTCAACTGTTCCCGGTCCGCCGGCGCCTGAGCGGCGGCAAGCTCGATACCATCAAAAACTGACACGGCACACGTCGTCTTCTGGAGGAGGAAAACCATGGCTGAGATTGAAACAGACGTTCTGATCATCGGAACCGGGCCTGCAGGCTCTGTGACCGCGGCGCTCCTGTCCTCGTACGGCGTCGAAAACATGGTCATCAACCGATATCGCTGGCTTGCCAACACACCGCGCGCGCACATCACCAACCAGCGCACGATGGAGGTACTCCGAGATCTCGGCAAAGAGGTCGAGGCCGAAGCCTATATGCATGCGGCGCATCAGGACCTGATGGGCGAGAACGTCTTCTGCGAGAGCCTCGCGGGAGAAGAGATCGGGCGCATGAAATCCTGGGGAAACCATCCTCTCTCGAAGGCCGAGCACCTGCTCTCCAGCCCAACGATGATGAATGACTTGCCACAGACCTTCATGGAGCCGATCCTGTTCGGGACGGCGTGCAAGCGTGGCACGCAAGCCCGGATGAGCACCGAGTATCTGAGCCATGAGCAGGACGCTGACGGTGTCACGACGACCTGCCGCGACCGTCTCTCGGGGCGCGAGTTCCAAATCCGTTCGAAATACTTGATCGGTGCCGATGGCGGGAACTCCATGGTCGCGGAAAACGAAGACCTGCCGTTTGAAGGCGAGATGGGTGTGGGCGGCTCGATGAACATTGTGTTCCGTGCCGACCTCTCGAAATACGTCGCCCACCGTCCTAGCGTTCTCTACTGGGTGATGCAGCCCGGCTCGGATGTCGGCGGGATCGGCATGGGTCTTGTCCGGATGGTGCGCCCATGGAACGAATGGCTGATCGTCTGGGGCTACGACATCAACGAACCCGCTCCGAATGTGGACAAGGAGATGGCGACGCAGGTCGCGCGTCAGCTTGTCGGCGATCCGGAGCTTGAGATCGAGCTTCTGTCGGCAAACACTTGGACCGTCAACAATCGCTACGCCACCAACATGCAAAGCGGGCGTGTGTTTATCATGGGTGACGCGGCGCACCGGCACCCGCCCTCGAACGGCCTGGGGTCCAACACGTCAATCCAGGACGGTTTCAACCTCGCGTGGAAGCTGGCCGCTGTGCTCAAGGGACAGGCGGGCGAAGCGCTCCTCGACAGCTACACCGTCGAACGTGCGCCCGTAGCCAAGCAGATCGTCACCCGCGCCAACCAATCGATTGGTGAGTTCGGTCCGATCTTTGAATCGCTCGGCATGACCGGCGATACGGATATCGAAACCATCCAAGCCAATATGAGCGCGCGGTGCGATACCGGGCCGGACGCCGCGAAGCAGCGTGACGCCATTCGCGAGTCGATTGCCTTCAAGAAGTACGAGTTCGACGCCCATGGCGTAGAGATGAACCAACGCTACAAGTCCGATGCTGTTCTGACCGACGGGCAGATGGAACCGGCCTTTGTGCTGGACGCGGAACTGCATTACCAGCCGACGACCTGGCCGGGCGCGCGCATCCCGCATATCTGGGTCTTCGAACATGACACGGGCGAAAAACACTCCACTCTTGATCTCGTGGGTGGGGGCCACTTCACCATTCTGACGGGGATCGGCGGTGAAGGGTGGGCCCGGGCTGCCGAGACCGTCGGCGCGGCGTTCGGGATGCCGATCCGTGCCCATGTTATTGGCCCGCGGCAGGTGATCGTCGACCACACGGGCGACTGGGCGCGCGCCAGTGAGATCAGCGACACGGGCTGTCTGCTCGTCCGCCCCGATCAGCACGTCGCCTGGCGCGTCGAAGAAATGGTGGGCGATCCCGAAGCCGAGCTGCGCCGCGCACTCAACGCAGTTCTGTCCCGATGAAGGATGCTCCCATGACCAAGGAAAGCTACTTCTCCGAAGGCGCCTCGGCCGAGGCCGTCAACACCCGGATGGGAGACGAGATCAACCCGCGTCTGGCGCAGGTGATGGCGTCGCTCGTCCGGCACCTGCACGCCTTTGCCAAGGACATCGACCTCACACAGGAAGAGTGGGAACTGGCCATCGATTTCCTGACGCGCACGGGCCAGACCTGCTCCGCGGAGCGGCAGGAGTTCATTCTGCTGTCGGACACGCTGGGCTTCTCGATGTTGGTGGATGCCATCAACAACCGCAGGCCTTCCGGTGCGACCGAGAACACGGTTTTCGGGCCATTCCACGTCGACGGGGCACCCATCCGGGAGATGGGGGAGAACATCAGCCTCGATGGCAAAGGCGAAACCTGCCTCTACGAAGGCCGTGTCGTGGATGGCGATGGCAACCCGATCGAGGGCGCCACGGTCGATGTCTGGTCCGACAACGCTGATGGGTTCTACGACGTCCAGCAGCCCGACATTCAGCCCAGGTTCAACAACCGGGGTCGGTTCATCACCGGAGCCGACGGGGCGTATCGCTTTGTCGGGATCAAGCCCGTGTCCTATCCCATCCCCGATGACGGGCCCGTGGGCAAAATGCTGGCGGCCCTCGGGCGCCACCCGAACCGCCCCGCGCATCTCCATTTCCTGGTGACCGCGCCAGGCTACCAAAAAATCGTGACCCACATCTTTGACGGAGACGACGAATGGCTCAGTTCCGATGCTGTGTTCGGCGTGAAGCAATCTCTGATAGCGCCGTTCGAGCGAGCGGATGGCGAGACGCAATGGCGCGCGCCGTTTGACTTCGTGATGGTGAAAGCATGACCAAACCCTGCATTATCTGCGTTGCGATCACCGGGTCTCTGCCGCGTAAGGAGAACAACCCCGCGGTCCCGATCACGGTGTCTGAGCAGGTAGAAAGCACGCATGAGGCGTTCGAGGCCGGAGCCACGATCTGTCACGCCCACGTGCGTAACGAAGACGAGACACCGTCGAGCGACCCGGAAAAGTTTGCCCGTCTGAAGGAAGGGCTGGAGAAGCATTGCCCCGGCATGATCATCCAATTCTCCACCGGCGGGCGCTCTGGGGCGGGCAAGACGCGCGGCGGCATGCTGCCGCTTCGGCCCGACATGGCCTCGCTCTCGGTGGGCTCCAACAACTTCCCGACCCGCGTTTATGAGAACCCGCCCGATCTGGTAGATTGGCTCGCGGCGGAGATGCTCGATCATGGAGTTAAGCCCGAGATCGAGGCCTTCGATCTCAGCCACATTCTCAAAGCGCGCGGGATGGCCGACAAGGGCCAGCTGGTCGGCACGCCCTACATTCAATTCGTTATGGGTGTAAAGAATGCCATGCCCGCGGACCGCGATGTGTTCGACTTCTACATCAAGACGGTGCACCGGCTCTTTGGCGAGGACGCGCCATGGTGCGCGGCCGGGATCGGCGCCAGCCAGATCGTCCTCAACGACTGGGCCATCGCGGCGGGCGGTCATGCGCGCACGGGACTGGAGGACAACGTTCGGATCGATCGCGAAACGCTGGCTCCGTCCAACGCCGCGCTGGTGGCCCGAACCGCCGAGATCTGCGACACCTACCGCCGACCAGTCGCATCACCGCAGCAGGCCCGAGAAATCCTGGGGCTTTGAGCCGCAGCAGAACGACGACCGCTCTTTCGCAACATCCCCAGACGCCCCGGCGCAATGCTCAATCTTGCTTTGCGCGCGGCGGATGCTGCTAGGCCGGGCGGCGTTCGCGCGAGCGTTGTTATTGGCTCTGATGTCCGGGGCCACTTGTCCGCTCTGGGCTCCGACCGGACCTCGGACGCGGCACAGCATCGAAGGTCGCATGGCGCAAATGGATTTCTAGAACGTCCCAGACTGAACGTTGGGACGTTGTTCGCCTTGCTGCGTTGCAGTTTTCGCGAAGTCGCCCTTCGCGAAAAGCGCCGCGAATGCCCGCTGCGAGCTCGTGACGCCCGCTGCAACGCTACGCAAGAATTGCGGCGAGGCGCGCTTTGCAGTCGTTCGAATTGGTTCTTCCTCTCTGTCCTTCACAACGCTTTCGTCGTGCGTGCCATTGTTGATCGCGCCATCCAGAAAGCATCAAACCACAACGCCTTCGAGGACTGCCGCAGCAATCAACCGAAGGCTTAGGAGGACCCAAGTGCAAACACTGGCCCAGTAAAGGATGGTTTGGGTCGTTCTATAGATTGGTTCCAAGAGATCGGCGTGACTGGACGTCCGTGCGGGCAATGTCCAGATCAGGAAAAAGACACCCCAGAAGAGATCGACGCCAGAGAGCACCGCAAGCCAGACACTGACCAAGGCGAGTATTGTTTTCCACGCGATGCTTCGCGGCCTGCTGTTTCCCCTGAGCGTCGAGGTTTGAGCCCGGCTAGTCCCGCGCTGAGCGGTCGACCGGATCAGGAAGTGGGCGCCTTGCTGGTCCGCAACCATGCGTCGCCCGCCCGGTAGCTCGCTCAGTATGCTCCCACCAAGACGGGTGATCGTGTCCGACGTATCCTGTCGAGAGGTCACCGAAAAGCACGGCATCCAGTATGAGAACTTTCCTCGTATCGATGGCGGCATTTCTTCGAGTTGCGCCACAACCGAGCCATCAGGATGGAGGATATCGAAGACGTGCCACGGTCTTGAAGTGACCGAGGAGAAGTCCCAGCCGAATAGGTCAGCGTAGAAATTCTCAACCACGGAGACATCCGCCACGTGGTGTACTCTGCTGTCCACAACTCCATGGTACCCTGTGGGCGTTTTGATGTCTGGGCCTTCGAATAAGGTGAAACCCGCGCCGGACGGATCGCGCACAAGGGCGATGCGAGCGTCCTGGTTAAAGGGCTGCGGCTCCACTTCGATGATGACCCCAGGGTGCTTGCGGGCCTTGGCCACCATCGCATCGACATCGGCGACATGGACATAGGACATCCAAAACGATGGCATGTCCATTTGTGCCAGACGCGGCGGCATGGTAGATCGCGCGGCGCCCACTTCCCGGCACGTCCGCCGCTCAGAGGGCCCAATCCGCCGGCGGGAGTGAACAACGACGGCCTGACGCAGTTGGGCCTTGCCCAGGCCTTGGGCTTAAAAAATCGAGGCTCTCCGTCAGGATCAGCTTGTCGAGCTCAAGCTCTGCCAAGATCCGCTAGAGCCGCTGGTTCTCTTTCTCCAGCTTCCGCATCTGCGAAAGTTGTGACCTTTCCATGCCGCCAAACTTCTTGAGCCACGTGTAGGACGTCGCGTCACTGATCCCGTCCTTGCGATACGCCTCAGAAACGTCCGACGCCTAAGCCGAATGCACCTCAATCTCTCTCTGCAGACGCAGCGCGTCCTCGTCCGTGTGACGGGTCCGGGCCATCGATTCT
>JBCDFS010000005.1:0-337615 GCA_039177645.1 Pseudomonadota bacterium | reverse complement strand
CTTCCGCACCACCGATGTCACGGGGACGGTTCAACTCCCCGAGGGCACCGAGATGGTAATGCCGGGCGACAACCTGAAGTTCAACGTCGAGCTGATCGCCCCCATCGCCATGGAAGAGAAACTCCGCTTCGCCATCCGCGAAGGCGGCCGCACCGTCGGCGCAGGCGTCGTCTCAAAAATCCTGAAATAGGGGGGGCTACTTCCCCTTCTCGGTGGCTGGGGCAGGGGTTCTGGTCACCTAAACTGAAACTCACGAGCCCGAGAGGCGCCAGATATGCAAGGTCAGAACATTCGCATCCGGCTGAAGGCCTTTGACTACCGGGTGCTCGATGCGAGCACAGCCGAGATCGTGAACACGGCCAAGCGGACGGGCGCCCGGGTGCGCGGGCCCATCCCTCTGCCAAACAAGATCGAGAAGTATACGGTCTTGCGCGGCCCGCATGTGAATAAGAAGAGCCGCGAGCAGTTCGAGATCCGAACCCATAAACGGCTTCTCGATATCGTGGACCCCACTCCGCAGACCGTGGACGCGCTTATGAAGCTCGACCTCGCTGCCGGTGTGGATGTGGAAATCAAGCTCTGAGGGGTGCGGGCGATATGCGTTCCGGAGTGTTAGCAAAGAAGCTTGGGATGACCAGGCTGTTTCTGGAGGATGGTCGGCAGATCCCTGTCACCGTTCTGCAAATGGAAAATGTCCAGGTCGTGGCTCAGCGCACGGCAGAGAAGGACGGCTATTCAGCCGTTCAGCTTGGTGCCGGGGCAGCCAAGGCGAAGCGCACGAGCCAGGCCATGCGCGGTCATTTCGCCAAAGCGCGGGTCGCGCCGAAGCGGAAGTTGGCGGAGTTCCGGGTGAGCCCCGAGAATCTCATCGATGTGGGCGCCGAGCTCACCGCCGATCATTATGTGTCCGGCCAGTTTGTCGACATTGCTGGTACATCGATCGGCAAGGGCTTTGCTGGCGGGATGAAGCGGCATAATTTCGGTGGCTTGCGCGCGAGCCATGGTGTGTCGATCAGTCACCGCAGCCACGGGTCGACCGGTCAGTGTCAGGAGCCCGGGAAGGTCTTCAAGGGCAAGAAGATGGCTGGACATATGGGTGCGGTGCGGGTGACGACACAGAACCTTGAGGTTGTGCGCACGGATGCAGCGCGTGGGCTGATTATGGTCAAGGGAGCAGTGCCTGGCTCAAAAGGCGGATGGGTAACAATCAAAGATGCGGTTAAGAAGGCCGCGCCGGCTGATATCCCGTTTCCTGCGGCCATTCGCGAAGCAGATGCGGCTCAGCCCGTTCAGCAGGCGCCCGCAGAGGCCCCGGAAGGAGGCGCTGAGGCATGAAAATGGACGTGATCGCTCTCGATTCGACGCCTGCTGGGTCGATTGAGCTCGATGATGGGGTGTTCGGTCTCGAACCGCGGGCTGACATTCTGCATCGTGTCGTTCGCTGGCAGCTGGCCAAGCGGCAGCAAGGGACGCATTCGGTCCTGACCCGCTCGGAGGTCAGTTACTCGACCAAGAAGATCCATCGCCAAAAGGGAACGGGCGGGGCGCGCCACGGCTCCCGGCGTGCGCCGATCTTCCGGAAGGGTGGCACCTATAAGGGTCCGACGCCGCGAAGCCACGCCCATGATCTCACGAAGAAATTCCGGGCACTTGGCTTGAAGCACGCGTTATCGGCTAAGGCCGGGTCTGGGGACCTGATCGTTCTCGATGCGGCCGAACTTCCGGAAGCAAAGACAAAGGCTCTGGCCAAGGCAGTCGGGGATCTGGGTTGGAAGAAGGCCTTGGTGATCGACGGCCCTGCTGTGAATGAAAACTTCAAGCGGGCGGCGCAGAATATTGAAGGGCTCGATGTGCTTCCGAGCGCGGGTGCCAACGTCTATGACATCCTGCGTCGTGAGAAGCTCGTGCTTACCAAGGCTGCGGTGGAAGCGCTGGAGGCGCGACTGAAATGAGCGTGAAGCCTGAAACCTATGATTTGATCCGCAAGCCGGTGATTACCGAAAAATCGACGATGGCATCTGAGTCCGGAGCAGTGGTGTTTGAGGTGAGCGTCGATGCCACCAAGCCCCAGATTAAAGACGCGATTGAATCGCTGTTCAATGTCAAGGTGAAGGCTGTGAATACGGTTCTCACCAAAGGGAAGGTGAAGCGTTTTCGTGGCCGGCCCGGTCGTCGGCGCGATGTGAAGAAAGCCTATGTGACGCTGGTTGACGGCAATACCATCGACGTGAGCACCGGGCTCTGAGACTGACCTAACGAGAAGCAAACGGAAGACAGCAAGACATGGCGTTAAAATCGTTCAAGCCGACGACGCCGGGCCAGCGGGGGCTGGTTCTGATCGACCGTTCCGAGCTTTGGAAAGGCCGTCCTGTTAAATCCCTCACCGAGGGTCTGACGGGAAAAGGGGGCCGGAACAATACGGGGCGGATCACCATGCGCAGGCGTGGTGGCGGCGCAAAGCGGCTCTACCGGATCGTGGATTTCAAGCGGCGGAAGTTCGATGTTCCGGCGCGGGTCATCCGGATCGAGTATGACCCCAACCGCAGCGCATTCATTGCACTGGTTGGCTATGCCGATGGGGAACAATCCTACATCTTGGCCCCTCAGCGTCTCGCCGTTGGCGACACGGTTGTGGCTGGCAAGAAGGTCGATATCAAACCGGGCAACGCGATGCCGTTCGCATCCATGCCCATCGGCACGATCGTCCACAATGTCGAGCTGAAGCCTGGCAAGGGCGGGCAACTCGCCCGTGCCGCCGGGACGTATGTGCAGTTCGTTGGCCGTGACGGCGGCTACGCGCAGGTTCGGCTCTCATCCGGTGAGTTACGGCTCGTGCGCCAGGAATGTATGGCGACGGTGGGAGCGGTGTCCAACCCTGACAATTCGAACCAGAATTTCGGCAAGGCGGGCCGGTCGCGTCTCAAGGGCAAGCGGCCCAGCGTGCGCGGCGTGGTGATGAACCCCATCGATCACCCCCATGGCGGCGGTGAGGGCCGCACTTCGGGTGGCCGTCATCCGGTGACACCTTGGGGTAAGCCAACGAAGGGCGCGCGGACGCGTTCCAACAAGGCCACGGATAAGTTCATTGTCCGCTCGCGCCACCAGAAGAAGAAGCGATAGGAGGCCGGGACCATGACACGCTCAGTTTGGAAAGGCCCGTTTGTCGATTCCTATGTCCTCAAGAAGGCCGAGAAGGTTCGCGAGTCGGGCCGGAACGAAGTCATTAAGATCTGGTCGCGCCGCTCGACCATTCTGCCGCAATTCGTTGGTCTGACGTTTGGCGTTTACAACGGCAAGAAGCATATCCCTGTGTCTGTGACCGAGGATATGATCGGCCAGAAATTCGGCGAGTATAGCCCGACGCGGACCTACTACGGCCATGCGGCCGACAAAAAAGCGAAGCGGAGATAGGCGATGGGCAAGGAAAAGAACCCCCGCCGCGCTGAAGAGAATGAGGCGATTGCTGTGAGCCGGATGCTCCGCACCAGCCCGCAGAAGCTCAATCTCGTTGCCGCGATGATCCGTAATAAGCCGGTTGAGAAGGCGCTTGCCGATCTCACTTTCTCCAAGCGCCGGGTCTCTGAAGACGTGAAGAAGACGCTGCAATCTGCGATCGCCAATGCGGAAAACAACCACGGGCTCGATGTTGATGAACTCGTGGTGGCGGAGGCCTATGTTGGCAAGAACCTTGTGATGAAACGCGGGCGTCCGCGGGCACGGGGCCGGTTTGGGCGGATCATGAAGCCGTTCGCGCAGGTTACGATCAAGGTGCGGCAGGTCGAGGAGCAAGCCTAATGGGTCAGAAGATCAATCCAGTCGGTCTGCGCCTGCAGGTCAACCGCACCTGGGACAGCCGCTGGTTCGCCGATGGCGAGGAGTATGGCAGCCTGCTTCACGAGGATCTTGCGATCCGGGAATTCGTGAGCAAGAGCTGCGCGCAGGCCGGTGTGAGCCGGGTGATCATCGAGCGCCCGCATAAGAAGTGCCGTGTCACGATCCACGCAGCTCGCCCTGGTGTGATCATTGGTAAGAAGGGCGCTGACATCGAGGCTTTGCGCAAGAAGCTCTCGAAGCTGACAGCGTCTGAATTGCACCTCAACATCGTCGAGGTTCGCAAGCCAGAGATAGATGCGGCCCTGGTGGCGGAGAACGTGGCACAGCAACTGGAGCGTCGCGTATCGTTCCGCCGTGCTATGAAGCGCGCTGTGCAGAACGCCATGCGGATGGGTGCACTCGGGATCCGGATCAATGTCGCGGGCCGGTTGGGCGGCGCGGAGATCGCCCGGACGGAATGGTATCGCGAAGGCCGAGTGCCGTTGCACACGCTGCGCGCTGATATCGATTACGCGCATTCCGAAGCGAAGACCGCGTACGGGATCATCGGGATCAAGGTTTGGATCTTCAAGGGCGAGATCATGGAGCACGATCCACAGGCACGGGATCGGCGCCAATCGGAACTGCAAGAAGGGGGAGGGATGCGTCCGCAGCGCAACCGCTGATGGGCTTGATCCTCCGGGAGATACGACATGCTTTCACCGAAGCGGACGAAATTCCGCAAGCAGCACAAGGGCCGCATCCACGGCGAGGCAAAGGGCGGTTCCAGTCTCAATTTCGGGCAGTATGGCCTGAAATCGATCGAGCCGGAGCGGATTACCGCGCGCCAGATTGAAGCGGCGCGTCGGGCGATGACCCGCCATATGCGCCGCCAAGGCCGCGTTTGGATTCGGATCTTCCCCGATGTTCCGGTCTCGAAGAAGCCGACGGAAGTTCGGATGGGCAAGGGTAAGGGATCCGTCGAATACTGGGCGGCCAAGGTTAAGCCGGGCCGGATCATGTTCGAGATTGACGGTGTGGCGGAGCCGATTGCGCGCGAAGCGCTTCGGCTTGCGGCTATGAAACTCCCCGTCAAGTGCCGTTTTGTGATGCGGGAAGACTGGTGACTCTTTGAGGTCATCCCCCTTCAAGGAATCAGTCGTTTGAGTCCGGGCTGAGATGCTCAGGGTGCGGATCGCGTCTCTGGCCTCAGTTCGTGGTTTGAGAGCCGTTCGAGAGTAAGGCAAAGCGCGGAGTGATCGGGATCGGCGCCTTCGGTCTGCGAGAGGCTCGCAAAGAGTTGCTGAACACTGCCGGTATGGGGAAGTACTGCTCCGACCTGGTCCGCAGCTTCCAGCGCCAACCGGAGGTCCTTCCGGTGCAGGGACACCTTAAAGCCGGGCTCAAAGGTCCGGTCGATCATCCGCTTTGCGTGAAGTTCCAGGACGCGGGAGGTCGCAAATCCCCCAAGCAGCGCGGTCCGCACCTTTTCGGGATCGGCACCAGCTTTGCTCGCGAAGACAAGCGCTTCGGCGGCGGCCTCGATATTGAGCGCGACAATGATCTGGTTGGCGATCTTGGCGATCTGCCCGGTCCCGTTCGGGCCGATATGGCAGATGTTTCGCCCAAGAACGTCAAGCATGGGCGTCACACGCTCGAAGACTGCTTCTTGACCACCGACCATGATCGAGAGCGTGCCTTGCTGCGCGCCGACTTCTCCGCCAGAGACCGGCGCGTCCAAATAGAACGCGGAGACCGCCTCGACTGACTCAGCGAAGCCGCGTGTTGCAACTGGCGAAATTGAGCTGAAATCGACTACGATTTGATCGGGCTTGAGTGTGGACACCACCGCTGCTGGGCCGAAGAGAACCGCCTCAACATTCGGCGTGTCGGGCACCATGATGAGGATGATATCCGACTTATTTGTCAGTTCAGCGATTGTCGGGCAGGCGATGCCTCCCAATGCCTGGAGATCTTGCGGAACGCCGGATCTGCTGAACAGGTTGACGCTGTATCCAGCCTGGATCAGGCGGGTCGCCATTGGTTTGCCCATGATCCCAAGGCCAATGAAGCCAAGCGTGTTCTGCATCTGCGTGTTCCTTTCGAGAGTCTTGCGAAACCCTAGGCGCTGAACGTTGCTCCGGCTCTTGCGAGATAGCGCAGGTGCCGATCGTCCGGGCGCGCATTTGCGCTGGACGCGATCCAAGGTTTCAAGGAAGCCTGCACCCCAAGGGCGAATGCCACTGCGCAGGCAATGTGGTGATTACACGGTACGGACCACTGGGGCAATCGGGAAGATCTCGAACCCGAGCCGAGATGGTTGTGAAGCGAAGAGGTTGACGTGACTCACAACGGAGGAGAGCCGCAGCGCATCCCGACGGCTGTCTGGATGGTGGGCATTGTCAGCCTGCTGATGGACGTCTCCTCTGAGATGGTTCTGACGCTCCTGCCGCTCTATTTGGCGACAGGGCTTGGGGCTTCGGCCTTGGCGATCGGGTTCATCGAGGGGCTTTCGGTGGCGATTGCCACGCTGACTAAGTTCCTCTCAGGTGTTTTCACCGATCTCAGCAGACGCGCTAAACCACTGGCGCTCTTGGGCTACGGGCTGGCGGCGCTTTCTCGTATCATCTTTCCGCTCGCGGCAACGGTAGATCAGATCATTCTGGCGCGTGCCATGGACCGGATTGGCAAGGGTATCCGCGGCACACCGCGGGATGCGCTGGTGGCGGGTGCCAGCCCGCCGGAGCTTCGCGGCGCGAGCTTCGGTCTGCGGAAATCCCTAGATACCGTCGGCGGTTTCTTGGGCCCGCTTCTCGCGGTCGGTGCCATGCTTCTTTTGAGCGGAAACATCGTGGCGGTCTTTTGGCTGGCCGTTATCCCGGCGACGCTCGCGGTCTTGGTTTTGGCCTTTTTTGTTCGTGAACCCGAAGCGGCTTGCGCGCCGAAACCGTCCGAGTTTCGGCTTTCTGCTGCTCTGCGTCTCAATCGTGCGGTCTGGATCGTGATCGCCGCTGCTTGCGCAATCACTGTCTCGAAGTTTAGCGAAGCGTTTGTTTTGCTAAAGTCGCTCGAGGCGGGCTTTGCGCCAGCCTATGTCCCGCTCGCCATGGTGTTGATGCATGCCGTTTATGGGATCGCGGCTTATCCCGTCGGCGCGCTGTCAGACCGGATGGGAAGCACGGGGTTACTGGTTCTGAGCCTCGGCTTCCTTGCCATCGCACATCTGATCTTGGCCTTCGCCTCAACCATCACGGTCTTCCTGCTTGGGACGGTGTTTTGGGGTCTGCATATGGGGTTTTCTCAAGGTCTTCTCGCGGCCATGGTGGCGCGCGCGACGCCGTCGCACTTGAAAGGGAGTGCGTTCGGGCTCTTCAATCTATTAACAGGTGTGACGATCCTCATTGCCAATACGGGCGCTGGCTGGCTTTGGTTTGCCTACGGCTCCGCGGTCCCTTTCCTGGTAGGGGCGGCATTGTCGATCTTGGCAATGGTTGGGTTGGGTCTTTACGCCAGCCGGACAGTGCGCAGCCCAAGGTAGGCGCCTCTATGCGTGGCTCCTGAGCCTGCCCCTTCAGGCTCTCGGCGAAAGCCGACGACGTCGCTGTAAAGGGGCTTGCGTTCCGGCCGCCCGGATAGTAAGCGCTGCGCTCGTTCAAAACTCCACCGGGGTAGAGGTGACCCACAAAGGGGCCCGCCGGTGATGTCGAATAAGGAATTGCCGATGAAACCGGCTGAGCTTCGGGACAAGACGCCCGACCAGCTTCGCGACGAACTCGTGAAGCTCAAGAAAGAAGCTTTCAACTTGCGGTTCCAGCAGGCCACGGGCCAGCTCGAAAGCACGGCGCGAATGAAGATCGTCCGGCGTGATGCGGCGCGGGTCAAGACGATCCTGAACGAGAAAGCCGCAGCTGCGGCAGGTGAGGCCTGATATGCCCAAGCGCATCCTGCAAGGAACCGTGACGAGCGATAAGAATGCCAAGACTGTGACGGTTTTGGTTGAACGGCGGTTTACTCACCCCGTTCTCAAGAAAACCGTGCGGCGGACGAAGAAGTATCGTGCGCACGATGCAGAAGATCAGTTCAAGGTTGGGGACGTTGTTCGCATTCGCGAATGCGCGCCGATCTCGAAGAACAAACGTTGGGAAGTAGTGACGGACGCGGCAGCCGCCGGGGCCTGATCTTCACCCTTGTCGAAACCGCGGGACTGGGTTCCCGCAGGTCGGGAGAAAACAGATGATCCAGATGCAGACGAATCTGGATGTTGCTGACAATTCTGGCGCGCGCCGGGTTCAGTGCATCAAGGTTCTGGGCGGATCCAAACGGAAATATGCCTCGGTCGGCGACATCATCGTGGTGTCGGTGAAAGAGGCCATTCCGCGTGGCCGCGTGAAGAAAGGCGACGTTCGCAAGGCTGTCGTCGTCAGGACCGCCAAGGAAGTGCGGCGCGAAGACGGCACGGCCATTCGCTTCGACCGCAACGCTGCGGTTATGCTAAACAATCAAGGTGAGCCAATTGGGACCCGTATCTTTGGGCCGGTGGTTCGCGAGCTGCGCGCGAAGAACTTCATGAAGATTATTTCGCTTGCCCCGGAGGTGCTCTGATGGCTGCGAAACTGCGCCGCGGCGATCAAGTGATCGTTCTTGCTGGCAAGGATAAGGGCAAAAAGGGTGAGATCACCCGGATGATCCCTAAAGAAAACCGAGCGGTCGTTTCAGGCGTCAATGTCGCTGTCCGGCATCAGCGCCAGACTCAGAACAGCCAAGGTGGCCGGATCGCCAAAGAGATGCCGATCAATCTGTCGAACCTCGCGTTGGTCGATCCGAAGAGCGGGGAAGCCACGCGCGTGGGTTTCCGGATGGAGGACGGCAAGAAGGTGCGGTTTGCCAAGAAGTCGGGGGAGGCGATCAATGGCTGAGTATAGGCCACGCCTGCAAGAGCATTACCACGGTGCAGTCCGTTCGGCGATGAAGCAGGAGTTCTCCTACAAGAACGACATGCAGATCCCGAAACTCGAAAAGATCGTGCTCAATATGGGCGTCGGCGAAGCGGTTTCGGATTCGAAAAAGATCAGGGCTGCAGAAGCCGATCTCGCGCTGATCGCGGGCCAAAAGCCTGTCATCACCAAGGCCAAGAAGTCTATCGCCGGGTTCAAGGTCCGTGAAGGCATGCCGCTTGGCGTGAAGGTGACGTTGCGCGGCAGCCAGATGTATGAGTTCTTGGACCGTCTGATCACGGTTGCAATGCCGCGGATCCGAGACTTCCGTGGTGTGAGCCCCAAGAGTTTCGATGGCCGCGGCAACTATGCCATGGGTCTGAAAGAGCACATCGTGTTCCCCGAAATCAATTTCGACAAGATCGAACAGGTTTGGGGCATGGATGTCATCATCTGCACCACGGCAAAGACCGATGCGGAAGCGCGGTCCCTGCTCAAGCAGTTCAACATGCCGTTCATGGCCTGAGGCGCGGAGAGAAGAGATGGCAAAAGTCAGCATGGTCCAGCGCCAGAAGAAGCGTGAAGCGCTGGTCGAGAAATACGCCGCCAAGCGGGCGGAACTTAAAGAGATTGCGAAGGATGAGAGCCGTCCAATGGAGGAACGGTTCAAGGCGCGTCTTAAGCTTGCAAAGCTACCGCGCAATTCCTCGCCAACGCGGCTTCACAACCGTTGCCAGGTAACGGGTCGCCCGAAGGCCTATTACCGCAAGCTGAAGATGTCGCGGATTGCGCTCCGGGAATTGGCCTCAAAGGGTCAGGTCCCCGGCATGGTCAAGTCGAGCTGGTAGGAGGAGGATCTTATGTCTGTAAACGATCCTATCGGCGATATGCTGGCGCGGATCCGCAATGCGTCCATGCGGGGCAAGCCTTCTGTGAGCACGCCGACGTCGAAGATCCGCAAGTGGGTTCTCGATGTGCTTCAATCCGAGGGGTATATCCGCGGCTATGAAGAGAAGTCCGGCGCGCGCGGGCTCGGCGAGATCGAGATCGCTCTGAAGTATTACGAGGGCAAGCCCGTGATCCGCGAGCTGCGCCGTATCTCGACGCCGGGCCGCCGGGTTTACTCCGGTGTCGGCGAGATGCCGCAGGTCCGGCAAGGCCTGGGCGTCGCGATTATTTCGACCCCGAAGGGTGTCATGTCGGATGCGCAGGCCCGCTCGGCGAATGTCGGCGGCGAAGTCCTGTGCACGGTGTTCTGAGGAGGGGTCATGTCTCGTATTGGTAAGAAACCGGTCGAGCTTCCAGGCGGGGTGACCGCAAATATCTCTGGGCAGACCATCGAAGTAAAGGGACCGAAAGGCACCCGAAGCTTTACGGCGACCGACGATATCTCGCTCAATCTGGAAGATGGTGTGGTGAAGGTGGAGCCTCGTGGCACATCGAAGCGCGCGCGCCAGCAATGGGGGATGTCCCGGACCCAAGTGGCGAACCTGGTCACCGGCGTGACGCAGGGCTTCAAGAAGGAGCTGGAAATCAACGGTGTCGGCTACCGCGCACAGGTTCAGGGCAAGACTTTGAAGCTTTCGCTCGGCTACAGCCACGATGTGGATTTCCCGATCCCCGATAGTGTCGATATCAAGGCGCCCAAGCCCACAGAGATCGTTATCGAAGGGATCGATCAGCAGGCTGTCGGACAAGTGGCGGCCAATATTCGCGGTTGGCGTCCGCCAGAGCCCTACAAGGGCAAGGGCGTCAAATACAAAGGCGAGTTCATCTTCCGCAAGGAAGGGAAGAAGAAGTAGGAGCGCGAGACACATGGCGGACAGCAAGAGAGAGTTGTTCCAGAAGCGCCGTCTGCGCACTCGGAACAAGCTGAGAAAACTGGCGAACGGTCGACCGCGTTTGAGCGTGCACCGTTCATCGAAGAATATTTCGGTGCAGCTCATCGACGATGCTCAAGGCCGAACACTTGCAGCGGCGTCTACTCTTGAGGCGGATCTCGGCCTGAAGGGGAAGAACAATAAGGAAGCTGCAGCCCGGATCGGGACGGAGATCGCGGCTCGCGCGAAGGCCGCAGGAGTTGAGACGGTCTATTTCGACCGTGGCGGATTTCTGTTTCACGGCAAGGTGAAAGCCCTTGCTGACGCTGCCCGCGAAGGCGGGCTGAAGTTCTAAGGGGTACCGGAATGGCTAGAGACGACAATCGCCGGGACCGCCGCGACCGCGACGATAACCCGGAATTCGCCGATCGCTTGGTTGCGATCAATCGTGTGTCGAAGACCGTTAAGGGCGGTAAGCGTTTTGGCTTTGCCGCGCTTGTTGTGGTTGGCGATCAGAAGGGCCGTGTGGGCTTTGGGAAGGGCAAGGCGCGCGAAGTGCCGGAAGCCATCCGCAAAGCGACTGAACAGGCCAAGCGGCAGATGATCCGTGTGCCGCTACGCGAAGGGCGCACACTGCATCATGACATGTATGGCCGCCACGGCGCAGGTAAAGTTGTGTTGCGGACGGCACCTGCTGGAACCGGGATCATCGCCGGGGGCCCGATGCGTGCGGTGTTCGAGATGCTGGGCGTCCAGGATGTGGTTGCGAAATCGCTCGGGTCCCAGAATCCCTACAACATGATCCGTGCGACGATGGATGGCTTGAAACGCGAGGCCAGCCCGAGGATGGTTGCGCAACGTCGGGGCCGCAAGGTCTCAGACATTCTGCCGAAGTCGGCGGCGGACGTTGCAGCTGAGGCGGCCGCTGCTCCTGCTAGCGAAGCCCCGGCCGAGGCTTAAGGAGCGCGGAGATGGCAAAAACTATCATCGTTAAGCAGATCGGCTCGCCGATCCGCCGCCCGGCCGACCAGCGTCAGACGCTCATCGGTCTTGGCCTCAACAAAATGCACCGCACGCGCGAGTTGGAAGATACGCCTTCGATCCGCGGAATGGTCGCTAAGATCCCACACTTGGTGGAGATCGTCGAAGAGCGCGGCTGACACTGCGGTTTTTGATCGTTTGTTGAAATGCTCCGGACCGGGTTCGGGGCATTTTTCTTTTGGGGTGTCTAGGCGCGTTACCCAGGTGCGCTCGCCTGAGCCGGGACGGACTCTTTCAGCGTCATAAGTTCTGAAAAAACCACCGGGCCCCAAACGCCAGTCAGCTTGAAGGTGACGAGTGCATCGGCGTCGGAGACGAGTTGATCCTGTCGTGCCAATTTGCCGATTCGGTCCTGAAGTTCACGGATTTCAGCCGAGATCATTTCCGCCGTTGCGGGCAGCATGCGCCGTGAAATCGTGAAGAACATCTGTGTTTCGGTCTCGGGCCGTGAGACCACCTGGGAGAAGAATTTCAGATTGATGGCCCTGATCATCGGAATTAGCGGTCCATCATGACGAAAGCGCACAGGGCTTTCTGATGAGAGCCGAATGCGGTCATCGGGCATCAATTCTGCCAGGCCCAGTTTCTCCAGGGCAAGGCCGAACCGGATGATGTCTTGTTGGCTGAGATCAAAGCGCCGCGCGATCATCTCCTGTGGCATCGTGTCGCGCAAGAGAATGAAAAAGTAAAAAAGCGGCAGGTCGGCCGCGAGCTGGGCTTCCACATGATATGGCAGGTAGGGCGTTGTTTGTTCCGGGCGCCCGGCCATGTTGAGCACATCTGCAAGGTCAATCTCCAGCAGGTCGCAGACCTTGAGAAGGCGGCTGAACTTGCAATCTTTGCCGGCAAAGATCCGCTTCACCGTGGGTTCCGATAGTTCGAGCTGCGCCGCAAGATCGGCATAGGTCATCCCGCGCGCGTGCAGTGCGTCCTGCAGGATCTTGAAGGTGACGCCACGCAATGCCCTCTCCGATACTTGCTACGGTGCTTAAGTATCAAAAAGTGATACTCGAAACCTGTCATTCGACAATCCGTATCGAAAAATTTCCTTTGGGTCCAGTTGATCTGGGAAGGACAAGACATGATGGGAATTCGCATCTTGATTACAGTCGGCGCTTTGAGCTTCAGCACTACCGCGATGTCTGCGGACGAGATCTGGCGCGTGGAAGACGTCACCATGCCGGAATCCATGCTGGAGCTACCAGGACAGGGTAACATCATCGTTTCGGTCATGGCGGGCGCGCCGGCAGCGGAGGACGGAACGGGATACCTTTCCTTGCTCTCAAGCGACGGTGAAGTGCTTCAGGAAAAATGGGCACAGGGGTTGAACGCGCCCAAGGGCATGGCGATCCTGGGTGAGCGGCTGTTTGTGTCCGATATTACGAAAATACGTATCTATGATCTGGAAACCGGGGCGTCGCTTGAGGTGCTTTCCCCCGAGGGCGCGGTCTTTCTCAACGATGTGGCGAGTGATGGCGAAAGCATCTTCGTCACCGACATGATGACCGACAAGATCTGGCGCTATCGGGAGGGTGAGATGCACGTTTGGATGCAAGGATCGGTTTTGAACCACCCAAATGGCATCCACTGGACGGGCGAACAGCTTCTGGTCGGGACCTGGGGTCAGGGTTTGCAGTCAGACTTCACGACGGATGTGCCCGGGGATCTTCTTGCGATCGACTTAGAGAGCCAGGCGGTCGAGGTGATTGCGCCCGCGCTTGGCAATCTCGACGGTATCGATCTGTTGGGCGATGATATCGTCGTCAGTGACTGGATCAGGGGCGCGGTCTATCAAATCAAGCCCGACGGAGAGGTCTCGCTCGTGCTTGAAGGCGCGCCGGGGCTTGCGGATATCTCTACAACCGAGACGGGCGTTTTGCTCGTGCCGGAGATGCTAGAGGGGCGTTTGCGCGCGGTCTCACTCCCCGATCTCTAAACGTAGGACGCATTCAAGTTGCCCGAGCATTGACGTGGCTCTTGCTGTGAGACCTGAGTTCGCCTATACGCCCCTGGTGGTTCCATCGGGGGCCATTTCATTACGAAAAGTATGCCGTGGCTGACCCTTTCGCTTCCAGGGTCAGATCCGGCGAGTGGAGAAGCGACATGAAATTGAATGAACTCCGGGACAATCCCGGCGCCTCTAAGTCGCGCAAGCGCATTGGACGTGGGCCCGGCTCCGGAACCGGGAAGACCGGTGGCCGCGGTATCAAGGGCCAGAAGTCTCGCGCTGGCGTGGCAATCAAGGCTTATGAGGGTGGTCAGATGCCACTCTACCAGCGGCTGCCCAAGCGCGGTTTCAACAATGCCGGGGCAAAATCCTACGTGGTGGTCAATTTGGGCCTCATCCAGAAGTTCATCGATGCGGGCAAGATTGATCCGTCTGCTCCTGTGGATGAGGATACTTTGGTAAAGTCCGGTCTTGTCCGCCGAAAGCGGGACGGCGTCCGGCTTCTCGCGAAGGGTCAGCTCACTGCCGCGCTACAGATCACGCTCACGGGCGCAACCAAGGCGGCGATTGAGGCGGTGGAGAAAGCCGGGGGGGCGTTCACGGCAAAGGTACCTGCAACACCGGCTCCGGCCTCGGATTGAGGCTTGAGATGACGCCGCGGGCGTCTTAAGCCAAGAGCGTAGCGTAGACCGCCTGGCACGGAGATCCGGCTCGGTCAGCGCAAGGCAGTTCTTTCACGGGAGGGCCTCCGATGGCATCCGCAGCGGAACAGATGGCCGCCAACCTTAGTTGGGGCACATTCGGGAAGGCCAAGGACCTCCAGCAGCGCATACTCTTTGCGCTCGCTTTGCTTTGCGTCTACCGGATCGGGACCTATATTCCGGTTCCGGGTATCGACGCCGTGCGGCTCGCCACATTCTTCGACCAGGCGAGCGCCGGGATCGGCGGCATGCTCAACATGTTCACCGGCGGCGCCGTTGGCCGTATGGCGATCTTTGCGCTCGGGATCATGCCGTATATCTCGGCCTCGATCATCGTGCAGCTGATGACAGCGATGGTGCCAAGCCTGGCTGCCCTGAAGAAAGAGGGTGAGCAGGGGCGGAAGAAAATCAACCAATACACGCGCTATGGTACTGTTTTGCTCGCTACTTTCCAGTCTTACGGCCTCGCGATCGGACTGGAAGCGGAGAATATGGCGCACGATCCTGGCTGGTTTTTCCGTATTGGTGTGGTGATTACGCTCGTCGGTGGAACCATGTTCTTGATGTGGCTCGGTGAGCAGATCACAGCGCGCGGCATCGGGAACGGGATCTCGCTAATCATTTTCGTGGGTATTATTGCGGAGCTACCTGCATCGCTCGCCCAGTTCTTTACCCAAGGCCGCACCGGCGCGCTGAGCCCAGCCGTAATCGTTGGTGTCCTGGTGATGGCTGTTGCCGTCGTCGCTTTCGTGGTCTTCATGGAGCGGGCGCTGCGAAAGCTCCATATCCAGTATCCGAAGCGTCAGGTCGGATCGAAAATGTATGGCGGCGAAAGCTCGCATCTGCCGATCAAGGTTAACCCTTCGGGTGTGATCCCGGCGATCTTCGCTTCATCGCTCCTTCTGCTTCCAGCAACGGTCACGACCTTTTCTGGGACCACAGCCGCCACAAGCGATGGGATCATGAGCTACGTTGCCGCCTATCTTGGGCGCGGCCAGCCGTTGCAACTTATCCTGTTTGGCGGCTTGATTGTCTTCTTCGCATACTTCTACACCGCCAATGTCGCGTTCAAGTCCGACGATGTTGCCGACAATCTTAAGCGCCAAGGCGGATTCATTCCCGGTATCCGCCCAGGGCAAAAGACGATCGAGTATCTCGACTACGTCGTCACACGCATCCTCGTGGTGGGGTCCGCCTATCTTGCGGCGGTTTGCTTGTTGCCGGAAGTTCTAATTTCCCAGCTTGCTGTGCCATTTTATTTCGGAGGCACTTCCTTGCTGATCGTTGTCTCGGTAACTATGGACACGATCACGCAGGTTCAGTCCCATCTGCTGGCACATCAATACGAGGGGCTGATCGAAAAATCGCAGCTGCGCGGTCGGGGAAATAAGGGACGGAGAAAGAGTCGGCGATGAACATAATTCTGCTTGGGCCGCCGGGGGCCGGAAAGGGTACGCAAGCACAAAGGCTTGTGGACAATCACGGGTTGCTTCAACTCTCCACCGGCGACATGCTCCGCGCTGCTGTTGCGGCGGGCAGTGACGTTGGGAAGAAGGCGAAAGCGATCATGGAGGCCGGGCAGCTCGTCTCCGACGAAATCGTAATCGGCGTTGTTTCCGACCGCCTGGACGAGCCTGATACGAAGGCGGGTGTCATCTTTGACGGCTTCCCGCGTACAACTGCGCAGGCTGAGGCTCTGGACAAGCTTCTCGTTGAAAAGGGCATGAAACTCGACGCCGTTGTCGAAATGCAAGTGCCCGACGAACTCCTGCTTGACCGGATCAAGACGCGTGCGGCTGAGACGGGCGGAACACGGGCAGATGATAACGAGGAGACGTTGAAGAAGCGCCTCACTGTCTATCATGCCGAGACCGCGCCGCTCATCGACTATTATCGCGGGACCGGGAAGCTGAAGACAGTCAACGGATCGGTTCCGATCGACGACGTCACCTCAGCAATTTCGAACGTTCTCGCCTAAGCAACGGGCGCAAACTCTCCGGCGGCTCGGTCGTCTCGATCCGCCGGTCTTGACACGACCAGACTGTCTCAGACGCACTTGTATCGGGAGCAAGATTTATTGGTGCTCCCGGAGGTATTGCCGCTTGACCCTGGGTTTACGATTCCTATACTCCGCGCTCTCCGAAAGGGGAGAATCGTTCCCACTACATTTCACCTCGGGGACGCGGGATGTTTGCCCTCAGTGGAAGGGTCGCAGCACCCGTCGCGTGCGGCGGGTATAAACGTATGAAGCATGCCCCTTTTGCGGGCTGAGACGAAACGGAGCAGGACTTGGCGCGCATAGCTGGCGTTAACATTCCGACAAACAAGCGAGTGCTGGTTGCGCTCACATACATTCATGGCATTGGGCGTGCGAAGTCAAAAGAACTTTGCGATGCGCTTGAGATCGCGCCTGACCGTCGCGTCAACGAGTTGAGCGATGCAGACGTCCTAAGGGTGCGCGAATACATTGACGCTAATCTCTCAGTGGAGGGCGATCTGCGCCGTGAGCGTCAGATGAATATCAAGCGGCTGATGGATCTAGGTTGCTATCGCGGCCTTCGCCATCGGCGTGGCCTTCCTGTCCGGGGCCAGCGGACCCACACGAATGCCAGGACCCGGAAGGGACCCGCAAAGGCAATCGCAGGTAAGAAGAAATAGGGGCGCGGTCGATGGCACGGGAAAAGGGCCGCATTAAGCGGAAAGAACGCAAGAACATCTCCACGGGCGTGGCGCACGTAAATGCGAGCTTCAACAACACCAAGGTCTTGATTGCCGATGCGCAGGGCAATGCGATTTCTTGGTCATCCGCGGGCACGATGGGTTTTAAGGGGTCGCGGAAGTCGACGCCTTACGCCGCTCAGATGGCTGCCGAAGACGCTGGACGTAAGGCCCAAGAGCATGGCGTCCGCACCCTCGAAGTTGAAGTTCAGGGACCAGGATCCGGCCGGGAGAGTGCCTTGCGCGCGCTCGGCGCAGTCGGGTTTCAGATTACGGCGATCCGCGATGTGACGCCGATTGCCCATAACGGCTGTCGCCCACCGAAACGACGCCGGGTTTAATCACTCGGTAATGCGCTTCGGCCCGCCTGAATTGGCGGGCCAAATTGCTTTTGAACATCCCTCGGGAGCGCGCCATCCGTTGGATCCGGTTGGCGGGCAGGAATGGAGGACCAAAGCGAATGATGATCCACAAGAATTGGCAGGAATTGATCCGCCCGACGGCTCTTGAGTTCAAGCCGGGCGCAGATCCCGATCGGCAGGCAACGGCAATCGCAGAACCATTGGAGCGTGGCTTCGGCCTCACGCTCGGAAACGCTTTGCGCCGCGTCTTGATGTCGTCGCTTCAGGGGGCAGCGATCACGTCGGTGCAGATCGACGGCGTGTTGCATGAGTTTTCGTCCGTGCCGGGCGTGCGCGAAGACGTGACGGACATCGTCCTCAATCTCAAGGGCGTGGCGTTGCGGATGGAGGTCGAGGGTCCGAAGCGGCTTGAGATCCGTGCTACCGGTCCTGGAGTGGTGACAGCAGGCGATATCTCAGAGACGAACGGGATTGAGGTTCTGAACCGCGAGCATGTCATCTGTCATCTCGACGATGGGGCGACGCTGTTCGTTGAACTGACCGTCGAGACCGGGAAGGGGTATGTTGCGGCGGACAAGAACCGGCCGGAGGACGCGCCGATTGGTCTCATCTCCGTCGATGCTCTTTTCTCGCCGATCAAGAAAGTGTCTTACAAGGTCGAGCCGACCCGTGAAGGCCAGGTTCTTGACTACGATAAGCTCATGCTCACGGTTGAGACCGACGGGTCGCTGACGCCGGAAGATGCCGTGGCTTATGCGGCACGCATTATCCAAGATCAGCTTTCGGTCTTTGTCAACTTCGAAGAGCCGCAGGCTGGGATCCGTCAAGAAGAGCCCGACGATCTGGAGTTCAACCCGCTACTCCTCAAGAAGGTGGACGAGTTGGAACTGTCGGTGCGTTCGGCGAACTGTCTGAAGAACGATAACATCGTCTATATCGGTGACCTAATCCAGAAGACCGAAGCGGAGATGCTGCGGACGCCGAACTTCGGCCGCAAGTCTCTCAATGAGATCAAGGAAGTCTTGACGTCCATGGGTCTCCATCTCGGCATGGAAATCGTCGATTGGCCGCCGGAGAATATCGAAGAACTGGCCAAGAACTACGAGGACCATTTCTGATCTTGATCGGGGCTTCTAAATAGCCCCGGTTTCTGGGCCGCGCGGCCCCAAGGAGCGTGGACCGAAGAAGGTTCACCGGACAAAGCACAAAAACACGATTGGAGTTCACCTATGCGCCACGGTAACGGTTACCGCAAACTCAACCGCACCCATGAGCATCGCAAGTCGATGTTTGCCAATATGGCCTCGAGTCTCATTGAGCACGAGCAGATCAAGACCACGCTTCCGAAGGCGAAGGAGCTTCGCCGTGTGATCGACAAGCTCATCACGTTGGGCAAGCGCGGCGATCTTCATGCACGGCGGCTTGCAGCCTCGCAGCTCAAGACAGATGCGGCGGTCGCGAAGCTTTTCGACGTCCTGGGCCCCCGCTACCAAGAACGTTCCGGCGGCTACAGCCGCGTGTTGAGAGCCGGGTTCCGCTACGGGGATATGGCGCCCATGGCGATCATCGAACTGGTGGATCGCGATCCGGACGCGAAGGGCGCCGCAGATAAGGCACGCCTCGAAGAGGAAGAAGCGCTCGACGCGCTCTGATAACTTCGACTGCAGCGGCCTCACTAAGAGCCCTTCGGGTTTTTGGGGACAACCGGCCAGACTGATCTTTGAGTGATGCGTGGGACTAGCTTCGCACCACTAGGCTATCGCGGGTCACTCGCCTAAGGCGAGCCCTTCACGGCGCTTGTCTGCGGCGCCGACCAAACCATCGGGCCCTATCAAGATCGCGTGCAAACCTGAATTCAGGTCGCGAATATTGGTTTCATGTCCGAGCTCTTGGAGTTGTGCGGCGATCACCTCGGCTCCCCCACCGGTTTCGATGTCCGTGGGGCCGTTTCGATTGGTAATATGCGGGCGATCAATCGCCACTTGTGGATCTAAACCAAAGTCAAGGATCGAGATAAGGCTTTGCGCCACGTAGGGGATTATGCGCGATCCCCCTGGCGAACCGATTAGAAGCACTGGAACGCCATCACTCAAGACAATCGTTGGCGCCATTGACGAGCGGGGGCGTTTGCCGGGCTCGACGCGATTGGCAACTGGCTGGCCGTCGACTTCCGGGACGAAGGAAAAGTCGGTGAGTTCGTTGTTCAGGAGAAAACCGTTTACCATGACACGGGAGCCGAAACCGGATTCGATGGTTGTTGTAGTCGAAATCATGTCGCCATACCCGTCGACGATCACGAAGTGCGATGTCCCGAATTCTGGAGCTTCCAGGCCCGGAGCGCGCAGCTCTGCCTCGTCCCATGGCGGCTCGCCTGGCAAGGCCTTCTCCATGGCCAGCGATGGATCTATGAGCTCGGCGCGACTGGCGAGGTAGGAGGGATCGAGAAGCCCTTCCGGCATATCGACAAAATCCGAATCGGCCATGTAGAGCCCGCGATCGGCGAAGGCGAGTTTGCTCGCTTCGATGTAGAGATGCTGCACTTCGGTGCTGAGGCCCATGGCGCTCAGGTCGAAGCTCGAAAGCATCCCGAGGATCTGGCCCACGGTCAGCGCACCTGATGACGGCGGCCCCATTCCGCATACGTCCCACACACGGTAGCCCATGCAGACCGGCGCCCGCTCCTTCACCTCGTATTCTGCGATATCCGAAGGGGTCATGACACCAGGGTTGGCCTCTGTCCGGGTTGCGGCGGCGATGTCGAGCGCGATCGCGCCGGAGTAGAACGGCGCGCTACCTTCGGCGGTAATCAGACGCAGTGTCCGCGCGAGCTCAGGATTTTGCAGCGTGTCCCCTTCGGCCAAAGGACTTCCATCAGCGTGGAAGAAATAAGCCCGCGCCGCGGGGAACACATCCAGATCTTCGGTGGCGGCGATGGAGGCTGCAAGCCTCTGGGTCACGGGAAAGCCGACTTCCGATAGGGAGATGGCGCGTTCGAACAGGTTTGACCAAGGCAAACGCCCATACCGACCGTGCAGGGATTCCATGAGCTTGAGCGTGCCCGGCACACCTACAGAGCGCCCACCAGCGCGGGCCTCGAAGAAATCCATCGGCGTGCCGTCTTGAGTCAGCCAGTAATCTGGACTGGCGGCGGCAGGCGCCGTCTCGCGCCCGTCCCAACTGGTAAGGCTCTGCTGCGCGGCGTTCCAATAGAGCGCAAAGGCGCCGCCTCCGATCCCCGAGCTTTGGGGCTCGACCAGGGTCAGAACCATCTGGACCGCAACGGCCGCATCTGCTGCCGACCCGCCCGCTTGCAAGATCTCAAAACCTGCACGCGTGGCTAGCGGGTGGGCGGCGGCGACCATAAAGCGTTCGCTGCGAACCGAGGAGCGCTCCGTGATTGCTGTCGTGTCTTCGGGTTGTGGCGAGGTGTCCTGCGCCACGCCAACGGCCACTGAAAGGACAAGCGCGGTTGCAGTCAGGAAGGGCAGGGCTTTCATGGCGTTTCCTAGCTCACAACTTCGGGGACGGGGATGACATCCACAGCTTGCTCGCTTTTTTGCTGGCCCGCAATTCTCAAGACGCCTTTGACCGGTGCGACGTCACCGTAGTCGCGGCCCCGGGCGATCAGGATGTGATCGGTTGCGACGACGAGTGCATTGGTTGGATCGTATTCCACCCATCCGGTTTGCCACCCGCACCACGCGCGCACCCAGGCATGCATGGCGTCGGCACCCTCAAGGCGCTCTTTGCCCGGCGGCGCAATGGTTCGCAGGAAGCCACTCACATATCCTGCGGGGATCCCGATGCCGCGTAGACAAGCGATCATAATATGGGCGAAGTCCTGACAGACGCCGTGCCGCCGTTCGAATGCCTCTTCGGCGGGTGTGTCCACGTCCGTGGCATCCGGATCATATTTCAGATCGCGGTGTAGTGCTTCGCCAAGCAGGCAGACTGCGCGAAACGCTGTCACCGGGTTGGGCAGGTGGTCGCGTGCATAGGCCGTCATGGCGGCGTTGATGTTCACGCGTGGGCTTGAGCCGAGAAAGTGGTGCGGGGCTTGCGGATCGAGGCCGCGGTATTCGGCGATTTCTTCGGCCAAGCGCGAAAGCCGCGGCGAGATTTCAAGCCCAGGTGCCGCAGCGACGCGCTCGATGCGCGTATTTACCGAAAAGACGATTTCGTCATGCGCCTCTCGAAAGGCGATTTCGACACCTGCGTTCTGGAAGAAGTCGAGTGTCTCTTTCCGCTCGGAGGGAGATGGCGTGATTTCCAAGGCGCCACGCAAGCGCCGCTGCACGCCAGGCAAATCCGCTGGCAACAGGCGCAGAATGTGGCGTCCGGCGATGGCCGGGCGGTCATAACTGTAAGTGATCTTCAGGCGGATGTCGTAGAGCATGGTCGCCTAGTGAATATAGCCTTCTCCGATCAGATCCGACAGGGCTTCGATCTCAGCGCGGATCGCGCGCATTGCTTCAGTATCCAGCTCGCCCGGTGTCTGAATCGCAAGGCTCGTATGCGCCTGTAGCACGGCACGCGACAACCGCGACAATTGGCCGTGGGATTCTGCGCCAGGCAGGTAGGACATATGGGTCTTTAGTTCAGAAAGCTGATAGAGGATCGAACGTGGGTTCATGGAGTCGAGCGCCAGCAGGTCGATCACCGTCTCCCGGCTGGTAAAGACCGAGTAGCGGCGACGGTGGGTCATGACGCTGTCACCGATCTCGACCGCGAGGTTGAGCGCCCCTTCCGGCGCCTCGCAGTCCGCGAAGTCTTCAATGAGCCGTCCCATGGCAATGGCGCGCTCGAGAGAGCGGCCGATAGACAGAAACCGCCAACCAGTGAAGCGATACATGTTTTCGTGGATCAAGCCCGCAAACCCGGTGACCTTTCGCAATAGAACACCCATTGCCCGCGCTGTGTCGTGTCCCGGTTTGAGGGTTCGACTGAAGCGCCTTGCAGTCTTTGCGAGATCGTTGAGAGCCGCCCATCCGTCGGGAGAGAACTGGTCGCGCACCTTGCCCGCGCTTGCCGTCGCGCCATCAAGCATTTGCAACAGACCTGCCGGCACGGATTCCGCAGGGTCGAGGCCGACGGAGGTGAGATGTTCGCCGAAGAGTTTGAAGTGTGGTGCCTCTGCGTTGGAGGTCTCTGACAGGCGGATGTGGTAAGCGCGCATGAGTCGGAATGCACCCTCAGCCCTTTCCGTGTAGCGCCCGAGCCAGAAAAGGTTGTCCGCTGCCCGGCTGGGCAAGACCGCGGGCTTGGCGCGGGCATATGGCGTCTCACTGTTGAGTTGCAAAACGCTCGTTCTGTCCACCGGCTTGTCGCTCAACACCCAGACATCTGCAGCGGTTCCACCGCGTTGCATCGCGATGGCGGAGGTATCATCGCTGTGCCCGATGCGTGCGAAGCCCCCCGGCATGACCTCCCAGCCCGAGGCGGTGCGCGCCAGAAAAACCCGCAGGCTCATCGGCCTCGGCACAAGCCGTCCATCCTCGTAGGAAGGGGTTGTGGAGAGCGTCACAGCCTCCTGACCGACCAGCTGCGCGCCATCGGTTTCGAGCCATCCCGCCAGCGACTTAAACGCCTCACTGCGCAAGCTCGAACCGAGGACGGTGGTCTCTTCCACCTCAAAAGGCAGTCGTGTCGAGTGGGCGGGGCCGATCATCATACGTTCGATCTGCGATTTCACATGGGCACGTTCAGCAGCTTGGCCGCACCACCATGTCGCGATATTGGGCATCTTAAGAGGCTCGCCAAGGAGCTCATGCGCAATTCTAGGGAGGAATGCGAGCAGTGCGCGTGTTTCAAGCACGCCGGTTCCGAGCGCATTGACGAGCGTTACGTTGCCTTGCCGGACGGCATTCACGAGACCAGGGGTCCCGAGCTGAGAATCGGCTTTGAGTTCCAGAGGATCGGCGAAGTTGGAGTCTAGCCTGCGCCACAGCACATCGACCGGCTCGAGCCCCGCGACCGTACGAACCATCACCCGGCCGTCTTCGACGACCAGATCTTCGCCTTCGAGAAGCGTGAAGCCCAGATACCGCGCGATATAGGCGTGTTCGAAATAGGTTTCGTTGAGCTGGCCCGGGCTCAGGATAGCCAGTCGGTTTTCGGAGCGTGGCGACAAGGCGTGGAGCGCATCTCGGAAGCTTCGGAAGAACCCTGCGAGGCGGCGCACATGCGCCTCAGCAAAGAATTCGCCATAGACCTGTGACGTCGCGACCCGGTTTTCCAATGCGAAGGCTGCTCCGGATGGCGCCTGGGTCCTGTCGCCCAACACCCACCACGTCCCGTCGGGGCCACGACCGATCTCGAAGGCGATGAAGTGGAGAAAATTCCCGCCCCGTGGGATCACGTGGACGAGCGGGCGAAGCCATTCGCGGCTTCCTGCGATTAGGTTAGCTGGCAGGTGACCGCCTGCAACAAGTCTGTTGCTGCTGTAGAGATCCGCAGCAAGCTGCTCGAGGAGTTCCGCGCGCTGCTTAAGGCCGCTGGCGATTCGGTCCCACTCTGCCTCTTCGATGAGGACAGGGACATGAGACATAGGCCAGGCGCGCTCGCTCGATCCATAGAGGTCATACTGCCGGTAGAAGACCCCGGCATCGCGCAAGTATTGCTCTCCGCGCGCAAAGCGCTCCGCCAACTCATCCTTCGACTGGCTTGCGAAATGCTCTACAAACCTCCGCCAGATTGGGCGGATTAGGCCAGACGCGTCGAGAAGCTCGTCGGGCACGCCGGGCAGCCGACGGTAGTCAGACATCAGCAGCGCCGTCGAATACGCATTCAGAGGCTTGCGCGCTTCCATAGATCAGAGGCCTGGTGGCCGTCGAAGATCGAGGGTCATGGGAAATTCGGGGTGCGGTGCTTCGCTCGGAGGCGTGTAGACGCCAGGTGTGTGTCCGTGTGGTTCGAAGCGCGCAAGCCTGCGCGCCTCCGCCTCGTTGCCGTTGACCGGGAAGACATCGTAGTTGCGGCCGCCGGGATGCGCCACGTGGTAGGTGCAGCCCGCGATGGCGCGCCCGGTCCAGGTGTCGAAGATGTCGAAAACCAGCGGCACGTGCACAGGTACAACGGGATGGAGCGCTTCCGCCGGTTGCCATGCCTTGTATCGCAGGCCCGCAACGGCTTCCCCGCTGGTCCCAGTTTTCTGCATCGGCAAGCGACGGCGATTGCATGTTACGACATAGCGGTCGGGATCGGTCGTGGTGAGTTTTGCCTGGAGCCGTTCCGTTGAGCTATCGGTATAGCGCACCGTACCGCCAATCGCACCGGTTTCGCCCAGGACATGCCAGGGTTCCAGCGCCTGGCGGATCTCCAGTTTCACCCCATCGCTTTCCACCTCGCCGCAGAACGGGAAGCGGAATTCGCACAGCGCCTGGAACCACTCGGGTCGCATATCGAAGCCGTGGCGATTCAGGTCGCCCAAAACATCGAGAAAATCCTCCCAAACGAAATGCGGCAGCATGAAGCGATCGTGCAGGACCGTGCCCCAGCGGGTGAGTGCACCGGTCACCGGGCTGTGCCACATACGTGCGATCAGAGCCCGGATCAGAAGCTGCTGGGCAAGGCTCATCCGTGGGTTTGGGGGCATTTCGAATCCGCGGAACTCTACAAGTCCTAAGCGGCCCGTCGGCCCGTCTGGAGAGTAGAGCTTGTCAATACAGATCTCCGCCCGGTGTGTGTTACCCGTCACATCCGTCAGGATATTGCGCAAGAGGCGGTCAACGAGCCAGGGCAGGGGCGCCTCTCCCTGACCGGGCGTCGGGATTTGTGAGAGTGCGATCTCCAGTTCGTAGAGCGCGTCATGCCGGGCTTCGTCGATCCGCGGCGCCTGCGACGTGGGCCCGATAAAGAGGCCGGAAAACAGGTAAGAAATCGAGGGGTGCCGCTCCCAATGGAGAATGAGCGAGCGCAGGAGATCTGGCCGACGCAGAAAGGGGCTATCGAGGGTCGTGGCCCCGCCCACGACGACATGGTTGCCGCCCCCTGTGCCGGTATGCTTGCCATCGATCATGAACTTGTCGGTGCCGAGGCGGCACTGCCGCGCCTCTTCGTAAATGCCTGTGGTGATCTCGACGCATTGTTCCCAAGAATGCGCGGGGTGAATGTTTACCTCGATTACTCCGGGGTCAGGGGCGACCCGGATCACATTGAGGCGGGGATCGTGCGGCGGTGCATAGCCTTCGATGTGGATCGGAAGATCCATGTCTGCGGCTGCAGATTCGGCGGCGGCGACGAGCTCCAGGTAGTCTTCGACACGCTCAACCGGCGGCATGAAGACGCAAAGGCGGCCATCGCGTGGCTCCACCGAAATCGCCGTTCGGACGGCCCCGCCCGGCAGATCCTCTAGTTCTTGTTCAACGCGTTCCTGACGCGCCATCGGATCGGCTGTATAGTGCGCCATCGGCTGCGCGCGCCCGGCATGGATTGGGATGGGGGCCAGTTCGGGGCGGGCCCGGCGGCGGAAATCCGGTAAGCTGCCGCCGAGCGTCGTCGGGTCGGCGACATTGGTATAGGGATACGCCGACGCCGTGACATAGGGAAGTGTGTTGAGCGGCAGGCGGAAGCCAACCGGGCTGTCCCCTGGGATGAGAAAAAGGTAGTCGCGCCGAAGTTTCCACTTCTCGGACCGCCAGCGGTGACCCGATGCCTTCGACTGCCAGCGTTGCACCGGCAAGACGTAGCCCGAAGCTGTGGTCAGGCCCCTAGAGAAGACCTTCGCGATCCGGTGGCGCTCCTCCGGGTCCTTGAGCTTCGAATTCGAGGGAGTGACGTTTTCCGGTAAGTTGCCTTCTTTGATGATCCATTCGGCGGGATCCTCAAAAGCAGGCACGACGAAGCCTGGCTTGAGGCCCAATTCCTGCGCACTGCCATTGAGCAGTGATTCCGCCTGTTCCGGCCCGGCACCGGTCTGCGCCGTTTCTTCGGCTATGAGGCTTGCATCTTGCCAAATCGGTTTCTCATCCCGCCGCCAATAGAGCGAGAAGGTCCAGCGCGGCAGGCTTTCGCCAGGGTACCATTTCCCCTGACCGTAGTGAAGAAAACCTCCGGGTGCGAACCGGTCGCGCAGGCGGCGGATGAGGGTATCGGCCAGACTGCGCTTCATCGGGCCAACCGCGGCGGTATTCCACTCTGCACTCTCGAAATCGTCGATCGAAACGAAGGTTGGCTCGCCCCCCATCGTGAGCCGGACGTCTCCCGCGGCGAGGGACTGGTCCACCTTCTTGCCAAGCTCATTGAGCGCGGCCCAGCTTTCATCGGAAAACGGTTTGGTGATCCGTGGATGCTCGGCCACGCGGGCCACGCGCATATCGAAGGCGAAATCAACCTCCGCAGGGCTTGCAAGACCGCTTATTGGCGCGGCGTTGCGGAAGTGCGGTGTTGCGGCCAGAGGGATATGGCTTTCGCCAGTAAGAAGCCCAGACGTGGGATCTAGCCCGATCCAGCCAGCGCCGGGAAGATACACCTCCGCCCAGGCATGGAGATCGGTGAAATCATGGTCTGTGCCTGGCGGTCCATCAAGGGAGACGAGATCTGGCTTGAGCTGGATGAGATAGCCGGAGACGAAACGCGCCGCGAGGCCGAGATTGCGCAGGATCTGCACCAGAAGCCACGAGCTGTCGCGGCAGGACCCGGTGCCCCTCTCGAAGGTCTCTTCGGGCGTCTGAACGCCCGGTTCCATGCGGATCACATAGCCGACTTCTTGGCTGAGCCGAGTGTTGAGGTTCACAACGAAGTCGACGGTCCGCGTTTTATCTCTTGGGATGGTCGTCATGAACTGAGCGAGTCTCTGGCCCATGGGTTCGGGCGTCCGGTAGATCGAAAGATCGTCCTGAAGCTCCGCCGGATAGTCGAACGGCCATTCCTCCGCGAGCTCCTCGACGAAGAAGTCGAACGGATTGTAGATCGTCATGTCGGCGATCAAATCCACCTCGATTTTGAGTTCACGCACGGGTTCGGGAAACACAAAACGGGCAAGCCAGTTACCGTAGGGGTCTTGCTGATGGTTCACGAAATGCTCGGCCGGACCGACCTTGAGCGAGTGAGACAGAACCCGGGTTCGCGAGTGGGGTGCTGGCCGGAGCCGGATGACTTGAGGGCCGAGAGTGACGGGGCGGTCGTATCGGTAATGGGTCAGATGATAGATGCTGGCCTTGATCGACATTCTTGCCCTGCTCCTCGTGTTCTTGAGTGTGTCAGGTTTCACATCTTTTTTTGTGGGTTGCCACGGATTTGTGACCTCACGCCCCGGCATGCCGCATTGTTAAGCACGCCCTTGCCCGCGAAGGACCATGCTGAACCAAGAGTTCACGAAAACAGGAGAGTGTTCCAAGTCCGTTTCGGGGCGATGATCCGGCGGCCCACCGCAGAGGCGTGGCTGGGAGTCGTCCTTAGAGGATTGCTGCATATTGCAGAACCGATCCGGGAAAGTAGTGCTTCCTCGGGTCGTGCGTTTTGAGCTTGCGCATTTTGAGAGTGTCCCCGACCACCAATTTCGTGTTTAAGCGTGCTTTCGGCCGCATCGACCCCATATCGAGCGTGCGGAATCAGGTGGTCGTGATGGCACGGTCAGCGTAAAGCGGGCGCAGCCTGTTTGGGCCAGGGAAGCAGGACGTGACGAAGATTACTTATGTAGAGCATGACGGCACTAAACATGAGGTGGACGTCAAAGACGGGCTGACCGTGATGGAGGGGGCCCGAGATAACAACGTGCCAGGGATCGAGGGCGATTGCGGCGGCGCCTGCGCCTGTTCCACTTGCCACGTTTATGTGGATAAGGCTTGGGTTGCACGGCTCCCGGAAATGGATCTGATGGAAGAAGACATGCTGGACTTCGCCTGGGAACCCGACCCCGAGACGAGCAGGCTCACCTGCCAGATCCATGTAACATCCGATCTCGAAGGGCTGATCGTGCATCTGCCGGAGAGGCAGATTTAGCGTTTCAAAGGCTTGACCCTTAAGGGGCATCAGGGCTCTGCTATTCTGGTGCGTTGGAGTTCTAAGAGGTGCGATTTAGCATCTGACAATGAAATCTGATCTGGGCCTTTACAAAGACACGCGACCGGCTCACCCGCATGAGTTGCTCATCATTCTGGGTAGCACAATCTCAAATCCCTGAAGGGTCGCCCTCCAGCTTCAATCTCGGCGATTTGTAGGGGTCGAGACATGATCACAGGCCCCACCCACCGTCCTCACGAGTTTAAGGGCAGGTCATCCGCTACTTAGTCTTAGTGGCGAAAAGGATTAAGCTCCGACCGAGCGTTAGAGTGCGCGCCAGCCGATGTCGCGCCGATGCATTCCACCAGGCCAGATGATCTTGTCTACCGTGGCGTATGCGAGGTCGCGCGCTTCGCGCAACGACACCGCGCGCGCGGTAACGTTCAGAACGCGGCCGCCATTCGAGACAATCTCGCCGCCGACCTCCTTGGTGCCAGCGTGAAACACCTTGATCCGTGGATCTTGCGGGTCAGGCAGGGCAATGGTTTCGCCTCTTGCATAGGCACCAGGATATCCTTTCGCGGCCAGGACAACCGTCATGGCATGGTCTTCAGCGAAGGCAACCTTCTTTCCCCCGAGGTCGTTCTCGGCGCAGGCAAGGCAAGCATCGAGCAGTTGGGCGCCGAGACGTAGCGCGAGAACCTGTGCTTCGGGATCTCCAAAGCGAACATTGTATTCAACAAGGCGGGGTGCGCCATCGGCGATCATCAACCCGGCATAGAGCACGCCTTGGAAGGGGGTTCCGCGGCGGGCCATTTCTTCCAGCGTTGGGCGAATGATCTCGTCTAGGGCGCGTTGCGTTACCTCGGGCGTCATCACCGGTGCCGGGGAGTAGGCCCCCATGCCGCCGGTGTTTGGGCCCGTATCGCCCTCATAGGCACGTTTATGGTCCTGCGCGGTGCCGAGGTTGATGAAATCCGTTCCGTTCGCGAGGATGAAAAGGCTGGCTTCTTCCCCTGCCATGCACTCTTCAATCACCACCCGCGCGCCGGGACCCGCTTCGAAAATACGGTCAAGTGCGGTCTGCGCATCATCTATGTTTTCCGCAACGGTTACGCCCTTACCTGCGGCAAGACCGTCGGCCTTCACCACGATAGGCGCGCCTTCGGAGAGCAGGTAGGCGCGCGCGGCATCGGGATCGGTGAAGACCCGGCTCTGAGCAGTGGGCGCGCCGCAGGCGGCGCAAATCTCTTTGGTAAAGGCTTTAGACGCTTCGAGTTGTGCTGCGGCGCGGCTGGGACCCAAGGTAAGCATTCCGCCCTCACGAAGTGCCTCTGCTAGCCCCTCGGCCAGCGGAGCTTCGGGGCCGATCATGACGAACTCGACATGTTCTTGTGCGCAGAAAGCAAGGACCCTCATGGGATCCAGGATGTCCAGCGAGGTGGTTCCCGCGTCGAGGGCGATGCCCGCGTTGCCTGGTGCGCAAATGATCCGGTCGGATTTCGGGTTTTGCGCGAAAGCCCATGCGAGAGCGTGTTCGCGCCCACCGCCACCGATAATCAGGATGTTCAAGGGTCGTTTCCCCAGCCTCGCCACGGTCGCAGCGGCTTCTAGGCGCTGGGGCTGATCGATGCAAGCTGTCGGGTGCAGCCAATCGCGCCCCTGACTTCGGGTCGTCACGCGTAGAAACGGCGGGCTGGCTCTTCCTTGAGGCGCGCCCTATGCTGTGCCAACAGGCGAGGAGCACAATCGTCATGGACCTTTTCGAGACAACCACACAGTCGAGCAATGCGCCTGAGTTTACTGTCTCCGAGCTCTCGGGCGCGGTGAAGCAAGTGATTGAGGGCGAATTTGGTTTCGTGCGCGTCCGAGGCGAGATCGGCCGGGTGTCCCGCCCTCGGTCGGGCCATGTCTATCTAGATCTGAAAGATGACCGCGCAGTGTTAGCCGGAGTGATCTGGAAGGGCGCTGTGCGCGGGCTTGAAACCCAACCGGAAGAAGGCATGGAGGTGATCGCCACTGGGCGGCTGACAACCTTCCCCGGTAATTCGCGCTATCAGATCATTATCGAGCAGATCGCGCCTGCTGGGATGGGCGCGCTGATGGCGATGCTCGAAAAACGCAAGGCGGCCTTTGCCGCCGAGGGCCTATTTGCTGCGGAGCGGAAGCGAAAACTGCCCTACTTGCCCGAAGTGATCGGGGTCGTGACATCACCCACCGGCGCTGTAATCCGTGACATTCTTCACAGGTTGGCGGAGCGGTTCCCTAGGCCGGTTCTGTTGTGGCCCGTTCCCGTCCAAGGCGAAAAGAGTGCGCCAGCAGTGGCCGCGGCAATTCGGGGCTTCAACGCGCTCCCGGGCGCGGGTTCGCTGCGGCGGCCTGACGTATTGATCGTGGCTCGGGGCGGTGGGAGCGTTGAAGACCTCTGGGGGTTTAATGACGAGGCGGTCGTCCGAGCGGTGGCGGAGAGCAAGATCCCGGTGATCTCCGCTGTAGGGCACGAAACTGACACGACGCTGATCGATTTGGTGGCCGACCGCCGCGCTCCGACGCCGACAGCAGCGGCCGAAATGGCGGTGCCGGTCCGTCTCGATCTTATTGCGACACTGGCATCTTTGGAAGAACGCCGCAGCGCATCCATTGCCCGCGGGCTCTCGTTGAGGCGGCAAAGGGTGCGGGATCTCGGGCGAGCTTTGCCGCGCCCTGAAACACTCTTGGCCGAACGCGCCCAGCGGCTTGACGCTCTTTCGGATCGTCTGCCACGCGCCCTTGTGGCGCTTGCCCGCGAGCGTCACCTCCAGCTTAACCGTGGTGCCGCAGGGCGCTTTGGCCCGCACCTTCTGCGCTTCGGTTTGGAGCGGCAGAAGCAGCGGATCGCAAGGGTTCAGGCGGGGCTGAGGCTCGAAATGATGTCCAGGTCGATCTCACGTCTTCAGGAGCGGCTCTCATCGCGTGCAGAGCGCCTCCAGCAGGCTGGGAGACAGTCCATTCGGCTGCATCGCGGGCGGTTTGAGGTCCTCGCGAGCACACTTTCCGCTTTGGGGCCTGCGTCTGTCTTGGCACGGGGATATGTGATTGTCCGGGATAGTTCGGGAGCGGGAGATGGCGCGGTACTTACGCGCGCCGCAGAGGTTGCCGCCGCTTCGCGATTGGAACTGGAATTTGCCGATGGAAAGGTTGCCGCGATCCCGCTCTCTGCGGAAGCCCAGCCCCGTAAACCTGCTCCCCGACGCAAGACGTCGCCGAAGCAAGGAAGCCTCTTTTAGCAGGGCCTGAAGTTTCGGTGCTAAAACGCCCCTCTGGATCAGCTTCCGACGCGAGGTCCGGGGCAGGGCAGTGGATCGCTGTCTTTGCGGGTAAGCGTGACGATGAGACCGGAAGCCGCGCCGTCGTTGTAGAGTTCTGCTTCCATCGAGACTTCATCTCCGGTGACACGCCAGCACTGCTCGTCGGGTGTCGTCTCGTAGACGAAGCAGATCAGTCCGTCCGCTTCGAACCAACGCCCTGGGTCGCAATTGCCATCGGCAAACTGCCACAGAGTGCGACGGCCAGAAAAGAACTGCTCTGCGCCGTAGTATTGACCGCCGCTTTCGAAATGCAGCGATTTTCCCTTGGTTAGGGCTTCGAACTCTGGAGCGGAAGGCGTCTCGCCAGTTTGTGCGTGGGCGAGCGAACCAAGTATCGTTGCCAGTACCGTAATACACAAGCGTGAGAGACTTCTCAAAGTGTCCAATTGTCCACAGCCATGATATCCTCGTCTGACCAACCTAGATGGTGAGCGATTTCGTGGACGAGCACATTCGTCACGACCTTTTCAAGTCCGACATTCCCGCGTTCAATCCATTCGTCCAGGATCGGGCGGCGGTAGAGCCAGACGATATTGGGCTGGCTCGGCTGATCCATCACGGATTTGACCGTGGTAGGATCTCCTTCGAAGAGGCCCGTGAGTTCAAACGGATCCTCAATGCCGAGTTCGACCAGCAGCCCCTCGTCGGCAAAGTCCTCGACGCGGATTACGAGGCCCTCGCACGCCTTACGCACAGCAGGTGGTAGTTTGAGATAAGCCCATTCCGCCATGGCCTCAAAATCCTCTAGTGAGGGTGGTGTGGTTGTCAGGCGGTTGGGCATCATTCTGCGGGTCCTCCACGCGCATTTTCGCGCTTCTTTTCTATTCTCGAAACCCTTGGCGTCGGATTGTTGGGCTTTTGGCCAGTCGGCAGAGGCATTAAGCACACATCCCGAAGGAGATTTCTATGGTCACGACCCGCTTCGCGCCCTCCCCGACTGGATACCTGCATGTCGGTAACCTGCGCACCGCCCTGATGAACTGGCTTGTCGCGCGCAAGGATGGCGGAAAATTCCTCCTGCGGCTCGACGACACAGATCCTGAGCGATCCAAGCCCGAATACGCGGCCGCGATCGAGCAGGATCTTCAGTGGCTTGGACTGACATGGGACGGTTCGTTTCGGCAGTCAGAGAGGTTAGGGCGCTACACTGCGGCGGCAGACCAGCTTCGGTCCAGCGGTCGGCTCTACGAGTGCTTTGAGACACCTGCTGAGTTGGAGCTGAAGCGTCGGACACAACTCGCAGCTGGTAAGCCGCCGGTCTACGATCGCGCGGCGCTGGATCTCTCGTCTGCAGAACGGGAAAAGCTACGTAACGAGCGGCCCTCTCATTGGCGGTTTCGGCTCGATTGGGACCGGATTGTCTGGACCGACGGTATTCTTGGAGAGGTCTCGATCGATGCGGCGAGCGTGTCTGATCCTGTGTTGATCCGCGGTGACGGGCAGGTGCTCTACACGCTCGCCAGCGTCGTTGACGATATTGAGACGGGCGTCACGGACGTGGTTCGAGGGTCCGATCACGTTACCAACACGGGGACCCAGATACAGATCATCTCTGCGCTGGGCGGAACCCCACCTCGATTTGCCCATCACTCGCTTCTGACGGGCGCTGGTGGGGAGGCTCTTTCGAAACGTCTCGGAACTCTTTCGCTGCGAGATCTGCGGGCGAAGGGCATCGAGCCTTTGGCGCTCGCCTCACTGCTCGCAAGGTTGGGATCAAGCGCGCCTGTGGAGCTGCATGAGGATCACGCTGGGCTGATCGCGGGATTCGACCTCGGCACATTCGGAACTGCGCCGACACGCTTCAATCCCGACGATCTCGAACCGCTCAGCGCGAAGCTCTTGCATGGCCTACCATTCGACGCGGTTGCTGAGGATGTCAAAGGTATCGGTGTGCCGGACACCGTTGCTCGGCAATTTTGGGACGCGGTTTCGGGAAACGTCGCGACGCGTGCCGAACTCCTGGACTGGTGGCGCATTTGTGAGGGGGATTTTGCTCCCGACATTGCGCCGGAGGATGCGGCCTTCGTTGACGAGGCGATGGTTCTCCTGCCGGCGAAGCCATGGGAGCCGGGGACGTGGAAGGCTTGGACAGATGCAGTGAAGGCAACTACAGGCCGCAAGGGAAAGTCGCTCTATATGCCGCTAAGGAAGGCACTTACTGGGCGAAGTTCAGGACCTGATATGGGGGCGTTCATGCCACTCCTACAGCGCACTGCCTGATCCAGGGACGCGACGGTAACACGGCGGGCGTGAAATGGATCGTAAGCAAATTCGGCGTTCAGCCCGTTGCAAAGCTATGCTAGCAGCACGCCCGGCGTTGGACAGGATGATCTGCACAGCTTCTTAAGCCAAAGACGACAGCGCCCCGCTTGGCGCAACAGCGGCCCAGGGGCTCACTCTGGCCACATAACACTCGGAGACTTAGCGGTTATGGATCTGTTCAGCGAGGTGAAGACGCGCATCATCGGCGAGATCCAGCGGCTGTTCGACGCGGGCGAATTGTCCGGTGACGTCGATCTGACGCGCGTAACTGTGGAGCCGCCCCGCGATCCGGCTCATGGGGATGTCTCAACCAACGCTGCCATGGTCTTGGCCCGCGCCGTAAAGAAGAAACCGCGCGATCTCGCTGAGGTGCTCGCGGCTGAGCTTCAGGCGGCCGCCGATGTTGAGCTAGCAGAGGTTGCTGGACCAGGCTTTATCAATTTGCGTCTGAAACCTGTCCGCTGGTTTGCCGTTTTGCCAGCGGTTCTTGAAGCAGGACAGGATTTCGGGCGCTCAAGCACGGGGCGGGGTGCGAAGGTCAATGTCGAGTTTGTCTCAGCCAATCCAACAGGGCCGATGCATGTGGGCCATACGCGTGGTGCTGTTTTTGGCGATGCGCTTGCGAGCCTCTTAGATTTTGCGGGCTATGAGGTGACGCGCGAATACTATATCAACGATGGCGGCGCACAGGTGGATGTGTTGGCCCGGTCGGCCTATGAGCGCTACCGCGAGGCCAACGGGTTAGAGCCAGCCATCGCCGAGGGCCTCTACCCTGGCGACTACCTGATCCCCGTTGGGGAGGCGTTGCGCACGCGCTTTGGGGATACGCTGCTCGACCAGCCGGAGGAAGCTTGGCTCAAAGAGGTTCGTGAGATCGCGACCGAAATGATGATGGACATGATCCGGCAGGATCTAGCGCTCTTGGGCGTCCGTATGGATGTCTATTTCTCCGAGAAGTCGCTCTACGGCACTGGGCGGATTGAAGAAGCGCTCTCGGCACTTGAAGCGCGTAAGCTGATCTACACAGGGGTTCTTGAGCCTCCCAAAGGTCGGAAGCCAGAGGATTGGGAGCCGCGGCCGCAGACACTGTTCCGATCGACAGAGTATGGTGACGACGTCGATCGCCCTTTGAAAAAATCCGACGGGAGTTGGACTTACTTCGCGCCCGACATCGCCTATCACTATGACAAGGTGCAGCGCGGCTTCGACATGTTGGTGGACGTGCTGGGTGCCGACCATGGCGGCTACGTGAAGCGCGTGAAGGCTGCGGTTGCGGCGCTGAGCGCAGATAACCCCGTGCAGCTTGACATCAAGCTTTGCCAGCTTGTGAAGCTCTTCAAGGGCGGTGAGCCTTTCAAGATGAGCAAGCGGGCAGGCACATTCGTGACGCTTCGCGACGTTGTTGACCAGGTAGGACCAGATGTGACCCGGTTCGTGATGCTCACCCGCAAGAACGATGCGCCGCTCGACTTCGATTTTGAGAAGGTTTTGGAGCAATCCCGCGATAACCCGGTCTTTTATGTTCAGTATGCACATGCGCGTGCCTGTTCTGTGGCCGCGAGGGCTGCCGAGGCAGGTCTCTCAGCAGATGACGCCGAACTTGCTCAGGTCGATCTTGCTCCGCTCGGCACGGATGGTGAGTTGAAGCTAGCGAAAAAGATCGCCGAATGGCCTCGGCAGGTAGAGATCGCTGCGGCGAACCACGAGCCACACCGTATTGCCTTTTATCTCTATGATCTTGCCTCGGAGTTTCATGGGCTTCAGCACCAGGGCAAGCTCGACGCAAGCCTGCGCTTCGTTCGTGAGGATGCGCGTGAGCTAACCCTCGCGCGGCTCGCGCTTGTCCGTGCGACAGCGGTTGCGATATCGGCTGGTCTTGGTATCTTGGGTGTCACCCCGATGGAAGAAATGCGTTAAGACATTCGTAGCCATTTTGGGGTTGGAGCAGTTTAGCACACAAGCTATAGTGTGTCATCGACAGGCGAGAGCCCTATGAACGAATTGTACAGCGACGATGAGGCGCGCAATCGGCGCGCTGGGGGCGCAAGAACCCTCTCTACCGGTTGGCGTGGTGCTTTCAGCGCTGCTGTCGTTTTGGCCCTTCTGGGCGGTGCGGGTCTATGGACATATGAGTTGGTGACCCGCGATCCGGCCGATGTGCCGATTGTCCGCGCTTTACAGGGGCCAACTCGTGTTGCGCCGGAGGAGCCTGGCGGTGTCGAGTTTGCGCATCAGGGCCGCGAGATAAATGCGGTGCTTGAGGGAGCACAGGCGCCTTTGCCTCGCCAAGTTGCGCTCGCCGGATTAACGCCTGCGCTCTCCGACGAGGACAAGCCGCAGCGAGATCTGGTCCAAGCCTCGCAATTTAAGACAGTTGCCGAATTGGTGTCTCAGGTGGCCGATGGGGCAAGCGCCCCAAGCTTCGACACTGCAGGCGAGTTGCAGACAGAAATTGACTTAGTGGACGACGCTCCTGATTTGGGCGGCGACCCTATGGCGACCGAAGTGAGTGATGCACTGGACGGGGATGCGAGCACCGAGATCGCCGAGGCCGAACCCGAAACAGACGTTGTGGCAGGGCCGCGCCCGTTCAGTCGGCCTTCCAATCTGCGGCGTATCGCGGCAGTCGCGTCGCGCGATGTGCCAGAAACTCGCGCCAAAACCACGGAGCCAGCCGCATCGGATGGCGCAGCTCCAGCGCGAACCGCCAGCTCAGGATCCCAGGAGGTGACCGGCCTTTCGTCGGGGTCGAGGCTCGTACAGCTCGGTGCTTTTGACAGTGAGGCAAATACCCGCGCCGCTTGGCAGCGGCTTGCTTCCGCAAATAGCGATCTCTTGAGCTCCAAGAGCCTCTATGTCGAGCGGGCGACGAACAATGCTCGGGTCTTTTATCGGTTGCGTGTCGCAGGTTTCGAGACGTCCGATCAGACCCGTCAGATCTGCGAGTCGCTTAGAGAGCGCAACGTGGATTGTATCCCAGTGACGTTGCGGTAGATGGCGGCTCGGGCGGTCATCTTCGGCTGCCTTGGGACAACCCTTTCGGACGCCGAACGGGACTTTTTCCGCGCATCCGAGCCGTGGGGCTTCATCCTGTTTGCGCGCAATATCGTTTCTCCCGAGCAGGTTCGGGCGCTGACTGACACTTTGCGCGAGACAGTTGGGCGCGATGCGCCTGTGCTGATCGATCAGGAGGGCGGTCGTGTCGCCCGAATGCGCGCTCCGCACTGGCGAGAATGGGCGCCGGCGCTTGTGGAGTGCGATCGACAGCCGGATGTGACGGCGCGTCGTAAGGTGATGCACCTGCGCTCCCGCATTATTGCCAGCGAGCTACGGCGGGTTGGGGTTGATGTGAACTGTGCTCCCGTTCTCGATCTCGCCGGAGCGACGACCCACGCTGTCCTAAAAAACCGGTGTTATGGCAGTGACCCGGCGGAGGTGGCAAAGATCGGACGAGCGGTCGCTGAAGGCTTGATGCAAGGTGGGGTGCTGCCGATCCTCAAGCATATCCCTGGGCAAGGGCGCGCCCCGCTCGATAGTCATGCCGCGCTTCCAAAAGTAGAGGCCGATGCAGAAGAGCTCCGCGCGGATTTTGCACCATTTCGCGCCCTCTCGGACCTGCCGATGGCGATGACAGCTCATGTAATCTACCCGGCCCACGATCCTGAGCGACCGGCGACGCTCTCGCCGGAGGTTAACCATTTTATACGCGAAGTTGTCGGGTTCGACGGTCTCTTGATGACAGATGACCTTTCCATGCATGCGCTTTCGGGCCCATTTGGCGCGCGCGCATCAGCGGCCTTGGATGCGGGCTGCGATGTCGTTTTGCATTGCAACGGCTCGATGGACGAGATGGAGGTTGTCGCGACCGCAACACCCGCGCTCACCGGGCGCGCACTCGCCCGTGCCAAGGCTGCTCTGGCCCGCCGCAGTGAACCTGAGACTGCCGATCTGGACACTATGATTGGAGAGTATGAGGCGCTGACCCGGAGTGTGGCAGATGCCTGACGATTTCTTCGATGAGGCAGGAACATCGGCGCGATTGGCAGCGGAAGCCCTAGTCGTCGATGTCGAGGGCTATGAAGGGCCACTTGATGTCTTGTTGGGCCTCGCGCGTCGTCAGAAGGTCGATTTGCGCCAAGTGTCGGTTCTCCAGCTTGCCGAGCAGTATCTTGCCTTCGTGGAGCAGGCAAAGCAGCTTCGGATTGAGTTGGCCGCCGATTACCTGGTGATGGCCGCTTGGCTTGTTTATCTCAAATCGCGACTTCTGCTTCCTCCTGATCCGGAAGGTGATGGGCCTTCGGCTGATGACCTGGCTGACCATTTGGCCTTCCAACTTCAGCGGTTGGAAGCGATGCGCCAGGCTGCGGCTGAACTCATGGCCAGAGACCAACTCGGTCGAGACGTCTTCGCGAGGGGAGAGCCTAAAGCAGTCACGCGCGAAGTGAGCATCGAGTATCGTGCAGATCTGATGGATCTGTTGAGAGCGTATGCCCGGGTCAAGACGAGCGCAGAGTTTCAGCCACTTCATCTTCAACGCGAGCCGCTCTACAGCCTCGAAGAAGCTCTTGAGCGCATGCGTGGCCTTGTCGGCGACGCAATGAACTGGACTGAGCTTTCGAGTTGGCTGCCAGAAGCGTGGACAAATGCGCCAAGGCGTCGCCGCGTCGCCATGGCAGCAAGTTTCGCCGCAGCGCTTGAGTTGGTGAAATCCGGCGATCTGGACCTCCGGCAGGACGGACACTTCCATCCGATCCTGCTTCGATCAAAAGCGAAGGAAGACGAGCAGTGAATGATACCAGCCATCAATTTGAAACCGATACCGCCTTCGCCATCCCAGTGCCGCAAGAACAGCAGCGCATGGTGGAGGCGGTTTTGTTTGCGTCACGCGAGCCACTGACAAGCCGCCAGATCGCGGAAAGACTGCCGCAGGGTTGCGACGTAGCCGAAGCACTGACGGCTGTTCGCGCCGTCTATTCCGAGCGCGGCGTGCAGCTCGTCCGCGTTGGCAATGCCTGGGCTTTCCGAACGGCGGCCGATCTGGGGTTTCTGATGCGCCACGAGGCTGTCGAAACGCGAAAGCTCAGTCGCGCTGCAGTTGAGACGCTTGCGATCATTGCCTATCACCAGCCGGTCACTCGCGCGGAGATCGAAGAGATCCGAGGGGTGTCTGTTTCCAGCGGAACCGTCGATCTGCTCATAGAACTGGGTTGGGTGAAAATCGGACAGCGTCGTGCTGCGCCGGGTCGGCCCATGACACTCGTGGTCACCCAAGGGTTCTTGGATCATTTTGGCCTGTCTTCGGCAAAGGACCTCCCCGGAATCTCGGAGCTGAAAGCCGCGGGCATGTTGGACAATCGCCCGCTCCCCGATGAGCCTCTCCTTCAGAAGGGCCTCAGCGATACTGAGCTAGACGAGGCAGATGCTTTGGAAGTGGGCTCGTCGGGAGATCGGCTGCTCTAGGGAAGATTCAAATCCAAGAGTGAGCAACAACAGTTGCTTTCGGCGATCGTCGGCTAAGTCTGCGTGCTCACCTCTTCAGCACTCAGGCTCGATAGTGTCTCACGAATGTCTGCAGGAATGCGCGTTGCCCGACCCTCGGCATTCACACAGACTAGTGTCACGTCGGACGTGACGATCAGTCGTCCCTGTCGATAAAGCTCGTGGTGCATCTCGATGCGCGCGCCTCCCATTTCGGAAACAGTGGTTAGGACTAGCAGTTCGTCTTCGAGGAAGGCGGGGGCGCGGAAGTCGAGTGTGGCCGCGCGGACCATAAACAACAATCCGCGTGTTTCACGCATCCCGGTTTGGGAAAGGTTTAGCTCGATGAAGGCTTCGGTTCGCGCCCGCTCCACGAAGCACAAATAGTTCGCGTGGTAGACCACACCCCCGGCGTCGGTGTCCTCGTAGTAGACCCGAAGGCGAAATTCATGCGTCATACGAGCTAACTACCGCGGGACTACTGACCGCTGAGCGACTCAGCGTCGATATTGAGGATGTTGCCGAAGAGCTGCTCTACCACTCCAAGCGTCCGTCCGCCCGTCTCCGTGGTGCGCGCTGTCAGATTGATGATCCTTCCGTCCTCTAAGCCGTACTCAACCAAACTGTCGACGACACCGTTATCGTTGAAGTTTACTGCGAGAACGGTGCGGTCGACTACGCGAGGCGCGTTGTAGGTGTAACTCTCGACGACACTCTGGACGTAGTACCAAGAGTTATCCTGCAACAATCCACTGGACGAAGGACGACCGAGTTTCTCGTCCACAGATGTGAAATCATCCACGCCCGGTTGCACCAATCCGATATCCGCTTGGGATGGCACATAGCCATGCACTCGAACAACTGGGGCGCACCCGGCGCCAATTGCTGCCATGATCGAAAGGCTCAGGAGAGCGGGGCGCAGCGAGATCCGAAGCATCAGGGTCCCTGTCAGGCGGTTAAGTCCTTGTTCCCCTAGCGCGCAGATGGTCTTAGTTCAAGAAAGCAGAGCAACACGACGACGTGGTTTCACCTTGGGAGAGGCAACAGCTTGAAACGCGGCACCACTCATTTTGACGATCTCGTTGTGAAGAGGGGAGGCGAAGGTCGTGGAACCTTCTAGGATATCCAGCACCAACCCAGAATTCGCGCGCGTCATCGAGGTCGCACGGCTCAAGGAGGCGGGACACTACCAATTCGAAATCAGCCCTGAGCCAGAAGAATGTCAGGCGCTTGCGGGCCTCTTAGGCGTGCGAGCGATCCGCAAGATGCGTTTCTCTGGGGAGCTTGCGCCAGTCGCAGACGAAGGTTGGCGGTTGTCGGGGGTTTGTGGCGCTACAGTCGTCCAGACGTGCGTGATTACGCTCGAAGCGGTGACGACGCGGGTCGATGTTCCTGTGCGCCGCGACTACCTACCCGTGCTGGGCGATGCACCGAGCGATATCTTGTTGTCGCCGCAAGATGACGACGAAATTGACCCGCTCGGGCGCGAGATCGATCTGGGTCTCGTGGCCATCGAAGCTTTGGCGCTTGCGTTGCCGGCCTATCCCCGGAAGCCAGGCGCCGAACTCGAAACAACCGCATTCGCTGCCGATGGGGTAGCTCCCCTGCAGGATGCGGACTTGAAACCCTTCGCTTCTCTTGCCGCATTGAAGAAGTCGTTGTCGGATAAATCTTCAGGCAGTTAGGCAGTCGAGTTCTTCTTGCCGCCGCATCTCTCCTAGACTGAGTTGTTGGTTTTGCAGATAGGTCAATAAGTTGTTGGCAAAATTCGTGGAGCGTTGATTTGGCCTTGCGTCTTGTCTGGCAATCGGTATTTTCCGGCGCTCGTTTTCCTTCCCGTCCCGGAAGCTTGCGCGTGACATGCGGCGCGACTTTCTGTATCCGGGGCCGGAAAGCTGCAACAACACAAATGCGATCCGGGCTTCGCCCGCCTGCCACCGAGGTTTGAGACATGGCTGTACCCAAGAGCAAAATCACCCGCTCCAAGCGGGGCATGCGCCGGGCGCATGATGCGCTCATCGCGGCAAATCCCAATGAGTGTCCAAACTGTGGCGAATTGCGGCGCCCGCATCACGTCTGTGGTGCCTGTGGCCACTATGATGGTCGCGAAGTGGTCGCTATGGTTGATGAGATTGACCTCGACGACGAAGCTGCTTGATCTCAGCTCGTGTGAGGCCGGTCCGGAATGACCACGGACATTCCAGGAAACGACTCAATAGGCCGGGCGCAGCCTAACGGCCAAAACGATGTCGTCATCTCGATCGACGCTATGGGCGGGGACCGTGGCGTGACCGATGTGGTGCGTGGCATGGGGAAGTCGCTCGCGAAGAACACGCGTCTCAAATATATTGTTCATGGGGATGGCGCGGCGCTTGAACAGGCAATCCATCGTCGATCGCCGCTGGCAGCCCGAACAGAAGTGCGTCATGCCCCGAACGTCATCGGCATGGATGCGAAGCCTTCACGCGCTCTGCGTAGCTCTGAAGGGTCCAGCATGTGGAGCGCCCTGTCCTCGGTGCGGGACAACGAGTCCACCGTCGCGATTTCTTGCGGGAATACCGGCGCTCTGATGGCGCTTTCGATGCTTGCGCTGCGTAAAGCACCAGGTGTCGCGCGTCCCGCGATCGCTGTCCTTTGGCCGTCCAATAATACGGCGGGTTACAGTGTATTGCTTGATGCTGGCGCAGACATTCGAGCAGACGCCAACGACTTGATGACCTTCGCGTTGATGGGGGCTTCCTACGCGCGCAACGCGTTTGACATCGCTAGGCCTCGGGTCGGCCTCCTGAATGTAGGGGTCGAAGAACATAAGGGCCGGACCGAATTGCATCAGGCGGCGCAGATGATCACGGCGGCCAGCAGCCGCGGTGACTTTGAGTATGTAGGATTTGTTGAGGGTAATGATCTCCCCTCAGAGCGGGTCGACGTTATTGTCACCGATGGCTTTACGGGCAATGTCGCGCTCAAGGCCGCAGAAGGGACAGCACGCATGATCGGCACAATGCTGCGCGGGGCATTCAACCATTCCCTCTTTTCCCGGTTTGGCGGCTTGTTCGCGTATACGTCGCTGCGGCGGTTCCAGAAGCGGATCGATCCACGTCAGATGAATGGTGGTGTTTTTCTGGGTCTTAACGGAACGGTGGTCAAATCCCACGGCAGCGCCGATGCAACCGGAGTGTCAGCGGCAATCAAACTCGCCTTCACGCTTTCCGAGAACAGCTTTAACAGACGACTTGCCGCGCGCGTTGCTGCTGGCGCGCAGCAGAAGACCTTTGAAACCTCATCCGAAGCCCTGAAGCGGGGTGCTTTACCGTGACCACGACCCGGGCCCGCTGTATTGGCGTTGGCCATTACCTACCTGCGCGCGTCGTTGAAAACGCTGAGTTCGAGCGCACGCTCGATACATCCGATGAGTGGATCAAGTCGCGCACGGGGATTGAGCGGAGGCACTATGCCGCAGAGGGTGAGAGGACATCGGATCTTGCGATAGCCGCCGCGAAAGAGGCCTTGGCAAACGGCGGCCTTAGTGGCTTCGATATAGATGCGATCATTTTAGCAACCGCTACTCCAGACCGCACCTTTCCAGCAACCGCCGTGGAGGTGCAGACCGCTATTGGAATGCGCGGGGGGTTCGCTTTCGACACTCAGGCGGTCTGTGCGGGTTTCGTCTTCGCGACGGCACAGGCCAATGCTCTCATCCAGACAGGACTCGCCGAGACTGTCATGGTCATTGGCGCAGAAACCTTCTCCCGCATCCTTGATTTCAATGACCGATCAACTTGCGTGCTTTTCGGGGATGGAGCTGGGGCAATGGTGTTGCGCGCGTCACAGGGTAGCGGCGGGCCCGAGGACCGTGGCGTTCTCTCAGCAAACTTGAACTCCGATGGACGTTTTTCTGAGATTCTATTTGTCGATGGCGGTCCCTCTACCACCGGCACCGCTGGTGTCGTTCATATGTCAGGCCGGGAGGTGTTCAAACACGCTGTCGTCAAACTGGCGCAAGCCGGGGAATCTGCACTGAGCGCAGCGGGTCTTGGCAAACAGGATGTCGACTGGCTCGTCCCGCATCAAGCCAATCTGCGCATTATGACCCAAACAGCTCTAAAGTTTGGCATCGATATGTCGAAGGTCGTCGTGACGGTTCAGGACCACGGAAACACGTCTGCAGCGTCGATACCGATGGCTATGTCTTGCGCCGCGGCAGAGGGAAAGTTCAGCCCCGGTGATGTTCTGCTCATGGAGGCGATCGGCGGCGGGCTTTCTTGGGGGGCTGCGGTGCTCCGATGGTAGAGGTGCTCTGGCGCACTATCCAAGTCGTTGTTATTGACGCTTTTCCCATAATATCTTACGTTTGAACAAATACATACAACAGGGTAGGGCCGATGAGCGAAAAGACACTCACGCGCATGGAGCTCAGTGAGGCTGTATTCTCCGAGGTTGGACTTTCCCGAAACGAGTCGGCGGAATTGGTCGAGTCTGTTCTTCAACACATGTCTGACGCACTTGTCCGTGGAGAGACTGTGAAGATCTCTTCGTTTGGCACGTTCAGCGTGCGTTCGAAATCGGCCCGGGTTGGTAGGAACCCAAAGACCGGTGAAGAAGTTCCCATTGAGCCCCGACGGGTTTTGACGTTCCGGCCCTCCCACATCATGAAGGAGCGGGTTGACGCTGGAAACAAGCGTTGAAATCCGCTGACGATGCGGGACGCCGCGCCTTGCGGTATTTGCCTCGTTTCATCTCGCCGATCCGCGCGTTCCAGCTTATGTCGCTGTTCACGTCATTAACTTGGTTCACAGATGGAGATCTTGCATCGTGGTGACCAAATCCCCCGAAGCTTTTCGGACCATCAGTGAAGTTGCGGGCGTTCTCGATGTCCCAGCTCATGTCCTGCGCTTTTGGGAGTCTCGGTTTACTCAGGTCAAGCCTGTGAAGAGAGGCGGCGGACGGAGGTATTATCGCCCAGAGGACGTATGCCTGCTCCGAGGAATCAGAGGTCTTCTGTATGAAGACGGAATGACGATCAAAGGTGTCCAAAAGATCCTGCGGGAAAAGGGCGTCCGTCACGTTGTGCAGCTAGGAACTGAAGCACAACAGAATGCCGCGTCAAAGGGTGTTTCCGAATCGACCGAGATGGCTCCTCAACTGCCGCTGCGGTTTCCTGAGAGCAAGAGTTCGAGTTCGCCCGCCTTGCGCGCCGAAACCGAAGACCTTTCAGGAAAAGAGCTCGCGGGCTTTGCCGAACCGGATGCGCCGGATTTCCCTCCGCAAACAGGCTACACCAATGGCGCCGGGAAACACTCCGGCACATCACCGGGCACAAATGCATGCAAAGATTTACCTAAGTCTTCACCCGGATCCCCAGCTAACACCGAGGCAGCCGCAGCAACAGCATCCAGCGAATCTCCTGCAGTGGATGCAGACGCTGCAGCGAGGACAAAGGCTCTCCGCGCGCTCGTTGTAAAGTTCCAGGAATTGAGAGATCGGATGGCCGAGGAGGACGCCGGGTGAACGGCGGTAAACTCGGACCAAGCGTACGACCTCGGATAATCGGTCGACGTCATCTTTGTTATTCTCTAGAGCGACGCTGTGGCTTGCAGCTTTCCGCTTGCCCTTTAGTGGCGCGCCGATGTAAAGCGCCACGGATCGGGCTATAGCGCAGTCTGGTAGCGCGTTCGACTGGGGGTCGAAAGGTCGTGAGTTCGAATCTCGCTAGCCCGACCAAATCCGCAACTTTCCTTTCAGCACCGGGGGTCGTGCCCTCCCAAGGAATTGAATCTCTTTTTGGGGCAGGGTGCATCGTCGCTGACACGCCGTATGTGCCCGGGCAAGTACAGCCTGCTAGTCTTGATTTGAGGCTGGGTAAGATCGCCTATCGTATCCGTGCCTCTTTCTTGCCGGGTGACGCAAATGTGGTCGAACGGCTCAAGTCGTTTTCCATGCATAAGATAAATCTGGCGCCCGGAGCCGTACTCGAAAAAGGGTGCGTATATCTTGTCCCGCTTGTTGAGAGCCTTGCTCTACCGGAGGCGCTTTCAGCGACTGCGAATGCAAAGAGCTCGACAGGTCGGCTTGACTTGCTAACGCGACTGATCACTGATCGGGGGCGAGAGTTTGACCGGGTAGAGCCAGGCTATAGCGGGCCACTTTATGCTGAGATATCGCCGCGGTCCTTTTCGGTTCTTGTCCGACCCGGCATGCGGCTAAACCAGATTCGTTTCAGTTCTGGGCAGTGTCGGTTGGACGATGCAGCTCTACGGAGCCTGGACACGCGTGCGGGGCTTGTGGATGGGCCAGCCCATATCTCAGACGGCTTGGCGTTTTCGGTCGATCTTACGCCAGGTGAGGACGGAATCGTCGGCTATCGCGCGAAGCCTCATACCGGACTGATCGACTTGGAGTGTATCGATCACTATGAGCCTCAAGCATTTTGGGAGCCGGTGGTTTCCGAAGACAGGCGGATCATTCTTGATCCTGGTGCATTCTACATTTTGGTGAGCCGCGAAGCAGTGCATGTCCCACCGGACTATGCCGCAGAGATGGCGCCCTATCTCGCTATGGTTGGGGAGTTTCGGGTGCATTATGCAGGGTTTTTCGATCCTGGCTTTGGCCATGCCGCCGCTGGCGGTAAGGGCTCACGCGGTGTGCTCGAGGTCCGTTGTCACGAGGCGCCTTTCGCGCTTGAGCACGGCCAGATGGTTGGTCGGCTGGTCTATGAACGGATGGCCGAACGCCCGGATATCTTATACGGGCGCGACGTTGGTTCCAATTATCAGGGTCAGGGGCTGAAACTCTCCAAGCACTTTCGAAGTGGTCGATAGCGTCTCTAGACAGTGCGAAACCGAAATCCTGCGCCTTGCATTAAGCATGGCACTGAGTGGCCGCTTCGTCGACCCCAAGAAGAGATCTGGAAATCGACAAAAGATCTACGCAGAACCCTTGCAAACACCATTAGCTTCTCTTGGACTCGCGGAGTTTAGCACATATCTGCTGACTTCGACTTTAGCTTTTCGCCAACGCCGAGGGACTTCATGCCGCGCTACCGTTCACGCACAACAACACATGGTCGCAACATGGCTGGTGCGCGCGGCCTCTGGCGCGCAACGGGCATGACGGATGAGGATTTCGGGAAGCCAATCATCGCGGTCTCAAATTCATTTACTCAGTTTGTCCCTGGGCACGTACACCTGAAGGATCTCGGCCAACTCGTGGCACGGGAGATTGAGGCCGCTGGGGGAGTCGCCAAAGAATTCAACACCATAGCAGTAGATGACGGGATTGCTATGGGCCATGCTGGCATGCTCTATTCCTTGCCCTCGCGCGAACTGATCGCCGACAGCGTAGAGTATATGGCGAATGCGCATTGTGCTGACGCGCTTGTCTGCATTTCGAACTGTGACAAAATAACGCCTGGCATGCTGATGGCGGCGATGCGGCTCAATATTCCTGTGGTCTTCGTATCAGGTGGACCCATGGAAGCGGGGAAGGCCGAGATCGACGGAATGGAAGTGGCGCTTGATCTCGTCGACGCGATGGTCGCTGCTGCAGATGACACGGTTTCTGACGCCGATGTGAAGACCATTGAAGAGGCGGCTTGCCCCACTTGTGGTTCCTGTTCGGGGATGTTCACGGCCAACTCGATGAACTGTTTGACCGAAGCGCTTGGATTGTCGCTGCCGGGCAACGGATCAACGTTGGCGACGCATGCGGACAGGAAGCGATTGTTCGTGGAAGCTGGGCATTTGATCGTGGATCTGGCGCGACGCTACTACGAGCAGGACGACACGAGTGTCCTCCCGCGCAATGTCGCAAGCTTCAAGGCGTTCGAAAACGCGATGAGCCTCGATATTGCAATGGGAGGCTCAACGAATACGGTCCTCCACCTTCTCGCAGCTGCCGAAGAAGGTGGGATCCCGTTCACGATGGATGATATCGACCGGCTTTCACGGAAGGTTCCCTGCCTTTGCAAGGTCGCTCCAACGAAGTCCGACGTCCATATGGAGGACGTGCATCGCGCGGGCGGCATCATGGCGATCCTCGGCGAACTGGATCGGGCAGGTTTGCTTCATCGGAACGTGCCGATGGTTCACAGTCCAACCATGGCCGACGCGCTGGAGCGTTGGGACATCCGCCAGACGACAAGCGAGTCCGTCCATAAGTTCTATCGTGCAGCGCCCGGCGGCGTGCGCACCAAGGAGGCGTTCAGCCAGGAACGGCGCTGGAAGGAAGTCGATCTCGACCGCCAAGACGGAGTAATCCGGGAACGCGACCATGCTTTCAGCCAGGATGGCGGGCTGGCGGTCCTGTCCGGCAACATGGCCGAGGACGGCTGTATCGTGAAAACGGCTGGCGTGGATGAGAGTATTTTGGTCTTCTCTGGGCCTGCAAAAGTCTATGAAAGCCAGGATGCCGCGGTGAGTGCGATACTCACGGGGAAAGTCTTGGCGGGCGACGTCGTCGTGATCCGCTATGAAGGTCCCCGCGGTGGGCCGGGGATGCAGGAAATGCTGTATCCTACCAGTTACCTGAAATCGAAGGGTTTGGGGAAGGAATGTGCCCTCGTGACCGACGGGCGGTTTTCAGGCGGCACTTCTGGACTCTCTATTGGTCACGTCTCGCCGGAAGCGGCCGAGGGCGGGGCGATCGCCCTGGTGGAAGATGGGGACATGATCGAAATCGACATTCCAAACCGCTCAATCGATATCGCGATTGATCCTGAGACTTTGGCTCGGCGCCGTGCCGCGATTGAGGCAAGGGGTGCCGAGGCTTGGACCGCAACGACGCGAGACCGTAAGATCTCTACTGCGCTTAAGGCCTATCAGGCCTTCGCAACGAGCGCGTCGCGCGGCGCTGTGCGTGACTTGTCGCGAATCGGAGGCTGATGATCATTTATCAGTTCCGTCGGGAGCCTTGCGCGCTTCTTTGAGAACGTTTTCGATGAAGCGCCCTTTCGCTCTGGCGTAAGCGCCACGGTCTTTCTGGTCTCTTGCTAGGCGACGTTTGAGGTTCCCATACTCGGTCGCAGTGTCGGGATGCGCTCTTAGCCAGTCACGGAATATAAGCCGATCCCAATAAGGCGAGCTCGGCGAGATCATGTGGACATGATGCGTCCGGACACCGTGCACATCGCGGCGTATGAACCATGTGTAGGCTATATCCGGCATCCCGAGAGGGCCGGGGCGCCAAAAATACTCGTAACAGTGTTTGGTGAGTATTGGAGCGATCTGCCTATGGACGATAAGAAGATCCGGAACCTCAACCAGAACATCGACGATCGGTTTTGCTGCAAGGCCAGGCACGGCTGTGCTGCCGAAGTGCTCGATCCTGGAGATAGACGCCTCAGGCAGAAGGCTCCTGAGCCTTTTGGCTTCCTGCTCGAACAGCTTTGGCCATTCCGGGTCATAATCCGCTACTTTGACAGTCTCTGCACGGGCTCGTTCGACAAAATCGGGTGACACTCGGTCGACTCCAGACAATTTCATGTCTCTTGTTTCAGGGGGCCGAGGTTTTCGAATTTGGCCGCAGTTTACAAGGCGCAGCTCGGCAGAGCTTGGTTCTGAGGTTGGTCAAGTTTGCCGTATCCCAGGCCGACACGTCCCAATTCCTGACGAAAACACGTTGAAGTGCTCCGATGCGAATCGGTGTTGTAAGAGTTGGCTCCACGAGTCTCTCTTAGCTAGGTAGCGGAGATTGGATCATCCTACCGAGTGGGCAGCTCCGGCAGAAGCGTCCATGTTACGAGCCACTCCAACGACTTGGGCTCACCATCAGCTCGGAACAGGTGTTGTTCCGGCGCAAGAATTGCGGCGTCTGGACTTCACACGGGTTTTTCTGCACAAGGCGCCGCATTCGCGCTAAACTGCACCTAAGCCGGGGCAACCGGCGCATCGACACGGGCAGAGATTGGCAGGCCGTTCATGGAAATGGATTTCTCGCTTTGGGCGTTGTTTCTCCGCGCCACATTGACGGTCAAGATCGTGATGATCCTGTTGATCGTCGCATCGTTCTGGTCTTGGTCAATTATCATTCAAAAGATCTTCGATCTCCGGCGCGCCAAAACGGATGCGGAAGCGTTTGAAGAGGCGTTTTGGTCGGGAGAGCCGCTTGACGCTGTTTACGACCGTATTGGTCCGGAGCCGCAAGAGGCCGCGGCGCGTGTCTTTGCGGCTGGAATGACCGAGTGGCAACGCTCACACAGGCGGGACGGTGTGCTGATCGCAGGGAGCCAGTCACGGATTGAACGGGCAATGACAGTCGCCATCGGCCGGGAGGCCGCTGACCTTGGTCAAGGCCTGAGTTTCCTAGCGACCGTTGGGTCAGTTGCGCCGTTCGTTGGTCTTTTTGGCACTGTATGGGGCATTAAAAATGCCTTTGAAGAAATCGCGGTGCAGCAGAGCAGCAATCTTGCCGTCGTGGCGCCGGGTATCGCCGAAGCACTGCTTGCGACAGGGCTCGGGCTGCTGGCGGCTATCCCCGCCGTGATCTTTTATAACAAACTGAGCCAGGACACGGATGCATTGATCGACAATTATGAGGGCTTTGCCGATGAGTTCTCCATGATTGTGTCACGACAGCTCGATCAGGCTGGCGCCTAAGCATGGCGGTTTCGCTCCAGGGTAGTTCCAGACAGCGGCGGCCCGGCAAACGCACGCGGCGGCGCAAACCGATGTCGGAAATCAACGTCACCCCACTGGTCGATGTGATGCTTGTGCTTCTGATCATTTTTATGGTCGCTGCGCCGCTCTTGACAGTTGGGGTTCCTATCGAGCTTCCCAGGACCGCTGCGACCCCGCTACCTGCCCAAGAGGAAGAGCCGCTTACGCTTTCGATTTCCGAAGACGGCCTTGTGATTGTCCAGAACACGCCGGTCGAACTGGCAGAGTTGATCCCTATGCTCGCAGCGGTTTCGGAAGAACGAGAGAGTCAGGAAATCTATCTTCGGGCGGATGGTGCGCTGGCGTATGAACAGGTTATGCAGGTCATGGGCGCGCTCAATGCGGCCGGCTTCAACGATGTAGGGCTTGTCACGGAGCAAGGTGGGCCACGACTCGACGGGACGGACGCTGCGTCCGGGAACTGATGAAACCAGGCATACTGATTTCGGGAACGGCCCATGGCGCGCTTGTTGCGGCGGCTGTTTTCGGTCTGCCATGGCTCTCACCGTCCGAACCAGAATTGACGAATGTGACATCGGTTTCCTTCGTGAGTGACGCGGAATTTGAGCGGGCGCGTACGGCGGCAGCCCTCCCTTCCGACCCGGGGTTGGTCGTCTTGCCGCCTGAAACTGCCCTTGAGCCGGAGATGCCAACGATCGTTCCGGAACAGCGGCCTGAACCTGCGCCAGAGGCTGCCCCGGAATCCGCGGCATTCGCGCCCCAGTTTCGATCTGAATCCCCGCTTGCGAGCTCTCTACCCGACTTTCCTGCCGTGTCTCCCGAGCTTGTCACTGTGCAACCGCCAAGTCGCGCAGACGCTCCGCTGCCGCGGCCCGTTGATCGTGTGGCCCCCAACGCTCAGCCGACGCCTTCCCCTGAAGCTTTTGAAGCTGCGGAGGTTGCTCCCGAAGTTTCGCCCTCGCCGGAGGAGTCCGCTCAGGCAGAGTTGCAGGTGGCGACTGCTCCCGCGGCGGTGGCTCCAGAGCCGGTGGCAGAAGCTGTGCCCGAGGCGCCAGAAGCACTGGTGAGTGTGGCGCCACCACCCACGCGGCCCGCGCGCCCGGCGTCTGTGGCTGCCCTAGACCCACCAAGTCCTTCTGCGTTGGAGCCCGCGCCTCAGGCCGATCGTCAGTCACAGCTTGAGGCTCTCGTTGCGAGTGCAAACCGAGCGACTGCGCCGACGGCACCGACCCAGACAGCTGCGACAGCCGCATCTCCCGCGCAAGGCGCATCAGACGGGCCGCCGCTGACGGCTGGCGAACGCGATGGGCTTCGGCTTGCCGTGCAGCAATGCTGGAACCTCCCTGCTGGATTGCGGGAGGCGAGCGAGTTGAAAGTCACGCTCGCTGCGCAGCTTACGCGCTCTGGTGCCGTCTTGCCCAACACGATCCGGCTGGTCGAGCCAAATCCGGTTCCCGATAGCCGCTACCAACGGGCTTTCGATGCAGGGCGACGCGCGTTGATCCGTTGTTCGCCCTATTCAGGTTTGCCTGCCGATAAGTATGCTCAGTGGCGCAGTCTTGAAATTGTCTTCAATCCGGAAGGAATGGTCTCATGGTGAATGCTGTTCGACGCGGGTTGCTACTCGGTGTGCCCGCTGCTTTGGCGCTGCGCCCTTTCGCCGCGGCGGCGCAAGCTCCGCTTCGGCTGGAGATCACCGAAGGGGTCGTCGAACCGATGCCGTTCGCGGCGCCCCAATTCATCAGTGAGACGCCGACAGGCGATGATATGGCGCGGCGGATCACGGAGGTTATGGTCGCCGATTTGACAGGGTCCGGTCTCTTCCGCGAAATCTCGCCTAACGCGCATATCGGTCGGGTCACGAGCTTTGAGGCGCCCATTCGCTTTACCGATTGGACGGTTATCAATGCGCAGGCTCTCATTACGGGAGCTGTCTTGGTGTCCGGCGATAGGATCACGGTTCGGTTCCGGCTATGGGATGTCTTTGCGCAAGCGCCGTTAGGCGATGGACTGCAATTACAGGGACGTGCCTCAGCATGGCGCCGCCTCGGCCATAAGGTCGCAGACACGGTTTATAGCCGTCTGACGGGCGAGGGGGGCTACTTTGATAGTCGGGTTGCGTTCATAGCAGCGAGTGGGCCAAAGAACGCGCGGCGCAAGCAGCTTGCGATCATGGACTACGATGGTGCGAATGCGGCGACCTTAACGGATGGGAACGCGCTTGTCCTCACGCCGAGAGTATCGAAATCGGCCAATCAGATTCTCTACACGAGCTACGAACAAGGTGTTCCAAAGATCTTCCTCTTCACAGCCAACAGTGGGAGGCGGCAGGTGTTGACGGATATAGAGGGGATGACCTTCGCGCCGAGATTCTCACCTGATGAAACCCGTGCGGTCATGTCGCTTGCAACTGGGTCGGGTGCGAACATATTCGTGGTCGATATCCAGTCTGGGCATCGGACCCAGATCACTGACACGTCCTCTATCGATACGGCGCCATCTTACTCGCCAGATGGAAGCCAGATCGTATTCGAGAGTGACCGTGGTGGAACGCAGCAGCTCTACGTAATGCCAGCAGCGGGTGGGGCCGCGCGGCGGATCAGTTTTGGCAATGGGCGCTATGCGACGCCAGTCTGGTCTCCCCGTGGAGACAGGATTGCTTTCACAAAGATTGTTGGTGGCCGTTTTCACATCGGTGTGATGGCGACTGACGGCGGAAACGAGCGTCTGCTGACGGCGAGCTACATTGATGAGGGGCCCTCTTGGGCTCCGAACGGACGGGTGCTCATTTTCTTCCGCGAAACACCGGGCGCTACAGGAGGGCCGAGCCTATACTCTGTGGACCTCACGGGGCGGAACCTGCAACGCGTCCCAACCGCAGGCTTTGCTTCGGATCCTTCCTGGTCTGGTCTGCTTTCTTGAGACAATCGCGATCGCAAACAATACGACAAAAAGGGCAGGCAAGAGTATGAAACATGCGAGGATACTTCTTATCGCATCAGCGATTGTGGTGACAGGTTGCGCTCAGCCACCTGAACCTGTGCCTTTGGGTCCAGGCTTCAGCGGCACGAACGGCTCACTTGGCGCGCCCGGAGCGGCTTTGGGTGCGGGCACACTACCGGGTACGCAGATCAGCGATACGATCCTGTTTACTGTCGACCAGAGCACGCTCGGCGCCGACGCGATTGCGACACTCGACCAGCAGGTCAACTGGTTGACACAGAATGCGAGTCTTCCAGTGCTGATTGAGGGACATGCTGATGAGCGAGGGACCGGAGAATACAACCTGGCCCTCGGTGCGAGCCGAGCCAGTGCAGTGCGCAACTACATGGTTTCGCAAGGGGTGCCAGACACGCGTATTTCGATTATAACCTATGGTAGGGAAAGGCCGGTTGCGACATGTGCCGATGAAAGCTGTTGGTCGCAGAACCGCCGGGCCGTTACGGTTGTGACCGGCGTCGTCGGATCCTAATTTGGGATACGAATATGGAAGGCAGGTCTAGGATGCAGTCATACTTGGCAGGGGTTATGGCGCTTTTGATTGCGTCGAGTGTGTCTGTAGGTGTTCTACGTGCGGAAAGCACGGCAGATGTTCGAGCGGATCTCGACATACTCAACAACCAAGTGCAGCAGCTTCGGGATCAACTTGTCCAGGGGCGAACGGCGCAGGGGTTACCTGTTGCTCCGGCCACTGCCTTGGAACGCCTTGACCAGATGGAGGCCCGTCTTAGGGAACTGACTGACCGGGTCGATGTCCTGACCAACGATATTGCACGTATCGTTTCGGACGCCAGCAACCGAGCGGGCGATCTGGAGTTTCGGCTGACGGAACTCGAAGGCGGCGATCCTGGGGGCGCTGGATCAGGCGATATCCTGGGGGGCGGGTTAAGCGAGCCACCAAACGCATTCGATGGTGGCGCGGAGGCGGCGCAACTCGCCGTCGCCGAGAAATCTGATTTCGACACCGCCGCGCGCTCGCTTGGTGAAGGGCGCCCATCTGAGGCTCTCGGTCTTTTAGACACGTTCCTTGCGACTTATCCCGGCGGTCCATTGTCAAATCGTGCAGCGTTGATGCGCGCCGACGCTCTGGGGGCTCAGGGGAATTGGCAGGAGGCTGCCCGCGGGTATCTCAATGCGTTCAGCGGCGCGCCGAATGAAGAGACTGCGCCGACCGCTCTATTTGGCCTTGGTGTGAGTCTTGCAAAAATCGACAAGGTTCCCGAGGCATGTTTGACCTGGACAGAGGTCGTTGCGCGCTATCCGGCGTCGCCCGAAGCGGCCGACGTTGCGACGGAGCGATCCGCCTTTAACTGCCCGTGACAGGAAACAGCGAAGGGAATAGCGCTAGCTTTATCGGCGCGATGCGCCCAACGCTAGAGCGCGCTCCGGAAGGTCCGTTGGGGGTAGCTGTCTCCGGGGGAAGCGATAGCGTGGCGCTACTGCTGCTGATCAGTTCATGGGCCAAGGAATCGGAACGCCTCGTTAAAGTCGTGTCGGTTGACCACTGCCTCCGCGAGGAAAGCGCTGCAGAGGCGAAGTTTGTCTCGGGCTTGTGCAGTCGTCTTGGTTTGCCGCATCAGATCCTGAATTGGGCCGGTGAGAAACCATGTGGAAATCTACAAGCCCAGGCGCGTGGAGCCAGACGCAGACTGATCGCGGCTTGGGCCCAAGCTGAAGGTGTTCCCGCCGTAGCTCTCGGGCATACAATCGACGACCAGGCCGAGACTTTCCTCTTGCGACTGGCCAGAGGCTCGGGAGTCGATGGGCTGGCCAGTATGCGGGCGCAGACTGTAATGGGCGGTCTAACTTGGCTGAGGCCTATGCTTGGTATCGCGCGGGATGATCTAAGATCATGGCTCCGAGCGTCGGGCGTGCACTGGATTGAGGATCCCAGCAACTCAGACTTCCGATTCGATCGTGTGCGCGTGCGATCCGCTCTCGACGATTTTGCGGGGATCGGTCTCACGCGACGTCGTTTGGCCGAAACAGCGCATAGGCTGCAGCTTGCGCGCGATGCGCTGGAAGCTTCAACGCGGGACTTGTCTCTGTCTTGTGTGGCATTCGGCGCCTTTGGAGACGTGACGATCGACCCACGGAGCTTCGCCACTGGACCGGAAGAACTACGGACGCGTTTACTCGCGTCGGTGTTGCGCTGGGTCGGCGGTCAGGAATATCGACCACGCTTCAAGCCGCTTTCGGAGCTAGAGAAGTCTATCACGAGAGGCGATTTAGGTGGGGGAACAACACTGCATGGCTGTGTCTTGCGTCAAAGAGATGGTCGCGTTGTCGTCCGTCGCGAGCCTTCCGTTCCAATCCCACCTGTGCCTCTGAGCGCGCGAGTTTGGGATCGGCGTTGGCGATTTATCGGGAGCGCTGACAGCGCGCCTAATTGGACAATCGGCGCGTTGGGACGATTGGGCCTTGCATCCTTAAAGGATTGGCGCAAAACCGGTGCCGCGCGGGAAACTCTCTTGTCGACGCCTGCCGTTTGGCGGGGCAACCGCCTGATTGCTGCGCCCCTCGTGGAGCGCGCGAACGGATTTGAATTTCAACTTTTCGGCTTCCCGTCCGATATTGCTGTCACGTGCCATTCGGATTGAAACAATTCGGCAAGGGGTTATGTTACGCCTAACTGGCTGCGCGGGGAGAACCGGGCAAGCACGACAGGAGTTATAACTTTGGGCAACACCAAGAACATCGCCTTCTGGATCATCCTCTTCCTGCTCATGGTCGCTCTGTTCAACGTTTTCTCGAACGGCAGTCGAACGAGTATGGGCCGTGAGATCAGCTACTCTGACTTTCTGAACCGGGTAGATGATGGCCAAGTCACTTCGGTGCGGCTTGATGGCGAGCGGATCTACATAAAGGGATCGGACGGCGTCGATCTGCAGACGGTCCAGCCGCGTGATAGCGATATTATCCCGGAGCTGCGGGAGAATGGCGTAGAGATTCAAGCTGCGCCTCAAGAGCAGTCGGGCTTCATGTCCGCACTTGGGTTGTGGCTTCCGTTCCTCCTACTCATCGGCGTTTGGATCTTCTTCATGAACCGCATGCAGGGCGGTGGACGCGGCGGTGCGATGGGCTTCGGCAAATCAAAGGCGAAGCTTCTGACCGAGAAATCGGGAAAAGTGACATTCAACGATGTCGCTGGGATTGATGAGGCGAAGGAGGAACTTGAGGAGATTGTTGAGTTCCTCCGCGACCCGCAGAAATTCTCACGCCTAGGTGGAAAGATCCCGAAAGGTGCGCTGCTTGTCGGACCGCCGGGAACGGGTAAGACGCTTCTCGCGCGGGCCATTGCCGGGGAAGCGGGTGTGCCGTTCTTCACGATATCTGGCTCGGACTTTGTCGAGATGTTCGTCGGCGTGGGCGCGTCTCGTGTACGCGATATGTTTGAACAGGCGAAGAAGAACGCTCCTTGCATCGTGTTCATCGACGAAATCGATGCGGTCGGTCGGCATCGCGGTGCTGGCTATGGCGGTGGGAATGATGAACGTGAACAGACTTTGAACCAACTCCTGGTCGAGATGGATGGGTTCGAGGCGAACGAAGGGGTGATCATCATTGCCGCTACGAACCGGCCAGATGTTCTTGACCCTGCTCTGTTGCGCCCGGGCCGGTTTGACCGCCAAGTGCAGGTGACCAACCCGGACATTAAGGGGCGTGAGAAGATATTGGGCGTCCATGCTCGGAAGGTGCCGCTCGCGGCTGACGTCGACCTTCGGATAATTGCACGTGGCTGCCCCGGCTTTTCAGGTGCCGATCTGGCCAACCTCGTCAATGAGGCTGCTTTGATGGCCGCAAGGACGGGCAAGCGTTTCGTGACCATGGACGACTTTGAGAACGCCAAAGACAAGGTCATGATGGGTGCAGAGCGCCGCTCAATGGTTATGAGCGATGACGAGCGCAAGTTGACGGCCTATCATGAGGCTGGGCACGCAGTTGTCGGCCTGAACGTACCGCAACATGATCCGATCCATAAGGCAACGATCATTCCCCGTGGGCGTGCTTTGGGCTTGGTGTTGAGTCTGCCGGAGCGAGATCAGCTCTCGGTGACCATGACCAAGTATAAGTCTCAGATCGCAATGGCGATGGGCGGAAAGGTCGCGGAAGAAATCATATTTGGCCCTGACAATGTGACCTCTGGTGCAGCCTCCGATATTCAGCAGGTGACCCGAATTGCGCGCGCAATGGTGACGCGGTTCGGCATGTCTGATTCGCTTGGCAATATTGACTATGCGAATGAGCAGTTCTCATATCTCGGACCCCAGGTGAGTTCGGTCAACGCTGGACCGGATACGCAGGAAAAGATCGACGACGAGGTTCGGCAGCTTGTTGACGAGGGGTATGAGACGGCAAAACGGATCTTGTCCGAACAACTCGAAGATCTTCATCGTCTCGCCGAAGGATTGCTCGAGTATGAGACGTTGACTGGTAAGGAGATCACAAAGGTGATGAATGGCCAGCCGCTATCCCGTGATGATGATGAAGATGACGATCACGAGAGCCAGAAGGGCAAGCCGAGCATCGCGGCGATTCCCAAAACTGGGAAGTCGCTTCGTCCGGGACGCGGAGAAGATCTCAACCCAACACCGGCAACTTAGCCTCGAGTAATTCAGCCCTCGAAAATTTGTGCTGCGCAGGGTATGCTCTGCGCAGCAATCATGTTGGGTTGTAGCCACTCGAAGCGTTTTGCATCCCGGTTCGCCGGTGAAATCGATTGAAAGGAAATACAATGGCCATCTTGGCCCCGACTGCCATTACCGGTCAGGTAAGATATTTGGGGGTTAATCCATCAAGAGAAGGGAGCCACGTCACGCAATCCGTTGCGGAGGTTGAGGTTACGTTTTCTGGGTTTGCGGGCGAGAGCCATTCCGGGCTCACGAGGTTATCTTGCGGTAGGGTCGTCGGCCAGTATCCAAAAGGCACTGAGATCCGAAATACGCGACAGGTTTCCATCCTTTCTCAAGAGGATCTAGACTTGATTGCTGCGGGACTGGGGATTGAGGAACTCCCCGCCTCTTGGGTTGGCGCGAGCATCATTCTCGAAGGGATTCCCGATTTCACGCTCGTGCCACCTTCTTCGCGCCTCACCTTTGAAGGTGGAGTCTCGTTGGTCGTGGATATGGAAAACGCCCCCTGTTCGATCATTGCGAAGGAAATTGAGCGCCACCACAAAAGTGTCGGAAAAAGCTTCAAGTCAGTCGCCACGCATCATCGGGGCGTGACAGCCTGGGTGGAGCGTGAAGGGAAGCTTCGGGTCGGCGAAACGGTCAGGTTGCATGTTCCGCCGCAGCGGCTCTATCCGCCTTTGAGTGCGCAAACACCGACAGTTGGTGTGGAGTAGATCCGTTCATAGTCTGATTCGTCCATAAGGGCTCTGGCAGCCAAGTTTCAGTAGCTATTGTGTTGGGGCGCGTCGTTTCCCCCAGATCGGGCCTCGAAATCCCGTTGTACACGAAACCCGTCTTCTAAGCTGCATGAAAGTCCGACGGAGACCCAGATCGGGTGATGTAGTAACTTCGTTTGCGTTGCTTTCCGCTTGGGTGCAATCGAGCTTACAACACGCTTAAGTAGAGAATTTCATCTGACAGTTGTTTGGTCAGATGGTGAAGAAATAATCATCAGACTTGGCACTTTAGTGCCGACGAATTTGGTCTGACTTGCTCGCTTTTGCGACTCAGGGTATTTGAAACGCATGATGAGTAGAGACCCGAAGACTTGTATGAGTATGCCGGAACTGCGCGCGTTCATTGATGCGCTGGATGCCGACTTAATCGAAATGCTAGCAATAAGGGCCAGGTGCATGGACCGGGCGACCGAATTGAAGCCCGCGCTGGGCTGGCCCGCACGTATCGACAGCAGAGTTGAGGAAGTTGTCGCGAATGTTCGCCAAGAAGCGAAACGGCACAATCTCGACGACGTCCTAATCGAAGTGCTATGGCGGCAATTGATCGAGTGGTCGATTGCACGAGAGCAACGGGTATTGGGAAATGCTGAGGACCTTGTCGAAAGCGGCATGCATCATTGATGGCAAAGCGGCGGCGGAAAAACTTCGCGGCCGTATCACAGAAAGCGTATCACGCCTAAAGACAGGCGCGGGTGTTAGACCGGGTCTCGCAGTTGTGCTCGTGGGCGAAGATCCTGCGAGCCAAGTCTACGTTAAAACGAAGGGCAGGCAGACCGTCGATGTCGGGATGGCATCTTTTCAGTATCGGTTGCCCGCAGAGACACAAGAGCATGACCTGCTGCTGTTGATCGAGCAGTTGAATGCAGATCCTTCGGTGCATGGAATTCTTGTTCAGCTTCCGCTTCCAGCGCATCTGCGCGAAGCGACGGTGATCAACGCGATTTCACCCGAAAAGGATGTGGATGGCTTTCACACCACGAATGTTGGGCGGCTCGCTACGGGTCAGGACGCGATGGTGCCCTGCACACCCTTGGGATGTCTGACGCTTTTGAAAGACCATTTGGGCGATTTGAGCGGTATGCATGCCGTGGTCATCGGTCGGTCTAATATTGTAGGCAAGCCGATGTCGCAGCTCCTTCTGCGCGAGAACTGCACAGTGACCACAACACATTCCCGGACAAAGGGTATCGTGGAACAGTGTTCGCGTGCCGATATACTCGTAGCCGCCATGGGCCGTCCAAACACGATCAACGCTGATTGGATAAAGCCGGGTGCAACTGTGATTGATGTCGGGATAAATCGCATTGAACGACCTGATGGGAAAACGCGGCTGGTCGGAGACGTCGACTTTGACAGCGCGCTACAGGTCGCCGGGGCCATCACACCGGTTCCAGGAGGGGTGGGGCCGATGACTGTCGCCTGTCTGCTTAAGAATACCCTGACGGCCTATTGCCGCATTCACGGCGTGGCGGACCCGTTATAGCGGCTGATGCCGCTGCCCGAACCATTCGCATGTTGGTTTGCTGCCCAAAGCTGGCAGCCCCATCGCCACCAGCTCGATCTACTCGAAAGGAAAGACGCGTCTGCCGCGCTTTTGATCGCGCCGACAGGTGGGGGTAAGACGCTCGCTGGGTTCCTTCCCAGTTTGGTAGAGCTTGCAGCCGATCCGCGACCGGGACTGCACACGATTTACGTGTCGCCGCTCAAAGCCCTTGCATCGGATATTAGGCGCAATCTCGCACGGCCGTTGGAAGAAATGGAGTTGGCGATCCGGGTTGAGGATCGAACAGGCGATACGAAGGCCGCCCAACGGGCCCGCCAACGGGTCGACCCGCCACATATTCTCCTGACAACCCCTGAGTCGCTTGCCTTGCTTCTCTCATACGAAGATGCACCGAGGATCTTCTCTGGCGTGACCCGCATCATTCTGGACGAGATTCATGCCCTTGCTGAGTCGAAGCGCGGTGATCAGCTCACATTGGGACTGGCCCGGTTGCAAACCCTAGCGCCAGATCTCCGGCGGGTCGGACTATCGGCGACGGTAGAGGATCCACCTGCGCTTGGCCAATTCATGGGTGGTGTTCCCGATATTCTCAATGCGGATCCGGGACCGGAGCCTGATATCTCAATTCTTGAGACAGCGGCATTACCGCCGTGGTCCGGTTTGGGGGGGAGCTATGCAGCGCCGGCGGTGATGGATCTCATCCGCTCTGCGCGCACGACCTTAGTTTTCATAAATACGCGTGCGCAAGCGGAGTTGTTCTTTCGGGCGCTTTGGACGTTGAATGAAGCCGATCTGCCGATTGGGCTGCACCATGGGTCGCTCTCTCGAGAAGCACGGCAGCGTATCGAAGCGGCCATGGTCGCGGGGAGCCTTCGCGCCATCGTCTGCACTGGGAGCCTGGATCTTGGTATCGACTGGGGCGATGTAGACCTCGTTGTTCAGATAGGTGCGCCAAAGAACGTAAAGAGGCTTGTTCAAAGGATCGGCCGCGCGAACCACAGGTATAACGCTCCATCCCGCGCCATTATCGTCCCCGCCAACCGCTTCGAACTCTTGGAATGCCGCGCGGCGCTCGACGCGGTCTTGGAGCGAGATCTGGATGGCGATCCGCGTGGGCCTGGCGGATTGGATGTCTTGTGTCAGCACATATTGCAAACGGCTTGCGCGGGACCTTTTCTCGCTGATCACTTGTTTGATGAGGTCCGGCGGGCCGGGCCATATGCTTCACTTTCCCGAACAGACTTCAATGCGTGTTTGGAGTTCGCCGCAAGCGGGGGCTACGCGCTCAAAGCCTATGACAGATGGCAACGTCTCATCGAACGAGACGGGCGCTGGCAATTGCGTGATCCGCGTCGGGCAAAGCAAATCCGAATGAACATCGGGACGATTGTCGACACGGAGACGCTCTCAGTGCGTCTCAGGGGGCGCGGTGGTAGCCCTTTGGGCGAAGTTGAAGAGGCGTTTGCCGCGACCTTGGAGCCAGGGGATACATTTCTGATTGGTGGCGAAACAGTGCGCTATGAGGGCTTGCGGGAGATGGTTCTCGAAGTGAGTCGACAGCCTACGAAAGAGCCAAAGATCGCTGTTTTTGCGGGAACAAAGCTGGCGACTTCGACGCGTCTCTCGCATCGGGTCATCGATCTTCTTGCAGATCGGGAGACTTGGACAGCTTTTCCGGACCATATGCGGGACTGGCTGACGCTTCAGAGCAAGGTAAGTCGTTTGCCGCAACCGGGGCGGCTGCTGGTGGAGGTTTTTCCCAGAGGCGACCGTTTCTTTTTCTGCATATACGGGTTTGCAGGTCGTAATGCGCATCAGACATTGGGGCTGCTGGTGACGCGGCGTATGGAAGAGGCTGGACTAGATCCGCTCGGGTTTGTGGCCAACGACTACGCACTTCTGATCTGGGGATTGGAGCCTGTTTCCGATCCAGGTGCGCTGCTCACGTCCGACGGCCTGCGAGAAGGGCTGGAGACCTGGCTCGGCGGGAATGCCGTTATGAAACGGACGTTCCGCAGCGTTGCGGTTGTCGCTGGGCTGATCGAAAAGCGGATGCCGGGGGCTCAGAAGTCTGGACGTCAGGCTACGTTCTCCTCTGACATCCTGTATGACACACTACGAAAGTACGACCCAGATCACTTGCTGTTGCGCATTACTCGACAAGAGGCAGGACGCGGACTGGTTGACTTCGGGCGGATCGAGGAGATGCTTGCTCGGGTGTCCGGGAGAATTGATGCGGTCCGGGCGCCCCGTGTCACCCCCCTATCTGCTCCGATGCTTTTGGAAGTAGGCAGAGTGCCGGTGAAGGGACGCGCCGTCGAGAGGCTCGCCGAAGAGGCCGTTGCGGCTCTTCTCGCCGACGCTGGACTTAAACCATAGCCGACAGATCCAATCGCCGCTTGCAGTCCAAATCCGGCTACGGCATGCAGTCTCGCATGGGACAAGACGTGAACATCAATGGATGTCGGCTTATTGCACGATCAAGCGGTGCGTTGTGGTGGCCGGAGAAGCGCCTGCTTTGTGTATCCGATCTACATTTCGGTAAGGCGGATCGTGTTGCTCGGCGTTCGTCATCGCTACTTCCGCCTTATGAGACGAGAGAAACGCTTGAGCGGCTCGGTAAAGAGATCGAGGCGCTCAATCCATCGCGGGTGATTTGTTTGGGTGACAGCTTTGACGATGCGAGCTGTCTTCAATCCATTTCCGATACGGATCTCGACCGGATGATGGCGCTTGCTTACGCGCGGGACTGGATCTGGATTGAGGGCAATCACGACCGGTCTATTCAACCACCGGTTGGTAGGGTCTTGCATGAATTCACCCTCGGCGGATTGCTCTTTCGGCATGAGGCACTGCAAGAGGCACTGCCCGGTGAGATTTCGGGACACTTTCACCCAAAGGTTCGCATGAAAGTGAAGGGGACGGCTTTGGTGAGAAGGTGCTTCCTAGAAGATGGCACCCGCATAATGCTGCCGGCATTTGGTGCTTACACGGGTGGAATGTGGTGCACCGATCCGGCGATTGATCGGCTGTTTTCCAACGGCGTTTGTGCAATCATCACGGGCTCACCGTGTCTTAGACTTCCTTTGCGCGTCGGTGCTCTGGTTTGATCTCCGGCGCTTGGCGCGCGCGGTTGAGACGTAATTGGGCTATGGTCACATGATTGTGCTTACGAGGAACGCTCGTCTTGCAGTCCGTCATTGTGTAGATAACCTTTGTCAGGACGCTATTTCGCCTCTCAGATGTATGATGCCTACCACCCATTAGAATGGACAGGAGAAGCCGATGAAGTCGCCTTTCTACAATCGCCGTTCTTTCCTTGTTGCCGCGGGATTTGCGGGAGCTGCGCTGGCACAAGGGCCCATCGCTCCTGTCTCTCCCGTCTGGGCAATCGGGTTTGCACCGACGCGCACGATGCGCGGAGGGAGCAACAATTACCGACCAAATGCTCCGCTGGTAGACAAGCTTGGGAACGGGTTCTGGATGTCGGGCACTGTTCGTCGCGCGGGTGATGGTGCACCAATTCAAGGCGCGCGGATCCAGATTTGGGCAGCGACCACGCTAGGGGGCGAGCGCGAGCCGCGTAATCATGGCAGCGTCTTGACGGCGGCCGATGGTAGTTATCGGCTTGAGATGGAGCAGATCGTGCCCAATTTCGGCCAGCCTCATGCGCACTTGGCGTATGATGACGGTGCATTTGAGACGGTCTTTCTTCGGCCTGTTATGCCGAGCGCGAGCGATACGTCTCTGGAAGCCCATTTCGTGCTCGCTCCAGTCTAAGCCGAGCGGTTCACGTGTTTTGCTAACCTGAGCCTGCTTTTGGCTGTGTACTGCTTCGTTTTCTGATGCAGGCTCGTCCGAAGCGCCCGCAAGCCGGGAATGGGCACGCCTTGCGCCGGATAGCAGTTTGGTTGGCTATAGTCGCTGCTATTGCCATTCCTCTGGGACTGGCAGTTGCCAGCCCTTTCTTAGCGTATCGCGGGCCAGCCTATATTATGGGCGGCTTTGCCGGAATTATCGCGCTGTGTCTGCTTCTTCTGCAGCCCCTAATTGCTGGAAGATATCTGCCCGGCCTTCGACCGCGGCAAGCAAAGTCTTGGCATGTTTGGGTCGGCGCAGGGATTGTTTCCTGCGTGATTTTGCATGTTGTTGGGCTCTACGTGACCAGTCCGCCCGATACGCTCGACGCGCTCTTGCTCGTTTCTCCTACACCCTTCTCGGTATACGGCGTGACTGCGATGTGGGGTGTCGCATTGACCGTCTTGCTTGTGGTGCTTCGGAGGCGGTTACCCCTTCGATATGGGACATGGCGTCTCATCCATAATGTGTTGGCGTTTATTGTCGTTGTTGCGACCGTTGTTCATGCCTTGCAGATCGAAGGTGCGATGGAACCTGTGTCTAAATGGGCGCTATGCCTGCTGGTTTTGATTGTGACGGCGGCAACCCTAATTGACCTTCGCGTGATCAAGCCGCGTCTTCAGAAGCGTAGATCCGTTCAATCACCCGTAGGCGACTGAGTAAGACGGAAGGTCTGGCCTGGTCCCGGCTCTAGCGCGTTGTTTCTGTCATCCGGCGCCGAACATACGTTTCCACGCTTGCAATCATTTCCTCCATCCCTGGATCAAAGAAATGGCTTGCGCCATCGATTGTCTGGTGGGTGATTGTAATGCCCTTTTGCTGCTTGAGCTTGTCGGCAAGCCCCAACACATCAGATGGCGGCACGACGCGATCAGCGCTGCCACCGATAATCAGCCCCGAGGACGGGCAGGGTGCCAAAAAACTAAAGTCATATTGGTTGGCGGGTGGCGCAACGGATATAAAGCCGGCGATCTCGGGCCTGCGCATCAGCAGCTGCATTCCGATCCATGCGCCGAAGGAAAAGCCTGCAACCCAACAAAACTTTGCGTTTGGATTCAAGGACTGCAGATAGTCAAGCGCAGCCGCTGCATCGGACAGTTCGCCTATGCCCTGATCATATTCACCCTGACTACGACCGACACCGCGAAAGTTAAACCGGAGACAGGTAAAGCCCATCCGGTGAAAGGCATAGTGGAGATTGTAGACCACCTTGTTGTTCATCGTCCCCCCATAAAGCGGGTGGGGGTGAAGGATGATCGCTATGGGCGAGTCTTTGCTCTTGCTGGGATGATATCGGCCTTCGAGGCGGCCGTCTGGACCGGGGAAGATCACCTCGGGCATTCAGACGCTTCTCCTAATTGGCAAGACAAGAACTTGACTGAATCGGTCAGCCAACCTAGATCCATTCTAAATTGGCGTTGCGCGCGAGACCAAGCCGGGCTGCTGTTAAGCGGAATAGGCGGGAGCGTCAACACTGTGTTCGCCTCTGCGAGGTTAGGGATGAAACTAAGTACCAAGGGCAGATACGCGATGATCGCCCTGACTGATTTGGCAGCCCAAGGTCCGGCCAAGCTTGTGTCTCTGGCGGAAATCGCAGACCGACAGGATATTTCGCTCGCCTATCTTGAGCAACTTTTCGTCAAGCTTCGTAGAGCGAAGCTCGTCGACTCTGTCCGTGGGCCGGGTGGGGGGTATCGGCTTGCGCGCCCGATCGAAACAATACGTGTCGCTGAAATCTTGTCTGCGGTTGATGAAACAATGGACGCCCTGACGCGAGGCGCTGGGGCATCAGGTGCGGCAAGCGGAACGCGAGAACAAATCCTGGCAGACAAGTTCTGGGAGCAGCTTTCCGCGAATGTCTATGTGCTTTTGCATCAGACGCGCTTAGCCGATGTGGTGGACAATAACTTGGCTCCATGCCCTGCCGTTCCGAGTTTTGTTTCGGTCGTAGATGAGGGCATCGGGCCAGCGCGTGAGGCGGATCGGTTGATGTCAGACGCGCCTCAAGAGAATGCAAAGGCATGACTCAACGGGTCTACATGGATTTCAACGCCACGATGCCTTTGCGGCCAGAGGCGCGGGCGGCCATGATTGAGGCCCTTGATGTAATTGGCAATGCTTCATCCGTGCATGCGGATGGACGTCGGGTCCGCGCTATCCTTGAGCGTGCGCGTGGTCAGGTGGCAGAAGCATTTGGCGCCTTATCCGCTGATATTGTGTTCACATCTGGCGCGACAGAAGCAGCATCACTCGGACTTCAAGGATGGGATCCGATCGGCGCTGAAATCGAGCACGATGCGGTTCTGGCTTGGATCCAGGCAGATTTGCAGGTGGATAGTGACGGAAAGGTGACCGTCGAGACCCCTGGCGAAACAGCTCTCCAAGCAGCGAATTCCGAGACAGGCATCCTTCAGGAGTTGCCTGAAGGTTTGGGTTTCGTCGATGCCTCGCAGTTAGCCGGTAAGCTTCCATTCGCGTTCGATTGGACAGAGGCGAAGCGGGCAATTCTATCTGCGCACAAGTTTGGCGGACCGAAAGGTGCTGGTGCCTTGATACTTAAGCCGGGCACGGAAGTATGTGTGCAAATGCGTGGCGGCGGACAGGAAATGGGCCGTCGGGCAGGGACAGAGAATGCCGCAGCGATTGCGGGCTTCGGTGCAGCAGCTGCGTGCGCGGCGCGGGACATAGCTGACGGCGTTTGGGAGGCTGTCGCGCAACGACGCGATTTGCTCGAGGCCGCTCTGGAAGCCGAGGCTCCTGAACTTATCTCTATTGGTAAGAAAGAGCGGCGTCTGCCGAACACAGCTTGTTTCGCAGTCACAGGTTGGAAAGGCGAAACTCAAGTTATGCAGATGGATCTTGCCGGGTTCTCGATATCCGCAGGCTCTGCGTGTTCCAGCGGCAAGGTGCGGTCGAGCCGCGTATTGCAGGCCATGGGCTACGATCCCTTCACATCGCGCTCCGCGATACGGGTTTCGATAGGACCAGCCACAACAGACGAGGACGTTCTGGCCTTTGCAGAGGCCTGGGCGAGTGAATACCGGCGGTTCAGGCAAAAAGCGGCCTGAGTCCATCACATTAACAGAGGGCGAGAAAGCTATGAGTGTGCAGGATGAGATCACCGTTCGGGAAGGTGTAGACAGGGAGACTGTCGAGGCGGTGCGCTCAATGGCAGAGCGCTACAAATACGGCTTCTCCACTGACATCGACATGGAGTATGCGCCTCAGGGCTTAGACGAGTCGATTGTCGCCCTGATCTCCGAAAAGAATGATGAGCCCGAATGGTTGAAAGAGTGGCGTCTTGATGCCTACCGCCGCTGGACCAAGATGGAAGAGCCCAAATGGGCGATGGTTCAATACCCAAGGATCGATTTTCAATCGCAATACTACTATGCTCGTCCCAAGAGCATGCAAGAGAAGCCGAAGTCACTCGACGAGGTCGATCCAGAACTGTTGGCGACCTACGAGAAGCTCGGGATTCCGCTTCGTGAACAGATGATCCTAGCGGGTGTCGAAGGCGCGGGAGACGCGCCTGCCGAGGGTCGTAAGGTTGCCGTCGATGCTGTGTTCGATAGCGTTTCTGTTGGTACGACATTCAAAGAGGAACTTGCAAAGGCAGGGGTCATTTTCTGCCCAATCTCGGAAGCTGTGCGCAGTCATCCTGAGCTTGTGAAGAAGTATCTGGGGTCTGTCGTGCCCAAGACCGATAACTTCTATGCGACGCTCAACTCGGCGGTCTTCTCGGATGGCTCATTCGTTTATGTTCCGCCCGGAGTGCGCTGCCCGATGGAGCTGTCCACATATTTCCGGATCAATGCCGAGAACACAGGACAGTTCGAACGGACCCTGATCATAGCCGATAAGGGCTCTTATGTGAGCTACCTCGAAGGCTGCACGGCGCCGATGCGCGACGAAAACCAACTACATGCCGCAGTCGTGGAAATCGTGGCTCTGGACGATGCCGAGGTGAAGTATTCGACAGTCCAGAACTGGTATCCCGGTGACGAGAACGGCCGGGGTGGGATCTACAATTTCGTGACCAAACGCGCTGATTGTCGTGGCGACCGGTCGAAGGTGATGTGGACACAAGTTGAAACCGGATCCTCCGTGACTTGGAAGTATCCGTCCTGCATCTTGCGCGGTGACGAGTCTCACGGAGAGTTCTACTCGATCGCAATCACAAACAACCACCAACAGGCCGATACCGGCACGAAGATGGTGCATCTGGGCAAGAACACGCGGAGCCGGATAGTTTCGAAAGGGATCAGCGCTGGTTATGCGCAGAACACCTATCGCGGTTTGGTCTCGATGCATCCCAAGGCGAAGAACAGTCGTAACTACACCCAGTGCGACAGCCTCCTCATTGGTGGTGACTGCGGAGCGCATACGGTCCCTTACATCGAGTGTAAGAACAATTCGTCGCGCGTTGAGCACGAGGCAACAACCTCTAAGGTCGATGACGAACAGCTATTCTATTGCCGTCAGCGCGGAATGGATGAGGAGGAAGCGGTGGCCCTCGTTGTGAACGGCTTCTGTCGTGAGGTCCTCCAGGCACTTCCCATGGAGTTCGCAATGGAGGCTCAAAAGCTCGTCGCGATCAGCCTAGAGGGTAGCGTGGGCTGAAGAGAGCCACGGCTAGTCCTTTTCAGGGACTCGAAGTGCCTTTCCTTGTTTCGTTCGGTCGACCCCGATGGGTTCAAAGCGCTGTCGAAGACTGACCAGTTCACGTCTGAGTCTGTAGGCGGAAGATGATTGTCACAACCACCCATATGGTCGAAGGCCACAGAATCACCGGTTACCACGGCATCGTCTTGGGCGAAGCCATCCTTGGTGCCAATGTCTTCAGAGACATGTTCGCAGGTATCACGGACATCATCGGTGGTCGGTCAAGTGCCTATGAGGAATCGCTGGGTGAAGCGCGTGAGACTGCACTGAAGGAAATGGAAGAGCGCGCCGGGCGATCCGGTGGCAACGCCGTCGTCGGCGTCGATATCGACTACGAGGTCATCAACAACATGCTGATGGTCTCCGCGTCTGGGACTTCTGTCACGATAGAGGGGGTGTGATGCAATTCTTAGGCGCATCAATCATTGCTGGCCTGATCTTTTTTGCTTTGAACTTTCTGTCTAGCCTCGTGTTCGGAGGGCCGACCGTCACCACAGCTGGCGCCCTCGTAGAGGCAATCCTTAAGACAGCTGTGTTCGTGACGCTCTTTCACTATGCACACAATTGGATCGCCAAACTACTGGGCTGGTATCGCACCGATGATCCCGACGCCCCGCATCATTTTGATCGTCACCCCGGCCTCGATGAGGCCAGGGCTGCAAAACGCGCCGTCTGACGGCTAATCCGAAACAGGGATGAGGAACGACATGCTCAAGATTAGCAACTTGCACGCCAAACTCGAAGAAGAGGACAAAGTCATCCTCAAAGGCGTGGATCTCGAACTTGGCGCTGGTCAAGTCCATGCGATCATGGGGCCGAATGGTTCCGGGAAATCGACCCTCTCCTACATCTTGTCCGGTCGCGAAGGTTACGACGTGACTGAGGGCACTGCGGAGATGGAAGGGATCGACTTGCTGGAGCTGGAGCCAGAAGAACGCGCTGCCGCTGGTCTTTTCCTTGCGTTCCAGTACCCGGTCGAGATTCCAGGTGTTGGCAATATGACGTTCCTCCGGACCGCGTTTAACTCCGTGCGCAAAGCCCGCGGCGAAGACGAACTCAATTCAGCCGAGTTCTTGCGAATGGTTCGAGACAAGGCGGCTTCGTTGAACATTGGTCAAGATATGTTGAAGCGCCCTGTCAACGTCGGTTTTTCGGGCGGCGAAAAGAAGCGAAATGAGATCCTGCAAATGGCAGTTCTCGAACCGAAACTCTGCATTCTCGATGAGACCGACTCTGGGCTCGACGTAGATGCAATGCGCCTTGTTGCCGACGGGGTTAATGCGTTGCGGTCACCGGATCGCGCGTTCCTTGTAATCACGCACTACCAGCGGTTGCTGGATCACATTGTGCCTGACGTTGTACACATCATGGCGGATGGGCGTATTGTGAAATCCGGCGGTGCTGATCTCGCTCTTGAGGTCGAGAACAACGGATATACTGACATCCTTCATTCGGTGGCTTGAAATGGCGGTTGCAGCACGAAAGCTCGAAGATGCGGCGATCTTGCTTGACGCTCATCCCGCGCCAGAGGGCGAGGCAGGATGGGCAAGATCGATACGGGGGAAAGCAGAGGCTCTCTTTCGGGAGCATGGTGCGCCTTCGCGCCGTGACGAGTATTGGAAGTATACCGATCCTGCTGCGCTCGTTGTCCAACCGGCCACTGCGGCGTCTGTCCTCGAGATCGATGATCAGGAGCGGCCTTTCCACAATGTCGATCGCCTCAACATCGTCTTTGTCGACGGGGTGTTTGAGCCTGAGCTTTCGGATCCTCTTGAACTCGCGGGCGTGGATATTCAGCCGATTTCTGCAGCGGTCCGCGCAGACATCCATTGGGCGCGAGACGTTTTTGGCGCCCTGGAAGGAGCCGGCCAGTCTCCAGTAATTCGCCCTATGGCAGCTCTCAACACGGCACGAGCCACCGAAGGGTTCGCAATTCGTGCGTATGGTCAACCAAGCAAACCAATATGCTTCACCTATCTGCGCAAGGCGGATGCGGCTGAGGGTCTTGTGCATCACGTTGTGCGCGTAGAGAGCGGTTGTGCGCTGACCCTTCTTGAGGCAGGGCCGGGCGGTGCTCGCCTGAATACGGTGATGGAGGTCGATGTCGCCAGTGGCGCAGAGGCGCATCATGTCCGGGCGCAAGGCAGAGATCATGAACGGCACGCTTGGACGGGTCTCTTCGCGAGGTTGGGCGAGGAGTCGGTGCTTAAGTCCTTTACCCTGACGAAGAACGGTCGCCTTACCCGCAATGAGTATGTTGTTGAGTTGCTCGGAGATAACGCGACTGCGCATGTTGCCGGTGCGAGTTTGGGCGATGGCGACTTTCGCCATGATGATACGGTCTTTGTGACCCATGATGCGGTAAACTGCGAAAGCCGTCAGGTCTTCAAGAAGGTACTCCGCCAAGCAGCACAGGGCATCTTCCAGGGAAAGATTTTGGTTAAACCGGGAGCGCAAAAGACGGACGGCTACCAGATTAGCCAGGGGCTGCTGTTGGATGATGATAGTCAGTTCTTGGCGAAGCCCGAGCTCGAAATCTACGCCGATGATGTCGCGTGTTCACATGGCTCCACGTCTGGTGCGGTCGACGACACTGCGCTCTTTTATCTCCGTTCCCGGGGATTGCAGCGCCCGGAAGCAGAAGAGCTCTTGGTCTTGGCCTTTGTCGACGAGGCAATCATGGAGATTGAGGATACTGATCTTGCAGACGAGGTAAGGGCCCGGCTCGCGGCTTGGCTTGGTCGCCACCGTCGGTAGCAACCTCTATGGCGCGTGTTGTGCAAGCCCAAACTGCAGAAACCTCATCGCGCTATAGTCTCGCTGCGGAGATGTCGCGGGCGTATGTTCGGCCGCGCCGGACCATGGCCCGCCAAATCGAAGCGGGGCTCAGTGAAGGGCGGGCCGTTCTCCATCTAATGGTGGCCTGCTTGCTTTACTGCGCAGCCAGTGTACCTGGCGCGCTGCGGGCTGCGGAAAACCTTCCGGTGGATGATGCCGCGACGGCAGCCGTCGCGTCTCTGATCTTCGCATTCGTTGTCGTGGCGCCGGGCCTTGCTTACGCCATGTCTGCTCTCGTTAAGCTAATGATCGGTGGAGCAGGCCTAGCAGTTCGCTCAGCACTGTTTTGGGCCCTTCTTCTTGGAGCGCCGATTGCTCTATTGCTGTCGGCATTGTCAGCGACGTTAGGCTTATTCTCCCCGCAGGCTGTCGAGATTGCGAGCCTGCTTGCGTTCGCGGGCTGGGTGTGGCTCGCGGCGGCTTCACTCGGAGCTGCCTCTGAGCGGAGGACATGGCCGATCTTCGTTGCTGTCCTTGGCAGCTTTGCGCTTGTCGTCTTTGGCGTTGAGACGCTCTAGGAAAACGTAGGCTCAGGAGTGGACCTTGGGAATCTGGGGGGAACTCATTATTGCCACACTTGCGCAGCCCAAGGTCGCCGCACGCCGCATCCTGGAGCTGAGGCTTTCTGCTGAGACATTGGTCGAAGCGGCGCTCGCGGTCACGTGTCTTGGTATGATTTGCGCTTTCCTCGCGGTTCAATTCAACCCAGCGGCGCTCGACGCGTCCACCGCGTTTGTAGTCAACAATCCCCTGTTTGGTGCTGCCTTTCAACTCGGTGTGTTGGCACTGGCAGTCTTGATCATTTTCCGATTTGGGCAACTTTTCGGCGGGAAAGGGACTGCAATAGGTGCACTTGCGATTGCAGTTTGGCTCGACTTTATGATGGTGCTGATCCAAGTCGTGCAGGTGATGATGCTTTTGCTCCTTCCACCACTTGCCACTTTGCTTACCTTCGTGGCGGTTTTCTGGATAATGTGGGCCATCGCTTGTTTTGTTGGTGAGCTACACGGGTTTGAAAACACAATCGCCGTTCTAGGTGGTGTAGTTCTAAGTATGGCGATGCTGTTTTTCAGCGTTGCTTTTGTGATCACGATTCTCGGCGCGCCGATGCAAGGAAGTGGACCATGATTTACGACGTTGAGGCCGTGCGCGGTGATTTTCCAATCCTTGCGCGTGAGGTGCATGGCGTGCCTCTGGTGTACCTCGACAACGGAGCGTCTGCGCAGAAACCGACGGCTGTGATCGAGGCGATGCAGCATGCTTATGCGATGGAATACGCAAATGTTCATCGCGGCCTGCACTTTCTGTCGAACCTCGCGACCGAAAAGTTCGAAGCGGTAAGGGGCAAGATCCAATCATTCCTCGGCGCCGCATCCCAAGATGAAATCATCCTGACAACGGGTTCGACCATGGGCCTGAACCTCGTTGCGCATTCCTGGGCAGCTCCACGATTACAGCCTGGTGACGAAATTGTCCTTACTGTCATGGAGCATCACGCGAACATCGTTCCGTGGCATATGCTGCGGGAAAGCCAAGGTGTGGTCTTGAGATGGGTGGACGTGGCCGCAGACGGATCACTGGACACCGACACAGTCCTCAGCGCTATCGGCCCGAAAACCAAGATGATCGCAATCACCCACATGTCGAACGTTCTGGGAACAGTTGTCGATATCAAGCGGATATGTGCTGAAGCCTCTGAGCGGGGTGTCGCAGTCTGCGTCGATGGGTCGCAGGCGGCGGTGCATATGCCTGTCGATGTCTCTGATCTTGGATGCGATTTCTATGCAATCACCGGCCATAAGCTCTATGGACCTACAGCGTCTGGCGCGCTCTACGTTCGAGAAGACCGATATGCAGAGATGCAGCCATTCCTTGGCGGTGGCGACATGATCCGTGAAGTCACGAAAGATTCTGTGACCTATGCAGAGCCACCGCTCAAGTTTGAGGCCGGTACGCCTGGGATTGTGCAAGTAATCGGACTCGGCGCTGCCCTCGACTACATGAACGACCTTGGGATGGAGAGGATCGCTGCCCATGAGGCGGATCTTCGAGACTATGCAAATGGGCGGTTCAAAGAACTCAATTGGCTGCAGATCCAGGGCCAAACGCCGGATAAGGGAGCGATCTTTTCTTTCACGCTAGATGGCCCAGCTCATGCTCATGACATTTCGACTGTGGTGGATCGCAAGGGGATCGCTGTGCGCGCCGGCCATCATTGTGCGCAACCGCTGATGAACCATCTCGGCGTTCCGGCGACATGTCGCGCGTCTTTTGGGCTCTACAACACCCGTGCCGAGGTAGACCACTTGGTATCTGCGCTTGAGACTTGCTACGATCTGTTTGGCTAAACTGGGGCCAGAAGCGCGCGCCTCGTTTTTCTCGCGTGGTTCTATTTTGCAATTGAACTGGCCAAATTTGCTCTGACATTCTCGGCGTACGCGTGAGCTGTAACGCGATGAGGGTTTCAGATAAAAAATCAGCATTTTCCGCTTACAAGTGCGGAGCAGGTAATCGCTGGGTTTACGCAGGCCAACCTTGTGGATGGACGGCGCTCTTCCACCAAAGCGGGTTTGGATGTTCCGAAGCCAGCGACAGTAAGGCATTGGGGCGCGCGGCGGCGATTGATACGGACGAAACGAATACCGCTGTGCGCGCGGCGAAACAAGCACAGCTAGCTTGGGCGGGCCGATTTGCCCGAGAACGTGGGAAGCGTCTTGCAGCGGCAGCCTGCGCTGTGAAAGGCGATCAAGAACTGATCGCGTAGATTCAAGCCCGCGAGACGGGATAAGCAATAGGAAACTGAATGTCGCTGCGCAGTTGCGATGGCACTTGAGATCCTGGGATTTTACAGCGGCCTGGGATCAGAGTTGAAGGGTCAGAGGGTCCGATTCGATCTACGCATGCTCATGATGAAGACACGCGAGCCGCTGGGTGTCGTTGCTGCAATTCTCCCTCGGAATGTGCCTCTGGTTCTGTGCGCCCTCAAGATTGGTCCTGCACTTGTTGCGGGCAACAGCGTTGTTGTGAAGGCCGCTGAGCAGGCCCCATTTGCAACCTTCTTGATGGCCGAGATTACTATGCGCCAACTGCCCGCAGGTGTGTTCAACGTAATCGATGGAGACGGCCCACTTGCGGTCAGGCGCTGCCCCCCATAATCCCGATGTTGCGAAAGTCACATTTACGGGTTCGGAAGCGGTTGGGGAGACGATCTATGAGGTTACTGCCGGTCGGATCACTCCTGTCTCGTTCGAACTGGGGAGCGAGTCTCCCATGAGCGTTTGCGCAGATGCTGACTTAGAGAAAGCTGTGATATGTGCAGTGTCTGGCATGCGCATTACGCGGCAAGGGCAGAGTTGTAGCGCCGCGAGCCGCATCTATGTGCACTAACGCCCTATGGATACGTTCCTTTAGAAGCAAGACGCGGTGCTTGAATCGCTGGTGATTGGAGACCCGCATTCGAAGAGTGCGGATGTCGGAACGGTGATCAGCGCGAAGCAAGAGCGGGTGATAGAAGAGTATGTCGCGCAGGCGGAGGCAAGCACGGGTGTCGAGGTGCGGCGCTTCGGGAGCATTACACAGGACCCTACGCTCTCACCTGACTAGCTCATGCCGCCGACTTCGCTTCTTGGCCTTCCTGACGACCACCCTTGTGTGATGGAGAAGGTTTTCGGTCCTCTCGCAATTCTGCAGAGCTGGTCGGACTTTGACAGCGTGATCGCTAAAGCGAACAGTATGCACTACGGGCTTGCTACGATCGTCTGGACCCGCGATCTTTCGACGGCGCTCGACCGTACAGCGCGATTGAACACAGGTTATGTTCAGGCAAATCAAAGTCTCACCATTCAGCCGAACGTGTCCCATGGTGGTTTTGGCCGATCCGGATTGGGAAAAGAGGCAACGCTCGAGGCGATGCTTAAGCACTTTAACCGTTCCAAAACGATTGTGATCAACTTCGACTGATGGAAGACATCCTTGTCTTGATGTCCGCGACCCTCGTCGAGGGCGTCCTGGTTGGCTTGACAGAATTTGGTTTCGCCCTTGCGGCGATGCCGCTTTACCGTCTCCTTGTGCCGCGGATCTATGCTTTGGTCGTTGCTCAATCGCTACAGATCGCTGCCGCTCCGGTCGATATCGTTCAGAAAAGCTGGCATATTGACTGTATGGCGCTCGCGCTTCTGTTTGGAGGGGCTCTGGTAGGGGCGCCTATCGTTAAGCTATGCGCAACGCGCTTGCCTCCAGATCCAATGCAGATCGCAACTGCAGTTTTGAGTTGATGGGTCTCGTTGCTCTGATCGCGAAGTGTCGGATCCGGAGTGGGGCAGGGCCTGCAGTCATTGTTGGGGGTATGGCAGGTCTCTTGGCCGGCCTCGCGACGATACCCGGCCCCCAACGGTCACCTACTTCTTGTGGCGGAATACGGGGTCGCATGTTCCATAGCCTGGAAGAGACGGGCTATCGCCATACTGCACTCGCCGTCTTATTCGTCCGGCGACCTCACTGGGGCTGAGGGCATGCATGGGCTCATGCAGTAGCAGCGTGCGGCGAACCCTTGGGGTTCGCCGCATTGCACATTGATCCAAGTTTCGGTTGGTTCTCAGGAGCGGCCTTTCCAGGGGACAAGGACTTTTTCCGCTTGCCTCATGAGAATATCGATCCCGAACCCAATAATCCCGATCAACACAATACCCATGATGACGATATCCGTTGCTTGGAACTTAGAGGCAGCGACGATCATCTTGCCTGCACCCTTCTCTGCCGCGACGAGTTCGGCAGCGACGACTGTGCCCCAGCAAACACCCATAGCAACCCGGGCGCCCGTAAAGATCTCTGGCAGTGAGTTCGGTACGATGACATGGCGGAGAACCTGCCACTTCGAAGCGCCAAGCGAGTAGGCGGCCTGAACTTTGGTGATGTTCACGCCCGAGACACCCGCCCTCGCGGCAATTATCATCACCCATAGAGCGGCAAGAAACAGGAGCACGATTTTCCCATTCTCGCCGATTCCGAACCAGATGATCACAAGTGGAATAAGCGCGAGAGGCGGGACCGGACGCATGAACTCGACGATAGGGTCAAACCAACCACGCGCCCATCCAGAAAGACCCATCGCGTAGCCGAGCGGAATCCCTATGATCGAGCCGAGCGCAAAGCCCGCGAAAACACGCCAAAGAGACCAGCCGACATGCTCGAAGAGCGAGACGTTCTGGTAGCCTTCGCGGGCAATCTCAACGAGCCGCTGTGCCACGCTTTCCGGCGGTGGCATCCAGATCGGCTCCATCTGCAGACCGGCGTCTGGCGAAAAGTTTAGCGAGCCCTTCGCCGTCATTGTAATCGAGCCGTCATCAACCCGAACCGTCTCTCCTGGAGCAATACTTTTGCCGTCGACAGCTACGATCCGGACATCGTCGCCATCGTTGCGCTGCGCAGGGATGAGGACAGATCGCCATGCCGCAACCGTTGCCGAATCTGGAACGGCAAACCCTGTCGCTGGGGCCGTTTCCGGAGTTTCAACTGCCGCGCCAGCCTCGTGGACGAGAACATTCACGACCGCCTCAGATGTCTGACCGTTCGGGTCTTCGGCCGTATACGTAAATGACGTCTCGCCCGTAAATGGCCCTGGAACATGCACGGGCGAAAGCGACGACCCAGTGAATGCGCCCCAGACTAGAAAGACCACGACAAGCGACAGGATAGAAGCCGCCGGATCTGCGGTCACGGCGCTTTCGTCTCCAAAAGTCACCGTCTTTAGTGAAGTGAAGTCTCTGCTCGGCTGCATGGCCGACCGGATCAGTCTCAGAAGAAAGTAGGTGCCGACGAAAAGCGTCGCATACATCAGCAGGATGAATAGTCCAGTCATTGTCAGACCTCCGCGGCTCCCATGATTTCCTCTTCCATCTCCCAGATCATTTCGAGGATCTCTTTCTTGGTTTCGCTAAACTTGGGATCTTCCTTAACCGACCTTAGATCGGCGCCAACGGCGCGGTCGGCAAAGGGCAGGCGGTATTCCTTAAAGATCCGGCCGGGCCTGGGTGCCATGACGATGAGCCTTTCCCCCAAGAGAAGCGCTTCATCCACAGAGTGCGTGATGAGAATGATGGTCTTTCCGGTCTTTTTCCAAAGATCGAGCACAAGGCCTTGCATCTTTTCCCGGGTGAGGGCGTCAAGCGCGCCCAGGGGCTCGTCCATCAGGATAACGTCGGGATCATTCGCGAGGCACCGAGCTAATGCGACACGTTGCTGCATGCCGCCCGATAGCTCGTAGATTGCCTTGTCCTTGAATGCATGAAGTCCGACTGTGTCGAGCAGGTTCTCTACAATCGTATTGCGGTCTGTTTCGGGCATGTTCTTCATGCGTGGCCCGAACTCAACATTGTGCCTTACGTTCATCCACTCGAACAGAGCGCCCTTCTGGAAGACCATCCCTCGCTCAGCGCTCGGGCCAAGGACCGGGGCGCCGTTCAGCGTGACGGTCCCATCTGTGGGCGCTAGGAAGCCGGCAAGAATGTTTAGCAGTGTAGATTTACCGCAACCTGAGGGGCCGAGGACGGACATGAGTTCGCCCTTCTTCAGTTCGAGTGTGACCTCCTGCAAAGCCTGCACATGCGATCCATTGGGTAATTCGAACCGCATCGAAACGTTATCGATACTCAGTGTACCCATTTGTAATTTGCTCCTTTCAAGGCTCTGGAGAGGCCGTGGGATGCGGGCGACTTCCCCGCACCCCAGTCGGAGCAATTATTGCACAGCTGAAAGAGGGCCGGTGTTCACGGCGCCATCGTAGCTGTCTAGGGCGGAGTCAACTGATCCAGCCTCAACGAACACGTCAGCTACGCCTTTCATGAAGTTCTGCGCATTTCCGCCAAGCCACTTCTCCGAGAGCTGCTCTTCGACTGACGGAAACGAGAACGTCGCGATTGAGGCTTTGGCCGTTTCAAAGTCCATGCCCGCCTCACTCGCAATCTTCGCGAGCATCTCATCCGATTGGCTCTCGTTCCATGCGGCATTCGCAGCGGCGGTGACGGCTAGAAATTCAGAGACGACTTCTTCGTTCTCCACGACGAAATCTGTTGGTGCAGACGTGACGTCAAAGACAAGGATACCAAGGCCCTCTTTTTCTAGGCCCGTCAGCAGAACGTTGCCGTGCTCTTTCATGCGCGTAAGTCCACCGCCGTAACCGCACGCGAAATCGACTTCGCCTTGAGCGAGCGCGGCTGCGCCATCGGTGGGCGCCATGTCGACCACTTCCAAGGATGCCACGTCGACACCGAAATGGTTCATTTGACGTAGAAAGCCGTAATGCGCGGCCGTCCCCATTGGGATGGCGACTTTCTTCCCATTAAGTTCATCGGCGCTGTTTTGATCGATTTCCAGTTCGGTTGCGACGACGCAATTGTCATTCTCAGAGTAGCTTACGGCAACATCGATGACTTGAATGGGCTGGCCCGCAGAGCTTGCAACCACGAAGGGCGGGACGCCTTGGGAAACCGAGATCTGCACGTCGCCAGAGGCCATCGCCGCTGACATCGCGGTGCCTGTTTCGAAGCTGACCCAGTTTACATCGATCCCAAGTGCCTCGTCATAGGCGCCATCCGCTTTGGCGGCGAGGAAGGGCATCGGCCATTCAAGGAAGTAGCCGACCGTTAATTCTTCTACTGCCATTGCCGATTGAGCGCTCAACACAAACGCTGCTCCGGTGACGAATTTCGTCATGAGTTTCATTCTTGACTCCTCTCTGTGGACCCGGAAGGTCAGATACACGCGCTCAAACCTTGTGCAGTCTTCTGGTTTCCGAGTGCCATCCGGTCAGCGCGCTTCCAGTTAAGAAAGCCTTAACACAAGCGAACAACCGCGCCGCTCATCTGGAATTATTTTTGTTCCTAAACTGGCCCTATTCATGCAATCTGTTTGGGCACAATGGTGAACGATACGCCGACTCATGGATTGTCGGCGCGTTTCTCGTCAATTGATCGCTAGAGGGGGTGCCGCCTTGACCAAAGCTGCTCTGATGAATGATTTTTCCAAAGTTATTGCGGCTGACAAAGCGCATGTTTGGCACCATTTGACACAGCATAAACCCTTGGAAAAAAACGATCCTAGGGTGATGGTGGAAGGCAAGGGATTGCGGCTCTGGGATGCTCAGGGAAAGGAGCATATCGACGCGGTCTCAGGTGGGGTTTGGACCGTCAACGTTGGATACGGTCGCGAGTCAATTGCTGATGCGATCCGCGATCAACTGGTCAAGCTTAATTTCTTCGCACAATCGGCTGGCTCTATACCTGGTTCGATGTTCGCCGAACGGCTCATTTCGAAGATGCCCGGAATGAGTCGGGTCTACTATGTGAATTCCGGCAGCGAAGCGAACGAGAAAGCGTTTAAGGTCGTGCGGCAAATCGCGCACAAGCGTTACGGTGGCAAGAAGCACAAAATTCTTTACCGCGAGCGCGACTATCACGGCTCCACTATCACCAGTATCTCAGCCGGCGGTCAGCATGAGCGCAATGCGCAATACGGACCCTACACACCAGGTTTCGTTCCTGTCCCTCATTGTCTTGAGTATCGGAAGCAGTGGGATGTCGAGAACTATGGTGAACGTGCAGCAGATGCCATCGAGGAGGTGATCCTGCGCGAAGATCCCGATACCGTTGGAGCGATTTGTCTCGAACCTATCACCGCCGGCGGTGGTGTGATCACGCCGCCCGAAGGCTATTGGCAGCGTGTCCAAGAGATCTGCCGGAAATACGACGTTCTTCTCCATCTTGATGAAGTCGTCTGCGGTATCGGGCGGACGGGAAAGTGGTTCGGCTATCAACACTACGGGATCGAGCCCGATTTCGTGACCATGGCGAAGGGCGTTGCCTCTGGCTATGCCGCAATCGCCTGCATGGTAACCACAGAGCGGGTCTTTGAGATGTTCAAGGATGATCCGGCGGATCCAATGAGCCACTTCCGCGATATTTCCACCTTCGGAGGATGCACTGCCGGTCCGGCAGCGGCACTAGAAAACATGCGTATTATCGAGGATGAGGGTCTTCTCGAGAATACAACTGCCATGGGCGAGCGCCTTATGGAAAACCTCCATACCTTAATGGAAAAGCATAGTGTCATCGGCAACGTCAGGGGGCTTGGGCTGTTCTGTGGCGCAGAATTGGTCCGGGATCGCGACACAAAAGAGCCAGTTCCGGAAGCCTCTGTTCAAGCCGTCGTGGCTGATTGTATGAAGCAGGGCATCGTCATCGGCGCCTCCAACCGCGCTGTCCCGGGCTTCAATAACACGCTCTTCCTGTCCCCCGCCCTTATTGCGACGGCGGACGATATCGATCAGATCACGGATGCGATCGATGGCGCGCTCAGTCGGGTTTACGCTTGATTGACCAACGAGCTTTGGAGGTAATGCTGCGTTTATGGGTCTAAGTCGCCGATAGACTGGTTGCGAATATGGCTATCCCTCCAGAGATCTTCATTCTGCCCACCGGTGAGGGGGCGACCTTGCAGCAAAAGATCCAGCAGGTCGTCTCTGAAGCCATCGCTCTGGGGCGTTGTGTCACAGGTGAAAAAATGCCTTCGTCCCGGCGGCTCGCGGAGCACCTCGGGGTCGCCAGGATCACTGTGACGTTGGCTTACAACGAGCTGGTTTCAAACGATTATCTCGTATCGCGCGGTCGATCGGGATACTATGTGTCGGACTCGGCGCCGAGGCGACCGAGTTTTGTGCGGTTTCCTTCCCCTGCGCGGAGTTCCGTCGATTGGCAAAGCAAGTTCTGCGACAGAGTTGCCCGCCAGGTTGAGATTTCGCGCCCGCCCAACTGGCGTGACTACAGATATCCGTTCATCTATGGGCAATCCGACGCCGATCTATTTGACCACGGGAACTGGCGTTCGTGTTCCCTAAAGGCTGTTGGCCGGCGAGATTTTGACACTCTGGCCACGGATCATTACGAGCGCGACGATCCGATGCTCATTGAGTTTATCCTGCGCCACATCCTCCCGCGGCGCGGAATAACCGCGCGGCCAGAAGAGATCCTTATCACAATGGGATCGCAAAACGCGCTTTGGCTCGCTGCGGAGTTGTTCCTCGGTCCGCGGAGGAAAGCAGTCGTAGAGAACCCCTGTTATCCTGGCCAGCGTCAGATTCTCAGCCAGCGTGGATGCGAAATCGAAGCGATAGACGTTGATCGGGAGGGTCTGCCGCCCGATCGCATTCCTTCAGACGCGGATGTGGTGTTCGTAACTCCCAGCTATCATTGTCCAACGAATGCCACGATGCCTCCCCATCGCAGACAGCAGCTGCTGGAGCGCGCAATGCGGGACGATTTCGTTGTGATTGAAGACGACTACGAGTTCGAAGTGTCTATCATCAAATCGCCTGCGCCTGCGCTTAAATCCCTCGATCAGTCAGGCTCGGTTATCAATGTTGGATCTTTCTCCAAGTCTCTTTTTCCCGGTCTGCGTCTTGGATATCTGGTCGCGCCCCAGGAGGTCGTCCAGGAGGCGAGGGCTTTGCGCAGTCTGGTCCTTCGCCATCCCCCGAGCCACGTACAGCGGACAGTCGCATACTTCTTATCTCTGGGTCATTTTGACGCGCAGCTCGCGCGGCTTTCGCGGAGTTTTCGTAAGCGGCGATCAATAATGGAAGAATGCCTTAGGCACCACGGCCTTCTCTCGCCTCAGGCTGACTCGCTTGGCGGCTCTTCGTTTTGGCTGCGAGCCCCAGACTCCATTGATACATCGGCATTGTCGTTTGAATTGCGTAAGAAGAGTGTCCTCATCGAACCGGGGCGAGCATTTTTTGCGCCGGACCGATCAGATCTTTCCTGGTACCGGATGGCGTATTCTTCAATTCCGGCCAACCGCATCGAGCCAGGCATCGCCTTGATCGCAGAGGCCTTGGAAACCCGACTTCATTAGGTTGGTGCGGAGCGAGCTTCTCAATAGGGCTCTTCAGCCCATACGCTCTGACGAGTAACTTCGAGGAGAGGCGGGAAAAACAACTGTCTTGTTGCCGTTCAAGAAAACGCGGTGGTTGGCATGGGCGTGGATTGCGCGGGCTAACACTTGGCTTTCCACGTCTCTGCCCAAAGAAACATAGTCCTCCGCGCTTTGCGCATGTGTGATCCGAACTGTTTCCTGCTCAATGATTGGCCCTTCATCGAGATCGGCAGTTACATAGTGTGACGTTGCCCCGATAAGCTTCACGCCGCGTGTATGCGCCTGTTTGTATGGATTGGCACCTTTGAAGCTTGGCAGGAACGAGTGGTGGATGTTGATGATGCGCCCTGACATCTCTTGGCACATGCGGTCGGAGAGGATTTGCATATAGCGTGCAAGAACGATGAGTTCAGCATCGGTCTCGGCGACGACCCGCATGATCGCGGCTTCGGCTTCCGGCTTGTTCTCTTTAGTCACCTTAATGCAATAGAAAGGGATGTCGCTGTTAACGACCGCCTTTTGGTAATCCATATGATTTGAGATCACGGCAACGACTTCAATCGGAAGCGCCCCAATCCGTACGCGATAGAGAAGATCGTTGAGGCAATGTCCGAAGCGGGACACCATGATGATGACCTTCATCTTGTGGGTCTCATCGTAGAGGGCGAAGCGCATGCCAAAGCGCTCAGCAATGCCCTGGAATGCCTCCCTTAGGGCATCGCGCTCATGCCCTTCTTCCGAAGTGAAGCTTATTCGCATGAAGAAGTTGCCGCTCTCCAGGTCGTCGAACTGTGAGCTATCGGTAATGTTGCACCCTTTATCTGCAAGAAACGTTGCAATTGCGGCGACAATACCGCGCTGGGTTTCGCATGTGACGGTCAGGCAGTATCTCATGGGTATTCCGCTATTCTTTGGTCGGCATCAATTGGTCTCAGATCCATCGCTGTTGGGGATTCTGAGAGTCCGTGTTGTTGGCGACACGCCGTCAGCGTGTTCGCGAGGAGGCAAGCGATCGTCATTGGGCCAACGCCTCCGGGCACTGGTGAGATGGCCCCAGCGACGTGGCGAACGGCCTCGAAGTCTACATCCCCGACGAGTTTTGTCTTAGGGCGCCCATCGGCACCAAGTCCTTTTTCTGGGGCTGGTACTCGGTTTATGCCGACGTCAATCACAGTGGCACCCGGTTTTACCCAGTCGGCTTTGACAAGACCCGGTACGCCTGCAGCGACAACGAGAATATCGGCCATCCTCGCGAGATCGGGGATGTTTGTCGACGACTTATGAGCGATGATAACTGTGCAATCAGCATTGAGAAGGAGCCGTGCCATCGGCTTGCCCACGACGTTTGAGTGACCGATGACCAGTGCAGTCTTGCCTCGAAAGTCGACGTGAAACCGACGCAACATGATCATGCAGCCTAAGGGAGTGCATGGCACGATCGCGTCTTGTCCGGTGCCAACCATCCCGACATTCGAGATATGAAACCCATCGACATCTTTATGCGGGTTGATCGCGTTGATCACCATCTTTGCGGAAAGATGCGCGGGAAGTGGGAGTTGGACTAGGATCCCATTGACAGTCGGGTCGGCATTCAACCGTTCGATGAGCTCGAGCAACTGATCAGCTGTCGTTTCGGCTGCAAGGCGGTGCACGAACGAGCGCATTCCGGCCTCGGTGGCTTGCTTAGCTTTCGATCGGACATAAACCTCTGACGCAGGATCGTCACCGACGAGAACCACAGCAAGCCCCGGTAAGATACCGTAATCTGTATCGAGAGCTTTGACACCACTGCGCACGTCTTTCCGGATCGATTCCGCAAAGACTTTGCCGTTTATGACTTCTGCTTGGTGCAGGGTCGCTTGGGCGTGCATGTTCAATTCGCTTTCGGGTTTGATCGAAGCAGGTTCTCTGGCCTTCTTGACCGTCTGTCGGAGGCGTAGAGTTGTCGGTTCGTCTTCATGCATCAGACTTTCACAGCTTCCGACTTCGGGTCATAGAAGGGTTTCAGGGATGCCGTGGCCGCCACCCTACTTCCAGCGATCTCGATCTCGAATGCAGACGACAGGAGTTCGGTTGCGCTTTCGCCAGGGCAGGGGACATAGCCTAATCCGACGGCCGCACCGAGATAGTGGCCATAGCTACCAGACGTGAGATGGCCCACAATCTCTCCGTCGCGACGAACTGGCTCGGCGTGATACAGGAGCGGTTCGGGATCTTTCAGCATAAACTGGACAAGACGCCGCTCAAGGCCCTCTTCCCGCTTCTTCATAACAGCACAGCGACCGACGAAATCAACGTTTGACTTCTTGACGGCGAAACCGAGACCCGCTTCGAGGATGTGGTCTTCCGCTGAGATGTCGTGCCCGAAATGCCGAAAGCCTTTCTCGATCCGGCAACTGTCCATCATATGCAAACCACAAAGCTTGGCATTGATGTCCTGGCCCGCTTCCAGAAGCGTCTCGAAGACATGCATCGCCATGTCTGAAGCAACGTAAATCTCCCAGCCGAGTTCGCCGACATATGTCACTCTATGAGCCCGGGCGAGGCCCATCCCGATCTCAATCTCCTGGACTGTGCCGAACGGGTTGGTTGCATTTGTGAAATCGTTGGGTGAGACGCGCTCCATCAGCTTCCTGGCATTCGGCCCCATCACGCAGATCACAGCCTCTGCAGATGTGAGGTCCGTCACGACGACCCGGTGATCCCCGACGTGTCGATTGAGCCAGGTTTGGTCGGCGAGGCGCGTCGCAGCTGGGGTGACAACCATGTAAGCTGTCTCGGTGAGACGCGTGATCGTCACATCCGCTTCGATCCCGCCAGAGCGGTTCAGGAACTGGCTGTAGACGATCTTCCCGACCGGGACAGAGAGATTGCTGGCTGCAACATAGTTGAGAAACGCCTCAGCATCGGGGCCTTCGACGCGGATCTTGCCGAAGGTTGACATATCGTAGATGCCGACATTTTCGCGGATCGCCCGATGCTCGCGCGCGGCATTCTGAAACCAATTCTGCCGTTTCCATGAGTATGCGTATTCCGGCTCTTGGCCCTCATCGGCGAACCAATTCGCCCGCTCCCAGCCTGCAAACTCACCGAAGACAGCGCCTCTTGTCTTCAGGGCTTCATGCAATGGTGAGCGCCGGACGCCGCGCGCAGTGGCCTTTTGTCGGAAGGGGAAGTGGTCAGCATAGAGGAGGCCCAAAGTCTCCTTCGAGCGTTCGAACAGATAGCGCCGATTGCCTTGGAACGGCTGCATCCTGGCGATATCCACATCGCCGAGATCGAAGGGCTTCTCGCCAGTATCCATCCATGCGGCAAGCGCCATCCCGGCCCCGCCGGCGGATTGGATCCCGATCGAATTGAAGCCCGCAGCAACCCAAACGTTGTCCATCTCTGGCGCCAAACCAAGATGATAGGCATCATCCGGCGTGAAACTCTCGGGCCCATTGAAGAATGTATGTATCCCTGTCTCTGCAAGGAGAGGCAGGCGGTTTACGGCCGCCATCAGAATCGGTTCGAAGTGGTCGAAGTCTTCGGGCAGTTGATCGAACTCGAAATCCTGAGGAATGCCCTTCATGCCCCAAGGTTTCGCTACGGGCTCAAATGCTCCGATCAGCATCTTTCCCGCGTCTTCCTTGAAGTAGGCGCATTCCTCGGGAACACGTAGGGTCGGAAGCTGGGTCAGACCCGGGATGCTGTCAGTCACGACGTAGAAATGCTCGCAGGCGTGGAGCGGGACGTTCACGCCCATTTGTCGGCCGACCTCATGGCCCCACATACCTGCGCAATTTACAACGTGCTCGCATTCGATCACGCCTTGGCCCTCATCTGAGGCCCAATGCACGCCGGTGATCCGCCTACCAGCCTTTCTGAAACCTTCTACCTTGGTGCGCTCATAGATCTTCGCGCCCTGCATCCGCGCACCGCGCGCCATGGCCAAAGCAATGTTGGCCGGATCGCCTTGGCCGTCCTTTTCCAGGTAGACTGCCCCGGCGACATCTTCCGTCCGAACGTGAGGGTGGAGGGACACGACTTCGTTGGGCCCAATCTCCTCAACTTGGACGCCAAACGCCCGCGCCATCGAAGCCTGACGCAGGATCTCCTCATGACGTTCAGGCGATAGTGCCACGGTAATCGAACCGTTCCGACGGAAACCAGTTGCTACGCCCGTTTCGTTTTCGAGCTCTCCGTAGAGTTCTTGGCTGTATCTGGCTAGCCGTGTCATGTTTTCATTCGCGCGCAGCTGTGCAATCAGGCCAGCCGCATGCCAGGTCGTACCTGATGTCAATTGCTTGCGCTCCAGCAAGACGACATCCGTCCAGCCTTGCTTTGCGAGGTGGTAAGCCACCGAGCATCCAATCACGCCGCCGCCGACGATGACGGCCCGGGCCTTCTCGGGAGGGAGTGCCATGGTCTTGTTCCCTTTCGTGTATGGATCAGGCGCGGATGCGGCTGTTTTCTGGATCCCATAGGGCCGCATTCTCCTGAACGATGGCGGGCAGAAGCTTGCCAAAGACCTCAACCGTTACCTCTGTTCCAGGCTGAGCCTTGTCGGATCTGAGCATCGCTAGAGCGATCGCCGCGTTTACTCTGTAGCCGAACGCTGATGAGGTGACTTCTCCGACCCTTTCTCCATCTGCGAAGACCGCCGCCATGTAGGGCGCATCCTGTTCTCCAGGCTCCACAACAAGGGTGGTCAGCTTGCGCGTCGATCCGGCTTCTCTTTCGGCTTTAAGCGCTGCCTTTCCCGGGAAATCCTGTGTCTTGTCGAGCCGAACGAAGCGATCCAGCCCGGTCTCAAAGAGGGAGTAGTCGGATGACAGATCTCCCTTCCACGTGAGGTAACCTTTCTCGATGCGCATGGCGTTGAGCGCATACATTCCGAACGGTGTTGCGCCTGCCTCGCGAATTGCGGCGTAGACGGAAGCTGCGTCTTCTGTCGCGACATGCACTTCCCAGCCCAGTTCGCCGACAAAAGAAACTCGCACGAGGAGCGCATCTTTGCCCGCGACGACAGTGCTCTGGTGTGTCAACCAACCCAAGGATAGATCGGCTGAAGTGAGTTGCTTCAGGACGTCCCGCGATTTTGGCCCAGTTACCAAGAGCGAAGTCTTCTCTCTTGTCGTGTCGGTCAGGGACAAACCATTTGGCAGCTTTGATTTCAGGACTTCGTAGTCGTGCCACTGCGCGGCAGCAGCAGTCATGAGCGTAAAAGAATCCTCCTCGTGGCGAAGGCAGGACATCTCTGTGAGAGTTCGCCCGCGCGCGTCGGAGAGATATATGAGGTTCATTCGCCCGACCTTGGGCAATGCACCCGCAATCAGACCGCGAAGCCACTCAGCGGCTCCGTCTCCGGAAAGTGAAAAACGGGAGAAGCCGCAAACGTCTATTATGCCAACCCCGTCTCGAACCGCTTCAACCTCGGCGCGAATGCGGGGTTCCCAGGGGCCTGACCGGTTCCAGGAAAGGGTAGCTTCTTCAGACGTATCGTCACCAGATTGCGCGAACCAGTTGGCGCGCTCCCATCCGTTGTAGACACCCATTTGGGCGCCATCGGCAATCAGCCTTTGATGGTTTGGTGAGAGCTTTCTGTCGCGCTCCGCCGGCCATTCGTGGTGTGGGAAGGGCATGGCGTATTCGTGGCCGTAGGTCTCAAGCGCTTTGCCAAGCGTATACGCTGTGTCGGTGTAGTCAGTGAAGCGCCGGGGATCCACGCACCACATATCCCACTCCGGCTGGCCATGCATGATCCATTCAGAGAGGACTTTGCCTGCGCCGCCGCCCTGCGCGACCCCGAATGTGAAGCTATGGGCTTCGAAAGCGTTCGGCACTCCCGGCATTGGACCCACCATGGGGAGACCGTCGGGAGCGTAGGGTATCGGTCCATTGATGTTGCGCGCGACACCTTGGGAACCGAGCAGAGGCACCCGCTCCATCGCGTCCATGATGTACCACTCCAGCCGATCCAGGTCATCGGGATAGAGCTGAAAGCTGAAGTCTTCCGGCATGGGAGAGTTGTGCGTAACCCAGGCCGCCTCGCAGTTTCTCTCGTAGGGACCGAGGTTCAGACTGAACGTGTCTTGGCGCATGTAATAGGACGAATCGACGTCCCGGAGCATAGGTAGTTTGCGGCCGTGCTCCTTCGACCAAGCTTCGACTTCCGGGATTGCCTCGGTCAGAAAATACTGGTGGCTCATAACAGCGAAGGGCACGACCCGCCCACCAAACGAGATGAACCACTCTCCAACACGCCCGGCATAGTAGCCTGCGGCATTCACAACATATTCGCACCGGATGTCACCGTCTGCGGTGTGAACGATCCACTCGCCATTCTCTCTGCTAACACCCGTTGCTGGGCGAAACCGGACTATCTTCGCACCGTGATGCCGCGCGCCCTTCGCCAGGGCCTGCGTGACCTGAGATGGGTCGATGTCGCCGTCTAGCGGATCCCACAGCCCCCCTTCCAAGTCGTGGGTTTCCATGAAGGGAAAATGGCTCTGGAGTTCATCTGGCGTACACATTTCCATGTGCACGCCCATATGTGCAGCCATACCCCGAACGCGGTCAAACTCCATCATTCGCTCATGACTATGTGCCAACCTGATCGCACCGGTGACATTGTAGTTCAGTGGATAGTCGACTTCCTTAGCCAACCCTCGGTAGAGCGCGAGGCTGTACCGCTGCATGTTCATAATGCCGTAGCTGTTGGAGAAATGCGGGCAGTTTCCCGCAGCATGCCATGTCGAACCGGCCGTAAGCTCGTTCTTCTCAAGAAGGATACAATCAGACCAGCCAGCCTTCGCGAGGTGATAGAGCACTGAAACGCCGACAATTCCACCACCGATGACAACGACTCGTGCGGTCGAGGGAACAGACATACAGAAACCTCAATAGACTGGTGGTGAGATGACCCAGATCGCTATGGCTGGATCGGAATAAGGGTTTGCCCAGCGAAAGGCTGAGCCGCGAATACGAAAACTGTCGCCTGCTCCGATGGTAAAGGCGCGGTCTTCGATCCAGAGATCGAGCTGACCCGATACCAAGTAGGCGACCTCGGTGGTCGGGCGGATGATCGCCTCTTCTATCGCCGTGCCCGCCAAAAATGTCGAATGGACGACCTCGAATTCATCCGTGAGATCTGGAGAAAGAAGTGTCTCGATCAGTCCACTCCGATCATCGCCAATTGCTCGACGGGCCTGAGCGCGCACGATCAAGCCGCGCTCTTCTTCCTTCACCTCGGACGTCCCGAAGAAAATGGAGATTGGCACATTCAGAAGCTTGGCGATGTGGCGCAGATCATCAATTGACGGTGACGATATGTCTCGCTCAACTTGAGACAACCAGCCCACAGACCGTCCCAATCGCTCGGATAAATCTTCGAGGGTCATCTTGCGAGCGCTGCGCAAGGCTCGGATGTCTTGTCCCAACAAAGCTTTCACGAGATGAGGATCCTTCGGCATCGGTTCTTCTACGCTCGTGAAAACCATGACGATTCTTTCATGATTGGACAATGAAAAAATTGAAAGGAATTTCATATGTGGGATCTCGCGCTCCTAATTGTTCAGTCGGTGAGCAGTTTGGAGCGTGAAGCATAAGTCGAAGGTGACGCCTCGTCGGTTTTTGCGCCCTACAGGGCGCTGGCTAGGGCCGCGATCACGCTGAAAGAAAGATGCCCTGCCCGTCGGCGTCTGTGTTGGGTGTTGCCGCCAAGTCCACTGCTGACTTGCGCCGGAGGAAAAGCCGCCATTCAATGCTCGGGAAGCAACCACGTGGTGATTGCGTTTCAGGGAGCCTGTTGTGGCTAGACTACTGCTTATCTACGCGCATCCGGGACAGCGCACGTCCCGCGCGAATAGGGCAATGTATGAGAAAGCGCGGGCAATCGAGGGGGTGACGCGTGTGGATCTCTACGCGACGTACCCGCGCTACGATATCGACGTGGATCGGGAGCAAAGGCGGCTTCTGGAGAGCGACGTCATTCTCTTCCAGTTCCCGCTGTTTTGGTACTCTATCCCCTCGCTTCTAAAAGAGTGGATCGACTTGGTACTTGAGCACGGCTTCGCATACGGCGCCGGCGGTGACCGGCTTTCTTGCAAGACTCTGATGCTGGCCATCACTGCGGCGGGACCCGCCGACGCATATAGACCATCCGGCTATCAGCACTACGCCTTGCGGACATTTCTAACGCCTCTGGAGCAGACAGCGCGCCTATGCCAGATGACGTTTCCTGCGCCTTATGTTCTCCACGGTGCACTAGATGCTGCGGAGACAGGGGAAGTTGCCGCACATGTGGAAGGCTATGCCTCTCTTTTGCGCTCAATCAGAGACGACAGCTACGATTTCCATGCTGCCGTTGAGAGAGAGACGGTGACGTATTCGGATGTTCCATTTTTGCTGGGTGTCTGAGCCATGACCGATTTCTTGTTGTTGGCATTCATTTTCTTGACCGCGGGTATTGTCGCCGTGCCGATCGCCACACGGCTTGGTCTTGGTTCTGTTCTTGGCTACTTGATTGCCGGCATTTGTATTAGTCCCTTGCTCGCAGGGATTGGTGTGGACGTCATTTCTATTCAACACTTTGCCGAGTTTGGCGTTGTCATGATGCTGTTTCTGGTCGGGTTGGAGTTGGAGCCAAGCCTTCTTTGGCGCATGCGGAGTAAGCTTCTCGGTCTGGGTGGGCTCCAGGTTCTCGGCAGTGTGGGTCTGATTGCTGGTGCCGCAGTGCTGCTCGGGCAACCCTGGACGGTGGGTGTTGCGATCGGCTTTGTCTTCTGCCTGTCGTCGACGGCCATCGTTCTTCAGACGCTAAACGAGAAGGGCTTGATGAAGAGCGATGCAGGCCAAGCAAGTTTTGCGGTGCTGCTGTTTCAAGATATCGCCGTAATTCCAATGCTGGCCATTATTCCTCTTCTTGCTTTGCCGGAACTGACTGAGGCGGTGAATACGCTCAGCACGATTGAGTTTGATGGTGGAGGGCATGCGTCGGATGAGGGACATGAACACGGCTTGAGCCTCGTGGCGGGCCTCACTGGTTGGCAGACTGGTTTGGCCACAATTGCCGCCGTTGGCGTGGTCATCCTCGGCGGCACATATCTGACACGGCCTATCTTCCGGTTCATCGCGATGGCCGGGTTGAGAGAACTCTTCACTGCAACAGCCCTGTTCTTTGTCGTTGGCATCGCGCTCTTGATGTCTTTGGTCGGTTTGTCTCCTGCGCTTGGTACGTTCCTGGCGGGCGTCGTACTTGCCAATAGCGAGTACCGACACGAGCTACAGAGCGATATCGATCCGTTTCGGGGACTCCTGTTGGGGCTATTCTTTATGACCGTAGGCGCGAGCATTGACTTCCGTTTACTGTTCGCCAGCCTGGGCGTGATCATCGCCCTGACTTTAGGCATGATGGCAATCAAGACCGGCGTGCTCTTGATCCTCGGCCGCATCTTCCGACTTGAAGCCGGCGATAGTTGGTTGGTGGGCCTTGGGCTCGCGCAAGCCGGTGAATTCGGCTTTGTTCTGTTGTCTCTCACGGTGGCCAGCAACGCCATCCCTCAACAGACGGCTGACTACCTCCTCTTGATTGTTGCGTTGTCCATGCTGCTGACACCTGGGTTCTTCGTTCTTCATGAACGTCTTATTGAACCCCGGTATCGCAAGACGCAGCAGAAAACAGCAGACGATATTGATGAGGTTAGCGATGTGATCATCGCCGGGCACGGTCGCTTCGGCGGTATCGTCAACCGAATGTTGCGCGCTGCTGGCTATACGCCAACGGTCCTCGACTACAGTGCTTCCCAGCTTGAGTTGCTGCGAACGTTCGGGTTCAAGGTTTTCTTCGGCGACGCAACGCGTCCCGATCTGTTGCACGCAGCTGGCATTGCCGAAGCGAAGCTTCTGGTCATCGCAATAGATGAGCGCGAGCAGATCACTGAATTGGTTCGGTATGTCCGTAAGACCTATCCCGACGTCCATATCATTGCGCGGGCAGTGAATCGTCCTCATGTCTACGAGTTGTATGCCGCCGGATGCCGCGACATCGTTCGCGAAACCTTTGACAGTGGCGTTCGCACCGGCCGTTCAGCCTACGAGGCAATGGGCATGCACCCTTTTGATGCAGAACGACTTTCCCGAAAGTTTGTCGAGTATGACAAGTATGCGATTTCGCAGCTTGCCGAAACCTATGATCCCGCCAAGCCGATCCATCGCAATGCTGCCTACGTTGCACGTTCGAGAGCCCTGATGGAGGAACGCGAAAACGAGGTATTTGCCTCAGGTGGGGCCTTTGCTGCACGGATAGACCGGGGTTGGTCGCCACCAAAGAAAGAGGATGTTGATGCGGCAAAGGCGAAGGGGGCCAAATTGAAGCAATCTGACTAGGGGGCTTTTGGCAAGCACCCTCGATTTCTTCAAACAGGCTATAAGGTACCTCGCACTTCGCTATCCGAATCGTCTGGCCGTACAAAAAATCAGACGAGTGACGGCACTGGTTCTACGCTTGAGTTTGTGTGTGGAACGCCCGGGTCAGGAAATTTACACGTGACCATTAGGAATTGTTGAGGCTCCTAGCTTGATATTGATGCCATGATGCAAGTTTTTGGCGCCTGATCACTCTCTTGAGGCGAATGCGCTAGGTGTTGCAGGGAATTGGTGTATCCTAATCACACATCGCTTTTCTCAGATCAGCCTGTGTAATCGCTGATTCCTTCGCTTCAAGGTCTGGCAAAGCGATCAGACCCTGCGCCCCGTTGTCGAAGGTGTTTAAGAGCTTGAAACAGTATCCCTCCGTTTTTGATTCAGTGTCGCACTCTTCAGCAGATGATAGAGTGACTGGTGCCGTGCCTACGACTGCCTCCGAAAAGATCTTTCCCCAAACTCAGAAGACATCCATATCGACGGTATCCATTTCGGGCAATCTGCGGCGCAAACTAGCCGCAATAGCGTCTGCTGGTTTCGATGGCGTCGAGATTTTTGAGCCGGACCTGATCACGCAAGAGATGTCACCTCGTGCGGTCGCTAAACTCGCAAGCGATCTCGGCTTAGAGATTACGCTCTTCCAGCCGTTTCGTGATTTTGAGATGCTGCCAGAGCCGCATCGGAGCCGCGCCTTCGATAGAGCAGAACGCAAGTTCGATTTGATGGAGGAACTTGGCACCAAGCTCGTAATGGTGTGTTCAAGCGTTCATCCTCTTGCTTTGGGTGGGCTCGACCGAGCGGCAGAAGACTTTCACGAACTTGGTGAGCGTGCGGCGAGCCGTAATTTTCGGATTGGATACGAGGCACTTGCTTGGGGGCGCCACGTCTTCGACCACAGAGATGCATGGGAGATTGTCCGACGCACTAACCATCCTGCCGTGGGTTTGCTTCTCGACAGCTTCCACTCCTTGGCCCGCCGAATTGAGCCGGATACGATCCGAAGCATTCCTGGCGATAAGATCTTTCACGTGCAATTCGCGGACGCGCCGATGCTTCACATGGATTTCACGTATTGGTCGCGGCACTTCAGAAACATGCCGGGTGAGGGAGAGTTTCCGCTTGTTGACTTTGCAAGAGCCGTGCTCGCAACCGGGTATTCTGGACCTGTTAGCCTGGAAATCTTCAATGACAGGTTTCGAAGCGGAAACAGCGAAGCTCTCGCACAGGATGGATACCGCGCTCTTATCCAGTTGATGGATGAAGTCCGTCAAATTGAGCCGGATCTAAGGCAGCGGCTGCCGGCCTTACCAAGACGCGCAGTTGCCAAGGATTTCTCCTTTATTGAGTTTGCAACGAGCCCAAGTGACGAGAGAGCGTTGACGGGGATGCTGAAGACGCTTGGATTTGCGCAGACCGGCCGTCACGTGTCCAAGAAGGTCACGCTGTGGCAACAGTCGGACATTCGAATTGTTGTGAATACCGAGGAAAACAGCAGCGCTCGAACCTCTTACATTAGCCATGGAACTGGAATCAGCGACATCGGTCTCCACGTCGACGATTCTGGAAATGCGATTGATCGTGCCGTTGCACTCGGGGCGACGCGTATGGATAGGTCGCTTGGAAATGGGGAATTCTGTATCCCAGCGATTCGCTGCACCGGGGGCAGCATCGTGCATTTCTTCGATCACGAGTCCGATTTGTCTCGGTTCTGGGAAGCTGAGTTTGGACACGACGCGTCTTCATCTCCGCCTGGTGCCGGGCTGAAACGGATTGACCACATCGCACAAACGACCGGCTACGAGGAAATGCTGAGCTGGACACTCTTCTACACGTCGATTTTCGACATGGAGAAGACACCAATGCAAGACGTGGTGGATCCTGATGGATTGGTTCGAAGCCAAGCTTTGAAGAGCAGCGACGGTCGGATCCGTGTGACGCTTAACGGCTCTGAAACAAATAGTACTCTTGCGGGGCGCTTCTTGGCGGATAGCTTTGGATCGTCGGTGCAGCATGTGGCTTTCGCAACCGATGATATCTTTGAAAGCGCGGAGGCAATGCAGGCTCTCGGATTCTCTAGCCTGCCAATATCAGAGAACTACTACGTCGATCTGGTTGCACGGTTCCCACTCGCTGACCTCGATATCGCTCTTATGAGACGCTTGAACATTCTCTATGACGAGGATGAGAAGGGGTGCTTCTTCCAGTTTTATGGGAGACCTTGGGGGAACGGAACGTTCTTCGAGATTGTCGAGCGGCGGGATGGATACGCGTGTTACGGTGCTCCCAACGCGCCGTTCCGGATCGCAGCACAGAAAAACTTATTGTATTCCGGCTTAACGTCATCTCGATAGCTTCACCGCGACCCTCGTGTTCTATCACGATGAAACGCCCGAAGCTCGGACGAAGAAGTAATGCCGTTTCTGGCGGAGATGTGCGAACGGCCCTGGCTGACACGCTTTAGTTTGGCGATCCAGAATATCGAACTCTATGTGCGTTGCCTCCGTCGTGGTTACTCCTTGGTCGACGCTAATCCACGCGAATTTGACAACAACGGACGGTGACCGCAAGCGATCCGCGGGTTACTTTCGACGCGAGGATCTGGAGACCTCCGGAGGTTTGATGTTTGGTATCGATATCTGGGACGCTTCGTTGTTTCCCGCTACCTCAGTGGCGCTACTTGCTGGCATCCTGAGTTTCTTATCTCCGTGCGTCTTGCCCATTGTGCCGCCCTACCTTGCGTTTATGGCCGGGATGTCCATGGATGAGTTGACCGCTCGTGAGCAAAAGCGGGACTGGCGAATACTCCAAACAGCGACGTTTTTCGTGCTTGGTCTGTCGACGGTTTTCCTGTTTCTCGGCATTGCAGCATCGACCTTTGGAAGGCTCTTATTGAGCCACCAGAGAGAGATGGCGATGGTCGCAGGCGCAGTCATCCTCGTCTTCGGATTGCATTTCTTGGGCATCCTTCGGATCCCGCTGTTGTTTCGTGAAGCTAGATTCGAGACGCAAACAGAAGGTGGATCTGCCTTTGGCGCTTATGTTCTTGGGCTTGCTTTCGCTTTTGGCTGGACCCCTTGCATTGGTCCTGTACTTGGCACGATCCTTTCCCTGGCTGCGCAAGAGGGGTCTGTGGAGCGAGGTGTCTTGTTGATGGGAGTGTACGCAGTCGGACTTGGTGTTCCGTTTCTCCTGGCGGCGGTTTTCCTCCGTCAGGCTTTCGGTTTGATGGCGCGCCTCAAGCGACACATGGTTGCAATAGAACGCACGATGGGAGGCCTTCTGGTCTGCGTGGGTGTTCTCATGATGACGGGCGCCTTTAGCGCGATGTCGTTTTGGCTTTTAGAGACGTTTCCGTCGCTGGGCTTGATTGGTTAAATTCGGGGCTCGCGGGAGGCATACGGTCTCTGAGTGTTTTCAGGACATATAGCCGGATCGCCGAAGCCAGGCTGCAATCTCGTCCCCGCGCCGTGTCGATCTCTGTCGCGAGATCGCTCAACGAACGGTTCTCGCCGTTGGCAACTTCCTGAAAGGCCAACCAGAAGTCAGGTTCGAGTGAGACCGAGGTCCGATGCCCGCGGAGGGTTAGGGAGTGCTTTTCGGGTCGGGACCAGATGGTCTGCTCGGTTTTTCTAGTCTCTATTGCCAAAACTCGCTTTCCCCCGCATCGCCCAAGCAAGTGCGTCTTCGAGCCTGTCATCACCCCAGAAGAGTTCTTCTCCAACCGTGAAGCTGGGTGCACCATAGAGGCCATATGCCTTTGCCTCTTCTCCGCGTGCTTTGAGTTCTGCCTTTCTGCTTACGTCATCTGCGGCTGACAAGAGATCAGGGGACAATCCGGCCGCGGACAACGCCTCACCGATGGTTTCAGGTTCGGAGATGTCCTTTCCATGCTGGAACTCCGCGATGAACACTTGGCGGCAATAGTGATGGCCGAAATTCGTTTCCAGGGCTGCTAGAGCAACGCGAGCGGCTCGGAGCGAGTTTTGTGGAAAAGGCTCAGGGCGCGTTAGAGGGAGGCCTCTCGCGTCGCATCTCCGCTGCAAATCGCGCCACATATTGGCACCTTTGGCCGAGTAAATGTTGAAAGGGCTTGTCCGCCAACCCTGTGCGGCAAAGATCGGACCAAGCAGAATTGGCCGCCAAACAACGTCGATGCCGTGTGGCTCGGCCACGCTATCGATCCGCATCGCAGTCAGATAGGAGTAGGTTGAGGCGAACTCGAACCAAAAGGTCAGTGTGGGCTTCATTGATACTCGGTGCTCTGTACATATGATCGGAGCAGCGGAGTTTACCTCGCTTGTCGCATGCTATCATCCTTGCGTTTCGGGCGCGAGGTGTCAGCCCGACACCGTCGCACCGGTGAGCCTTGATGTCCGTTCAAGCCAAGTCTGGTGGGGAAAAACGGTGCTTCGCCCTGCCAACTGCCGAACCTTAATGCCCAAACAAAAAAAGACATAGACTCCCTTGGCGAAGCACCAGCCCGATCATCAGATGCTATTCTTTGTGTTTCTTGCTTGGACCGCCATAGCTGGGGCCTTTCGACAAGCTCGGCAACCGCCTACTGGTCACCGAACTCTGCCAATGGCGCGACAACACCGCTTCCCGCTCCCATCTCGTCATTGCGAATGTGACGGAGTTGAACCAACTCGACCAATTTCCAATCAAGCCTCGCGGAGCTGGTTTCGGCTCGTTCTATCTCGGTCCGATCATATCCTTAGGCTGAACGATACGGTCGAAGGTTTCAGCATCTACGAAGCCGAGATTGATCGCTTCTTCCTTAAGCGTCGTTCGGTTCTTGTGAGCTGTCTTGGCCACTTTCGTCGCATTATCGTAGCCGATCGTTGGCGCGAGCGCCGTAACGAGCATCAAGCTCTCCCACATTAGCTTCGAGATCCGATCCTCGTCTGCCTGGATGCCGGAGATGCAGTTATCGGTGAACGCTGAGGCTGAGTCCCCGATAAGCTGCATAGATTGCAAAACGTTGTAGGAGATCATTGGCTTGTAGACGTTTAGTTCGAAATGGCCTTGGGAGCCCGCAAATCCAACTGCAGCATCGTTGCCCATCACGTGCGCACAGACCATCGTCAGCGCTTCCGCTTGGGTTGGATTGACCTTTCCGGGCATGATTGAAGAGCCTGGTTCGTTCTCAGGCAAGATCAGTTCGCCAAGGCCACAGCGGGGGCCTGAACCAAGCAGCCGGACATCGTTGGCGATCTTAAAAAGCGAAGCTGCGGTGGTCTTTAGCGCTCCAGACATTTCCACCATAGCGTCATGTGCGGCGAGCGCTTCGAATTTGTTGGGCGCGGACACAAACGGAAGCCCGGTTATACTTGCCATGCTTGCAGCAACAGCCTCTGCAAAACCGGGTTTTGTGTTGAGTCCAGTGCCGACCGCGGTGCCACCTTGAGCAAGCGGATAAATGTTGTGAAGAGCTGCGGTGACCCTTTTGATTGCCTGCTCTACCTGGAAGGCATATCCACCAAACTCCTGGCCGAGCGTGAGCGGTGTCGCATCTTGTGTATGGGTCCGGCCTATCTTGATAATGTCTTTGAAGGCCTCAGCCTTTTCGACAAGCGCGCCATGCAGCTTGCGCAGTCCCGGCAAGGTCACGTCCCGTGCCGTCATCGCAACAGCAACATGCATAGCAGTCGGGAAGGTGTCGTTCGACGACTGGCTCATATTGCAGTGGTCGTTCGGATGAACTGGGCTCTTCGAGCCCATTTCGCCGCCAAGGATCTCAATAGCGCGGTTTGAGATCACCTCGTTGGCGTTCATGTTCGACTGTGTTCCTGAGCCTGTCTGCCAGACAACAAGCGGGAAGTTCTCGTCTAGCTTGCCGTCAATTACTTCCGTTGCAGCCTCTGAAATGGCATCGGCAAGCTTGCGATCGAGCTTGCCTTGTTCTGCATTGACCAGCGCACAGGCCTTCTTGATGACGCCAAGCGCCCGGACCACCGCGACGGGCTGTTTCTCCCAACCGATGGGAAAATTCAGTATCGAGCGCTGCGTCTGTGCCCCCCAGTAGCGGTCGGCGGGAACTTCGAGTGGTCCGAAGCTGTCGGTCTCAGTACGCGTGGCGGTCATCTACCCCTCCTGCATATGCGGTCCGGGGCTTCGTATATCCTTGCATTCATTGGATGACCAACGTCAATTTTGGGTTGTTTCCTGCTAGTCGGCACCGTTTGGCTTCACCGGCCGGCAGGGATCAATCAACGGCATTCGAAGCTGGGTTTCGTAATAAGCGCGGCGGCGCATTGTTGACACCATCGTAAATCAGAGCGATTTACTCATTCCGTCAGCCTGACCTAGAAAGGGGCCGCCCTATGGACGCGCTTTCAATAAGCCCTCGTCTGCTTCAAGAGCTTATCTTGAAGACACGCGCGCTCATGGCTCAAACCAGCGAACTCACGACCGAAGACAGCGATGTGGCTGATGATGTCGCTTCCCACCGTTATCTCGGGGACGATAAGGATTTGTCGGCGGACGAAATCGTGTCGTTGATCGAAGATTTGGAGCCTGATCAGAAGGCACAACTCGTTGCGCTGATGTGGATAGGTCGTGGAGATTTGGAGCCCGAAGAGTGGGAAGAAGCTCTGCGGCTCGCGCAACAGCGCAGTAGCGGATCAACTGCACATTACCTGCTGTCGCATCCGTTGCTTGCGGAACACTGGGACGAGGGTCTCGACAAGCTGTACGACGGGAGCGATCTCGTCGAAACCGGTCAATACTGACAGGTTACCTTTTTGGCGCCGCACTCCGCATTCATCCGAGCGTCGGAGAAAATAAAAATGCTTTCTTCTCTTGAGCGCTACTTAGTCTAGTTCTGAAAGCAAACTGAGACGTATGTCTCGCGTCAATAGTAGTGGTCGAGGCTGGGGTTCTTTGAGATAAAAGAAAGACGCCAAAACTTCCCGTAAACCGTTCAGTGCTTGCGGAACTGGTCAATGCTGACAATTTCCGCTTCTCGGCTTTTCGGCTCTTTGTCTTCTTCGAACTTTCCTTCTCCCGCGTCCGCGTCGTATTCCTCATCTCTTGCATCGAACTTAAGCCCAAACTCAACGGATGGGTCCACAAATGTACGAACGGCCTGCAGCGGTACGACAATCGGCTCCGCTACACCTCCGAAACTGAGTGTCACTGAGAAGCGGTCTTCGGTCACTGCAAGATCTTCAAACCACTCCTGCAGCACTATTGTCATTTCATCAGGATAGCGCTGCTTGAGCGAAGACCCCATGTCCACGCCTGGATGCGTGGTGTCGAAACTAATGAAAAAATGGTGTTCGCCGGGCAATCCGTTTTGCGCGACCTCTTCAAGCACCTCCGCAATCAACCTGCGCATCGCCTTATGCATCAGCCGACCGTAGTTTATTGTCTCCGACATATCGCCACTTTCCATATCCTTATGACGACCATATCGGATTTCACTGCGAGGGGAAGGGTGAACAGGAGCTACCAGGCCTCGGTCAGTGGGGACGTTTTTTCGCGTTCGATATGCCTCTTGTCGTGGGCAAATACCTCCCTAAGATACCGGAGTTGGATTAAGCCGCGCAGATCATAGAGAGGGCGGAGAAGCTACTGATGCCGAGTGATTTGGAAGAAGCCCCTGAAATCCGCTTCAAACGGCTCCAGATGCGGAGCTGGAGAAGAGGTACGAAGGAGATGGATCTGATCCTTGGGCCATTTTCAGATTCTGAGGTAAAGACCCTATCCGCCAACGAGCTTGATGCTTATGAGGCTATGCTGACAGAAAACGATCAGGACCTCTACCGATGGGTGAGCGGTCAAGATGAGTTACCGGAACTCCATGCATCGATATTGGAAAAAATTCGAGAGTTTCACCATATCGCCTAAGCGCAAGGCATTTTAACGACTTGTAGAAGATTTTGGGCAACGCTCCGGCGAAGTAAGGATTACCCGGAGACACATCATGAGTATGCCTGCCGAAGTGGCACATGTCGCGGAGCCTTCGCCGAGCGAGGATTTTCTTGTTGCCTATCTCGAAACACTCTCCATGGTTGAACGTCTCCACCGTCTTCTTCTTGATGTCATCAAAGACGAGTTCGAGCGCCTCGGAATAATCGACATCAATGCCGTTCAGGCCCTTCTGCTCTTCAATATCGGGGACAATGAAGTTACCGCGGGAGAACTGAAGTCGAGAGGCTACTATCAAGGGTCGAATGTCTCCTACAATCTAAAGAAACTTGTCGAGTGCGGCTACATGCACCATCAAAAGTGTGCAGTGGACCGCCGCGCTGTTCGGGTCAGGCTGACCGATCGAGGCCAGCAGATACGGTCAACAGTGAGCGATCTCTTCCAGAGGCATGCCGATGGCATCTTGAGTAAGGAAGTGACCGGCGATGTGCAGCTTCATGATATCAACGGAAGCTTGAGGAGAATGGAGCGCTATTGGACGGAGCAGATCCGGTATATCTACTAGTCAGTGTGCAGCGTCAGATTGCTAATCGGCTGGTCGGCACGTCTGCTCGCTTATACCAACACGTCGATACTATGGTGCCCATGGTCATCAAACCATGCTAATGTCTGGGAAAAATCAACATCGGCCAATTGCGGATTGATTCGCGGACTGGTTGAGACGGGCAGTAAACAAGAGCGCGGGGTCTCGAGGCGGATCCATGGAAAGACCGGATGATCATCCGTCGCATCCGAGATTGCAAACCTACGAGTTTGCATTGGGGGATGAGTTGCGCGGAGAGCGTGCCACGAAGGGCAAAACGCTGCTCGATGTACAGCGCGATTTAAGAATTCAAGCCACCTATATTGCGGCCATTGAAGATGGAAATGTGCAAGCATTCCCAAATCCAAGTTTCATCCCCGGATATGTGCGTTCATACGCGCGCTATCTCTCGCTTGATGCAGCGGAGGTGTATGAGCGCTTCTGTCATGAGCATAGGTTCAGCTATGGTGGCGCTGGATCAACGGACTCTCCTCCTGTCGATACGTCAAAGCGTACGGCAGCGAGGCTCGGGGCGATAACAAGAAGTAAATCGTCGGTCGCAAAACCTAGTTTTCAGCCGAGGTTCCCACTGAGTGAACCTCGGCCCGGCCCGTTTGCGGATCTGAATGTCTCCGCTCTCGGATCGTTCTTCGTTTTGCTCCTGCTGCTTGGCGGACTGGGGTATGGCGGCTGGTCTGTGTTGCAGAGTATTCAGCGTGTCCAATTTGCTCCGGTTGAGGATCTGCCAATCGCGCAGTCGGAACTCGCTTCAATCCAGGCTCCCAGTGCCGACCCAGCTACGGATGGAGGCCTCGCAGATCTAGCAACTCCAATCGCGGCGACGTCTCTTTTTGAGCTATACAGGCAACAGGAACTTGAGGTTCCGATTCTTCAGCCTCGTGACGGCCCGATTGCTGCGATCGACCCGGAAGCAGCCGGACCTCTCTGGATACATGTCCCTGAGCCTGTTGTTCCGCCTGCCGATCTTCCAACGCCTTCTGCGCTAGTGTCTGTGGCGCCGCTCGTTGAGGCGCTCTATGGCGGTGAGGATTTGATAGGGCCAACGCTGCCAGCGGAGCTCTTTACCGAACCGGATGAGTTGTCCGCTGTTTCCATTGTCGTGGAGAGAGCGGCCTGGGTCCGAATATATCAAGAGAACGGAACCATCGTCTTTGAAAGAATTCTCGAACGTGGTGAGAGTTACGAAGTGCCTCGTGGTCTCGACTCACCGCTCATTTGGGCAGGTAATTCGGGGTCCGTCTACGTTGAGCTTGACGAGAAGCTTTTCGGCCCGCTCGGGTCCGGAACGCGCGCAGTCAAAGACATTTCCCTAGTTCCAACAGCGCTTGCTGACGAGTTCTCTGTTGTTGACAACATTCCTGAGGTTATCAGCCAACGGGCGTTAGTCGGGAACGATGCTGGAGGTGGACCGCTCTCCATCCAGTGAATCTTACCCCATGACCTCGGGGTGACTTTTGAGCTTGGCGCGACTAGTTTCAAACAAGACCCTGGACGCGCGGAACCTGCTGATGGCCCACAACTCTATCCGACCTTGGCGCAATATCTACCGCCGTGCGTCACGCCAGATTTTCGTCGGTCCTGTCCCGGTTGGGGGAGACGCTCCAATCAGCGTGCAGACGATGACGAATACGCTCACCACGGACGTCAGGGCGACCATCGATCAGGTGCAGCGGGCAGCAGAAGCCGGTGCAGACATAGTTCGGATATCAGTCCCAGATGAAGACTCCAGCCGAGCGCTGAAAGAGATCGTTCCTGAGAGTCCTGTGCCGATAGTGGCTGACATTCATTTTCATTACCGCCGAGGGATTGAAGCCGCTGAGGCAGGTGCGGCATGTCTTAGGATCAATCCCGGGAACATTGGGAAGCCTGACCGTGTCCGAGAGGTCATCAAGGCGGCACGCGATCATGACTGTTCGATACGGATTGGCGTAAACGCCGGATCTCTTGAGCGACATCTCTTGGAAAAGTATGGCGAGCCATGCCCCGAAGCGATGGTCGAGAGTGGCCTCGACCATATCCGCATTCTTGAGGATAACGACTTTTTCGAGTTCAAGATTTCCGTTAAGGCATCGGACGTGTTCCTCGCCGCTGCTGCCTATCAGGCTTTGGCAGACGCGACGGACGCTCCAATCCATCTTGGCATTACCGAGGCTGGCGGACTAATGTCCGGAACTATCAAATCCGCAATCGGGCTTGGCAATCTGCTTTGGATGGGAATTGGCGATACAATCCGTGTGAGTCTCTCCGCAGATCCCGTCGAGGAGGTGCGGGTCGGATACGAAATCTTGAAATCGCTTGGCCTTCGGCACAGGGGCGTAAACATCATCTCGTGTCCGTCTTGCGCGCGCCAGGGGTTTGACGTGATCAAGACAGTTGAGGCGCTGGAAAAACGTCTTGAGCACATCAAAACGCCGATGTCGCTTTCAATAATTGGTTGCGTGGTGAATGGTCCCGGGGAAGCTCTCATGACTGACCTGGGCTTCACAGGCGGCGGTGCAGGGTCTGGCATGGTTTATATGGCTGGTAAGCAGGACCACAAACTCGGCAACGATAAGATGATCGACCATATCGTTCGACTGGTCGAGAAGCGGGCTGAAGAGATCGAGATAGAGAACAGCACGATTTCCACGGAAGCCGCAGAATAGCCAGATGTCATTCGTTGCCTGGAGTATTGGGCTCGTTCTTGCCGGGGTGATCGCGCTCGCGCTTTTCTTCCGCCTGGTATCCGATGATCCGCTCATCTGGCATGTCGATCCTCGGGAAGCGCCCTCTACTGGAAAGCCAAACGAATTTCGGATGCACCCTGACGCCGTAGCGCAGCCGAGCCGTGTTGCGCCATCGCCTGAATTCCCGGTTACGCCGAGTGCTCTCGCGTTGGCTCTTGATGCTGTCGCATTGTCGGAGCCAAGGACAAAGCGCATTGCCGGAAATCCGTCGGACCTGGCAATGACCTACGTGCAGCGTAGCGCCGTTATGGGATTTCCCGATTACATCTCGGTTCAGGTGCTGCCTGGCGGTGCCGACACCGCCTCCATCGCCGTTTTCTCTAGGTCGCGCTTCGGCTATTCGGATATGGGAGTGAACGAGGCGCGGATCGAACTCTGGCTCGAAGCTCTCTCTGATCGAACAAGCGGCTCCTGACACTGTGTGCCCTTGACCGGGTGCGAACGATCGACCAAATCCCGGCCCATGATTTCAAATGATCATCTCAACCAGATCCGGGGCCGCTATGAATATATCGAGGCCAAGCTCAATGAGGGTGCGGCCGTTAAGGAATTGGCCTCGCTGAGCCGCGAGTACGCGGAGCTAAAGTCCGTCGTGGACCAGATCGAGAGAGTGTCATCCCTACGCGAGCAGGCGTCTGAGGCCGAAAAACTCCTGGAAGATCCAGAGTTTCGTAATTTGGCTCAGGAGGAACTTGACCGGATTGAGGCCGAACTGCCCGATGCCGAGCACGCGCTTCGTTTGGCGCTCCTGCCGAAAGACGCGGCAGACAGCCGTTCTGCAATCCTCGAAATCAGGGCGGGCACGGGTGGCGAGGAGGCGGCCCTTTTTGCTGGGGATCTAGCGAGAATGTATCAGCGGTTAAGCGAGCGCAAAGGCTGGCAGTGGTCGGTGCTTAACGACACGCCCACTGAGCTCGGCGGGCTAAAGGAACTCGTCGTCGAGGTGAGTGGTGTGGGCGTCTACGCGGATTTGAAGTTTGAAAGCGGTGTTCATCGTGTTCAGCGCGTTCCAGTTACCGAGTCTGGCGGACGGATCCATACCTCGGCCGCAACCGTCGCGGTCCTGCCCGAGGCAGAAGACGTCGAGGTTGATATTCCTGCGCAAGATATCCGTATCGACACGATGCGTGCGTCTGGCGCAGGTGGACAGCATGTCAACACGACTGACTCCGCCGTCAGAATCACCCATTTACCGACCGGGATCGTGGTAACATCCTCCGAGAAATCTCAGCATCAAAATCGGGCACAAGCGATGCAGGTGCTCAGAGCACGGCTGTTTGATATGGAGCGCCAGAGGCAGATGACGGCTCGGGCAGCTAACCGGAAAGACCAGGTTGGGTCTGGTGACCGATCCGAACGGATACGGACGTACAACTTCCCACAGGGTCGGCTAACCGACCACCGGATTGGACTGACACTCTATAAGCTTGAGCAGGTCATGCAGGGTGATCTTGACGAGGTCATCGAGTCGCTTGTTTCCGCCGATCAAGCCAGTCGGCTTGCTGAATTCGCAGAATGAACCAATCGCTTCGAGAGACGCTCGGCCAAGGAATTTCAAAGTTGCGAGACGCTAATGTTCCGGATCCTGCAAGGGATGCTCGGCTCTTGTTGGCCGACGCATTGCAGATACCTATAATCGAAGTTGGCATAGCTGGCGAAGCAGTCGTTCCCAAGGATGCGGCACTTCGCTTCGACAAGCACATCTCGGAACGTGCCGCACACCGGCCAGTCTCTCAAATCGTCGGACTTAGGTGGTTCTGGGGGAGGCAGTTTATTGTATCCTCAGAAGTACTCGATCCAAGGCCGGAGACCGAACTGATCGTCGAAATGGCGCTCGGTGGGCCGAAGGCAGAACGAATTCTAGATCTCGGAACTGGTTCTGGTGCGCTTCTGTTAACGCTATTGGCCGAAACACCCGGCGCTGTTGGGATTGGCGTCGACAAGAGCCGTGCGGCGCTTGGGGTCGCGCGCGGAAATGCGTTACGTCAGAGTGTCGCCGATCGGGCGATGTTTGTTCTTGGCGACTGGTGCGACGCGATTGGGGGCCAATTCGATCTTGTGGTCTGTAATCCGCCCTACATTCCGTTAGCTCAAATCCGTAATCTGGATCGGTCGGTCCGGGACTGGGAGCCGCATTCGGCACTTTCAGAAGGACCAACGGGATGCGAAAGCTATGAAAGGATTGTCCCCAACTTGCCGCGCATTCTTCGCCCAGGTGGTCGGGCTCTGTTTGAAATCGGCGAAGATCAAAGCGAGAGGGTCCCGCAGCTTTTGCGTGAGGTTGGCCTTACTGATTTTGTCGTGCACTCGGACTTGGCAGACAGACCACGTTGTCTCGACATTTCGAGATAAATCCAGCAACCGGTTTTGGGGTTTTGCCTTGTCATTCCCGTTTGAGCGGATATAGACTAAAACAGTTCCGCACTCAGGGCGCCCATGGCAACGATTGCGCCAGATAGCGGTCCCTAGAAGTGTATCGACGGTAAGTCTATGATCAGCGTCAGCGCCTAAGCGCCGCTGGAGACTTTTGTAGCCAAAAAACGGCGGAAACGCGTAGGTATGAGACCATCGAACAAGTCACGTTCACGCAATAAGTCAAGTAACAGTAGCCAGAACCAGAGGCGCAGTGTTGGTAATATAATCAACCGCGTCTTTGACAGCGCTGGTCCCGATGGAAAAGTTCGCGGTACGCCGCAGCAGATCATCGACAAATACAACGTTCTTGCGCGTGATGCTCAGCTCTCCGGCGACAGAGTTGCCGCTGAGAGTTTTCTTCAGCATGCCGAGCACTACAGTCGGCTGCTGGGCGAAGCGCAACGTCAAGTTCAGGAGCAGAGACAAGCTCAGGAACAGCGAGACCAACCGCGGCGCGAAGAGACGCAACATCGCAGAAGCAATGGGCACGATACAGAGACAACAGATGACGGTGACGAAACCGCTCTGGTGACTTTGGATGTAGGCGGCTCATCTGATCAAGCTGGACCGGTCGAGACGCCAGAAGATCGGGAAGCAAAGTCGGCAAACAACGATACACGCCGGTCCCGCGAACCGGGGCCGCGAATTGCGCCCTCTGAGAACGCTGAGAATGGTAGCGACGCGACTGTGGCGAAGCCTTCGGACCCAGAGCCTCAGGAAACGACAGAGACTGCGACTGAGGCTCCCGTGATAGCTGAAACGGTCACTCCAGCTGACCAGGAAAATGAAGCGCCCGCACCGAAGAAACGGACGCGCAGAAGAACAAAGGCTAAGGCTGCCGAAGAAGAGACCGCCTCAAAGGCGGCGGCTTCTCCAGATAGTTCTGGGACCGTAGACGACTCAGTTGCCGCCGAAAAGTCGGCGAGACCACCTGAACAATCGACAGCCACTGCCGAGTAATAGGCCAGTCCAGTGTCTTAGTTCGAGATGATCACAGATGACTTGTTAGTGCACTCTCTCGCTGGCGTCAGGTTAGTATTGTGTCTTTCGTTGAGATGACTGGATACATTTCTCTCCAATTGCGGTGGTTGCTTCAGTGATTGAAATCGACGGCTTCGCTTCGTTTACATTTGCGATCATCGTCTACTTCATCGGTGTGAAGCTAACGGGAGCGATCAGTTTTCTTCGTTCCTACTCGATCCCAGAACCTGTGAGTGGTGGCATTCTTGCGGCCCTTTTTGCTTGGGGTATCGTCTCTCTTACGGGGCGTGAGATATCGTTCGATCTCACGGCCCGCGATGTTCTGCTCGTCTATTTCTTCACGACAGTCGGTTTGTCTGCTCGGATTGACGATTTGATCAAGGGCGGACCAATTCTTGCCCTGATGCTGGCGCTCACGATCGGCTACATGTTCGTCCAATCTGGTATAGGGATTCTCGGAGCAACACTGTTTGGTCTGCCGACGCAGGCTGGCGTTATGCTTGGCACAGCTTCTCTCATCGGGGGGCATGGAACGGCAATTGCCTGGGGACCGGTCGTCGAAAACACGTATGGCGTCACCGGCGCGGCGGAGTTGGGGATTGCAACTGCCACGCTCGGGCTCATCGTTGCGAGCCTTCTTGGTGGACCAATTGCGCGCTTTTTGATCGAGCGGAACAAGTTGGCGGAGCCGGAGGGGCTGGGAGAGTCGTTTGCCGGAGACGCGCTTGATCAGTCCGATCAAGACCCCGGTGTTGTAACCAACGGGGATCTGCTCCGTAGTATTCTCTGGATCAACATTTGCATAGGCATTGGGTTCCCGATCCATGAGGCCCTGCTCGAAGTTGGTGTGATGCTGCCATTGTTCGTTCCGTGCCTTCTCACAGGAATTGTCGTCTCAAACACTGTTCCGCGTATCTTCGGGGGCATGGAGTGGCCCTCTGGAACGCCCGCGATGAAGCTGGTCCAAGAGTTCAGTCTGTCCGTGTTTTTGTCGATGTCGCTCATGTCGATGCAGCTATGGACACTCACATCGAACATTAGCGTTCTCGCAGTCACGATAGTCTTACAGGCGGCAGCCGCGACGGCCTTCATTATTTTCGTGGTCTTCCGCGCCATGGGCCGCGACTACTTCGCGGCGGTCATATCATCGGGCTTCACCGGTGTGACACTTGGCGCGACGCCGACTGCGATCGCGAACATGACGGCCGTTACACAAAGATATGGTCCTTCGCCTCTGGCCTTCATTGTCCTTCCGCTCGTTTCAGCGTTCTTTGTGGACCTGGCCAATGCTTTGATCATTCAGTTGGCTCTAAGCTTCTGAGCGAGACCGCCGTTTTATCTATAGATGCCCGCTGTCGATAAGACTGCGAGCCATCTTGCGAAACGCTTCCGCCTCTCGGCTCTTGGGTTGAGAGACCACCACCGGGCGACCGGCGTCTCCGCCAAGCCTGATCTCGAGCTCAAGCGGCACTTCTCCAAGGAATGGAAGCCCGAGATTCTTTGCTTCTTTTCGCATCCCCCCGCGGCCAAATATGAATTCTTCATGGCCGCACTTTGGGCAAATGTAGCTCGCCATGTTCTCCACAAGACCCAAGACGGGCGTTTTTGTTTTGTTGAACATGTCGAGTGCTTTGCGCGCGTCCAGCAATGCCACATCTTGTGGCGTGGATACGATGATCGCACCCTTGAGGTGATACTTCTGGGAGAGTGTGAGTTGAACGTCGCCAGTTCCCGGCGGCAAATCAACGATCAGTGCGTCTAACTCTCCCCAAGCCACTTGCCCTAAGAGCTGCTGGAGCGCTCCCATGAGCATCGGACCACGCCAGATAATGGCTTCGCCTTCTCCGACCATCAGGCCAATCGACATCATTGTCACACCGTGCCCCACGAGCGGAACGATCGTTTGTCCGTCAGGTGACTCAGGCCGTGCCGACAAACCCATCATGCGAGGTTGGCTTGGCCCGTAGATGTCAGCATCCAAGAGGCCAATCGCTTTGCCCTCCTGGCTCAATGCAATTGCGAGATTTGCTGCGACAGTCGATTTCCCCACGCCGCCTTTCCCCGAACCTACAAGAATGATGTTTCGAACGCCAGGAACGGCCGCCGGACCGGCTTGAGGTTTGGCATGGCGCCCCACCTTGAGGGAGGGCGGAGTCTTCGGTTGAGCGGCGGCCGGGCCATGCGCTGTGAGGATTACGGACACGTTGTCGACCTGTGGAAGCGCCCTTACGACCGCTTCTGCTTCTGCGCGCATGGGCTCGAGCTTTGCACCCTCGGATGGATCCACTTCAATCACGAAACGAACTGTGGTCCCATCGATCGTAAGGGCTCTCACGATATCGGCATCTGTGAGGTTCACGTCCCGTCCTGGGACGGATACGCTCCTTAGCGCCGAAAGGATTGCTGCGCGATCGATTGTCATCTCCGCTCCCGTTGCCTGATTTCACTCAGATTTCTCTGATATCCAGTTGGGTTTAAAGCTGCATCCGGCAAACGGGGAAAGGCAAAATCGTGAACAGGTCTGTCGTTTCTGCATGGCTGACCTGCCAGAAGTTTACTTGTGTTTAGTGTGTTTCGGCTTACGTTGCAGTGCAACAAAGGTGAGATCTGGTCTCCAGAATCGCGACAAAGAGCCTCAAAACCGAAATCGCTGCGTCGAACGCTAATTGGCCAGCGGTGCTGATTCAAACTGAACAGTCAGGCGAGTGGGGCGACAACTTCGGAGGAACCAAGGGTGCTGTCTCCACGGCAGCACGGTGCGTTGGCGAGTGGTTCGCCTTCGCTAGGTGAACGACCTGCGCCGTCGAGCAGAGTGTGCAGGCATGTTAGGAGATGTAGTAGTATGGCTTATGCGCTATCGAGTTCAGACACCGTTCGATTGGGATCCGACCGCGGCTGGATTGCCGAAGTGAAGCGCCGCATTGCGGATTATCGTCGATATCGTACGACCCTTGCCGAACTTGAGAGTCTCTCAGATCGAGAACTGAACGACATCAACCTGTCCCGTTTCAGCGTCAAGGCGGTCGCTTGGGAAAGCATCTACGGTAAGTGAGTTTTTGGGTGCGGGGCCGGTCAGCCTACGAGGTGTCTCGGTCGGCCCTGCGCATTCCAAAAAAAGCTCGTAGAATGACGGATAAACGAGCGCCTTCTCGCTCGTTCTCGTCATAGAATAAAGAACTACAATTCGCGGTAAGTAGCCTCAACAGTTACTGGGAAATTCATTGACCGTGCAATGAAGCAGTAATGATGGATCTTGCCGTGTATTGCATCGGCGTGCGATAGGTCGGTTCCAGCATTCAGCGTTATCACCGGTCGCAGAATGGCGTGAGTAAAGCGGCCTGCACCGTTTGGCATGGTTTCACCAGTGCCTATTGGCCGATCCTCGTAGGACAATACGGTGATAGACCTATTGCTCGCCAGATGCAGAAACCACAGCATGTGACACGCGGACAATGCGCCTAGAAGCAGTTCTTCCGGGTTTGGAAGGGCAGGGTCCCCGCCCAATAACGGATCGTTCGAACACTTGATAACTGGCTGACCGGGACTCTCGATATTCCAACTGCGTTCGTAGGCGTGGTAATTCGATGTCCCGGTGCCCAGATTCCCGGTCCAGACGATACGGGTCGTGAACTCGCACTCCTTAGCGCCGCTGGGTCGCTTCACTGCTCTGCGACCTCGTTTGTCGTGTCACTTCATATGAACACGACATCGTTCTGGCTAATCGGACCTGCATAATCCTCTAGTGTGATAAGGAGCCCATCATATTGGTCTCCGTTTCCATAGCTTTCGTTGGCATAGTAAACGATCGTATCACTGCCCTCGAGCCAGTGGTCAACATTCGCATCTTCACCGTTTCCGTAGAGGTCGGTCCTTCCATTGATCGCGATGCGGTCACCTTCCGTTGGATCAAAGTCGGTCACACGACCCATCATCGCTACATCGACTGGATGGTGATAGTCGTCTATCCCTTTCACTTTACCACTGAATTCGAACGTGTCGGCCCCCCCTCCGCCGACCATGAGCACTTCAGAGCCGAATTCAGTGCATATGAGGCGGTCATTTCCCTGACCACCATACATCCGGCCAGATCCGTAGATCGTGTCGTTTCCGGTGTTACCGTGTAGCGACTCGGTTTTTGATGCCTCGTCATGCGCAAACTCGGCTAGCACAATGCTCTCGACGGCCTCAGATTGGTCTTCGACGATGGAGGATCCGCCGAAGATCAAGTCATCCCCACCTTCACCGCGGACATAGTTTGTGCCCGTTCCCACGCTGATCACGTTGTCCGCGTCAGAACCGACAACGGTGTCGTCACCCCATCCACCGCGGATTTCAACGTTTTCGACATTGCGGACCACTGTTGTGTCGAAAAAAAGCCCGCCGCCATCTGCAGACCCAACGCGCAGATCGATATAGGCATCCGCAGAGTAAGAAGAGTCGAGTTTCGTCGATTGTTGGGAGTCAGAGACTTCATAACGGTAAGTCGCGGCGGACATCGTAGCGGAGGAATGGTCAACCACTAGAGTATCGATGCCGGAGCCGCCGTCTAACGTGTCGAAACCCGATGAAAGATAGAGGATGTCGTCACTTTCCCGAGCGTCTAATCGGTCGTTTCCGTCTCCTCCGTCGAAGACGTTAATACCCGCATTGCCGAGTAAAGTGTCATCACCGCTTCCGCCCGTTGCATTCTCTATGGAAGAGAAGATGTCGGTCGACTGGCGCGAGCCGTTTTCGTTGTAGATCTCGCCGCGCTGTGCGCCGATGCGGATACGGACGTCTGCGTCCACGGAGCTGTAGTCTGCCGTATCCGAGCCGTTACCGCCTATCATTCTGTCGGTGCCATATCCCCCATCGAGTGTGTCGTCACCGCCCAAAGCTCGCAGCGTATCGTTCCCACCTGAACCGCCGAGATAATCATCCTCTTGCGTTCCTCGCACAGAGTCTCTTCCAGAACCGGTGATCACGCCTTCAATAGAGATCAGGCGTTCGGGGGCCCAACTGTTACCAGGAAAGCTTACCGAACCTGCGCTGAGATCGACTGTCATCCGCACGCCAGTGTCTGAATAGTCGGCGATGTCAAAGCCTTCGCCGCCATCCAAACTGTCTGTCGCGCCACCTCCGTTCAGAGTATCATCTCCAGCCCCGCCGAGCAGAGTGTCCTTGCCTTTCCCGCCGGACAGGTAGTCGTTTCCATCGCCACCGGACAAGATGTTGGCCCTGTCGTTGCCGAAAAGGCTGTCATCTCCGAAGCCGGTCGAAAGGTTTTCGATGCTTTCGAGAACTTGGCGTGCGGTGATCTGCTTCGGGCCACCGTCTATGACTGTCGTGCCGCTAAACTCTATCGAACCGCCAGTTGCAGTCAGCGTCCCTACAACGCCGCAGGACCCATCGATGTGCAAGAGAGCCCAGTCTGACTCGCTATAGTATTGGAGATGATCTTGCCAGTGGAACGCCGCTGTGTCGTTTCCCTCGCCACCGACAAGAGTGTCCGAGCCGAGGCCACCTGAAAGCGTATCGCGACCAGCTCCGCCATCCAGAAGGTTATCATACTGATCGCCAATCAAGATGTCGTCGCCTGAGCCGGTCTTGACCGCCTCTATTCCGTAGAGCGCTTCCGTCGGCCAATTGAAGCCTGGAAAAGCAACCGAGCCTATCTGTAGCGCGCTCTTATGGTCATAGAAACCTCTTTTGCCATTTCCAGACGCGACACTGCCGTAGCCAAGCTCGACGACGACCGACGACGTATTGGCGGTGTAGAGGGCTGTATCGAAACCCTCGCCTCCATCGAGCGTATCCGTCGCTCCTCCGCCGTCGAGCGTATCGTTCCCGGCGCCACCGAACAGCGCGTCGTTTCCCCGATCGCCTCTAATCAGATCGTTTCCGGAGAGACCCTCCAAAACATCTCCTGCCGTCGTCCCGTTCAGGACGTCGGACGAAACCGTCCCCCAAATATGCATCTTGAAATCCCCCCGGAATTCAAATCCACCACAAGCGCGCTAAGACTTGTGACGCATTAACTCTATGACATAGCTCAATATATTTATGTATGGTTAACGGCCTGCGAGTTCGGCAATCCGGCTTTGCTGGCAAATCACACTTTTTCTCAGCGCGTTAAATCATTTTGTTCTCAAACAGCATCACTCTATTCATGTCCCATTAACCAAACCGCAAAGTTTCTGAATTGTGTCCCAAGGGCAGAGATCGACTGGGAGACGCCTGGTTGGGCCTGACTGGGCGCGCTGCTTTCCGACTCAAATGAAAACGATGTCGTCTTGTCCGAACGGACCGGAGAAGTTTTCGAGGGTTATGGTTAGGCCGAGATCGTCGTAAAACCCCTCATTGTTTGCGTAGTGGACAATGAGATCGTTGCCGGCACGCCAAAATCCGTACTGGAAAGACTCTGCGGGGATATCGCTCGTTTCTCCGAGATAAGTCGGGATCTCAGCATGTTCCGGAAGATCGATAACGATCTTGTCGCCTTGATGCGGCTTGAAATCACGTATCAGCCCATCCATCGCTCGGGTGTCGGGGAACCGCGAGGCATCAACGAGTGTCGCATTTCCCATGAAGACGAAACTGTCTGCCCCCCATCCTCCTACCATTTCGACGAGGTTGACGTAATCCGTGCTTTGGAGCCAATCGTTTCCGCCATCTCCAAAGAGTTGGCCTGTCCCGTGGATCGTATCGTCGCCGGCACCGCCGTGTATGGCCTCCCCGGAAAAAAATAGGTTGCCGAGAAATCCAGTCGCGAATGCTGTATTGGGGATCGGCGGATCGGAGATACCGTCCATCAGGGGATTGAAGGCCCTGCCATAAATTGTGTCGTCACCGCCCCTGCCTCTGATCAGGTTTGCCCCCCAACCTGCATCAATGATGTTGTCAGCCTCCGAGCCGATGATTGTATCATCCCCCCATCCGCCCAAGATCTCGACGTTCTCGACATCGGCCAGTGTCGATCTCCCAGTATAGCCGTCTGCTCCTCGTGCGATCCCCTTTGCGAGATTGACCAAGACGTCGGCATCGAAATTTGTCTGCCATTCGTATCGCGAGGCGAGGGCATCATTCATTTCGGACCGCAGTATCGCCGTTTCGGAGATCTCTTGGCGCAGGTCGACCCGAAGGGTATCGATACCCGTTCCGCCATCAAGACTGTCAAAGCCGCTTGAGAGCACCAGAACATCGTCGTCTTCGCGGCCTTGAACATTATCATCGCCCTCACCGCCATTGAGGGTGTTTACGCCATCGGTGCCGAGAAGGGTGTCGTTGCCTCGCCCTCCCGTGCCGTTCTCAATTGAAACAAGCTTGTCTCTCGAAATGTAGTTGCCAGCATTGTCATAGAACTCGACAAGCTGAGCCCCGATCCGAATGCGCAGATCCTCAGACACTGATGAATAGTCGGCGGTGTCCGACCCACCGCCACCCCGCAGAGTGTCCTGGCCATAACCCCCGTCGAGCGTGTCATCGCCTCCACCACCCGTTATGAAGTCGTTACCGTCAGATCCGGCAAGGAAGTTAGGCTCTGCATCGCCGATCAATCGATCATTGCCCGAGCCCCCAATGATGCCTTCGATGGAAGTGAGAAACTCAGGAGACCAAGTCTGACCGGGAAAGCTCACCTCATCCAAGAGCAGGTTGGCGCGAATGTCGACGGTCGTTTCCTGATAGTCGGCAACGTCCAAGCCTGCGCCACCGTCGAGAATGTCGGTCCCGCCACCGCCGGCAAGCGTATCGTTTCCGTTGCCGCCCAACAGAATGTCGCTTCCCCGGTCGCCCCAGAGGAAGTCGTTTCCATCACCGCTCGACAGGATGTTCGAACCGGCACTGCCTGAAAGATGGTCGTTCCCGAAGCCAGTCCGGAGATTTCCAATGCCGATCAGCGTTTGCGCGACGGATGTCCATACTTGGCTATACTCCCCGACGACTACGTATCCCTCGGCGTTTAGTTCGCCGGTTGACAGAGATGCTGTAACATGAGCGCTCGGATCGCTGATTGTTCCCGCAGAAAAATCAGTAGTGAAGCCAAAGTGCTCCGCCCAATCAAAGACGGCCGTGTCGTTGTCAGATCCACCGTCTAAGGTGTCATTTCCAAGCCCGCCGTTCAGCGTGTCATTGCCCGCCAGGCCCTCAATGGCGTCGACTTGGTCCGTCCCGACAAGAAAATCAGCTGCAAATGTACCAGTGATTAGCATGACAACCTCCCCCAAAACTGTCTGCTCACCGATTGTAACTCAATCATTGTAGTCGCTCGCTTGATTCATCTCAAGCGCGAATAGAAGCGACAAAATATTCGGATTACGAATATTATCGATGCGTGATTGACGTCACCGAGCGGACTGCTAAAGGAACCTCACCCTCGTTCAGGCAAGCGAATGACCCTTACCAAGCCGCACAGTTTCCAAGATGTTATCCTTCGGTTGCAGACCTACTGGGCGGAGCGCGGATGTGCTGTGCTTCAGCCCTATGACATGGAGGTCGGCGCAGGCACCTTTCATCCTGCTACTACGCTCAGGGCGCTAGGATCTCGTCCGTGGGCGGCGGCCTATGTTCAACCGTCTCGGCGTCCCACGGATGGGCGTTATGGCGAAAACCCAAACCGCTTGCAGCATTACTACCAGTTCCAAGTCCTGATTAAGCCGTCGCCGCCGGATCTGCAGGATCTGTATCTTGGTTCTCTGCACGCGATCGGTATTGACGATACAAGACATGATATCCGTTTCGTCGAGGATGACTGGGAAAGTCCAACGCTCGGAGCTTGGGGGCTAGGCTGGGAGGTCTGGTGTGACGGAATGGAAGTCAGTCAGTTCACGTATTTCCAGCAGGTTGGAGGGCATGATTGCGCACCGGTTTCCGGCGAATTGACCTATGGCCTCGAGCGGCTCGCAATGTTTGTTTTGGGTATCGATCACGTAATGGACATGCCGTTCAACGATCCCAACTCAAAGATTGCTCTAAGTTATGGCGATGTCTTCCAGCAAACAGAACGAGAATACAGTCGCTGGAACTTTGATGAGGCGGATACCAACACTCTTCTGCGCCATTTCGAGGATGCAGAAGCGGAGTGCGCGCGCATTCTGTCTTCTCAAGTCGAGGATAAGGCGGGGCGGCAGATCATCATGGCGCATCCCGCCTACGATCAATGCATTAAAGCAAGCCACCTCTTTAATTTGCTGGACGCGCGAGGCGTGATTTCCGTGACCGAGCGCCAAGCATATATCGGGCGCGTTCGTGCACTTGCGAAGGCCTGCGCTGACGCCTTCCTGAACACAGCAGCTGCGGTCGCCGTGTAGTTCAATAAGGAGCGGTAAAAGCCTTGAGTGGTCGTCGGCTCATTGTGAGCTTTCTGATTGTCCTCACCCTGTTTACCGGTGCGCTGATCTATACGCAGTTCTTCGCGTATTATGAGCGTGACAGGGTAAGTGAAAGCATCACGATCGGTGACTTGAGTTTCGCGGTTGAGGACCTAGACATGATTGACGCGTCGACGTCTCCCCTCAAGCTACGCGCATGTTTTCGCGCGGATCCTGAGAGTTTTGCCGCTCTTCCGATAGCTCCAAAACCGACTCCTTTGAACCCGCCGCCTTGGTTTTCCTGTTTCGATGCGGAACAGCTCTCGCGCGATCTTACAAACGGAAGGTCTAAAGCTTACCTCCTCGCCGAAGACGATCCTGATGGGACCGATACGGTTCTAGCGATTTATTCCAATGGTGAGGGCTATCTTTGGCGACAACTGGACGAGCGGTTTTCGAATTAGGCAAGGATGCAGGGAGGCTGAATGCGGTTTCTGTTCCATCCAGCCGCCCTGGTCCATGTCCAACTCGTCTTGAAGTCGAGAAGACCTAGGTCGACCTACGATCAACCAGCGGCCGCTGCCTTTGGCTGAGGCGGGGTAGGGACGCTCGTCAGTCCTCCGGTCGGTTGAACCCGTTGCCCCTGACCGATTGGGTCTTCTTGGCGTTGAACCGAACCTTCAAACTGCGCACCACTTTCGATCGCAATCGCCTTGTGCACGATGTCACCATCCACTCTCGCTGTTGAGGAGAGACGGACTTTCAGCCCGCGCAGACGTCCGCCCACGCGACCGTGGACGATCACTTCATCGGCCACGATTTCGCCTTTAACCGTCGCCGTCTCTCCAACAATCAGAGTGTGTGCTCGGACATCTCCGTCGATTGCACCCTCAATTTGGATGTCCCCGCTCGAGAGAACGTTCCCTGTGATCGTGATGTCGGAAGAGAGGACAGACGCTGCAGGCTTCGTTTTCTTCGGACTTGGCTGTGGCGCGGCCGGAGTAGGTGTGCCGCTTGCTTTGCTTTCAGGAGTTGGTGGTGCTGATTTCGGCGAGATGTCGTCGGTGTTCGTAGTGGGTTGAGGAACTGCGTCGCTCGCACGGGTTTTAGAAAACATCCTTTGCTGCCTCCAGGTATGTCATTGGATTAACTGCGCTCCCGTTCAGGCGAACCTCGTAATGGAGGTGGACGCCTGTGCTACGCCCAGTTGACCCCATAGCACCAATAACATCTCCGCGCGATACCTTTTGCCCCTTTTCAACCAGAAGTTTTGTTTGATGTGCATACACCGTCTCAAATCCAAACTCGTGTTGGATCCTTACGACACGACCATAGCCCCCTTCATAAGCTGCGGATGTGACAATCCCATCCGCAGTCGCATGTATCGGTGTGCCGCGTGGTGCTGCCAAATCGATACCTGCATGCATCCTGCGCCCTCGACCCTTCGGATCCCGCCGGTAACCGAAACCGCTTGTAAAACGGAACGGATTGAGCACTGGCATTGCGTATGGGATCTTCGTTGCGGCAATCCGCATCAAGTTCACTTCGTCCAGCTGCTCGATCACTTTGTTAAGTCGTCCGCTTCGTTCGTCAGAACCTACCGAACGTGATGAGACTGTTACGATGCCAGCCGGCCCACCCTGACCAGAATAGTTGCGCCGGATTGTCGCAAGAATTGAGTCGACGTTAAGACTTGACGCTGAGAACATTTCTTCGAGCGGGCCAAACGACATAGCTACAGCCTGCTCGAGTTGGGAGACCATTTCATCCTGGCGCAGCGAGTTCACCCTCTTCTGCAATTCGAGGTCTGCAAGCTGTTTTTCCAACTCATCTCGTTCGCGCTTCGCCTTGTCACGTGCCTCAGCCGCATCGGCGAGCGCGGAAGACACGGCGTTCAAGGTGTCGGTTAGGTCCTGCGTACTCCCGTGAGTGCTCGCGAAACGCTCCTGTGCGTCTTCAAGACGGCCCAACAAAGCGGAATTTGCTTCGCTAATTGCGTCGCGTTGTTCCAGGGCGTCATTCAGCCGCGACCGCATCACATCAAGAGCCATGGAAAGCTCGCGTCGCTGTTCGATTGATTTCAGAATCACTGTTTGCTGTCGACTGATCTGTTCGAGTGCCTTTTTGAAGCTGCCCTGCGCAGACCTTGCTTCCGAGGCATTTTGATCTCGCTCGGCAGCGAGGCTTTCCAGTCGAGCCTTATACGAATCTCGCAAGACGACCGTAGGGTCGGTTGAGCGGAACGAACCAACTTGATTGAATGTGACAACAAAGAGAGAAACAAAAACCCATCCAGTTAGAGCAAAAGCCGCCATAAAGAGGCAGACTTTTGTGAGAGGCGCTAATCTAATGTAAGTTGTGGCGTTTCCAGATTGGACAAATACACGCGTTTCAGATACCCGGCCGCCGAACAAACCGTTCCGGCGACGCAACCCACCTGCCATAGAACCACCCAGATACTTTTATTTCACGCCCGTCACCAAGCTCTGCGGCCTTTGACTATTGGCGAGATCAAACGTTTGCAATGCAAACGAAATGGGGCCGGGGTCTCATCAATGGTTTACTGGTGAATTTTCCCTCAAAGTGTTGCATACCTGCTGAGTTGGGGCAAAACTGCCCAAAAAATAGACGATTCAGCAAAGCGAACCGGCGCAGAAGGTTATGCGCCAGCTCCCTGCACAGCTTTCAGGACAACCTCAACGTGACCCGGAACTTTCACCTTTCTCCAGACCTGCTGGACTATCCCGGACGCGTCGATCAAGAACGTCGAGCGTTCGATCCCCATGTATTTTCGGCCATACATGGACTTCTCTACCCACACGCCAAAAGTTTCGCAGACGCTACCGTCATGGTCGGACAGTAGTGTGATGCTCAGGTCGTGCTTGGATTTGAACTTGTCGTGACTGGCGACGCTGTCCTTTGACACGCCAACAATGGCCGCACCGGCTGTTTCAAACTCATCGAGCTTACTGGAAAACGCGACGGCCTCTTTGGTGCAGCCGGATGTGTCATCTTTCGGATAAAAATACAGGACAACGCTCTTACCCTTTAACTCTGCTAAATCAAACTCACCTCCGCCATCCCGCGGCAGTATGACCGATGGAGCTGGTTGACCGGTTTCGACCTGAACTGAAGACGACATTGAAATTTCTCCCTCGTGCCTCTCACCTTTGCTATGTAGCTAGGCGCTCTCTGAGCAGGAGCAACGATAAATCGAAATCCTGGTCGATTATCTCCGTTCAATCGGATCTGGCACATTTGGCCTAGCCGAGCGTTCCATGCGCTTGCTAGACACCGGTTTGCGCGGTTACCAAAGTGAACCGTGATTGCGTCGGAGCAAATCGAGACACGGAATGCTTGCAGGCAAACGTATCCTTCTCATTATCGGCGCAGGCATCGCCGCCTATAAGTCTTTGGAGTTGATCCGGTTGTTGAAGAAAGCTGGGGCTTCGGTGACACCAGTCCTCACTCCTTCCGCCCAGCACTTCGTGACACCTCTGACGGCTTCTGCGCTTGCAGGGGAAAAGGTGCAGACGGATCTGTTCGATCTCACGGCCGAAGCCGAGATGGGTCACATAGAGCTGTCTCGGAACGCTGACCTCGTTGTCGTTGCTCCTGCCACCGCGGATCTCATGGCGAAGCTTGCGTCTGGGCTTGCCAATGATCTTGCAAGCACTTTGCTGCTTGCCACCGACAAGCGGGTTTTGATTGCGCCAGCGATGAATGTGAGAATGTGGGAGCATCCCGCAAACCAGAGAAACGTTCGATCGCTTCGGAATGATGGGGTGCTCAGTGTCGGGCCAGAGTCTGGAGACATGGCGTGTGGTGAGTTCGGGCCGGGACGTATGGCCGAACCTGCCGACATCTTGGAAGCGATATCTGCTGCTCTTGGCCAGGGTGTCCTTACTGGTCGGCATATTCTCCTGACATCTGGCCCAACCCACGAGCCGATTGACCCGGTGCGATACATCGCCAACCGGTCCTCAGGCCGACAAGGCACTGCAATAGCGGAAGCGCTTGCACGGCGCGGGGCGCGTGTCAGCTTCATCACCGGCCCTGCCGAGGCGCCGAGACCACTCGGCTGCAGAGTCGTCGAGGTGCAGTCTGCGCGCGATATGCTGGAGGCTGTCACTTCGTGTCTACCTGCCGATGTTGCTGTCTTTGCCGCTGCAGTGGCCGATTGGCATGTCGTTTCTGCTTCCTCTTCGAAGCTGAAGAAAGGCGCGAACGCTGAAATGCCGAGGATCGAACTCGCTGAGAACCCCGATATTTTGAAGACCGTGTCGCGCATGGAGTCCGGTCGCCCGAATCTCGTGATAGGTTTCGCCGCCGAGACCGACAATGTGATCGAAAATGCGCGTGAAAAGCGGGTGCGCAAAGGGTGCGACTGGCTCGTGGCAAACGATGTCAGGCCTGAGACGGGCGTTATGGGCGGAACCAGGACAGAGCTTACTCTTATCCGGGAAGCGGATATGGAGAACTGGGGCCCGATGACAAAAGTTGACGCTGCGGAGCGGCTTGCCGATCGAATTGCGGCTGCGCTCTCATGAAAAGTGTGAAAATCCCAATACAGGTCTTGCCGGAACGCGATCCGGCGCTGCCTTTGCCTGAATGTGCGACCCCAGGTGCAGCCGGACGAGACGTAAGCGCAAACCTGAATGGTGCGTTGCGCGAAAGCGGTCTTCGTTTGCCGCCCGGTGAACGGGATGTTGTGCCGACAGGGTTTGCTCTTGCCATCCCCACCGGCTTCGAAGTGCAGCTTCGGCCGCGGTCTGGACTTGCCAGACGCTACGGTCTCACCCTGCTGAATTCGCCCGCCACGATTGACAGTGACTACCGCGGTGAGATTGGTGTCTTGCTGATCAATCTCGGAAAGGAGGACGTCATTGTCACGCATGGGATGCGCATTGCGCAGATGATCGTTGTGGCTGTCGCGACCGTAGAGTTCGAACTGACCACCGAATTGGGCGCGACGGCCAGAGGAACGGATGGATTTGGTTCGACTGGGGTCGGGTCTCTGAGTTCACCCAGTGGTCGGCCTTTGCCTTCGTAGCGCCTGATCGCCCATTTTCGATGTTTTTTCGGCTGTCCGCTCTTCAATTGCAAGGTTGCCCCCCCGATCCGAAAAATCGGTGTGCATCTTGGGACTGATCGTCGGGTTCACCTTGATCGGTCTCGTGCTGACCCGCGTTTTGCGCAGTCCACCCGGCTCTTGGCGATATGTGATTGGTGCTGGAGTCTTTGCGGCGATCGGGACGCAATTCCTGCCTATGGGTCATCCGATCCGCACCGATGTCGCTGAATCGGCGGAAAATCTCGGCTGGGTAGGCTTAGCGCTGATCCCGGTCGGGCTCTATGCGCTGGTGCTTCAATCCATACGACGTCGCGCAGGCGTGACGGGACCGGAAGTGGTAAGCGTGTTGAGCGAAACTGGCGCTCTCAAGGGGCTTGTGCAGATTGCGGAGGATCGTGTGCTATCGGAAGAGACTGAGTCAGCCCTTGCACAGGAAACAGGGTTTGCACTCGGTTCCGTTCCGCGCAGCTGCTCTCTGGCCTGGAGGGCAGACGATGGTGCTTTGGTGGGGCACCTGAGATTTGTTGTGGTCGCTGAGACATGCGAAGTAGACTTGATGTGGGTTGCAAAATCGCATCGGTGCAGCGGGATCGGTTCGAGCCTTGTGAAAGCGGCCCAGTCCGAAGCGCATGCAATTGGGGCGCGAAAGATATTCGCGCGCGTTGGATCATGGGAAAACGCAGCTTTCTTTCAACGAATGGGCTTTGAGATCACATGGGACCAAGAGATCTCTCCGAAGGCGAAGTGGATTTGGCTGGAGAAACCGTTGGCGTGAACTTCTCGGCGTCGGAGCTTGAGCGTTATGCAAGGCACATTGTCCTGCGGGAGGTGGGCGGTCCCGGGCAACAGCGGCTCAAAAGCGCGCGTGTCTTGGTTATCGGGGCAGGCGGTCTTGGCAGCCCGGTTCTGCTCTACCTTGCCGCGGCGGGCGTGGGCCAGCTCGGAATTGTCGACGATGACACCGTCAGCCTCTCGAATCTTCAAAGGCAGGTTCTCCACGACACGAACTCCATCGGCGAACCGAAGACTGCCAGCGCCCAAGAGACCCTCACAAGGCTCAACCCTGAGATCGAGGTAAAGCTGCATACTGAGAGGTTCGGCTCAAACGGCTCCTCTACTTTCCTGGAGGAGTACGATCTCGTCATAGACGGTAGCGACAATTTCGCGACACGCTACGCGGTCAACGCTGCCTGTGTCGCGGCGGGCAAGCCGTTGCTGTCTGGTGCGATCAGCCGATGGGAGGGCCAGATAAGCCTCTATGATCCATCGAAAGGTGGGCCATGCTATGCCTGTATATTCCCGGAGGCGCCCGAGCCCGGGTCTGAACCACCCTGTGCGGAAGCCGGTGTGATCGGCGCGCTTCCAGGAGTGGTGGGTTCCATCATGGCCCTGGAGGCAATCAAGGAAATTGCCGGAACTGGGCAGTCGCTGCGGGGTGTCCTGCTTTTGTTTGATGGGCTTCGGATGACCTTCCAAAGGATCTCATTAAAGCGGTCGCCCGATTGCCCGGTCTGCGGATCCTCTTGAGCGTTTTCCGCTTTATTTTCGCAGATCCGACGGTATATTCCCGCCATGCGACATGGGACTTATAACGCGTTTTGCCCTGCCGGTTTGCGGATGGCACGATACTGCGGACAGCTGAACCTACTCCTTAGCCGCCTCTGAGCGTGCCCTGGTTTGGCGCGCGCGCTCAGGGGTCACGAGAACGCGCCGCAGAAATCCTTCGCATCAAAGGCCCAAACCATGACCGAGAATTCCACCCAATCTGACCGTGTGGTGATCTTCGACACGACACTGCGAGACGGGGAGCAGTCCCCCGGAGCAACGATGACGCTCGAAGAGAAGCTCCAAATAGCTTCACTTCTCGACGAAATGGGTGTCGACATCATCGAAGCCGGGTTTCCCATAGCATCCGAGGGCGATTTCGAGGCTGTGCGCGAGATCGCCAGGATCGCCAAGTCCTCGGTGATCTGCGGTTTGGCGCGTGCGAGCTTGAAAGATATCGACCGGTGCTGGGAAGCCGTTCGACATGCGAAGCGCCCGCGCATCCATACCTTCATTGGAACGTCACCTCTGCATCGGGCAATTCCAGATCTCGACATGGATCAAATGGCTGAGCGTATCCATGAGACGGTGACCCATGCGCGCAACCTGTGTGAGAACGTCCAGTGGTCTCCGATGGATGCAACGCGCACTGAGCATGACTTCCTGTGTCGCGTCATCGAGATTGCGATTAAGGCCGGGGCGACGACAATCAACATACCGGATACGGTCGGATATACGGCGCCGTCAGAGAGCGCCGATTTGATCCGAATGCTCCGCGAGCGAGTGCCCGGTGCAGACAGCGTCGTGTTCGCCACGCATTGCCACAACGATCTGGGCATGGCGACGGCGAATGCCCTTGCTGCGGTCGAGGCGGGCGCCCGGCAGATCGAGTGTACAATCAACGGGTTGGGCGAGAGGGCTGGCAACACGGCGCTCGAAGAGGTCGTCATGGCCATGCGCGTGCGTGGCGACATCATGCCGTTCCACACCGGCGTTGACGCCACAAAGATCATGCAAGCGAGCCGCCTGGTCTCGACCGTTTCGGGCTTTCCCGTGCAATTCAACAAGGCGATCGTTGGCAAGAACGCCTTCGCGCATGAAAGCGGTATCCATCAAGACGGAATGCTCAAGAACGCGCAAACGTTCGAGATCATGCGCCCCGAGGATGTGGGCCTCGCCGAGACAAACTTGGTGATGGGAAAGCACTCTGGCCGAGCTGCGTTGCGTTCGAAGCTGCACGATCTTGGCTACCAATTGGCAGACAATCAGCTCAACGATGTCTTTGTTCGGTTCAAGGAACTCGCGGACCGCAAGAAAGAAATCTATGATGATGACCTGATTGCTTTGATGCAAGACACTGGAACGAACTCCGCTCATGATCGTATCCAGGTAAAGTCATTGCGTGTGGTCTGCGGCACCCAAGCGCCCCAAACTGCAGAGTTGGTGCTCTCAATAGATGGCACTGAGCACTCGGCTGAAGCGACGGGTGATGGACCTGTCGATGCGGCCTTTGCGGCGGTAAAGCGGTTGGTTACCCATTCTGCGCGGCTGCAACTCTACCAGGTCCATGCAGTGACGGAGGGCACGGATGCACAGGCCACTGTCACGGTGCGCATGGAAGAATCCGGCAAGATCGTTACGGGCCAATCGTCACACACGGATACGATCGTGGCTTCCGTGCGGGCGTATGTGAATGCGCTCAACAAGCTGATGATCCGTCGACAGAAGACGTCACCGCTTGCGGTTGCGGGCTAAGGACCCGGCGTCTTGCCCTCTGGGCGAGACGCCAATTCCGACGAGCCAGTAATCCGCTTTCCGCAGTCAACCCAGACGCTTGCCACGTCTTTCAAGTGGAGTATCGGAACCCATGTCTCGGACGCAGTCTAAGCCTCAGCTCCGCGCTTCCACTCTGGTTCCTTCCGAAAGTCCTGGTGCTGGGTAGACGATCACCGCGTCTCCCGCGTTGAGACCATCGGTGACCGACGCCTCTACGCCGTTCGACTCTTCAATGACCACCGGCTGTATCTCGACCCTTCCGTCTTCGACTTTATAGACAGCAGAGCCGCCGTTGTGATGGAATAGAGCGCTAACCGGAACAATCGTCGCATCGGACTTCTCCCAAACGACGATCTTAACCTCGACCCGATACCCGTGTCCGAGCGCCGCATACGTTTCCGGAGGGTCTGTGAGAGCAATCCGCGTATCGACACGTTGTTCCTCGACCCCCAAAGCGGAATACTTGGTGTAGCCCCAGGGATCGACGCTGACGACCTCTCCAGAAAGCGTGTCCCCTCCACCCCAATTGTCGATGATAACCCGAGCGCCTTCCTCGACCTTAACGGCGTCGGTTGACAATAGTTCTGCGACCACTTCGAGATCGCTATCGACATTTCCGAATTCAAGGATCGGGGTGCCCGCGTCGAGGGTCGTTTCACTCTTCTCAATAACTTGGAGGACGCGTCCGGTAATAGGCGCAAGAATAGGAGTCGAGCTGTCGAGCTCCATTTGTGGTGACAAAGTATAGCCGTCGTCACCGTAGCTGATCAGATCTGCTCTTGCATTCGCGACGTCGGCCTCACGAAGCGCAATTTCTGCCTGCGCGCTGTTCATCACCTCCCGTGTCGCGCGCGCCGAAGTCTCCGCCAACTCAAGCGTCGTCTCCGAGACTGTGCCGTCTGACGCAAGTCTGCGTGTCCGGTCGACGTCCAATTGCGCCTTCTGATCAAGCGCGATGGTCGCTTTAAGCTGCGCACGGCTCACCTCTAGCGCAGCTTCGGCAGACGCGACAGACGCCTGCGCCTGGGCCAACGACCGAATATCGAGCGCGTCGGGGTTGCTCGGCAACATGTGCGCGACCACCGTCTCGCCCATGACAACTTCATCGCCAGGTTCCACTTGCACACGGAGCAGGCGGCCAGCCATAGGTGTCGAGAGGATGTAAGGCTCGTGCACTTGCGTGCGGCCTTCGTCATTGATCGTGACGATCATCTCACCCGAAGTCACCTTGTCCATGTCCACGAGAACCGCGCGCGGCCAGAAGGCCCAGGCCAGGGCTCCACCGACGACGGCGACAATGGCGAAAGTGGCGATCCTTCGGTTCGTCTTTTTCCCGGTCATGCTTCTCACTCTCGTGTCTTCAAGGCCGATACAAGTTCGATCCGATCCACGTCGCGCTTCACAAGAAAGCCAGATATCGCAGAAGAGAGCAGCACAACCGCTGCAGCCATGGCAACATCACGACGTTCGAACATCAACGGAATTGAATAGACCTCAGATGAAAATGCTACGGAAACGGCCGCGGAAATTCCATAGCCGAAGAGCGCTCCTAGAGGCAGCGCTAGAATTGTGATCAAGCCAAGTTCACCGAGAAGCACGAAGGATGTTTCTCCCCGCGTGAAGCCAAGCACACGCATGCTCGCAAGTTCTCGGGCCCGTTCCGTAAAGGCAATACGCGCGGAGTTGTAGACAATCCCGAATGTAACCACGCCTGCCACCGCGAGCATAACAAAGCGCAATGCGCCCACGCCGGTATCCATCATGGTTTGGATAGCGTTTCGTACGTCGGATTTGAGCACGAACCCGTCAACGTCGGGCATGCCTTTCACGGCCCCAACGACATCATCCAGCGCCTCTTCGTCCAGTTTCAGGAAGGCCCCTGTCATTCGCTCTTCTTCTTCCAATGCGACGTTCAGCGCTTCGAGAGACATATAGGCGGGTGTCCCCATCAACGCATCCGCGAGGGCAACCACCGTGAGTTCGAGTTGGGGGCGGCGACCGTCGAGGACCTTCGCCAAGATCGTATCTCCGACTTCGGCATGCAAAACGCCCGCGAGCGTCTTTGACAAAACAATTCCAGCATCTGGCATCGGCAGCAAGTTGTGATCGGTGTCGAAGGCGCGCTTGAGATGCGGTGTCTGGACAAGGCCGTCGATGGATCCACGATGCGTATAGAGACCGGAGCGAAACACAACGGGGACATTTCTTGTCGGTTCTAGGTCCTCTATCCCGGCTATCTCTCCCAGTTCATAGATGACTTTCTCCGACATGGCGTGTGTGAGCGTGACTTGCGCGTCGGATCGATCAAGAACTGTAAAGGCTAGGTGCAAGTTGAGCGCGAAGCCTGACTGCACCCCGATCATCCCGATCGCCAATGCCATTCCACCGGAAATTCCCAAGATCCCGCCGAGCATCCTCAATGGTTGTCTCTGCAAGCGCCGGATCACCATCCGTCCAGGAGCATCAAGGAGACGCCTGATAACTGCGCCTGCCTTGCCCGTTCGGCTGTAATCCACCGGGGCAGGCGGTCGCATTGCTTCGGCGGCGGTCAGTTCAAAGATACGCCGCAGCACCCCGACCGCTCCCGCCGAAGCCGAGAGGATCGCAACGGCGAAAGCAAGACCAAAACTCCAAGGCGACAGCCGGAAAATCAGGAACGGGAACTTGTAGTATTCCTGATACATCGCGGCCATGCCGCGGCCTGCGAAAATGCCTGCAAGCGATCCGACGAGCGCTCCGCTTAACGCGATCGCAAGGATCATCTTGAAGTAATGCGCCGAAATCTCGCGGCTCGTGTAGCCAAACGCCTTCATCAATCCAATCTGTCCCCGCTCGGACTGGACAATACGGCTCACAATCACCGAGAGCAGAAAGGCTGCGACGCCAAGAAAGATCGGCGGAATCCCGATCGCGTTCTTGCGGGCCCCCGCAATCTCCTGAGACAGGAAGAAGTTCGATTTCTGGTCCGCAAGAGCATACGCACCGAGCCCGCCTTGCCTCGCTAGGACACGGTCAATGGCATCGAGAACCGCCTGTGTCTCCGCTGTGCTCTCAAGACGGAGTAGAGCCTCGTTGAACGCGCCTTTGAGATCGTAGGCAGCGCTCAGCGTGTCACGATCCATCCAGATTGCACCAAACCGGGCATCGTCCGGGATGAACTCGCCAGGCGCTGTCGCATAGATAAATTCAGGGCTCTGCGCGAGGCCGGTCACCAGAAAGGTGTGGCGATTCCCGTTCATTGTCGCCGAGAGCGTATCGCCGGGCACAATCCCGCGCGCCTCGGCGAAACGTTTCAACAAGAGAACCTCGTTGCTTCTGCCTTCTTCGGGCTTCCGGCCCTCGGCAATAAAGACGTCATTGAGGCGGGCGGGTTCGAGATAGGGTAGGGAGAGCACCTGGGCGCGGGGCGGCATCCCATCCCCTGGAAGATCCAACGTCGCCATGCCCTGAACGCGCGACTGCGCCTGCGCCACGCCGGGTATATCAGCCAATTGCTGCAAGAGGCGATCCGGTGCGCGCTCGACGGGTGCAAACACATCGGCCATTCTGAAGCGGTCGTAATAGGCCGCCTTTGTCAGTCCAAGCGTGTTCACGAGGCTCGTCATCATGACCAGAAGAAGAACGCCAAGACCCATCACCGTGGCTGTAGCGCCTGCCTGACCCTTGATGCGCCAAAGGTCTCTGACCAGCTTGCGGTCGAGCGGCGCCAGAAAACTCACCAGGCAATCTCCTGCGGGGTCAGTCGGCGCTCGTTAATCACAGTCTCACGAATCCGTCCGTCCGCAAATCTGATGACGCAATGTGCAAGATCTGCCGTAGCGGCCGCATGCGTCACCATCAGGATTGTTGTGTGCGTCTCTGCGTTTACGTTGCACAAGACGTCGAGGACGACACGCCCTGTCGCGCTATCGAGTGCGCCGGTTGGCTCGTCGCAAAAGAGCACATCTGGTCTCTTTGCGATTGCCCGCGCGATGGCGACGCGCTGCTGCTCGCCACCCGACATTTGTGAGGGGAAGTGATCCTGGCGTTCACTCAAACCAACAAGCTCGAGAGCGTCAGCGGGCGACATGGGCGACGACGCGATTTCGGTGGCGAGCTCCACGTTCTCGAGAGCGGTCAACGAGGGCATTAGATTATAGAATTGGAAAACGAACCCAATATGTTGCCGACGATACTGCGTCAGTTCCCGTTCTGACATTCCGGTGATTTGCGTGTCGCGAAAAAGAGCTGTCCCGGAAGATGCTTGATCGAGACCCCCAAGGATGTTCAGCAATGTTGATTTTCCGGAGCCTGACGGCCCGAGAAGAACGGTGAAATCCCCTTCTCTTATGTCGAGATCTACGCCGCGCAGAGCATGCACAACGCCTTCGCCCTCGCCATAGGTCTTCGTGAGACCCTCAGCATGAAAGGCGTGTGTGCGAAGCGACCCGTCATCCATTCCTATTCCCTCGGATCCCAGTTTGAATGGACCGCAGTGATCTAAAACGGGATGACGGAAGCTGTCGAGTGCGTAAAGCGAGTTCCACTTCACGTCTACGATCCCGCAAGAATATGATGACGGTCGGCGCTCGCAATTTCACCACCTAACCGTATTGAGTGCATTTGCCACAACACGTGTCATCTCCGGATTGGGCCATGCGTTGCACTTTCAATGGTCGAAGCGCTTCCCTTAGTCAGTGGAGACAACCCGTGACGTCCGGTTTGAGGCGTCCGATTTACTCTCAACGCAGCCAATGCTAGCGGGTCGGTCTCACCAGCCGAAGATTGGGACAGGAGGTCCTGTTGAAGTCGATGCAGAGAATGTGGTCGGGCCTCACGTTGAGGGGACAACTCACGATCCTTCTCGCGACGACTGTCTTGCTCTTCGAGATCATCACGACTTCGGTTGAGTATCATGTGCTCCGGGCACGGGCGATCGAGCGTGAGCGCACAACCGCGACTGATTTCGCAAGGACGGCCTACACGTTTTTCTCAATAATACCCGCTCATGTTCGAGACGAGTTGGCCGCCGGTGTTGAGGGGCCGCGCCACGCGGTGAGGTTCGAGAGCCTCATCGCGGAGCAGGCAACATACCTTCCGAAGCAAGCTGCGCGGCTTTTGTCGACGCTCCAAGATCTTGGATACGACGTCGATAAAGTGATAATCTCGGAGCGATGGACGGCTCATCCAGATCCTTCTCGATTTGAGCTCCGGCGAGGCAATCTCGTTGAGATTGATGTTGCCATGCGCGACGCGTCGCGGGGCGAATGGCTCGTGGCGACGACGCGCGACATTTCAATGCCCGCTGTAATCCCTCTCCTCATAACGGTATCCCTTGAATCCTTTGCGGCCATCGTTGTCTTACTCGCGGTCCTCGCGGTGATTGGCCGGCTGCTCGGGCCAATGGATCGTCTGAGCGAGTCTGCGAATCGGATTGCACATGGTGAGATTGTAAGCCCGCTTCGGCTGCAAGGCAGTGCCGACATGCGGGACACGATTAAGACGTTCAACCAAATGAGCGAAAGCGTCGCACAGACGATTTCTTATCAGCAGAGCTTGATCCAAAGCCTGGGCCACGACCTCAAAGCGCCATTGGCGACCGCGCGGATGCTTGTGGATGATGCGACCGTGCCTCCGGCGCGAGATCAGATCGATGCGAGTCTTGAGCGCGTCCAGGCCATCCTTGCCTCAATCACCGACTTCACCCGCGCAACCCTGAGGGACGGAGATGTAGAGCGCGTGGATCTCGCTTCGCTCTTGGAGGCTCTGGTCGAGGAAGCGGAAGGCCGCAACCACGAGGTCACGTCTGAACTGGCAGACGATGTCATCGTTCCCGCCAGATATCACGCCATTGAGCGAGCGTTGCGGAACCTGATCGAGAATGCCTGCATCCATGGTGGAAGGGCGCGTGTGACACTCGTCCGCGAAGACGACAACGCCCTGATTTGGATTGATGATTGGGGCGATGGCATTGATGAAGATATGCTTGAGCAGGTGTTCGAGCCGTTTAGTCGTCTCTCGACCGATCCACGTGGCTCGGGCCTGGGGCTCGCGATCGCTCGGACAATCATCGTGGATCACGGCGGAAATCTGAAACTCGAGAACCGCGCCGAAGGTGGACTTCGACAAAGCGTCACCCTGCCTATCTAGAGTTAGCTTGGTCGAAAAGCGTAGCCCTGGCCCCAGACGGTCTGCAAGTAGACCGGATTGGCCGGATCAGCTTCGATTTTGCGTCGAAGTCGTTTTATCAGATTGTCGATACTGCGATCATTGTTCCCGCCGTGCTGGCGGACCCGAGACACAGCGAGCAGCTCTTCCCGGTCGAACACGATTCCTGGGTTGGACGCAAACAAGCGCATCACCTGCGCTTCGCTCGGCGTTAGGGTCACAACCGAGCCATCTTCATGTGTCATGCGCTTGCCGACATCATCAAGGCGCCACGGGCCGAAGGTCTGCACGCGTTCCACAATGCGCTGGCCAATGCGACGAAAGTACGCTCTCACGCGGGCGAGGAGTTCTGTTTCGTTGAAAGGCTTGACGATGTAGTCGTCGGCTCCGATCTCCAAAAGCGCGATGCGGTCGTCATCGCTGTCTACGCCACTGATGACGATAACCCCCGCCCGCGATGTGTCCGCGATCTCTTTACAGAAGACCTTCCCGCTCGTTCCGGGCATCTGAAGGTCGAGCAAATAAAGATCGACAGAGTTATCCGCCGCTACATTTCGCGCCAACGCGACGTTGTTTGCGGTCTCGGCGCGGAACCCTTGCCCTTCCAGAAGCGTCTGCAAGCGTGCGCAGTGCGCTTTATCGTCGTCTACAACAAGAACGAACGGTGTCTCAGGTTGATCGGTCATCAGCGCCTCCGTTCGGCCCACGAGGTGGCGAAAGAAGGCGCAAAAGCCTCTCCTGTCAACCAGGCGCCTTCTTCGTGGCCGGACATTAGATGTTCACCTCCTGACCGTTTGGCGCGCCAAGCTGACCGTCGAGCAGATGCACAATCGCTGACGCGACGACCTCCTCGCTGACCAACTTGGAACGTTGTGCGGCGCCCGCGCGGGCCCGGAACCGTTCCGTGCGCGCATTCTGGACGATCCCGGGATTGACGAGATCGCAACGGACTCCGTTTCGGGCATATTCCTGAACCACTGTGTTCTTGAGCCCAACGAGGGCAGCCTTGCTGGTGTTGTAGGCGAGCTGTCCGGGAATGCCGAACCGGTAGGCCTGGCTTCCGACCAGGACAATCGATCCCCCACCAGCCGCACGCATGATCGGCAGCACTCCTGCGATCAAAGCGGTTGTCGCAATCACATTCACTTCCATCGCACGACGCATCACGTCCAAGTCTACGTTTTGCGTCTTGCTGGGGCCCAGATCGTGGACTGGGTTCCAGCCTACATTGGCGACGACCCTCAACCCACCCGAGGTCTTGGCCTGCAGGCCGCCACATAATGCCTCCACCGCCGAGACGTCAGAGTGATCGCATTGTTGCGCGATGACTTCAGCGGGGCCGGCTTCCTTGATTGCGGCCATCGCGCTCTCGAAACGGGCAGGCGTTCGACCCGTGACAAGCACACAGTCCCCCGGGCGCGACGTTCTGCTGATTTCCTTTGCCGTTGCGAGCCCGATCCCCGAGGTCCCACCGGTGACAAGAGTGAGTGTCACGGTATCGTTCACGGCACCCTCCTGCCTCTTCTCTTCGAGCGTAAGCATCGTTATGCCGCCTTTCTTTCTTCGTTTGGCTTTGCCATTGTCCAGTTCAGAATATGGGCTCCACCGGTGATTCCGGCGCCAACGGCGCCCAAGAGCACACATTTCCCAGGCTCAAGGCGTCCGGCTTCCCAAGCTTCCGTCAGCGCAATTGGAACAGTGGCTGCGACCGTGTTTCCAACGCGGTCGAAATTGATATGCGTCCGCTCCTCACCGAGGCCGAGTTTCTCGAAAAGCTTCCGGAGCATCATGCCGTTTGGCTGGTGGAAGACGAAGAAGTCGATGTCATCCATTTCGAGTTCCGCTTCTGAACGGATGCTATCGATCAGCTTTGGCGTTCCACCGATCACATCCCCCGAAACGGCTTCACCGTCTGGCATAGTTAAGGTCGCGCCGTGGCACTGGTTCCGACCGACGGACTCGACATAGACAGCATCGTGTTTCGTGCCGTCGGCAAAGAGCACGCTGGCCGAAAATCCGAGCTCCTTTTCCATATCGGCAGGATTTCCACGGGAGATGATCGCAGCACCCGCGCCGTCGCCATAGAGAAACACGGTCTTCCGGTCGGTGTAATCGAGGGTCCTCGATCGCAGGTCCGCGCCGATCACGAGCACATTCTTGTCTCCCGTTGCGACGGAACGCAGCGCCTGATCGAGCGCATAGATGAAGCCACTGCAGGCATTGCCGACATCATATGCAGGGCAGCTTGCGCCAAGTTTTGCCTGCACGACACAGGCCGTTGAAGGTGACAGGTAGTCGGGGGTTGATGTGGCAACAATGATCCTGTCGAGATCCTGAGCCGTCAGTCCAGCGCGATCGAGCGCCTGTCGGGCGGCTTCGGTCGCCAGATCGGATGTCGTTTGATCCTCCGCGGCGTAGTAGCGCGTTTTCGCTCCAATGAAGCGGTCAATGAAGAACTCCTTGATCCGGATCCCGTAGCGATCGATGAGAGCCTTGTTCGACATCTCGTTGCGTCCATAGGCTTTCCCGAGGCCCGTAATCGTGATTGGGAAGTCGCATCCATACATCGTCTTTCTCCTTTGTTCCGCTGAGTTTCGACAGTGTCGTCTCAGGTCAGGTTCAGGCTGAGGGCCGCCCAGGAGAGGCCTCCGCCCACAGCGTGCAAGATCAGGGTGTCGCCGGGACCAGGCGGGGTCTCCCGCTGGTCAAGCCAGTCTGCATAGTTCACGAAGATCGTTGGGCAGCCCATGTTGCCATAACGAGAGAAGCTCTTCGCAACGCAGCTTGCGTCGATATTGACGGCCGCTGGGACCCGCGCGTTCTTCGTCGCATCCACTTGGTGTGCGATGTATCCGGTCACGTCGGTGCCGGAGAGCCCGGTGACTTCCATGAGGTCCTTGAGAGAACCAAGCCACCTTTCCCCGAGAGCCTTGATCCCTTCGGGCTTTTGCGCGAACGAGAAAACATATTCGGCCGGATTGTATGTGTCCGGATCGACCGGGAACGTCCCCCGCACCGCCATCGCTTGCGAGTAGCGTGGATCCGTCCCGTGAACCAGGCCGGTCAGATGCCAGTTTTCCGAGCGGCGAACCCAAAGGGCCGCTGCGCCGTCTCCAATCGTCGCCGCCATCTGGAGAGCGCTTGGATCTGTGAACCGGCTGAGTGTCTCCGCGCAGACAATGATGCCGCCGCGTGCGCCGTGTGCCATATGTCCATGTGCTTGGATCATCGCGAGCACGCCTGAGGAACACCCGGATTTCAGATCCCAGCATCCGGCGTTCCTAAAGCCAAATTCATCTGCCAGGAGCGCACTGACGGTCGTAACCGGGCGCGGGCTGCTGATGCCAGCAAAGATGATGAAATCAGCTTCCTCGAGCGCTTCGGGATGCTTGTCCAGAAGGCGCTTCAGCGCCTCCCGGCCCAGATCGATTGCGTTCTTGCCGGGACGGGCATGGTAGCGGATTTCGGCTCCAATGTTGCGGACAATGAAATCCGTAAGCTTGGCGCTTTCTTCCCGTCCCAGGATCTCACGAAACAGGGTTTCGTTATCGAGCCAGGTCATGTCTTGGAAGTCGCAGGTGGCAATCCCTGCAATCTCGAGCCCGGTGTGATCATCGACAGAGGTTTTCATTTTCTTTCTCCAGTTCGATGGGTTTCAGTGCTGCTGGAGGACCAAAGCGGCGCTGGCACCGGCGGGAACTGCGGCTTCCCAATCGTCTCGAACAGCAGCGTCGTGCGCGTCGAGCAACTCCCGTTCGACGATACCACGCATCTCTTCCGGTGAAATCACGGCATCCAGGGCGCCCGCATCGATCATGTCTTGCATGTCGACACGCTGGCTCTTCGACACTTGTGCCCATTGCTTCTGGAGCCGGGGTGAGCCGTTGAGCAGCGCTCCGATGATCCCCGCATGCATGATCCCAACACGCGCGGTGTTCAGAGCGTAGGACCGCAACCCGCCGAAGACCTTTGGAAAGCCAAGGATAGAAGCTCCTCCATAGGCGCGTCCGGCCACAATACCGATCCGAGCGTGCGGATAGTTGATGATCTTGCCGCCAACCTCGACGAGCCGTGTTATGATTCTGCGGTTCTCATCATCGGCGCGCGGGTCTGCTCCTGGCGTGTCAACGAGAGACAGCAGCGGCAGTCCGAGATGCTCAAAGAGGGCAAGGGCGTCTTCGAAGAGATCCAAAGTCCGAACGCGAACCATGTTTTGCACATTCTCGACCGGATTTGCGAATATCCCGAATTGGCGGTCGCCGCACCAGGCGATGAAAACCCGCAGGCGGTCATCTCGGCCTGGATAGATTTCCAGGACCCGATCGCAGACGCCGCGCATGAACTCCCGTGTCTGATCGTCATCGCAGGCGACAGGAACCCCGGCTTCGGGATCACCATACGATGCAGCGAGGATCACCTTGGCTCGGGCCATCGCCCCGTCCAATTCCGGTATCGTTTCCGAGATGGTGTCGGACTTCTCAAATTCGGTGGCAGTGCAAGCCATCTCCTCAAAGCCGCTGTCCTTGCCAAAGGTCAGTTCGCAGACTTGCGGACCGGTCAGCGATACGAATGTCTTCTCTTCTACGGCGATCCGATAGTGCCCGAGACGAAAGGCGAGCGCACCGAGGCCGACCGTCTGGCCATGGGCCACGGTGATCACCAGGTTATGCTCCCGGTAGGTCAAGAGTGCTGGAACGAGGGAGAAGGCGTTGTCGAAGACCGTGCGGCCTTCCATGAACCGAACACCGACGGAGCTGATTTTCGCAACCAGCGGCAATCCTGCGGCATCGCATTGTTCCAGGAAGGCTTTCATTCGCTCGGATAGACGCTTGCCGTAGCTGCCTCCGGCGATCCGGAAGTCGTGCCAAATGACAGCGACCTCATGACCTCCGGATCTTCCCAGCATCATAAAGGCACCATCCGCGTCGGTGCGGCGGAACCCAGCGCTGTCACGGGCGACGAACACTTCGATATCGTCATCGAGCAAGTTTGTCAGTTCAGCCAGGAAGGGCAGTTCCGACAACTGCGCTTTGCGATACTCGAAGTCGGGATGCGTGCTTGTATGGCCGAAAGGGACGCTAATGACGGATGAGAATTCCGGAGCGTAGGCTTCGTTCTTAACTGGTGCGTTCATTGCTTTTCTCCGAGCTTGTCGCCACGCCATCTGCGAGGCTTTGCGGGTTATCTCGTGTCGCCGGAGAGGGGCTCTTTCGGTCTGCCCGATGGGGTGTCCCGCCCTGGCTTCAGACAGGTGGGGACGGCTAACCCATTGACAACGCATTGTTATATCTCGTTACATTTTGAAGGCCAATTGGCCCGGCTTTGCTAGATCTCGATACAATTCAGGGTCTGGATCGCCTAAAAAAGCGGTGTGGCTTGCTTTCTTTTGTTCGGAGAGCGTTGCGGTCGCTGGACCTGCATGCTGTATTCCCCGGCAATGGCGTGAGCGGCGCGCCGGGGGATAGGAGTGGACAATGGCCAAAGTAACTGTCGCGGCACCGTCAGCCGGTGTCGTCTATCGCAGACCCTCGCCCGAAGAGGATCCGTTCGTGTCGGTTGGGGATGTTGTGGCGGCCGGACAGGTTGTGTGTTTGGTCGAGATTATGAAAACCTTTGCCGAGGTGAAGACCGAGGCCGGAGGCAAGGTTACAGAAGTTAACTTCGAAGACGAACAATTCGTCGCGGAAGGCGATCCCCTGGTGGTGATAGAAACGGACTAATCGGTCTGCCGAGGCCCCTCAATCTATAGCAGGTTGAGGCGCGCCTGGTTTGGTCCGGGCGCGCCAAATTCTCTTCGACGAGAATACCCCTTCCATCTCAACGCAGTGCAGCTTCTAGGGCGGTTTTTACCCGGGATTGTGTGTCAATGGCCCGGATAGAAGTACTTTGCTGTCTTGCTGCAGTTTTGAAAGCTGGGTCCGAAAGCATCTGGCTTGCGATCTCCGCGACACTTTGAGTGTTCGTCTTCAGCGCATGAAGAAGCCGTGCGGCACCCGTGCGTTCAGCATGGGTCATAGCCATAAGTTGGTCTATGTTCGCAGCAACACCCAAAACCGGCGTTCCGGCAGCATAGGCTTGCATGAGCTGGGGGTGACCGCCGTTTGACACAACCAGATCGGCGCGCGCGCAAGCCATGTCACCGTCAACATACCGAGTGGAAATGACTCTGCCGCTGCGCCGCCACTCAGGCCAGACTTGCTCCTCCGGCGCGACAAGCAAGATGTCTGCTCCTGCCTCGATCAATCCATCGATGATCGGAGAGAGCAGGGACGCATCTCCGGTTGAACCTAGGCTGACATACGCAAGTGGACGCGTGGCGGCGAACCATTCGGGCAGGATCGGAAAACCCGCGCCCGGAGGCGTCCAGAGCGAAGGACCCACACGGCGGTGGGTCATGGGGGCACCTTTGGTGGGAGCCATGTCATCGGTATCCGGGAACCAAACATGGTCGCCACCGCCCCACAGTCGGAAGACATCTCCGCTACAATCGTCTAGCCCGGCCTTCCGCCGCATTGCGAAGATCGGTGCATGCACGCGGCGCATGACCGGGGGAGCGAGAAAGGGTAGAGCCACACCGGCAACCCGAAGCCCGAGACGTCGAACAATGCGGGTGTCCGGTACAGGCAGAATACGCTCTCCGTAGGGGCTCCAATAGGCGTTCGTGACATTCACTGCCGGGATTCCAGCCATCGCGGCGGCGACTGGCGCGCTGGGGCGAAAATCGTAGACGATTAGGTCGGGGCGGACTTCGTCGACCAGCGCAGTGTCTGCGGCAAGGTAGCCCTCTAGGTCGGCATCGCTGTAGGGCGGGCGTCCAAGCACGATGTTGTCGTAATACGCATCAAACGAAACACTGTGCAGATCATGGATCTCGGTCCGATCGTCACGGACCAGCGCTTGCAGGCGCTTTGGGACTCCCCAGACCAGCTCAGCGCTGTCTTCGGGCAGTTGGTCGAGGAGCCACTTGGCCCGGGTAACTCGGGCGAGGCTGATCCCTTCGCCCATGATCAAAATGCGTGGTGCAGACATCTTTGCCTCCTCATGGTCTCTTCGTGTGGGTTGTTTCACCGCTGGTGAGCATGGACCCGAAATGGGCGCAAAGGGGCTCTGCTGCTAGAGTGGTTCCCGCGTAAATATCTGAAAATAAGGGGTTTGTTAGAGCTTGATACATTTGAGAGATTGAAAAGGTGGGGGCAGGAAGGCCACCTCTTTCCCAACGAGACGAACCGAAATCGCGATCTCGCCAAACTTAGAAAGAGGAGTGCCCCATGCTGAAGAAGTTGGAAACGCCGGTCGCAATCAACCCGCCTTCAAAGCCCCTCGGCTGGTGGGAAAGCTACCGGACACTACGCCGGAACATGCTCGAGCTGATCCCCGAGGAAGCCTATTACGAGAAGATGGTGATCGGCGGCGGCAACGCCGGTTGGGTCATCCTGACCGACCCAGATGCCGTTAAGCATGTCCTAAAGGATCGTTCCGCGGACTACACACGCCCACCTGCCGGTCGCCGAGTGATCACCCCACGCGATGGCGGTGTGCACCTCGCAACGGCTGAGCACGAAGAATGGCGTCGCCTGCGTAAGCTGATGGCGCCCACCTACGCACCGCGCCACATGCAAAATCATAGTGAGGCTATGATTGAGGCCGCGGCCGGGATGGTCGGACGCATCGAAAATCGAAAGGACGATGCGATCGACTTGCTGCCTATCATGCAGTCGACGACCCGCGACGTTATGTGTGATCTGCTCTTGTCGGGCAAGGAGGTGATCGACCGCGATGCCTACACCGCCTGTATCGATGCAGGCGTGACGAATATGCTCAAAGTGTCGCTTCTTGACCTGCTCGGTGCCCCCGATTGGGTCCCGCGTCCTGCTCGCGTGTTCAACTTTCCCGAGATCCGCCTCAACCGGCTCTTGGATGAAATCATCGCGAAGCGGATTGAGCGTGGCCCCAGCGAAAAGCCCGACCTTCTCGATCTGCTGATTGCCGCGAGGGACGAGCATTCCGGCCTTGGCCTAAGCGCAGCTGACCTGCGGAACAACGTTTCGGGGTCGCTCTATGCAGGTCTCGAGACGACCGCGCTCGCCGTATGTTGGAGCACCTACCTGCTGTCGCTCTATCCGCACATACAGGAGCAGCTTGCTGAGGAAGCGCAGAGCGTTCTTGGAGGCCGCATTGCCACGCTCGATGACTTGCCGAACCTGCCATACACCCTTCAGGTCGTTCGGGAATCGATGCGTCTCTATCCGCCAGGCGCCATGCTTGCCCGCCGGGCAGATGTCGAAGACGAGATCCTGGGCCGACGGATCGCCAAAGGCACGAATATCATCATCCCGACCTATACGATCCATCGGCATAGGGCTTTGTGGGAGGATCCAGACCGTTTCGACCCCGACCGTTTCGAGGAATCGAAGGCGAAAGGCTACCACCCCTTCGCGTTCATGCCCTTCGGCGGCGGCCCTCGGATCTGCGTCGCATGGGCCTTTGCAATGGTCGAGGTTCACATGTTCCTCGCGACGCTGTGCTCCCGCTACCGTTTCGAACTGCAGCCGGGCTTTCAGCCGGAACCGCGCATGATCTTTGCGCTTCACCCGGCCAACGGGATGCAGGTGACAGTCAGCGAGCGCTGAGAACAGAAGGGCAGGGCGAGAAGGTCGCCCCGCCCATTCAACCAGGAGGACAGACAATGACAACTTCGGCTCTTACATCTTCGTTCGTCGGTCCGAACACAGGTCGGCCCATTCCTCCCTTGAGTTGGGCAGCGGATCGCCCGGCGGCGTCCGAGCGTGTCGTCGGCTGCTTCCTCGAGAATCTCTTCGGTCGCCAAAAGCACGCGCCGCTCTACAGCCGTTGGGCTGAAGAAGTCTTGCCCACCGCCCCAGACGCGTTTCAACAGTTTCTAACGATGGCCGATAAGAAACTGACCGTTGCCACTGGAGCGCTGCCAACGCCTGAATCGATCCCCGGCCCGGTCTTGGTTGTCTACAATCACCCGTTCGGGCTGTGGGATGGTTTCGTGAGCGCTAGCGTCACCGAAGCGATGGGGCGCCCGTTCAAGTTTGTCGCCCATGAGCACTATGCCGTCGGCATGCCGCATCTATCGGACTTCATCCTTCCGATCAGTTGGGAAGGAAGCAAGGAGGCCTCCAGGCGCAATTTGCGGACACGCAAGCGCGCGACGGAAGAATTGCGCATGGGCCATACAGTAGGGATCTTCCCCGCTGGCTTCGTCGCGACCGCACCGCGTGGCTTTGGTCACGCCGTGGAGCAACCCTGGCAGCCCCTTGCCGCCCGCTTGGTGCTCGACACGCCGTGCACGGTCCTGCCGGTGTTCTGTGAAGGACAGATGGGGCGTGTCGCTCAGATTGCCCGGGCAATCCACCCAGCGCTTGGCGAACTGAACCAACTGACCGACTTTTACGACAAATTCGGAGAGGATGTCCGGATCCATATCGGCAATCCAATCCCGTTCGAAGCCCTCGAGGAACGCTCCAGCAGGCAGCGGCTGACACACGAGTTGCGGGAACGCACTCTCGATCTAGGCCGCGCTGCCGGCGCCTATCCTTACCCGCGCGAAGCTGCGCAACCACACGCATAGGAAGGGTCTGAGCTATGACCACGCTGTTTATCCCCCCGGTTCCGCCCGTTCAGTCGAAGGAAGCCCAGCCCGTCTCCGGCCCGATCGGCCTTGTGAAGGCGCTCGCCTCCTTCACACGAAACCCGCTTGAATCGGTCACCGAGGATTTGCTCACCAAGCCTGTCGTTGAGCAAAAGATGTTCGGAGCAACCCACCTCTTCGTCAACGATCCGGCCATGATCCGGCATATCTGTAAGACGAACCTGGATAATTATCCTCTGGGGTATTGGCGGGAGCTCATGTTCAAGCGGATGATGCCAAATGGGATCATCTCCTTGAACGGGGACCGCTGGAAGTCTGCACGCAAATTGATGAACCCGGTTTTCTCCCCCCGTGCGTTGGAGGGGTTTGCGACGCTGATGAAGTATACCTGCGACAGGCACGTAGAGCGTCTAGTCGAACAGGAGGGACAGACGGTTGCCATGAGCACTGTCTTCCAGGAGTTGGCCCTGGATATCCTTCTGGACAGTCTCATCGCGTCCGAAGACATGCTCGACCGGGCCCAACTTGTGAAGGATAGCGATGATCTCGCGCAGGCCGCAGGCCACCTCGATGTCGCCGATGCTCTTCGCATGCCAGATTGGGTGCCGCGTTTCCGGCTGCGCAAGCAGCAAGCTCTGACCGCCCGTATCGCGGGCGCAGTTCGCCAAGTGATCGACCGCCGGCGTGCGGAAGGATCGGAAGGTGGCGCCGAGAAGCACGACTTCCTCTCGCTCCTGATGGCAACGGAGGATGAGCGTGAAGCCCGGTTCAGCGACGAGGAGATCGTTGACAACCTGCTCACCATCATTGGTGCGGGCCATGAGACGACTGCGCGGTCGCTCGGATGGACCGCCTATCTGCTCTCTCAGACACCCGACATCATGGCGCGGTTGGAGGAAGAAATCGACGCGGCCCCACTGGACGAGCTTCCGCCGCACAAGTGGCTGTCCGCGCTTCCCTTCGCAGAGGCCGTCATCAAGGAATCCCTGCGACTGTTTCCTCCAGCACCAGAGCTCTCTCGAACCGCACTGGAAGACGATCACATTGGAGACTTAACGATCAAAGCCGGAACCGAGGTCCATGTCACATCCTGGCTCATCCACCGGAACCGGAATTTGTGGGAAAACCCCGATGCATTCGATCCCGATCGGTTTCTCGGGGAGCGTGGCAAGTCGATCGACCGGTATCAGTTCTTGCCATTCTCTACAGGCCCGCGGGTCTGCATTGGCGGCGCCTTCGCAATGACGGAGATGGTGATCGCCCTGGCGACACTCGTGCGGCGCGTTCGGTTGTCCTATCAAGCTCCTGATCTTCCGATCCCGGTGGTGCGTATTACCGTTCGCCCGAGCAATGACCTGCCAATGAAGGTCGCGCTTCGGGAGGAACCCCGCGCCCCCAGTCTTTCGGAGGACATCGATCTGGAGAGTGTAGCTGCCTGAGCCATCCACAGTTTCGAATACAAGTCGGACTGGCGCCTAGGGATCAACACGGACGATTTCATCCCGTCCGCAATCTTGAACTTGCCAGAGCTTCCCGCAGTCTTGGACGGGCTCTGGCAAGAAGAGCGAAATGGGGCTGACGGAGCGACTGGCCGCCATGATCCGCGGTCTGCAAGGGCCGTCATGTTGGTTGAAGACCGTTTCGAACGGCCATAACGCATCAAAAAAAGTCCGATATATCAGCGCAATATGGGGATCGCCCTCAGCCTTAGGGCAAAGCGCGAATGGCTAATTGAAAGAATTATTACAGTTTAATGACATTCTAACAGAGTTCGTCTAGCCTCTTTCCGAGGCGTAGATCCGTGGAAGAAACAATGCTCCGGACAGAAGGGAAAGCGGTTCCGCCAAGGGTATCTGAGGAACGGAAACATGCAGCATCCTTTGATCCGGCTGAGTTGCGTCGTGCTTCTCGCCAATTTCATCGCGTCAACGAGTGCTGTCGCAGGAACGGATCTCGGTTCTTCGGATGCTCCACAGGTTAAGAGCGATCCTTGCCTCTTTTACCGGAGTCAGGCCTGGCGCCAGGGCGTTTCTCATTACGCACAGGAAATGCTTTTAAGTTGCGAAGCGATAACAAACCGCAGGCAAGCTGGTATCGAATTGTCCGACCGTCTTTTGGCTGCTGAGCACGCGCTGAAAGAATATCGGTCGCGGGTAATCGCGAGGGCGGTCAGGCACTATCGCAGCGATGAGATGCCCCGATCCGACACAGGCCATCACCGGGTTTCAGAAGAAGAGAAGCGAAAAATTGCGGAAGAAAGCGGTGTTCTCCTCGCAATGGAGGGGCTTTCCTCCGGGTTTTGACGAAACGTCAAATCCCGCAATCGCGATCTGCTTGTCTCCCCTGTCTCTCTACCCAATGAGGTAGATGGGCGTGATCGTGTCCGCTGCGCGGCAGGAAGCTTGGTTGATCAGGGCATCCATCTAAGGAAATTGGCGATCAGCCGAAGACCTGTCTTTTGGCTTTTCTCGGGGTGAAACTGTGTCCCGACCATGTTGTCTCGACCGATTGCAGCCGTGATGGGTCCTCCGTGATCCACGACCGCGAGCGCGTGGCTCTGATCTTCCGTTACACAGTGGTAAGAGTGAACGAAATAAGCGTGATCGCCACTCGCGATGCCATCGAAAACCGGATGATCCTGGGTGATCTCCAGAGCGTTCCAGCCCATATGCGGGATCTTGCAAGACGGGCTCTCCGGTGTGATCTGGACAACGTCGCCCGGGATCCAGCCAAACCCCTCGGTGTTGCCGTGCTCCCGACCACGCGTCGCCATGAGCTGCTGACCGACGCAGATGCCCAGAAAGGGAACGGCCGCCTCTAAAACACGCTGTCGGATCGCTTCATACATTCCATCAACTGCAAGAAGACCTGCGCGACAGTCCGCAAAGGCGCCGACGCCAGGCAAAACGATCCGATCCGCGGAGCGAACAGCTTCAGGGTCAGCGCTTACGATAACAGGGCCTGTGCCCGTTTCCTGCGCCATCCGCTGAAAACTCTTCTCAGCCGAATGGAGATTGCCGCTCGCATAGTCAACAATGACACATGTCATCCTGTCAGCGTGCCTTTGGTCGACGGGATGCCGCGGGCGCGGGGATCGGGCTCGACGGCTTCCCGTAAAGCCCGCGCAAATGCTTTGAACGTCGCTTCCGCGATGTGGTGGCTGTTGGTGCCTGCAAGACAAGTCGCGTGGAGCGTAATCCCGCTGTTCATCGCCACGGCAGTAAAGAACTCCCGCACCAATTCAGTATCGAACGTACCCACCTTCGGCGCCGGTATATCGACATCCCAAACTAGAAACGGCCGACCGCTCAAATCAAGTGCAACACGGACGAGAGCCTCGTCCATCGGTAACAGGCAGGAGCCGTAACGCCTGATCCCAGACTTGTCGCCGAGCGCCTCCTGAAGGGCTCGGCCAAAAGCAATACCCACGTCTTCGACTGTATGATGCCCGTCGACCTGGAAATCCCCCGTGGCGGACACATCGAGATCAATCAAAGCATGTCGTGCAATCTGGTCCAGCATGTGATCAAAAAAGCCTATCCCCGTCGCATTCGAATGGCGTCCGGATCCGTCGATAGTGAGTGAGATCGACAGCTCGGTCTCGTTTGTTTTCCGGGAAATGCTCGCCTTACGCATGTGCTTCACGTGTCCTGGGGCAAAAGTCAGGCTGAATGTATAGAAGGACCCTCAAACCGGGCCAAGGTAGAATGCGACCCAGCCCTTTGGGATGTGCCAAACGGGCCCTTCAAAGAAAAGCCTGATCATACACTTTTTGCGACAATTTGCTCGCCGATTTGGCTCATTATCTGCCGGTTCAGGGGACCGATTAAACTGGTGAACTCCGCTTATGGGGGGCATCTTCAACACATCCCAATGGAGTGATTCACTCGCGCTCGTCGGTTCAGAAACTGAATGTCTCCAAGTAAAATTTCGAAGATTCAATGGCTTCTGTCTCACTTTCCTCAGATCAACTTTTTCGACAGTTTTGAAATATCGGTTCTCGATGATGGCTTTAGATAAACCGAAAGTAGAGCTACACTTCGGGTCTCGACCGCTGATTCGGGGAGGCAATAAAAATGAACGAACGTGCGATAGTGGTCTATGCAACGGACGCTCGGATAAACGAACGGCTTGTTGCGCGTGGGATGGATCCGATGGAAGGTCCTCGTCTAATTGACATCGTCCAGGAAGCGACAGGAGAAAAGCTCACGTCCCGCGATGCGTTGCGGCTTTGGCGTCCCGACCGTTTGGTTGAGGATCCAAGGGTGCGTGCAGTGCTCGAGCGTCACCTCGCTGCGTCCTGAGCCACGCTTTACTAGGTCTGTGAGCAGCCGCGCTCAGTGACCAAGGAGACATCTAGACCAAGAAGCCAGCCCCAAGCCAGCATTTCGTTTTCAAGGCGATATGAGAAGGTGGGAGCGTGAGAGCTGCCGCCAATGGTCGCCATGTGCGCTATTCATGACAATCAAACCTACATACCAAAGCGAAAGCCGACATGCCTCGCGCCAATCGAACATTTATGGCATTACATGATAATTCAAACGTATCTCACTTTAAGTGAATAACGATTACGCGGCGCGAGCTTCCATGGCCGTGACAAACTGCTCAAAGAGATAGAAGCTGTCTTGTGGCCCAGGGCTCGCTTCGGGATGGTATTGCACAGAGAAGACGGGCCTCTCAACCATAGCGATCCCGCAGTTCGAACCGTCAAACAACGAGACATGGGTCTCTTTGACGCCTTCCGGCAAAGTCTGGCTGTCAACTGTGAAACCGTGGTTCATCGACGTCACCTGGACCCGCCCAGAGCTCAACTCTTTGACCGGGTGATTGGCGCCATGATGGCCGTGGTTCATCTTTATTGTGCGCGCTCCGAGCGCAAGCGCCAACATTTGGTGACCCAAACAAATGCCGAATACCGGAATATCGGTCTTTTCCAGAACCTCGCGCATCATTGGGACCGCATATTCTCCGGTAGCCGCGGGATCGCCAGGCCCATTCGAGAGGAACAATCCCTCGGGGTCGTGCGCAAGTACATCTTCTGCGGTTGCGGTCGCGGGCAAGACCGTAACGTCGCAACCGGCGGAGGCCAGGCATCGGAGGATATTGCGCTTGGCACCATAGTCGATGGCGACAACGTGCCGGCCTTTCTTCGGGCGGGGTGCGTAGCCGTCAGGCCAAGCCCACCGCATTTCATTCCAACGGTAGCTCTGTGCGCACGTGACGCTCTTCGCTAGATCCATGCCCTCCAAACCCGGAAACGCCTTCGCTGCGGCAAGAAGTGCATCGAGATCAAAATTTCCATCGGGGTCATGCGCAATTGCGGCATGCGGCGCTCCGAGCAAGCGAATTGACCGCGTGAGGCGGCGCGTATCGATGCCGCCAATCCCGATACGTCCGCGTCGTGCAAGCCAATCGGAGAGGTGAGAGGCCGAACGCCAGTTCGAAGGTGTGGTCGGATCCCACTTGACGACCATGCCCTCCGCAACAGGGTCGCCAGTCTCGTCATCGTCGGTATTCGTGCCTACATTTCCCACATGTGGAAAGGTGAAGGTGACAATCTGCCCGGCATAGGACGGATCGGTCATGATCTCTTGATACCCTGTCATCGCGGTGTTGAAGCAGAGCTCGGCGACGGCGGAACCCGTGGCTCCAAAACCGGTGCCGTAGAACACCTGGCCGTCATTGAGGGCAATACAGGCGGTTGGCTGCCTCGCTCCGTCCGGAGAAGCCACGAGTTTTGGTCCCGAGGTAGGGTCCGTGTCAATCATCTGCGAATCCCGGTATTGTTAATGCGAAAATAAGGTTTGCCCAAAATGTCGTCAAGTGCATGACTTCCCAAATTTGTGTATGTAAATCAGAGTGTTGCCCTGGAAATCCTCGCCTTGCTCAAGACGCGGCAGCGCGGTATAGTCGCAAATCTTGGGTTAAGGGTGGCAACGAACTTATGGGTGTTGGATGATCCGAGACAGGCTCTCAAGCGATCTCAAAGCAGCAGTTGAAACAGACGATGCAGACCGAATTGCGACCCTCCGCTTAATCTGCGCAGCGATAAAGGATCGCGATATCGCAGTTATGCGAGGGGACAACACTGAGGGCGCGAGCGAAGACGAGGTTCGCGCTATCCTGACGAAGATGATAAAGCAGCGAGAGGAAAGCGTCACCGAGTATGAAGAGTCGGGGCGCCTTGATCTTGCAAGTCAGGAACGGGACGAGATCTCCGTAATTCGTGAGTATCTGCCGCGTCCATTTTCGGAAAACGAGATGCGGGCGGCGATTGCAACGGCGATCGAGTCAACTGGGGCGCGGAGCGTGCGCGACATCAATCGGGTCATGGCTCATCTGAAGGCGAAGCATTCCGGTCGGATGGATTTCAGCCGGGCGTGCTGTCAGCTTAAGCAGAGCTTTCGTTAACTTAGCTGCCCTGACCGCGAAGCTGCGCTGAGGTTTCGATCTCTCGGACGCATTGCCTTTGACCTGCCGGGTGAAATGTCGGCCCCATTTGATGGGGCCAGCATAGGCGCTCGAACAGACTCCTTGCTGAGACGCCATTCGAGGGGATCTCGGTCGAAACGGCAGGGATTCATCACGTTCGTAGGGACGACTTGAGTGAAGAAACGGCTCTTCGGTGACCTCAATGGCCAGCCCGTCGAAGAGGTTGTGCTGGAAAATGCGCATGCCGCTGTCTCGGTGATCAGTCTCGGTTGCCGGACACGCGACTGGCGCGTCCATTCAGCCGCAGGCACGCTGCCCATCATTCTGGGGTTCGAGAGTGTTGGCGACTATGTGCATCACTCTAAGGCGCATGGAGCCGTTGTCGGCCGAATCGCCAATCGAACTGCGCAATCGTCTTTCGAACTCGATGGGAAGACTTACTGTCTCAGCGCGAATGATGGTCCGGATTCACAGCACCACCTTCACGGCGGCACATGTGGGTTGGCGGACCGGGTCTGGGAAATGGAGGTGGATACCGCCGCCGAGGCCGTCGAACTCCGCTATCACAGTCCCGATGGCGAAGAAGGATACCCGGGCAGCGTTGACTTCACCGTGAGATATCGCTTGCAGGGCCGAAAGCTCATCTGCGAGATGCACGGCGTTCCAGACCGGCCAACGCCAATCAATCTCGCGCACCACAACTACTTCAATCTAGCCGGGGCGGGGGACGTCAGGGACCATATGCTCTGGGTTGACGCAGAATTCTTTACCCCTGTGGATGATGACCTTCTCCCCCTTGGAAGTTTCGCTGAGGTCGCGGACACGCGTCTTGATTTCCGGACACCGAGAACGATTGAAGCAACGGATCCGTCCTTCGAAGGCCTCGACCATAATTTCGTGCTCCGGGATGGGAGAGACGCCCGGGCGCTGGCAGCTTGGGCCAGCTGTGACCGAAGCGGGCTAAAGCTCGAGGTGGTCACAGACCAGCCGGGCATGCAGATATTCAATGCGGCCGAGATGGTGATCGCGGCGCCGGGCCTAGAAGGACGTGTCTATGGGCGATTTTCTGGCCTGTGTTTCGAAGCGCAGCATTACCCAGATAGTATGCATAATCCACACTGGCCAAGCATCATAAGAACGCCAGAAGCGCCATATTTCCAGAGACTTGAGATCGGTATCTCACAAACCTGATTAATCAATGTCGCCCCACATCTTAGCGACTTGCATTGATTAGGTCTCAGCCAAGCTTCCCCGCGTTCACTAAATGTTCTAGTTTTGTCGAAGCCCGTCGGGGAATCGAACGTTAACAGAAGCCTAACCGCAATTAGTGGATGTTTGCCTGTCAACCACAATATATGGCGTCAGCGGACAAAAAACTTGTTGCCTTTCATCCGAAACTGTCCTTTTTCTAGTGCCGGACAGACATACGACACCAACATCTTGTGGCTTCCACTTGATGATGGTGTCACGACTAAGGAGACTGGAATGAAGATCGAACGCAGGTTCACCAAGGAAGAGACCGGGGCATACGGTGGGATTGCGTTCAAGACGACGACATCCGAGATACGGAATCCCGACGGATCGGTCGTCTTCTCGCTGGCCGATCTCAACGTTCCGGAATCCTGGAGCCAAGTCGCGGCGGATGTTCTTGCGCAGAAGTATTTCCGCAAGGCCGGAGTGCCGTCGCGCCTCAAGCGTGTCCGTGAGAAGGGTGTGCCGGACTTCCTGTGGCGCTCGGTCGCCGACGACAAGAAGCTCGCGGCGCTGCCTGAAGATCAACGCATGGTGGGCGAGACGGATGCGCGCCAGGTGTTTGATCGGCTCGCTGGCGCTTGGGCGTATTGGGGGTGGAAGGGCGGATACTTTACCTCCGAAGCCGATGCCCGCGCCTACTATGACGAGATGCGTTACATGCTCGCCACGCAGATGGGCGCTCCCAACAGCCCGCAATGGTTCAATACCGGGCTCCATTGGGCCTATGGTATCGATGGTCCGGCGCAGGGCCACTTCTACGTGGATTTCGAGACCGGAAAGCTGGTCAAATCCGAAAGCGCCTACGAGCATCCTCAACCCCACGCCTGCTTCATTCAGTCTGTGCAAGACGATCTGGTGAATGAAGGCGGGATCATGGATCTTTGGACCCGCGAAGCGCGGCTGTTCAAATACGGCTCCGGAACCGGGACAAACTTCTCCTCACTGCGCGCAGAGAACGAATCTCTCGCAGGCGGCGGAAAGTCCTCCGGGCTTATGTCATTCTTGAAGATCGGGGACCGCGCTGCGGGAGCCATCAAGTCGGGCGGCACCACAAGGCGCGCCGCCAAGATGGTGATCTGCGACATGGATCACCCCGATATTGAAGACTTCATCGGCTGGAAAACAATCGAGGAGCAAAAGGTTGCCAGCCTCGTTGCAGGCTCCAAAATGCATCGGGAGCGGCTCCGTGAAATCCTTGACGCGATCCGCGCATGGGACGGGGACGCAGATGCGGCATTCGACCCGAAGGTAAATCCGGGCCTGAAATCGGCGATCCGTGCGGCCAAGAAGACCCATATTCCCGAAGCCTATATCAAACGCGTGCTGCAACAGGCCAAACAGGGCGCGGCAGATATCGACTTTCGCAGCTACAACACCGACTGGGATTCAGAAGCGTATCTCACCGTTTCCGGTCAAAACTCTAACAATTCGGTCCGCGTCACGGACGCCTTCCTGCGCGCGGTCCGCGAGGATGTGGAATGGCCCTTGAAGCGCCGCACGGATGGCGGCGTCGCAAAGACCGTGGGTGCGCGCGATCTGTGGAACAAGGTCGGCGAAGCCGCATGGGCATGCGCCGATCCAGGCGTGCAATTCCACGATACGATCAATGCGTGGCACACCTGCCCGGAGGATGGCCAGATCCGCGCGAGCAACCCGTGCTCGGAATATATGTTCCTCGACGACACGGCCTGCAATCTTGCCTCGATGAACCTGCTCACGTTCTTGCGCGACGGCCAGTTCGATTCCCGGGCCTACGTGCATGCAACGCGGATCTGGACCGTCACGCTCGAAATCTCGGTTCTTATGGCGCAGTTTCCCTCGGCTGAAATCGCGCAGCGCTCGTATGATTTCCGCACGCTCGGTTTGGGATACGCCAATATCGGCGGGCTCCTGATGAACATGGGCCTGGCCTACGATTCCGTTGAAGGCCGGGCCCTCTGCGGAGCGCTGACGTCGGTTATGACCGGAACGACCTACGCAACGTCGGCGGAAATGGCCGCCGAACGCGGGGCGTTCCCAGGCTATGATCGCAACGCCGAACACATGCTGCGCGTGATACGCAACCATCGCCGCGCCGCGCAGGGCAAAACAACCGGCTATGAGGGGCTGTCTGTCCCGCCGGTTGCGCTCGACCATGTCAACTGCCCCGATAGCGCGCTCCTGAACCTGTCCCATTCCGTCTGGGATAAGGCCCTTGAACTTGGCGAGAAGCACGGCTTCCGCAATGCCCAGACGACCGTGATCGCGCCGACGGGAACGATTGGGCTCGTGATGGATTGCGACACAACCGGGATCGAGCCTGATTTTGCTCTGGTGAAGTTCAAGAAGCTCGCAGGCGGCGGGTATTTCAAGATCATCAACCGCTCGGTTCCCGCGGCGTTGCAGCACCTTGGATACACGTCAGAGCAATCGGATGATATCATCGCCTACGCTGTCGGGCGCGGGTCTCTCGCGGATGCACCGAGCATCAATCCGCGCTCCCTGATCGGGCATGGTTTCGGACCCGACGAGATCCAGAAGATCGAGGCCGCGCTTCCAACCGCGTTCGACATCCGCTTCGTGTTCAACCAGTGGACGCTCGGCGCTGAGTTCTGCACCAAAGTGCTTGGGATCCCGGAAGAGCAACTGAGCGATCCGAGCTTCAGTCTCCTCAAGCATCTGGGCTTCACCCGCGAGCAGATCGAAGACGCCAATGCGCATATCTGCGGAACGATGACCCTCGAAGGCGCGCCCCACCTCAAATCTGAGCATTATGCCGTCTTCGACTGCGCCAATCCTTGCGGCAAGCTGGGCACAAGGTATCTGTCGGTGGAGAGCCACATCCAGATGATGGCAGCCGCGCAGAGCTTTATCTCTGGAGCGATCTCCAAGACGATTAACATGCCGAATGAAGCCACGATCGAGGACTGCAAGGCCGCCTATGAGCTGTCCTGGTCGCTCGGCGTGAAAGCCAATGCGCTCTATCGGGATGGCTCGAAACTGAGCCAGCCGCTCGCCGCCTCCCTGATCGACGATGACGACGAAGAGGAAGATCTCGAAGAAGCGCTCGTGGAGGCGCCTCAAGCTGAGCGCGCCGCTGTTCTTGCCGAGAAGATCGTTGAGAAGGTCATCATCAAGGAAATCCAGCGCTCGAACCGGATCAAATTGCCCGAGCGGCGCAAGGGCTACACGCAGAAGGCCATGGTCGGCGGTCACAAGGTCTATCTTCGCACTGGCGAGTATGAAGATGGCACACTCGGTGAGATCTTCATCGATATGCACAAGGAGGGCGCGGCCTTCCGGGCGATGATGAACAACTTCGCCATCGCGATCTCAGTCGGCCTGCAGTACGGCGTGCCGCTTGAGGAATTTGTCGAGGCGTTTACCTTCACGCGGTTCGAGCCCGCAGGCATGGTACAAGGCAACGACTCAATCAAGAACGCCACATCAATCCTGGACTATATCTTCCGCGAGCTGGCGGTCAGCTATCTCGACCGCACGGACCTCGCCCATGTGAAGCCAGAGGGCGAGACCTTCGACTACGCTGGACGCCCGGTTGAAGAAAGCAATGTCGAGGCCGTCGCGAATGCCGAGGTGGCGCAGAGCTCGATCGAGATGATCAAGCATGTCTCCTCGACCGGCTATCTCCGTAAGCGCCTGCCGCAGGAACTCATGGTTCTGCAGGGAGGGGCGGCCACCACCACAATCGGCGAATTGTCGACAACGGCTGGGTTAGCCGCAAGCGCAAGTGTGACGGCCCTGGACGCGCGGTCCAAAGCTCGGATGCAAGGCTACGAGGGCGATCCTTGCGGCGAATGCGGCAACTTCACGCTGGTGCGCAACGGAACCTGCCTGAAATGCAATACCTGCGGCGCGACGACGGGCTGCAGCTGATCAACATGACGGCCCCACCGCGCGCGCGAGCAGTGGCGAGGTCGGCCAATCGCCTGAAAGAAACCAGTTTGACTGCAAGCAAGAAGCGGCCATCGAGCAGTTAAGGCCTACGCAGTCCCATAAGGGGGAAGACCAACTCAAAAGGGGCCAACCGGCCCCTTTTTTCTGTTGCGCGCCGGGGATTTCAATCCTCAGCGCTGATCTCGCGCCGCAAGGAGCTTAAGCCGCAGCGCATTCAGTCGGATAAAGCCTTCCGCGTCCTTCTGATCGTAAGCGCCAGCATCTTCCTCGAATGTCACGTGTTTCTCTGAGTAAAGCGAGCGGTCCGAGCGGCGGCCGACGACACTGACAGCGCCCTTGTATAGCTTCAGCCGCACCGTCCCCGAGACATTTGTCTGGCTCTTGTCGATGGCGGCTTGCAGCATTTCCCGCTCTGGGCTGAACCAAAAGCCATTGTAGATCAACTCAGCATAGCGCGGCATCAACTCGTCTTTGAGGTGCGCCGCACCGCGATCCAGGGTGATCTGCTCGATCCCGCGATGGGCTGCCAGGAGCACGGTCCCGCCAGGGGTCTCATAAATCCCGCGAGATTTCATTCCGACGAAGCGGTTTTCAACGAGGTCGAGCCGTCCTATCCCGTGCCGCCCGCCCAGGTGGTTCAGCCGCTCCAAAAGGGAGGCGGGGGAGAGCGCCTCCCCATTCACACTGACCGCGTCGCCCGTCTCGAAGCCGATTTCGATGTATTCTGGCGTGTCCGGTGCTTTCTCGGGGTCGGTCGTGCGTTGGTAGACGTAGCCGGGCGCTTCGTCCGCCGGGTCCTCCAGAACTTTGCCTTCCGATGAGGTGTGCAAGAGGTTTGCATCGACGGAGAAGGGCGCCTCGCCTCGCTTGTCCTTTGCAATCGGGATCTGGTGGGCCTCGGCGAATTCAAGGAGCTTGGTTCTGGAGGAAAGATCCCATTCGCGCCAAGGCGCGATCACGCGGATCGAAGGATTGAGCGCGTATGCGGCGATCTCGAAGCGGACCTGATCGTTGCCTTTTCCCGTCGCGCCATGAGCCACGGCGTCGGCGCCGGTTTCCGCTGCAATTTCCACAAGGCGCTTAGAGATCAGTGGGCGAGCGATGGACGTGCCAAGAAGATAAAGCCCTTCATAGACCGCGTTTGCCCGGAACATCGGATAGACGAAGTCCCGAACGAATTCTTCCCGCACGTCCTCGATGTAGATGTTCTTCGGGGCTATCCCGAGCAATTCGGCCTTCTTGCGCGCGGGCTCCAGCTCTTCGCCTTGGCCAAGATCGGCGGTAAAGGTAATCACCTCGCAGCCATACTCGGTCTGGAGCCATTTGAGGATGATCGAGGTATCCAGTCCGCCGGAATAAGCGAGAACAACCTTTTTCGGTGCCGACATCAGCAGACCTCCTAACGCAAACCCGCGCTCGTCTAGGATGTTTCTGGCATGTCGGCAAGCCGAGGCCTGTGCCGCTGGCAGACCAAATCGCCATACCCCGCACATCCGGGTCTTGAGGCGCTGCTCTAGCGGGGCCCACGCTCTACTTGTTTAGTGCGCCGTTGCCGCGCCCAGGCTTTGATCGTTCATCCGCCCTCAAATACCGTAACAGTTTGCATTCGAGCCTCGAACCGCAGGATACTCTGGCAATGGAGGGCACAGGAAGCGATGCATATCAGACCTCAGATGAAGCGCCTCATTTGGCTGCACTGTCTTGGTATGGTGCTCTTTGTATTGGCCCTGATGCTCTATTGTATCGCGGTCGACATGATGAGCGTCCATCTTGCTGTTCTGGCAGTATTGACGACAACCGGACCTTTGGTCAGCCGCGTTTTCGAGGGGCTGATCCGGCGGCGCCAACGTGTCTTGGGCCTCGATATGAACTGCCTGGAAGCGGATGACGAGGTGCTCATCGCGCGGACGCTGCCTCTGGCCCTACCTGTGGTTGGGACAATTTTCGCCTGGTTTGTCATCTTGTAACGGCGCTACGCGCGCGCGACGTTCGAGGGGCACGGCTCGCCCAGGCTGCAACCGCGATTTTAGTGCCGAGCGCTGATTTCCTTACTTCATGTGCCTATCTTCGTCGCGGTTTTCGTCGCGCAACGATTCAGCATGACGGGCACACAGCGGAGTCTTCTGGGCCATCACATCGAAGTTCGCCTGTCTTGAGCGCAGCAATTCTCTTGACGCCGATTTTTTCACCGCTTTAGGCTCTGCACCGGGTGTTAAACGGAACCGAGGTCACGATGAAGCGTAGTTTTTTGGCAGTAGCGTCCACGATGTTGATTGCGGCGGCAAGTCCGGCGCTTGCAATCGACATTTGTGTCGAAGGGGCCTACCCGCCATTTTCGGTGACGGCTGAGGACGGGTCAATCCAAGGCTTTGATATCGATATTGCCAATGCGCTCTGCGACGAAATGGGCGTCAGTTGCGAAATGGTGAAAGTAGATTGGGACGGCATCATTCCCGCACTCCTGGAGCAGAAATGCGACGCGATCGTGGCGTCGATGTCGATCACACCGGATCGCGCGCAGGTGATTGATTTCACGAATAAATATTATAACACTCCAGCCCGCCTGGTCGCCGAGGAAGGAACCGATCTTGTCGATAGTCCGGAAGGTCTGGCGGGAAAGCGCATCGGCGTTCAGCGCGGCTCTATCCATCACGGCTATGTCGAGTCGGCCTTCCCTGAGTCCAGTGCCATCTACTACAATACACAAGATGAGGCCCATCTGGACCTAATTGCGGGTCGGGTAGATGCGGTGATGGCCGACGCCGTGGTCCTGGACCTCGGGTTCTTGCAAACCCCGGATGGTGAGGGGTTCGCGTTCTTTGGCGAGCCGCATTACGATCCGGAGCATCACGGGGAGGGCGTTGGCATCGGCGTGCGGAAGCAAGACGGCGAGTTGCGCGAGAACCTCAACGCGGCCATCGCGGCAATCCGGGCGAACGGCGCCTATGAAGCAATCGGGGCAAAATACTTCGATTTCGACATCTACGGCGAGTGAGCAACTTGTCTCTGAGGGCGTCGGAGGGCGAGGGCGGCCTTGCAGCAACCCCGTGTCATGCGCGTTCGAGCGGCTTAGGCGCGTTTAGATGGAAAACCTGATAGCCTATGCGCCGCTCCTCGCGAGCGGCGCCCTCGTCACGATTGCACTTGCGATCCTATCCCTGTTGCTCGCGACAATTCTCGGCGCGCTCGGGGCAATCGGGCGGATCGGCGGGGGCCGGGTCGGGGGCAGCGTTGTCTTCGTCTACACCACCCTCGTACGCGGCATACCCGATCTGGTTATGCTGCTCTTGGTCTATTTTGGCGGCCAGCGCCTGATCAATACGAGCCTGAATGCCGCTGGCTTTGAGCCCGTGACGCTCTCGACATTCTGGTCTGGCGTCATCGCGATCGGGTTCATCTATGGTGCTTATCTTACGGAGACGTTCCGGGGCGCCTACATGACGATCCCGCGCGGACAAATCGAAGCGGCTCAGGCGCTCGGTTTAAAGGGCTTCAAGCTGCACTGGCATGTCACAGTGCCGCAGCTCGTCCGCTTCGCACTTCCCGGATATGCCAATGTTTGGCAGGTGCTCGTCAAATCGACGGCTGTCGTGTCGGTGATTGGGCTCAAAGACCTCGTCGGTCTCGCAAACGATGCGGGCAAGACAGTGAGGGAGCCCTTCGTGTTCTTCGTGGCTGTTCTGCTTGTTTATCTATTCATTACATGGGTTTCGACGAAGATCTTCGAGCGGATCGAAGTGCGCAGCGCAATCGGGGTTGCCCATGCGCGTTGATCTGGTCCTGGAAAATTGGCAGATGTTCTTCGAGGGCACGCTGCTGACACTTCAGCTCACGTTTCTATCCGTGGCAATTGGGTTTGTGATCGCTCTGCCCGCAGGAATAGCGCGTGCGCGGCGTGCGCGCTTCTGGTCCCCGGCGATCAATGGGTATGTTTATCTCTTCAGGGGGACGCCGCTCCTGGTCCAAACCTTCCTGATTTACTACGGTCTCTCGCAGTTTGAGTTCGTCCGCGACAGTTGGGCTTGGGTCTTTCTGCGCGATCCTTGGTGGTGTGCGCTGATTGCGTTTTCGCTAAACTCGGGCGCCTACGCGACAGAGATCATCCGCGGTGCGGTCGAAACCACACCCAAAGGCGAGCGGGAGGCGGCCTTCGCCCTGGGCCTCTCGCCGCGGCAAGCGGATATCCATATTCTCATCCCCTCGGCTCTGCGCCGGGCCCTGCCGCAATATGGAAACGAGGTGGTGTTCATGCTCCATGGATCTGTGGTCGCGAGTGTCATCACACTCCAGGACATTCTTGGCGCTGGGCGCACGCTGAATGCGCGCTTTTACTTAGCATATGAGGGCATTCTGACGGCGGCGCTACTATACATGGCGATCACTTTCGCCCTCGTCGCGCTGTTTCGCGGACTGGAGCGGCGTTATCTGCGGCACCTCAGGCTTGGGCGCTGAGGCCAGCGTCCGCCTTGAAGGCCTGCCTTGATGCTTGCGTTCTGTTCCCCACGGTCATGCGCGAAATGCTGCTTGAGACAGCCGAGGAGGGCGTTTTCGAACCGATTTGGTCGGAGCGTATCCTGGAAGAATGGGCGAGGGCAACGCGGCGCCTGCCTGAAGGCTCCGAGGCTGTTGCACGGGCGGAGATCATTGCGATGAAGGCGCGTTGGCCAGAGGCAATGGTTCCGGCAGATGACATTGCGGCGACACCATCACCTGTCCTGCCGGATCCCAATGATGAACATGTTCTCTCTGCGGCTCTGGCCGGTGGCGCGGACACGCTCATCACGTCAAATCGCGCCGATTTTCCCAACCGCATCCTGGCGCCTTGCGGCGTTCTGCCCCGCGATCCCGATGGTTTTCTCGTCGAGATCCATCAGACTCAACGTGAGTTGTCCGGCGCTGCGGCCCGAGTCATAGAGCGTGCTGAGGCCAAATCAGGCCGTCCTCAAAGCCTTCGATCGTTGCTGAAGCGCGCAGGATTGCCGCGGCTCGGCAAGGCCCTTGGCTGATCGGTCGCGTTTATTCCATCGCGAGGATCAGGTTCCGCACCATGGGATAAATCTCGTGCTCCCAACGCTTACCATTGAAAACGCCGTAATGTCCGACATTGGCCTGGAGATGGTGGCGCTTCAGATGCGGCCGGAGTGAACGGCAAAGGTCGTGTGCAGCCGTCGTCTGGCCTAAAGAGCAGATGTCGTCGCGACCACCTTCCACAGTGAGCAAGGCCGTTTTGCGGATCGCGCCGCAATCGACAAGGTTTCCGCGATGCGTGAAGGTGCCTTCCGCAAGCTCGGCCTTCTGGAAAATCCGTTCTATGGTTTCGATGTAGAACTCCGCAGTCATATCCAGAACGGCAAAATACTCGTCGTAGAACTCGATTGTCTTCTGGGCCTTCTCGAAATTCCCCTGCGCGAGGTTGAGGTAGAGCTTCCGATGTGCCTCGCGGTGGCGATCCATGTTCATCATCATGAAGGCCGTGAGCTGGAGAAATCCGGGATAAACCCGTCTTCCGCCACCCTTATAACGGTAGGGCACGGTCGCGATCACATTGCTCTTGAACCATTCCAGGGGCTTTTCGTTTGCCAGATCGTTGACCGTGGTCGGGCTCTCACGTGTGTCAATCGGTCCGGCCATCAGCGTCATCGTCACAGGCGTGGCCGGGTTCCCTTGCTCCGACATGACGGCGACGGCGATCAAGGCCTGGACGCATGGCTGGCAGACAGCCAGAACGTTTGATCGTGGCCCGAGATGTTCAAGAAACTCAATCAGATAGTCGACATAGTCTTCAACCCCGAACGATCCCGCCGAGACAGGCACATCGCGCGCGTTGATCCAATCGGTGATATACACATCGTGATCTTGCAGAAGGGTCTCGACCGTCCCTCTCAGCAACGTTGAAAAATGCCCTGAGAGCGGAGCGACCACCAGGATCTTCGGCTGTGGCGTATCCACATCCTTGGCAAAGTGCAGCAGATTGCCGAAGGGTTTCTCGACAGCTACAACTTCGGTCACTGGGACATCCCGGTTTCCAACGAGAACCGACGAGATGCCGTAGTCGGGCCGCTCATGGCTGAGCTTGAACCGTGACATCATTTCAAAAGAGGCCCGGATGTAGCCGAAATGAGGCATGGTCTGCCACATTTGCGGCATGGCACCGTTGCTGAGCGAGGAGGCCGCGTTGCGAAACGGTGCGATCAGATCGTCCTGCATCTGATAGGTCCGGTAGAGCATTGGATCTGCTGGCCTCCTGGCGGTCTCTCTGGATAGCTGCAGAAACCTAGTGCAATTGATGTTGCGGTGCGAGAGGATTGTGGCGCATTCTATGTAACGAATGACAGCAGAGTGGGACAATGAGCCAAGCCACATTGACAATTTCCTCCAAGAATTACTCGTCCTGGTCACTCCGCGGTTGGTTGCTGTGCCGCATGGCAGGGCTCGATTTCGTTGAGGAGCTGGTCGATATCGACGATCCGGCGATGCGGATGGAGCTGCTCCTTCTGTCGCCATCGGTGCGGGTGCCGAGGCTGACGCATAATGATGTCGCGGTTTGGGACACGATTTCGATTGCAGCCTATCTGCATGAGGTCTTCCCCGAGGCGGGGCTCTATCCCGAGGATCTCAAAGCGCGGGCGCATTGCCGTTCGGTCGTGGGGGAAATGCACTCGGGGTTCTTCAATCTGCGCTCCGCCCTGCCGATGAACATCAAGGCGCGGCACAAGTCCTTCAAGATTTTCTCTGGCGCGCGGCCCGATGTGGAACGGGTCCGGGAAATCTGGACCGATTGTCTGGAAACCTATGGCGGGCCATATCTTTTTGGCGACCACCCCACCGTGGCCGACGCCATGTTCGCCCCGGTCTGCACAAGGTTCAGGACATATGCTGTGAAACTCGATCCGGTCGAAACAGCCTATTGCGAAACGATTTTTGCCTGGGAACCGATGCAGGAATGGACCGAGGGCGCGCTCGCTGAACCCGATGAAATCCTCGAACTCGAGGTGGAGTTCTAGCCCGGCCCCGGCGCGCCAGATCTAACCTTCCCCGGTCGCGGTTGCGAATGCTGGGCCGGAGGACCTTCAAGACGCCCGGTGAAGGCATTCGGCATTCCTACCGATTGGCCCGGTCCTGCCTCTAGCGCGTCACGCGCTCGATGCCGCCGAGGGGTCTCCTTCGCTCGTCGACATCTGCATCGCGTCTCAGTTCGTTATGATCTCCGGTCCCATCAAGCTTGTCGGCAGGAATTTCGAGAGCGCCGGGATGTAGGTGACCATAATCAGGAAGATGAAGAGCACCAGCAGGAAGGGCGCGGCGGCCCTCACGACCCGCATCATGGGCATACCCGCGACACCAGAGGTCACGAAGAGGTTCAAACCCTCCGGCGGCGTTATCATCCCGATTCTCATATTCACCACCATGATGATGACGATCAGCATCAGGCTCCAGAAAGCGTCCCGGAAGGAGGCCGCAACTTCCCGCCAGCCCAGCCATTCGCCCTTGGGCAAGTTGCGGAACTTCGCGATGCCGTAGATTGTGACCATCAGCATCCCGCCCGCAAGCAAGCCCGGATAACGCCCGCGAGGAACATCCGTCTGATCGAGATATCCGTTGCGGAAGCATAAACAACCATGACGATTGAGGGTGGAATTAGGATGCCGAGCGTCCCGGTATTGCAGATGATGCCCGCGGCGAAGTCCTTCGAGTATCCGACCTTCTGCATCGCGGCGATGACGATGGTCCCGATCGCGACCACGCTGGCCGGTGACGAGCCCGACAAGGCGGCGAAGATCATACAGGCAAAGACGCCTGCGATCGCCAAGCCACCGGGCAAATGCCCCACACAGGCGATGGAGAAGCGGATGATCCGCTCTGCCACGCCGCCGGTCGACATGAACGAACAGGCAAGGATGAAGAAGGGGATCGCCAAAAGCGTGTAGTGCCCCGCCATGGCCTGATAGAGGGACTGGGCCACGGAGGCCAGGGAGCTTTCCGAGGTTACCAGCAGAAACAGGATCGAGCTGAGCCCGAGCCCGGTTGCGAGGGGCACACCGATCAGAAGCAGGCCGATGACCAGCAGAAAAAGCATAGCGACTTCCATGGTTTCGGTCCCTGTTCAAAGGCTGGTCGTGGTGGATGGCCGAGAGGTCATCAACTTTGTCCTCGGCTTGATGACCAACAATGAGGCTGTCATGGGTGCCGTTGATTGTCTGAGCCTCGGCAATGGCATCAGCGCCGACATCGCCCTCGAACTGCGCCCAGACCGGCTGCATCGCCTCGAACCAGGCCGCCCGCTGGTCCGGCGTTAGCTCGCGGATCATCCCGCCTGCATCCAGAACCGCCTGACGGTTCTCCGCGTCCACGGCGGCAATAGCCTCGTTGCGGGTGACGGTCACTTCCTCAACGATGGTCTGCAGTTGGGACCGGACATCCTCGTCCAGCCCATCCCACCAATCGACCGATGTGACGACCATGTAGTCGAGCAAACCATTTTTCGTCTCCGTGATGCCATCTTGAACCTCGAAGAACTTCTGGCCGTAAATATTCGACCAGGTGTTCTCCTGCCGGTCCACGACGCCGGTCTGGAGCGCGCCTTAGACCTCCTTGAACGGCATCCGCTGCGACGACGCGCCAAGCGCCTCCATCTAGGCGACCAAGACGTCCGAAGCCTGCACGCGGAACTTCAACCCTGCGGCGTCCTCCGGCGTGAGAAGCGGCTTCTTGGCCGATAATTGCTTGAGCCCTTGATGCCAGAAGCCCAGTCCGACAAGGCCGCGGCGCTCCATGGAGCTCAGCATCGCCTGACCCGTCTCGGAGGACTGGAATGCCTCGACTGCGTCCATATCCTTGAACATGAAGGGCAGGTCGAAGATCCGGAATTTCTTGGTGAATTTCCGGGACGTCGCCCGCGCGCGCAGCAAGCGGCGGGAGGCGCTGCGTGATCGGATTGATATGATAGAGCAGGTCATCCCTGAAGCTGCCGTCGGCGACTTTGTGCTCCAGGGGCAAACGACTGGAGGCCACAAAGCGGGCATTGAGTGCGACCTGCTCGCTGGAGCTCAAGGGGCTTATGGCGCGATCCGCAAGGACACGAAGAAGCTTTGCCTGAAGCGGCAAAGTGACCAGGCTGATCTCGTCGAGAAAAATCATGCCACAGCGCCCATGTTCGAAGCGTCCGACGCGGGGAGGCGTAACGCTGTGAAAAGCGCCTGCGACATATTCCGCGGCCTGCGCATGGTCGCGCGCATCGCGCAAAACGACGGTCATCCGGGCCCCGCCACCGGGCCAAGTTTTCCGCTCGAATTGTGCCACCAAAATCGCGCACAGTGTTGAAACAGATCGACAGCCCAAGCCCCAGTCCCTTTCCGACATCCTTCGTGGTGAAAAACGGATCGAAGACCTTGGCGAGGGCGTCCTCCGCGTTCCCGGTGCCGTTGTCCATCACGGAGATCGCAATCGTGCCGTCGGGCTGCGTCGATTGTTCGATGGCGATTTGGTGTCTGCGGTCGTTCGGGACTGCGTCCAAGGCGTCGCCGATCAGGTTCATCAGAACATGCTGTAGCCGGGTCCGCCCGCCCCAGGCAATCAAGTCCTTCGCCCCTGTGACGACAAAACCTCAGCGTATGTCTCAATCCGCGCCTGCAACAAAGCGAGCGCTTCGGAAACAACCTGGGTCAACAGCCCAGACAGCACATCCGTGGTGGACTGACGTGCGAAGCCGGTGAGGTGCCTGGAAAGCTGTGCCATTTTTTCGGTCAGACGCAAAACCCTGCTCAGATTGTCTTTGGCCTTTTCCGGGCGCCCGGCATCGAAGAAAGCCGCCGCGTTCTCTGAATAGGTTCGGATCGCGGTAAGGGGCTGGTTGAATTCATGCGACAAAGCGGCTGACATTTGCCCGAATGCTGCGAGCTTGCCGGCTTGGATCAACTCGCCTTGGGTTTGGCGCAGGTTCGCTTCGGTGGCTTTCCGTTCTTCCACCTCCGTCGCCAAAAGGCGGTTTGCCGATGTCTGCTGGAGGAAGGTCACGCTCCGGCCCATGATCTCGCGGTCTGAGAAGCGCATCAAGGGCGCGTTTGAACCCCAAGTCCCGGTGCTCCGAAGCGGTGTCTCCGACATGGCGTCCAGATCGTATTTGCGGCTTTCCGCGATACTGCTTTGGTAAGTCGCTTCTATCAGCCGGCTGGTCGTCAGCCTGAGGGCGGGTAGGGTGGGGATGATGACAACACCGGCCTCATCGGTCACGAAGATCGGACTTGCGACGGACCCCAATGCGTCTTCCAGCGCCTCGATACCAACCCTGACCGTCACGGCGCCAATAACTGCGCCGTCGCTTTAGACCGGCGCGGAAAGGTAATATCCGCGCACGCCAGACGTCGTGCCGAGCGCGAAATACTGACCCAGCCTTCCATGGATCGCGTCCAGAGAATAGGGTCTGAAGGCGACACTGCGCCCCACAAACTCAATGGCTTATTCCCGTTTGACGGGGTGATCGTCGTCCCGTCGGTTGCCAAGAGATATGTCTCGGACGCCCCCGAAATTTGTGTCCATTCCGCGAGAAGCTGTCCGAGCCGTTCGGTGTCCATGAGCGCCGGATCGGACTGCAACGCGCCTACAAGACGCGGATCCCTTGCATAGATCCGAGGCAGCGTCGGGCGCGACAAGCAAAGCCGTCAGGACCGCGACGATGTCGCACGGCGCGCAGCCGCCTTACCGCTCCGTCCGCTGCTGCACCCGAAAGCCCATATACCGCTGAAGGAGCCGCTCCGCGTCCTCCGCTACACCCGCCGCGCTCTCCGCCCCGGGGCGATCGTCGGCCAAGGCGGCCTCGAACGCACCACGGATCCGGTCCAGCCCCTCTTTGACGCGATGGGCAATGTCGTCATCCACCCCCGCAATGCCCGCCGCCGAATTGCAGAGCAGGCAGCCGCGCGGATCGTGGTTCTCGAACACCGCGGCCAGTCGCTCCGCACCGCTCAGCGCCGCCGCCTCTCCTTCGCCGCGCAGAAACGCGAGGCCGGGATCAACCAGCCGCCGGTCATAATGATCGAGGCACGCCAGAAACAACGCCTTCTTCGACCCCCAAGCCTTGTAGAGCGAGCCGCGCTGGATCCCCATGGCGTCCAGAAGGTCGGCAAGTCCCGCCCCCTCATAGCCGCGCTCCCAAAAGAGCGCCGTGGCCGCCTCAAGGGCCGCGTCAGTGTCGAAAGCGCGGGGGCGGGCCATGACCTGTTCCTCTCGCAGCGATTAGGGGTGCTCACGGCTCCATATGGAGATAGAGACCGGTCAGTCAAGAATTCACAGTTTCGTGTCCGGGTAATTATAGACCGATTGGTTCCGTATCAGAAAGCACGACACAGCTTTCCGGTCGGGGAGGCGTCCACAGCGGAAAAAATCGCCGACCAGACCGCCGTAACGATCACGACACCACGACCGAACTAGCCATCAATCACACATTCCCAAGAGGAGCCCGCCATGACCGCAATCGCCAAAACCGCCGCCGCCACCAAATCCCTCCCCGCCCTCAGCGTCTGGACGCTGGGGTTGATGTTCATCTCCGGCTTTGTCGCCACCAACGCCTTCGACCTTTGGGGCCAGGTCATCAGCCCCGCACTGGGCTTTGCGACGCTCTCGCCCCATGGTCTCGCCAAGAGCCTCCTGGGAACTTTTGGCCTGCCGAACAATGACTTCGCGGGCTACTTCGTCCACTTCTACCTCGTGGGTCTCATCGGCTATCCCGTGGGCTGGCTCTTCATCTTCAAGCCGGTCTGGACCGCCGTGACAGGTGATCGGTTTGGCTGGTTCGTGCCGTCCGCGATCTACGGCTTCGGCCTCTGGCTCTTCGCCATCGGCGGCATCACCTTCATCGCAGGTCTGCCCTTCTTCCTGAACTTCACCGGCATCGCCTGGGTCGCTCTGGTGGGCCACGTCCTTTACGGGATCGTCCTCGTGGCTGTGCTGCAGGTGATCGACCGCGACGCCCAGGCGTAACCACGCCGCAGGCCGAGCGCCGCCTCCGGACCTCGCCGCCGACCTCTGCACGAACGAGACTGCACAAGAGCCCAGCGATCACGCTGGGCTTTTCCTGTTTTCTGGCTGCTCTTCACCTGTCTGGCTGAATACCGCGGAGTCTTCGGACTGGCCTGTAGAATCTCTCGCCCAGCAGACATGCAGGGCTGCGCCCGCCCCGCCCCGTCACGCCCAAGGCGTGCTCAAAGACAATGTCGGGCGCAACAGCGCCCCCTCGGGCCGGGCGCCGCCCTCTGAGAACTCTTACCTTCCGGCGGTTACGCCGGGCAGCGCTTGCCTGCCCCCGGAAAGCTTCCCTCTTTCAGCGTTGAGCTTGCCTCACTTGCCCGGCGGTCACGCCGGGCAGCGCCGACCCTCCCCCAGGGAGGCGCTTTCGCGCCCCCAGGGTCGGACGCCGCCCTCAACTTCTGTCCTCATAAACCCATGCAGGGCTGACTCTTGGACACCCAAGGAGAACCGGGCAGACACACCTTGATCCCCTTGCAACCTTTGCGCAATCTAAGCCTCTGATTGGAGATCACAGTTATGTTCCGCGACGATGCGCGCGATAAGCTAGTTGCATTTACGTTATGTTTCGGGGGCCTCACTGCTGCGACGGGGTCTCCAACAGGTGCCGCTGCCATATCAGCTGTGCCCGCTCTAAACGACATCGTTTCGCGTTGGAGAGACCGGAGCGATGGAGACGTCAGGGCCGTCTTCAAAAGACTTCGGCGCGACATTGACCGAAACTGGGAAAAATGGAGTGAAATACCAAGCGAAGCCGATCCGGGCCTGAAGTCGAGGGTCATCCAGAGTTTTGAGGATGTTCTACCGTCCTGCATTCCCCGAAAGGAGGATATCGTCGCGCTGAAACTCGACCCGGAGGCTGTCGCGCGCTTCGCCCTGGAACGTGCAACCAAAATCCAACCGGACGTTTACGCAGACGCGAACCCAAAAAATCGAGAGGCGCATCTCGCTCGAAAGTTTCTCCTCAACCTCACGTCAAGTGCCTACTGGCAGTTGCTTGAAGTGCCGGAGTTCCAAACCGGCTTGGCTTCACTCCTTTGGCGGGAATTACTCACCTGGCAATCGCGGATGGAGGACAAGCAGGATAAGCAAACTGCCATGCTGCGAGAGCTTCTAGCTCGAAACGCACCAGGCCTCCCGCTCGACACAGCCAAGGCAATCCTGCTCGATTTCGGCCATGGCGAAGTCCCCGACGACGTGGCCCAAATCGAACGCCTCTTGCGCAACGCCGCCGCCGAATACGCAACCTTCCGGGAGCGGCTGCAAGACCTCGACAATTCCGGCGATCTGATCGTTCGGGATCTCTCGAAAGAGGCCGAGGCCCTGGTCGCCGAGGGCCAGTTTGATGCCGCCGACGCCAAGCTGATCGAGGCCGAGCACCACGGCGATCTCGCCCGCGCCAAAATCCGCGCCAATCGCGGCGATCTCGCCAAGCTGCGCCTGCGCTACCGCGAGGCGTCCGAGCACTACGCCGAAGCCGCGCGCATCCTGCCCCAAGAGGAGCGCCAAGCGCGCTGGCGCTACGAATTACTTCGCGCAATATCGCTCTACGACCTGGGGCAAGACTTCGGCGAGAATGCCGCCCTGGAAGTGGCCATCCAGACCTTTCGCGAGGATGCGCTGCCACTTGCGCCCCGCGTTGAAGCTCACCTCGATTGGGCGAAGACGCAGAACAATCTCGGTGCCGCGCTCCAGACCCTCGGCGAGCGGGAGAGCGGGGCGGCGCGTCTGGAGGAAGCGATTGTGGCCTACCGCGCGGCGCTGGAGGAATACTCCCGCGATCGCGTGCCGCTTGACTGGGCAGCGACGCAGAACAATCTCGGCATCGCGCTCCGGTCCCTCGGCGCGCGGGAGAGCGGGACGGCGCGTCTGGAGGAGGCTGTTCTGGCGTTCCGCGCGGCGCTGGAGGAGCGGACGCGCGACCGCGTGCCGCTCGACTGGGCGACGACTCAGATGAACCTCGGTGCCGCGCTCCAAACCCTAGGCGCGCGGGAGAGCGGAACGGCGCGTCTGGAGGAGGCTGTTGTGGCTTACCGTGCTGCGCTGAAGGAACGCACCCGCGACCGCGTGCCGCTCGACTGGGCGATGACGCAGAACAATCTTGGGATCGCGCTTCAGACCCTCGGCGAGCGGGAGAGCGGAACCGCGCGTCTTGAGGAGGCGGTTGTGGTCTACCGCGCGGCTCTGGAGGAATTCACTCGCGACCGCGTGCCACTCGATTGGGCGACGACGCAGACGAACCTCGGCAGTGCGCTCGCGACACTCGGCGGGCGGGAGAGCGGGACAGCGCTTCTTGAGGAGGCGGTTGTGGCCTACCGCGCAGCGCTGGAGGAACGGACCCGCGACCGCGTGCCGCTGAATTGGGCTTCGACGCAGAACAATCTCGGCGTCGCGCTTTCGGTCCTCGGCGCGCGGGAGAGCGGGACGGTGCGTCTCGAGGAGGCGGTGGTGGCCTACGGAGCGGCGCTGGAGGAGTGGGCCCGTGACCGGGTGCCGCTCGACTGGGCGGCGACGCAGAACAATCTCGGCAACGCGCTTTCGGTCCTCGGCGCGCGGGCGAGCGGGACGGCGCGGTTGGAGGAAGCGGTTGTGGCTTATCGCGCCGCGTTGGAGGAACGGACCCGCGACCGCGTGCCGCTCGAATGGGCAAGCACGACAGGCAATCAGGGTGCTGCACTCCGGGTTCTTGCCGAGAGGACACAGGATTTGCAGATGGCGCAGCAGGCGCTCGATCAGTTGCAGAGAGCGGCGAATGGCCTGCGTACGGGCGGCCACATCCCTCGGACCGAAGAGTTTGAGCAGAAAATCCCAGAAGCTCACGCCCTCGTCGAGATCCTTTTCGCCCGCTTAAGCTGAGCATTGCGCAACACCTTCTCGCATCCTCTATAGTGTTTTCGCGGAAAGGCGCGGGCCTTAACGCAACGTTAAGCGCGGCAGTGCCAAACGACACTCCCAAAGCCATACCACTTCGCTACCGTTTCCATACCCCAAGGTCTGCCCGAAGCCTCTGAAACAACGCGGCTTTTCGGGAAACGGTCGATTCTCAAGCCCGTTCCCCCCTTCTCACGCAACACCCCAGCGTTCGCACCTCGGGGTGTGCCCGGAAAAAGACCGCTTTCAGCCCCCCGCCGGGGCGGGTATAGCTCAGCGGAAGTGTTGAGGGAGCGAAAGACCCAATGGCTAACGTGGTCGTCGTGGGCGCCCAATGGGGCGACGAGGGCAAGGGCAAGATCGTCGATTGGCTGTCCGAGCGCGCCGATGTGATCGCGCGGTTTCAGGGCGGCCATAATGCTGGCCACACGCTCGTCATCGACGGGCAGGAATACAAACTTTCCCTTTTGCCATCGGGCATTGTCCGCGCGGGCAAGCTCTCGGTGATCGGCAATGGCGTGGTCCTCGACCCCTGGGCGCTGGTGGCCGAAATCGCCAAGCTGCGGGGGCAGGGGGTTCAGATCAGCCCGGACAATCTGCGTATCGCGGAGAACACGCCCCTGATCCTGCCCTTGCACCAGGATCTCGATCAGATCCGCGAAGCTGCTGCTGGAAAAGCGAAAATCGGCACAACCGGGCGCGGTATCGGCCCTGCCTATGAAGACAAAGTTGGACGCCGTTCAATCCGGGTCGCCGACCTCGCCGATGAAACGACGCTGGAATCGCGGCTCGATCGGCTGCTTGCCCATCACGATGCGCTGCGACGCGGGCTCGGCGCGGAGCCGGTGGATCGGACAGCCCTGCGGGACAAGCTGATGCAAATTGCGCCGGAGATTCTGCCCTACGCGGCACCGGTCTGGCGGGAACTAGCAGAGGTGCGCGCCGCGGGAAGACGGATTCTTTTCGAAGGGGCGCAAGGCGCGCTCCTCGACATTGATTTCGGCACATATCCTTACGTCACTTCGTCAAACACGCTTGCTGGAATGGCCGCAACCGGATCAGGCATGGGGCCAAGCGCGGTGGATTTCGTGCTCGGGATCGTCAAGGCCTACACCACGCGTGTTGGCGAGGGCCCGTTCCCGGCAGAGCTTTTTGATGCCCATGGAGAGCGGCTGGGCCAGCGGGGCCGCGAATTTGGGACGGTGACGGGGCGCAAGCGGCGCTGTGGCTGGTTCGACGCCGTTTTGGTGCGGCAGACCTGCACGACGAGCGGCACCAACGGAATTGCGCTCACCAAGCTCGATGTCCTGGACGGGTTCGAAGAACTCAAGATCTGCACAGGCTATGATCTGGATGGCGAGCAGCTCGATCACTTGCCCACGGCAGCGGAGCAGCAGGCGCGGGTCAGGCCAATCTATGAAACCATGCCGGGTTGGTCCGAAACGACCGCAGGAGCGCGGTCTTGGGCGGATCTTCCGGCTGCAGCCATCAAATATGTCCGACGAATCGAAGAATTGATCCGATGCCCGGTTGCGCTTTTGTCCACGAGCCCCGAGCGTGAGGACACAATCCTTGTTACGGACCCGTTCGCAGGATGATCAACCTCTCTTACAAAGCCCGACGGCGACTTTCGCTTCTGGCATTGCTGGTTTGGCTGCCGCTTTACATCGTTGTGGCCGTCAAGCTGATGCAATGGATTGAGCGGCCTGGTATCCTTTTGGAGTTGCTCATCTATGTGGGCCTTGGTTTCCTTTGGATGATCCCGCTGCGGTTTGTGTTTCTTGGCGTTGGGCGCGAAGATCCCGATGCACCTCCGGACGACAAGAACGGGTGAGTTTGGGAGAGAAGGAGTTCGCATGAGCCTAAAACGCAGCATATTTGCTCTTTCTACCCTCGTTCTTGCAGGCTTTGCCTCGTTGGTTCATGGCGAAGAGATCGGCGAGGTGACAACGGCGTTCCAGCTCCTCGGCGCCAACCACAAGATCGTAATCGAAGCCTTTGATGATCCGAAGGTCGACGGCGTTTCGTGCTTCGTGAGCCGAGCGCGCACGGGCGGCATTTCGGGGAGCCTGGGGTTGGCGGAAGACACGGCCGACGCTTCAATCGCCTGCCGTCAGGTGGGACCCATTGCATTCACCGATGAGCTTGAGGACGGTGAGGAGGTCTTTGGGCGGCGGGCCTCGGCTCTGTTCAAACGCATTCAGGTGGTGCGCTTCTTCGACCAGGATCGTAACACGCTGGTTTACCTGACTTATTCGGATAAGCTCGTCGATGGTTCACCGAAGAACGCGATTTCCGCCGTCGTTGTTCAGGAATGGCAGCCCGCACCGTCACTGGAATCGGGGACCAACGCACCGGGATGAGTGATGTCCTCGTGCGGGCGCAAGGTGCGCTCACCCTCATTGGGGGAGGGCCGGTTGAGCCACGCGACATGGACGAGGCTTTGGCCCTCGCGCCGCGTATTGTGGCTGCAGATGGAGGGCTAAATCATCTCTCGATTGGACAGGTGCGGCCTGAAGCCGTGATTGGAGATATCGATTCTACCGATCCGGCTCTCGCCGAAAGACACGGGGTGCCTGTTCACAAGATCGCGGAGCAAGACAGCACCGATTTGGAAAAATGCCTACGAAGCATAGAGGCTTCAGCGATAATCGGGATCGGTTTTTTGGGCGGCCAAACCGACCATCATCTTGCAGCGATGAACACGCTTGTGCGGACGAAGCGGTGTCCTGTCGTGCTGCTCGGAGGCGATGATATCTGCTTCCGGTGTCCGGCAGAACTCTGCCTCGACCTTGAGGCGGGAACCCGCGTCTCACTCTTTCCTATGGCCCCAAGCGTCGGGCATATATCGGAGGGTTTGCGCTGGTCGGTCAACCGGCTCGCGATGCGACCTGACGGGCAGATCGGAACCTCGAACGAAGCGAGCGGTGGGCGAATGCGGGTCGGTTTTGAGGATGCGCCAGTTTTGGTGATCCTGCCCCGGCAAACGCTGGGGCAGGTCTTTGCAGTGCTGTCGCCCTTGGGCGGTTGATCAGCTTTCGACTTCTTCGATCGAGACGGCCACGGCTTGGGTCAGGGTGACTTCAACAAAATCGCCCCGACGGGTTTGCGCGGCAAAGGACCGCAAGCGCGGCGGCACCACGGTCCGGCGCTGGATCCCCTCTGGTGTCAAGAATGTGGCAAACCCGGTAGAGCGGTCGTAACTCAGGACTTCGACCACAAGCGTCTCTGTCTCCACAGCGATCCCACCAGGCAATTCGCCTTCGGGTGCGGTGGCAGTCGCGATGGTCAGTGAGGCATCCGGCGCGTCGGGTGAGGCGAGCGCGACCGCGGTCGACTCATAGTATTGCATCACCACAATATCGCCCGCGGTAAGCTGATCCAGATTTGGAATGCCATCATTTGCAAAGACAGTGAAGTTCCGCCCGGTCTCATCAGATTGCACCTGGACAATTCGGCTGGTTGTATCAACCGATGTGATCGTCGCCGTTGCGGTGAGCAGGGTTTCGGTCGCGCTTGGGGCAGGCGCCCTTGTCCCGGGAAGATCGGCACATGCTGCGAGTGTCAGCGCCGCTGCACCGAAGATCGCGTAGGCAAGTTTCATAATATCCCCTCCTTCTGTATAAATTACGGCGATGGGTGTCGCCATTGGGCAATCGTATTTCGCCAGGGCTGGCCTTAAGCCGATTTACCGAGACGGGCAACCGGACCTCTTGGGTTGGTGACGAAAATCTGCCGCTATCCTGCCGATAGGAGAGCCAGAGTGGCGGCTGCGAGCACCATCGTGCGTCGGTAGAGCACCAGTCCGCGCCGCAACTCATCGGGCCTAGGGTCAGGTGCGGTCGCGTTGAGCCAGGGCTCGTGGCTGGTGCGGCCCTCGTATCCACGGGGGCCTGACAAACGACATCCAAGGGTGGCGGCGAGTGCCGCTTCCGGCCAACCTGCATTGGGCGAGCGGTGCTGCGGAGCATCGCGCCGCATCAGGCGGATGCCGGGCAGGGGCCGTCCGCTTGCGAGCGCGATCAAGAGCCCCGTAAGACGCGCTGGGATCCAGTTGGCCAGATCATCGAGCCTGGCAGCGAAGCGACCGAAATCCTGGTGTCGATCAGTGCGGTGGCCGATCATGCTGTCGAGCGTGTTGAGCGCCTTGTAAGCGGCAAGGCCGGGAAGGCCCAGGATAACGCCCCAGAAAAGCGGCGCGATGACAGCGTCGGATGCGTTCTCGGCCAAGCTCTCCAGGCTAGCGCGAGCGATGCCTGCTTCATCGAGGCTATTCGGGTCTCGTCCGACGATATGCGCGACCGCACCGCGCGCGCCGGTTAGATCACCGGCTTCAAGGGGGTGCAGGACGGCGCTCACATGGTCATTAAGGCTGCGCGTGGCCATAAACGGGGCGGCGAGAATGGCTGCCAGAATATGGCCCAAGAGATTCTGGGGCAGCACGAGAGCGACAGCGAGCGCGGTTGCCGCCGCCACAGCGATCACCACGATGGCGGTCGTGGCGCCTGCGAGCCGGTTGCGTCCGGGATCGAGTTCGGGCTTGTTCCACGCGCGATCCAGCCGGTCGATTAGCGCTCCGATCCAGGTCACGGGATGTCCGATCCGCGCGTGCAGCCACGTGGGCCATCCGATCAAGGCTTCGATGCCCATAGCGAGCAGCATCACGAGGGGCCAGTTCATCGTTTATCGCTTGGGAGTTGACTTTCGCCCGTGTGTTCCAGGATTGAGATGCTGGCGCAAGGAAAGAAATCATGGGCTTGGCCGATCATCATCTGATTCTGGGCGGTGCGCGCTCGGGCAAAACGCGCCATGGAATGGCGCTTGCCGAGGCCATCGGGCCTACCCGCTGCTATGTAGCGACGGCAGAGGCCGGGGATGCGGAGATGGCGGAGCGAATTGCGCGGCACAAAGCCGAGCGCGGCCTGGGCTGGGTGACGGTCGAGGCCCCGCGCGACCTTGCAGCCGCTCTCGCTCAGGTCGCCGCAGACGCGGTGTTGGTGGATTGCCTCACACTCTGGCTCTCGAACCTGATGCATGCAGGCGCTGACCCTTCGGAGGAGACCGCAGGGTTGATCGCTGCATTGGAGCGCTGCGACATGCCGGTAATACTCGTCTCTAACGAGGTGGGGCTCGGTCTAGTTCCGGAGACGCTACTGGGACGTCGCTTCCGCGACGAACAGGGACGCCTGAACCAGCGCGTCGCTGCCGCCGTGGGGCGGGTGGACTTCGTGGCCGCCGGTCTCCCGATTGCCCTCAAGCCTCCATACCGAGCGCCATGAGCCGGTATGCGATCTGCGCGGCAGTGAAATCCCAGGCCGCATTGCCGTTCGGCGCGAGTTCGACCACATCGAGGCCTACGAGCCTCCGACCCTGCAACGCATGCTCGACCAAATGGAGCGCTTGATAGTAGGATAGGCCGCCTGGCACTGGTGTCCCTGTCGCGGGCATTTCGCTTGGATCCAGTCCGTCCACATCGAAGGAGACATAAACGTCTTGCGGGAAGCCGGGGGGAAGATCGACGGCATGCACCTGTTCGGTCACCAAGACCTCGGCGTCCCGGTAGAAGACACGGTTTCGATTGCGGCTCTCCATCTCCTCTGCTGAGAGAGCGCGGACCCCGAATTGTGCGAGGCGAACGCCTTCTTCGGCCAGAAGATGCATCACCGACGCATGGGAGTGCGGCTCGCCCTGGTAGGCCACGCGAAGATCGGCATGCGCATCGATTTGGACAAGACCGAGCGGTCGCCGCAGCCCCGAGAGAACGCCCATCACGGCCCCATAGGTAAGCGAGTGTTCCCCGCCCAAGGTGACGGGGACCCGACCCGAATGCACGGCTGATTGCGTACGCAGCGCAAGCCGCGCCATAACGTCTGGCAGCGGCCCGGAGCAATCCACCGGCGCCTCGGTGTGGATACCCAGAAGACAGGGCTCTTTGCCTGCGGTGTTGCGCTCAAGCTCATTGCTTGCGGCAATGATGGCCTCGGGTCCGAGCGCCGTTCCGCTTCCGTAGGAGACCGTGCGCTCAAGTGGCATCGGGATGATCCGGAAGCGTCCGTCTTCCCGCCGCTCCGCTTCACTCAGCTCACTGTCGAGAAAGCTGCTCACGCTATCGGCACCCGATGCGGTATAGCGGTTGGGCAATTGCGGTGATTAGTGGGGAGAGGCGCATTGTGTCAGGACAGGCGGTTGCGGAAATCATCGTAGCCGAATTCGCGGATCATCCTGAGCGCGTCCGTTTCGGAGTTCCAAAGTGCAATCGCTGGCAGGGCGACGCCGTTGAACGTGTTCGTTTTCACCATGGAGTAATGCGCCTGGTCGAGAAAGGCATAACGCTGCCCGACCTTGAGTGGTTCGGGGAATGTGTAGTCTCCGATCACATCGCCGGCGAGACAGGAGGGACCGCCAAGCCGATAGAGGTGTCCTGATTGTGCCTCATTGAGGAGGGCTGGCCGATAGGGCGCTTCGATGACATCGGGCATGTGGCACGTTGCTGAGATGTCGGTGATGGCGAGATCCATGCCGTTCCTGGGCAGATCCAGTATCTCGCCGACCAGGATCCCTGCATCAAGCGCGACCGCTTCGCCCGGTTCAAGATAGACATCCAAACCCGTTTCAGAGCGAACCTCTTGGAGGAACGCGACCAATGCATCCCTGTCGTAATCAGCGCGGGTGATGTGATGGCCGCCGCCAAAGTTGATCCAACGGAGTTGGTCGAAATAGGGCGCGATCTTAGACTTCAGCGCGGCCCATGTGCGCTCGAGTGGTGCGAAATCCTGTTCGCACAATGTGTGAAGGTGCAGACCCTGGACGCCGTCCAACGCGCTTGCGGTCAGTTGAGAGACCGGTGTTCCGAGCCTGGAATGCGGTGCACAGGGATCATATTTCGCGACCGATCCTTCCGAATGCTCTGGGTTGATCCGTAGTCCCACATCGACCTTGCGCCTGGATCGCGCAATGTCTGGCAGAAAGGTATCTTTCTGCGCTGGAGAGTTGAAGATCATATGATCTGAAAGTGCTATGATCCGATCAATCTCGTCCTTCTTGTATCCGGCGCAGAACGTCGCGACCTCGCCACCATACTCTTCGCGCGCAAGCCTGGCCTCAAAAAGCCCACTCGCACAGGTTCCGTGAAGGTATTCACGCACCAGCGGGGCCAGGGCAAACATTGAAAACGCTTTGAGCGCGGCGAGAACACGCGCACCTGAGCGGTCCGAGACATCCCGTAACACCCTGAGATTCCGCCGGACCGCGACTTCGTCGACCACGAAGCAAGGGCTAGGGACGCGCGCAAGGTCAAAGCGCTGAAACGCCCCTGGATCCCCAGCCTGGGTCTGCATCAAACCGTCCAATGCGTCAAAACTCCACGGGGCCGGGCTTTTCCTCTACCTGCCATGGCAGGCCCTGGGTGTTGAGCATCTCCATGAACGCGTCGGGATCGAGCTGCTCGGTGTTCCAGACTCCGGGCTCCTTCCAGACGCCTTTATGCACCATCGCCGCCCCAATCATTGCGGGAACGCCAGTCGTGTAGGAGACCGCCTGGCTGCCGACCTCACGGTTGCACTCCTCATGGTCGCAGATGTTGTAGATCCAGTAGGTCTTCTCGCCATCTGCGTCTCGTGCCGCTCCTGTGATGATATCGCCAATGCAGGTCTTGCCCTTTGTGGTTTCGGCAAGGTTCCCCGGATCGGGCAACACCGTTTTGAGGAACTGCAGCGGGATGATTTCCACGCCATCGTGCATCACCGGCTCAATCGACGTCATGCCAACATTCTGCAGCACGGTCACATGGTTGATATAGGCATCGCCGAAGGTCATCCAGAAGCGCGCGCGCTCGATTTCGGGGAAGTGTTTGGAAAGGCTCTCCAGTTCCTCATGATACATGAGATACATGTTCCGTTCACCGATGCTTGGAAAATCGAACGGGACCTTTCTCGACATTGCAGGGCTCTCGACCCATTGCCCGTTTTCCCAGTGGCGTGCCGGAGCCGTAACCTCTCGAATATTGATCTCTGGGTTGAAGTTGGTCGCAAAGGGTTTGCCGTGATCGCCGCCGTTGCAGTCGAGAATATCGATCTGGCGGATGCCGTTTAGCTTATGCTTGCGGATCCAGGTGGCAAAGATCGAGGTCACACCGGGATCGAACCCGGAACCGAGAATGGCGGTGAGGCCCTTTTCTTTGAAGCGGTCCTGATATGCCCATTGCCACGAATACTCGAACTTCGCCTCCTCGGGCGGTTCGTAATTCGCAGTGTCGAGATAGTGGATTCCGGCCTGCAGACAGGCCTCCATGAGTGCAAGATCTTGATAGGGCAGCGCTAAGTTCACCAGAAGCTCAACGCCCGTCTCGGCGATCAATGTCACAACCGCCTCGACATCCATTGCATCGATTTCGGCGGTTGCGATCTCCACTCCCGTCCGCCGCTTCACCCCTTCAGCAATCTCATCACATTTGAATTTCCGGCGGCTGGCGAGCGTGATCTCGGTGAAGATCTCAGCATTCATCGCCATCTTGTTGACGCATGCGTTGCTGACGCCACCTGCGCCGATCACGAGTGTCTTGCCCATGGGTCAGGCCTCCGGTCTCAATGCGATTCGTAGTAAGTGTAGCCGTTCATGCTCTCGCGATAGGCCGAGATCAGCGCCTTGCGTTCCGATACAGCCAGGCGGTCTTCCGAGATTGCGGTCTCCACGATCTTCCGGAAATCGTCGATCAGGTCGCGTGGGTCGTATTCCACGTAGCTCAGGACCTCCCAGATCGTGTCGCCTTCAACTTCCTGGAGCAAATCGAAGCCGCCATCGGACCGCAATTCGATTGTTGCAACGTTCGTATCGCCGAAGAGATTGTGAAGATCGCCAAGCGTTTCCTGATAGGCGCCCACGAACAACACACCGATGTAATATGGATCGCTCTCATCGACCGTGTGCACCGGCAGCGACGGCGACACACCATCTGCAAGGATGAAGCGACCGATCTTGCCGTCGCTGTCGCACGTAATGTCGGTCAGCACGGCCCGCCTGTCCGGTGCCTCGTTCAGCCGCTGGAGGGGAACGATGGGATGCAGTTGGTCGATAGCCCAGACGTCAGGCAGGGATTGGAAGAGCGAGAAATTGCAGTGGTATATGTCGGCGATCTTCTCAAGCTGTGCATCGATTTCCGCTGTGCTTTCATTGGCTTGCGCCAGGGATTTGATGCGAGATAGGATCTGGAGGTATACCCGTTCACCTCTGGCAACCTGGCGCAGTCCGACATAGCCGCGCCGAAACAGAGCCCGCAATTCATCTCGGTAGTATTGCGCATCGTTGATGCATTCTTGGAGACGGTCCGGGACGAGGTAAGATGTGATCGCGCGCAGATCCGACAAAAGGTGATGGTCGCCTGGTTCGGGGTCTGGGGCGGTTTCCACGTCGAAAAAGGTCGTCTCTAGGACATTGAAGACGAGCATAGAGGAATGCGCGACGACGGCTCGGCCACTTTCGGTCACAAGGGTCGGGTGGGCCAACTTTGCCTCATCCATGGCATAGCGGACGCTTTCGACCACGTTGAGGCAGTACTCGTCGATGGTGTAATTGACCGAGTTCTCGTTCGCCTTCATCTCGCCGGTATAGTCGACGCCAAGCCCACCGCCGAGGTCCAGATGGGTGAGCGGAACCCCTTCGAGGGAGAGTTCGGTGAAGAAACGGCAGGCCTCATTCACAGCGCGCCGCACGTCGTTGACGTCGGGGATCTGTGAGCCGAGATGCGAATGCTGGAGCTTGAGGCAGTGCAGGAGCCCTGCCGCGCGCAACCGATCGATGGCCGAGACAAGTTGGTCGGAGTTCATGCCGAAGGTCGAGCGGTCCCCTGAGCTTGCCGCCCATGCGCCGCTGATACGGTTGGTGAGCTTGATCCGAACACCAAGCATCGGCTCCATATCGAGGTCCTTGGCCGCTGCGATGACCGTATCGACTTCTTTGGGGCTTTCCAGAACGATGACGGTGTTGAAGCCGAGCTTGCGCGATAGGATCGCCAGCCGGATAAACTCGTCGTCCTTGACCCCGTTGCAAACGATCAGGGCGTCCTTGGCCAACGGGCGGCTCAGGGCGATCACCAGTTCGGGTTTCGATCCAGCCTCCAGGCCAAAGCCGTAGGGCTGCCCGAATTCCACGATCCGCTGTATCACCTGCGCCTGCTGATTGACCTTGATCGGGAAGACGCCGCGATAGCTGCCCTTGTAGCCGGACTTCTCGATCGCGCTGGAAAAGCTTTCGTTGAGGCTTCGGATCCCGCTTTCGAGGAATGAACTCACCCGCAATAGCACGGGCGTATGGATCCCACGACGTTCAAGGTTCCGGATGATACGAGGTAGGCTCGCCGGCGCCTTGGGATTGGTGTTGGGGTTGATCAGCCCGAGATCGCCATCGGGCAAGACCCGGACCATCCCCTTGCCCCAACGCTCAATCCCATAGATCTCGTGTGGCTGTGCATCCTGGTTGCTCAACCCGGTCGTCCCCCTCTGGCGCTTAAGCCCTGCGCTCCGCACCGCGGCCCTTAACAGCATTCGGCACATGGCGCAAAAGCCAGTTTGCCGAGTGCGCGGGAAAATCGCGGCCTGGGCATCAAGGGCAAGTGCAGGTTCTCTGGGATCTTACTGAGCGGCGTCAGGGTTCTTGCAGAACATGGCTGGCATGCTTCTGGACTTGCTGGGACCGGAGACTATCACGCGCTCAATGGCCCTCCAGGTCCCGCCGTGGATCTATCGTATAGACGGGACTACTATGTCATCCGTTGGAACAGAGAACCGCGAAGGACCGTCGGATTGTCTGAGACGGCATCAACGTAGATTTGGTGGCTTGTCGGGATTGCTGCCGGGGGCTTCGAGCGGTTCGGGGTCTGAAAGCGGCTCGGGCTCGGGAAGCTCAATCCGAACGGAGACGGCCTCTATCTGTGCCCGCGACGGGGCGTCTTCCGCGAGGAAGGTCACGTCTAGGCGCGCATGATCTACACCGCTGAATTTCACGGCCTCACCAATGGCTGCGGCGACTTCCCCGCGGGCCTCATCGGGCACACCAAACAGAACAAGGAGGAGGGCGTGGTCAGCATCGGCAAACTCAGCCTCGACGAGATGAGCCTCTCCAATCAGCGAGGCCATGGCTGCGAGTTTCGGATCGAGAGCCCCCATGAGACCTGAGGGAAGGTGTCGCGGCATTGCGATCCCAACCAGCTTTGCCTCATGCAATTCTGGTGGTTCCTGACCGGTTTCCGCCATCCATGCCACTGCATCGGGTGGCAGCAGCATTTCCGAGGGCGCAACACCAAGGTTTAACGCGAGGCCGATTTTGCGGCCTGCGATCATCTCGACCAACCGCCGGCCCGGCATCGCAACATAGGGTGAAGGAGAATCGAGAAACTCCGCCAGTCTTTCGCCAAGATCGAACGCAAGTATGAATTCGCCCTCGTCCATCTCGAAAAGATGGGGCTCAATCTGGTCCTTCTCTGGCTCCTCTGACAGCAGCAGAAACAGTTCCGCATCCATGATTCGTTCGAGCAGGCGCAGGTAGAGTCCGTTATCGTCAGGCTCGTCCTGGGAGACACGGAAGGCGGCGTCGATTGCTGTCTCGGTCATCGTGCTCCCGATCCGGCGGAGATCCTCGTTCTCTGAAGGTCTAGCGTTCTTCAAGAAGGTTGCAAACCCGTGCACGCAGAACGGGAACAAGTTCTGTTTCAAACCAGGTGTTGCGTTTGAGCCAGGCAGTATTGCGCCAAGAGGGATGGGGTAGCGGCAATAGATGCGACGGCGCGGCTTCCCAATCCGCTACAGTTTCTGTCACGGATCGTCCTGATTTACCGAGATGCCAGCGCTGCGCGTAGGCTCCGATCAGCAGGGTGAGCTGCACGTTCGGCATGGCGTTTAGAGCGCGCGCGCGCCATGTCGAAGCACAGATTGCAGGCGGGGGCAGATCGGATCCGCGCGCATCGTAGCCAGGAAAGCAGAAGGCCATAGGCAAAACCGCTATCTTGCGTTGATCGTAGAATGCCTCCCGGTCGATTCCCATCCACGCCCTCAGGCGGTCGCCGGACGCATCATCGAAGGGCCGACCGCGTTCATGGACCTTCAGTCCTGGTGCTTGACCACAAACGAGAATAGGAGCCTCCGCGGAGAGCCACGGAACGGGCCGGGGCGCATGTGCGGTTCGTGTCTCGGCAAAACGTGGCGCGCAGCGGCGACATCCCCTGATTTCCGTGGCCAGCGCGTCAATAGACATATGGTCCGTCAGCCAGTGGAGTTTGGCGCGAAACCATCGAGCAGTGTCTCTGCGGCGATGTCCGGGGGCACCCGGCCAGACGCGACCTCCTGCGCCAACCGCGCCCGGTGATCAGCGGCGCTCGGATTTCTTTCCAAGCGGCGGATGAGTCCCGCTTCTATTGCGTGGTCGAACCAAGTCAGGGCTTGCGAGGCGCGCCTGTCCTGCCAGAAGCCGTTCTCCTGACGGACGGCTGCCAAGGTCTCCACCGCTTCCCATGCGTCGAGCAAGCCGTCGCCTGATGCAGCAGACACGGTCTGAGCCCTTGGAAAGCCTTCTGGGTCTCCGGATCGCGCGCGCAAGAGCCGAAGCGCGCCTTGGTAGTCGGCGCAGGTGCGCGTGGCCTGCGGCTTGAGGTCCCCGTCCGCCTTGTTGACAAGGATCAGATCCGCCATTTCCATGATACCGCGCTTGACGCCTTGCAATTCGTCGCCCCCGGCTGGCGCAAGGAGCAGGACGAATATGTCGGTCATATCGGCGACCATTGTCTCGGATTGGCCGACGCCAACGGTCTCCACCAACACCACATCCGCGCCCCAGGCTTCGACAAGTAGGATCGTCTCCCGAGTGTGCCGACCGACGCCCCCAAGTGTTGCTTGGCTTGGTGTTGGGCGGATGAAGGCGCGCGGGCTGCGGGAAAGCTGCTCCATCCGCGTCTTGTCCCCCAGGATCGAGCCGCCCGAGCGCGCAGAGGAAGGGTCAACGGCCACCACAGCGAGGGTGTGGCCCGCTGCGATGAGGGATAATCCCAAGGCCTCGATGAAGCTCGATTTGCCGACACCAGGTGTCCCGGTCAGGCCGACGCGAAGTGCGGGCTTTGATCGCGGGGACAGACGGCTTAGAAGCGTTTGGGCCATTTGCCGGTGGTCGGCGCGGCTCGATTCCACCAGAGTAATGGCCCGCGCGAGCGCTCTTCTGTCGCCGGAAGTGACCCGCATCGCCAGATCCTCCGCAAAGCTCAGACCTTCGCCCATTCGCACCATCACCTTTCACGCAAGCTTCAAGATCCCGCAGCTGTTCGGTCTTGGCCGATGGGATCGGTTTTGGCATACACCAAGACCACCGGGTCGGTGTCAACCATATGCGGAGCGTGCTGCAGTGTCCTTACGGAGGCTCATGCCGATGTTAAAGCCTAGGCAGATTGCCAGATACTCTGCAGTTGCGCTTTTTTGCTTAATTTTCTCGCTTTTTGGGCTGGGAGCAGCGGTATTCGCGCAGCCCTATGAGTCGGAGTTCGAGTTCCGGATCGCAGGGATCAAGGCAGGCGAGATGCGACTGGTGGGTATGGACAATGGCGACGCCTATAAGGCGGAAGCATTTGGACGTTCTGCCGGTCTGGTCGGAGTGTTTGCGCAATTTTCCTTCGATGGAGCCGCCGAAGGCAAGATCGCAGCGGATGGACGCGTGGTCCCCGTCGTTTTCGAAGCAAGCTCGACTTCACCACGCGATGATCGCGAAACGAGAATCGACTGGGAAGCAGGAACCCCGGTTTACGTTTCTGTTAACCCACCCCGCTCATCGGCGCCGGAGCCGTCAGCCCAGACCGGGACGGTCGATCCGGTGACGGCCAGTTTCGTCTTGCTGCGCGATGCCCCCACCGATGAGATTTGTCGGAAAGCCGTTGATATCTTCGACGGCTCACGGCGGTCGCGCATGATTCTGGGAACGCCACAAGAAGACGCGGGCAGACTGATCTGCAATGGGAGTTTCGAGCGATTGGAAGGCGAGGCGAATTCCTTTAGTGCGGAAGCCTCCTATGGGTTTCGCGTTGTATTCCTGGAGGACCCTCAGGAGGAGGGTATGGCTCGGCTAGACCGGATCGAGGCGCCTACGGATTTTGGCCGGGCGGCCCTCGTCCGGAAGTAACCAGACCATATGACGCGTCTGCCTATTGAGCCCGTCCTGCCCGATCTGGCGGCGGCGATCGCTCGGCATGGATCGGCCGTGCTGCATGCGCCGCCTGGAGCGGGTAAGACAACGCGGGTTCCTCAGTTTTTGCTTGAGACGGATGCGGTTTCTGGCCGGATCGTCATGCTCGAACCGAGACGCGTGGCGGCGCGGGCCGCGGCGGAGCGGCTTGCGGCGCTCCTGGGCGAGCCGCCGGGGCGTCAGGTCGGCTACCGGATGCGTGGCGAGACGGTGCCGGGCGCACGGATCGAAGTGGTGACCGACGGTGTGCTCACACGCATGATCCAAACTGACCCGGAATTGTCTGGCGTGGGTTGCGTCATCTTCGATGAATTTCATGAACGGGGTCTCCAGGCCGATCTCGGCCTCGCGCTGACACTGGAATTGCGAGACGCACTCCGCCCGGATCTGAAGCTTCTGGTCATGTCGGCCACGCTCGATACCGGCCCTGTGTCCGCGCTCCTGGGCGATGCGCCGATTGTCGTCGCCGAAGGCCGGTCTTTCCCCGTCGAAACCCGCTGGCTGGACCAGCCGGTTTCAAAGGCGAATGCCCGGCGAAAGGGTGCCTTTGAGACTGCCGTCGCGGATCTTGTCGAGATGGCTATAAGCGAGACCGAGGGCGGGGTCTTGGTTTTCCTGCCTGGCCAAGGTGAGATCCGGCGTGTCTCAGCCCTTCTTTCAAAGCGTCTTTCGTCGGATGTTGCCGTGCAAGAGCTCTATGGTCGGCTCCGGCTCGAGGCGCAGCGCGCAGCTTTGAAGCCCCTGCGTGAGAAGCGAAAACTTGTCTTGGCGACCTCCATCGCAGAAACCTCGCTGACAATCCCGGATATCCGCGTGGTCATTGATGGCGGGCAAGCGCGACGCGCGCGCTTTGACCCTGGGTCCGGCATGTCCCGGCTCGTCACGGAAAAAGTCACGCGGGCAGAAGCCGACCAACGGCGAGGTCGAGCGGGGCGTGTCTACGAAGGTTGGTGCTATAGGCTTTGGACGAAAGGAGAGGAGGGCGCCCTGGGCGCGTTTCCACCGCCGGAAATCGCTTCGGCCGATTTGGCAGGCCTTGTGCTCGAACTGGCGGTTTGGGGCGCCCGTGAGCCGGAGAACCTTGGGTTTCTTACGCCGCCCCCGAAACCCGCATTCGAAGAAGCACAAGGATTATTGCGGCGGCTCGGCGCACTCGACCGCGCAGGCCTCGTGACGGAGGAGGGTCGTGCGCTCGCGCGGCTCCCTGTGCATCCCAGGCTTGGTCACATGCTCAGGACCGCCGCGAAGACGGGCGGGTTGGACATTGCCTGCGATCTAGCAGCACTCCTCGAAAACCGAGATCCGCTGAATACAGGGTCGGCTGATCTATTGTCGCGTCTCAACGCACTTCGCGCCTCAAGGCCCGAGGACACCGCCGATCCGCGCCTATTGGCCGCTATTCGCGATGAGGCTAAGCGCCTTAGGCAACTGGTCACTTCAAGGCCTGCCGCGGATCCGCCTTCACCAGGAGGTCTTCTTTCGTTCGCTTACCCAGATCGTATCGCGAAACGACGCGCGGGCGAGCAAGCACGGTTTCTTCTCTCCGGAGGGAAGGGCGCCGTTGCGAAAGCGGGTGAGCCGCTTGGTAGCGCTCCATTCCTCGTAGCAGCGGATCTAGACGGCGATCCGCGCGAAGCACGGATCCGGCGGGCTCTCCCAGTGACAGAGGCAGAGATCCGCGCCCTTCACGCGCACGCTCTTTCCCGTGTCAGAATCTGCGAATGGTCGCGTCGGGAGCGCAGCGTGATCGCTCGCGAGCGGCTGATGCTGGGCGCGATCGCCTTGGACGACCGCCGATGGATGGACGCTCCAGACGAAGCGGTCGGCGAAGCCATGCTGGACGGAATTCGCGATCTTGGTCTGGACGCACTGCCTTGGACACCTCAATCACGACGCCTCGCGGGGCGCGTGGAATGGCTGCGCGCAAAGGAATTGGACGATCTTCCAGACTTCTCGGATGCGGGTCTTATGGCTGATCTAGACAGGTGGCTCCTGCCTTCGCTCGCAGGCATCCGGCGGGCCGATCAGCTGTCCCAGGTGGATCTGTTAGCGGCGCTGGAAACGCGTCTTGGCTGGCAGGCGCGGCAGGTGCTTGACCGCCTCGCGCCTGAGAGAATCACCGCGCCAACTGGCATACGGTTGCCTGTGGACTATGCCGATTATCCGCCCTCGGTTTCCGTGCGCGTCCAGGAACTCTTTGGCCTCAAAGAGCATCCGGTGATCGGACCTGACCGTATCCCGGTCTTGCTCCACCTGCTGTCTCCGGCGCAGCGGCCTATCCAGACCACGGCCGACCTGCCTGGTTTCTGGAGATCTTCTTACGCGGATGTTCGTAAGGATCTGCGTGGGCGCTATCCGAAGCATCCGTGGCCCGAAGATCCTGCCAGCGCCGAACCTACGCGCCGGACAAAGCCGAGGACCTCTTGAGGCGGGCGCTTTGGAATGTTCTACTCGCACTAGGAGCGAAGAAACAAATCGTTCGCGGGAGGACAAATTATGAATGCGCCGCTTCGAGAGCCTGGCTTTCGTGACTCTGTCGATTTCATGTTCAATCGGGCCGTACGGCTCATGGATCTCTCGCCTGGGCTCGAAGAAAAGATCCGCGTTTGCAATTCCACCTACACGGTGCGTTTCGGAGTGCGCTTGCGGGGGTCGATCACAACGTTCACCGGCTATCGTTCGGTGCATTCCGAACACATGGAACCTGTTAAAGGTGGTGTTCGCTTCTCGCTTGGCGTGAGCCAGAACGAGGTCGAAGCGCTCGCAGCCCTTATGACGTTCAAATGTGCTCTCGTGGAGGTGCCGTTCGGTGGATCGAAAGGCGGGCTCTGCATTGATCCCAGAGAATGGGACGAGCATGAGATGGAGTTGATTACCCGGCGCTTCGCTTATGAGCTGGCAAAACGGGATCTAATCCATCCCTCCCAGAACGTGCCAGCCCCGGACATGGGAACCGGCGAACGCGAAATGGCCTGGATCGTTGATCAGTATCGGCGGATGAATACGACCGACATCAACGCGTCCGCTTGCGTCACCGGAAAGCCGCTAAATGCGGGCGGTATCGCCGGGCGCGTCGAGGCGACGGGTCGCGGCGTGCAATATTCGATCCAAGAATTCTTTCGCTATCCCGAAGACATGAAGGCCGCTGGTCTCGAGGGGGATTTGGAAGGCAAGAGAGTGATCGTCCAGGGGCTGGGAAACGTGGGCTATCACGCCGCTAAGTTTCTCTCGGAAGAGGATGGTTGCAAGATCGTCGGCGTCATCGAACGCGACGGAGCCATTGTGAACCCGAACGGCATTCCGATCGAGTTCTTGCGCAGCCACATCACGGCAACGGGTGGTGTCAAGGATTTCCCACGCGGGACATACGTGGAAGATGGCAGCACGGTCCTGGAAGAGGATTGCGACATTCTCGTGCCCGCAGCTCTGGAATCCGTCATCAATCTCAGCAATGCCGACCGGATCAAAGCTCCCCTCATTGTAGAAGCGGCAAACGGTCCGGTCACAGCGGGTGCCGACGAGATTCTCCGCAAGAAAGGCACGATCATCATTCCAGATCTCTACGTGAATGCTGGTGGCGTCACGGTCAGCTATTTCGAATGGGTGAAGAACCTCTCCCATATCAGGTTTGGCCGGATGCAGCGACGTCAGGAAGAGGCGCACAATCTGATGCTCGTCAATGAGATCGACCGTATCCTGTCCGCGGCCGGATCCGAGATCGGGTTGTCGAAGGCGTTTCGCGAAACTTTCGTCCGCGGGGCAGGGGAACTCGAACTGGTGCGATCTGGCCTCGATGACACGATGCGGACGGCCTATCAGTCGATGCGCGAGGTTTGGCACGGGCGAAAGGGCGTCGATGATCTGCGAATGGCTGCCTATATCGTCTCGATAAGCCGCGTTGCCGCGAGCTATCGCTCGAAAGGGCTATGAATAAGCAAGATACAAGCTTACTCGATGGTGCGTCGAGTAAGCTCGCGATCTCTAGAAGGTATTCAGTCTCGCTGCGCGCCTACGTCCCGGTTCGTTCAGGGATGAGTCCTCTCGGCGCGAAGCGGAGCACGAGCAGAAGGATCATCCCCATGAGGAAGGGGCGTAGGTGGGCGGCGCCTTCGAGCAAATGGTTGCGCAGGAAACTCTGCGGATCGAGACCCGCCGTGACAACATCCATCAGCCATCGCCCGGCGGGTTCTGCGATCACCCAAACGTACCAGATCAAGAATGCGCCGAGTATAGCGCCCCAATTGTTCCCCGAGCCTCCTGCGATCACCATCACCCATATGAGAAACGTAAAGCGCAGCGGATTGTAGGAAGCGGGCGTGAACTGGCCGTCGAGCGTGGTGAGCATGGCGCCGCCAATACCGACTACGGCAGATCCCAGCACAAACACCTGTAAGTGGCGGCGAGAGACATCCTTGCCCATCGCTTCCGCGGCGTCACGATTATCGCGGATTGCCCGCATCATTCGGCCCCAGGGCGAATGCAGCGCGCGCTGCGCGAGCCAGAGGATGATTACCAGAACGACGGTGAAGAGGCAGGCATAGCTAAACCGCACGGCGATCGTGGAGGCTGTGATCGGGTCCGTTCCAAGCCAGTCCGATAGCGAGATGAGCCACTCCGAGGTCTGCAGATCGCGCTCATAGGGCACGGGACGCGGAAGATTGGTGACATTCTTCACGCCTCGGGTCAGCCAGTCTTCGTTCTTGATCACCGAAAGGATGATCTCGGAAATCCCGAGCGTCGCGATCGCAAGGTAGTCGGACCGAAGGCCAAGCGCGATCTTGCCGATCACATAGGCTGCCGCCGCCGCAAAGGCGCCACCGACGGGCCAGCCAATGAGGACGTGCAGGCCAAGGCCGCCGAGATACCCTTCGGAGGCAGAGTTGACCGCCTCGATTGCCTGAGATGCCGGATCCAAGAAAATCCGCATCGCGATGTAGCCCAAGAATACGATAATCAGCGTGGCGGGCCCCCGAAGCGTCGTCAAGCGGCTCCGGACAAAGATCGCGAGCGCAAGCGTCAAGACCACCATCAGCGCGGTGAGGCCGAGGTTGACGCCGCCAGCAGACCAGGCCGCCGGGACGGGTGGCATCGCTGTCAGAACTGTGCCCACCCCGCCTAAGGCAGCAAATCCCATAACGCCGACATTGAAGAGACCTGCATATCCCCACTGGATGTTCACGCCCAGCGCCATCACGGCCGAGATCAGACAGAGGTTGAGCACGGCCAGCATGACCTGCCAGCTTTGGACAAAACCTAAGATGAGCAGGAGGGCGGCCATGACAGCATAGAGGATCGGCGTTCGATAGCGGTCGAAGAGCAGCGTCATATCACCCGCCCTCGGAAAATCCCCGTGGGTCGGACGAGAAGAACGACGACCAAAATGATAAAGGAGACCGCGAATTTGTAGTCGGTTCCCAGGAGCTGAATCAGTCCGCCAGGCAGCCATTCCGGTGGAAGAATAAATCGGAGAACACCAAGGTATGCGTAGGTGACCATGACCTCGGAGAAGGCGACGATGAACCCACCCGCAATCGCACCGAGCGGCTGGCCGATCCCGCCCACAATTGCCGACGCAAAGATCGGCAGAAGAAGCTGGAAGTAAACAAACGGTCGGAAGGATTTATCGAGACCGTAGAGGACACCTGCGATTGTTGCGAGAGAAGCTGCCAGGATCCAGGTGATGCGAACAACACGATCTGGGTCAATGCCGGAGAGAAGTGCGAGGTCTTCATTGTCGGAAAAGGCGCGCATCGCCTTCCCGGTCCGGGTCTTTTGCAGGAACCAAAAGACAAAAGCGACCGTCGCGATCATGACGACGATGGTAATCACCTGGCTGGTGCGCAGAGCGAGCCCTTGTTCAAGGCCGGTCCAATCGCGAAACTCGCGAACACTGATCACGAACCGCTCGCCGTCCTCGAAGCGCTGGTCGCTTGTGCCTATGAAAAGCCGCGTGATCGCGTTGTAGATGAACATCACCCCGACCGACGCCATGACGAATACAACCGGTGCGCTCCGCTGCTGGCGGTAGAACCTATAGACGAGCCTGTCTGTCCCCAAAGCCAAGACGATGGCAGCGGCGAGGCCGATCGGAAGCGCCAGGAGCGCAGTGGGGAGCGGGCCCAGCGACACTCCAAATGCCTGCAAACTCCATGTGGCCAAGATGGTTGCCATCGTTCCGAACGCCATCAAGTCGCCATGAGCGAAATTCGAGAAGCGCAGCACCGCATAAATGAGCGTCACGCCGAGCGCGCCGAGCGCAAGCTGCGATCCATACGCCAAGGCTGGGATCAGGACAAAATTCGAGAACACGATGAGCGCGTGGAGGAATTCCATGTTACGCCCGCCTCGCTGGATCGCAGTGCGCTGCGTAGCCTAACACGTGCTCGCCGCTAGATGTGCTTGGATCGTCGTTGACTTCCCAAACGGGATACCCCGTCTGACGGGTCGAAGTGATCTCGGGCGAAATGCTTGTCCGGAAGTTCAATTCGACAGCCCCTAAAAGAAATTGGGATACCTCCGCGCGGTTCGCGCCACTCCCCGTGACTGCCATGGCAGCTGGTTTCCTCGTCGTGGTGATCGCGACCATGTCGCCGAAGTCTGTCGTCCAGTTCGCGAAGGACACAAACTCAAGATTGCAGTGTCGGTTTTCCGCTGCTTCAGCCGAGCCACGCGGGGCGAGGAAGGCGCACAAAAACGCCAGGAGGAACCAAACAAGGCAAGACCTCTTTGCAACGGGCGTCAAACTATCCCCCAAGAAATGTCTGCCGCACCTCAGGGTCGGCCAAAAGCGCCTCCCCGGTATCGGTGTAGCGGTTCTGGCCTTGGACCAGGACAAAACCCCGATCTGCGATGTTGAGCGCCTGACGGGCATTCTGTTCGACCATTAAGATCGCAAGGCCTGTTGATGCGATTTCGAGGATCTTGTCGAACAACTCGTCCATCACGATCGGAGACACCCCGGCGGTTGGCTCATCGAGCATCAACACTTTCGGCTGAGTCATCAGCGCGCGGCCCACAGCAACTTGTTGGCGCTGCCCGCCGGAGAGTTCGCCCGCAGGTTGGTGCCGTTTCTCGCGCAGGATCGGAAACAGATTGAAGACCTGCTCCATGGTTTCCGCGATATCGTCCTCTCGGATGAACCCGCCCATTTCGAGGTTTTCTGCGACGGTCAGGTTGACGAAGACATTGCTGGTCTGCGGCACAAAACCCATGCCGCATTTTACGCGGTCTTGGGGCGTGAGACGGGTGATGTCGCGCCCATCGAGGGTGACATTGCCGCTCCGAAGACGCAACATCCCGAAGACAGCCTTCATCGCAGTGGATTTGCCTGCGCCGTTTGGGCCAACGATTACCGCTATTTCACCCTGGTTCACCTCGATCGTGCACTCGTGCAGGATATCAGCGCCGCCATATCCTCCGGTCATGGCGTGCCCTGACAAGTATGTCATGCGGTGGCGGTCTCCGCTTCGGGCGACTTGGCGCGTTTGTTTTTCAAGCCTCGCCCAAGATAGGCCTCGATCACAGCTTCGTCTGCCATCACTGCCTCAGGCGCTCCTTCCCGGAGCACCTTGCCTTCCGCCATAACAATCACGGGATCGCAGAGGCGCCCGATGAAATCCATATCGTGCTCGATCAGACAGAATGTGTAGCCGCGTTCCCGGTTGAGCCTCTGGATCGCGGTTCCAATCGTCTTGAGCAGAGTGCGATTGACACCAGCCCCCACCTCATCGAGAAAGACGATCTTCGCGTCGACCATCATCGTGCGGCCAAGTTCCAGGAGCTTCTTTTGGCCGCCTGACAGATGCCCTGCCAGTTCATCTGCAAAATGCGAGATTTCGAGAAACTCTATGACTTCATTTGCTTTTTCGCGGATATTGGTTTCCCTCTCGCGAACCTTTGCCGCGTGAAACCATGCATCCCAAAGTCGTTCCCCCGGCTGAGCGGGCGGGACCATCATCAGGTTGTCTCGCACTGTGAGTGTGGGAAACTCGTGGGCGATCTGGAATGTTCTCAGGAGCCCTTTGTGGAAAAGCTCGTGTGGCGGAAGCCCGGTTATCTCTTCCCCGTCCAGCCATACGTGACCTGATGTCGGTTTGTAATGGCCGGCAATAACGTTGAAGAGCGTGGTTTTCCCGGCGCCATTTGGACCGATCAGCCCGGTAATCGAGCCCTTCTCCACCGTGATCGAAGCTTTATCGACAGCTCGGATGCCACCGAAGTGCATCTGTAGATCTTCAACGCGGATCAACCGTTTCGGCCTCCGGTATGGACCGACGGGGCCCGCACCTATGCAGCCCCCGCCAAGCTACGTTGTGTTCAGCGGAAACCGATTGTGGACGGGCCGTTGTCGATGACCTCGTAGACACGGTAGGATCCGGCAGCTTCGCCTGGGCCGATCAGTTCAACGCCGGAAGCGCCGACATAGTCGATATCTTCACCCGCAGCGACCAATTCCAACCCTTTGGCCAATTCGCCAGGGTAGATCTCGGTGCCCGGCGCGTTCGCCACACTCAACAGGTTGTCGCGGATGCCCGTGCGATCTGGGCCGCCAGCGGCTGTCATCGCCAAAGAGATCAAGGCTGCGGCGTCATAGCTTTCTGGGACATAGGTGCCAGTTGGATCCATGCCAGCGGCTTCAGCGATCTGCGCGAACGCGTCGGCGCCGGGCCCCTCGCTGCCTGGCAAAGTCCCAATGACCTTGCCGTTAATTTCGTCTCCGACCGCGTCGATCAGACTCTGCCCATACATACCATCGCCGAAGAAGAACATGTCGAAGGCGCCCAGATCGAGGGAGGATTGCACGATGCCGACCCCGCCTTGATCCACATAGCCAAACACCATCAGAGCTTCCGCCCCAGATGCTTGGAGAGCGGCGACTTCGGCTGAGTAGTCACCTTTCCCATCGTCATGGCTCTCGCTGAGCGCGACGGTGCCGCCTAAATCTTCGAAGGCTGCGACGAAGCTGTCGGCCAGACCCTTACCATAGTCGTTGTTGGTGTAGGTCACAGCGACATTGCCGATATCTTGTTCCGCGACAACGTCGGCCATCACCTCACCCTGACGGGCGTCAGACGGTGCTGTGCGGAAGAAGTAGCCATTGTCATCAATGGTAGAGAGTGCAGGCGACGTCGCCGACGGTGAAACCATCACAACGCCGTTTGGCACGGCCACATTGTTGGCGATCGCCGTGGTCACGCCAGAACAGTCAGCACCCATAATGGCCGCGACATTGTCCGATGTGATTAGCGTTTCTGCCGCCGTAGTCGCCGCCGCTGCGTCTACGCAGGTCGAATCCCCGCGGACAATGTTAAGCGTCGCGCCGCCAGGGAGGTTTCCGCTTTCCGACGCTTCGGTAAACGCGAGTTCCGCGCCTCCGGCCATCATTGGCGTGATCGATTCGAGCGGTCCGGTGAACCCCAGTATGATCCCAACATCCACCGATTCTTGCGCGATGGCCGCTCCGCCCAACACGGTGCTTGCGGCAGTCGCGAGCAGAATACCCCTCATATGATCCCTCCAGGTTGCACTCACAGGTTCTAGACGTCCAAACGGGAGTCTGAACGCCTCAGCCCCCGATTCATTACGTCGAGATTACGCTCTTGCCAAGTGACCGCAAGTGCATGCTCCGTATGCAACCGCTCTGTTTCTGTTGCGAACGGGTCAGTCCCCGAGGATTGCGGCGCTTGGGCCTCGCTGGTGGTAGCAGTAGTGCCGCAGTATTAGGCTCAACTCAGAGCCAAACGTCTGGAGTCGTTCGAGCGCCGGAATACCTTGGCTGAATGAGGGAGTTGGGCGTTTCGCAGTGTTGCGGAGCAATGGGGTGGTGATATTAGTATGATCCCGAATCTCTGCGAGGCGTCGGCGCGCTCATTCGGATCTCTGCCCTTCAACCTAGGGCTGGCGCGAGGCCACTTTGGTTTTCACACCCGCGACAATCCGTGCAAGGCGGCAGTAGCTCTCGAGTGAGAGCTGCTCGGCCCGGAGCGTGGGGTCGATCTCCGCCTCTCGCAAGACATCCACGATATCCGACCTTAGTCCGCGGAGGCTGGCGCGAAGCATCTTCCGGCGCTGGTTGAATGCGAGGGCTGTGATTTGTGACAGCAGGGCCCCATCTGCGGGATAACGTGGCGCCTCCAGCCTCTCGATGTGCACCACGGCGCTTGTGACTTTCGGCGGCGGCGTGAATGCCTGTGGCGGTATCTCCATGACCAGTCGTGCATCCGCCCGCCATTGCGCAAGGATGGACAAACGCCCGAAAGACCGACCGCCCGGTGATGCAACGATCCGCTCAGCGACTTCCTTTTGGAACATCAACGTAAGGCTTGACCAGAACGGTGGCCAAACCGGCGGGCTCAGCCAGCGGACGAGAAGCTCTGTCCCGACATTGTAGGGAAGATTGGCGACGATCCGTACAGGCGGCGTCAAATGCCCGGTGGGATCCACGTCGAGTGCGTCCCCCTCGATGTGGGTCAAGCGTCCTGGATAGGCGGCACCAATTTCCTCCAATGCGGGTAGGCAGCGTTGATCGCGCTCGATTGCGACAACATGTCTGGCGCCTTCTGCCAGTAGTCCTCTCGTGAGCCCGCCAGGACCTGGCCCGATTTCAAGAATGTCGCAGGCCGTCAAATCTCCAGCTTGGCGCGCGATCTTTGCCGTGAGGTTTAGATCCAGAAGAAAATTTTGACCCAAGGATCGCCGCGCTCGAAGCCCATGCGCCGCGATGACCTCTCGCAGCGGCGGCAAATCCACGCTCATTCCTTGGCTGCGCGCCTCTCGCCGAGAACCGCCGCCAAACGGAGTGCGGAGATAAGGCTCCTCGGGCTCGCGGTCCCTGTGCCAGCGATGTCATAAGCGGTGCCGTGATCCGGCGATGTTCGAATAAAGTCGAGGCCGAGTGTCACATTCACCGCGCCATCGAAATCCAGCGTTTTGATTGGAATGAGCGCCTGATCGTGGAACATGCACACCGCAATGTCATAGTTTCTTCGCGCGACGGTATGGAACATGGTGTCAGCGGGTTGCGGACCCATTATCCCGATCCCGTCCTGTTCGAGCCGCTCGATGGCCGGATGAATGACGATCCGCTCCTCATGGCCGATCGCTCCGCCCTCTCCTGCATGCGGATTAAGGCCGGCAATTGCGATCCGCGGATCCTCAATGCCAAAATCCTCGATCAAAGCGCGGTGTGTGACGCGGATGGTATTCTCGATCAATTCACTGGTGAGCTTTTTCGGCACTTCATTAACGGGAATATGGATCGTCACCGGAACGACCCGTAATTCCGGAGATACGAGCATCATCACCGGCAATTCCGCCTTGCACAGGTAGGCCAGGAATTCAGTATGGCCCGGAAACGCAAAGTTCGCGCCTGATTTCAAGACGTTCTTGTTGATAGGATTGGTGCAGAGTGCGGTTGCCTGCCCGCTGCGGACGAGCTCGACGCCGCGCCTTATGATCTCAATGATCGCGAGGGAATTGGCGGGGTCGGGATGGCCCGCAGGCGCCGATGCAGGCAAGCTATGCTTGAGAACCGGTAAGCCCTGCTCCATCGCGCCGACAGCATCCGCGGGGCTGCTGATCGGTGTGACCGGGACGCCCTTACTCTGCGCCATATGAGCGACATGAGCCAGATCGCCGATCAGAAAGAACGACAATTCGGACCGCAGTTCTTTCCACGCCATAAGGGTGATTTCGCAGCCGATCCCCGCAGGATCGCCGAGCGTAAGCGCAATGGGTTTCTTCATTCTGTTATCACCGCGTCGGCACGCAGTTCCTGAAGATAGCCGTCCCCAAAAGCGTCGATCCGTTCGGCAAAAAGTTCGCGACGGACTGCCTCCCTGGTCTCAAATTCAGTGACCTCAGGATTGGGTTCCGGAACTTCCTGTCGTATTGCGATGAGTTTGATGATGGCGACGCCCCCCGCAATTTCGATCGGTTGCGTCACATCTCCTGGTGAGAGGCCTTGGAGCGCCGTTTGGAGCGGGGGAGGGATCTGATCAAAGGACATATCTTCAACTTGACCGCCCTGCGGCGCACTATCCGCGCGGCTAAATTGCTGGGCGGTCTGAGCGAAGTTCCCGCCGAGCGAGAGTTCGCGGTAGAGTTCATCGGCCAAGCGCGAGGTTTCGACCCGCCCTCGTTCCGAATAGGGCAGAGCTATTTCGGCAAGCTGGTAGACGTCGACTGTCTCTCGGGCGCGGTTTGCCATTGCTGCGTCGACGTCAGTGTCGCTGGGCAAGGATAAATCACGGAAGCGGACACCAACAACTTCCCGCCATACCAGCCCGGCTTCGACATAGTCATCCATGGCTTGGCGGTCGATTTCTCTGGCCTCCAGGATCGTGAGCACCTGATCGAGAGACATTCCGCGGGTCGCGGCGAACTCCTCCAAGCCCGCAAATACGGCACCTTCTGGCAAAATAAAACCGAGGGCGTTGCCGGATTGAATTTTCAGCCTGTCGTCGATCAATTGCTCGAGTGCCAGTGCCTCTAGATCGCCTTCCGCTCCGAGCGCATCGAGGAGATTGGCACGTTGTTCAATGTCGTAATCCGTTATGACATCCCCGTTGATCGTGCGGATCGGCGCATAAGGGTTGGCCGCACAGGACAACGCCACCACCCCAAAGCAAACCCCCGCTGCAATCGTTCTTGCGCTGAACATTCTACTCTCGTGTTTCCTTCTCAACCATTTTTGCGTGTTTAAGGTCCTAAGCCTTTCACGCGCGTCCCGGTCGACACGCGCGCGGCGGCCAAACCCGGCTCTCTCCATCTCCCAGTCCAGCAAGCCGCACCCCAAACTGGATTGATGTCGACGGCGGCAGATTATCCGATGACGTAAAGCGGCGCGAGACGGAAAGCTCGAATTCAGCGCATTCGTTACCGTAGATGATTCCTCCTCCGGCCCGCAGGTTCTCTTCCGCGGCTACGTCATAGCGCCAGAGCACCTCCATCGCCCAGTTTCGTTCGAAGCGGTATATCGCCTCGATGCCGAACTCGCCGATTTCTGGCTGTGGACCAAAGACCGGGTTCTCGTCTTCTTGAGCAAAGAAGACATAGGAAGCCTCGAGATCGGTGCGATCATCTTCATAGGCCAGACTAAACTCGTTACGGCGAAATCGGAGGTCTTCGTCGAGGAGTGTTCTGTTGTTCATGCGCAGCCCTGAATCGAACCTGACTGCGACTGCGCCGACATAGTCGGAGAGTTTTCCGGTCAGCCCTGAGCTGTCGGGGAAGTCCGCGTCGTCGCGCGCACGCAGGACGCGCCCCACGGTTGCACTGAGGGTCCAGCCGCGCGGGTCATAGCGGTTGAAACGCACCCCGAGGTTGGCGCGCAACCCCGTCTCGACCCTGTCGCGCCCTGGAAACCGATTGAGCGAGAAGAGATTGGTCTCGTCCAGTTCGGGCAATTGGCTGTCTTCGTTCGGAACATCTTTGGAGCCCAACGCCTCAGACCAGATGACCTGAGCAATGGGCTCAATCACATGGGTTGCTCTGCCTCTGGTTTGGATCAGGGGCCAACTCATTTCCGTGGACACAACCGGCACGATCCGAATGTCGCCCCCGTTTGGGTCGTTCGGGTCATTCCTGGTTAGATAGGTATCAAAGTCTCCTCCGAGGAGCGCGCTTGTTACCAGACCGTTCCCGAGAATCCAGCGCTCATGCCATTGCGCGCCGCCACCGCCACGCAGGACATCTCGTCCCTCTCTTCTCGTAATTCCGAGAATATCGGCATTGGCGCCGAAGATCCCGCCGATCCCCGGCAAACTCCCTCGGCGGTCATACTTAAATTCCGGGAGCACAAACGGGATCGAACCGCTATCTTCGTCTTCGCGCAGGCTCTGAAAGCCTATGGTACTCAGCTGGATGAACTCGTCAGTTTCGGTTCGCTGGACGCGCGCAAAACTCGTCAGCCTGTCTTCATCAGAATAGTCAAATTCTTGCAGGAACGTTCTGTCGGAGGCCAGTTTGAGCTGAAACTCCGAGACAAACCCTTGCTGGAGACGGAATGTGCCGCTCGAGTCGATCGAGCCCCGGCCGTTATCGCCGTTGCCATCGCTCAGTGCCAACACACCAGCCAGGTCGATCTCACCATTTGTGAACCGGCGGCGATACTCGCCCTCTAACAGAGACGCGCCGTCGGTGGTCAGAAATGGTGTCACAGTCGCGTCGGAAGACGGACCCAACACCGTGTAATAGGGGATCTTGAAGCCCAATCCATAGAGGTCTGATTGGTGATAGGACGGGAGCAGAAATCCTGTTGAACGGGTGATGCGCGGATCTGGTATGCTGAACGACGGAAAGTAGGCGATTGGAAGTCCGAGCACTTCGAACCGTGCACCCTCGAAGTAGATACGCTCCTCGACATCGTCGACGGTGATCCGACGGGCGCGCACACTCCACGTGGGCGTCGGGTTCTCCTCGCAAACCACGCAGGACGACGCGACCGTCCGATGCAGCGTTGTGAAGCGCTCTCCAGTGCGCCGGATTTCCGAGGCGGCAAGCTGAAGCTGCCCTGCGACGAGAAGTTGCCCGCTCTCGATTAAGCCGCGGGCAAAGTCTGGTGAAAGCTCTGCGGCTTCTGCGCGCAATACCGTGCCGTCCTCACTCTGCACGGTCAGCGGGCCCACGGCGCGGATGGTCTCGGCGTTCTGATCATAGATGATGCTTTCGGCCCGCAGGATACGCCCCTCATACACCGCTTCGACATTTCCAGCCGCCGTCAGAAGTCCGGATTCCTCATCGAACGTTACGGTATCAGCGATCAGACTGGCGGGCTGAGCGTGGACAGCAGGGCCCGCGAACGCGAGGAACGTCGCGACGCATGCCGCGTGAAGGATAATTGGGAGACTTTTGGTTCGAATTTTCATCCTTAGCGTCCGCTCAACCGTCCTCTAAGTGGAGGAGCAGACCGAGAGTGAAGAGGATCGCGGCGAGGGAAGGCGCCCATACGGAGACAAGAATAGGGACCTGACCTTGGGCGCCGAGAGATTCGGCAAAATCCTTGAAGAAGTAGAGCGCGAACCCCGCCATGATCGCGAAAAGGATCATGACACCGGTTTGCCCGAAGCGCTGTGGGCGCAACGAGAATGTGGCGCCAATCAAGACCATTGCGGCGAACAGGGCAGGCCGGGCGAGTTCGCTTTGATAGAAGAGCCTGTGCCGCAGTCCAGAAAAGCCAGCGTTCTCGATATCGGAAATGAAACCGGGCAAGTCCCAGAATCCGATCATCTCCGGCGCGGTGAAGCTCTCCAGGATCTGCTCTGTTGTGAGCGAGGTTGGCAGATCGTATCGGGTCTGTGTCAGGACGCGTTCGAAGTTTCCGTCGGGCGTAGCCTCCCACATCGTCGCGTTGTCCACCCGCCACGCGCCTGAGGTCAGGCGCGCTACAGGGGCCTGAATGCGGGCATAAAGCGTTCTCGTGTCGTCAAAGCGGTGCATTGTAACGCGCGACAGGATTGTCCCGCTGACATTGGAGCGCGCGGCCTGGATGACGGTTTGGCCTTCGGGGTCTGCCTGTCGCAACCAGATCCCCTCGGAAGAAAACGACAGGAAGCTCGATTGCTGGTTGTTGATGTCATCTTCCAGGATCTGCCCCTCTCGCAGGGTCAGGGCCACGAACGGATTGATTGCGGAAATGGCGAACAGCCCCAGGCAAATGGATGCAATGACCGGCACGCCAATGAGCCGAAGTGCCGGGATGCCAGACGCCCGCATCACGACGAGTTCGCTGCCGCGCGACAATCGCAAGAAGCAGGCGAGACTTCCGAGCATAATAATGAGCGGAAAGATCTCATAGAGGGTCTCTGGCATGCGGAGCGCCGTGAGTTCGAGAATGCGGGTAAGACCCGTTCCGGTTTCGCCGAAGCGGCGCACATCGTCGATGCCACGAAAGAGGCCAATTATAAGCGCGATTACCGCAAAAACCGCGAGGACCGAGCCAAAGAAGCCCCTCAAGAGGTATCGCCACAAGGTCATGCGGCGATCCTCGATGCCGGTCTTCTGGTCCTGGCCAAGTAATGCAGCATGAAAAACGTATAGGCCAGCGCGATCGCCTGCGGCAGATACATCAGGGGCCAAAGATCGGCGTTCTCATCGACTTCGGCTTGACACACGAACATGATGAGCTGGACGAAAACCGCCAAGCCGACTGCGACGATGACCCGACGTCCAAATCCGCTGCGCCGATAGCCGCCTGCGAGAAATGTGACGAGCGCAATCATCGGGTAGACCATGGCCAGCAGTGGCATGGAGAGCTTGTAATGCGCCTCTGAGATGTATCGTGCCTCACTATAGCGGGTGTCGAGCATCTCTGGCGTCGGGTTGAGAAGCTCCAGGACAGAATACTCGGAGGGCCGCGGCGTGCGTTCGCTCTGGTCCCGGACAAGGTCGCTGAGATCATAGACAAACTGTTCATAGGTGACCGTCGAAAGCTCGCCGTTTCCGAGATACGCGAGAGCGACACCGTCTAGCATGACGAGACGCGCAGACGTGCCGTCACTGAGAAACCGCGCCCGTTCAGCCGAATAGGTCACAGGTTGAACGGGGTCACGGGCATCATTCAAGAAGATGCCCGACATCTCACCCGCTCCACCCGTGTCGTCGATAAACAGGGTCAATCCACGAATCGGATGAATGAACTGCCGCTCGACAATGAGGGAAGCGGCGAGATCCGACCGAATGGCGCGTGTGCGATCGCTCAACTCGCTCCCGGCAATAGGGATGAGCACCATCAGGACGATCGCTTGGGCGGCTGCAATCGACAAACCGAACAGAGTGATCGGCATCATGAGACGAGCGGGCCCGTGTCCTGCGCACATGATCGCGACAAGCTCGGAGTCGGTATAGAGGCGGTTGAGCGTGTAGAGGGCGGCGCCAATGCCCGACAAGGGGAACACGATCACCAGCACTTGTGGCAAAACGAGCAGTGAGAATTCGACGAAGGTCCACAGGCTTTGGCCGCTGGCAATCACAGTGTCGATAAGCTGAACCGACTGTGTGAGCCAAATCACCCCGGCAAAGATCAAAAGAAAGAAGGCAAAGGCTGCGTAGAGTTGCCGGATTATGTAGAGATTAAGTCGTTTCACGCGTCTCATCCCGGCGGCGCAGCCAATTGCCTCTCTGGCCAATCCTTTTGAAAGCAGCTAGGCCTTGCGCGGTTCGATGAGCATAGGGAGAGAGCCTTGACCACGCCACTCAAAATGAACTTCGCAGAGGCAGATCTCGAAGCGATTGCGGCACTTGAGGGGCGGATTGTTGTATTCGTGACACCCGAAGGCACCTTGGATCCACTCGCACGTCGCGTGGATCGGCTCACCAAGAAGGCGCTGACGCGTCTCAAGGAGAGCGATAGTTTCGAGAAAGCAAAGTCCGGCTCATCCCATTTGCTGAGTTTTCCGACGGGCCTTGCAGCGGAGTCGGTGCAGGTCATCAAATTGCCGCGGCGGCCAAGTGCCGCGGAGGGCCGTAAGGCGGGCGCAGAAATTGCCAAGGCCGGTTTGAAAAAACCGCTGACCATCTTGGCGGGTCCGCTCGGATCTATCGGCGCCCTCGCCCTCGGGCTGGCCTTGCGCGCGTATGATTTCGACACTTACCGGTCCAAAAAGAGCGAGGAGGACACACCTGAAGAGCAAGTGGGTGAAGTCACTCTGTTTGTGAGAGATCCAGTTGCAGCGGAGACGGCCGCCGCGCCAGCTATGGCGCAAGTCGATGGCGTGTTCTTGACCCGCGATCTCGTGAGTGAACCTGCGAATGTTCTGACCACCTCGGAGTTTGCGTCCCGCCTGACAGATCTGCGGGACCTCGGCGTCGAGGTTGAAGTGCTCGAAGAGCCGCAGCTTGCCGAGCTCGGGATGCGGACGCTGCTTGCCGTTGGGGTCGGCTCCGAAACGCCGTCTAAGGTCGTTGTCATGCAGTGGAAGGGGGGCGGCGACGAGGCCCCTCTGGCCCTCATCGGGAAGGGCGTGGTGTTCGACACAGGGGGGATCTCTCTCAAGCCACCTTCCGGAATGGAAGAGATGACGATGGATATGGGCGGCGCCGGGGTCGTGTCCGGTGTGATGAAAACAATCGCCACCCGAAAGGCGAAGGCCAATGTGGTCGGCTTGGTCGGACTTGTGGAGAATATGCCGGACGGCAAGGCGCAACGGCCGGGCGACGTCGTGGAATCGATGAAGGGTGATACCGTCGAGGTGATCAACACCGATGCAGAGGGTCGGCTCGTCCTTGCCGACGTGCTTTGGTACACCCAAGAACGTTTCAAACCCTCGGGCATGGTCGATCTCGCGACACTGACCGGCGCGATTATCATCGCGCTTGGCCACGAGAACGCTGGCGTCTTCTCCAACGATGACGGCTTCGCGGAAGCCTTCCTTAAGGCCGCTTCGGCAGAAGGTGAGGGGGCTTGGCGGCTTCCGCTGGGTGAGGCCTATGACAAGCAGTTAAAAAGCCGAATTGCCGATATGGCCAATGTGGGCGGGCGTGCTGCGGGCTCGATAACGGCGGCCCAGTTCCTAAAGCGATTCGTCAAGGAAGATGTGCCTTGGATCCATATCGACATCGCCGGGGTTGCCTATGTCTCAAAGGGAACGGAGCTTTCGGCAAAGGGCCCGACCGGCTGGGGAGTACGTGCCCTCGACCGTCTGATCCGCGACGGCTACGAAACTTGAGCTTCAGGGTTTGGTCGAGGTCCTATTCTATCACCTGACAGCGACCCCGCTTGAGCGGACTCTCCCCGGTTTATTGGAAAAATCCTTGGAGCGCGGCTGGCGCGTCGTTGTTCGCTGCGGCTCCGAAGCTGGGCTTGGGATGCTCGATGGTGTACTTTGGACCTATAGTGATGCGTCCTTCCTACCGCACGGCACGGCGGCATCGGCTTATCCCGATCAGCAGCCCGTTTTCCTGACTTTAGGCAGTGATGTGCCCAATCGAGCGAACGTCCTGATGCTGGTTGACGGCGCGCGGGCTGTCCCAGACGAGATGCAGGCTTTCAACCGAGTGTGCCTTTTGTTCGATGGCAACGATGAGGCTGTGGTCGAGACCGCGAGAGCTGATTGGCGCGCTGTCTCGGCCGCGGGCCTCAGCGCCAAGTATTGGGCGCAAGAGCGCGGAACTTGGGTGCAGAAGGCCTCCAACTGACCGTTAAGTTCCGCCCTTGCTTCTAGAGATCCGACTGAAAGACACCTGCGCCGAACGTAAGTGCCAGAGAGAAGCTCGACTGGGTGATCGTCAAGCGCGGGGAATGCGCTATCTGCCCAACGAACGGTCATGCAAGGGAGAGGTCAATGCGGCGGATCTTGTCAGCGCTATTGCTCACAGGGATCTCAACTGGCGTCACCGCGGCGCCCGTGGGCGGGACGTTTTCATCCATTGATGGCGGCGAAGTGAGCTTGGAAGGGTGGCGCGGGCAGCCGGTTCTGGTGGTCAATACGGCATCGCGCTGCGGGTTTACGCACCAGTATGATGGGCTTCAGGCCCTGTATGATAAATACCGGGATCGCGGCCTTGTGGTTTTCGCCGTGCCATCGAACGACTTCCGTCAGGAGCTTGCCACCGATGCGCAGGTTCGCGAGTTCTGCGAAGTGCGTTTCGATCTCGACTTGCCAATGAGCACGATCAGCAGTGTGCGCGGCACCGATGCGCATCCATTCTATCGGGCCGTGAAATCTGAAACGGGTTTCGTCCCAAGCTGGAACTTCAATAAGATCCTTCTTGGGCCCGGTGGCGAGGTTGTTGCAACTTGGGGGTCGATGACAAGTCCGGAATCCGCCGCCGTGACGCAAGAAATCGAGGCTTTGCTCAACTGAGCTCACACGTTTGTGAGGGTGGGTTTGCGCGAAATCTGGAAAATTTCGCGTTTCTGAGGCGTCAGGCGGAAATGCTGAATTTGATCAATGGCTTTCGCTGTTTTCCTAAACCGTATTCCGGTAACGAAGCGGTAGGGATCCGGTAGTTACAAATTCAGGCAGTCTGGCGTTTCGTTACGTCGGATAACCCTGATGCGTCCGGAACCAGAGAGCGATCAGAGAAGAACGGCATACTGCCGCATCTCAAGCGGTGTTGCGAGATGCCAGGCTGGTGCGTCAACGAACGAGGCGCATCGTGTCGCCAGAGATTTCAATCTTCGCAAAACGCTCCAAGTAGCTCATTCCGAGAAGTGAGCTGTGCAACTGGCCACCATTTACGGAGGCGGAGACATTCCGCTCTTCGAACGGACCCAATTGGACGGAGTCCAGACGGATCGGCGCGATCCGCACTGTGCCGTTCGCTGTGCTCGCCCGCCCCGAAAAGGACAGCCGATCTGGGTCGATCCCGACCCGTCGTGCATCCTGGAGAGACAAGACGATTTCCGATGCGCCGGTATCGACTATGAAGGAAACGGGCACGTCATCGATCTCGAGCCTCGCGTGAAAATGGCCATCGAAGCTTCGCCGCAATTCCACTGCGTCGCCACTGACCTGGGCGGTTTGGTGCGGGAACAGCTCTCCGGTCAACACATCGCGAAACCCGAAAGCGATGATGACCATAGCAAAGATCAACACCCAGATCCCGAAATCGCGAACGGATTTGCTGAGTTTCTGGCCACCGCCAAAGAAGAAAAAGCCCCCTACAGCTGCCAGAAGAAGGAGCAGGTAGGCGAGACGCGCAATAGAATCTGGATCACTGAGCATTGCGTTAATTTGGAAGCAAACCGAGATCGTGCAAGCCATCGAGCACAAACTGAACAGAAAGCGCTGCCAGCAGAATGCCCAAAAGGCGCGTGACGACGACGATCCCTGTTTGGCCCAAAGCGCGCTCAATGAACCCGCCGAGGCTGAAGAGAATGAAGACGACCACGAAGACGGCAAGCATCACACCAAGCATTGCGGCGGTCGCGGCCCAGTCGCCTTCGTAGCGGCTGGTGAGCAATACCATCGTTGCAAGAGAGCCGGGTCCCGCAAGCAGTGGCATCGCGAGCGGGAACACGGAGGGATCCGGTGGGGCCTCGGATGACTGCTTCTCCCGCCGCTCCGACCTTCGTTCAAAAAGCATCTCGACCGCGATCAAGAACAGAAGCAACCCGCCGGAAATGCGAAACGCGGGCATGCCGATGCCAATCGCGGCGAGCAACGCCTCTCCGGCAATCCCGAAGAGCGCCATCAGCGCGACGGCAATCGCTGTGCTGCGCAACGCGACTTTGCGTCGTTCGGCATCGCTCATGCCGCTCGTGAGGGAGACGAAAATCGGCGCCACACCAATGGGATCGATGATGACGAACAAGGTGACGAAGCTCGTGATCAGGGTCTCAATGGGCATCAGGCCTCGCCGCCTGCAGCTTCCAGCCGTTCCAACGCCGCTATCCAGAGTGCCTCGGCGCGGGCAAGACCGTCTTCGACCTCGGCGCGCTTCTTTTGCAATTGAGCGAGTTTTTCCGTGTCCCCACGATCATAGGTGAGCGGATTGGCGAGCCGGTCGTCGATGGTCTGACGCATTTCTTCGAGTTTGGAGACACGCGCTTCGCATTTCGCGACCTCTGCCCTGAGCGGCGCAATCGCAGAACGTTGTTCAGTTCTGGGCCTTTGAGCCTGTTTGGGCTTTTCCCGATCCTCTTTCGCTTTGTCGGATCCCGTGCGCTCGCTCAGAAGGCGGCGCCGATAGGCATCCATATCGTCCTCGAAGGGGCGGACGGCGCCCTCCTTCACCAGCCAGAGCCGGTCCGCCACCAACTCGACGAGATGCGCGTCGTGGCTCACCAAGATCACGGCGCCGTTATACCCGGTGAGCGCTTCGACGAGGGCTTCGCGGCTTTCGATGTCGAGATGGTTCGTCGGCTCGTCGAGGATGATCATGTGCGGCGCGTCGAGCGTTGCGATGAGGAGGCTCAACCGCGCTTTCTGTCCGCCCGACAATCTGCCGACTTCTGTTGTTGCGGTATCGGGGCCGAGGCCACCTGACGCAAGGCGCGCGCGCAGCTTGGCCGGCGGCTCTTCGGGGCGGAGTCGCTGGAGGTGCTGGAGCGGCGTTTCCTCGATGCGCAACTCATCGACCTGATGTTGCGCGAAATACCCCACCCGCAGCTTGGACGAGGCAACCATACGCCCCGCGCGCGCTTTGAGCCGCCCGGCCAGCAGCTTCGACAGCGTTGATTTGCCTTCGCCATTTGCGCCGATCAGCGCGATCCGGTCGTCTTGGTCGATGCGCAGGTCGAGACGGGACAGGATCGTGCGTTCGCCATACCCGATAGCAACATCCTCCAGCCGGATAATGGGCGGCGAGAGCTCCTCGGGGGCGGGGAAGTTGAAGGCCGCGACCTGGTTTTCGACGATGGCCGCGACCGGTTTCATCCGTTCCAGCGCCTTGATCCGGCTTTGGGCCTGCCGGGCTTTCGAGGCCTTCGCGCGGAAGCGGTCCACAAAGGATTGCATATGCGCCCGCGCGGCCTCTTGCTTCTTGCGCTCGGATGCCTGCTGCTCCAGCCGGGCGCGTCGGACCGTGTCGAACGCGTCGTAATTGCCCTGATAGAAGGTGAGCTGCCTCTCGTGGAGATGCAGAATGCTGCCGACAGAGCGGTTGAGCAAGGTTCGGTCGTGGCTGATGACCATAACGGTAAAGGGGTATCGGGCCAGGAAGGTCTCGAGCCATATCGTGCCTTCGAGATCGAGATAGTTCGTCGGCTCGTCCAGAAGCAGGATGTCGGGCTGGGCGAAGAGGATCGCGGCGAGGGCGACCCGCATACGCCAGCCGCCTGAAAAATCGGCGCAGGGCCGGGCTTGATCGGCTGTGTTGAAGCCGAGGCCGTGCAGAATGGCACTGGCGCGCGCTTCGGCGGAATGGGCCTCGATATCGGCAAGGCGCATCTGGATCTCGGCGATTTCGCTGGCGTCGAGCGCGGTTTCGGCTCGCGCAAGGAGGTTTGCCCGTTCGCTGTCAGCTTCCAGGACCGTATCGACGAGGCTTTTCTGGGTGGCGGGCGCTTCCTGCGCAACGCCACCGATGCGCGCACGGGCCGGCACCTCGATCTCACCGGCATCGAGGCTCAACTCGCCGCGGATCAGCCGGAAGAGCGTCGTCTTGCCGGTGCCGTTGCGCCCGACCACTCCGACCTTGTGGCCCGAGGGGATCGTGGCCGAGGCGCCGTCGAACAGCTGCTTGCCCTGCAGCGTGAAGCCTATGTCCCGAAATGCCAGCATAACGGGCATGTGACTTGGCCATTGCGGCTTGTCAACAACAGGCCCTGGGACAACAACGCATTAAGGGTTTTCGGAGAGAAACCGTCGTGATACCAGCCCGCCGAACAGTAAAGGACGCTTGATCTTATGGCGATTCAGACAACCTTTTCGATCATCAAACCGGATGCGACACGGCGCAACCTGACCGGTGCGATCAACGCGAAGCTTGAAGCTGCGGGTCTTCGGATCATCGCGCAGAAGCGGATTCACCTTACGCTCGCTCAGGCTCAGACGTTCTATGCGGTCCATAAGGATCGCCCCTTCTTTGAGGAACTCACGAAGTTCATGAGTTCCGCGCCGATTGTGGCGCAGGTGCTGGAAGGCGAGGATGCCATCGCGAAGAACCGCGAAGTGATGGGCGCGACGAACCCGGCCGATGCCGAAAGCGGCACGATCCGCAAGGAATTTGCCCTGTCCCTGGGGGAGAACTCGATCCACGGCTCCGATGGGCCGGAGACAGCGGCGACCGAAATAGCGTATTTCTTTTCCGGGCTTGAGCTGGTCGGTTAACGCACTGCGTGCGGTTTGGACTTGAGCTACGCTCTGACGGGCGCGGCGTGGCCTATGACTACTGGGCTTCGTGTCTGAGCGCAGGGTTACGGTTGCGGCGGAGCCGCGCTTCGGAGTGGCGCGGCACTTGCGCTGGCGAGTTGTCAGGAAATCCCGGATGTGGCATTCACAGGGCGGGTTGGGTGCTGACGGAAAGGCGTCTCCGATGAGTGATTTCCCAGATGATTGATTTTGCCGCCGCGCGCGAGGCCATGGTCGATTGTCAGGTCAGGCCCGCTGATGTGACCCGATATCCGATCATTGAGGCGCTCCTGAATGTGCCGCGTGAGGAATACGTGCCCCGGGAGGTGCGGCCGGTTGCCTATCTGGGCGACCACATTCCTTTGTCGCCTGGCCGGGTGATCCTCGATCCGCGGGTGTTCGCGAAGCTGCTCGATGCGATCAATGTCGGCCCAAAAGATCTCGTTCTCGATGTGGGGTGCGGGCTTGGCTATTCGTCGGCCGTCCTTGGCTTCATGGCCGAGGCGGTGATCGCGCTGGAAGAAGATGGCGACCTTGCGACGCAGGCAGAGGCCAATCTGACCGAGCAGAGCGTGGACAATGCGGTCCAAGAAACTGGTCCTCTGGCAAGCGGAATGCCCGCGCACGGGCCTTACGATGCGATCTTTATCGGCGGTGGCATTGAGGTGTTGCCCGATGCCTTGGCTGCACAGCTCAAGCCCGGCGGGCGGATCGTGGCGATCTTCATGAACGGGGCCAATGGTCAGGCAAAATTGGGGATCGCAACCCAGGCTGGGATCGCTTGGCGGCGTATCTTCGATGCCACAGCGCCTGTTTTGCCTGGCTTTCATGCAACAAAAGCGTTTGAGTTTTGATCTAGGCAGCCGAATATTGGGTGTAAGCGCCCCGAACGAGGGCCGGTATGATACGAGCAGTTCCCGGAAGGATCGTCATGGCGAAGCGACGAACGAACGCATTCCTCATGTCTGCGGCGCTCTCCGTTGCCGTCGTGGGCACATCTTTTTCTCTCGCGCGCGCAGACACGCTGACAGATGCTCTCATCAGCGCCTATCAGACCAGTCCGCTGCTTGCCTCAAACCAGGCCGCTTTGCGGTCAGTCGATGAGAATGTCCCACAGGCGCGGGCAGAACGACGGCCGCAGACGAGTGCCAACCTAAGTGCCTCTTCCTCCGTTGATTACGGTGAGTTCGGCGACCGCACGGACTCGCTTCAAGCGACGCTCGACGCGTCGCTTTTGCTTTTCGACAATGGCCAGACGAAAGCGGCGATCGAAGCGGCCCGCAATAACGTCGCTGCGGCGCGTGCGGATCTCAAGAATGTCGAGCAAGTCGTCCTTTTTTCCGCTGTCGAGGCCTTCGTCGATGTGCGCCGCGACGAAGAATTCGTCCGGATCTCTCGAAACGACGTAGAACGGCTCGAAGAAACTCTTCGCGCGACCCAGAACCGATTTGAAGTCGGTGAGGTGACGCGCACGGACGTCAGCCAGAGCGAGGCGGCGCTTGCCGAAAGCCGCGCTAACCTGGCCTCCTCTTTGGGAGACCTGGAGGTTTCGCGCCAAGCTTATCTGGCAGCTGTCGGTCGGCCTGCTGACAACCTTGAAACGCTGCCGCCGCTGCCTGCGCTCCCGGCGACGCTTTCGGAGGCCAATCAGATCGGCCTTCAGAGCAATCCGCAGATCATCTCGGCGCAGTTCCTCGAACGTGTTGCGGTCTACAATTTCGACCGTGCGTTCGCGGCAAAGGGACCTACGCTGTCCGGAACCGTATCCACCGGGGTTCAGCGGTCGAATTCGAACCAGCTCCAGATCTGGCAGGGTGAGCCCTTCGCGGAAGTTGGCATTGTTGGCAGCGTTCCGCTCTATACGGGTGGGGCGAATGACAGTTTGATCCGTCAAGCTCAGGCTCTGATCGACCAGCGGCGGTTTGAACTTCAAGATACCGCGCGGAGCGTCACAGAGGATGTAGCATCGGCCTGGGCACAGCTTGAGGTCTCGAAAGTGGCGATCGTCGCGCGGCGCGAACAGGCGGAAGCGAGCCGCCTCGCTGCGGAAGGCGTTTCAGAAGAAGCCCGCCTGGGCGCACGCTCGACGCTCGATGTGCTCGATGCGGACCAGGACCGTCTGGAGGCAGAAGCTGAAATCGTCGATGCCATCCGCACAGAATATGTCGCGGCCTATTCGCTCTTGCAGGCGATGGGATTGTTGACGGTTGAGCATCTGAACCTCGGGATCGAGACCTACAATCCCGATGATTACTTCATGCGCGTTCAGTCCGGTCCGCCGGGCGGATTTGACACGTCTGTCGTTGACCGGATCAGGTCGCGATGGGAACGGTGAGGTCCGATCAAGACGAGGATAGCGGCGTCGAGAGCGGCATCGGAGGTGAGGGCGAAGCGGCGGATACGTCTGCGCCGCCCGGCAAACAGGACCTGTCAGAAGTTCTCGCCTCGATCCGGCAATTGGTGACGGCGGAGACTGCAGCGCGGGTCAAGAAGCGCAACGACCTTCAATCGGCCGAGGGCGTCCTGATCCTGACCTCAGAAATGCGGGTCGATGAGGGTGCCACCAGACTGACGAGCGGCGAGATCCTATCGGAAGGCCTCAATGACGATACGCTGACGTCTGGCGCCCCCATTCTTGATGAAGAAGCGCTCCGCTCGGTGATCAATGCCCTGATCCGCGAGGAGCTCCAAGGCGAATTGGGCGACCGGATCAGCCGCAATCTTCGCAAACTTATTCGGCGTGAGATCGGCGAGGTGATGGCCGAGCAACGCACTCGCGAGGATGCCTGAGCGCGCTTAGTCGACGTCGGTCAGGTTGAGCGCGAAAAAGGCGCTTTCCTCGACATCTGGATAATCTCCGAAAGCGCCGCACGGCATGAACCCTTCGCTTGTATAGAGGGCGCGCGCAATCTCATAGGCCTCCCCGGATCCGGTTTCGATCAGGATACGGCTGTGAATCCGGCCGCGGGCCTGCTCGATCAGATGCTGCAAGAGTACACGCCCCAAGCCACGGCGGCGAAACTCGCGCGCAACATGCATGGATTTGATTTCGCAACTGCCATCGGCCAATGCGCGGAGCGCTCCGATGGCCGCAAGCGCGCCGCCGTCATAGAGGCCATAGAGCAGGATCTGTGGGTCCGCGAGGTCTTCGGGGTAGAGGACGTAGAGATGCTCAGGCTGCGCCGTGGTGGCGGTAAACGAAATGTGGCGCCGGATCAGAGATTTGACGCCAGGGTCCGAAACCGAGATCTGGCTGATTTGCATTGTGTCGGCCATGGCGGCCTCCATTCGGATGGGCCTGAACCTATGATGTCTCAGTCTGGCCCCTTGGGATAAGTTCTCGCCCAACTCATCTTATGCGTGTAGGTTCATGTCAACACATGCTTACTCCGCCGCCTGCGCCGCATGGAGCCAAGACCAGATCCGAACAGGCGTCAGCGGCATATCGACCTGCCGCACACCAGCGTCCCAAACCGCATCCAAGGCCGCGTTGGTGACGGCGGCGAGGGCGCCGACTGTTCCGGCCTCGCCGCACCCTTTCATCCCGATCTCGTTGGCGGTGGAGGGCACCAGTTCGGTGTAGAAGTGCATCATTGGCACATCGCCGGCCCGCGGCACGCCGTAATCCATGTAAGAGCCTGACAGAAGCTGGCCGTCCTCCGAATACACCACGTGTTCCGAGACGGCTTGCCCGATCCCCTGGGCGACACCGCCATGGACCTGGCCCTCGGCGAGCATCGGGTTTACCAGATATCCGAAGTCATCCACGACGGTGTATTTGACCACGTCGAGCTTGCCGGTTTGAGGATCGATCTCAACCTCAGCGAAATGCGCGCCATTGGGGTAGGAGCGGGCCGGGACCTTGAAGCGCCGCGTTGTGGTGAGAAGCTCCGATTGTCCCGACGATCGCGCGACGTCTGCAAGCGCGATCAGATCGATGGTTCGGTCTGTGCCTGCGATGCGGAAGGCGCCATCTTCGAAGACAATATCCTCAATGGCGGCTTCAAGCTCATCCTCGGCAAGAGGCTTGTAGGCTTCGATCACCTCCTGGGCGGTCTTGATAATAGAATTGCCCTGCATCGTGACAGACCGCGACCCGCCGGTTCCACCCCCTCGCGCGATCCGGTCGCTGTCGCCCTGCACGACGCGCACCTTGTCGAGCGGGATACCGGCATGTTCGTTGAGGAACTGGGCAAAGGCCGTCTCATGGCCCTGGCCGTTGGATTGGGTGCCCACATAGAGCTCGACCATGCCGTCTTCTGCAAAGGCGATGGTGGTGGTCTCGCTCGGGTTCCCAAGGATCGACTCGATGTAATAGCAAAGGCCGAGGCCGCGGAACCTGCCGCGGACCGCACTCTTCGCCTTGCGGGCAGCGAAGCCTTCGATATCGGCCTCGACGACGGCGCGGTCGAGCACGCGGTGGAAGTCGCCTACATCGTAGAGCTCGCCGCCAGCGTTTCGATAGGGGAAGTTCTCCTTAGGGATGAAGTTCTTCCGGCGCAGCTCGATTGGATCAATGCCGAACTCTCGTGCGGCGCGGTCCATCAGCCGCTCGATCACATAGATCGCCTCGGGTCTCCCGGCGCCGCGATAGGCGTCGATGGGCACGGTGTTGGTGAAGATGCCTTTCACGGCGAAGAAGGTGGTTTGGATATCATAGACGCCGGGCATCACTTTGAGCGCGAGCTGCGAGGCGATGTATTGGGCGTCCTCGGAATTATAGGCGCCGAGATTGGAGCAACATCGGATCCGCAATGCTGTCAGCCGGTGATCGGTATCGAACGCGGCTTCGGCGGTCGTCACATGGTCGCGCCCGCCATTGTCCGAGATCATGGATTCGCCCCGGGTCGCGACCCATGCCACGCTGGCCCCAAATTCCTTTGCCGCGAAGGCGCAGGCGAAGTATTCAGGATAGTTGAAGGATTTCATCCCGAAGCCGCCGCCGACATCGGGTGTCACCACCTGCACATCTTTTTTGTCGAGGTCGAAATTCGCGGCGAGTTCGTCGCGCAGGCCCCAGACACCCTGGCCGCCATAGGTGACCTTCAGGCGCCCGCCGTCCCAGGCTGCGATGCAGCCGCGCGGCTCCATTGCGCTGCAGATGATGCGATTGTCGATCAGATCGAGGCTGACTTGATGCGCGGCAGCCGCGAACGCGCTCGCCACGGCGGTCTCATCGCCATGGGACCAGTCATAGGCGATGTTGTCCGGGGCTTCGGGGTGGATTTCCTGGCCGCCGGGTGCTGTCTCGACATGCACGGGCAGGTCATCGATGTCGCACTCGATGCATTCGACAGCGTCGAGCGCGGCTGCGCGGCTTTCGGCAATGACGATTGCGATAGCCTCACCGGCAAAGCGCACGCGGTCTTCGGCGAGAACCGGGCGTCTTGGCGCAGCGCCGCGGCTGCCGTCGCGATTCTCGACGGTGCCGAACCGGATTGTGTTTTGCATCCGCCCGGTGAAATCGGCGGCGGTGAAGACGCCTCGAACGCCGGGGATGTCCCGCGCCGCCTCCACGTCGAGCGCGGTAATCACGCCATGGGCGAAGGGGCTTCGGAAGAACGCGGCGTGAAGACAGCCCTCGGGAATAAGGTCTTCGACATATCTCCCGGTGCCGCGCAAGAACCTGTCGTCCTCGCTGCGCCTCACGCTTTGGCTGGTTCCATACTTGCTCATGCTGGGCCTTCCTGGGCTGGCTCTCCTTCATTTTAGCGTGGGCTTAGGCGGGGTCCACAGCGCAGGTGTTCCCGGATCTCTTGGCGGGCCGATCTTGGTCCTGTATCGCTACGCCCCCATATCCGGGCTAACACTTGGGGAGGAGGTCACAGATGACAGACCCACTGCGCGCACCGATGGCGGGGCAAGATGTCGAGCAGGTTCCCGAAGCGGCTCTTGGTTGGGTACGCGGGGGCAAACGCGCGGCCTTAGCAACATTGATTGAGATCTGGGGAAGCGCGCCCCGACGCCCGGGCGCGCAGCTCGCCGTCAATGCTTTGGGAGAAATGGTTGGGTCCGTCTCGGGCGGATGTGTCGAAGGGGCTGTTGTCACCGAGGCAATGGCGGTCTTGGAGGATGGGCGTCCGCGGGTCTTGGACTTCACCGTCTCTTCTGCCGATGCCTTCGCCGTTGGACTTTCATGCGGTGGTCAGATGCGGGTCCTGATCGAGCCGGTGGGGCAGGGCGCGGGAATTCCGGAAGCGCTGTTGGCCGATCTTGTGGCGGCCCGCTCGCGCCGCCGTCCGGTCGTCTATGCGGTGAACCCCGAGACGTGGGAGCGCCATTTGATGGCCGCGACCGCACCGGGGCCGCTCCAAAGCGCGGTTCAAGCCGCGCTTCGGGCCGACCGGTCGAGCTTCTACGGTGACTGGTTTCTCTGCGTCAACACATCGCCGTTGAAACTGGCCGTGGTAGGTGCGGTGCATATCGCGCAGGCTCTCGCGCCGATGGCGCGGATCGCAGGCTATGAGGTCGCGGTGATCGATCCCAGATCGGCGTTCGCAACCGCCGCGCGGTTCCCGCAGACGAGGCTGTTGCATGAATGGCCCGATGTCGGCCTCGCCACATTCGGGCTCGACGACCGTACGGCGGTTGTCTCGTTGACCCATGATCCCAAGCTCGACGGCCCGGCCATTCGCGCCGCCCTGAGAGCCCCGGTCTTCTACCTCGGGTGTTTGGGTTCTCGGAAGACGCATGCCGCGCGGATCGCATGGCTGGAGCGTGATGGTTACACCCCTGAAGACATTGCCCGTATCCATGCGCCAATTGGGGCGGATATTGGCGCGAGCTCTCCGGCAGAAATTGCCGTTTCTATCCTCGCCCAAATGATCGAATGCCTGCGCAAGCCGGAAACTCAGCCACAAATTCGTGCGATGCAGCCCGCCTGATGCATTGCATCAAGACGAAGCACGGGCTTTGGCGCAAGAACGAGGTCACGCCGCAAAATGGCCGATGAGACCCGATCAGAGCGACGTGCGTTGCGCGTTTCCGCGTTAATCCTAGCGGCAGGTGCAAGCCGGAGGATGGACGGTCGGGACAAGCTCCTGGAGGATGTGGGTGGGCGCCCGATCCTGCGCGCAGTTGCGCAAGAGGCGCTCGCCTCCGCAGTATGTGAAGTTCTCATTGTCCTGCCACCTCAGAACAGGGATCGGCTAGCAGCGGTTGCAGGACTGGATGTCAGGGTGGTCGAGGCTGTCGGGTGCGAGGCGGGAATGGGGGCATCGCTTGCGGCGGGCATCACCGCCCTGCCAGGAGAGACTGATGCGGTCCTGATCATGCTGGCCGATATGCCGGATGTAAGTGCAGGCGATATGGGGCGGATCATTGCTGCCTACGATCCGAGGCAGGGGCGGGAGATTTGCCGGGCAGTGACCCGCTCGGGAGAGATCGGGCATCCTGTTCTGTTCGGGCGTCGGTTTTTTGCAGATCTCGCGGCCCTCAAGAGCGAGGAAGGCGGCCGGACAATCGTGCGCCATCACTTTGACGCGGTTGTCGACGTGGTGACAACGGGCAGGAGTGCTGTGACAGATCTCGATACGCAGCGGGATTGGATCGCTTGGCGGTCGGCGCGAGAGCCAAGCTAATGTCAGCGGGCCCCGCGCGGATCAATTCCGGTAGCGCATCGCTTCCCGCTGGATGCTGAAGAGGCTGGAATCGAGACTGACATTCTGGGTGAGCTCTGTCACGTCGACCCGAGTTCGCTGGCCGCCGCGACTGATAATGTCCCAACTCTTCAACGCAATCGGGGCCTCCGTGAAGGTCAGAACGAGGCGTCCCTCGGCGGGGGATTTGGGATCTACGATGGTGATATTCGTGCCATCGGCATCGCGCGTTGCCCCGAGAACCAGGCCCGGTTCCGCAAGGCTGATGTTCGGATCGAGCAGCATGCGCAGCGGCGTCTGGCCCAGGGGATAGCGCGTTGGGTTGCGGTTCGATTTGGGGTCAAAGACGCCAACGAAACTTCCATCGGCAATCACCATGGCCCCCTCCGGCCTGTCGTAATCGAAGCGGATGCGCCCCGGCTTTGACAGGTAGAACCGCCCGGTCTGGGTCGAGCGGTTTGGATTGACCTGACGGAAGGTGCCTTCGGCCGTGCGAAGCCCGCGCAAGTAGGCATCGATGGCGCTTGCATCCACGCTTTGTGCGCTCGCGGGCAGCACCGAGAGGAGCGGCAAGGCGAGGGCGGAGAGGAGTATGTGTCGTCTGTCCATGGGCATGGTCTAGCCTTTTGAGATCCGCGCTGCACGACACGGGCGATCACAGTTCTGAAACTCTCCCACGGTGCGTTGAGGAAACGCGCTTACTTCAATCGGCGCCTCACCGCTCCGCCACGAGCACCTCGCGTTTGCCGACATGGTTGGCCTGGCTCACGACGCCTTCATCCTCCATTTGCTCTACGAGACGGGCGGCTTTGTTGTAGCCGATGGCGAGCTTGCGCTGGATGTAGGAGGTTGAGCATTTGCGATCTTTCGCCACGATAGCGACGGCCTGATCGTAGAGCGCATCGTCGCCGGACGTGTTGCCGCCGAGGCCGAGAACGAGGTCGATATCGGCGCCCGCATAGGCCTCCGGGCCATCGACGACACCGGCTTCGTAGCTTGGCGGGCCTTGGTCTTTCAGGTGGCGCACCACGTCCTCGACCTCGGCATCGGAGACGAAGGGGCCGTGGATCCGGGTGATGCGACCGCCGCCGGCCATGTAGAGCATGTCGCCCATGCCGAGAAGCTGCTCGGCGCCCATTTCGCCGAGGATCGTGCGGCTGTCGATTTTCGAGGTCACCTGGAAAGAGATCCGCGTGGGGAAGTTTGCCTTGATCGTGCCGGTGATGACATCGACCGAGGGGCGTTGCGTCGCCATGATCAGGTGGATGCCGGACGCCCTTGCCATTTGAGCGAGGCGCTGAATGCAGGCTTCGATTTCCTTGCCCGCGACCATCATCAGGTCCGCCATCTCGTCGACGATGACGACGATGTAGGACATGGTTTCGGGCTGGAACTCCTCGGTTTCGAAGGTAGGTTCGCCGGTTTCGTCGTCGAAGCCCGTTTGGACGGTTCGGGTAAAGGCCTCGCCCTTGCCGAGGGCCTCGCGGACGCGTTCGTTATAGCCGTCGATGTTGCGCACCCCGATCTTCGACATCTTGCGGTAGCGCTCTTCCATCTCCGCGACGACCCATTTCAGCGCGACGACGGCCTTTTTGGGGTCTGTGACGACCGGAGAGAGCAGGTGCGGGATGCCGTCATAGACCGAAAGCTCCAGCATTTTCGGGTCGATCATGATCAATCGGCATTCGTCTGGCGCGAGCTTATAGAGGAGGCTCAGGATCATGGTGTTGATCGCGACGGACTTCCCCGACCCGGTGGTGCCCGCGATCAAGAGGTGCGGCATGCGGGCGAGGTTGGTCACGACGGGGTCTCCGCCGATATCTTTGCCTAGGGCCAGCGGCAGCGGATGGGGGCTCTCGCTATACTTCGGGGCGGCGAGGATCTCACGCAGGAGAACCTTCTCGCGGTGGTCGTTGGGCAACTCGATGCCGATGACCGAGCGGCCCGGAATTGTCGAGACACGGCACGCGAGCGCGGACATGGAGCGCGCAATATCATCGGAAAGGCCGATGACGCGTGATGCTTTGAGCCCCGCCGCTGGTTCGAGCTCATACATCGTCACGACCGGGCCGGGGCGGATCGAGACAATCTCGCCGCGCACGCCGTAATCGTCGAGCACGCCTTCGAGCATGCGGGCGTTCTCTTCGAGTTCGGCGTCACCCAAATGGTGCCGCACAATCCGATTGGGGTTTTCCAGGAGACCCAGATCCGGCCGCTCGTAGGCCTGTGGCGGAAACTCCGGGTCGGCCTGCCTTCTCTCGGGGGGCCGCATGCGCGCTGCTGTCGGCTTGCTTGCGCGCGGCGCTGCGACATTCGCCAATCCAGCTTCGTTTGTCGCGCCGCTTGTCGTGTCACCATCGCCATAAAGGGCGTCGTCGAGATCTGCTTCGTTTTCGGCGCTGGCCCGCAGAACCATGGGCATGACGGGTGAGTCTGCTGCGTCCGTGTCGTCGTCCTTGCCAGCGCTGCTGCGCGCCTTCACCGCGGCGGAAATCTTCTCCGAGATGCTGAGTTCTTCCTCTTGGCTCTCCCTCGGTTGCAGGAAGCGGGGTATCTCGCGGGGAATGCGGGTCGGCGTTTTGGGTTTGGCCAGCGGACCAGGGCCGGTGGTGGGCGTTGCGGTTTCCACGGATTGATGTGCCCGGGTCTTCTGCCGACGTGCGGCGAGGGCTTGCGCAGACTTGCTCGCAAGGGTGTGCAGCGCGATGTAGACGGCTATTGCTCCATGGCCCAGGTAGCGCATTGCCGCCCCAGCCTCGCTGCGCGTTACGCCGAGCGCAAAGGCAGCGGTGATGAGAAACAGGAGGCCGAGGACCAAAGAGGCGAGGGTGAGTGATGCGGGGATCTCCAGTGGGAGGCGTGGAATGAGGTTGCTGAGGATCGCGTCGCCTAGCAGTCCGCCAAGCCCGAAATCGTGTTGCCATCCCGCGACGGGCACATGGGTTGCTGCAAAGGCTGCAGCGGCGAGCAGCGCAATGGGCAGGGTCACGAGCCGCGTGACAACACGCGCTTCGCCTGTGTGAAACATGAAACGAAAGCCCCAGACGGCGAGCGTCAGTGGCACGCCAAAGGCGGCCCATCCCAAAGCGCGGATCAATGGATCTGCGATGTAGGCGCCAACGAGCCCCAGCGCGTTTCGCGGCGGTGTATCCGTGGCCATGAAGAGGCTCGGATCATCCGGCGAATAGGTCCAGACCAGGGTGAGCGCCAAAAAAGAGACCGCAATCAGAATGAGCCCGAGAAACTCAGCCCCACGGCGGCGGAGGGCTTCTTCGGTCTCGCTCTCGATCAGCGGTGCGCGGCGTTTGCCCTTCGCGCGTGTTGCCATGTCAGGCGGTTCCTTTCGATTGTGGCATTTCGTCTAGGACGTGCCGGATCGCGGTGAGGCCCCGTTCTACCTCCTCGATATCCGCCACAAGCGCGACCCTGATATAGGCAGCGCCCGGGTTGGTCGTGTTCGCGGTGTCCCGGGAGAGATACGCCCCGGGCAACACGCGAACGCCGCTCTGGCGATAGATTTCGACTGCGGCGTTTTCCCCGTCGCCCGCATCGATCCAGAGAAAAAATCCCGCTTGTGGCGAGTTATAACCTGCAAAACCTGCAAAGATCCGATCCGCCGCGTCGTACTTTGCGCGGTAGAGAGCGCGGCTCTGTTCCACATGACTCTCGTCGGCCCAAAGGGTTGCCGCCGCACGTTGCAGCGGGATCGGCAGGGGGGCGCCAGCATAGGAGCGCAGCTGAAGCATGGCAGCGATCGTCTTCGGCCCGGAGGCCGCAAAGCCCGACCGCAAGCCCGGCGCGCTGGATCGTTTCGAGAGCGAATGGAACACGACGACCCGCTCGGGATCGGCCCCAAAGGCTGCCGCTGCTTCGAGGGCGCCGGGCGGTGGTGTGTCCCGATAGATCTCCCCGTAGCATTCATCGGCCAGGATGCGGAAATCGTGTTTCTCCGCCAGGGTGAGCAAGGCCTGCCAGTAGGAGAGATCTGCCACTGTTCCTTGCGGGTTTGACGGCGAACAGATGTAGCATAGCGCGGTGCGTTGAAGGATGTCTGGGCTAAGCGCGTCAAAATCGGGCAGAAAACCGGTCTCCGCCGTTGCGGGCAGATAAACGGGCTCCGCACCGACAGCGAGCGCCGCCGCGCCGTAGCACTGATAGAACGGGTTTGGCATCAAGATGATGGGCTTACGGCTCGATTTTTCTTCAGGGCAGAGTGCGACGGCTGCGTTAAACAATCCTTCGCGTGTCCCGTTCAGCGGTTGGATCTGGCGAGATGGCTCCAGCCTGACGCGGTAGCGCTTCTCTATCCATGCTGCGATGGCCTCCCGAAGTTCCGGCATGCCTTCGTTGGGCGGATACCTTGAAAAATCGAGGATGTGCTTGGCGATATCCTTGCCGACTTGGTCGGGAAGCGGGTGTCGCGGCTCGCCGATACTCATCGGCAGGTCTGGGAAAGGCGCCGACACATCACCGAGCAGTCGCCGCAGACGCGGAAACGCATATTCCGGCAGTTCGGAAAACCGCTGGGGAAACTGCATATTGTGCCTCAACCTGGGATCTCACTGTCCCGCTAGCTGCAGTTTACCTGCGCGGCTGCCACCGGTCTAGCACTTTGCGGCCAGCTTGATCTGGTGGGATAGACAGAGCCATCAAAGCGGACTACGTGCTGCGGCATGCAGCGGGATTGCGACGTTCTGATTATCGGCGGCAGTTTGAACGGCCACACCCTTGCGCTCGCTTTGGCCTCAGCCGGTCTCTCGAGCGTGGTGCTCGACGCGCGGCCGCGATCTGCTCTTGCCGATCCCGGTTTTGATGGCCGCGCCTATGCGCTCTCGCTTTCATCGCAACGCATGCTGTCGGCTCTCGATATCTGGCAAGCGGTCGCAGCCAAGGCGCAGCCGATCCAGCATATCAAGATCAGCGACGGGCGCGCGGGGGAGGGTGCGTCGCCGCTCTATCTGCATTTTGACAGCGCCGAAATCGACGAGGGGCCCATGGGGCATATCCTCGAGGACCGCTTTCTACGAGCAGCGCTCTGGGACGCCATAGACGCCGAGCCGTTGGTCGAGGTTCGGTCCTCTGCCCGGGCCGTCGAGCAATCCGTGGAACCTGGCGGCGTGCGGGTGACCCTGGACGATGGAAGTGCTGTTTGCGCGTCGTTGCTTGCAGGATGCGACGGCCGCGGGAGCGATGTCGCCCGGCGGGCCGGGATTCTCCACGCGGGCTGGGAGTATTCCCAGACCTCGCTCGTTTGCGCCATCTCCCATGAGCGATCCCATGGCGGGACCGCGCATCAGTTTTTCATGCCCGCGGGGCCGCTGGCGATCTTGCCCTTACCGGGGAACCGGTCTTCCATCGTTTGGACCGAAACGCGGGAGCGCGCGGCAGAGATCCAGGCGCAATCGGACGCTTTGTATCTGTCTGTGTTGCGCCGCGGGGTCGGGGACTTTCTGGGAGAGATTGCGCTTGAGGGTAAGCGCTTTGCCTATCCGCTCTCGCTGACGGTTGCCGAGCAATTCGTCTCCAGCCGTGTGGCCCTTGTCGGGGATGCAGCCCACGGTATCCACCCGATCGCGGGGCAAGGGTTGAACCTCGGCCTGCGCGATGTCGCGGCCCTCTCCGAAGTGCTGACACAGAGCTTCCGGCGCGGGGAGGATATTGGTGCGGGGACAGCGCTCGCCGACTATCAGACGTGGCGGCGGTTCGATACGGCGATGCTGGTGGGCGCGACGGACGGCATCAACCGTCTTTTCTCCAACGATAATCCGCTTCTCAGGCTCGGCCGCGATTTCGGTTTGGCGGCAGTAAATGCGCTGCCTGGCTTGCGTCGCACGTTTATCCGCGAGGCTGCCGGGTTGTCTGGTGACCTGCCGCGGCTTTTGAAGGGCAAGGTGCTCTGAAAGGGCAACAGGGCTTTTTCCTCTGGACAGGTCGCGGCAAAGGGCTTACCCGACCCATCGGCGGGTCTTGGTAATGCAGGACAGCCAGAGGCCCGGGTAGCTCAGGGGTAGAGCAGCGGACTGAAAATCCGCGTGTCGGTGGTTCAAATCCGCCCCCGGGCACCAAAGAAATCAAATACTTAGCCGGTTTTCAAAGTAAAGGTTTGCCACTCTTTCGGAAGGTTTGCCAAAGTATGATGGCGTATCGTTCCTCTGGGACTGCCTCAGGCGCTCTATGACAGCCCCCGATCCAGCAGTTTTGCTCCGGTTTTGTTCCGCAAGATTCGCGTCACGTGAGTAGTGTCCGGCCATCGCTTCGGTCGTGTCGAGGCTCTTTGACACTTTTCCCTGCGAGGAGGGCTTCAAGTTGATAATATCTGGCGGCATCAACCGAGCCCATCTTCATCCATTTGCGGGTCGGCCAATCGGTCTCGGTAATCTGCCGGAGCCCGGCGGCAAGTTTGAGGCAGGGCTGTTGATCCGGGAATGCCTTGACGACGCAGGAATGATATCGGTTCAAGGCTTTTTACCCTCTTGCGCAAGACCTTACCGATAGGCGGGTGAAGCAAGTGTTGGGGGGCTTTGCGCGGGAATGCGTAACTCCGAGGCGGGTCCGTTCTACCTCCAAAGTATAAGTCTTGGCGGTGACAGCCATCGCTAGCGCACCGACCATGATTGCCTGTAGGTTCCGGTTTATTGTCGTCGAGATACGCCCACGATGCCTAGCCGTGTTCGCAGCACTGGCGATTGCATCAACCGTGCGGACAATTCACCGAGGACCCTAGCCCCAACGTCAGATCGGGAGACGGTCTCGCGGTTCGTATGGGTAGTCGTATTGCAGACTCTAACTTGCACTTCGCCGTCGCCGGTTCACAGCCACCGGCGTCGGCTCCTCGGTGCGCTTGGGAAATTCCGGCTCCACGAGCCCTGCGGATATGATGAGTTTTGCCGCTTCTTCGACCGACATGTCGAGAATGCGCACATCTTCTTTCGGGACGAAGAGGAGGAAGCCTGATGTCGGGTTGGGCGTTGTGGGCAAAAAGACACTGACGAGTTTGTCCCGTTCCGACCGGTAGCGGATTTCACCGGAGGTTTCCGTCGAGACGAACGCGACGGCCCAGATCCCCTTGCGCGGGTATTCGATCAGGCATGCAGTCTGGAAGGAATTCCCCGTTTGGCTGAACAGCGTTTCGACGATCTGTTTCAAGCCATTGTAGATTGAGCGCACGATGGGCATGCGCTCCACCATCCGTTCGCCCCAATGAATGATCTGGCGGCCAAGAATGCCCTTGGTCATAGCGCCGACCAAGGTCGTGAAGACCAGGAAGACAACGACGCCAAAGCCGAAGATATTGCGGCCGAAAATGTTCTCGGGGTTGTAGCGGTTCGGGATCAGAGGCACGACGCGGGCGTCAACAAACCCGATCGTGACCCAAACGAGATAGATCGTCATGGAAACCGGCAGAACGACCACGAGACCTGTCAGAAAATTCCCCCTTAATCTCTGAAAGAGACTGGGCTGGGGCACACGTCTGCGGCGCCTTACAGGTTTCCGAGCCATACGAACCACTTTCTCAACTGATCAGACTTGGCGATCATAAGTATTTCATCTGCAACCACTATCGGAATCGCGCATCAGACCTTTGTCAAACCCGCAGGGGCCGACAAACTCGGCAGTTGTGGGCGAGCTGACGCGGAAACATGCGGGACATGTTCGCAATCCGTCCAAAATCAAGCAGATCCTGCCTTTTTGTGCGGAGAGCGTTAACAGAATTGTAACGCCGTGAGTGCGGTGAGCGGAACCTGGCTGAGCCCGATCTGTGGGCCAGGTGGTCGGGAAACTGATCGCGCCCGGCGAAGGGCGATATCTGCATAACCAGCCCGGACCTGCGAGACACCGATTGCGGTCGCTCAATCAGGGGCGGGGATCGCCTCGCTGCGATGTGTTTACGTGCATCGCCATGGCGCGCGCGGCCTTGCAGGTTCAGGCGATACGCAAGGGAGACACGTGGAATGCGGCCCGCACACGAGGCGCAGGCCGCAATTAGACTTACTCGCGGTTGATTGCCGCGCGCACCAGGCGGGTCTTCTCGGCTGGGCTCAGGCTGCTGCCGGAGATGGTGCGGATGGCCGCAAGCTGGTTGAGGGTCAGGCTCATTGGATCGACATTGTCGATGTTGAGCGAGTTCAGTTCGGTAACGGCGGCTGCTTCGAGCATGGTCAGGCCTTCATCCATGCCCTGAGCAAAAGCTGCACCTGTAGAAACAGCAAGTACGACTGCAGATGCGGTGAGTAGGTTCTTCATTTCAACTTCTCCATTTGCTTGTCATCAACAAGTGAACTGCATTTCGACTAAATTTTTTTTTGGTTTCATGTTACGCTTACACAGGCGCGTGAGCGTCTCATCTAGATTTCGTCCGTGCGCACGGGGATGTTTCGTCGCGGCGACGAAGCGGATCCGAAACCGGATAACTTAGGACATACCGATCCGAGCCCGCAGGGTTTTGTCTGGTGCAACCGTGTGATCCCCTCGCGAGACGGTTTCTGTTGGCCAGAACAGGCGGTTGGTGTGGCCACGCCCGGGCTGTGATCCTTAAGGGCTCGGCGAGCGGCAAAGTGTTGAACCTGAGCCGCTTTTGGGCCATTAGAGGGGCTTGGTTTGGCATACGGTGCCGACCCCCGGCGGGACGCTCCGCCCAGCAAGAACAAGGATCCTCCGAGCATGGCCGAACCCGCCCGACTTCCAGACGATTACGGTGCCGACTCCATCAAGGTTCTGAAGGGGTTGGAGGCCGTTCGGAAGCGCCCGGGCATGTATATCGGCGACACCGATGATGGGTCCGGCCTGCACCATATGGTCTATGAGGTGGTCGATAACGGCATCGACGAGGCGCTGGCCGGGCATGCCGATGTGGTCACCGTAACGTTGCACGAGGACAATTCCGTCAGTGTCATGGATAACGGGCGCGGGATCCCCGTGGGGATCCATGAGGGCGAGGGGGTGTCGGCCGCTGAGGTCATCATGACCCAGCTCCATGCCGGCGGGAAGTTTGATCAGAATTCCTATAAGGTCTCCGGCGGTCTGCACGGGGTTGGCGTTTCGGTGGTGAACGCGCTCTCGGACTGGCTGGAGCTTCGGATCTGGCGCGAGGGCTTCGAGCATTACGCGCGGTTCGAACATGGGGAGACGACCAAGTCCCTGGACCGCGTCGGTCCGGCGGGCGGACGAACGGGCAGCCAGGTGCGGTTTCTCGCCTCGACACAGACGTTCTCGAACCTCGATTACAACTTCAAAACTCTCGAACACCGGCTGCGCGAGCTCGCCTTCCTCAATTCCGGCGTTCGGATTGCCCTGCGCGACGAGCGGTCCACCGACGTGCAGGAGGCCGAGCTATTCTATGACGGGGGCGTCAACGAATTTGTCCGCTACCTAGACCGCTCCAAGACACCGCTCATCGCCGATCCGATCTTCATTGCCGGGGAACGCGACGGGATCGGCATTGAAATCGCAATGTGGTGGAATGACAGCTACCACGAAAGCGTCCTACCGTTCACCAACAACATCCCGCAACGCGATGGCGGCACGCATCTGGCAGGCTTCCGCGGTGCGCTCACCCGCACGATCAATAATTACGTCGGCACGAGCGGCATGGCCCGGAAGGAGAAAGTGACGCTGTCCGGCGACGATGCGCGCGAGGGGCTCACATGCGTCTTGTCGGTCAAGGTCCCAGACCCGAAATTCTCGTCCCAGACGAAAGACAAGCTCGTCTCATCTGAAGTCCGCCCGGCCGTGGAAGGGTTGATGAACGAGAAGCTCGCCGAGTGGTTCGAGGAGAACCCCGCCGAGGCCCGCATGGTCGTGGGCAAGATTGTGGAGGCAGCGCTTGCGCGCGAGGCGGCTCGCAAGGCGCGCGAACTCACCCGCCGCAAGACCGCGATGGATGTGGCGAACCTGCCCGGTAAGCTCGCCGATTGCCAGGAGAAGGACCCCGCGAAGGCTGAGCTCTTCCTGGTGGAGGGCGACAGCGCGGGCGGATCAGCCAAACAGGGCCGGTCTCGCCAGAACCAGGCCGTGCTGCCACTACGCGGCAAAATCCTCAACGTCGAGCGCGCCCGGTTCGACCGGATGCTCTCCAGCCAGGAGATCGGGACGCTTATCACCGCGCTGGGCACCGGCATTGGCCGGGACGAATTCAATCTTGAGAAGCTGCGCTATCACAAGATCATCATCATGACCGATGCGGATGTGGACGGCGCCCATATCCGCACGCTTCTGCTCACGTTCTTCTTCCGGCAGATGCCACAGCTGATCGAGGCGGGGCATCTCTATATCGCGCAGCCGCCGCTCTATAAAGTTGCGCGGGGCAAGTCGGAGGTCTATCTCAAGGACCAGGGCGCGCTCGATCAGTATCTGATCGAACAGGGACTCGACGGCGCGACCTTGCGCCTCGGCTCAGGCGCCGTCGTCGCAGGCGCCGATCTGTCCCGTGTGGTCGAAGAGGCGCGGCAGGTGCGGGCAGCACTTGGCGCCTTCCCGACGCAGTATCCACGTCACGTTATCGAGCAAGCCGCCATTGCCGGGACGCTTTTGCCCGGCCGCCTCGATGCCGATCCGCAAGGAACCGCGGACGGCGTGGCCGCGCGGCTCGACCTGATCGCGGCGGAATACGAACGCGGCTGGCAAGGGCGCCCGACGCAGGATGCGGGCATTAAGCTCTGGCGCACATTGCGCGGGGTGGATGAAACACGGGTGCTGGATGGCCCTGTGCTGCGCGGCGCGGAAGCCCGTCGGCTGGCCTCCTTCACGTCGGGCCTCCAGGAGATCTATGGCGAGGTCGCACATCTCGTGCGCAAGGAGCGCGAAATGGCGATCCATGGCCCCTCCGAGCTGCTCGACGCGGTCACGCGCGAGGGTGAAAAGGGCGTTTCATTGCAGCGCTATAAGGGTTTGGGCGAAATGAATCCCGACCAGCTTTGGGAGACGACGCTCGATCCCGAAGCGCGGACACTCTTGCAAGTCCGTGTCGACCAGTTCGACGAGGCCGACGAGGTATTCACCAAGCTGATGGGCGACGAGGTCGAGCCGCGACGCGATTTCATCCAGACCAATGCGCTCAGCGTCGAAAACCTCGACTTCTGAAGAAGCCACCTCCGCCTCAAGACGCCTCAGAGCAGCGGAACGATCTCGGTGCCGAACGTCCCGTCCTCCGCGAACCACAGGCGAGCCAGGGTGATGGGGAGCCGGAAGCGGCGCCGTCCGGCGCTCCCAGGGTTGAGATGCCAGAACCGATCCCGCGCTTCGGAGATGGGTTTGTGGGAGTGTCCCGCAATGACCAGGCGGTTTTGCGGCGTCGCTTCTTGTGGCGGCCCGCCATGTGCAAGCCAGTCTTGAAGATCGTGGATCATCTCAACATCAATACCGGCGATCTTGAGATGGAGATGCTCCGGGAGATCGCGCGCCCAGCTATCAGTGTCCACATTGCCGCGGATAGCAAGCACCGGCGCAATCTCTTTGAGCGCCGGCAGGATCTCGGGCGAGCCGATATCCCCGGCATGGAGGATCAGGTCACTGCCTTCTAGGGCGTCGGCGGCTTCGGGTCGAAGCAAACCATGGGTATCTGAGATAACACCGATGCTCGGGTTTGGCGGAAGGGTCATGCTGAGGCGCGCGCTGGGCGATGTGTTTGAGATGATGTCAGGCATCGTTGGTCCTGGACCTTCATTGCGCGGCTCCCCCACAATCTGGGCGCATCTCGTTCAACGCGAGATCTTCAGCCAAACCTATGCGATCATGGGTCATAAGAAAAACAGGAAGCCAAGGGGGGGCGGCCGAATGAGCATCGCGGTTTTTGGGTCGGTCAATGTGGATGTCACGCTTTCGGTGAAGGCTCTGCCCCGGCCCGGGGAGACAATTCACGCCACGCGGCAGTCGATCGGTCTTGGCGGCAAAGGCACCAATCAAGCGGTCGCGGCGCAGCGGCTCACGCGCGGAAGCGTAAGGCTGAGTGCCGCAATCGGCGCAGACGCGAATGGGTCCTTCGTGCGGGACCTGCTCGCCCAACACGACCTGTCGCTCGATTGGATCGAGACTAACGAGGAGGTGCTCACCGGCACCGCGATGATCCATGTTGACGCGCATTCGCAAAACGCCATCACCGTCTTTGGTGGCGCCAACATGGCGTGGCGCGAGACGGGGCCGGATGCGAGTGTTTTCGACGGCGCGAAGGCGGCGTTGTTTCAGCTTGAGACACCGCTCGAAGCGACGCTGTCGGCCATGCGGGCGGCGCGGGCCGCTGGGGCCGTTGTCGTTCTCGATCCGGCCCCCGTTCCTGCTGCGCCACTCGACGCACTCCTGGCCGAAGCCGAGGTGATCACACCGAATGAAACTGAAGCCGAGGCACTCCTGGGGCGTCGTGTCGCATCGCCCGAAGACGCGATGCGTGCCGCGGGGGACCTACGCGCTTTTGGCCCGCGCCTTGCCATCGTCAAACTCGGGGCGCAGGGGCTCGCCTATGATCACGCATCGGGCGCGTCTGGATTTCTCCCGGCCTTCCCCGTGAAGGCTGTCGATACGGTGGCCGCCGGGGACTGTTTCAACGGCGCCTTGGCGGTTGCGTTTGCCGAACGCATGGAGTTGGTCGAGGCGCTGCGCTTTGCCGCGGCGGCTGGTGCATTGGCAGTGACGCGAACCGGGGCCGCGGCGGCAGCCCCATTTCGCTCTGACGTCGATCAGATGCTTGCGCCGTTTGGGGGACTCGCGTCGTCTGGGGGGAAACGTGCCGAGGCAAATTCCAACCTGACGTAAATCAAGTGCAATCGCCTCGGATTTATGCGAATATATATTCTGTAACACCAAAATGAAATGAGGCGCGTTTGCACGCTTTGCGACACGTCCGGTTTTTGCTGATTTGCGGTCTCGCACACGCAAAGCGGATGTTTGCGCAATTGCGAAGAAATGGTCACGAAAACGCCATCTTGCCTGCGATTCCTCAACCTACACGATTGCGCACGGGACAGTGTGACCCTATCTCACCTAGAGTGTCACCCTACCATTACACCACAAAGATCGGACCGCGCGACAGGTCCGACTTGCCCGGAGGAGCCCATGGACATCGCTGTCGAAGACCGTTTCTTTACCGCCCTGAACGCCGTGGTGGCAGCACGGTTGGGCGCGCACCACACCTGCACCCTCGCGACAGCGAACGCTGCGCGTATCCCCACGACAATAAACGTGAATTCGGCGCATCAAGAACTTGCAAGACTCGATCCGATCGTGCGCAAGGATATTGAATCCGAGTTGGCAACCTGGATGCGCGCCGACATCTGAAGCGATCCCAATCCACCGGTCTCCGCCACATAGCTAGGCCGGTGGGCATTTCCTCTATCCTTAGATCTTACGACCTGGTGAGACGCCGCTTCTTCGCCTAAGGTCATCGTGCTTATTAGCGAAATACGATTACTTCCAATTGCTGCGGCGCGGAACTTGAGTAGCGCACAACACTCATCCGTTCATTGTTGAAAAAATGGCGGACTTCCTCTAACTTCGACGATTATTGTGCCGCAGGTTAGCCCACTCGGGCGATCTTGCGCTAAGTCTATTTATCTTGATGCAATCCGATATTTGGATGGATGGGGGATGCATGGCGAATACTGAAGCAAAGCCTGCAAGTGGTCGTTCTCTGACATTGCCGATACTCATTGTCTTCGCCCTCGTTGCCGTTCTGGCGCTGTTCTTGATCTTCCGTGCTGGCAGCGGCGGCAGTGTCAAACTTGGTGCGGATGGGGTCGAGATCGACGTTGGCGCGAACGCTGAGTTCGCCGAACTCCTGGAAGCGGCGCTGAACGAAGATCCCGACACGGTGGGGGCACTCCTCAACCGGGAAGGGTATTTCAAGGTGAAGGAGGACCCCTCTTATGTGGACCGGCTGCGGGACGCGGATGTGAGCCCCGAGGTCTCCGGGAGAATGCGGCAACTCCTCTTTGATCTGTCCGGTCCTTTCGCATTGCCCAACACGTTCGATCAGGCGAAGGCGGAGATGATTCGCGCGCTGGTCACGCTCGACAATAAGGCTGGGGAGTTCGAACCCAATTCCGGTGGTCTCGCGAACCCGTTTCTGACTGAAATCTGGCGCCACAATCTGGAGCGGACGAGCATCTTTGCTCGGCGCACGTTCCGGGCTGATGTGACGCTCCTGCACGGGGATCCGGTTTCAGGAAGCGGCAATGGCCCGGCGAAGGTGCATGTCTTGGCGTGCCGCGGCAGTGAATTGCGCGGCAAGAACGTGGTTCTATCGCGCCAGAACGAAACGGGAGGGTTCTTCCTGGTACCCGCCGAGGTCGTTGTCGATCCCAGCCGCATGCCCTGCATCGGCAATGCCCGGACTTTGGAGGCGCTCATCGCCAACCAGACCGCGCGCTTCTGGATGACGGAGGAGGCGTTTGCCCAGATTGCCGGGCCGACGGAGGAGGGCGCCACGCTTCCACCGCGCATCAAAGCGCGTTTTGAGGTCTTGCCGAATGATCTATGGCTGGCGAGCGTGCGGCAATGAGACAGTCCGTGCCAATCTTGCTGGCGGGTGCGCGTCTTTGCTTGCCTCGTGCGAGATATGCCGAAATGCAAAGCTCTCGTGGAATTGGGCCAAGGCACTGGAGGGCCATATGAGGGTTTTGGGGATACTCACCGCTTTCGCATTGGTTGCCGCTGGCGTCGCGCTCTTGCCCGACTCGGCTGCAGCTGATTGCGATTTCAACGGGCAGAGCTATCAGGAAGGCGACCGGGTCGGCAGTTATGAGTGCCGCGGAGGCCAGTGGGTGACTGGCTGAGGTCGACGCGCGACAGGTTTAGACTCCCGGCGGCCCGCTTCCGGGCGCCCGCAGTAAGTTCCCTCAAGCCGTCTGCGATCCCCGGAGTGCTGCCTGAAATCCCTGGAGTGCGGCTTCGGCCCCATCGGGGTGGGACCAAATCTCATCGCCCAAGCAGATGAAATCCGCAAAGGCTGAGAGATCGGATGTGATCTGTTCGGTCAGCCCGCCTTCCGCCAAGACGGGAACTTCGATCATCTCCGACCACCATTGGAACAGCTCCAGGGGCGCGAGCCGACCGTCGCCGAGACTTGACGGCATAACCGGCCCGAAACTCACATAATCCGCGCCAATCTCGCCAGCGGTCATTCCCTCATGACGAGAATCGTGTGCATAGACACCGACGACGGCGTCGCGGCCCAGAGCCTCCCGCGCAGCGCGCACCTGTCGCGCGCCGTCCGAGAGATGCACGCCGTCGAGCCCGAGTTGCGCAACCAGACGAAAGTGATCCGTCAGGACGATGGGCACTTCATGGGCATGGCATAGGGGGCGCAGCGTATCCGCCGCGCGCATGATGTCGTCTTCCGAGGCGGTGCCGGAAGAGATGCGAATGCACGCGATGTCGTAGCGGTCGAGAATGCGGGCGAGGTCGGCGGAAATACGGCTCAGGTTGGGCCGGGCGGGCGCAATCAGGTAGAGCCTGGATGTTGGAAGAGTGTCCGCCATGCCGCCGCGCCCGTCACCTCTCTGCGCTCAGCGGAGGATCGAGCGGCCTGCGTAGATTGCGTCTTCGCCAAGATCCTCTTCGAGCCGAATGAGCTGGTTATACTTGGCAAGCCTGTCGGAGCGCGAGAGCGATCCTGTTTTGATCTGGCCGCAATTGGTGGCGACTGCGAGATCGGCGATGGTCGAGTCTTCCGTCTCGCCGGAGCGGTGCGACATCACGGCCGTGAAACGGGCCCGATGCGCCATATCCACCGCATCCAAGGTCTCGGTCAGCGAGCCGATCTGGTTGACCTTCACAAGGATCGAATTGCCGATCCCCTGTTCGATGCCTTTGATCAGGCGCTTGGTGTTGGTCACGAAGAGATCGTCGCCCACCAATTGGCAGTTCCCGCCGATCGCGTCGGTGAGCTTCTTCCAGCCCTCCCAGTCATCTTCCGACATACCATCTTCGATCGAGATGATCGGGTAATTGTCCACGAGCCCTTTGAGATAGGCCACATTCTCGTCCACCGACCGGGTGACGCCCTCGCCCTTCATCTCATAGACACCGTTCTTGAAATACTCGGTCGAGGCGCAATCAAGGGCGAGATAGACGTCCGAGCCGGGCTTGTAGCCTGCCTTTTCGATGGAACGCATGATGAAGTCGAGCGCTTCCGGCGCGTTTTGAAGGTTGGGCGCAAAGCCACCTTCATCGCCGATCCCGGTATTATGCCCAGCTCCGGCGAGTTCCTTTTTCAGAACGTGAAACACCTCGGCACCGATGCGGATGGCATCCGCGACCGTCTCGGCGCCGACAGGCATGATCATGAATTCCTGGATATCGATGGGATTGTCGGCATGTTCGCCACCATTGATGATGTTCATCATCGGCACCGGCAGGGTGCGAGCGCCTGTTCCACCGATATAGCGATACAGTGGCGTGCCCAGGCTCTGTGCGGCTGCCTTGGCGCAGGCGAGGCTGACGCCAAGGATCGCGTTGGCACCGAGACGGCCTTTGTTTTCGGTGCCGTCAAGCTCGATCATCGTGCGGTCGAGTTTGACCTGGTCCGTGGCGGCCATCCCCGAAAGGGTATCGGAAATCGGACCGTTGACGGAGCCCACGGCCTTCAGCACGCCCTTGCCGCCGTAGCGTTTCGCATCCTTGTCCCGGAGTTCGACCGCTTCATGCGCGCCGGTGGAGGCCCCGGAGGGAACGGCGGCGCGGCCGGTGGAGCCATCTTCAAGGCTCACGTCGACTTCAACCGTTGGATTGCCCCGGCTGTCGAGGATCTCGCGTCCCACGATGTCGATGATGACTGACATGATAAAAAGGCTCCCAACGTCCGGTTATCATTCGGGTTGACTGTTAGACCAGTCGCTCAGCGGTGAAAACCGCAAACTCCGCATGAGAGGTCTGCGCGCGCTGGGGATCAGCTGATCTGCAGTTGCGTTTGGAAGAGGGCGAGGCTGGCGATTATGATTGCGGCACCGGCGAGGATTTGCAGCGCCGGAAACCCGTATCGAGCCGCCGAACTCTCGCCGATGGCAAAGAGTGCGGCATCCCGCCCGCGCACCGAGAGCAGAGCGACAAGGCAAGTGAAAGCCGCCGTGCCCATACCCATGGCCAGCACCCCGGCAGCCCCCGCGGCGCCCACGCCCATTCTCCAGGCAACGACCAGAACCATCACGGCCCCGGTGCAGGGGCGGATCGCCATTCCCGCCACAAGAACCAGCGCGTCGCGCAAGCCCTGCGCGCGGTCGACTTCCTCGGGGTCGGGGTGATGGGCGTGGCCGCAGCAAGAGTGATGGCCCCCATGCGCCATCGCGACTTTGCCTCCGATCGGCAGCGCCCGAATTCCGCGAATACAGATCCAGACGCCGATCAATGTCACGGCGGCGGTTGCGAGCGTCGTGAGCGCGCCCTCGCCGGTAGAGACGACCTCGCGCGCGGTCGCAGCGAAGAGCGTCAGACCACCGAGAACCAGCGCGATGGCCATCACGGATTGCGCGAGGCTTCCGGCGGTCGCGATAAGTGCCATGCGCTTTGCCGTAGCACCGCTTGCGACGGCGCCGCCCGCGACCAGCGCCTTGCCATGGCCAGGCCCCGCGGCATGCAGGAACCCATAGGCAGCGCAAAGCGCGATCAGCGACCAAAAAGCAGTCGGGTCCCCGGCCTTGCGCGCGGCGATCTCGTTTGCCAGGAGCCCTTGGAGCGCCTGTTGTTGCTGGACGACCCACCAGAAGATGAGGTGATGCACATTGGCGTGCCAGGCCAAGGCCACAAGGAGCGCTGCAAGGCCGATAAAGAGCGCGGTTGTCAGTCGCATGCGACGCGGATCCTGTCGGCAAACAAGGCGCCGACATTCCCAACAGGGTCTTCGTCGGCAGGAATATCAAAGAGACTGACCTGCAAGGCCAAGAGATCTGAAGTCGGCTCGAATGGATCAATCCTGGCGCGGCAATTGGTGCCGTTTCCGGTTATCCCCGGCGGCTCAGTGATCGTGTAGGCGGTGTAGTAGGTGGGGTCGTAGATCTCCACCACGGTATCTTCTCCAGGGCTCACAGGGGTTTCGAGCGTTCGGGTGAACGTGATGATCAGCCGTCCATGGTGGATATCTGCATCTGGGTTCTGCGGGCCCGACATCTTCACCGGGGCGCCAGCCGAATAGACGTAGCTGTCGCCTTCGAAATCTGGTGCCCATTCCGTCTGATAGGCCGCGAGTTCGGCGCGTTCAGGCGGGCTGAGCGGTTGATTGAAGGCCAAGCCCACCTCTTCGATGATGAAAAGCGAAGCGAGCGGGTCGTAGATCCAGGTGATCTCGAGAGCGCTCAACCTGCCCTGATCGTCGAACACCAGATCGGCGCCGCCTTCAATAAACACGTGAGGGTGGGACACGGCGGATGTGGCTCCGCCGAAAAGGGCGAGGCCGGCAGCCAAAACCGTTGTAAGGGCGCGTCCCATCCTGAAGCAGCTCGTCGCAGCACTACGATCCGCAAGACAGTAAACGCCAGCTCCGACGGCGGCAAGTCAGGCTTGGTTGAGGCACCCTGCCAGACCGTCTGCGATGTTGCGCAAAAGCTCAGGATAGAGGGTCGGCCCTGGTTCGAGCCCGACACCGATCGGATCCAGCACCGCGCTCTGCGCCCCGGTGCCGTCGATCACCGTCTCGACCAGCGATGTGTCGAATTGCGGCTCGGAAAACACGCACTGAACCTGCAGCTCTTCCAAGGTATCGCGGACCTCGGCAACGCGGGCGGCGCTCGGCGTGCTGGCATCACCCAGCGCAATCGCGCCGCTGGCCTCCATGCCAAAGCGATCCTCGAAATAGTGGTAGGCATCGTGGAACACGATGAACCGCAGGTCTGTCACCGACGCGAGCTTCTCGGACACTTCACCCGACAGCGTCTCCATCTCCTCGGTGAAAGCGGCCGCATTCTCGGTATAGGTGCTGGCGTTCTCCGGATCCGCCTGAGAGAGCGCACCGGCCATCGCTTGAGCCATCGCTATGGCATTGACCGGGTCGAGCCAGATATGCGGATCGCCATCGGCATGCGCGTGTCCTGCGCGGTCGTGATCGTCGTGTCCATGGTCATCATGGGCATGCTCGTCATGGTCGTCATGCCCGTGGGCCGCTTCGGCGAGCTCTTCGTGGTCATGATCGTGGTCGTCATGCCCGTGGGCCGCTTCGGCGAGCTCTTCGTGGTCATGGTCGTGATCATCATGCCCGTGGGCCGCTTCTGCATGCTCCTCATGGTCATGATCGTGGTCGTCATGTCCGTGGGCCGCTTCGGCATGTTCTTCGTGGTCATGATCATCGTGGCCGTGTTCATCGGCGGCGTGGTCCTCCCCATGTCCATGGTCGTGATCGTGCTCGAACCGGGCGGATTCGCGGAATGGCAGGATCTCAACCCCATCGGCATCGGCCAATTCAACTACATCCGCGCTTTGCGGCAGGCTTTGGAGAGGCCCGACAAGCCATGGCTCCAACCCATCGCCGATCCAAAAGATCACATCGGCTTCCTGCAGCGCCGACGCGTCGGACGGTGTCATCGAGTAGTAGTGCGGCGATGCACCACTATCGACGAGGAGTTCCGGCGTTCCGACGCCCTGCATGACCCGCGCCGCGATCGAATGCACCGGCAGAATGTCGGCGACAACCTTGGGCGCGGCCAAAGCGACGCTCGGCCATGCTGCAAAAACGCTGAGGCTCGATGCAGCCAAAAGACTGGGCAAAACTCGGTTGACGGAGTGCATAAGACCTCAAGACCTCTTTTTCGATTGTGGTTTTGCCGGTGTCCATGAAACACTGCGGCACTGCGGCATGATGTTATAAAGTAGCATTCTGAGAGGCAAGACCAAGAAATGCGACCTTCCGGCCCTGGCGCGTTTGAGCGGCACGATCATTCCCGGTGCCGCGAGGCTGCACTGGCCGCGGTCTTGCAGGAATGCGCCGCGCAGCGCCTCCGGCTCACGCCTCCGCGCCGCTGCGTGCTCGAAGCCTTGCTTGAAGGCCACAAGGCGATGACCGCCTATGAGCTGTTGGACCGGCTGCGCGAGGCGGGGCTCGGGTCCCAGCCGCCCGTTGTGTACCGGGCACTCGATTTCCTGGTTGAGCACGGTTTCGTCCACCGGATCGAGCGTCTCTCGGCCTTTGTGGCATGCACCCATGGCGAAGGGCAGCACAGCGCGATGTTTCTCGTCTGCCGGGAATGCCACCGGGTCGAGGAGGCCGCCTCGCCGGTTGCGCTCAACCCGCTGGAGGATCAGGCACGCAACCAGGGCTTTCGGATCGACCGGATGACCATCGAAGCCGAAGGGGTCTGCGGGGGGTGTTTGGAGCGCGCGCCTTGACAACGCAGCACGTGATGAGCCCGCTCCTAACCGCGACGGACCTCGGCTTTCAGGTTGGCGGGCACCAGATCCTGCGCGATGTGAGCATGACGCTCACGCGCGGTGAAATCGTTACAATCGTTGGGCCGAACGGATCGGGCAAGACGACGCTGATGCGGATGCTGATTGGTGGGCTCGCACCGACCTCGGGCCGGATTGAGCTGCAGCCGGACCTCCGCATCGGCTACGTGCCGCAGCGGCTCTCCATCGACTATACATTGCCTGTCACGGTGGACCGCTTTCTCGCCCTCGGCGAGCGGAGCCGGGCAAAACGGCTGGGCGCGCTGGAGCGGGTGGGGGCGCAGGGTCTGGCCCCGCGCCAACTCATCGAGCTTTCGGGAGGGCAGTTTCAGCGGGTCCTTCTGGCGCATGCGCTCCTCCGCGCCCCGGATCTCCTGGTGCTCGATGAGGCGGCGCAAGGCCTCGATCAGCCGGGGATTGCCCATTTCTATCGCTTGATCGAGGCGATCCGTCAGGAGCTCGGCTGCGGGATTGTCATGGTGAGCCATGATCTGCATGTGGTGATGTCCGCCTCGGACCGGGTGATCTGCCTCAATGGCTATATCTGTTGCCAAGGAACCCCCCTCGCGATTTCCGGCATGCCGGAGTATCGCGCGTTGTTTGGGATCGGCACGCAAGGCGCATTGTCCCTCTATCGCCACCACCACGACCATGCCCATCAAGACGGCGCCGAAGGGCACCACCATGCCTCGACGGATCCGGCTGCATGAGCCTTCTCGACGATTTCTTTGCCCGCGCGATGATCGGCGGTCTCGGCGTGGCTCTGGCGGCAGGCCCGCTGGGCTGCTTCATCGTTTGGCGGCGGATGGCCTATTTCGGCGACGCCACCGCCCATTCCGCATTGCTGGGCGTGACCCTGGCGCTTGCCACGGGCTATCCGGTCACCCTGGGCGTGGCAATTGCCGCGCTCGCCATGGCGTTTGGGGTGACGCTCGCCTCGGGCCGCACCTATTCTGTCGATACGATGCTGGGCGTCGCATCCCATGGGGCGCTCGCGCTGGGCCTCGTTGCCGTGAGCTTTCTGCCAGGCGTGCGCGTCGATCTCACGGGCTTTCTGTTCGGCGATATTCTGGCTGTGTCGCGCTGGGATTTAGCGGTGATCTGGGGCGGCGCCATTCTCGTGGCCGGGTTCCTGGTGCAGCGCCGTGAGAAGCTGCTAATTGCCACGCTCAACGAGGATCTCGCGGTCTCCACCGGCGTGGATCCAGGCCGGGAGCGCATGATCCTCACGCTCTCCCTTGCGCTTGTCGTGGCCATCGCGATCAAGGCGGTGGGAGGCGGGTTGGTCTCGGGGATGCTCATCGTTCCGGCCGCCGCGGCGCGCGCGGTGTCTCGGACGCCGGAGATGATGATGCTCCTCGCTGTGGTCGCGGGTGGTGCCGCTGTCGTGCTTGGGCTGGAGGGATCGCTGCATCTCGACCTGCCTGCGGGGCCTGCCATCGTGTCGGCTGCGCTGATCGTTATGGTCGCGGCTGTGGCGTTCGGAGCGTGGCAAAAGAAGCGCGGCTGAACTGGGGCGAATGCACCCCAGGCGCTGGCGGTGCAGCTAACGAATGCGGCCCAGAAACTCGGTGAGGTCCGTCGTCTGGTGATGGATGTGAGGCGCGGGATCGCCGGGCCCCACGAGGACAGTGCGCATACCGAGCCGATGCGGCACCAAGAGGTTGCGCGGATCATCCTCAAACATCGCGGCGTTGCGCGTCTCGAAGCCGTCCGAGCCAAACACACGCTCGAAGGCCACCTCTCGCGGTTTGGGGTGATAGCCCGCATCTTCGATGCCGTAGGTCGCGTGAAAGATCCCGTCCAGGCCAAGGGCCGCGATGACCCGGCGCGCATGCCCCCGGGAGCCGTTGGTAAAGACGATCTTCCGGCCGGTCAGGGCGTGGATCGCGGAGCGCAGATCGGGGGCGAGCGGTAGGACCGAAAGGTCGATATCATGGACCTCTTCGAGGTAGGGCTCGGGCTCCAGGCCATGGTTCAGCATCAGCCCGGCGAGGGTCGTTCCATGCTCGCGCCAATAGCGCGCCCGCAGGCTATTGGCTTCGTGAAAGCCGATTTCCAGGCTGCGCATCACGTAGTCCGTCATACGCGCCTCGATCTGGTCAAAGAGGCTCGTTTCGGGCGAGTAGAGCGTGTGGTCCAGATCGAAGACCCATGTCTGCACGTGGATGAAGTTCTCTCGCGGCATGGAGTGTGCTTAACCGAGCGCAGGTCGTGGCTCAATCCTCGGGTGTGGCGCAGGGGCATTATTGACACGCCTGTGCGTTCAGAGGAATTTCCTATTATGTCGCAGGTATCTCAGCACAATACGGACGCGTACAATCTCGTCCTGGAAGCCATCGACCGCGGCGAATTCCGGCCAGGAGACCGTCTGGTCGAGTCGGAATTGGCAGAACGATTCGGCGTCTCCCGCACCCCCATTCGCGAAGCGCTTCAGCGCCTGGAAACCCAGGCGATGTTGACGCGCGACGGGCGCTCGCTCGTAGTCTCAAGCCTCGATACGGGGCAGTTGGGCGAGCTCTATGTGGTCCGCGCGGAGCTTGAGGGTCTCGCAGCAAGGCTCGCGGCGCAGCATGCGGCACCCGAGGAGATCCGCGTGCTGTGGGAGATGGTGCGCCAGGACCGCGAACTTGTCGGGCGCCCGGAAATCCTGGCGCGCGCCAACAAGCGCTTTCATCATCAGATCCATCTCGCGAGCCATAATCGCTATCTCATCCAACAGCTTGAAATGGTGCGGCGTTCGCTCGCCCTCGTGGCGACGACGTCCCTTGCCGCCGAGGGAAGGAGCGCCCAGGCTTTGGAGGAGCATGGCACGATCGTTGCCGCGATCGAGGCCAGAGACGGAGACGCAGCGGACAGCGCTTTGCGCCAGCATCTCAGTCAGGCGTTTGAGACCCGCCTTCTGACAGAGGCCAGACAATTCGAGGTTTGAACCTCTGTTTTGGCACGGCTGAGACGGGCGCCGGATCAACCGAGCGGCCATGCTCGGTTTTGTGCCAATAGCTCGGCCGGGAAAAGATCTCGCCGACAGCGCGGTAGGCGGCGATTGCCCCCAAAGGCCAATAAGCCAAGAGACACGGGATCCACGGGATCAGGTAGAGGCGCTTGATATCGCGCGCGGCTATCATGGCGGAGACGAGCATGATGATCTGCCCCAGGACCATCGAGACAACAAAAGCCACCAGAATGCCGCGTGGGAAGGTCTGCCAGAAAGACATATCAAGGCCCGTCGCGCCGACCCATATTACCCAGAAGAGCGGGAGCGACAGGTATGACGTCAAGGCGCCCAGGAAAAGGACTTGGAAGCCCAGAAAGCCCCGCCAGCCAAGATCCCGCAGGAGTGCTCGTGGGGTGCGCATATGGGTTGTCCAGGTGACGGCATAGCCCTTGAGCCATCGCGAGCGTTGCTTGATCCACGGCAAGAGGCGGTAATTCGCTTCCTCCATCGTCTCCGTCTCGACCATTTCGCACCGATAGCCGAACCGGGCGAGCCGCATCCCAAGATCGGCATCCTCCGTGACATTATGCGCGTCCCAACCGCCGATGCGTTCCAGGATATCCCGGCGGAAGAACACTGTCGTCCCACCAAGCGGAATTGGGATGCCGAGACGCTGCACGCCGAGGAGTATGACGCGAAACCAGATCGCGTATTCCAGCGTGAAACACCGCGCGATCCAATTCTCGCGCGGATTGTAGAAGTCCAGAAAGCCCTGAACGCAGGCAACGTCGCGGGGCGCGGATCGCAAATGATCGACCACCTTTCGGATTTGGTCTGGTTCGGGGCGATCCTCCGCATCATAGATGCCCACGATTTCGCCGACACAAAATGGCAGGGCATAGTTCATCGCGCGCGGTTTGGTCTTGAGGCCGTCATTCGGAACGATGAGCACCTCGACGGTGGGCAGAAGATCGGCATGCGCAACGGCGGCCAGCGTCTTCTCGTCATCCTCTTCGAGCACGAGCTTGATATCGAGAAGCGGCGCGGGATAATCCATCGCGCCCAGCGCGGCGAGCAGGCTTTCGGCCACCGCTTCCTCTCGAAATAGGGGCACGAGGATCGAGACCCTCGGCAGCTTCACGCGCGGGTCCAACCGGGCGACATTCTCCGGCGCGATGTCACTGGATGGGCGGGTCGCGCGGGTAAAGAGAGCGACAAGCCGCAAGACCATTGTGGCGCTGTTGGCGACCAAGATCCAGAGCATCAGGACCTGCAGCGCATGAAGCGGGCTCAGCGCGGAGACACCGATGATCGCGAGCCCCACCATGCGAAGCCAGAGGCTGCCTTGCGTTTTCCGGGTCCAGAGGCGGCAGCTCAGCGCTTCCGGGCAGCGGATCTTGGCGTCGAGACCCATCCGCCCGGAGCAGTTCGCGATGATCGTCTCGCGGATATCGGCGGGCTTTGCGAGAGCGAAGCGAATCTGGTGCAGGTCGCTCGCGAAGGCGGCGGTGACATCTTCGCTCACTTCGGGGTTGCCGATGGCCACGACGAGTTTGTCGCCGACAACGCGCCAGGGCGCGGCTTCCAGGCGCAAACAGAGATAGGGATCAATGTGCCGGAAAAGGCCCGGCTCGCAGGGGCTCTCATTCAGATCGATGCGCCCGAGACCAGATTGCCGCGACAAAGCGTCCAGCAGATCCTCATCGGAAATGAAGCGGTTGGCGAGCAGAATTCGCCCGAGTTTCTGATCCTGGAGTTTCTGGTCTTCAAGCGCGTCGCGCAGACGGGCCTCGTTCAGCGCACCCGCCTGGACGAGCTCATCCCCAATGCGAATACGGGGCGCGTAACCCGGTGCCGCGGATCTCCTGCGCGTGTGGGCGGAAAGGGGCAGAACGGCTGCCATACTCGGACTCATACAACTTGCGACGCGACCATGGCGCGAAAGCTCTAATCTTCTCTGAATCCTTGTGAATTGCCCGGTGCGGCCTTCTGTCTCAGTGCCTGCGCGGCGGAGGGGCGATCGCAAACTGCTCCAAAACTTCGAGCGGCACCACGCTCAGCGCGGAGATATGCGTCGAGGCCAGGATGACCTTTGGGGCCTTGCCCGCCTCCCAAGCCTCTTTCCAGCGGTCAACGCACACACACCACCGGTCGCCCTGCCGCAATCCCTGAAAGCCGTATTCGGGCCGGGGCGTGGAAAGGTCGTTGCCGCGGCTGCGGGAGAAGGTGAGAAAGTCATCCGTCACCCGAACACAGACGACATGCCGGCCGGCATCCGTCGGGCCCGTATTGCAGCACCCGTCCCGAAAGAAGCCGGTCATCGGATCAAAACCGCAGGGTTTCAGCGGCTCGCCCAGGACATTCAAGCTTTCAGACATCTGGAAAGTCGGATCATCCGTCATCGGTCCCAGTCCTGCAGGTCGTGGCATGTTGGCGGACCGTGAAATGCGGTCTGCTTCTTCGGAATACATGCCAAGCTCACACGCTTTTGTCTACATGACGGGCAGAGGGGGCCGAACTTTGCCGCCAGACGCCGCTTGCTCCGATTAACCAGTTTTCAGTCCAATCGTTGTTGTCTTAGGGTGGCCCGGGCGCAGATGCCCTTGGCTGCACGCGTTGTTGCCATGCGCTGTGCTCCCCGACGCCGCCATTCACCGAACTGACGACGGATGTCCATGACCCAAGCTGCCATCGCCCTGACCTTGCCGTCCCTGTCCGAAGCGCGGGACCGGATCCGAAAGCGGGTCTTCACGCCCGAAGCGGAGTTGGTGCGCCGACTGATCCATCAAGTGAGGCTCGATGAGACAGCCCGGCGGGGGATCGCGGGCGAGGCGGCGCGGCTGGTCACGGCCGTCCGGCAGCAATCTTCACCGACGCTGATGGAATCCTTCCTGGCGGAATACGGGCTCTCAACTGAGGAGGGCGTGGGGCTGATGTGCCTCGCGGAAGCGCTCCTGCGGGTGCCCGACGCCCAGACCATCGACGAGTTGATCGCAGACAAGATCGAGCCCTCCGATTGGGGCGCGCATTTGGGGAAGTCCACATCGTCGCTTGTGAATGCGGCAACCTGGGGCTTGATGCTCACCGGCAAGGTGCTCGACGACAACCCGTCCCTGCCAGCAGCGGCTTTGCGGTCCATGGTGCGGCGGCTCGGCGAACCTGTGGTCCGGACGGCGGTCGGGCAGGCGATGAAGCTGATGGGCCGGCAATTCGTGCTCGGGCAAACCATGGAAACGGCCATGGAGCGCGCGGCGGGAATGGAGGCAAAGGGCTACACCTATTCCTACGACATGCTCGGCGAGGCCGCTCGGACCGATGCCGACGCGCTGCAGTATTGCGAGGCCTATGCCAAAGCAATCGCCGCGATCGCAAAACGCGCCACCGGCGATATCCGTACAAGCCCCGGCATCTCGGTGAAGCTCTCCGCGTTGCATCCGCGCTATGAGTGGACGCATCGCGAGACCGTCATGGCGGAATTGCTGCCGCGCGCCCGCGATTTGGCGCGCGCCGCCGCCCGCGCTGGCATCGGGTTCAACATCGATGCGGAAGAGGCCGACCGGCTCGATTTGTCGATGGATGTCATCGAGGCGCTGCTTGTCGATCCAGAGCTTGAGGGCTGGGACGGATTTGGCGTTGTCGTGCAGGCCTATGGGCGCCGGGCAGGGCCAGTGATCGATTGGCTTTATGCGCTGTCCGAAAATCTCGACCGCCGGATCATGGTGCGCCTCGTGAAGGGCGCCTATTGGGATACCGAGATCAAACGCGCGCAGGAAATGGGGCTGCCCAGCTACCCGGTCTTCACCCGCAAGGCCAGCACTGATGTCAGCTACCTCGCCAATGCCCGGCGTCTGCTCGACTACCGCGACCGGATCTTCCCGCAATTCGCAACGCATAATGCCCATACCGTCGCGGCAATCCACGCCATGGCCGGACCGGGCGACGACTATGAGTTTCAGCGTCTGCATGGAATGGGCGAGGCGCTCTATGAGGCGTTTCGCGCGGGAAGCGGTGCGCTCTGCCGGATCTACGCGCCGGTGGGCGCCCACAAGGACTTGCTGGCCTATCTCGTGCGGCGGCTCCTGGAAAACGGCGCGAATTCCTCCTTCGTGAACCAGATCGTAAACACCGCAATCCCGCCCGAGAAGGTCGCCTCCGATCCCTTGGCGGAATTGGAAGCTTTGGGCGAGGCGGTTCGCAATCCGACCATCCCGGTGCCTGGAGATTTGTTCCACCCGCGCCAGAATGCCCGCGGCTGGAACGTCAACGAACCCGCGTCGATCCTCGGGCCGCTCACCGCGCGCGAGGCCTGGAAAATGGCGCAATGGTCCGCGGTGCCGCAGGTCGCAACATCGGTCGCGGTGGAACTCGATGTGTTGGAGGTGCGCAACCCGGCGCAGCCCGATGACAAAGTCGGCACGGTGCGCCACGCGACCGAGGCCGAGGTCGCTGCGGCGCTCGAAGCAGCGCGTGATGGCTTTGCGGAATGGTCCGCGTGTTCGGCCGCCGAGCGCGGAGCGATCTTGCGGGAGGCTGCGCGCCTCTACGAGCGGAATGTTGAGGAGTTCATGGCGCTCGCGACCCGAGAGGCAGGCAAATCGCTGCTCGATTCCATCGCTGAGGTCCGCGAGGCCGTCGACTTCTTGCGCTACTACGCCGATCAGGGCGACGCGCTGCCCGGACCGGGGCGGGGGATGATGGTCTGTATTTCCCCCTGGAACTTCCCGCTTGCGATCTTCACCGGGCAGATTTCGGCCTGTCTGGCGGCAGGCAATGCTGTGATCGCGAAACCGGCGGAGCAGACACCGCTGATCGCGGCCCGTGCAGTGAACCTTCTCCATGAGGCTGGCGTGCCGCGTACCGCTTTACAGTTTCTCCCCGGAGATGGCGCGAGCATCGGCGGTGCCCTCACGCGCGCGCCCAAAATCGACGGCGTGTGTTTCACCGGATCGACGGAGGTCGCGCAAATCATCAATCGCACCCTCGCTGATCATGCCGGACCGGGTGCCGTTCTCATCGCGGAGACCGGCGGTCTGAACGCGATGATTGCCGATTCCACCGCCCTCACCGAACAGGTCGTGCGGGATATCTTGATTTCCGCCTTCCAATCCGCGGGCCAACGCTGCTCGGCGCTTCGGGTGCTCTATGTCCAGGAAGAGGCATATGCCCGCGTCAAGGAGATGCTGCTGGGCGCCATGGCCTGCCTGAAGATCGGGGATCCTTGGGATGTGGCCACCGATGTCGGGCCGGTCATCGACGTCGAGGCCCGGACGGAGATCGCAAACTACCTCGAGATGCAGGAAAACGTGCTTGCACCGAGCGCTGCGTCTGGCCCGCGCACGGGGTTCTACATCCCCCCCAGCATCGTCGAAGTCGCGGGGATCGAAGCAGTGGAGCGGGAGGTTTTCGGACCCGTCCTCCACCTGGCGCGATACAAGGCCAAGGATCTCGACCGCGTCATCGGGGCGATCAACCAACGAGGCTATGGCCTCACCTGCGGCGTGCACAGCCGGATCGACGACCGGGTCGAGCACATCACTTCGCGCCTGCGGGTCGGCAATGTCTACGTCAACCGTAATCAGATCGGCGCCATCGTCGGCTCCCAGCCATTCGGCGGTGAGGGCCTTTCCGGGACCGGGCCGAAAGCGGGCGGTCCGCATTACGTCCGGCGCCTCAAAGCACCCCAAGGCACAGCCGGTGGCGATATCCACTCGGCTGCCCCCGGTGGGTCTTTGATCGCGGCAGAGGATATCGCGGCGGGACTTCCCGGCCTGTCGCCTGCCGCCGATCCGGTCGGGACGCTCAAGGCAGCCCTCTCGCCTTCCTCTGGTCTCGTTGGCACCGTTTTCGAGGCGGTGGCAAATCTCCCCAAGGCGCCTCAGGAAATGCCGGGGCCGACGGGGGAGAGCAACCTGTTGAGCGTGGCGCCGCGCGGTCTGGTCTTCTGTCTTGGTGCGGGTCCGGAGCTTGCGCTTGCCCAGGCGGTGCAGGCTCTGGCTGCGGGCAACTCGGTCGTCGCGGTTACGGAAGGGGCTAGCCCCGCCTTTGCGCCGCTTCAGGGCAGCCGGCTGCCCTTGGCGGTTTTCGACGGGCAGATCGCTCCGGAGATGCTCGAAGCGTTCGAGCCCTTGGCCATGGTCGCCGCCCACGGGCCGGATAGCTGGCTGCGGGCGCTCAAAAAGGCGCTTTCGGCGCGAATTGGACCGATCCTGCCACTTGAGATTGCTCCTTTGGCGCCGGAACGCTACATGCTGGAACGGCATCTTTGTATCGATACGACTGCGGCGGGGGGCAATGCCAGTCTGCTGGCGGCGAGCGCGTAAGCAGATAGGCAGCGAGTGAGATATCCAATCCCCGGCCAAGGGTCCTACAAACCGCTGCCACGCGTCCTGACCACGCTGGTGGGCGCCCTCGCAATCATCGAGGCCATCCTCAGCCTCGCCGATGCCGGATACCTCTTCGATCCGAACCTTCGGCGCCAAGCCTATGCCTATGGCGCGTTCTGGACCGGATTGCTCCACGGGCAATACGCGGCGATCTATCCCGGGCAGAAGGGGCTGATGTTCGTCACACACGCCCTTCTGCATGGGGGCATGCTGCATATGATCATGAATTGCACGATCCTGCTGGCGATGGGCCGCTTCGTCGAGGAGGCCTACAGCGCCAAGGTCATCCTGCCGCTCTTCCTGCTTGGGGCCATTGGTGGCGGCGCGGTCTACGCTCTGCTCGCGGCGGGGCCCTATCCGATGGTGGGGGCGTCGGGCGCAGTGTTTGCCTTCCTCGGCCTCTGGGTCGCCTGGGATTGGCGGCGGCATCGCCAGGCGGGCGCCTCCGTCACACCGATCTATATGCGGGTCGCCGTGCTCGCTGGATTGAATGTCTTCTTCTTCTTTGGGCTCGACGGCAGCCTCGCATGGCAGGCGCATCTGGGGGGCTTCCTCGTCGGCCTCTTCGTCGGCCACCTCTTGGAGAGCCGCCTGTCAGCCCAGCAGCGCGCGGCCCGCGCAGAACAAAGGCGCCGCTCCTGGCGCGGCGGTGGAGAATGAACGGCGCCTGAAATGGAGCGCATACACCCCGGCCCCGCAAGAATCCTGGAAACTGCCGTCTATGTCGACGACCTCGACGCGGCGGAGGGCTTCTATGGCGACCTTCTCGGCCTCGAAAAAGTCGGGCGCGTCGGAAACCGGCACATCTTCTATCGCTGCGGGCAGGGCATGCTGCTCGTGTTCAACCCGAAGGAAACCGTCGCGCCACCGCAAAACCCCGCTCTTCCGGTGCCGCCCCACGGCTCCATCGGCGAAGGCCATATGTGTTTCGGTGCGGATGCCGCCGCGCTCGACGCCATCATTGCGCATCTGCAATCGGCGGGGATCGAGATCGAGGCGGATTTCAACTGGCCCAACGGCGCGCGCTCGATCTATGTGCGCGACCCGGCGGGCAACTCGATTGAATTCTCCGAGCCGCGGCTCTGGGGCTTCGAGGCCTAACGGCACTCCAAGGCCTTGCCCATGCATCTCCGCCGGTGGGCTGGGGCAGGGCGCAGCCCGCCGCGTCCGGTTCCACTCATTTGAAATGCGCCCCGCTCAGGCACCGACCGGGTGGTGGCAGACGGCCTCGATATTGTGGCCGTCAGGATCGAGAATGAAGGCCGCGTAATAGTCCGGATGATAGTGCGGGCGCAGGCCCGGCGCGCCATTGTCCCGCCCGCCGGCGCGCAGCGCCGCGGCATGGAACGCATCGACCTCGGCCCGGCTCTGGGCTTGCAAGGCGATATGCATCATCCCGGTCGTCGGTCTCTCTTCCGCCAGCCAGAACCAAGGCCGATCGTCGCCATATCCTGTCACCTTCACGCCACCGCTCTCCGCTTCAGGCACATCGAACAAGCGCCGGACCCCCAAGGGAGCAAAGGCCTGATCGTAGAAGGCGGTGGATCGCGCGAAATCAACAACGCCGAATGTGATGTGGTCGATCACCTTTTGTACTCCCTTCGCATTCCTACGCTCCCGCAAGCCTAACGGAGATCGCCAATCTCCTGCGCCAAAGTCAGCGGGAATGCAGAGCCATCGCCGGTTGGCGGTGCAAAAACCGACCAACTGGACTTAGACCCGAGACCCCGGCGCATTCGATATCATCGCGTGCCCGATCTTCCCTGGCCCAGAAGCGGGGCTCAAAGCGCTGGCCATCGGATAGTGTTGCCATCGAGAATGGCGGATCCCCCAAAGAGATCAACACATCGCCGACATCCTCCCCGTCATACAGAAAGCGTTAGGGATGAAGCAGACAGGCTCTTCGGTGATTATGCGCAACATGAGATAGTCGCGGAAGAAGCCGGATAGCAGCTTGATGAACTGGTCCGCGGGCGGCGCGAAAAACTTCGAAAGGGAGAGATTCGCTTGAACACTGCCAAAAACAGATCGTCATTCGACGGGCGGGCTTCCACGAGTTCCTTCACCCCTGGGCGAAGCGGGCGGAACAGTCGGCATCATGCGTCGGGTTCAGGTGGGTCGCGCGGATCTGACGCGCCCCTGCGCCCGATGCCGCGCCCGGAGGATCTTTGAAATGAGCAGTGATGAGACAGCCCCTGTCTGGATACCGGAGTTCCGGGACGAGCGCGGCCTCCCTTGGCCCCAGTTTGACGACAAAAACAGCATCGTCCAGTCGTATGAGTTTCTGGGAACAGAGCAGCTCGTGCATCCCAATGATGTAGCGCTCCTAAAACTGCCGCGTCACTCCAAGGGCAAGTCTCTGGCGAAATTCCAGATTCTGCCCGCAATACGCAGCGTTTTGCTAGTGAGGGGAGAAATTCTCGACATCATGAAATCTCTGCCGAGCGGCGAGGTTGACTTCACCCCGACGCGGATTGCCTGCAAAGACGACGAGGTTGTTGAGGATTTCGTCTTTGCCCGACCTCTCAACAGAGTTGCATGCACGGATTTCGAAAAGTCTGATGTCGATTTCGATCCAAAGCTGAAGAGCTATAGCGACTGGAGAAAAATCGTCTTTTTCCCAGGGTGCCTTGGCTCATTGTCGTTCGCACGCGAAACATACAATAAACGAATGATCATGAGCGACGCACTCAAGCGCCAGATTGAGGCTGTTGCGCCCCGGGGCTTACACTTTTTCTTATCAGAGGAGTTCGAACCGATGGCGGGGCTGTTGGTCAAGGAGCCGGCTGAGCGGTGAACGTTGCGCCCCACCTATCAGCTGTCGAACGCGAAACCTGACGAAATCCATTCCGATCATCTCCGTTCCCGCGGCAGCTCGTGGATAGGGATGGCGAGGTAATCCGAGAGAGGACCTTTGAGCCTGGAGGGCATCTCCCTCGACAATGGCACCAATGCACCGGATCTGATCGCAGAACCTGTTGTCTCCATCGGCAACCCTTAATGCGGGGAGGCCGAGCCCTCCCGTGATGCGGGCTGCGCGCGACGACGCGCCCGCCAACGATGTCTTCAGTAGGGCACCCTGAGAAACCTCTCGCCTTGCGCGTTTCGTCGTGTTTCTTTCCTCCGGCACGACCGGGAAATTGGGATGTCGGATCAGTAGGAGCGTCGATCTAGAGCGCAATCGGACCAGAGAGAAACGAAGGCCCAGCAAATTGTGCGCCAAACCATATACTTGAGCGACAGGTCCGATTTAGTCGGATCTGAAGAAGCTCAAGATCAGCATCAGGGGGGCTAAGCAACTTCAATGAGACGATTCTTGCTGACCGGGTTCGAGCTCTATGGCACCACGCCCATCAATCCCGCCGAGCAGGTGGCGAAGGCCCTTGACGGCGAGCGGATCGCGGGCGCCCAAGTTACTGCGCGGATCGTGCCGAACACTTTTTTCAAATGCATCGACCACACGGCGGCGGCCATCGCCGAGATTGACCCGGATGTGGTGGTCTTGCTGGGCGAGTTTGGCGGGCGGTCCATGATCACGGTGGAGCGCATCGCGCAGAACCTCAACGATTGTGCCCGATACGGCGTGGCGGACAATGGCGATGTGGTGCTGCAAGACGCTCTCACCGCGCCCGATGGACCCGTGGCTTACAAGTCGACATTGCCGATCCGGGCGATGGTCCGCGCGATGCGCGCGGCGGGCATCCCCTCCGATATCTCCGATGCTGCCGGAACCTTCTGCTGCAATCACCTGATGTATGGCATCCTGCATCACATTGCGCAGCGCGGCCTCGCCATCCGTGCGGGCTTTGTTCATCTGCCAATGCTGCCAGAGGTCGCCGCCCTCGATCAGAACCTCGGGGTTCCGAGCATGTCCACCAAGACAGCGGCGGACGGTCTGCGCGCCGCTTTTGCCGCGATCGCCGCCCACCCGCAGGATATTGACGATACCCTCCCCTCAAGGCTCCAGGCTTAGAAGAGGGTCAGGGGGCTAGGAACCCGACCCTTTCGGGAACCTATCCGGGAGGGGGCCGATTGTAGAGCGCACGATGCGTTTGCGAGCTATGATGATCTCTGACTGAATTTTGACTTGGTCTCTCTCTGAGAAACGAGATGGCCGTAGGTTTGTCGCACGCGACTTGACCGTTCGACGCAACGCTGAGATCCGCTGCGCTATGCTGCGCGGATAACCTGACACAGGGACTCTTATTCTGAACGGCGTTGCTTTTGGCCGCTGTAGGGGCGTGCGCCCATACTTTTGGCACTGCGAGACCCATACCGGTTCCCTACCGATTCCATACTCGAAGTGCATGGCTAAGTCGCTGCTCTGAAACGTGAAATCGCCACAGAGCCGAATCCGGCGCTAAACAGCGCCACAGTCAATTTTTGATTAGATTTTCTTTCTGGGTTTCAGGCCGGCTTTCGGCATTTTCCTATCACCCAGAGTAGCCGGCCACCGGCAGCTCCAGCGACGAAGAAGATTACAACACCACCAGCCAAGCCGTTTATACGTCGCAAGTGGTGTTGGTCATGGGTCTTGGATCGATCATCGGCGCGGTTTAGCCTCCCCGCATGGGGCAGGTGACTTCTCTTTTTGCTCGAAAGGTCGTGGGCGTCGCGGAACGCTTCATCGACCCAGTCGCGATACTTGGGTCCGTCGGTCTCGATCAGGCCGGACCATGGGACCCAAAAGTCATGCTCGATGAGGATGATTACTATGGCATGATCGAGTCGATGGCCACGCAGATGGACGTGACATCACTGCCGCTGATCGTGGGCGACGCCATGCGGCCAGATGAATACGGCGCCCTTGGCCTCGCTTGGAAAGCCGCACCAAACCTGCGCGGCTCGTTTTCTCGCGTCGCACGCTATTGGCGTTTATGGACCAGTTTTACCCAATACGAGATGCACGAGACCGACGCAGGCGTTTTGTTTGTGGAAAACCGGGATGGGATGCGGCGGCTAGGCATGCGGATCTCGATCGAGGCTGATCTGGCCAGTGGCGTCTCGCTCAGCCGCCAAGTCTCTCCGCGACCTTTTGCCCCGCTGGCAGTCTATTTCAAGCATCCCGCACCAAAGACGACGCAGCACCACGAGGCGTATTTTGGCTGTCCGGTCTATTTCGGGGCCGACAAGGACGCGCTCCTCCTTTCCCCTCAATCGTTGGAAGAACCGAATATTCTTGGGGATGCAGGGATTACGCAGTTTCTCGTCTCGCACCTCGATCAAGAGCTTTCCCAGATCGAAAATACGCCGGCCTTGCGGGCGCGAACCAAGAGCGAGATCGCCCGTGCCCTCAGCGAAGGTTTGCCAAAGATGGCGGACATCGCCCGTAGTCTGGGAATGAGCGCAAGGTCTTTTCACCGTCGCCTTGCGGAGCACGGTGTCAGTTTCCAGGCCCTGACCGAAGAGACCCGCCGCGAGATCGCCATTGGGATGCTGGAACAGGAACGCTATGCTCTGTCTGAGATTGCGTTCCTGACCGGCTATTCCGAACAAAGCGCTTTCAACCGCGCCTTCAAGCGGTGGACGGGCGTCACGCCGGCCAGCTACCGCAAATCGCTTCTCTAAGCAAAGTTCGGTGCGCCTCGCCGAAACGAACGAGATCTTAGCCTCGCCACAAGGCGCGCGGGCCCTAGCTCCGACGTCCTAGTGTCGCTCTCACTCCGCCCGAGACCCTTGGCAGCAGCTGTCAAAAACCTGGCGCTGGCGGTCAATACCAGGGCCCTGCCTTCTCACTATCCCTTGGTCATCAACTTCAACCAAGGAGCAACGAAATGACTGACCAACCTATCCTCGTCATCGGCGCCACAGGCAAGACCGGCGCGCGCGTCGCCAAACGTCTACAGACCCTCGGAAAACCTGTCCGCCTCGGAACGCGCCGGGCGCCAATCCCATTCGATTGGGAAGATCCAAGCACATGGAAGGCGGCGCTTGACGGCGCCCGGTCTGCATACGTGACCTACTTCCCCGATCTTGCCTTCCCCGGTGCGGTCGAGAAACTCGACGCCCTCAGCCGAGTGGCGAAGGAAACCGGGCTGCAGCGTCTGGTTTTGTTGTCCGGTCGTGGGGAGCATCACGCACGCGAGGGCGAGAAGGTCGTGCAAAACTCAGGCGTGGACTACACGCTTGTTCGGTCCTCTTGGTTCGCTCAGAATTTCAGCGAAGGCTATCTCCGCGACCCAATCATGGCCGGTGTGTTGCCGATGCCGGGAGGCGACATCAGAGAACCGATCATCGATATCGATGACATCGCCGATGTGGTCGTCGCGGCTCTGACGGAACAGCGTCATTCTGGTGAGCTCTATGAGGTTACTGGACCGGAGCTGCTGAGTTTCGCGGATATGGCACAGATCCTCTCGTCTCAAATTGGGCGGCCCATCCGGCACATCCCGATCTCATTCGAGGACTTTCACGCGAACGTGGCTCAAGCCGGTGGCGATTTCGTGGCGGATGTCTTCACCGCTATTGCCAGAGAAACGCTGGACGGCCGCAACGCGAGGACCAGCGACGGTGTTCAGCGCGCACTCGGTCGCGCACCGACCAGCTTCGCCGAATTCGCAGCCAAGACCGCAAGGGCCGGTGCCTGGTCCGACGCTGCTTGATCGCAACATCGCACAACGCTGGAAGGCAGGAGACCCGCGTCTCCTGCAATTCCAATCCATTCTGGAGTGACAGACATGTCGACTGCTTTCTACTTCCTTATCCAGTTCGCCATTCTTGCCTATGCCTTCGTTGGCGGCGTTTTCTTGGCCTTCTCCGATTTCATCATGCGATCCCTCGCAATGACGGGTGGGAATGCCGGCGTCTCGACGATGCAAGTGATCAATCGTGAGGTGTTTCGTTGGGTCTTCATGACACTGTTTCTCGGGATGGCTGCCGTGTCTCTCGTCGTCGCTGGATACGGTGCCTTCGGCATGTCAGGTCCGGCAGGGACTTTGATCATGTTGGCTGGCCTGATCTACTTGATCGGCTGTTTTGGTGTCACGGTTTTCTTTAACGTTCCGATGAATGAGGCGCTCGCTGGCATGGAATTGTCAACGGAAACAACGCGTGACTATTGGTTTCAAACGTATCTCCCGAGATGGACCTTTTGGAACTCCGTCCGAACGATCGCCTGCGGGATCTCCGCTGCTCTTTTGCTCATCGGACTACTTTGGTCAGCTCAGGCGCAGGTCCCATATTGAGCGACGCATGAGCCGCCTGATCTGAACCCGAGACCGAGTGCTGGCTACTCTCAGACGATAGCTCAAATTTGGGCCTCGCCGTACTGGCGATACCCAATTCGTTTGTCTTCAAACCTCGGGTTAGACGGCGCTACCGCCTACGGTAAGACCGCCGATCAGGAGCGTCGGCTGGCCAACGCCGACCGGCACCCATTGCCCCGCTTTGCCGCAATTCCCCATGCCGGGGTCGAGCGACATATCGTTTCCGATGGCGCGGACATGTTTGAGCGCCGTGGCGCCATCGCCGATCAGTGTCGCACCTTTGACTGGGGCGCCAATTTTGCCGTCTTTCACACGGTAGCCTTCGGTGCAGGAGAAGACGAACTTCCCGTTGGTGATATCCACCTGACCGCCGCCGAAACCCACGGCGTAGATGCCGTCCTTAAGGCTTGCGAGGATATCGGCCGGGTCCGCGTCGCCGCCTTCCATGATCGTGTTGGTCATGCGTGGCATCGGTGCATGAGCATAGCTTTGACGTCGCCCGTTCCCTGTCGCCGGAACTCCCATCAACCGCGCATTTTGTCGGTCCTGCATATAACCCACCAGGATCCCGTCTTCGATCAATACGTTCCGGCCTGAAGGCGTTCCTTCGTCATCGAAGCTGATCGAGCCGCGCCGATCGGGTATCGTGCCATCGTCGACAACGGTCACGCCCTTTGCCGCGACCTGCTCACCCATCAGGCCCGCGAAAGCGGAGGTTTTCTTTCGGTTGAAATCGCCCTCCAAGCCATGGCCGACGGCTTCGTGGAGCAAGATGCCAGGCCAGCCGGGCCCCAGCACAACATCCATGACGCCCGCAGGGGCGGCTTCTGCACTAAGATTGACCACAGCGATCCGATGGGCTTCGTCGGCGACCTTCTTCCAGTGGTCGGCCTCCATCAGACGCGTCAGATCGTGTCGACCGCCGCCACCCGCGCTACCCGATTCCCGACGACCGTTCTCCTCGACGATCACGCCGATATTGAGGCGCACCATTGGGCGGGTTTCTGACAGGCGCTGTCCTTCGGGACGGAGAATCTCCACCTCCTGGAGCGAAGCCGAGAGGCTCGCTGTGACCTGAACAACCCGGCTGTCGAGCGAGCGCAGATAATCATCAATCGCGCGCAATGTCTCGACTTTTACTGAAAAAGCCGCGTCCCCCATTGGGTCGCGTTCCGAGTAGAGGCGCTGGTTTGTGGCCTTTGGTGGGGGCGCCAGTGTCCGAGCGCCCTCTGAGACCGCAAGCGAAGCCGTCTCTGCGGCTCGACGGAGGGCCGCTTCGCTGATTTCTGTCGAATGCCCGTATCCGGCGGTTTCGCCGCAAACGGCTCGCAGGCCAAAACCCTCTGCCGCATCATAGCTTGCCGTCTTGAGCCGACCCTGGTCGAATTGGAGCGCTTCTGATCGGCGCCGCTCTAGAAACAATTCACCATCATCAGCGCCATCCGTTGCGCTCTTGAGGATTTGGAGCGCCGTCTCTTCATCGAGATTGGTCTCAAACGGGCGGAAGTGGGACTCGCTGGCCATCTGGCTCTCCCTAATCGGAAAATAAAGGTTGTTAGGGGCGTTCGACAAACGTCCCAGCTTACTTGTTCTTTCATTGGTTATATGGTTGATCTCAGGGAATGGACAACGCAACCACTCCGAGGATCGGCGACAGCCACCGGAGTGCAGCCGTCAACATAGGATGAGCCGAATGATCGGATCGAGGATTGGGTGCCTGGCAGTTTTGGCCGGACTTCTTCTCTCCCCAGCTGCCGTCGCGCAAACTGCTGGTGAACCGCAAGACCTTCCGGTGATCGGGGTGCCGACGCCTGGTGGGGTCAACTACCAGCCAGCCGTGACGGAACTTGCCCACGATATTCATTGGCTCTCGGGCGGCGTTCATTTGATCATGCTGGCCATCGTCTTGTTTGTGATGGTCTTGCTCGCGATCTGCATCGTCCGTTTCAACAGGACGTCCAACCCGAACCCGGCTTCGTTCACCCACAATACCAAGATCGAGATTGCCTGGACGCTGATCCCAGTGTTGATCCTGATCGTGATTGGGTCTTTCTCCCTGCCGATCCTCTTCAAGCAGCTTGAGATTCCCGAACCTGACTTGACGGTGAAGGCTACAGGCAACCAATGGTATTGGTCCTACGAGTATCCCGACAACGAGCTTTTCTTCGACAGTTTGATGCTGCAGCAAGAAGATCTTGCAGCCTATGGCTACAGCGACGAACATTATCTCCTTGCGACCGACACGGCTTTGGTCGTCCCAGTGGGCGCGGTCGTGAAGCTGCAGATCACCGGCGCAGATGTGATCCATTCCTGGACCGTGCCGTCCTTCGGCGTGAAAATGGACGCGGTGCCGGGCCGCCTTGCAGAGACGTGGTTCTCTGCCGACGTGGAAGGCGTCTACTTTGGCCAGTGTTCCGAGCTTTGCGGCAAGGACCACAGCTACATGCCGATCACAGTGAAGGTCGTCAGCCAAGAAGAGTATGACGCTTGGCTTGATTGGGCGATCGACGAGCATGGTGGTGTGCGCATCGAGACAATTGCGCAGAACGAAGCCACGTCTGCGACTGTCACTCAGGCAAATTGAGGGATCACTCATGACCGAGCTGAGCTGGACCGAGGCCCAGCCTTCCCGTGGGGGTGATGCCGATTTTGGTGACTACATCGAGCTTTTAAAGCCACGGGTCATGCGGCTCGTCGTCTTCACAGCTGCCGTTGGTATGTTAGCCGCCCCAGTTGCCATTCATCCCGTGATAGCGCTTGCGGGCCTAGTCTGCGTTGCCGTCGGTGCTGGAGCGTCCGGCGCGCTGAACATGTGGTGGGACCGAGATATAGACGGCATCATGCGGCGCACATCTGGCCGACCGATCCCGTCCGGCCGGATCGCCCGCGAAGAGGCGCTTGCGTTGGGTCTGACGCTCTCGGCGTTCTCGATCGTGATGCTGGCACTATTCTCCAACCTTCTATCTGCAGGGCTCCTCGCGTTTACGATCTTCTTCTACATCGTCATCTATTCGATGTGGCTGAAGCGTTCGACGCCGCAGAACATTGTTATCGGTGGCGCGGCGGGCGCGTTTCCTCCGATGATCGGCTGGGCGATTGCGACAGGTGGCGTGTCTCTGGAAAGCGTGTTGATGTTCGCTCTGATTTTTTTGTGGACGCCGCCACACTTCTGGGCGCTTTCGCTCTTCCGAAATGACGACTATGCCCGCGCGGGTGTGCCCATGATGACGGTGGTTGCAGGCTTCCCTTCGACCCGACGGTCCATTTTCGTCTACTCCCTCATTCTTGCCGCGACAGCGATTCTTGTCGCCTTCACTGAGATCGGTGGGCCCGTCTATTTGGCGGGTGCTCTGATCCTGAACGCTCGGCTCCTGCACGATGCATTTTGGATCGTGCGGCGTGACGAGGATCAGGCGGCGGCGGATGGAATGCTGCGTGAGAAGCGCTTTTTCGGCTTCTCGATCCTCTATCTCTTTCTGCACTTCGTGTTGATCCTAGTTGATGCGATCCTGCGCGGATTGGGCGCTGGTTTCGCGTCGTGGCCGGTCTTTGGATAGGTCAGCGCTATGAGACCGGACACCCATGAGATCTACGGACGCCGAAAGAGCAGAAATGTTGGACTGGGCGTAAGTCTTGCGGCTTTCGTCCTGCTGGTTTTCGCTGTTACAATCGTCAAACTAGGCGAAGGTGCGATGATGGAAGGCTTTGACCACCAGATCCGGCCCAGCCTCTTGCCGCAGACCGGGGAAGGATAGCCGATGAAGCGATCAGGTGAGCAAAACCGCCGCACGGCGATCTGGATTTTCGCCGTCGTACCGCTGATGCTCGGTGCGAGCTTCGCGGCAGTGCCCCTTTATGATCTCTTTTGTCGCGTCACCGGATACGGCGGCACAACATCCGTAGCCGACGCGCCCTCCAGTGAAGTGTTGGACCAGACTGTAAAAGTTCGGTTCGATGCCAATATCGCGCCGGATATGCCCTGGGAGTTTCGACCCGTTGACCGCATCATCGAGGTGCGGATTGGTGAGACGGCTTTAGCGTTTTATGAAGCCTACAACCCAACCGATGAACCAATTGCTGGGACGGCGAACTTCAACGTCGCCCCCTATGCGGCGGGTGCTTTCTTCGACAAAATCGCCTGTTTCTGCTTCGAATTGCAGGTCTTGGGTCCCGGAGAGCGTGTCGAGATGCCAGTGAGTTTCTTCGTGGATCCCGCGATTGTGGACCATCGGGAGGCTCGGTTTGTGCGTGACATCACGCTTTCCTACACGATGAACAGAGCTGAGCTGCCTGAAACCGAGACAGCCTGGCTTGCCGATGAGCCCATTGCCGCGGACGAGGTCGCCGCGAATTGGTTTTCGGATGAGACATTAAGACGATAGGGGAAGCAAACCCATGGGTAGCCAAAAAAACCACGATTATCATGTTCTAGAGCCAAGCATTTGGCCGTTTCTTGCCGCTGTCGGTGCTTTTGTCATGCTCTTTGGCGCGGTGCTCCTCTTTCATGGCCATGGGCCTTGGATCGGGATCATCGGGCTCTTGATCGTCGTCTACGTTATGTATGGCTGGTGGAGTGACGTTGTATCCGAGAGCCTCGTTGGCGATCATACCCCGGTTGTCATTATCGGGCTTCGCTACGGCGTGGTGATGTTCATCATCTCGGAAGTGATGTTCTTCGCGGCCTGGTTCTGGTCTTTCATCAAGAACGCCATGTATCCGATGCCGGCCATCGACGAGACTTGGCCGCCGCCGGGTATTGAGGTTTTTGACCCTTGGCATTTGCCGCTGATCAACACACTCATATTGCTGTGTTCCGGCTGTGCAGCAACCTGGGCGCACCATGCGCTGGTGCATGAGAACGATAGAGAGCAGATGAAATGGGGGCTGTGGCTTGCAATCGCGCTCGGCGTCATTTTCACTGGCTTCCAGGCCTACGAGTATAGCCATGCGCAGTTCGGGTTTTCCGGCAACGTCTATGGTGCGAATTTCTTCATGGCGACTGGGTTCCATGGCTTCCATGTGATCGTGGGAACGATCTTTCTCGCTGTTTGTTTGGCGCGGCTTTACAATGGCCACTTCACACAGCAGAAGCATGTGGGCTTCGAGGCTGCCGCCTGGTATTGGCACTTCGTCGATGTCGTTTGGCTCTTCTTGTTCGCTGCGATCTACATCTGGGGCAGCGCGGGCGGCGTTGTCCATTAAAGGTGCGATAGGGGGCCGCGCTTCGAGCCCCGTTGCCAATGACAATGTGCGCATGATGCGTCCGCTCAAGGCGGGCGCATTTCGGTTTCACAAGCATAGTTTGTTTGCGCTCGCACCCGTGCACTGCAATTGCTCTCCACTGCTTTGTGGTTAAGGGGCGGCGGGCTTTGCGCGTTCACCGTCGTTTCGGCAGATGCGATAGACGCGTAAACTGGTTCGGGCACGTCCTGTGCCCAATGCCAAGGATCAGTATCCACCATTTCGCGCTCTCACGGTCTCGATCAGACACCGTATCAGCTGAGACGGTGTGGCGTCCGCCCTGGCCGACGATGTCCTGGTCTGCTGGCTTGCTCACCGCCATCCTTTGTGATGGACAGAGCTTTCGAAAAAGGATCTTGCTCTATCGCCAGGAGTTACCCGTAGAAGCACCAAAGAGCGGAAGACTGACGATTTGGCATGAAAGCACCAACGAATAAGGAGGCTGCTGCGCTCAAGATCGCGCAGGCTTTTGTGCGGATCGTGCCGCTCGCCTCTGACTTGCAGATGGCTTTGGAGGATGTCGCCGAAGCCTCAGTGCGGATGTCCTTGCCGTATAATGAAAGGCTTGTGGGCGATCCCGAGACTGGGGTCGTCCATGGTGGGGTTATCACGGCGTTGCTCGACACGTGCTGTGGCGCGGCTGTGCTGATCCATCCGGAAACGGGCATCAGCACGGCAACGATCGATTTGCGAATCGACTACATGCGACCCGCTCCTCCAAACAAGAAGCTGATGGCCACTGCGAAATGCTACCGCATGACGCGCTACGTCGCTTTCGTTCGGGCCACAGCCTATACGGTATCGGAGGATGAACCGGTCGCGACAGCGCATGGTGCCTTCACGGTAGAGCGCAGAACGGGCATAACATGACGCAGCGCGAGATCGAGGCGGTTCAGGTTGTCAAGCAGCGGCGCGATGCGGCGCTGGCACAAATCGTCGCGCGGGTGCCTTACATCCAGTATATGGGTGTTCGGTTTGACCGCCGCGGCGATGAACTAACAGCAATCCTTGAGTATTCCCCGAAGCTTATCGGCAATCCTAGTTTGCCTGCGCTTCATGGCGGGGCAACGGGGTCGTTTCTTGAGATCACAGCGATCATCGAGCTCGTCTGGCAAACCACTTGGGAGCGGATGGAGGGAGGCGGCGCCGAAGCCGGTGAGACCGGCGCTAACGTGTCCTCGCCATTTCCCCGCACCATCGATATCACGGTGGATTATCTGCGCCCGGGCCTCGCTCGCGACGCGTATGCCCGCGCCCGGGTAAACCGAATGGGGCGGCGTTATGCCAGCGTGCATGTGGAGGCGTGGCAAGACAATCGGGCGCGGCTTTTCGCGCAGGCGACGGGCCATTTTCTCGTCTCACAGGAGTGAGAGAGGGCCATGTCAGAGACAGTGACGCGGCGTCGGGTCCTCGCCATCGCATTGCCCATTGTCTTGTCCAACGCGACGGTGCCGCTCTTGGGGGCGGTGGATACCGGCGTGATCGGCCAGCTCGGCGAAGCAGCACCCATCGGCGCGGTTGGGGTCGGCGCGATGATCCTTGCCTCAATCTACTGGATCTTCGGTTTCTTGCGCATGGGGACAACAGGTCTTGTAGCGCAGGCGCGCGGCGCGGCGGATGGTCCGGAAGCGGCTGCACTCCTTCTGCGTGGGCTGATGATTGCGGCCGTTGCGGGATTACTGATCGTCGCGATGAGCGGAATTATCTTGCATGCGGCTTTCGGTTTGGCGCCTGCTTCCGAGGAGGTCGAGCGTCTCGCCGGAGAGTATTTTTCCCTTCGGATCTGGGGGGCGCCCGCAACGATTGCGCTCTATGCTGTCACCGGGTGGCTGATCGCAATGGAGCGCGCGAGGGCTGTCCTCGTGATCCAGGTGAGCATGAATGCGCTCAATGCTCTGCTCGATTTCGTCTTTGTGCTGGATTTCGGCTGGGGCGTACGGGGAGTGGCGACGGCTAGCCTGATCGCCGAGTGGTCAGGCCTGGTCCTGGGGCTTTGGTATTGCCGCACCGTGTTTTTCGGCAAGGGCGCCTTCGCCTGGTCGAGAGTGTTTGATCGGGCGCGACTGTTACGCATGGCGGCGGTCAATTCCGATATTATTATCCGGAGTATTCTTCTCCAGGCGAGCTTTACCTCTTTCTTGTTCCTTGGCGCTGGGTTCGGCGATGTCACGCTGGCAGCGAACCAAGTGCTCCTGCAGTTTGTTCAGATCACCGCCTACACACTTGATGGCTTTGCTTTTTCTGCGGAGGCACTGGTTGGCCAAGCGGCGGGTCGACGACGCGTGACGGAGGTCCGGCGTGCGGCGATCGTCTGTTCACAATGGGGGCTGGTGTTCGCCGTCTTGCAGACGGTAGCCTATCTCGCACTTGGTCCCATAGCCGTCGATCTGCTGACGACGGCGCCGGAGGTTCGCGATGAAGCGCGCACCTTCTTGATTTGGGCGGCCATGACGCCTGCGATCGGCGTTGCGGCCTGGATGCTCGATGGCATCTTCATCGGGGCCACTCGGACCCGGCAAATGCGAAACGCGATGATTGTGTCGGTCGCAATCTACGCTGTCGCGCTCCTACTTCTGTTGCCGACCCTTGAGAATCACGGTCTTTGGGCGAGCCTGTGGGTGATCTTTTGTGCCCGAGCCGTCACGCTCGGCCTGCGCTATCCGGCGCTTGAGCGCGCGATGGCTTGACCATGTCAATCTCTTGACGCGACAAGGCAATTCGAGGCTGTTATAAAGAAACCGAACCGTTCCGGAATTGTTGAATTCGGGAGGCTCGTTTGCCGGGGAACGCCGCCTATTTGGCCAACGCAAGGCGAGAGGACCCTCGGGTTGAGCGAGCTTAGGTTTCTTCCGAACGGCGCGTCGGGTGGCGCTCGAGAGTTTATGGGGATGTTGAGATGCGATGGGTCTCGATTGTAAGCGCGGTGGTGGTGGGCGGCGTTCTCTACGCTTCCATCATGGAGCGCGATCGTCTTCTGGCGATTGCGGGCGTTGAAACTGAGGGCGAAGCGGCTGCGGACATTGACTCGAGCGATGGCGTTATTGGCGCTTCAACTGATGCGAATGCGATTAGCGTCGTTGTGCAGAGGTCGGTTGCGCAGGACGTCGACAATACGGTCGTGCTGCGAGGGCGCATGGAGGCGGAGCGCCGGGTCGAGGTTATGGCTGAGACAATGGGGCGGATCATTTCCGAGCCACTGCGGCGCGGGGCACGCGTGCGCGCAGGTCAGCTTTTGTGCGAGCTGGATCCAGGCACGCGGCCCGCGGCGCTCGCGGAAGCGGAGGCGAGATACCGGGAGGCCGAGGCCAATGCTGAGGCTTCTGAGCGACTTTCTGAGCGTGGCTTCACGGCAGAGACGACCGCTATCGCCAATCGAGCGTCTCTACAGGCCGCTCAAGCCCTGATCGAACAGGCCGAACTTGAGTTGGGCCGGTTGAAGATCCTTGCACCGTTCGATGGCCAGATCGAATCTGACACGGCTGAGTTTGGCGCATTGCTGCAGCCTGGGTCCGAGTGCGCCACGGTCATCGATCTCAACCCTATGAAGTTCGTGGGTTTCGTCACCGAACGCATGGTTGATTTCGTCGAACCCGGCGCTCCGATCTCGGTTCGGCTGATTACCGGACAGGAGTTGGAGGGAGAAGTTACGTTCGTTTCCTTCTCGGCAGACCCTGACACCCGGACATTCCGCGTCGATGCCTCTATCCCGAACCCCGACCGCACGATACGCGATGGGCTGACCGCAGAAGGGCGCATTTCCGCAGCAGGCACGCCCGCGCATTTGGTTCCGCAATCAGCTCTAACACTGGACGATGCGGGTCGCCTCGGTCTGCAACTTGCCGTCGACGGCGCCGCGCAGTTCGCGTCGGCTGGGGTATTGCGCGATACCGATGAGGGGATCTGGCTCACCGACCTACCCGATGAAATCGATGTGATCGTAACCGGGCAGAATTTCGTCGTCGACGGGCAACCTCTGGCGGTGACTTATACAGGACCTTCGGAATGACGGGCATCGTCGACTGGGCTACGCACCGGACCCGGATGATCGTGGCCTTTGTGCTCCTTTCTTTGGCCGTGGGGGCCTATTCCTACATTGCCCTGCCGAAAGCGGGCGAACCCGATATCGAGGTGCCGGTGCTCTTCGTATCCGTGCCGCTGGAGGGTATTTCAGCGGAGGATTCCGAGAAGCTACTGGTGCGTCCGCTAGAGACGGAGCTTCGCGGCCTTGAGGGGCTGACTGATATTTCTTCAACCGCTGCAGAGGGTTACGGCGGCGTATTCCTCGAATTCGAATTCGGCTGGGACCGGAATGCGACGCTCGCAGAGGTGCGGGACAAAGTGGATCGTGCGCAGGCTGACTTCCCTGCGGAAGCCGACCGCTACACGATCAGCGAGTTCAACTTTTCAGAGTTTCCGATCCTGATCGTGTCTCTTTCAGGCGCTGTGCCCCAGCGGACCTTGCTGCGTCTGGCAAATGAGTTGCAGGACGACATAGAAGCGCTTACGCCAGTTTTGGAAGCGGGTCTCGCGGGCTATCGCAACGAGATGCTCGAAGTTATCTTCGACCCCCTGCGACTGGAAAGCTACAATGTCAGCGCAGACGAGTTGATCGAGGTCTTCACGCGGAACAATCGGCTCATTGCTGCGGGTCAACTCGACTCCCCATCCGGGGCTTTCGCGGTGAAGATCCCATCATCCTTCGATTCGCCTGAAGACATCCTCAGCCTTCCGGTCAAAGTGAATGGCGATAGTGTGGTGACTCTCGCGGATCTCGCCGATGTGCGCCTCACCTTTGAGGACGAGGACGGCACGGCGCGCTTCAATGGGCAGCCCACGGTTGCGTTGCAGGTCGTCAAACGAAAGGGCGAGAACATCATTGAGACTGTGAGCACGGTGAAGGCCGCAGTCGAAGCGCAGAGGGCCGCATGGCCTCAAGCGCTCCAAGAGGCGGTGCGCGTCGATTTCAGCATGGATATGAGCCGCGAGGTGGACTCGATGATCCAGCAGCTTCAAGGCGCTGTGCTGACCGCGATCTGCCTAGTGATGATTGTTGTGCTCGCGAGCCTTGGCACGCGCTCTGCGCTCCTGGTGGGGTTTGCGATCCCAACTTCATTCATGCTGTGTTTTGCGCTCCTGGCTCTCTTCGGCATCACGATCAGCAACATTGTCATGTTCGGGCTAATCCTCGCCGTGGGAATGCTCGTGGATAGCGCGATTGTTGTCGCGGAGTATGCCGAACAGCGGATTGCGCAGGGGCAGGGCCCGATGCGGGCCTATTCCGAAAGTGCGCGGCGCATGTTTTGGCCGATCATTTCCTCCACGGCTACCACGCTCTGCGCGTTCTTGCCGATGCTCTTCTGGCCCGGCGTTCCCGGTGAGTTCATGGGGAACTTGCCAGTGACGCTGATCTTTGTGCTTTCGGCATCAATTGTGGTCGCTTTGATTTACCTGCCTGTACTCGGTGGAATCGCAGGCCGCACCTCCAGGTCAATCGACCATGCTGCGGAGCGTTTTCGCCAATCCACGCCATTTTTGATCCGGCTGATTGCGCTTCTGGCCTGCGCAGCGATGATTCTGATGGCGTTTTGGTCGTTGTTGGTCGGTCAGACTCTACCCGGTCTGTTTCTGTTGGTCGCCGGATGTATGGGGCTTGCCCTGACGGGAAGCTCGATGCGGGAGAAAACTGCACCCCCAGTTCAGAAGGCGGCCCGCCGTCAGCATCCGTTTGGCCGCTTCATACGGCTGTTGACCGGTAATGCGATCATGCCGTTTGTGACGATAGCGGCCGTGATGCTTTTCGTTTTCTCGGTTTTCTCGTATTTCGGCGAGCACAACAACGGTGTTGAGTTCTTTGTTCCCACCGAACCGGAGCGCGCAATCGCCTATGTGCGCGCCCGAGGAAACCTTTCCTTAGCGGAAAAAGATCGTCTCGTCGGACTGGTGGAAAGAGAAATCGAGCAAGTGGAAGGCGTGAGTGCGATCTTTTCGTTCGCTGGATCGGGTGGATTGAACAATAACGCGGGCAACTCTTCGCCACGAGATTCCGTTGGGCAGGTGCAGATCGAGCTCGATCAATGGGGGACACGGCGGCCCGGAAACGAGATTCTTGCGGAGATCAACGAACGTATCGCAACAATCCCAGGAATATTTGCAGAAATCTCCGCCCTGGAGCAGGGGCCAACCCAAGGCAAGCCCGTTCATCTCAGGCTATCGGGGAATGATTGGGATAAGCTACTTGAAGCCACCGCGCTTGTTCGGTCGCAGTTCGATGTCGTCCCGGAGCTGGTCGATGTGGACGATACACGGCCACTTCCCGGGATCGACTGGCAAATTGACGTCGATGTCGAGCAAGCGGGCCGTTACGGCGCCGATGTCGCCGATGTTGGCGCGATTGTGCAGTTGGTGACGCGGGGGCTTACCCTCGACACGATGCGGGTCGACAGTTCCGAGGAAGAAATCGATATCCGCGTGCGGCTACCGGAGACAGATCGCCTTCTTTCCACGCTCGATGCAATGCGGATTCGGACCGATCTGGGGCTCGTTCCTGTTTCCTCCTTCATAACAATCGAGCCAGCGCCTGCGCTCGCGCAGATCGATCGCTATCAGGGCGAACGACATTTTGATGTGCGGGCGGACATTGCGCCAGGCGAGAACGCTAACGAACAGATCGGCCTGTTGACCGAGTGGCTGCAAACGGAAGCGGAGCTACCGGCCAACATCTCCTGGCAGTGGACCGGTGATCAGGAGGAGCAAGCGGAGAGCCAGGCTTTCTTGTCGACGGCTTTCCTCGCGGCCTTGGGGCTCATGTTCGTAATCCTCCTGGCGCAGTTCGATTCGCTTTATAACTCGATCCTGGTTCTAACCGCCGTCGTGCTCTCGGTGACGGGCGTACTCATTGGCATGCTGGTCATGGATCAGACCTTCTCGATCATCATGACAGGAACGGGGATCGTCGCGCTCGCGGGCATCGTTGTGAATAACAACATTATCCTGATCGATACCTATCAGGAATATGTTCGGTATATGAAGCCTTTAGAGGCGATTGCGCGCACTGCCGAGGCGCGACTCCGGCCGGTTTTGCTTACCACAATCACGACAATGGCCGGTCTTTCACCAATGATGTTTGGGATCTCTGTCGATTTCGCGAATGGCGGCTACACGATCGATTCTCCCGCAGCCATGTGGTGGAAGCAACTCTCAACAGCGGTCGTCTTCGGGCTCGGTGTCGCGACAGGGCTTACCCTGATTATGACACCAGCTTTGTTGGCGGCACGCATATGGTTCTGGAGAGGGTTTCATTTCGTGGTTGGTTGGATACGCGCGCTCTTCGCCGAGGAAAGCGGGCGCGTGCGCCAAGATCGCGAATTGGAGCGGACCAGTCGCGATGTTCCAACAGACGCGTTTGTCTGGGAGACGCCTGGACGGCAGGACGGCCTCCGGGAACTGCCGAGGGCTATGCCGGGATTGGTCGCTGAGTGACGGGATGGTTTTCTGACGGCTAGTCCGTCCAGACTGCGGCAGGACAACACGAAAGCCGTTCACTTCCTTACAGACGCAAATAAAAACGTCTGGACCCTTCATGGGCCCAGACGTCAAAAAGAGAGTGGATTTTATTGGATTTAGATCCGTTCCATCGCGAGCGCGATGCCCTGGCCGCCACCGATACACATGGTAACGAGCCCGCGCTTTCCATCGATACGCTCGAGTTCATAGAGTGTCTTGATGGTGATGATCGCGCCAGTTGCACCGATCGGATGACCGAGTGCGATTGCGCCGCCATTGGGATTCACCTTGGAGGTATCAAAGCCGAGGCCTTTATTGACGGCGAGCGCCTGGGCCGCGAACGCCTCGTTGGACTCGATGACGTCGAAGTCTTCGACGCTCAAGCCAATCTTATCGAGGAGTTTCTGGACAGCCGGGATCGGGCCGACGCCCATCACTTCCGGACGAACGCCCGCCAAAGCGTAGCCAAGAAGGCGAGCCTTTGGCTTTAGTCCGGCTTTTTCCGCCGCATTTGCGTTCGCTAACACGATCGCCGCAGCCCCGTCATTGATCCCGCTGGCATTTCCTGCGGTGACGGTCCCGTTTTTCTTGAAGACGGTCTTCAAGGTCCCGAGCTTCTCCATTGTCGTCGCCTTGGGATGCTCGTCGGTGTCGAACGGCACCATATCGCGCTTGACCTTAACGTCTATGGGCACGATCTGGCTCTTGAAGCGCCCATCTGCGATGGCGCTTGCCGCGCGTGTCTGGCTTTCCAGAGCGAACGCGTCCTGGTCCTCGCGCGTAATCTGATGCTCGGAGGCGACGTTCTCAGCGGTAACGCCCATATGACCGGTGCCGAAAGGGCATGTGAGCGCCCCGACCATCATGTCCACAGCGGAGGTATCGCCCATCTTCTGCCCCCAGCGGGCTGACTGAAGGGCGTAAGGGCCGCGTGACATGTTTTCAGCGCCTCCGGCCAGGGCATAGCTTCCGTCGCCCGAAGCTAGCGCTTCGAAGGCAGAAGCAATCGCCTGTGCTCCGGACCCGCAAAGCCGGTTCACATTCATCGCTGGTGTGCTGTCTGGTATCCCGGCGCCCATCGCACCAACGCGGGACAGATACATGTCTTTCGGTTCGGTGTTGATGACATGCCCAAACACAACGTTATCAATTTCTTTCGCGTCTACGCCGGAGCGTTCCAGCGCAGCTTTCGCGACATGGGACGCCAGAGCGGACGGAGGTATATCTCCAAGCTTGCCCCCAAAAGTGCCAATCGCAGTACGAGCGCCATCCAGAATGACAATATCTTCCATTCGGTTTTTCTCCCTCCCAATCACGTGCCCCATCTTTTCGCACACTGTGAGATGTTTCAAGCGCTTGCACCCGGTTGCAGGCGAAATACCGCGTTGCACTCAATGCAACGCTTCTTGCGTCACGTTTCAGCCGTTTTGGCTAGGAGAGCGTTCTCTCGCGCATCTGGCCTGATAGACTCGGGTGATGGCCGATCTCTTTGATTCTTTGCCCGAACCGCCCAAAGCGTCTTCCAAGAGAGAAGTAAAGGCGACCTCGTCGGGCCCGCAGCCACTCGCCGAACGGCTGCGCCCGCAACGCTTGGCTGACGTGGTCGGGCAGGATCACATACTTGCAGAGGATGCCCCTCTCGGGCGGATGATTACGGAAAAGCGCCTCAGTTCCTTGATCTTCTGGGGGCCTCCCGGGGTTGGAAAGACGACGATAGCTCGCCTTCTTGCGGAGGCGACGGAGATGGCTTTTGTTCAGCTCAGCGCAATTTTCTCTGGTGTTGCCGAACTGAAGAAAATCTTCGAGGCGGCCAAGCTGCGCCATGGCAATGGTCGGGCGACGCTGCTTTTCGTCGACGAGATCCACCGCTTCAACAAAGCTCAGCAGGACGCTTTTTTGCCCCATATGGAGGCGGGAGTGATCGTTCTTGTAGGAGCGACTACGGAAAACCCATCTTTCGAACTCAATTCGGCTTTGCTTTCTCGGGCGAGTGTTCTGACGCTGCGTCGGCTCGATGAAGCTGCGTTGCGAAGGCTGCTCTCGCGGGCCGAGGCGGAGCTGGACCGCCCTTTGCCACTTTCAGATCCCGCGCGGGAGACGCTTCTTTCGTTGGCAGACGGTGATGGCCGAACCCTCTTAAATTTGATTGAGCAAGTGATGGACATCCCTGGGCCACCGCTCGACGCCGCAGACTTGTTTACGCTGCTGACCCGACGAGCACCAGTTTACGACAAAACTGGTGACGGGCATTACGGTTTGATTTCCGCCTTGCACAAATCCGTGCGCGGCTCCGACCCCGATGCCGCCCTTTATTGGCTCGCAAGAATGCTCGATGCAGGAGAGGACCCACATTACCTGGCGCGACGTCTCTTAAGAATGGCGATCGAAGACATTGGTCTTGCCGACCCACGGGCTCAGCAGATCGCGCTGGACGGTTGGGAGACCTATGAGCGACTGGGTTCGCCGGAGGGAGAACTCGCCCTCGCGCAGACGGCGATATACTTGGCGATGGCACCCAAGTCCAACGCGGCCTATGTCGCATTCCGAGCAGCTAAAGAGTATGCAGTTGAGACTGGATCTTATGCACCACCGAAACATATCCTGAACGCGCCGACCAGTTTTATGAAGAAAGAAGGATTTGGTGCCGGCTACAACTACGATCATGACATGCTGGACGGCGTATCTGGTCAGACCTACTTCCCCGTTGAAGTGCAGGACCAATCGTTTTATCGGCCAACACAACGAGGAGAGGAACAGGAGCACTCAGAGCGGTTGGCTTATTTGAGACGCAAACGCGATAGCAAAAAGGGGAGATGAATGAACCGATCCTTTTTCGAGTGGGACGATTATCTCATCCATAGGTCACAAGATTAGCCGGGATCGTTGTTCGGGGGTATCTTCTCCGCTCATCCGAATTTCGTTCGTCTGTGAGATCCCGGAATCTCTGGGCCAGACCGAGCTCGAACGACTTACGAGAATGCATGATGATGTTAGGCTGTCAGAGCAACTGACAGGCATGATCGTCTTGCAAGGTCTAAGTGCCTGCGGGCTGGTGGAAGGACCAGAGGCAGAAGTTCTTTCGCAGCTGGAGGTTATGGCAACAGGCGGTTGGCATGAACGTTTTGTGGTCTTGGAGGAAGATCAGATACCGGAGCGGCGTTTTTCAGCCTGGACCTCGTTGACCTGGCCAAGCGGTAGTAAAAGCAATCGTACACAAATTGATTATTTACCTGGACTCTTTATAAAAAATCTCGCAAAACGATTGTAATACTGGTGATGTTTGCGGTTGGCGATTGTCGTTCTGACTGGAATCGCTCTGACACAAGTCAATTGCGCATCGGAAAAAAAAAGAATGTGGCGCACGCAATGCCTCTAGGGATGTCGCAGTTCGAGTTCTCCTACAAATCCCGCTGCTCCGAAAGCTTGCCCGATGCGGTCTTGCTTCGGATCGAACAGGAGGCAAGACGCAACAATCTTGAATGCGGTCTCTCCGGAGAATTCGATTACGCTGATGGTGTTTTCCAGCAAGTCTTGGAGGGGCCCGAAGGGATTATCGTCCCACTTGCTGCGCGGATACTAGCTGATCAAAGACATGGCGACATTACCATTCAGAGTTTCAAACCAATCTCGCAGCGACGGTTTCGCGGCTGGGTTTCGCGCGGTTTCAACTTTGTAGCGCCGACGCTCGCAAGATCGGTGACAGATTCAGGGCTGGTCGACGTGTATTCGCTTCAGAGGAGTAGGTCGTTGGATCGCCGGATTGTTTCACGAGAGACCGCGCGGATTCATCGTATGCAACCGAGGCCTCGATAGGCTCCTTCTTCAGTTAAGTATCTATAGAGAATGGGACCGTCGTGGTGACGTGCGATCCTTTTGCGTAGCCGGTGCATTTGGCCGCGCTGTGTTGCAGGTTCTGCCGCGCGACAGCGGGCCGTTCAGGCGCTGGCTTGACAAATATGATGCCCCTGTGTCTCAGAGTGGCGAGCTCTTCTACGACACGGTCTGATGCCAGTTTTTCTTCAAGTCGCACTTGGCGGCGCAATCGGTGCGACATGCCGCTTTCTCTTGGCTGGCGCTATTACCCGACGCTTCGGCAGCCATTTTCCGTTGGGAACACTCTCAGTGAACGTGCTCGGGAGCCTTATCATGGGATTTGCGCTTGTCTTTATCCTCCGGCGCACCGATCTCGGACTGAATCACTTTGCGCCATTTTTCATGACGGGCGTCCTGGGTGGTTTCACAACCTTCTCGGCATTCTCGATGGAGACGGTGCTTCTCATCGAGCGTGGTAGGATCGACCTCGCGGGTGTTTACATTTTCGCGTCCGTTGTGCTTTCCGTGCTGGCCTTTTTGGGGCCACTTGTTTTGCTCCGAGGTTGGATCACGTCGTGACTGGTGTCCGCCAAGTCGATGTGGCCGCGGAGGATGCGGAAGTCCGGCTCGACCGCTGGTTGCGGCGTCGACATCCGCATGTGACGCAGGCGCGAATTGAGCGGATGTGTCGAAAGGGTGAATTGCGTGTCGATGGTGGTCGGGTTCGGCCCGCCACACGGTTGATCCCCGGACAGGTTGTGCGGATCCCGCCTTTGCCAGATGCAGGCAAGCCCGTTCCCGAACGCGAAACACGAGTTTCTGAAGACCAAGCAGAGTGGATCAGAGGGGCGGTTATCTATCGAGATGACCATCTTCTCGCATTGAACAAACCGCCGGGGCTATCTGTGCAAGGGGGTTCGCGGCAGACCATACATCTTGATGCTCTTGCGGAAGCTCTACGCTTTGGGGCAGAGGCACCGCCGAGGCTGGTTCATCGTCTGGATAAGGACACTTCGGGTGTCCTGGTCATGGCGCGCAGCCCTCAGGTTGCGGCTAAGCTCACAGCGGTCTTTAGGTCACGAGAGGCACAAAAAGTGTATTGGGCCGTAGTGGCCGGTTCCCCGTCTCCTCGAATGGGGACAATCCGCTACGGGCTTGTAAAGGCGTCAGGGCATGGAAAAGGCGGAACTGGAGAGAAGATGGTGTGCGTTCATCCTGACCGGGTCGGACAGGTTGAGGGCGCAAAATGGGCACACACGGATTATGCGGTGATCGAGGCCGCCGCACGGCGGGCAGCATGGACGGCGCTTGTTCCCGTGACTGGACGAACGCATCAACTGCGCGCTCATATGGCCGAGATCGGCCACCCCATTGTCGGCGACGGGAAATACGGGACAAATTCCCAGGAGAACCGAGGTGAAGGATGGGGAGCGCAACTCGGCGGTTCGGTGAGCCGGAAGCTGCATCTTCACGCTCGGAGCTTGGAGATCCCTCATCCCCAATCAGGAAAGCCGCTTCGGCTTCTCGCAGACCTGCCGGACCACATGGCACGGACCTGGGAGTTGTTCGGCTGGAACATCGCGGCAGCCCCGGACAATCCATTTGAGGCTCAGCGGTGAGCGATCCGCGCCTTGTCATTTTCGATATGGATGGCACGCTGATCGACAGCCAGCAGGAGATCCTTGCCGCAATGTCGGCGGCATTCGCCCTAGGCGGCCATCCCGAACCCAGCTCCGAGGCAGTTCTGTCGATTGTTGGGCTATCGTTGCCGGAAGCCATGTGTTCGCTTGCGCCGCACCTGAGTGCAGCTGAGATTGCTCTTTTGGTCGAATACTACAAGCGCAGTTTCTTGGAGCATAAGGCGAGCGGCACCACGCCAATTCCGCTCTACCCAGGAGCGAAAGCCGCGCTTGAGAGCCTCGCGGCCGTGCCAGACACCCTGCTGGGTATCGCAACCGGAAAAGCGCGACGCGGGCTCGACCGCGTATTCTCTATTCATGCCTTAGAGCACTACTTTGTCACGCTGCAAACAGCGGACATACATCCCTCCAAACCGCATCCCTCGATGGTCGAACAAGCCTTACGAGAGACGGGTTGTGCGCCAAACAGGACGGTGATGGTGGGGGATACGGAGTTCGACATGGAAATGGGGCGCGCGGCTGGCGTTTGGACGATAGGTGTGAACTGGGGCTATCATCCTCATGAAAGGCTGGTCGCAGCCGGTGCAGATTACGTGATCGACAGCTACGCCGCACTTCCTCATACCCTCACAGAGGTTTGGGGAAGAGCACAGTGATTGGCCGGAAACGCTTTTGGGAAGAGGTGAGCGTCACTGAAGGCAATGGCATCTTTGGCGTGACCCTCGATGGACGGCCATTGCGGACGCCTGAAAAGCATGTGCTCGCTGTGCCCTCCCGCAGTCTTGCGGATGCGATCGCGGCAGAGTGGGCGGGCGTAGAAGGCGAAATCCAACCTGACCTTCTACCATATACACGCGCAGCAAATTCAGCCATCGACCGGATCTCGGCACAGCGCGCACCTGTTGTCGACTCGCTCGCCGCTTACGGCGATGCGGATCTCCTTTGTTATCGTGCCGATGGGCCAGCTGCGTTGCAAGACCGGCAGGCCGAGCAATGGGACCCTTGGCTCGATTGGTCAGAGCAACAGCTTTCCGCTCCGCTTGTCCGAGTGAACGGGATCATGCACCGCGCACAGCCTTCCGAAAGCCTCGATGCGCTGCGCAAGGCGGTGGACGTTCACAGTGACTTCGAGCTGACCGCGTTCCACGATCTGGTTACCCTTTCCGGGTCTCTGGTTCTCGCACTCGCCGTTTCGCGAGGCGTGCTTGAAGTCGACGCGGCCTGGAGGCTCTCTCGTCTTGACGAGATATGGCAAGCTGAGCAGTGGGGAAAAGACCATGAGGCCGAACAAGCCGCGCAGGTGAAGGGAGAGGCGTTCCTTCGCGCGGCTCGGTTACTTTCGCTTCTCCGATCCTGACATCTACGCTCTTTGAATGGAATGACAGCCGCTGGAGCGCTGTGAACCTCGTTGAGTCGGTCGGGCTCTCACGCCGAAGACCTCAGGGCCTTTGGATAGACAAAATCTTGCAGTCGGCCTGTTCCCCAACGAACGTCAGCCCAGCTGTCGTAGTCGAAATCGATCACGGTGACAGCAGATGTCGGATACCGAGCGAATTCGGAATTGTCGAAGGGCTGGGATAGTAGCTTTTCTGCCAGTTCTCCGATCCCAGGCTGATGGCCGAGCATCAACACGCTATCCGCATCAGTCTCCCTCGACAGGGCCTGGAACATCCCGCTAGCGGTCGCATGATAGAGTGTCTCCCTGAACTCGACAGGACAGGCTGGCAAGGCGGAAAGCAAGCCCTCCCAAGTCTCCTTTGTTCTTTGAGCGGTCGAGACAAGAGCGCGTTTAGGGCAGTAGCCTTTTTCTCTAAGCCATTCCCCAATAGCTGGTGCATCACGTTGGCCGCGCTTATTGAGGGGCCGGTCTACATCTCTCTGACCAGGGTCCGACCAGCTCGACTTTGCGTGGCGCATCAAGATCAATCGTCGCATGCGCGTTAGCTCGCATTTTGCGGCCCGATTGGAAAGTAGGATTGTGTCTCTAACCGCGCCGGAACGGTAGGGAAAGGCTCCAGCCGAGCCGGGCTGGTCGATCGTCGCGCCAGGCAAGCCCAGTTGCCATACCCGCCTGTCCCTCCCGTGGTCGCGCGAGATAGGTGCCGAAAGCATGGTCCCAAAGTGACAGCGAGAACCCATAGTTGCTGTCGTGTTCATCTCTGTGCACCGAATGGTGGATGCGGTGCATATCTGGTGTCACAACCACCTTGCGTAGGGCAGCATCGAGTTTGGCGGGCAGTTTCAGATTGGCATGGTTGAACATCGCCATTCCATTCAGAAGAATCTCGAAGACGATGACCGCAAGCGCAGGTGCACCGAGCGCATAAACCGCACAGATTTTAAGACCCATCGAAAGACCGATTTCGATAGGGTGGAAGCGGATCGCCGTGGTGACATCGACATCGACGTCCGCATGATGAACCCGATGTATTCGCCAGAGCAGGGGTATCTTGTGGGTGACCACATGCTGTGCCCAAATCAGGAGGTCGAGCAGCAGGATACAAATGAGCCCCTCCAGAAGCGGGGGCCAAGAAAGGCTATTGAACAGACCCCATCCGCGATTGCCAGCATCAATTGCCGCCCCGACCGCGAGGAGCGGGATCGCGATTGCGACAAGCCGAAGTGTGAGACTATCGAGGATCACAATGGACCAGTTCGTCATCCATCGCTGAGACCGGGTCTGGCTACGAGGCCTGCGCGGCAGAAACTGTTCCGCAACCGCGAGGAGCGCAAAGAGGCCGAGAAATATTGCGAGACGCACAAGGGCTTCTTGTTCCATGCCGTGATAGTTGGCGCCGTGCGCGCCGGGTCAAGTCACGTTGCGCGGATCAGTGTTCCCGCGCCGTGCTCGGTAAACAATTCCAGCAAAACCGCATGGTCCTTCCGCCCGTTGAGGATCACGACCGCTGTCACACCACCTTGAATGGCGTCAAGCGCGGTTTGGGTTTTTGGGATCATGCCGCCCGAAATGACGCCGCCCATCGTCAGCTCGCGCACCTGTTCCGCCGTTATTTCTCCGATCACTTTGCCGGAACTGTCCTTGACGCCTTCTACGTCCGTCAAGAGCAAGAGTCTTTCGGCCTCCATTGCTGCGGCGATAGCGCCTGCCGCTGTGTCGCCGTTCACGTTGAACGTCTCACCCTGTCGCCCCATGCCAATTGGGGCAACGACGGGAATGAAGTCCGAGCCGACAAAACCAAGCAGAACCTCGGGATTCACGTCAACCGGTCTGCCGACGAAGCCCAAGTCGATCATAGTCTCCTCGCCGTCGCGGATCACCGTCTTGAGATCTTTTTCGCAGATCATCAAATGGGCGTCCTTCCCTGACAGGCCTACCGCTTGACCGCCTTCCGCGTTGATAGCCTGGACGATTCCCTTGTTGATCCGGCCCGCTAGTACCATTTCGACAATTTCGACCACGTCCGGGCTGCTCACGCGTTTGCCGTCGATGAATTCCGATGGGATGTTCAAACGGTCGAGCATTTCGTTGATCATCGGGCCGCCGCCATGGACGATCACTGGATGCACGTTGCATTGCTTCATGAGGACGACGTCGCGTGCGAAGCGTTTCATCGCCTCGGCGTCGCCCATAGCATGTCCCCCAAACTTGATAACGATTGTCGTGCCATCGTAGCGCTGCAGATAGGGTAGCGCCTCCGACAGAGTCTTGGCAGCCATGATATTGTCGCGTTCGCGATGCGCTGCCCCTCGAACTGTTTCCTTCTTCACCGCTCTTCCCCGAACTGTCAGCTCGAACGTCTTGCTCAACGCCACCGACGGCGCATACTAGAGCCCCGACAGCGAGGCAAGGAGCGAGACACAATGCGCGCTATGACTGTGGGAGCGGCTGCGATTTTGCTTGCCGCCTGTTCTACGGATGGTGTCACTGAGCGGCAGGGAGGATCGCCTGAGCAGTGTGTCGCCGCTTTCGAGCGATTTGATTTCGCGAAACAAACCTCTTCAACGCCGCTTGGGCGGTCCGATGACGTTACAATCAGACCCGACTTACAACCAAGGATTGCCGCAATACGGCAATACAAATGTCTCACCCGATCCGGCGACGTCTCGTTTGCTGGGAATCCTATCGCAATCTCGAATTCAGGAGCCGCGATAACACCCGCGACTATACATGTTGGGGTTTTGACGGATATGGCCACGGATGCCGCGGCGCAGGCATTCTTCGAAGCGAGAGGTGTGCGGACACTGTCCGTGGGAGAGCCAGGCCTTGGCAGAAGGTTCTATATCGGGGCCTTCACGACCTCGGGCGCGCGCAACGATGCAATCGCTCTCGCGCGTGAGGCAGGGTTCAAGGCGCCTTATGTGATCACGTATGGTCCGACGATGCGGCCCTAGGTAGCTGCGGTGTTTTCGGTCCGGCAGCTTCGTTACGTATTTGCAGTCGCATGCTGCACTGCGATTGTTTCCTGTGCCCCACGAGACCCCGCGACATGGCGCAACTCCGAGCAGTGTCTAAGCGCCTTTCTCGCCTATGACTCGGCTCTGCAGAGTGCGGGTTCCTCGGGACAGTATGGCGAGACCTTGCCCGGATCGGTGAGCCGCCGGGGATTGGACATCATCCGTAAGGGATGCGTAACGCGGCAGCGCGACCTCGTCGGGCTTGAACAGAGGGCGGCCGGGTTTATCGACGAGGAGGTGGGAGATTTTGGTGAACCGCTTCGAAATGCGGCGGTTCACGCTGGCATTGTGGCCGGGCTCACAAGCCAAGCGCGGGTCACAACCTATTTCTCTAGCCTCGGCTTCAATACAAGAAGTGTCGGTGCCGACGGCGTTGGTCGCCGAATTTACATCGGACCGTTGCGCTCCGAAGGAGCCGTCGAACAGGCCATAGAGGCCGCACGCGCGGCTGGTTTCATTAGCCCATATCTGTCGGAAAGAAGGTTCTGAAGTGGTGTCAGCTGGGGCCGCGACGCCAGTCTATCTCCCTAGGTCTGCAGGCCCGCGATTGCGGCACGAAGTGTGGAAATGCCATATCCCGCTTCTGAGGATGTGACGATGACCTCTGGAAAGGCGGCGGGTTGGCTGGCCAAAGCGGCCAGCATTTCCTCGGGTAGGTCATCAGTTTCCGCTGTCCGAACCTTATCCGCCTTTGTCAGCACGATTTGAAAGGTTACCGCCGATCGGCTGAGCATAGTCAGGATCTCTATGTCGAGGGGTTTCAAACCGTGTCGCGCGTCGATCAGAACAAAGGCACGCCGCAGGCTTGGCCGACCGGACAGATAAGCCTTCATCAATGCCTGCCATTTGGCGACCACGGGTTTCGGCGCGTTGGCAAACCCATAACCGGGAAGATCCACTAGGTAGTGCCGGGCGCCCAGACAGAAGAAGTTGATCTCTTGCGTGCGGCCTGGCGTGTTTGACGCACGTGCCAGGGCTTTTCTGCCGGTAAGGGCATTTATCAGGCTGGATTTGCCAACGTTTGAGCGGCCCGCGAAGCATACCTCCAACCTGTCGGCTGGCGGCATTGCTTTGATCTGCGTGACACCTTTGAGGAAATCGCAGGGCCCGGCGAAGAGCTTCCGTCCTGCTTCCAACGCAGCGGGGTCCGGTTCGGCTGCGCGGGAAATAGAAACCTTCATTCGTGGCAATTAGACGAGCTGCGCAGCATCGCCGACACGGACCTGTCCGCTTTGGGTCACCTCCGCATAGATGCCGAAATCCTGATGGCCCCAATTCGCCTCCAGCAGGCGAAGCGTGTCCAGATCGATACGCCCAGTTGCTGGATTGGATGCGGTGGCCATGCAGCGGGTGATCCGTTCCCGAACAACGAACTCCGCACTTCCGATCTTCAACGACCGATCCAGAAAGTCGAATTCCTGCCAAGGTTCCAGACCGTCGAGCCAGATGTTTCCACGGAACCGTTCCTCAGCCAAGTCCTGGCCTGCCGCCGCTGAAAGCTCACTCAGGCTCGCCTTGTTCAGGATGGCGATTGAGGGAAACTTGCTGTCGGTCAGTCCTGCGGACTTCGTGCGAACGACGGTTTTGGGGAGCGCGCGTTTTTGGTTCGATAGCGGCAAGACCCACTCAATCAGTTTCGCCGCATCCGACGGATTGTCGAGGTCGACCTCTATTGGCATGGCATCGGGGTGTTCTAGCGCGATCCGGCCGGAGGCCTCATCGGTCCGCGCACGCACGGCCATGAGTGATGGGGACTTTGCGCCGCGGCTGAAATTAGCACATGGAACCCAATCGGTGTCGGCGCTCTCGGCCACTTTCGAAGCTTCATGTGCGATGGCCCAAACCCTATCCCAGGGCATGGTTTCGCCTATGACAAAGGCGGAGGCAGTTAGTGGCTCTGCCCCGTGGGCCTTTATCGGGTGACGCCAGAGGCTGCTGACCCGCACTGGAGCCATGCTAATCTGCAGCCTCTTTCTTTCGAAACCCGCCGAGCATGTTTCCAAGAATATCAGGCTTCACGCCCTGACTGCGCATGATGATGTATTGTTGGATGAAGGTGATGACGTTGTTGAAGAACCAGTAGATCACAAGGCCCGAGGCAAACTGGCCGAGCATGAACATGAAGATGAACGGCATCCAATTGAAAATCATCGCTTGCGTCTTGTCGGTTGGTGCCGGATTGAGCTTCATTTGAAGCCACATTGAAATTCCCATCAGGATCGGCCAGATCCCGATAGAGAAAATAACAAGAAGATTGCCTGGTCCTGGCGCGCCCCAGGGCATGAGCCCGAAGAGGTTCATGAAGGATGTCGGATCCGGGGCGCTGAGGTCATGAATCCAGCCGAAGAACGGTGCATGCCGCAATTCAATCGTGACGAAAATCACCTTGTAGAGCGAAAAGAAGATTGGAATCTGCAGCAGGATTGGCAGACAGCCCGCTGCTGGATTGACCTTCTCCCGCTTGTAGAGCGCCATCACTTCTTGCTGCATCTTAGTCCGGTCGTCGCCGCACTGTTCTTTGATCCGCTCCATCTCCGGTTGCAGAACCTTCATCTTCGACATCGAGACGTAGGACTTATAGGCGAGTGGAAAGAGCAGGGCTTTGATGATGAGTGTGAGCGCGATAATCGCGACGCCCATGTTTCCGAAGGCGACATACAGGTAGTGAAGGCCGATGAATATTGGTTTGGTCAGGAAGAAAAACCAGCCCCAGTCGATCGAGTCGACAAATCGGTCGATCCCAAGCGTTTCCTGGTAGTGGCGGATTTCGTCCCACTCCTTGGGGCCAGCAAACAGGTAAGTGTTCGTCTCCAAAGAAGCGCCAGCCGCTACAGTCTCAACTGGCAGGCGCATGTCGGTCTGGAAGGTATCGGTGGCTTGCGTGTATTTCGTAACGGCGGTGAATGATTGTCCAGGTTCGGGGATCAGCGTCGACATCCAGTAGTGGTCGGTGAACCCGATCCAGCCGTTTGCCTCAACTTGTTTGCGTTCGGCCGCAGCACGCTCGTTTGGATCGACGGCGAAATCCTCGATCTTGTTGTAGCCAATCTCGTTCAATTCGCCATCGGTCATCTCGATGACGCCCTCATGGAGGATATAGAACCGTTTCAGGTCGTCCGGGACGCCGTGGCGTGCGATAATGCCGTAAGGGGCGAGGCGAACTTCTGCGCTGCCATTGTTCTCTACCGACTGGCCGATAGTAAACATGTATTCGTCATCGACGGAAATGGTCCGGCGGAAGGTGAGCCCCTGTCCATTGTCCCATGCGAGCGTAACCGGACTGTTTTGGGTCAGCGTACTTCCGCTTTCGACGTCCCATTCTGTTGTCGGGCCCGGGACCTGATCAAAGGACAGTCCGCCGCCAGGTGCCCATCCATAAAGTGTGTAATAGGCGTTTGACGCCCCCGACGGACTGAACAGCGTGACGTCTGGTGAGTCCGCTTCGATCGTAACGCGGTAGTCGAGAAGGCTCAGGTCATCGATCCGCCCGCCTGTGAGGGAGATCGAGCCTTCGAGCTTATCAGTCCGGATAGGAATGCGCTGAGAGCGCTCCAGCGCATTTTCGCGGCTCATGACCTCCGCTGTGCCGACCTGCGGTGTCCCATCTGGGCTGTCGGCAGCCGGTGTCGTGATACCGTCCGCAGTCTGGCTAATGTCGGTATCCGCTGCTTGCTGGGGCGCGGGCTCAGGCGGTGGAAAGAGCAGAAACCACACCATGATGACCACGAAACTGAGCGCAGTCGCCAGGATCACGTTTCTGTTCTGATCGTCCATTGCGGCGGCTCCGGTCAGATGCAAGCAGTCTGGACCGGGTTCAACAGGCGCAGGGGTGAAACGTCAAGGCAAATTCGGGTCAGAAAGGACCGGGTTCATTGCATCCAAATCTGGGCGCAAAGCCTCGCAATGGTCGCGCAGCCACTCAAAAGATGCCTCAAGCGACATAGGGCGCGCGATCTTGTAGCCCTGACCGTAGTCGCATCCGAGACTCATGAGCATCTCTTGTGCCTCCGGTGACTCAATCCCCTCTGCAAGCGTCGATATCCCTAGGGCTTGCGCCATTGCGACCATGGAAGCCGTCAGTTGCTGCTGTTCGGTGCTGCTTTCGATCCCGAAGATAAAGCTTCGGTCGATCTTGATCCGATTGACCATGAAGCGCCGTAGGTTTGAAATTGAGGCATGCCCGGTCCCGAAGTCGTCGAGCTCTATTGCGAACCCTGACGATGCGAGCCCGCGCAAATTGCGCACAACCATGTCCGTATCGCTCTTAATCAGAACCGTCTCCAGCACTTCAATCGCGAGCCGGTCGGGGTCAATGTCCAGCCGCTCTGTATCCCATTTGATCTTCTCAATGAGGCGGGGATTGCGGAGTTGAGCAAGTGCAAAATTCACACCAACCTTTGGTACCGCAAGGCCACGCGCGTCCCAGGCCCGAAGCGCCTCCAACGACCGCGCGAGTATTACTTCGCCCAGCCGCTCAGTGAGGTCCATCTGTTCGGCGAGGCCAAGGAATGCTGCGGGTGGGAGCAATCCATCGCGGGGATGCTCCCATCTAGCGAGGGCCTCGAAACCGACAAGCGCATTCGTTCCTAGTTCGATTTGTGGCTGGAAGTATGCGATGATCTCGCCGTTTTCGAGCGCTTGAACCAACTCTTCGTAGAGGGTCTCTCGCCGCCGGACCTCTTCGCGTTGCTTTGGATTGAAGTACCGGATAAGTCCTGCGTTCTCCGCTTGGGCTTCTGCCAGCGCGATCGCCGCATTTGCAAGGATTAGGTCAGGATCCGCAGCATCGTCGGACATAAGCGTAATACCGATGCTGCAACTGATCTGCTTGGCCCCGCCACGAACGGAAAACGGCTTCATCAATGAGGTTTGCAGCCTCTGTGCGATATTCGATACTGCATTTCCGTCAGCAAGATCACTGGTAACAACGACAAAGTCGTCTTGTCCTAGATATGCGGCAAAGTCCCCGGTGCGCAGCGTTTGCTGGATACGACGGGCAGCCATTCGGATCAAGTCATCTGTGGAACGGGCGCCGAGTGTTTCCCGCAAAACCTTGAATCTATCGAAGTCGATATGAAGCACGGCGGTCTGGGAACTACGCCGATCGGCTCCTGCCGTTAGTCTTGAGATGTAAGCGTGAAGATATGCGGCATTCGGCATACCTGTTAGCGGATCGTGCAAGAGCCGGAAACGACTTTCCCGCTCGTTTTCGTAAGACTTCGCAACCCAAGTATCGATCCGGCGCCGAGCAGGCCGAATGACGAAAACGAAGAGCAGCAGGAGCGTTGTGAGCTGTGACGCAAAAGCCCCGCCAATAGTAAGCAAGCTCTGCGAGTGCCTCTCATCTGCGCGTGCGCGGTCCGCAACAGAGATCAGGTCGATCTTCGGCAGCACTTCGTTCTCGATACGGTCGGACAAAGCTTCGGCACCGGCGATGTCTGGTTTGCTGGTACGGGCAATTGCGAGCCCGGAGGTGACGATCTCGTCCAAAATACGCGATAGGTCTGAGCTCTCGGTTTCTTGTAGCTGGCTTGTGCCGTCTTCGTTCAACAGTCGGACAAAGGGAAATAGCACCGAGTCGTCATCACGTTGATCGGCAAGGAGCCTTCTGTGCTCAGTTGTGGCAAGGCGTTCTACATCCCAGGCAAGTCGTGTCCGTGTCCGAAGGCTTTCGGGTCCACCTGGCAAGAGGGCCAGCCGGTCAATCGTGGTGATGACTGTTCGTGCGGCGGCCGCTTCGTTCGCGCTGGCAATGGCCAGTTCGGTTGCGCTTCTCTCAAGAGAGAACGCTCTTGCAATTGCCAAATGGGACAGCACCAGCGTCGCAAGACCAACGGCAAGCACGACCACGGTCACGTGCATGAACTGTCGGTCCGGTGCGAGACCCGGAATGGGATTTAGCTGCAGCGTCATTGCCCAGAGACTAGCTAAATCCGCAGTGGCATTCGTTAATCTCAGGGGCTTTAGGGGCGGAAATTCGTCAAGACTTTTATGTTTCTGCCTGACCGCGCCTCGCGCCTCATTTGACCCGCTACAGCTCTGGGAAGTTGAACAGACCTGTATCGAGGAGGTGGCTTGGGTTCGCTTGTGTCAGCGCTCTGAAGATAATTTGTCGACGACCAGGATACCTCGCTTCCCACTCATCGACCATTCGTTTGATTTGGACCCGCTGCAGACCGTCCTGACTTCCGCAAAGGTTGCAAGGGACAATCGGAAAATTCATCAAGCGCGCAAACTTTTCGCAATCTGCTTCCGCTACGTGTGCCAGCGGCCTGAAGACGTAAACATCGCCTTCATCATTAAGGAGTTTTGGCGGCATGGCCGCGAGTTTGCCGCCGTGGAAGAGATTGAGCAGGAAAGTCTCTATCACATCGTCACGATGATGCCCCAATACAATCGCTCGGCACCCCTCTTCTCGTGCGATCCGATAAAGGTGGCCGCGCCGCAAACGTGAGCAGAGTGCGCAATAGGTTTTTGACGTTGGGACCTTCTCAGTCACGATTGAATAGGTGTCTTGATACTCGATACGGTGCGGTATCTCCAAGCGCTTCAAAAAGTCTGGCAAAACGGTTGATGGAAAGTCCGGCTGACCTTGGTCGAGGTTACATGCGATGAGTTCGACAGGCAAAACGCCGCGCCATTGGAGTTCGAGAAGTGAGGCCAGAAGCGTATAGCTATCCTTGCCACCGGAGAGGCAGACCAACCAGCGTTCGCCGCGGCGCAGCATTCCGTAAGTCTCGATCGCCTCCCTGGTTTGGCGAATGATCCGCTTTCGCAATTTCTTGAATGCGGTAGTCGTGGGTGCGCCCGCGAACAGGGGATGGATATCGCTATCGTCGAACATGAAGCTGGCATACATGACTGCCTCTCGTTGAGGCAAGACATCAGAAGTGGGCACGATTCGACTATGCTGAGCTTTGCGGAGAAGTAAGATCAGTGCTTAAGCTCAAATCGTTGTTGGCGTTGGGCAGTCTTCGGTGTCGCCTACATCTCAGGGAAAATGTTGTGCGAATGGAGGAACGTAGCGTCGGGTGTCTCCCGTGCAGCTTTCGAAGCGCATTGAAAACTCTCGAGTTATGCTCGGCACGTCTGTAAGTAGCCGTGATTTCACCTACCGTAACGAACGGAAGCTGCCTCAACGCCTGCTTCGGCAGCGCAAAGGGACAGGAAATTCAGATTATCCCTTTCGCTCGTGTATGTTCTGACGCCTATGCACGTACTCGACCGCGATCTGCAGATCGGTCAAGAGCCGGCCGAACTCAATGCTCTCCGTGGTGTTCCGCCGACCGATAAGAACATAGTCCCAACCCGTGCGACCCAACTGCGGAAGAACGTTACGTGCTGCTTCACGGAGGCGCCGCTTCGCTCGGTTGCGAGCTACGGCATTTCCAACTTTCTTGGAACAGGTGATGCCGATGCGAGGGGGAGAGTGTTGCGCTGCGTTGGGTCTTTGCCTCGCCTGCAGTACAAAAGCACTTTTCGCTTTATGGCTACCTCTTGCAACAGCTAGAAAATCTCTGCGCTTCAACAGCGTCTGCAGGCTCGCAGAGGTCAATTGGCTGGCTTCTACGTCTTCGTTGGCTTCCATAATAAGGGGACGACCAACGAAACCGCTTAGGCGGAAAGAACCTTCCGGCCTCGCGCCCGGCGGCGGTTCAGGATCTTACGGCCTGCTTTGCTAGCCATACGGGCCCGAAATCCATGCCGGTTCTTGCGCACGCGATTGCTGGGCTGGAATGGACGTTTCATTTCTCATCTCCTCGTGTCTTCGGCCTGGAGCGGTCAAACTCCATGATCTGCGGCGGTCGGCATCCAAGGCCCGGATCACATGCCCCATGTAATCATGCAACGTTCTTGTGGCGACCAACATTCGAGCAGCGTCGTATAGGCGAGGTGCCTGTTTCAAGTCAATCCGGCTTTGCTGCCTATACTGTGGCGGCTGAAACAAATCTTGCGATGAGGTCAAGGCTCCGTGATCTCCGTAAGGTCGTCGCCTGGAGGCCGAACCGCTGGTAACACTTCCCTGCTGGATGGCCGACAAATGACACAGATGAAAGAGACCATGCTGCCTCGAAACCTAAGCCGTACCGTGCCTATTGCTGCAATCGCGCTGCTCGCTATGGCAGGGATTTGGCTGTTTGGCGATGTGCTGACATTCGAGACCCTACGCGAGCACCGGCAAACCCTAATCGCCTGGCGCGACGAAAACCTCATGTTGGCGGCGTTCGTCTATTGCGCAGCTTATGTCATGGTTGTCGCGCTTTCGCTTCCCGGTGCGGCCGTAATGACGCTCACCGGCGGTTTCCTGTTCGGTGCATTTGGCGGGACAGGATTAACAGTGCTCGGTGCGACAGTTGGCGCGACAGCGATCTTCTTAGCAGTCCGCTATGGGTTCGGAGATGCCCTGCACGCGAAGTTCCTGGAAAGTGGTGGCAATCGGGCACTCGCGCGGTTTGAGAAGGGCATACGGGAGAATGAATTGAGTTTCTTGTTCCTGATGCGGCTTGTGCCCGTTGTGCCGTTTTTTATCGCCAATCTTGCTCCAGCATTTCTCGGTGTGCGCACCAGCACCTACATCTTCACGACGTTCCTCGGAATCGTCCCCGGGACGTTTGTCTACAGCTGGATCGGTTCCGGGCTCGGTGCTGTGTTCGCCCGTGGTGAGAGCCCCGATTTGAGTATCGTTACCGATCCGATTGTGCTTGGTCCGCTCCTGGCACTCTGTGTATTGGCTGCCCTTCCCATCCTTTTGAAGCCTATCTTGAAGCGGAACGTTTCGGAATGACCCAGACCATCAAAGCCGATCTTTGTGTAATCGGTGCCGGATCCGGAGGGCTCTCCGTCGCGGCTGGTGCAGTGCAGATGGGTGCGTCTGTTGTCCTAATCGAGGCGGGAGAGATGGGCGGCGACTGCCTGAACTACGGATGCGTGCCTTCGAAATCCATGCTGGCCTCCGCAAAACAAGCGAACCTCCTGCTTCATAGTGAGAAATACGGTGTCGCCCAAACCACTGCGGATGTGGATTTTGCGGCTGTGAAGGATCGAGTCGCACAGGTGATCGCAGGGATCGCACCCCATGACAGCCAGGAGCGCTTCGAGGGTCTGGGCGTGACGGTGATCCGGGAGCGCGCGCGTTTTATCTCGAAGGACGAGGTTGAAGCAGGTGAAACCCGCATTCGCGCACGTCGGTTCGTCGTCGCAACTGGCTCACGACCTGCTGTCCCTCCTATACCGGGTTTAGACCACGTCCCTTACCTCACCAATGAGACAGTATTCTCCAAAGCGGACCGTCCAGAACACCTCGTTGTCCTCGGTGGCGGCGCGATTGGACTCGAACTGGCGCAAGCGCACCGCCGTCTTGGCAGCGCAGTCACCGTGGTAGAGGCGGGAACTCCGCTCGCGCGCGAAGATCAAGATTTGGCGGCGGTTGTGGTGGAAACACTTCGTGACGAGGGTGTAGAGTTTCGGACTGGAGTTGGGGTGGATCGAGTTGAACCCGACGGAAACGGCCTTGCCGTTGTCTTGGCAGATGGCAAGCGCCTCACGGCCTCGCACTTGCTCCTTGCCACAGGTCGGGTTCCCAATATTGACGATCTTGGGCTAGAGGCGGCAGACATCCGGTTTTCTCGCGCAGGGATCGAGGTGGACGCCAACCTGAAGTCCTCAAATAGGCGCGTCTATGCAATCGGTGATGTCGCAGGAAGGGGCCAGTTCACGCATCTTGCGGGCGCGCATGCCAGTATCGTCGTGCGTTCAGCCCTGTTTGGCCTACCGGCCTCCGCGGCCAATCTCACCGTGCCTCGTGTCCTTTACACCGAGCCCGAACTCGCTCAAGTGGGCGTCACGGAGAAGGAAGCCCGAGATGTACATGGTGACCAGATCGAGGTCTTGCGGGCCGAGTTCGAGGGGAATGACCGAGCACGCACGGACGGTATCACAAAAGGCCTGATCAAGGTCATCGTTCACCGTGGCGGGCCGATTGGCGCGGGGATCGTAGGGCCGCATGCGGGTGAGCTCATCGGGCTCTGGACCCTTGCCATTGGATCGAAAATGAAGATCTCGAAGATTGCTGGAATGGTGCTGCCATATCCGACGCTTTCTGAAATCTCGAAACGTGCAGCAGGTTCCTACTATACTCCTCGGCTCTTCGAAAATCCGACGGTAAAGAAGATTGTAAAGTGGGTTCAGAGGCTACCCTGAGCACAAAACACGCTATCGGTGGATCTCCCACCATCGAGCTTCTCGGGGTGGCCGTTTGTTGGCTACAACCGCCAGCTTCTGTCTCAGCAAACAAGAGCCCGGCTCGCCCAGCTAGGCAAGTTATAGGTCAGAACACCAACCGGGCTTGCCTTCCGGGCGGGGTCGTGCGCGGGTAGCGCAGGAGTTGGTTTTGGCTCGGGAGAGAGTGCTTGTCGGTAGAGAGTCCTTTGTTTGATCCACTACAGCTGCCCTGTGGTGTCCAGCTGAAGAACCGGATTGCCAAATCGGCGATGTCCGACTCGTTGGGGGATGGCACTGGACATCCCACCAAAAGCCAAGCGCGGCTTTACAGGAGGTGGGCCGAAGGAGGTATCGCGCTTTCCATTATCGGCGAGGTGCAGAGTGGACCGAACTACGCAGAAAAACCGGGGAATCTCGTACTGGATGAAGCATCTGATCTTGTACGGTTCGAAGAATTGGCAGTTCAGGGCGGCGTTGATGGAGCAATGCTTTGGACCCAGTTAGGCCATGCGGGAGCGATGGCTTTCCCGCCAACGAGCGCACCGAAAGGGCCGAGTGCGCTGGACCTTCCTGGCTTACGATGCGACGCGCTGACATCTGATGAGATTGCGAAACTGCCGAGCGAGTTTGCGCGAACCGCGCAACTCTCACAGACAGTGGGTTTTCATGGCGTGCAGATCCATGCTGCGCACGGTTTCCTCTTGAGCCAGTTCCTTTCACCGCTCTTCAACCAGCGTCAGGATGCCTATGGCGGTTCACTCGAAAACCGGATGCGTCTCCTTCTTGAGACGATCGCCGCCGCGCGCGAGGCTGTTGGGCCGCGCTTTCCAATTGCCGTGAAGCTGAACGCAACCGATCAACTCGAGGGTGGATTCGCGGAAGTCGAAGCCCTGGACGTTATTGCGGCGCTCGACGGCTCATCCGTCGATCTCATCGACGTAAGCGGTGGAACCTACTTCCCCGGTGCAAAGTCAGCCTCGGATGCTGCAAGTAACGGCCCGTATTTTGCCAGCTTCGCCGCTCGTGCTCGGGCGCGGACCAAAAAGCCGCTGATGCTGGCTGGCGGGTTCAAGACACGGGCGCAGGCCGAAGCTGTCGTAGCAGAAGGTGTCGCAGATGTTGTCGGCCTGGCGCGGGCACTCGTGCTCGAGCCGTCTCTCCCTAAGAAATGGCAGGCCGGAGAGGCGATAGCGCTAGCTTTTCCAAGATTTCGTGACGCGCCAGAAGGCGGCGTAACGGCTTGGTATACCTTGCGCCTGACTGCATTGGCCGAAGGTGGTATAGTCAAAGACGAGCCCACCGACTTGCATGAGGCTCTCAAAGTCTACGAGGCCCGTGACCAGGAACGGACGGAGGTTTGGCGGCAGCATTTTCGTCTTGGCTCGGTCCGAGTGAGATGAACCCATGGTAGTTTTCGGCGCAAGACTGAGCGCCTGCTGGAAGCTTTTTGTCGGAGAAAGGAAACTGAAGATGACCCGTGCGGCCTCGGAAAAAACCGGGTCTATCCATTTCCCAATATTGTTCCTAGCTACCGTTTTTGTCGCAAGCGGATCTTTGAGAAATTGCAATACCGGATGATTGCGGCGATCTGTAGTAGGTTCCAATCTGGAAACGGGTCGAAGTAGACTTCAATGTGTACGATGGCCAAGAAATCGTTGGCCAGGACTTCGGGACGATTTGCTGCCCTGAACAATAATAGCTTTTGGATCCCCTTCGCAGCGTTTCAGTAGACCGGAACGCGTTTCCCTATGAAGTCGTGGCTGGCTCAAGATCGCCTTGATCCCTCTCCCATCCGATGAGTTTGATATCGAGCACGAAGAATGCGTAGAGCATCGGGACTAGAACGAGCGTCGTAAATGTCGCGACTACCAGTCCGCCGATCTGCGCATAGCACAGAGGTTGCCAAAGCGGACCACCGTGAATTGCCAGCGGGATCAGCGCGAAGATCGTTGCGCTGCATGTGATCAAGACGGGTCGAAGCCGATGGATTCCTGCATCGAGCAAAGCCTCTTCCAAGTCTGAGCCTTCTCGCCGCCGTTCCTCGATGAAATCAAAAAGAACAATTACGTGGCTGACGATTACGCCAATCAGCGCCACGACGCCCAAAAACGCCATGAACCCAAATGGGCTTCCCATGAACAACAAAGAGGCGAGGGCTCCTAGCACGCCGAACGGAACCGCCGCGAAGACGAGCAGCGGTTTCAAGATGTGTCGGAACTGAAGCACCAGAGCGAGATAAATGAGGCCGATGGAGACGGCGAGCGCGAGTCTGAGGTCGCTGAAGCCGGACGCGCTATCGGCCTGTTCGCCGGATATCTGGAGACGGATCCCCGGGGGCAGCTCCGCCTCGAAAGCGGCGAGCTGCGATGAGAGTTGTGCCATCACTTCGGACGGCAGGTGCCCCTCTGCAGGAAAAGCCCGGATCTCGACGGACCGGGCGTGCTCAAGCCGAGCAATTCTCTGATGCGATAGATCGAAGCCAAGCTCGGCCACACGGGCAAGGGGAGTGGCCCCGCCTTGAGAACTCGAAAACACATAGACGCTTTCGAGGCCCGTGATACTCGCACGCTCAACCGGGTTCAGGATGCCCAGAACCGGGATATTCTCCTCTCCGGCCTCGACGGTGGTCATTTCGATACCGTTCAGTGCTCCGGCTGTGCTGAGAAGCACATCTTGTTCGGTTAGTCCCGCCAGCGCCACGCGGTCTGGGTCAACGGCAAGCTCTAGACTGACCGTTTCCGATCCCCAATCGTCTCTTGGGCGCTCGGCAATGGGGATCGCACGCAAGAGATCCTTCAGCTTGTCGGCTTGCCGGCGGAGTTCAGTCAGCTCAGCAAGATCCTCTGGGCTTCCAGTTGTGACAGCCGAGTCCGCAGAAAGCCTCAGAGCGATGGGGTAGGTTACAGGTGTCGTCTGCAGCTGCCGTACGTCTACGACGGCACCGGGGATCTTCGCGCTCAGAGCGGCCTGCAGGGGTACGACGATTTCCGGCGTCAGAGTTCGCTCCTCGACCCGAAGTAAGAGCTGCGCATAGTTCACCTGGTTGATCTGGGGTGTCACAGAGAACCAGAACCGGGGCGCGCCTCCTCCCAAATAGGACGCCATGGACTCGAGCACGCCTGTTTCCGTCAACCCATGCTCCTCGGCAAAGTCGCTGACCGTTTCGAGGACGACTGCTTCGGCTTCGCGGGCCAGTTCTGCTGTTCGCTCGATGGATGCATCATTCTCCAAAAAGATATCAACGTAGAAGAGATGCTGCACATCTGCAGGGAAGAAAGCCTGCTTGAGTGAATGGCCAATCGGGATGAACAGAAGCAAGAGCGGAAAGACACAGGCGAGCGCGATCCGGCGATGGCGAATGAGCTTTTGGCAGACGCGGTAATACCAACCGGTGAACCCTGTGGACCGGCTTTCTTCGGGCGTCCGGATAGGTCCCTTTTCCGGTTTCAGAAGGTAGAGACCCAGAAACGGGACGAAAGTCATCGAAACAATGCGAGACCCGATCAGCGCGCAGGTCAAAACGACTGGTAGGCTCACGAGGAACTGGCCTGTATTCCCGGTCAAGAGCAAGAGCGGAAGATACGCGACGATATTGGTCAGTGTCGCAAAAAGGATGGCCTGCCGCAGGCGTGTTGGCCCAATCCAGGCCGCTTTGCGCGCAGGAAGCCCCTCTGACATACCACGACGGATCGCATCTGCCGCAACGACAGGATCATCAACCAGAAGACCCAAAGCGATAATGAGCGCTGCGATCGAAACCTGCTGAAGCTCGATCCCGATGAGGTCAATCATCGCGAAAGTCATGGCGAGTGCGAGTGGAATCGACAGCATCATCAACAGAGCTGTGCGCCAGTCTCGAAAGCCGATGAGCGAGATGAATAGAACCAGTGCAATCGCCTCGACCAGAGCGGTCATGAACAGCGTAATCGAATCTGCTACCTGCGAGGGTTGGCTCGACAATGTTTTGACGATCAGATCCTCGGGCAAAAACACCGAGGCCCGTTCTATAGCTGCCTCAACGGCAGTGCCAAATTCCGCGATCTGTGCGCCGTCCCGAAGCTGCACGGAAAGTGTGATCGCTTTACCGCGGGTCCAAGTGCCGTCTGGCTCTTGCCAGCTCAGGTAGTTCAGGAATTCCGGCGGAGATTCGTAACCTGGGACCAGGTCGCTCAAATCGCGTAAGTAATGTGTAATTTCACCATCGGCGCTTCCGACGACGACGTTTCCAAGATCTTCAATCGCGCTGAACCTGCTATTGGTGTCGACTGTCGTCTCAGTCCCACCAAGGTAGAACACCCCGCCGGGAAGCGTGGAGTTTCGTGTCTGCAGGGCATTACTGATTATGCTCGGTGACAGACCAAGGTTGACGAGTTGCTCCTGGCTATACTCGACGAAGATCCGCTGCTCCAGTTGGCCGGAGCGCTCCACCACCGAGACCTCCGGGACCGCGCGAAGCACTCGGGCGAAATACGTGCTGAACTCGTTAAGATCTTCGTAGGAGTATCGTTCGCCCGGAACGGCCTGAAGTCGAGTTTCGCTCTCGTCGGGAGCATCTATAGCAACCGGGTCCCATGCATCAGGATGAAGCCGGGACACGCCAAATCGTTCCTGCAGCAGTGTTTCGACCGCGTTCGGAACGTCTGTCTCCGGATTGGTCAGGGTGTAGTCCAGACCTACAAATCCTGGTCCCGAGAGAGGGCGGACGTCGTTGATGATGGCGGCTGATCCATCGGCCCCGGGGCGTGAAAGCACGTCTCCCAAGAGCGAAATACGGCGCTGCATCGGCGAGAGATCGACGGAGCGCGGAAGAACCACGATGAAGCTCTGCCGTGCGTCGGACCCCGTCCCGGCACGGACATCTCTGATGGAAGAAGCGACATCGCGTGCGCGAAGGGCGATTTCGACATCGCCTTCGTGGGGGCTGGCCAGCGTTAGCAGGAGCGCGGCGGTCTTACCAAATTCGCTGTTGAATTGGATCGGGCCAGCGCCGTCGGGCAGATTACTCGACAGGGCGGTCAGATCGATGCCGATTTCGTTGAACGCGGTTTGATACGCAGCATAATCTTCGGCGAGCTGCAACGTAACAATGGACAGCCCTGGCTGAGAGATCGACTTAATGCCGAAATTGTTGGCGGCGGCTTCATGGATCGCGCGGTTCTTGGCGATGGTTTCCTCAACGGGACGCGTCACCAACTCTTCCATGGTCAACGCGTCGGCTCCCGGCCAGATCGTAACCGCCGTAGCCACTCTCAACGGTATGTAAGGGTCTTTCCGCTTCGGGATATCGACGTAAGCCACCATCCCCCAGATCAAGACACCAATCAGTAGAACCAATGAGATCTGGCGTTGTTCGGTGAATGCCCTCGCGAGGTTGAAGGCTTTGTCTTCCGAGGGATCACTCATGACTAATCATTCAACACTTTCTGAGCCCTCAGGGTATGATCGTTACAGCCGCGCCGTTGCTGACAATCTTGGCCCCTGAACGGACGATCCTGTCCCCGGCGGTCAAGCCACCGGTGACCTCGATCTGGTTGCCGATCACCTCTCCAAGATCAACTGCAGACTGCGTCGCGACTGCCGCATCTGATGCGTCGCCGCTCACCTCCGAAAGTGTGTAGACGGCATATGTCGCGCCCGGGTCAGCGGCGCGGACAACCGAGGTCAGGGGTATGGTCAGGATTGTTCGATCCGTATCTGCGGGTGCGATCTCCACAGTCGCCGTCATTCCAATCTGCAACTGACGGGTGGTATTGTCTGTGCGCACCTTCACAAGGAACATCCCCTCACTGTCATTGTCATCGCTGCCCGGCGCGATCTCGGTCACAGACCCCATAAAAGTCTGACCATCCAGCGACGGCACCCGGATCGAAAGCGGTTGCCCGATGCGAAGGCTTTGTACAATTGTGTCGGTGACCAGCAATGCTGCGTCGACCTCGCTGTCATCGGCGAGAGTGAAGGCGACGGTTCCATCTCGAACGAGAGCACCAACATCGATGTCACGCTCCAACAATATGCCCGACACCGGAGCGGTTAGGTCCACGTAGCTCAAATCGATCTCTGCTTCGTTGAGATCCGCGGTTGCTGAGTCCACATCCGCCTGCGCTGTCTGATAGGACTCTCGAACACTCTCGAATTCGGCCTCACTTACGGCATTGGCTTCAAGCATCCCCTGATAACGCTCTAAGTCGCGGCCGGCTTGCTCGAATGTGGCCTGGGCTGCCGACAAGCTTGCCTGCGCTTGGCTTACCGCGAGTTCGTAGTCGCGCGGGTCAATGGAAGCGAGAGTATCCCCCTCTGCAATCCGGTCTCCAGCGAGAATGGCCCGGTCGGCATCTGAGGCCTCGGCGAGACTTTCTACGTAGCCATTGACCTGAAAGGACAGTTCCACTGTATCTTTTGCTTGGAGCTCGGCTGTGAAGGTCAAGCCGCTTTGATCGATTTCGGGAACAACCGTGTAGGCCCGGACGGGTATTTGCGTCGTTGCAATGCTTGTTTCATTTTCGCCATCACAACCGGCGAGGAAAAGTCCCAAAACGACAAGCGCACCCAAGGGCGCATCCGTCCTCAATCTGGTTGCACTCATGTCACCCATGTTTCACCCCACTCGTCGCCAGCTGCGAGTTGTCAGCAGCACTTGCCACTGCAACCGTAGGAGATGTGTCCCAAGCTCTTGATTCGCTTTCGCTTGAACTGCCATTCGCATAAATCGCGGGCTCTAGTCGAATAAATCCTCAGCCCATCCAATCAAACTGGTGTCTACGGGCTGCCAGATGCCATCCTTTCCGCGGGGGCCTTCGATTGTGTTCTTCGTTGTCGCGAAGCTCGAACGATACAGGTCCAAGATCGTTCCCCGGTCGAAATCAGTTTCGCTCTTGGCAAACTTGAAATTCTCTGGAACCGCGGCGAAGCGGACTTCGAAGTTGAAGAGCGCAGACTTGATCAGCAAGAGCTCAAACATGTTTTTGACGTGCGCACTATACATCGCGTCCATCAGACGCAGACTGACCTGATCAGGCCGAGCTCCGACCTCCAGCGGCCTCAACGTTTCAAAGAGCTTCTCGTTGTCGAGGAAGTAAATGGAAAGCTGCTGGCTGTCTGCTTTGCTTAGCAAATCTGGCAAAAAGTAAGGCATTGTTACGGCGCCGTCGATATGGAGCGTTGTCGTGTTTTGTTAGGCAATGCTCTGCGGCTCAAAGAAGGCGGGAATCGAGAGCGAAGCGAGCACGATTTGTCGCACACGAGAAAGCCTGTTGGGATCTTCGCTACCTGCGATCAGTCCGATATCCCAAACCACTGCTCCCCCATAGGTCAGGTCCGTCGTGCCGATGTAGAGCCGTCGTCACTTCTCGTGTTCGGCCGCAATGCCGGCGACAACCTGGTCAGAAATCTCGTTTGCGATTACGCGTTCAATCGCACCAGAAACGCTGGTGCCCTTTCCTAGCGCAATCCTGATGAGCTCCAGGAAAGCTGGGCTACGCCTCTCAGTGACGGAAACGGCTTCAGCCACTTGTTCAACGAATTCGCGCGTTTCCTCTCTCGAAGTCTTACCGACGAAAGCTTGTAACGCCATGAGGCTCCCACCGGAAACGCCGGTGACTGTGTCGAAACGTGGCAGGATGCCGGACTCGAACGAAGCCGACATTACCCCTGCGCCATAGGCTGTATTCTGACCGCCCGACGAGATCATTAGGACATTCAGCTTGCCGTCTGCGCTGGGCCCACTTGTTGCATCGGCAATCTCTGGGATCATCCCGTCTCCGGGCTGCAATTGGGAATGTGCGCCCGGTGGCAGTTTCCGCTCTGGAACTGTGGCCGAGGATTGCTGCCGAATCCAAATCAGAGTCGTGAAGAGCACAACGATGGCGAGGAATCCGATACCCGCCAGGACGAGAAGCGAAGCCCTTATCGTTGCCCGGAGAAGCCGCGCTCCGCTCATACCCTCTATCCCTAGCGACCATCGCCCTGTATCGATCTCCCCGTAGCGAAACTATGTAACGCCCCAAGAACCTTTCAAAGGCTTGTGTCTGCCTCTCTTATGCTGTTTTCGCCGACACCGTCTCTTGGAGCAAGTCTGGTTGAACAATCAGGCCGTTTCCCGATCATCTTGAGTCCGAGTTGCTTCGAGCGCGTGGGCGGCAAGACTTCGACCTGCTTCTCGCATGGTCAGGTAGGTCTGATCCGCGCCTGCTTCGGCGATCATGCTGACATGTTCCTCGTAGAGCGCGTGGCTGACGATGGGTCCAGCGAACCCCTTTGACCGAAGGGTGCGAGCGGCGATGAGTTTGGCTTCAATATCGTCCATTGCGAGCACGGCTGCTTCGATCCCATCTAAACTGACACTGTTCCAAAAGTTGCTATCCTCCGCATCTGCAAAGATGACGTTGCGGCCAGCCTTGACATGCCCCGCAGCCTTGTAGGTGTCCGCGTCGAGCCCCACCGGGCGCATTCCTTCCGCGCTGAGCATCTCATAAGCGGCGGAACCGGTGCGTCCCATGCCAAAGATTAGCACATTGGCATCGCCCAAATCCTTCGGCTGCTCATCGGGATGTCTTATTTGACGTTCATAGATCTGAAGCTTGCTCTCGTACCGTTCGAAGAGCGGGTGAGCGAAACGGTTAAGCGGCGCTGAGATCAAGAACGACACCGAAACAGCAAGTGCCAGTGGCACAAGAAAGCTTTCCGCCGCAGGGATACCAGCGGCCACGATCAGCCCAAATTCACTGTAGGCCGTGAGGGAGAGTGCGGAAAGGAAAGACGTTCTGGACCGGAGCCCAAAAGCGACCAGCAGGAAGAAGAAGAGAACGCCCTTCAATGGGAGCAGGATGCCCAAGACGACGGCAAAGATCACGGCGTTCCAGTCAGGTAGGCCGGACATCCCAATCGATAGGAAGAAACCTACGAGGAAGACCTCTTTCAACGCCCATAGCGAGTCAGAGAGTTCGCTCGCGCGTGGATGCGTCGACAGGAGTAACCCCATCACCAACGCGCCAATCTCGCCTTTGAGCCCGATCAGCTCAAAACCGACGCCTCCAATCACAAGGCTCAGGAGCATTCCGGTCAGAACCAACACCTCATCATGTCCAGCATAGTCCAGCATGCGGAACAGAATCGGACGCAACAGCGGGGTTGCAAATATCAGTAGTGCCCAGGGACCAGGGACTTTACCCGAAAAGATCGCGAGAACGACGAGGGCTATGATATCCTGCACAATCAGGATCCCAATCGCGGTCCTGCCATGGAAGTTCCCCAGCTCGCGCTTTGCTTCCAGCATTTTGGCAGCGAGCACGGTCGATGAGAAAGCTAGAGCAATCGCGACAAGAAGTGCGGTCAGCCATGTGTCTGTAAAAAAGAGCCGCATAAGGGGCGCAAACAGGATGATCGAAAGCAGGAAATGCACATTGGCTCCGGCAACGACCTGGAGCTCGCCGATTTGCTTGAGCTTCAGCTTCAGCCCAACAGTGAACAGAAGCATGAGCACGCCGAGATGAGCAAGATAGTCGAGAATTCTCCCGGTTGTGGCCGGCATTCCGTATTCTGGGCCGATGGTGTTGATCACAAAGCCAGCTGCGAGAAAACCGACCAGAGGTGGCAATCCAAATGGACGGCTGGCCAAACCGAATAAGAATGCAGCGCCAATCGCGAAGACCTCGAAGACCATAGTGAGTTCTACCCTCGTATTGACCGCGCTGTGTTGTGGGGCACGTCGCTGCCATCACATGTGCCCAGTATGCACTCAATTCCTACTGGTAGATCGAAATTGCCACCAGGATGAGGCAACGCAAACGGGCGTTTTGCGCTCTTGCGGCCAGAATTTTGGCAGTGAGTCGGAAAATCAGGCAGATCTCCCGCCGTCGCGAGCAATCCCAAGTTGTTAGATAGGAGCCGGTGCCGTGCCGCTTTTCTCCTGCTTGGGCGTAATCAACGCCCTCCTGCGACGTCTAGAACCGCTCCTGTGGTGTATGAAGCGGCGTCGCTGCAAAGCCAGAGGATTGCTTGCGCGACCTCTTCTGGCGTTCCTGGCCGTCCCATTGGTGTTGTACGCCCCAAATTCTCCGCCCGGTTGGGCTGCCCGCCGCTGGCATGGATCTCGGTATCGATCAGTCCTGGACGGACGGCGTTCACGCGGATTTTTTGGGGCGCGAGCTCCTTCGAGAGCCCAATGGTTAGCGTATCGATAGCGCCCTTGCTTGCGGCATAGTCGACATATTCAAAGGGTGAGCCAAGCCGGGCTGCTGCGGAAGAAACAAAGCAAAGCGTGCCTCCGCTTGGTCCGGCAGAGGAGGGCAAGCGTCGTGCCGCCTCCCGCGCGAACAGGAGTGCTCCCAGCACGTTGGTCCTTAAAACGTGCTCCAAGCGCATTGTCGACATTTCGGCCAGTGTGAGAGAAGGAGCTACGATACCAGCGTTGATCACCACCGCATCGAGCTTGCCGAACTGTTCAAGGGCAGCTTCGAAATTGCGCGCCACATCCGTCTCAATCGCCGAGTCCCCTTCGAGGGCAACCGCGCTGCCGCTAAACGCGCTCGCCCGTCGGACCGTCTCCGCGGCCGCCTCCGCGTTTGAGCGAAAAGTGAATGCAACGTTCCATCCAAGCTTTGCAGCTTCTAACGCAGTCGCACGCCCGATCCCGCGCGATCCGCCACTGATCAGTATGGTTTTTCCGTCAGCCTCGCCCATAACAACACCTTTCGAACCGTCCGACTTGAGCACAAAAAGTCGATCCGCCGAGCGTTTGCCAGTTCGGTCTACGGGTTGTCTGATTGAATTAAGAGGGTGATGCCGTGATTTCCCGCGGTGATCGTGTGTCTATGCCTCTTCCAGGGCTTCCAAAGACTCTGGCAGGATCTGACCACCATCGACGACAATTTGCTGGCCTGTGATGTAGCCTGCTTCGTCTGAAGCGAAAAACAAGGCTGTGTTGCCGATATCCTTGACATCTCCAAGCCGCTTGAGGGGGATCGATGCCGCCATAGTCTTGAGATAGTCTTCTCCCAGATCCTGCAGGCCTTCGGTGTATATGTTGCCGGGCATCACAGCATTGATTGTTGTGTTGTAGCGCGCAAGCTCCATGGCGGCGGTTCTTAGGAATCCAAGTTGCCCGGATTTCGACGCACCGTAATGAGACCACCCTGGGAAGCCCGTGACCGGTCCGGTGATCGAAGATGTCAGGATGACGCGGCCCTGTCCGGCCTTCTCAAACTGCGGGATCGCCGCCTTCACGCAAAGAAACGCGGATTTGAGATTGGTCCGCATCACGTCGTCCCATTCGGATGGGTCCATCTCGATGATCTTTGTTTGCGGAAACGCCCCGGCATTGGCGCAAAGAATGTCGAGCCCGCCAAATGCCGTGACTGAATCATGCACCATACCTTGGACATCTTCCCAATCGCCGACATCGCCCAGCGTCATCGATGCCGTGTAGCCAGCGTCTACAAGTTCGCGGACCGTGCCCTCCGCGGCCTCCGCGCCGCGCGCAGCGATCATGACCTTTGCACCCGCTTTTGCGAAAACGGCCGCGATTCCCTTTCCGATGCCTTTTGACCCGCCGGTTACAAGGACGCTCTTGCCCGCGATCGAGGTGAACATGACTGTCTCCCTTCCTTAGTGACTTTATTGTTGATTTCAGTCCGCAGCGGCTACGGCGCTGCGTGCGCTCTCGCTCGGATGCGTCTCTCTCACGGCGGCGCGTCGGACCAGACGTAGAAGCCTCGGCACTGTCAGTCCGACTGCCAAGAGAGCAAATGAAGCCGCGACCGAGAGTATGCCGACGGTTGGCACGAGCGGTGAATAGCCTGAAACCATCTTGGCATAGAGCCATTCCGGTAGTGTTGAATCCGCGCCCGTAGTGAAGAGCGACAGGGGGAAATTGCCCCAACTCAGCAGAAACGCAAATATGCCCGCCGAGATTACACCGGGCATCAGCAGCGGTATCGTCACCTCGCGCATCACCTGCCAAGTCGAACATCCCATGTCTCTGGCCGCTTCCTCGAGGGCGGGGTCAAAGCTATACGCCCGAATAGCGATAACAAGCGTCGCAATCGGCGCGATCCAAACGAGGTGCGCAACAATTGCCGTCTGCCATGAGGGGATGACGCCAACGGCGTTGAACCACATTAGGAGCGCGAGTCCCAGGACCGTTTGAGGAAAGAATATCGGCAGAAGAATGACCTTCTGGAATGTCTTGCGATATCGCCAGCCATATCGGGCGAATGCGAGGGCTCCAAAGAAACCCACAATCATCGATATGACTGTCACTATACCGGCAACTCTCAGCGAGATGACCAGCAAATCCGCCACAGTCTGGCTCGTGAACGCCTCCTCGTACCAACCCAATGCGTAGCGCCGGATCGGGAACGTGAGATAGCGCGCTTGCGAAACGCTCGCAAATCCGACGGAGACCAGCGGCAGATAGAGAAAAGCGATCGCCAAGATACCGTATGCGTAAAGGAATCCCTTTGTCAGTCGATTTGGCTGCATCAGCGCCCGCGTCCCATGATGCTATCAAGATCGACTCGGCTGACGGCGAAGACCGCCAATGCCCCGATTATCAATATCAGGATCACGGCCAATGCAGAGCCGAGCGGCCAATTCTGCCCATAGGTAAAAGCGGTTTCAATCTCATCGCCAATCACGATCACTGCCTGACCGCCGAGGAGTTTCGACTCTGCGATAGCGCCAGCCGCCAGCACGAAACACAACAGGCTCCCAACAACGATCCCAGGTGCCGCCAACGGCAATTCAACCTCCCATAGGATCTGCCATCTTGTGGCGCCCAAATCTGCCGCCGCTTGGCGGGCATCATCGGGCACCATGGCGATGCCTTGGGCCAGGGGGAAAAGCATGAATGGAAAGTAGACATAGACGAGACCAAACACGATCACGGGCACATTGTAGAGGAGCGCATCGAACCCGGTGCCCGTCCAATATCGCAAGTGCCCCTCTATCAACCCGCCCTTCATCAGCGTCAGAACCCAGCCGAACAGGCGGATGTTCTCCGACACGAAAAGGCTCATTACGACAGCGATTGTGAGCACAAACGTGAAACTCTTGAATACTTTTGCCATGCCAAAAGCGAGTGGCCAACAAATGACGAAAAGGATCAGAGTGGAAACTAACGCCATCCCTAGTGACCATGCCAGCGGCTTCCAGTATCCCTGGCGGAAGAACTCGCCGTAGGCAGAGAAATCCGGCAGATGCGCCAGATCGAACACCTTTTGCGGCATGATCGAGAAAGCTGCGACAACCAGGAATGGCGCGAGAAAGCCCAGAACCAAGAGAATGCCGATGGGAAGCGCGCTCAGAATCCCCAGACGGTTCTCAATGCGTTCCATCGTGTGCCTCTTCGATCAGGTGGCAACGCGTCAGGTCCCAGCCAATCTTAACCGGCTCACCGAGACTTGCGGTAATACGGCTTTCTCTCAAGACCTCTGCCGTGAGGCGAGTGCCGTCTACAAGATCGATTTTATACTGGTGCCGGGAGCCAAGATCGTATTCCGCATTGAGTCGACCCTCCGCCATGGCGTCCGCGTTCTCCCCACCAGAGAGGATGCGGATAGACTCCGGTCTAACGACAAGAGTGCCGCCCTTTCCATTTGTGATCCCTAGGCGCACGCTTGCATCCGGCACCATGTTGATGTTGCGTGCAACTAGACCTTCCTGCCCAGGCCGCACTTCGATCAAGTTCACCTCCCCCATGAACTCCGCAACAAAGCGGCTTCTGGGTCGAGCGTAGATCTCGTCCGGTGTCGCGATCTGCTCGAATTTACCCGCGCGCATGATCGCGATCCGGTCGGACATCACCATCGCTTCTTCAAGGCTATGAGTAATGTAGATAAAGGTCTTGCCCGTGCGGTCGTGGAGATCCTTCAATTCTTTTTCGAGTGTCTTCTTCAAGCGGTAATCCAGAGCCGAAAGCGGCTCATCGAAGAATAAAATCTCTGGATCAAAGGCAAGAGCCCTCGCAAGTGCAACTCGCTGCCGCTCACCGCCTGAACACTCCTGAATGCGTTTCCCGTAGTATTCGGGTCGAAGCCGCAGAAGATCGAGAAGCTCCATGGCCCGCTCTCGGCGAAGGGTTGGATCAACACCTTTAATCTTGAGTGGAAACTCGATGTTTTGCCCGACGCTTCGATGCGGGAAGAGCGCTAGTGACTGAAAAACCATACAGGTTGGGCGTTTGTTGGCTGGCACCCGGTCAATCCGCTTGCCTCTCAACCAGATTGTACCGTCGGTTGGTTCGTCCATTCCCACGAGCAGACGGATGAGCGTGGTCTTTCCGCTTCCTGAAGGCCCCACGATTGTTAGAAATTCACCTTCCGGCACAGATAAATCGACGCCACCAAGGGCTGCAAAACCGTCAAATCGTTTTTCGAGCCCTGCGATCCGTAGGATCGGAATATCTGTCATGCCGCTCCCACGGGTCGTGTGTTCGTTTGGAGTTTATCGGATGCACAGGCCCGCACGAGCACGCGGGCCTGAGCGATTGAAAATGTTTTAGCCACGCCTTGCGGCATTGTAGATCTGCGACAACTCTTCATACGACGCTACGACTTGGTATTCGACAGAGCGATCCATCTCTTCAGCAAGGCTATCCCACTGGATAGCATCGAGTTCTGTCGAATCCCATTTTGCGAAGACGTCAGGATCGCCCATTTGGCAGACTGGATTATAGGTGCCTTCCGCGAAGCCGACGGCCTTGCTGATCTCTGGCTGTTGGACGAATTCGAGAAAGTCTTCCGCAAGAGTAGAGGGCTCTGGATTGTTGACGACGGAGGTAAGCTCGATCCAGACGACCCCGCCTTTCCCATCAATTGGACCTGAATTCGGAGTGATGCCACGTATATTCGTCAATCCGTCAAGACGAGCCGGTGACGCGGTGTATGTACCGCCGGTGAAGTAAGCATCGATCTCGCCGTTGATCAGTGCGGTGTTCATTGCAACCAGGTCATCTGTCAGGAGCCTTGCTCCACCGAAGATGGCTTCCGCAGTCTGGCGGAACGTCTCCAGCCCATCGCCTTCGATCGGCTCGAAAGGATTTTGATCCCCTGTAATGCACATGTGCATCACGTTCCAATTGTCGTAGGTGAGGACCCCGTATCGATCGGCCATGGCCGGATCGAGGAAGAGCTTCCAGCCTTGATCCTCAGCCATTTCGCGGCTGATCTTGTCGGTGTTCACCACGAAACTGAACGGCCCGTATCGCTGAGGCATCCCGATCAAATCACCATTCTCAGCGAAAGCGAGCGGGTAGGGCGGATTGTTGAACCCAGCGATATAGCTCTCGAAGAAGGGCATGAACCGCTCCTTATTCAGCGGCTTTATCAGACCTTCTGGATAAAGCTGCGCCCTTGCCCAGGGCTGGTTGACGTTGATCAGATCCCAAACCCGCACTTCACCGGCCCGAAGCTTGTTGATCATGTCAGGGTCAGAGGTGCCGCTCTCGGCCCTAACGGTGGCGTCGGGGTGCAAACCGCGGAACGGCCCCAAAACGTCATCCGTATTGTAGCCTTCCCAGCAAAGTATGTTGAGCCTGTCGGAGACAGCCGCGCGAGCGCGGGTTGTTGGTGAAAACAGCGCGAGGCCAGTTGCGGCGCCCAGGCCATGGGTAAACGTGCGTCGGTTTAATTTCATGGTGGGGCACTCCTATGTCGATCATCGGCAGGCAGCGGCGCAGCACGCGTTCTACGGCGGCCAAGTTTTGTTGATCCTGCAATGGTTCCCTACATTTGCACGATCATACAAGTGAAAAAAAGTTGTGAGCCACAGAAATTCTGCCTAACTTCCATCATTGAACGCGGAATGCGCAGACTGCGACTCGCGGCCTGGGAGGACAGATGGCCGGTCTTTACGATGATGCCTTTATCGAGACTCTTCGAAAGGGAGCCGCGAGCCTCGCGCCAGTCTGGGGTCTGTCGCCTCAGACGCGTGTCACTCTACTCACGGTTTCCGAGAACGCGACTTTCCGTGCTGACGATCCGGAACGAGAGGCACCTGTAATCCTCCGCGTCCACAGACCAGGATATCACACCCGGTCTGAAATTGAGTCTGAGCTGGCTTGGATCGAAGCCCTGCGCGCGAATAGCGTCGTTGATATACCCGCCCCGCTCGCCGTAAGCGGTGGCGGTCACATAGCTAGCTTTGATCTGAAGTGCGAAAAGCGCGATGTCGTGGCGTTTGCCTTTATGCAGGGCGATGAACCCTCCGCAGAGGACGACCTTGTGCCTGGCTTCCGGAAGTTGGGTGCAATCAATGCTCGGCTCCATGCCCATGCGAAAGCTTGGCGCCGGCCCTCGGGTTTCGTTCGCAAGACCTGGACCTTTGAAACAACCGTTGGTCTGAGCCCGCACTGGGGCGATTGGCGGGACGGGATAGGGCTTACGCCAGATGGCCGAGAAGTCCTGGAACGCTGTTGCGTTGAGTTGGAGCGCCGTCTCTCAGAATACGGCCAAGGGCAGGAGCGCTTCGGCCTGATCCATGCTGATCTCCGCCTTGCAAACCTGTTGATTGATGAGACCGGACATATCGGCGTCATCGACTTTGACGATTGCGGGCTGGGTTGGTTCATGTACGACTTTGCTGCCGCGGTGAGCTTTTATGAGCACGAGCCGTTTGTCCCCGACCTGCAGGATGCCTGGATTGAGGGATATCGCGAAGTGGCCGATCTATCCGCCTGCGACGAGGCGATTTTGCCCACGATGGTGATGCTGCGGCGCCTCCTTCTGACGGCATGGCTTGCCAGTCACTCGGAGACGCCGACGGCCCAAGAACTCGGCGGTGGATACACAGCAGGCACCGTGGCGATCGCCGAGAAATACCTTTCAGGGCACATGAAGGCGGCGGAGTAATGCCGCTTAAGCCGCGCCAGATCCTGGACATGAACGCCTTTGATACCGGGGTCGACGATACACCGAGCGATGATCTTCTTGCCCGTCGTCTAACAAACTTTGGGAAGGCCTCGGTCCTTTTCTACAGCCGACCCATAGAGATGGTTCGAGGGCGCGGATGCTGGATGGAGGCCGCCGACGGCACCCAATACCTCGACTTCTACAACAACGTTCCAAGTGTCGGTCACTGTCATCCCCGTGTGGTTGAGGCGGTTTGCGCGCAGCTTGGTGCTCTGAATATCAATAGCCGATATCTCCACCGAACAACCGAGACTTACCTTGAACGCTTCAAGGAGACCTTGCCTCCAGGAGATTGGAATGTGGTCTTGGGGTGCACCGGGAGTGAGGCAAACGACTTGGCGTTACGGGCCGCCACGCGTTGGACTGGCGCAAGCGGTATCGTGGTAACGGAAACAGCTTATCACGGAAACACATCTGCCGTAATTGAGGTATCACCGGCTTCACTCAAGCGCGGAACGCTTCTCTCCCATGTTTGCACGGTGCCGGCACCAGGTCCGCGCGCCTACGGTGCAGATGTTCGTGGCGGGTTTGCGAGCGCTGTCTTAAACGCGATCAAGACGCTTCAGGACAGAGGGCACGGTGTAGCGGCGATTATTGCGGATAGCATCTTTTCGTCTGACGGCGTTTTCTCTGATCCTGCCGGATTTCTTTCGAGCGCGGTGGACGCAGTTCGTGCGGCCGGAGGGCTCTTTATTGCAGATGAGGTCCAGCCGGGATTTGGGCGAACAGGTGTGATGTGGGGGTTCAACCGTCACGACCTCGTCCCGGATATTGTCACAACGGGTAAGCCAATGGGAAACGGATACCCCGTCTCCGGAATGGCGACCCGGCCCGAGGTCCTTGCCCGGTTTTGCGAGGACGTGGGGTATTTCAATACTTTCGGCGGTACACCGGTTTCGGCCGCAGCAGGGCTCGCGGTGTTGGACGTGATCCGAGAAGAGGGCCTTGCGGACAATGCAAGGCGAATGGGCGGCCACCTTCTGAGCGATCTGCGTGCAATCGCCGCATCTTATCCGCGGGTTGGCGAGATACGCGGGGCAGGTCTTTTCTTGGGCATTGACCTTGTCTCGGCAGAGGACGGCGAACCTGATCCTGCGCTTGCCAAGAGCATGATCAACGGATTGCGCGACCGGCGCGTGTTGATTGGTGCAGCCGGCCGATACGGAAACACGCTTAAGGTGCGCCCCCCGCTGTGCCTGACCAGAGCCGAAGCGGACTTCTTCCTTGACGCCTTCGCGGCAACGCTCAGCCATCTCAACGAGACGGGCATCCCCGCATCTTGACGTATAAATTCAATGATTTGCGACGCGCAAGGCTACCTGAGCGTCTTCAATTGCGTGTGCAATTGGGCCGCTTGGTGCTTGATCAGCAACGAGCGTATCGAGTGTCTCCCACTTTGCCCAAGCGGATGGAAAGACCAGACCAAATTTCGATGCATCTGCCACGATCATCGTACGAGCGGCGCGCCGCGCCATCGCAGAATAGACCGTGCCTGCGTCAAGCAGCGCGTCCGAAGGTCCCTCGTCGCTCAGACCGCTTGCGCCTAGAATCGCCCAATCGGCACGGAGGCCCTCCAGAAAGTGGAGGGTCTCCGCGCCATGCAGCGCGCCCTCGCTGGGATGATACCGGCCGGGTACCATTATCACTTCTATTGTCGGGTTGAGTGACAACGCGGTCGCGGCGCCAAAAGAATGCGTGATCACAGTGATATCGCGCATCTCGACCGCGATGCGTCGCGCGATATGCACCGTCGTGGCGCCCGATCCCATCATCAGGTGTCGCGCCCCGGCCAGAAGCGGCGTAGCGGTTCGCGCTATGGCCTCTCTCTCGGGGACGAGCAGCGCGTGACGTTCGTTCAGCGACGGTTCGGTCGTCAGGCGGCGAAGCGCTCCGCCATAGGTCCGGTCGATCAGCCCGTCGGCGGTGAGGTCGTCCAGATCGCGGCGGATCGTCTCAGACGAAACAGAAAGTCGTCGCGCCAATTCCCCAACGCGCAGGGCAGGGCGCTGCTCAAGTTCCATCAGGATCTGCCGCTGGCGCGCGCTCTTGTTGCGTGACATATCCGTGTCCTTCGTCTGTTGCTCCATGAGAGCCTAGCGGAGATTGAAAGCGCCGACACAGTGCTTGACCACCGTCTCCGTGTCAGATTTTGGCGTTGAGACATCCGCGGGCAAATGAGGAACAAACCAATGAGTTGGAAAACCGCCTACCGATCCTTTTACTACCATGATGCGGAGGAGCCCGAGGATATTGTCCTGCATCCCGAGCGCACAGCCGTGCTCGTAATCGATATTCAGAATACGTATATGGATGATAAGGGCACGGTTGAAGAAACTGCGCGCTGGCAACCCTTCTACGAGCGCATGCGCGGCGAGGTGATCCCAAATACCGCGCGACTTATCGCCGACGCGCGCATGCGCGGTGTTGAAGTGATCTATGCTCGGATTGCTTGCGTCAAGCCGGATGGCAGAGACAGGTCGCTCAGCCAGAAGAAACCCGGCTTCAACTATCTCCTGCTGCCTAAGGACGAGCGGGATAGTCAGATCGTGCCAGAATTGGCGCCACATAAAGACGACATTACGGTCATAAAGACTACGGATTCTGCTCTGACCGGCACCAACCTGCGACTAATGCTGCGCAATATGGGCATTCAGACCGTTATCTGTGCGGGCATTTTCACGGACCAATGCGTGTCCTCAACGGTTCGGAGCCTCGCAGATGAAAGCTTCGATGTCGTGGTGGTCGAGGATTGTTGCGCCGCGGCGACGCAAGACTTGCACCTCCACGAGTTGGAAGTCATCAATATGATCTATTGCCATGTGGTCAGTCTCGAAGAGGTTCTGAGTTTCTATAGTTGACCTCGGGGCTGAGACTTCCGGGGTTGCCGCTTCAAAACGTTTAGCTGGTGAAAGAACCCATTTCCTTTCGTCGATGGCGTGATGATTTGAACGCATCGAGCGGTCCGCTATGTCCTCCGATATCAGAAGGAGGTGCTATGAATGGATTGGCCATGCTGGGCGTTGGTATTGTAGCGATATCCGCCTTAGCTGGAGGGCTGTGGTTGTGGTCGTCCCGCTCGATCGAGATGCCTGACTACACCGTAGAGTTAAAGGATGGTGCGTTCGAACTGCGCCGGTATCCCGCCATGGTTGTCGCAAGCATTGATCGTGCCGGCAGCCGAGGTAACGCGGTGCGCGCTGCATTCTCTCCACTTGCTGGCTACATTTTTGCCCGGAGTCGGGAGGGTGAGAAGATTGCGATGACCGCACCGGTGACCCAGGAGCCAGCCACCGACGGCTGGAAGGTTTCTTTCATCATGCCCTCCGGCAGAAGTGTCGTGGATCTTCCCCAACCCACCGCCGAAATCGAACTGAGTAATGTCGCGCCAAGGCTTGCGGCCTCAATAACCTTCTCCGGCAGTTGGATGGACAGCCGTTTTGAGGAGGCGTCTGACAAACTCCTGATTTGGGTCGAAAGACAGGGTTATTTGCCCGCCGGACCGCCCGAATACGCCTATTACAACGACCCGTTCACGCCGCCCTTTCTGAGGCGCAACGAAGTGATTGTGGAACTGAACGAAGACTAGTGCCTGGGCAGTCGCTCCGCTCTGGGCGGCGAAAATTGCCGCGGGGTTTTCCCAGCTAAGTCCCGAAGGTTTCCCACTCCTGCGCCCAATGCGGTTTGCCTCGGCAGTGACCGTAAAATCTTGTTGAAACGGTTTGGCGTGAAATCGTCAGATTGATCGGCGCAGACCATGTCCTGTAACGGATCGAACCCTATGTGACGGGTCATGCTACTCAAAATCAAAGATCTTTGGAAAAGCTTCGATACAGGATCGGAGCAGATCGGCGTCTTGAAAGGCGTCAATCTCACTCTTCCAAGCGCCACAACTCTCGCGCTCACGGGAGAAAGTGGCTCTGGAAAGACGACGCTGCTGCACCTTGTGGCGGCGCTTGATGACCCGGATCGCGGTCAGATTTTGCTTGATGGAAAGAAAATCACAGATTCGGACGATGCGGATCGCGCCCGCTTCCGGCGCGAGATCGTTGGGATCGTGTTCCAGCAGTTCAATTTGATCCCATCGCTTGATGCAGGAGCAAATATCGCTTTTCAGGCGAGGCTGGCCGGGCAGTATGACCCCGAGCGGGTAGAGTGGCTCGCCGATCGATTGGATCTGACAGCGCATTTGGAGAAATACCCAGAGCAGCTATCGGGCGGTCAGCAGCAGCGCGTTGCTATCGGGCGCGCTCTTGCGGGTCAGCCGCGTTTGGTGTTGGCCGATGAGCCGACGGGAAACCTTGATGAGGAAACGAGCACTCGTGTTCTCGACTTGATGTTGGAGCTCGTAGCTGAGACTGACTCGGCTCTGCTCATGGTTACACATTCACGGCACCTTGCATCCCGTCTTGCTCGGCGCATCCATTTGAGCCAAGGGCGACTGAGCGAGACAGGCAATGCACAGGCTGCTGAATGAACCGAGTAGCGTTTGCAGCCCTCCTATCCTACTGGCGGTGTCACCCCGTGCAGTTGGCGGCACTGGTTGTCGGCCTTGCTCTTGCAACGGCGCTTTGGTCGGGTGTTCAGGCAATAAATTCTGAAGCGCGCGCAAGCTATGCTGCCGCCGCGCGAGCCATCGGCGGCGATGATCGTCCGACCCTCTTTCCTATTCAAGGGCAATCGATTCCAGTCGAAACCTACGTATCCCTTCGAAGAGCCGGATGGCTTGTTTCCCCTGTGATCGAAGGTAGGCTTGAAGTCGGGGGGGAGCGCTTCCGGTTGATCGGCGTCGACCTTGTGACTGCGCCGCCGCCGGCCTTGGATGCGGATGCACTCGAGACGGACGTGGACGCCTCAGACACGCTCGGAACACCTGGTCGGTTGTTCGCACCACGCGATTTGGCTGGTAGGCTCACTCAATCCGATCTGCCGCCGGTGGTTGTGGCCCCGGAGTTGCCCGCGGGTATCGTGTTGGCGGATGTGGGTGTGGTTACGCGTTTGCTCGATAGAGAGGCCAGCCTCGATCGGTTGATTGTGCTTCCCGACCAACCTCTTGGCCGCCCCCCCCTTGAGGAGATCGCTCCGGAGCTAGAGCAACGCGCGCCTGGGTCGCAGGAAGAGGTCGCGCGTCTGACTGACAGTTTCCATCTAAACCTGACGGCATTTGGGTTTCTCTCGTTCGCGGTTGGCCTTTTTATTGTTCATGGCGCAATCGGTCTTGCATTCGAGGAACGAAGGTCAACGTTCCGCACGCTCCGTGCACTCGGTCTACCGCTGAAGCGCCTCGTATCGTTGCTTGCGGTTGAGCTCTTTGCGTTTGCAATTCTGTCCGGAGGGCTTGGCATGCTTCTCGGCAGCATCATCGCGGCGGCGCTTCTCCCAGATGTCGCAGCAACACTTGAAGGTCTCTATGGAGCAACTGTCGATGAGTCTCTCAGTCTCCGCCCGGCCTGGTGGGCGGCAGGTCTTGCAATTGCCGTCGTGGGGACATCCCTCGCAGGTGCAGGTGCAATGTGGAAGGTTGCCAATCTCCCGGCGCTTGCGGCTGCGCAGCCGCGGGCTTGGGCGCGCGCGTCCGAGCGAACGTTGTGGCTTCAGGCGGGGGCAGCTTTGGCGCTCATCGCGTTTTCCGGCGCTCTAGCGATTGCCGGATCTGGCCTCGTTGCGGGTTTCACCCTTTTGGGTTCTCTCTTGCTCGCTTGCGCCCTCCTTCTCCCCCTATGGCTGAGCGTTTGCCTTCACCTGGGGCGCCAAATGGCGAGCGGCCCAATTTCCGAGTGGTTCTGGGCTGACACGCTTCAGCAGCTCCCGGGTCTTCGACTGGCGATGATGGCATTGCTTCTCGCACTTGCTACAAACATCGGGGTGGGCACGATGGTCCAGTCGTTCCGGTTGACGTTTACAGGCTGGCTCGATCAGCGCTTAGCCGCTGAACTCTACGTCGAGGCTGAGGACGCGCAACAGGCCGAGGATCTCGTTGCTTGGCTACAGCCTCGATCTGAAGCGGTTCTTCCGATCTGGAGCTCGGAATTAAGGCTTTTTGGCGCACCTGCGAGAGTCTACGGCGTGGTCGATCATCAGACCTACCGGGAAAACTGGCCTCTCCTCGCATTTCTTCCGGGCGTTTGGGATCGGGTTGAAGCTGGAGAGGGCGTCCTGATCAATGAGCAGCTTTCCCGTCGCGAAAATCTGTCTCCCGGCGATCCGATCCGAATTGATCTGTGGGAGACACGGGTGGCTGGGATTTACTCCGATTACGGCAACCCGTCTGGTCAAGTCATTGTTGGTATCAACGAGCTAACACGCTTCGACAATCTGGATCGGCGCGATTTCGGTATCCGGACTGAAGCACCAGCCGAGCTCGAACGTGCACTCCGTGAAGATTTTGGTCTTGCGAGTGATCAAATCGTGGATCAAGACGCGCTCAAACGCATGTCGCAAGAGATTTTTGAGCGCACCTTTTCAGTGACCGCGGCACTCAGTGTTCTGACGTTAGGTATCGCGGCCGTTGCAATGCTGACCTCGTTGCTAACTCTTGCAAATCTCCGCTTGCCGCAGCTAGCGCCTGTTTGGGCACTAGGCCTAACGCGCAAAAGGCTCGGACTTCTGGAATTGGCCCGTTCGCTCTTATTGGCAGTCCTGACATTCGCCGCTGCAGTGCCTGTGGGCCTCCTGCTCGCCTGGGTCCTGCTCACCGTTGTGAATGTCGAAGCGTTTGGTTGGCAGTTGCCGATGTATGTTTTCCCCTCCGATTGGCTGACGCTTGGAGCCCTCTCGCTGATCTCGGTCGCCCTTGCTGGGTTGTGGCCCGCGATACGGATCGCGACCCGCCCAGCAGCCGATCTCATTAAGGTCTTTGCTCATGAACGTTAGAGCGATCTTCGCCCTGGTTTGTCTCTTGATCTTTTCCCCCGGTTCTGTTGGCGCTCAGGGCTTCGCGGGTCTTGGCTCGGAGACTGAAGGCTTCGCGCTTCCCGAACCTAATCCAGAGTTCATATTTCCTGCCGACCACGGCGCGCATCCCGATTTTCGTATCGAGTGGTGGTATGTTACGGCCAACCTGGAAGGACCCGATGGGGAACCTTACGGGATACAATGGACGCTTTTTCGCACGGCTGTTCGGCCGGATGAGGCCGAGAGCTGGTCGAGTCCGCAAGTCTGGTTTGCCCATGCCGCCGCAACTACCCGGACAGGTCACTACGTTACTGAGCGCTACGCACGGGGAGGGATCGGGCAAGCTGGTGTAACAGCAGCGCCCTTCTCGGCGTGGATCGACGAGTGGGAAATGTCGGGCGAAAGCGTCGCCTCAGTTCGCCTTACGGCAGGCTCCAGCCAGTTCGCCTACGATTTGTCCCTTGAAGCCCAAGGGCCGATCGTCTTCCAAGGCGAGGGAGGCTATTCTGTAAAATCCGACGAAGGTCAGGCGAGTTACTATTATTCTCAGCCACATTACTCGGTGGCTGGAACGCTTACGCTTCCTGAAGAAGGCGAGATCGCAGTCACTGGGTCTGCCTGGCTCGACCGTGAGTGGTCTTCGCAGCCTCTTTCAGAGCGGCAGACGGGATGGGATTGGTTTTCACTTCACTTCGACAGCGGTGAAAAGATGATGGGGTATCTGATGCGTCAGACCGATGCCCTGCCCTACGCGGTTTCGACTTGGATCGATCGAGAAGGTGTCGCGACACTGCTTCCGGTTGGTGCCTTGTCAGCAGAACCCGTCGAGCACACATCGGTTGCGGGGCGAAAGGTGCCTACCACCTGGCGACTGCAGTTACCGGAGCGAGAACTCGACATTGAGGTTGCCGCGTTAAACCCATTTGCGTGGAATGACACTACCTTCGCTTATTGGGAGGGCCCAGTGTTTGCCGATGGCAGCCACGCCGGCCGCGGATATCTGGAAATGACGGGCTACGAATAGCAACCGCCAATTTTTATCCTTTGGATAGGCCGCGCTGCCGATCAGACACTTCGAATCGCTCCGATGAAATCGAAACACGGGCCGGTCCCTGACGACAGAGAAGCTTTGCCTTGCTTCAGGTCAAAGTGAGTTCTCGGAGGGAAACTGGGAGGGTTTGCCCTCCCAGGTCTCTCAAGGCGTTACGCCTTTGATTCTGTTTGGCTCTGCCGACACAGCACCTATTGCAAAGTGTCGAAGCGGGCAGGCGCCATAGCAGACAAACAAATCAGCGTGATTTGAAGCTTAGCGTCAGTCAGGGTGCGGCACCACTTGCTCATGCGCAAGTTCCCAGTTCTCAGGAGAGCGCCAAAGTCTCGACCTGAGGAGTTCGCGCTCGAAGATGAACTCCTTCGGCAAACGGTCGAAGAACTTTTCGAATTGCTCCTCGTGCGCGCGGGCCTCCTTAGCGCCAGCCTCACGTCCCACTTCCATGAGCTCATAGAAAGTCTCGGGTGAGAAATCGAGCCCGGCCCACTCGATGTCTTCGTGGCGCGGCATCCAGCCAATCGGGCTTTCGACCGCATACCCGCGCCCATGGACTCTGTCGAAGACCCACTTCAGCACGCGCATGTTTTGGCCAAAGCCCGGCCAAATGAACTTCCCGTTGTCATCCTTGCGAAACCAATTCACTCGGAAGACGCGCGGTGGGTTGGATACGCGCCGTCCCACATTGAGCCAATGCGTGAAGTAGTCTGCCATGTTGTAGCCACAGAAGGGCAACATTGCCATCGGATCACGTCTCATCGCGGCTTGCCCGATTGCTGCGGCGGTCGCTTCCGAACCCATGGTTGCAGCTAGATAGACGCCATGGCTCCAGTTGAACGCCTGGAAGGCCAGCGGCATTTCCTTGCTCATACGTCCACCGAAGATGAACGCACTGATCGGCACTCCGGCCGGATTCTCCCATTCCGGGTCAATTGAAGGGCATTGTTGGGCTGGCGCGGTAAAACGAGCATTAGGATGTGCTGCGGGACGACCGGCATCTGGGGTCCAGTCGTCTCCTTTCCAGTCGATCAGATGCGCCGGAGGTTCCTTGGTCATCCCCTCCCACCAGACATCATTGTCATCGGTGAGCGCACAATTTGTGTAGATGACATTGCGCTCGATTGTAGCAATTGCCGCAGGATTGGTCGCCTCGTTGGTGCCGGGTGCAACGCCGAAGAAACCTGCCTCAGGGTTTATGGCGCGCATCTCGCCTTCGGGACCCTTCTTGATCCACGCGATATCGTCGCCGACCGTACTGACCTTCCAACCTTCGAAGCCCTTGGGGGGAACCAGCATCGCAAGGTTTGTTTTGCCACACGCACTGGGGAACGCTGCGGCGAAGTAGGCCTTCTCTCCTACAGGCGACTCCAGGCCCATAATCAGCATATGCTCTGCGAGCCAACCTTCATCGCGCGCCATTACAGATGCGATCCGCAAGGCAAGGCATTTCTTGCCAAGAAGAGCATTGCCGCCGTAGCCCGAACCGTAGGACCAGATCTCGTAGGTTTCCGGAAAATGTACGATGTATTTCTTCTTGATATCGCTCTCGCAAGGCCACGGTACGTCGGCTTCGCCGGGTGCGAGTGGTGCCCCGACGGAATGCAGGCAGGCGATAAATTCGCCGTCTTGTCCCAGTGAATCCAACACGGCTTGGCCCATGCGCGTCATAATACGCATGTTGGTGACGACGTAGGGACTGTCGCTGATCTGTACGCCAACTTTTGCGATAGGTGACCCAATGGGCCCCATGCTGAATGGGATGACATACATTGTCCGGCCAGCCATACAGCCGTCAAACAATCCGTTAAGGGTTGTTCGCATTTCGGCCGGCGGCGCCCAATTGTTCGTGGGTCCCGCATCGTCCTTGTTGACCGAGCAGATGAAGGTTCGGTCTTCCACGCGGCCAACATCGGAAGGGTGGGAGCGCGCGAGATAGCTGTTTGGGCGCTTTTGGGGGTTCAAGCGAATGAAGGTTCCGGCATCCACCATCAACTGACACAGCCGGTCATATTCCTCTTCGGAGCCGTCGCACCAGACAACTTGGTCGGGCTTGCAGAGGGCTTGCATCTTATCGACCCAGGCGATCAGTTCACTGTTGGCAGTAGGGGCGTGCGTGAGGTCGTCCACTTTTTCCTCCTTCATTTGAGGTTGTTCCGCCAAGCTGCAAGCTAGGACCAGATTTTGCCGAGCTTACAATCTCCAGATGATCTCGCAGGCAAGCCTTCACAAGACCGTTGAGTTGCCAAAATGGCCACGCAGTAGTGAATTTCGACGATTTCCTAGGGCTCGAGTGTGCACTCAGCATACAGCAAATGTGCGGAAAAATCGGAAGACAATGCTGGTTTTCATTCTATACGACACGATCTCGAGTCAGACTGAAATCACACAGGTCTGTGACAGCTAGAATGAGACCGGTCGTCCAAACCTGATTGAGAACTGATCGGCGTGGACTAGTTCAGGGCGCCTGCGACACTTGGAGACATGAGCTTTCAAGAAATTTCTTGAATCCCTGGACGGTTGAACCGCTGTCCGCGAACGGCAATCCGATAGAAGCTAAACCAAACATAAATTTCAGTTAAATCACTAAACGAACGCGCGACGCAGAATGAGCACGTGATGTTCAATAGAGAACTGCCTTAGCTGTTCTCCCTGCGCACAACCGACGATTGGTGCGAATCGTATGGGCCAATACCTCAGTTGAAGACAGACCCAGGAAATTTGGACAAGGTAAACGCTCTTCTCTGCTTCGATGATCAACCCACCGCCCTGCACAGTCAGCTTGATTCGGTATGGCCGTTTGTTCGGCTAGTCCAATAATCCGCACCAATCCTTGCGACTTGAATAGCCTACCCATGCTGCATTCGCCATGTCGCAGACGTCAAGGTGACGACCGCTTCGTCCCCCTCCCTCAAAAGCGCATAGAGTCTCTCATGATGGAGAACCGCATCAATCGAAGACATCGCGAAACTGGATGCAGGGAAATCATCACCAAGACCAATGTGATCTCCTGCAACAGGAAAACTTGCTTTCACGTCTCATCGAGGAGCAAGTGGCGGACTGGGGAGGATTCGAACCCCCGACCCCTTGATTCGTAGTCAAGTGCTCTATCCAACTGAGCTACCAGTCCACAGGCGCGGGGATTAGCTGGCAGGGCACTTGGATGCAAGCATAAACCTGGCTGTGTTATGTCGCTTGCTTGGGAACGGGGCGAGCCGTCAGGCAATAGAGTATGGAAGCAGTCCGCGTTGGTTTGGAGTTACTTCAAGATTACCCTCCATCGGCGGAACGGAGCGTTGTGCGCAGGTTTTCCTGGGACAAATGCGGCAAGATATGCCGATCGGCTCGTAGGCCGCATCGTTCTTTAAATCTAGTCCATCAGCATAGACGAGTTCCGATGCATGGGCAATTTCACAACCAAGCCCGATAGCATACCACCGGCTTGGAGCGTGAAATCGACCGCCCGGTTTAACCACGTCTCGCGCCAGGCAAAAGTACTTTACTCCTTCTGGCGTAACAGCGAGTTGCCGCAAGAAATGTCCGGGCGACGCAAAGGCTCGGTGCACATTCCAGAGCGGACAACTGCCCCCGAACCGCGCAAACTGGAGCTGCGTCGCTGAGTGACGCTTGGTAATAGTGCCGGCTTGGTCTACGCGCACAAAGAAGAAAGGAACGCCCTTCGCTCCGATCCGTTGTAAGGTTGAGAGCCGCTGGCTTACTTGTTCGACCGATGCTTCAAACTCCGCAGACAACGCTTCGAGATCGTGGCGCAAAGCTTTGGCTCGATTGAGAATGAGATCATACGGCATCATTGCCGCGCCCGCGAAATAGTTGGCCAAACCGGTCTTGCAAATAGAACGAGCCGCAGGAGTGCTGAACCGGGCAAGATCTAGTGTCGCGTCTAGAAGTTCGTTATGTTCGACGAGCGCAATCTGGTGCAGGATCTGAAACGCCTGCGTGGATGGTGGCGCGAGGGCGGAAACGCGCAAGACCTTGGTGGTTGGGTCGAAATCCCGTAACTCGGTTTCTGGGCTGACATTGACTGAAATGTCATGGTGCGCGTTGAGCCAATCTGACAAGGCTGAACGTCTATCGCTGAGTGTGATCTTCGACGCAAAGTGTTCAGCAGCTCGGTCAATTGGATCAATGTAGTTGTCGCAATAGTGGAAAAAGTCGCGCACTTCTTCCCACGGAAGCGGCGCCAAGATACTATCTTCGCGGCCCAATGCCTCGTTCAATTGTGCGAGCCGTTCTTCGGTCTGGCGATGTGCTCGGTGAAGCGCCAAGAATGCATGAGCGAAATTTGGCGCGTTCGAGGCAACGAGTTGCATGTCGCCCAGAGGAGGCGCGGAGTCAAAAACTGGATCTGAGAAAGCCTCTCGCAGATCCGCCATCATCCGCTCCGAAGACCCCTTCGAAATTTCGACAATATCTACGCCAAACTGCTCCGCCAGTGAGAGAAGAACCCGCGCCGAGATTGGGCGATGGTTGTTCTCCATCTGGTTGAGATAAGATAGAGAAACCCCAAGTTTTGAGGCATAGTTTGCTTGAGTGAGCCCAATCCTCGTCCTGATTTCACGAAGTTTGACGCCGGCATAGAGCTTTCTCGCTTGATGGTTTCTCGACTGTGTCAGTCATCCCTCCCGCAGCTTCGTTGCCTATGCCAAACACGCTCTCCAGCCTCGTTACCTGCCAGACAAACTGATTTCGGTTTGTGCGAGCCGTAGCTTAAGCCGCAAACTGGCGATCGCTGTTTCGACTTCCGGTATCAGGTCTACTGAACAATTTGCAATTTCGCAATTCGCAAGTATTCAGCTTTGTGATGTTTGCAAATCCGCCGAAGCCTGCTTGTAAGGATCTGTCCTATCTGGCAGACGACACGAACCGCAACGAGGGAACCACCAGTGAAAGAGATCCTTGATCAGCTCGAGTTTCGCAGGACAGAAGCCCGGTTGGGCGGCGGCCAACGCCGCATCGACAGTCAACATGCGAAGGGCAAGTTAACGGCCCGCGAGCGTATCGAAGTCCTCCTTGATGAAGGGAGTTTCGAAGAATTCGATATGTTCAAGACCCATCGCTGCCATGAATTCGGCATGGGTGAGCAGACGTTTGCTGGAGACGGCGTTGTGACCGGCTGGGGCACAGTTAATGGCAGGCAGGTATACGTTTTCAGCCAGGATTTCACGGTCTTCGGTGGTTCGCTTTCTGAGACGCACGCAGAAAAAATTTGCAAAATCATGGATATGGCCGTGCAGAACGGCGCGCCTGTGATCGGTATCAATGATTCAGGCGGTGCTCGGATCCAAGAAGGTGTTGCCTCTCTGGCCGGTTACGCCGACGTGTTCCAGCGCAACATTATGGCGTCAGGATGTGTGCCGCAGATTTCAGTCATCATGGGTCCGTGCGCCGGTGGGGCTGTCTATTCCCCTGCAATGACCGATTTCATTTTCATGGTTCGCGACAGCTCTTACATGTTTGTGACAGGACCTGATGTGGTCAAGACAGTGACAAACGAGGTCGTAACGGCCGAAGAGCTTGGTGGTGCTAAGACGCATACCAGCAAGTCCTCGGTTGCTGACGGTGCCTACGAAAACGACGTCATCGCTTTGGAGCAAGTGCGCAGGCTTGTCGATTTCTTGCCGCTGTCGAGCCGGGAGAAACCACCCGTCAGGCCGTATTTTGATCCAGCAGAGCGGATCGAGGACAGTCTGGACACCCTGATCCCACCGAATGCGAACATGCCCTACGATATGAAAGAGTTGATCTTGAAGATCAGCGACGAAGGGGACTTTTTCGAGATCCAGGAGGACTTTGCAAAGAACATTGTGACAGGCTTCATCCGCTTGGAAGGATCGACCGTCGGTGTCGTAGCAAATCAGCCGATGGTGCTGGCTGGCTGCCTCGATATTGATAGCGCCCGGAAGGGTGCTCGTTTCGTCCGGTTCTGCGATGCGTTCCAGATACCCATCCTCACATTTGTGGACGTACCTGGGTTCCTACCGGGGACTAGCCAGGAATATAGCGGGATCATTAAGCATGGCGCGAAGCTCTTGTTTGCATATGGCGAGGCGACTGTACCGAAAGTCACTGTCATTACCCGAAAGGCCTACGGAGGCGCTTACGTTGTCATGGCCTCCAAGCATTTGCGCGGAGACGTAAACTATGCGTGGCCGTCTGCGGAAATTGCCGTGATGGGTGCTAAGGGCGCGGTGGAGATTCTCTACCGTTCAGAGTTGGGAGATCCCGAAAAAATCGCCGCACGCACCGCGGAATACGAAACGCGCTTCGCCAATCCGTTCGTCGCTGCGGAAAAGGGTTTCATCGATGAGGTGATTATGCCTCACTCAACCAGGAAGCGTGTCGCTCGCGCCTTTGCTAGTTTGCGCACAAAGCAAGCCTCTAACCCCTACAAGAAGCATGATAACATTCCACTCTAAGGTGGAATGGCGTCCAATTGCGAGAAAATGACACGAAGACGCGAAAACTCTGAGCTGCCAATATCCCGGCGAAACTGTGCCCCTCCAGCTTCTTTGGGGAGCGGGTGGGCTACTCCACGCACGCAGTCGAGCGTCTCCGGGATACCCAGGCAACTGGCGAATGGCCAAGGGGAAGAACCAGCTTGGAGGGCTCTGGGTCGCAGTCCTTGCCAAGAGGTTGGACACACGCCGGTTCCAGCCCTATGCTCTAATTCCAGGTATAATCTGGACAAAAGAAATGATCCGCCGTTATTGGATGTCACTTCCGAAGCTAATCCGCTTCATGCTCACGCATATCGCAAACGGTATCGCGATCGGCTGTGTATTTCTTCTGGCGTTGATTTATTGGGATGTCGGGGGGCTCGGAACGCTTCTGCAAAAAGACACGAGCGGGCTCGCAACTTTCGTCTTGTTCTTCCAAACGGCTTTGACGTTTGGCGCTGTGTCGATGGGCGTAGCGGTGATGAATCTGGGCGAGGACTGACCCTTACCCGCGGGAGGAAACTCCCATGTTGAAACATCGGGGGTTTCCGAGCCGTCTGTCCGGAACAGATCTGCAATTCACAATTCGTCGCCCTTCTCCGCGCGGCGTAACCGAGATAAAGATCCGTAAACGCTTTGCTGACCGGAGACCGATGGACCGAGCGGCCGATGAAGCGTTCCTTGCGGCCATCTATGAGCATTTTGGACAGGACCCCTTTCCGCGCGGAAACCTGGATGCGGGGCGACTTAGTTGGCTATTCGGCCGTGAAATTCTGCCGGTAGAAGAACCTTTTGACGCAAAGAGCTACGACGCTCTTCTGCGAATTGATCTTAATATAGCGAAGCAAAGTTTCTCTGACGTCTTTGCGAAGACTGGGACTTGAGGAGCCGCGAACGTGAGAATGTGGCAAGACGCTAAAATGAACATGAGACGCGAGGTTTTTGCGAAGATGGGTCGAATGCTTTGGGTTGCCGGACCAGGTTGCCTCTTGTTCGTGCTGGCTGCCTGCACTGATGTGGATACGCCACCTCAAACAGTCGCCGAGCGTGAGGAAGTCATAGATGAGTTCTTGACAACCGGGCCACTGGTTTCTGGCGACATTCCATCCGCAGACCAAGGCGCGCCCTTTCCCTGAACCTGTTCCGCGGCGACGACCCGCGTTGACGAAATGACGTATCGAGCGAGGTGACATGTTCAACAAAATACTGATCGCAAACCGCGGGGAGATCGCCTGCCGTGTGATCAAGTCTGCCCGGAGAATGGGTATCAAGACGGTAGCCGTCTTCTCTGAAGCGGATGCGGAAGCCTTGCATGTGAAGATGGCGGATGAAGCTGTGCCGATCGGCCCGCCGCCTGCCAGTCAGTCCTACATCGTGATCGACAAGATCGTTGAAGCGATCAAGAAGACGGGTGCTGAGGCAGTTCATCCGGGCTATGGATTTTTGTCCGAGCGTGCGGAATTCGCGGAAGCCCTAGACAAACTTGGCGTTGCTTTCATCGGCCCTCCGGTGGGCGCCATAGAGGCGATGGGCGACAAGATTACTTCCAAGAAGCTTGCAGCTGAGGCCGGTGTTAGTACCGTGCCTGGTTTCATGGGGCTCATCGATGACGCGGAGCATGCAGTAAAAATCGCGACAGAAATCGGCTACCCGGTGATGATTAAGGCGTCCGCAGGTGGCGGTGGCAAGGGCATGAGGATCGCCTGGTCTGACGAGGAGGCGCGGGAAGGGTTCGAGCGGTCGAGATCTGAAGCGGCGAGTTCATTTGGCGATGACCGAATCTTTATCGAGAAATTTGTCACACAGCCCCGGCACATCGAAATCCAAGTTCTCGGGGATAAGCACGGGAACTGCATCTATCTCAACGAACGCGAATGCTCGATCCAACGCCGGAACCAAAAGGTAATCGAAGAGGCCCCTTCGCCGTTTCTTGATGAAGCCACCCGGAAGGCAATGGGCGAGCAGGCAGTCGCTTTGGCGAAGGCGGTAGATTATTGCTCCGCAGGGACTGTCGAGTTCATCGTCGATGGTGATCGCAATTTCTACTTCCTCGAAATGAATACACGGCTCCAAGTGGAGCACCCGGTGACCGAACTCATCACAGGCGTCGACCTTGTCGAGCAGATGATCAGGGTCGCCGCAGGAGAAACTCTGTCGATTAAACAATCCGACGTAGGCATCAACGGATGGGCGATCGAGAGTCGCCTTTATGCTGAGGATCCCTACCGCAACTTCTTGCCGTCCATTGGACGTTTGACGCGTTACAATCCACCGCAGGAGGTCGCTGCCGAGGATTTCGTTGTCCGCAATGATACCGGTGTGTTCGAGGGCGGCGAAATCTCGATGTATTACGATCCGATGATCGCAAAGCTCTGCACATGGGGAAAAGATCGCCTGAGTGCAATCGATACGATGCGTAGCGCTTTGGACGGTTTCGAAGTCGAAGGAATTGCGCACAACCTACCTTTTTGTTCCGCGGTGATGGATCACCCTCGCTTTATCTCTGGCGAGATAACGACCGCTTTTATTGCCGAGGAGTACCCGGAAGGGTTTGCGGGCGCTGTTTTGCCAGACGCTACCATGAAGAAGGTGGCGGCTCTGGCGGCCTACATGAATTTTGTGTCGGAGCAGCGCTCGACGCAGATATCTGGCAGCATGATGAACCATCGCCGGATCCTTGGACCAGATTGGGTTGTTTATCTCGATAAAGCCGAGTTTCGGTTGAGTATCGACTATACGCCCGGGTCCTGTGCGATAACGTTTGCCGACGGAACAACATCCAATGTGACGTGCAACTGGCTTCCGGGTCATACACTTGCGCGTGCGGTTGTTGACGGCGAAGAGATTATCGCGAAGACGCAGCTCATGCATGGCTATATGCGGCTCCGCCACCGGGGCGCCGACATGAAAGTGCATGTGTACTCTCCTCGTCAGGCCGAACTCGCCGGTCTTATGCCGGAAAAGCTACCGCCAGATACTTCCAAAATGCTTCTGTGCCCAATGCCCGGGCTCGTTGTTTCGATCAACGTCGAGGTTGGCGATGAAGTCTTTGATGGTCAGGCACTTTGCACTGTCGAGGCGATGAAGATGGAGAATGTGCTGCGCGCAGAGCGCCGTGCTGTGGTATCAAAGATCATCGCGAGCCCGGGCTCAAGCCTTGCGGTCGACGAGGTCATCATGGAGTTCGAGTAACACAAATGCCGTGGACTGAACTCGATCACTTCCAGGAGGATAGAGGCGCCCTGAACGAGGGAACCTCTTCCAGACCCTGGTATTTCGGGTTTGGTCTAGCTTTGGCGTATCATGGTGCCACGCCACAAAAGCAGTCTGCTGGCAACGATCCCAATCAGGATGCTCGAGAGAAGGAACGGCAGGAATATGGTTGCCAAAGTCTTAATATCCATTGGATTGAAGTGCGCGACGGATCCGATGGCAAGCGCCGAGAGCCAGCAAGCCGCAGAAAGCCCCATCACGCCACCCATTGTGCCAAACTGGTAAGGCGGGATCTCGAGGGCGCTTCGATCAATGTGTTCTTCAATACGGGCCACCACAAGTTTGCCAATCGCTATCATGTTGAGCGTCAGAACACTGATAATAAACAGTTTTATAATCAGCTTTGGCGAAAGCGGCGCATTCTCAACTTTGAGCCGCATGATGGCGAGCGATGCTCCGCTGATCCAAAGCCCCAGGAGCGCAAAGCTGATCAACCTATGACCTCTGTGCATGAGCGCGATACTGTTGTCGGAAATTTTTGTGATCATTTGCTGCGGCAGAATAAATTCAAGAAGCCCAGCCGCGCCAATTCCGATGGCGAAGAAGAGCAAGTGGAGGAAAGACGTCAATTCGAATATGACACTCCAATACGGCTCCAAAACACAACTCCTGCACACCAATCACGACAAGTTGGTAGGAGCCTCGTTCTCACCGGTGCACAAAACAACGTAGGTTTATGTGAACAGGCGAAATCTCGCCAGATTATGCATAGTAAAATGGCAAATATAGATGTGTGCTCAGAACTTAGAGGCACTGAAGCATCTAGAGTTTGTCGGGTGTTTCACGGCCGGAACGAGCCTGCTTCTTGTCTGCGGGAAGGCAACCGGTCGATAAGGTTGATCAACTCGCGCGTCGTCGTTGGAGCCGGACGCCGCTGCACAACTGTTCCGTCCTTGTCGATGATGACGAGGCCAAACCCTCGTGGGCGCAGTGCTTGGCGGAGAGGGCCGCGCGCGGCAGGATCGGAGTCGACCAAGACCTCGACATCGCGCTCTTTCAGTTCGTTCTGCCTATCTGACAGGAATTCGATCTGTTGCTGGAACCGTGGGTCGTTTGGCGTATCCGCGAAGATAACAACCGGCCTTGCGACCCACAGCAGATCCTCCAATGTCGGCTGTTCCGCTGCATCACTTACGACGGTGGCTCCAACTGCGGCAGTCTGCGCGGTCTCGACTCCTCGAGCCTGGGCGTTTGCCATCCCGGAGGCAAGGCTGACAACACCAATGACTACAAACACTGCTGGTAAGACGCGCATATCAATCTCCTCCGACCCCAGATTTAATCGGTTTCTGGCAGGATGCGAGAGCGAAATCCTTGAAAACGACGAAGCGGGTCGCGAACTTCACCAAACACCTCGCAGGATGCAAGGAATGACGCCATGAGCAAACCGGATATCGCGCAATGGGCGGCGCTTGCCCAGAAGGAACTGAAAGCAAGGCCGCTCGACGGCCTCAATTGGGAGACGCTAGAAGGGATCGAGGTCAAGCCGCTTTATACTAAGGACGATCTGGCCCCGCATGCTGCGGACACAATTCCCGGGTTTGCTCCTTTTACCCGGGGTGTCAAAGCAACGATGTATGCGGGCAGACCCTGGACAATTCGGCAATACGCAGGCTTCTCGACGGCAGAGGAGTCGAATGCGTTTTACCGCAAGGCTCTGGCCGCCGGTCAGCAAGGTGTCTCGGTTGCTTTCGATTTAGCGACACACCGGGGCTATGACAGCGACCATGAACGCGTCGTTGGTGATGTCGGGAAAGCAGGCGTCGCGATTGATTCTGTGGAGGACATGAAAGTTCTTTTCGAGGGTATTCCTCTCGACAAGATCTCGGTATCGATGACAATGAACGGGGCCGTCATTCCCGTTCTCGCTAACTTTATTGTCACCGGCGAAGAGCAGGGTCACGATAGAAAGCTGCTTTCGGGCACTATTCAGAACGACATTCTGAAAGAGTTTATGGTCCGAAACACTTATATTTATCCACCTGAGCCGTCGATGCGTATCATCGCGGACATTATCGAATACACTTCCAATGAGATGCCGAAGTTCAATTCGATCTCGATCTCCGGCTACCATATGCAAGAGGCCGGGGCAAACCTCGTCCAGGAACTGGCCTACACCCTGGCAGATGGTCGTGAGTATGTCCGGACCGCGATGGCGGCTGGAATGGATGTCGACAAGTTCGCTGGGCGATTGAGCTTCTTCTTCGCGATCGGCATGAATTTCTTCATGGAGGCTGCCAAGTTGCGCGCCGCCCGATTGCTATGGCACCGGATTATGGATGAATTCGGCGCGAAAGATCCGCGATCCAAGATGCTGCGAACCCATTGCCAGACGAGCGGTGTCAGCCTTCAGGAACAGGATCCTTACAACAATGTGGTCCGAACGGCCTATGAAGCCATGTCGGCCGTGTTGGGAGGAACGCAGTCGCTCCATACCAATGCACTCGACGAGGCAATTGCGTTGCCAACAGAATTTGCTGCCAGGATTGCACGGAATACGCAGCTTATTCTGCAGGAGGAGACCGGCGTCACAAAAGTCGTCGATCCTTTGGCGGGTTCCTACTATGTCGAGGCCCTGACCGCCGAACTGGCGGATAAGGCCTGGGCTCTGATCGAAGAAGTCGAGGAAATGGGCGGCATGACCAAAGCCGTAGCGTCCGGTATGCCGAAGCTTCGCATTGAGGAGACAGCAGCGCGTCGGCAAGCTCTTATCGACCGAGGCGAAGATGTGATTGTCGGCGTGAACAAATACCGGCTGCCAGAAGAAGATCCGATCGAAATCCTCGACATCGACAACGCAAAAGTGCGTGAGAGCCAGATTTCCAGGATCCAGGAGACACGCGCGGATCGCGATGAAGTGGCCTGTCAGGCAGCTTTGGAGGAGTTGACACGCCGGGCTTCCGAAGGCGGGAACCTGCTCGAAGGTGCAGTGGAAGCAGCTCGGGCCCGAGCCACGGTTGGGGAGATTTCAATGGCGATGGAGAAAGTCTTCGGGCGTCACCGCGCCGAGGTGAGAACGCTGGCAGGTGTGTATGGCGCTGCTTACGAGGGCGACGAAGGTTTTGCCGCCATCCAAAAGGATGTGGAAGCCTTTGCGACTGAGGAAGGTCGGCGTCCGCGCATGTTGGTGGTCAAAATGGGCCAGGACGGTCACGACCGTGGCGCGAAGGTGATCGCCACAGCGTTCGCGGATATCGGGTTTGATGTGGACGTCGGCCCGCTTTTCCAGACACCCGAAGAGGCTGCGCAAGACGCAATTGACAACGATGTCCATGTCATTGGGATCTCAAGCCAGGCAGCCGGCCATAAGACACTCGCTCCAAAGTTGATTGAAGCACTGAGGTCAAATGGGGCGGGGGATATTTTGGTTATCTGTGGTGGGGTCATTCCGCACCAGGATTACGACTATCTGCGCCAAGCGGGTGTGAGTGCGATTTTCGGGCCGGGCACCAACATCCCGGACGCAGCGCGCGAAATCTTAGGACTGATCCGGGTCGCCCGGCCTGGAGCGGCTGCGGAGTAGGACTGGGGCGCCAAGAACGTAAGGACATATTGTTCTTGGGCGACGAGAAAAAAGTGAATGTTCGTGCCTTAAAGAGCAGTTTGGCTAGAGAAAGGAAGTTAGTCGGCGGGGCCGCAGACCCGGGCGTCCAATGTCTGCTAGTTCTTCGCCTCGTCTGACGAGAGCAGACCAAGAGTTTCTGGGACAGGCGAGCACCGGACGAGCCGGTTTCGAGGGAATACAGAGCAGCGGAGACTGCAGAAATAAGAAGGGACTTAGGGATGGAAGACGGCTCGAAGGAAAGTGCGCGCCAGGCGGCACTAAATTATCATGCATTTCCCAAACCGGGCAAGCTCGAGATCCGGGCGACAAAACCTCTGGCCAATCAGTATGATTTGTCGCGTGCCTATAGTCCTGGCGTGGCCGAAGCGTGCCTTGAGATCCAATCTGATCCCGTAGCGTCCGCAAAATACACCGCGCGCGGCAACCTTGTCGCTGTTGTGACCAATGGCTCAGCTGTTCTCGGCCTCGGCAACATTGGTGCGATGGCAGCAAAGCCGGTGATGGAAGGTAAGGCAGTACTCTTTAAAAAGTTCGCGAATATCGATTGTTTCGATATTGAGGTTGATGAGAAAGACCCAGTCCGGCTCGCGGAAATCGTGAGGTCTTTGGAGCCCTCCTTTGGGGCAATCAATCTCGAAGATATAAAGGCACCTGATTGCTTCGTTGTCGAACGGCTCTGCCGGGAGAAAATGAACGTTCCGGTATTTCACGATGATCAACATGGCACCGCGATTGTGGTCGGCGCGGCAGCTACAAACGCGCTTCGGCTTGTAGGAAAGACGTTTGAGGACGTCAAAATTGTCTCAACTGGCGGTGGTGCAGCTGGGATCGCTTGTTTGAACATGCTGCTTAAGCTCGGAGCCAAGCGAGAGAACGTCTGGCTCTGTGACATTCATGGTCTCGTCTACAAGGGTCGCCAGGAGGACATGAATCCTGAGAAAGCAGCGTTTGCCCAGAAAACCGATCTGAGGACGCTGGATGAGGTGATCACAGGGGCGGATCTGTTCTTGGGATTGTCAGGACCGAATGTCCTGAGCGGCGAAATGGTCGGAAAGATGGCCCTAGAACCGATTATCTTTGCTCTGGCCAACCCAAACCCCGAGATAGACCCCCAAGTTGCTAAGGCCGTAAACCCAAAGGCGATCATCGCCACCGGACGATCCGACTATCCTAATCAAGTCAATAATGTCCTGTGCTTCCCATTTATCTTCCGAGGCGCACTCGATGTCGGCGCCACGGAGATTAACGACGCAATGCAGATCGCCTGCGTTGAAGGGATCGCAGAACTCGCGCGGGCTTCTTCGTCAGCCGAAGCCGCTGCAGCGTATCAGGGTGAGACACTGGTCTTTGGGCGTGAATACCTGATCCCAAAACCCTTTGATGTTCGGCTCCTTGCTATTGTGGCCGGTGCTGTCGCACAAGCCGCGATGGAAAGTGGCGTTGCCGAACGCCCGGTCGACGACATTGCGGCATACAAAGACACCCTTAACCACTCGGTCTACCGATCTGCCTTAATCATGCGTCCGGTCTTCGATGCGGCAAGCCAGGGCGTCCGTCGGATCGTGTTTGCGGAAGGCGAGGACGAGCGTGTTTTGCGCGCAGTCCAGGGGATGCGAGAAAACGGTGTTGATCGGCCGATCCTGATCGGTCGACCAGACGTGATTGCAATGCGGTGCGATCGGGCTGCGATCCCAATCCGGATCGAACTTGATTTCGACGTCGTCAATCCTGAGAACGACCCCCGTTTCCGAGAATACTGGGAAACCTATCACGACCATTTACAGCGCCGGGGCGTTACCCCTGATCTTGCAAAAGCGATTATGCGGACGAACACCACCGCAATCGCCGCAGTGATGACGCATCGTGGGGAGGCTGACAGCATTATCTGTGGGACCTTTGGGCTCTTCCTTTGGCACCTGAAATATGTCCGTGAAATGCTCGCAGGTCCGGACCTTCGACCGATTGGTGCGCTTTCATTGATGATAACTGAGCGCGGACCGATTTTCGTTGCCGATACGCATGTTAATCCAGAACCAAGTCCGACCCAAATTGCCGACACAACAATAGCGGCAGCGCGGCACGTGCGCCGTTTTGGGTTAGAGCCAAAAATTGCGCTGTGCTCTCATTCGCAGTTCGGAAACCTGGATAACGACTCAGGTCGCCGCATGCGAGGGGCGCTCGAACTCCTGGATGATCAGGAGCTAGACTTTGTCTATGAGGGTGAGATGCATTCCGATGCGGCCCTGGAGCCACATTTGCGCGAGCGGATCTTTCCTAACTCGCGGCTCGAAGGAGCGGCAAACACACTGATCTTTGCCAACACAGATGCAGCGAGTGCTGTTCGCAACATTATGAAAGTCGTGGCAAACGGTCTGGAAGTTGGTCCCATCCTGATGGGAATGGGTAACAAAGCCCACATTGTCACACCTTCGATCACCGCACGGGGGCTCCTCAACATTGCGACCCTCGCCGGAGCTCCGGTGAATTCGTACGGCTGACTCAAGTATAGATATATCAACTAGTAAGAGGGACGAGACACCAATGGGATACAGAGAGGTCTATGAAGGCTGGAAATCGGATCCTGAGGCGTTCTGGATGGAAGCCGCACAGGGTGTGAGCTGGGCACAACCGCCAAAACAAGCTCTGGATGACAGCAATGCCCCGCTCTACGGCTGGTATACCGACTCGCGTTCCAATGTCTGTTACAACGCAGTCGACCGCCATGTTGATGCAGGACATGGTGATAGGATCGCGATAATCTACGATAGCCCCGTCACGGGCGCCGCATCAAAAACCACCTTCGCCGAACTGCAGGAGCAAACAGCGAACCTGGCGGGTGCGCTCGCTGCGAAAGGAGTGACGAAGGGCGACAGAGTCATCATTTATATGCCGATGGTGCCTGAGGCATTGGTGGCCATGCTCGCTTGTGCCCGTCTCGGAGCGGTTCACTCGGTCGTATTTGGTGGCTTTGCGGGACCCGAGCTGGCGGTTCGGATTGAAGACGCAATGCCGAAAGCAATTATTGCGTCATCGTGCGGTATCGAGCCCGGGCGTGTGGTTGCCTACAAACCGATGCTTGATCAGGCAATTGAGCTCTCGTCGCACAAGCCCGATTTCTGCGTTTTATTTCAGCGCCCAGAGAAGGAAGCCGAACTTGTTGAAGGACGTGATTATGCTTGGGAGCCCTTTGTAGCGGGCGCGGCGCCAGCCCCTTGCACTGATGTTGGCGGCATGGATCCGCTCTACATTCTGTATACGTCCGGCACGACCGGGCAACCGAAGGGTGTCGTGAGACCAACCGCTGGGTATATGGCGGCTCTCATTTGGACCATGAAGAACATCTATGACATCGAGGCGGGCGACGTTTTCTGGAGCGCGTCCGATGTGGGTTGGGTCGTAGGCCATTCCTACATTTGCTACGGTCCGTTACTGGTCGGGGCGACGACGGTTATGTTCGAAGGGAAGCCTGTTGGAACGCCCGACGCCGGGACCTTTTGGCGCGTGATATCTGAATATGGGGTCAAGAGCTTCTTTACGGCCCCGACCGCGTTCCGCGCAATAAAGCGTGAGGACCCGAATGGCGAGTTCGTTGGGAAATACGATCTATCGTCTTTGAAGCTGCTCTTTCTCGCGGGTGAGAGGGCCGATCCCGACACAATCGTTTGGGCTCAGGAGAACGTTAAGGTTCCCGTTATCGACCATTGGTGGCAGACAGAAACGGGTTGGGCAATTGCTGCGAACCCAGCGGGCGTCGAACTCCTTCCAGTAAAGCTTGGCTCTCCAACCGTTCCGATGCCGGGCTACGACGTGCAGATCCTCAATGATGAGGGACACGAGATGCCGGCCGGCGAATTGGGTGCAGTCGTGATCAAGCTGCCTATGCCGCCTGGAACTCTATCTACGCTGTGGAACGCGGAGAAGCGATACATCAGCTCATACCTCACAACGTTCCCGGGCTATTACGAGACTGGCGATGCAGGTATTATCGACGAAGAAGGCTATCTCGCTATCATGGCCCGCACCGATGATGTGATCAATGTGGCTGGCCACAGGTTGTCGACGGGAGCGATGGAGGAAGTCCTTGCGAGCCATCCCGATGTCGCCGAGTGTGCTGTCATAGGTGTATCTGATGCACTGAAGGGGCAAATGCCCATGGGCTTTCTGTGTCTCAATAACGGCTGCGACCGTGATCCGGATGAAATCAGCAAGGAGTGCGTCAAGCTCGTTCGGGAAAAGATTGGTCCTGTAGCTGCATTTAAGACCGCCGTCGTTGTTGATCGCCTTCCAAAGACGCGCTCTGGGAAAATCCTGCGCGGCATCATGGTGCGGATCGCAGATGGTCGGGAATACAAGATGCCCGCTACGATCGATGATCCGGCGATTCTTGGTGAGATCGAGGAAACGCTATCCGGTATTGGTTATGCGAAGCAGGCTTGACGGCTTAACCTCTCTTTTCTTTCGGTCGCCTTTCCAGGCGACCGTTTTTTTGTGTCAGGGGAGCCCGCGAATGCGCCTTAGACGCTTGGATGGCCACTTCAACCGCATCGACCGGACGTAGCTCAACAGTGTATTGGCAATCTCGGATTGAGCAATGTGCTCTGATTTGCATGCGACCGATACGAATATCTGGCAGCTTCTTGCTCAACTTGGCATAGTATACGAATGTCGCCTTTGGATTGAATTCTTCTATGATATCGCTACCTACGAAGTGGTAGCTCAAATGAGCCTGAGGGAGGAGGGTGCAATGTCCAGATCATCGTTACCTAAGCTCATGAGAATTCATGCACTGCTGATATGCATGGCGTTCAGCTTTCTTTATTCAATACCAGAAGCGATTGCAGAAGATTTTCGATTGGTCCTCAGCCATGGTCCTGAAGCGTCTGATCCGCCACTTGAATTCTCGCTAGAGCAGCTTGATGCCCTTCCGCAGACAACGATTCACACTGCGAACGAGTTCGTTGATGGTGTGGCGGCCTTTCGCGGTCCGCTGGTCCTCGATATCCTCGCTCATATCGGACTTGAGGATGCAGAAACGCTTCGCTTTATCGCGGCAAACGATTACTATGTCGACATTCCGACGCAAGACTTTAGACAGTATAATGCCGTCCTTGCCATAGAATTGAATGGCACACGTTTGTCGAGGCGAGATAAAGGTCCGTTATGGCTCATGTATCCGCTTTCCGACCACCCTGAACTCCAAGGGGATCCGATCTACATCACACGTCTAATTTGGCAGGTCGTTCGAATAGAGGCTCTTTGATCGAGATGCGTCCTTTACCAAAGTTCGCTGGATTGACCGTTCTGATTTCGATGGCTGGGTTTGTGGCACTTGGTTTCCTGTCTATCAGGAGAGATGTCGATAATCTTCGCGTCATCAGTCAGGACAATATCCTTTGGTCAGCAACGCAAATGGAGGTGGAACTACTCAGGTTCCAGCTCAGCGTCGCGAAACTTGGCGTTGATCAATCTGAAGAGGCTCTGGAAACGGTCCGAAACCGTTTTGACATACTATGGAGCCGGGTCTTCATGCTCGGTCGTGGACGTGTCGGCGTTTTGATGCGTGAGTATGATGAAGGGCATGGATCACTCGATAGGATCAGCGCGTATCTCGAAGAAATTGATCCGGTCGTCATGGAACTTGGGGCGACAGATTCTCAAACCATCTCAGCTCTCTTGAGTGCATTCGATGCACTCCAGCGAGAACTGAGGCTCTATACGTTACGCGTGGTTCGTGCCGATACAGCTGCAAGCGCATCGGTCCGGGATCGGATCCAGGTTAGTTCGCAAGCGACCGGTGCGATAAGTCTTGCAGCCGTTTTGTTGAGTGTCTTCGCACTCGTCTTAATCTTGCGCGAGAACCGTCGGCAACGCGACTTGGTTGATATGAGCAGAAAGGTCGCAGATACAGCCGCATTGTCGAGCCGGGCGAAGTCGCGTTTCCTAACCATGATGAGCCATGAGTTGCGGAATCCTTTGAACGGGATCATGGGGCCCCTTGCACTTCTTAGCCAGAGTAACCTGAGCGGTTCGCAGAAGCGGCTGGTAGATCAGGCGAAGACTTGTGGACAGTCGATGACGCAAATGCTGTCGGGCCTGCTGGACTATGGAGAAATGCAAGACGGACGTTTCAGGTTGAAAACTGGTGCGTTTACCGTGTCAGGCCTCGCCTCATCCGTCTCAGCTGATCTCTCAACAGAACCCGGCACAAAGCCCGCGTTAAAGATTGCACCAGGCACGCCGCTTCGAATTTGCGGTGACGTGGAACGGATGCGGCAGATCATCGTGCATTTGTGCGAGTATTTGTTGGAAGCGATTGGTCAAGATAAGATTGCCATCATCTTCGGGTATAAGGATGGGATGCTCGAAGTAGCCATCGAACTGGACTCCAGTATCCCTGCCGTTGCCTGGAAGCTCGACCTTCTCATGGGCCTGGGAGATGTAGCGCCAGATCAGGTTTCGGCAGACGCGCTTCGGCCCTTGATTGCGCGGGGCCTAATTTCAGCGAGTCGAGGCCGCCTGACTCTGCAACCAAGTGGAGGTGGCGCAATGAGTGTAGTGATCTCAGTCCCATGCGAGATTATCGCCGATGACCGATTGCGTGTTCGGCTGGAAACTCGTTCAAGGGCTGTGGCGACGATTTATGAGGCTGCGCTTCGCTCAGAGAGCGTACAGTTCCTTCCCCAAAATGATCCAACCCCTGCGGACATAGTTCTGGTGGACGTTAATTGCCCTGCAGAAGATCTCGCTATGTCGCGCCTCCGTAGTTCAAATCCACATGCCATTTTCGTTTCACTTGGTCGGCCGAAAGCACCATCGACTTTTGATGAGGTGGTAGAGAACCCAAGCGATATGACGGGCCTGAAGATGCGTATCTTAGATCGCATCGCGTCGTAGAACTCTGGTAGCTAACTCTTTTGCCATTGCCCTGAGCCTAGTGTATCATACGGTGTATCAAGGCTTAGCTTTTCAACTATTCCAGGTATCTGGTGAGTTCGTCGAATGGCCTTTCCAGCCAGGCAAGAGGAAGTGATGACGGTCTTCGAGAACGATCTCGACGAACAAAAATCTACGGAAATCAGGGATTTATCAGATGCGGCCGGGGCCGCTATGCTGTCGCATGACATCCGCACGTCCCTCAATGGCGTTTTGGGCGGGTTATCCTCCATTGACTTGGAGTCTCTTCCGGGTGACGTGCGGTTGCAAGTTCAGAGGGCCCATGCAGCATCGCTGACGCTGGCTTCTCTCCTATCTGAAGCTTTTGGTGAGGCCTGCGACTGGACCGACCAGCATCAAGCTAGCGCATCAACTGACCTTGGTGCGTTCCAAGACTTTCTAGTAAAACGCTGGCACGGCGCGGCTGCTGCGGAGGGGCTCAGTTTCGTTATGGAAAGGGCTGGGAGCGTTCCACCTGCCGTGGCTTGCCCAGTCGTGGATTTGTCCCGGATCGTTTGCAACATGGTGTCAAATTCGATCCGGTATACGGATAAAGGCGGCGTAGCCGTTCGCTTCTCCCGGCCTGTAAATGGGGGGGTCTTGATTTCTGTCGAGGATACGGGTCCTGGCGTCGATCAGGAAGTGTTAGACACACTGGCGAGTTCCGACTTTGTTGATGCATTGAAGCGAGACTCCCGCATGCGCTTGGGCCTACAGATTGTTCAGGCGCTGGCGAGAGAGTTGGAAGGGAGATTTAGTCTTTCCAATCTGCCCGAAGGCGGTCTTCGTGCCGAGATTTGGTTGCCAGAAACACTCTGTCTTTGGGACTGGAACCAGTCACGCGACGCTCAAGACTCAACAACGCCAGAGTTTCCCGCCCTCGCGAACCGACGGATCTTGTTGGCGGAGGATAACCCTACCAATCAGATGGTTGCGACCCAAATGTTAACTGCTTTACGAGCGAATGTGACCGTCGCGTCAGACGGTGTGGAGGCCTTGGAGGCCTTCCAGAGGGACGTATTTGATCTTGTTATTGTTGACATAGAGATGCCAAGACTAACCGGTTTGGACGTGATCCGTGAGATCCGGAGTTTGACTGATAAACGATCCCGTGTCCCAATCATCGCGCTTACCGCCTACGCCCTTCGTGAGCACCGTGAGAGAATTGAGCAAGCGGGCGCAAATGGCCTCATCTCAAAACCAATTACGGGACTTGAAGCACTAGCGCGCAGCTTATCCGCGTATATCGAGAGCCCACAATTGAGTGCAGATGGCAAAGGGTTTGCCGCCCCCGACGCAGCGAACGGCGACGCCGTGGATCGCCAAGTCTACGATGCGCTCGTCGTTGCCGTCGGCTCCGAGATGAGGGATGAGCTACTCGAGAAAGTAGCTGCTGATCTTATTGGGGCGAGAGAGGAGCTTAAGGACGCACTTGATCCAATTGACCCACTTTCAATTCGGTCCGCGTCCCACATACTCATTTCAGTCGGTGGAGCAATCGGTGCCAACCGCGTGCTCGCGCTCGCAAGAGACGTGAACGCTTGTGCGCACGGAGAGCAATTTGAAGATCTTCCCGCGTTTGTGAACCAGTGTATTGGCGAGCTTGATCGGGCCATCAGTTTCGTAGAGGGCCAACGCGCCATCGCGGAGGGATTGTGATGCAAGGGCAGATCCTCTTGGTCGAGGACACTGAGACACTCTCAATGGTCTACAGACAAGCGCTGTTACGACACGGCCACGAAGTGACCTGTGCATATTCCCTGGGAGACGCGCGCCTGGCACTTGAGGGTGTGTCCCCGAATTTGATGCTTCTCGATTTGCAGCTTCCTGATGGAGACGGCCTCGAACTGCTCGAAGAGGTTCGCGACCAACGGCCTGAAATTCGGGTCGTCGTGATTACGGCGAATGGGTCAATCTATCGCGCGGTCCAGGCAATGCGCGCCGGTGCATTTGATTTCCTCGTCAAACCCTTCGATGATGCTCGTTTCGTGAATGCAGTACACAACGCCCTAGCCACTGCACCTGATGCATTCCCTGTCCATACAGACGACCCCGCGGATGAATCAGGTTCATTGCCAGTCGAGATCGACGGGTTCATTGGTCGGTCTGACGAAATGGCCGACATATATCGCATGATCAGGTCGATCGGGCGCTCGACAGCGACAGTGTTTATCACTGGGGAAAGTGGCACCGGAAAAGATGTATGTGCCCGCGCGATCCACGCGCATTCTACGCGTGCATCGAAGACTTTTGTGCCATTAAACTGTGCTGCAATTCCCAGGGACCTTCTCGAGTCGGAGGTGTTCGGGCACCTGAAGGGTTCATTCACAGGTGCGCTGTCCGACAAGCCGGGTGCAGCGGCAATCGCTGATGGTGGAACGCTGTTTCTTGATGAGATCTGTGAAATGGATCTCTCACTTCAAACGAAACTCCTAAGATTCCTTCAAACGTCCACAATCCAGCCTGTCGGTGCATCCCGTCCTCGCTCGGTGGACGTCCGGATTGTTTGTGCAACTAACCGGGATCCGATGGAGGAAGTCCGGGCAGGACGGTTCCGCGAGGATCTCTACTATCGGCTCCATGTCGTTCCGATCCATATGCCTCCCCTACGAGATCGGCCCGGCGATGTCGTTGAGATCGCCCAATCAAGCCTCTGCAGTTATGTGAAGGAGGAACAGAAGCACTTTGTCGGCTTTGATGACGACGCTATCGCAGCACTGAAAGCGCATCCGTGGCCCGGAAATGTGCGACAGCTTTTGAACGTTGTTCGAAATGTTGTGGTGCTCAATGATGGCACTCTCGTTACGCAGAAAATGCTTCCGTTCGACATGCAGAACGACGGCGTGCGTATCGTTTCATCTCAAGAGCAGCCTGAAAGCGTGCCTCGGGTCATGGCGCAGCCAGCGCCCGAAGAAAGCAGATCTACGAGCCCGCTTCAGGCGCTTGTCGGACTACCGTTGTCGGAAGTTGAGCGCGACTTCATCGAAGCGACGATTGAGCATTGCGGTGGCTCGATTCCGCGCGCCTCCAGACTTCTCGGCCTCTCACCTTCAACGGTGTATCGAAAGCTTGAGAGTTGGAGCAACGTTGAGAAAAGCGCCTGACGCGCAGGTCTCGGGCTTCGCTCTTGCCAATCGATAATCTGGGCCTGCATAGTCTCTCTTAGGAGGGATCCTGGGGACCAATGAATTTGATCGAAGCTGCAATCGCTGCCCGAGAGACAGCATATGCCCCGTATTCCGGCTTCAAGGTTGGCGCAGCGTTGTTAGCAGCTGATGGTCAGGTCTATTCTGGCTGCAACGTTGAGAATGTCGCATATCCAGAGGGAACGTGCGCGGAGGCAGGCGCAATTGCGGCCATGGTCCGTGGTGGTGCCCGCGAGATCTTGGAGCTCGCCGTCGTCGCGGACGGGCCTATGCCAATACCGCCTTGCGGCGGCTGCCGCCAGAAAATCGCCGAGTTCGCAAGCGCTGAGACTGTGATCATAATGGCGCGTTTGAGCGGTGAGATGACCCGCATGAACCTGGGTGAACTGTTACCCGGACGCTTCCGTGCTGACCATATGACAGGCGATGTGCCATGACGGTCGTGCCCGATCTACAGTCCACGGCGAAACGGGCTATCGTGTGTCTCGATCTGACCAACCTTGATGACTTTTGCTCAATAGAGGACGTTCAGCGCCTATGCGAGCAAGCTCAAACGCCGTTTGGTTCGACCGCAGCGGTTTGCGTTTGGCCGAGATTTGTCACCCGAGCTGCAAACGCTCTGAAGAACACCGGCGTGAAGATTGCAACCGTGGTAAACTTTCCCAATGGCGACCAACCAATAGAGGACGTCCTAACTGCGGCAAAATCGGCGCAAATGGATGGCGCCGACGAGATCGATCTCGTGATACCCTATCGAAAGGTTCTAGAGTGCAAGCCGTCTCAGGTAGAGGAATACGTCGCAGAGACCAAGGCTCAGATCGGGGATGCACCTCTCAAGGCGATCCTCGAAACGGGTGAACTCAAGCAACCGGATTTGATACGCGCTGCGGCTGAACAAGCCTTGCGAGGTGGGGCGGACTTCCTCAAGACATCGACGGGCAAGGTTCCCATCAACGCTACTCCGGAGGCCGCGCAGATTCTCCTGACAGCGATACAAACATCCGCCTTGAACGCAGGGCTTAAGGTCTCAGGTGGCATCAAAACCACCGAAGATGCAGCGACATACCTCGATCTCTGTGACGCCATTATGGGCGAAGAGTGGGCCAGCCCGCGCAACTTCAGAATCGGCGCCTCCAGCGTTCTTGGCGCTCTCCTAGCAACGCTCGGCACCGTACCGGGTGATCCAGTCGGCAGTCGCTACTGATGCTGATCAAAGAGATCATTGCGGCAAAGCGGGATGGAAGATCGCTCACTGCAGAGCAGATCGGCTTCGTGGTGGATAGCCTGACGAATGAGACGATGAGCGAAGGGCAGGTCGCAGCCTTCGCCATGGCTGTCTTTTTTCGAGGTTTGAAGACAGAAGAACGGGTTTGGCTCACACGAGCTATGCGCGACAGCGGCAACGTCTTAACCTGGAACCTGCCTGGTCCAGTCATCGACAAGCATTCGACGGGCGGGATCGGCGACAATGTGAGCCTCGTTCTTGCCCCGGCGTTGGCAGCCTGCGGGGGTTTCGTCCCCATGATCTCTGGGCGTGGGCTTGGACATACGGGCGGTACACTCGATAAGTTCGACGCGATCCCAGGCTATCAGACCCAACCCGATGTGGAGACATTAGCCCGCGTGGTCGAGGAAGTTGGCTGTGCAATTATTGGCCAGACGCCGGATATGGCTCCGGCGGACAAACGCTTCTATGCGATCCGAGACATTAGCGGCACTATTGAGTCCCTGGATCTCATCACTGCGTCAATTCTTTCGAAGAAACTGGCTGCCGGGCTAGATGCGTTGGTTCTCGATGTAAAGGTCGGCTCCGGGGCGTTCATGCCACACGTCGAAGCCGCGCGTCAGTTGGCGAATTCGTTGACGGAGGTGGCTAACGGGGCAGGTTGCGCGACATCGGCGCTCATTACCGACATGAACGAGCCGCTTGCGTCAGCAGCTGGAAACGCTCTTGAGGTTTCCAACGCGGTTCGCTTCCTGAGAGGAGACGCAATCGACAGTCGGCTTTGGGACGTTGTGATTGCCCTGGGTGCTGAGTTGCTTGTTAAGGCCAAAATCTCTGCGGATGCAGAAACGGGTCGTGAAGCTATTGTGCAATCATTCTTGTCGGGCAGAGCAGCTGAGGTTTTTGGGCGCATGGTCGCGGCACTCGGCGGGCCGTCCGGCTTCGTTGAGACATTCGACAGTCACCTGCCGACTTCGCAGGCTTCAGCAGACGTCTATGCCGACAGGTCTGGCTTTGTCTCTGAGATAGACACACGCGCGCTCGGGATTGCAGTGGTTGAACTCGGGGGCGGCCGTCAGCGGGCCACAGACAAGATCGATCATACCGTCGGTTTTGAGGCCCTGTTGGGTCTTGGTGCGACCGTCGAGCCAGACACCCCCCTCGCGCGTATCCACGCGTCTAACAGTTCCGCTTTGGAAGTCGCAAGGCAGCGCTTGCGCTCTGCCTATGTGGTCGATGAAAAGCCGCCGAAGATTGGGCCTCTGATCGTCCAGACGATTAACTAATGCCGCGTGCGATCCTCCTCGTTTTGGACTCGGTTGGGTGCGGCGGTGCGCCAGATGCCGAGCTGTTCGGCGACGCGGGTTCCAATACGCTTGGCCATATCGCCCTTGCATGTAGCGAGGGGCGCGCGGATCAAGGTCGGAGCGGCGCGCTGCATGTTCCCAACCTGGCGCGCCTTGGGTTGGGGCAGTCCATCCGCGCCGCATCTCAGATCGAACTACCGGGTTTCCGACAAGAGGCGGAGGGTCTCTGGGGGGTTGCGACGGAGATCTCGCAGGGAAAGGATACGCCGTCCGGCCATTGGGAGTTGGCCGGTGTGCCCGTGCCTTGGGATTGGCACTACTTTGAAGAAGGAAATCCGTCGATCCCGCCCGAGATCACAGACCAGATGGTTTCGGAGGCTGGTTTGCCGGGGACGCTGTGTAATCAGCACTATTCGGGGATCCCTGCGATCGAGGATTTCGGCGAAGAGCATGTGCAAACTGGCGCGCCCATCGTCTACACGTCTGCTGATAGCGTTATCCAGATCGCAGCGCATGAGGGGCATTTCGGTTTGGATCGCTTGCTTAGGCTTTGCGAATTGACCGCCGTTATCGTGCATCCGATGCGTGTTGGCCGTGTAATCGCGCGCCCCTTTCTCGGCGAGGCTGTTGAGGGCTTTTGGCGCACGCCGCATCGCCGCGACTATGCAATTCCGCCCCCGGAGGAAACCTTGCTCGACCGGGTGCTGAAAGCTGGTGGGCAGACCCATGCTGTGGGCAAAATCGGTGATATCTTTGCGCATCGTGGCGTGAGCACTCTGTCGAAAGCGGAGGACGATATGGGGCTTGTTGATGAAACGCTCCGCCTCTTGGATGAGGCGGCAGACGGAGATCTGATTTTTGCCAACTACGTCGAGTTCGACTCGCTTTATGGTCATCGGCGGGATGTTTCAGGATATGCGAAGGCACTCGAAGACTTTGATGCGCGTATCCCGGAGTTGGAAGCGAAGTTGCGGCCAGGAGATTTGATGATCTTGACCGCCGATCACGGCAACGACCCGACTTTTCGTGGGGCTGATCATACGCGTGAGCGGGTGCCGGTCCTCGGCACCGGGCCTGGGATAGAACCCCGAGCACTTGGGCTCATGAGCTTCGCCGATGTGGGAGAAACACTTGCCGCGCATCTTGGCCTTCAGCCGGGGCGCCACGGCATCAGCCGTTTGTAAGGAGATCCATAGACCCATGACGCTGCCTAACCTCACGGTCGTCGACCACCCCTTGGTTCAGCACAAGCTGGGGATTATGCGCGACAAGGAAACCTCAACAGCCGGATTTCGAAGGCTCTTGCGCGAAATCAGCCTCTTGCTTGCCTATGAGGTTACCCGCGATCTGCCTCTCGAAATGAAGTGGATCGAGACACCGCTCGAACGCATCGAGGCGCCGGTTCTTGAGGGAAAGAAGTTGGCACTCGTTTCAATCCTGCGGGCTGGAAATGGCCTCTTAGATGGAGTGCTTGAACTTATACCTGCGGCGCGGGTTGGATATGTGGGGCTCTACAGAGATGAGGAGACGCTCCAACCAGTGCAGTATTATAACAAGTTGCCGAGTGACATGGGGGAACGTGTCGCGATCGCCGTCGATCCGATGCTTGCGACGGGAAACTCTTCGGCTGCTGCCGTCGATCTCATCAAGGCATCCGGAGCGACCGACATCCGGTTTTTGTGTCTGCTCGCAGCCCCTGAAGGGGTGAAGAGGATGCGCGAGGCGCATCCTGAAGTGCCCATCATTACTGCGGCGCTGGACCGGGGCCTGAACGAAAAAGGCTATATTCTACCCGGGCTTGGTGACGCCGGAGACCGGATGTTCGGCACTCAGTGAGGCTTAGTGCTCTGGAAATTCTCTCCACCGATAGCCGCGGAAATCCTTTCGGCTTCGGACCTTGATCCGAAACTCTTTCGGCTCGTTGAGTGTTCCGAGGACAAACGCATCGCGGCGGGCCGCGCGCCATTTCGGCTCTGGGTCAGTGCCAGGGCCCCGTGTGATCGTAATGCCTGGCAGTGGCTCAAAGGTTTCCATGGCCTGTGTTGCCGGCGCAGCAACTAGAGCGGCCGCAAGAAGTGCAGCAAATCGGATCATCAAACTTCGCCCCCGCGTTAATAGAGGATTAAGAGTGTCGCTGCGCGGCGGATTTTTGTCCAGATCAGATAAGGCTTATAGTAAATTGACTTTGTTTCAAGATTTTAGAAGGCGTTTCTCATATACAATCTGAATATGGAATCGATACCGAACCGGTAGTGTTTTGGTAGTGTCAAAATCGAGCTTAACGCGGTTTGCGGATAGAACAATCGGGGAACGCCTATTTTTTGGATCAGCCAGAGATCGTAGCCGCTTATGGTTAATACAACCAGATCCAGCGCCATGGGATTGTGTTTTGCGCCGTTCAGTTCTTCGTTGATCGCGCGTGCGGCGGCCGGATCGTGGGGAAGGTGGCGAGCTATGGCCAGCAGCTCGATGTCTTGATGGACACGGTTTTGCGCCTAGCGGAAAAGGCTGGTCTCGACGCGGATGAGCTTGTGGCGCTCGCGCACAAGATCGATGAGGAAAAGACGCAGTATAAAGCGTCCCTCAAGACCCGGGCGGCGAAAGCACTCGATGACCTTAAGCGCGATGATCCGGGCGGCTATTCAGCGCTAGTCAAAGAGTTGGGGTGAGGTGCGGGGATAGGCGCTGCGGCACATTCGTGGAGAGATAAATTCGCTCGGCACCCTACTGCTGAGATCAAAACCCCAATATTAACCGAATGAAGAAAATTTACTGATGACTGACAATATTTAGACTGAATTTTCAACCTCGCTTAAAATTGGTAGATTATCCCAGAACGCGTTGCAGTATGATTGGAAAACACTACAAGTTTCATTGTAGTCATATACCTTTCCTGATCTGAAATATGCCATAAGATCAATTAAACGAATCGTATGTTCAGAATATTTATAGAAATCATTTCGATTTATATTATGATTTTCATAGCCCAATGGAAAATCCTTTTTTCTGTCACGGCTTTCCTCCAACAAGTGTGCCAGACTCTCGGTTCTAATGATACGTATTACTGATCGAACTTTACTCATCTTAATCGATTCATAATTTGAAATTATTTCATTGAGTTTTACAGTCTGTCTTTCTTTCCAGCCAGGCGCTAAATCTCCTTCACCAAATGCAGCGCGTTTTTCAGCAATTTTTATACCTAATCCTCGAAATATTTTTATTGAATTGGGTATTGATTGAGCATCTGGATTTTGATCCCAAACTCGATTGCAATATAATATAAGGCTATTTTCAATACCGATTTGAGCTAGATTTAATACATGCCCGCCATAGCTAGACTTATACTTAACATACCGAGAGTCATTGTCGGTCATGTCCCTTAAGAAAGTCAAATATGAAATCGCAGCTGTTCTCTGTCTAGTGAGCCTGGCCAAGATTGTATCAAGGCGGATCAAATCAGTGTCTTTCGCCATATTTCGATGGTCCTCCGTTTGAAGGTGGTTCGTGGTCGAGAGCTGCCCGTTCGGTTTACCGTCGACGATAACTGCATTTGAGGTTCATAGACGCGGGGCCGTGGGAGTACGCCTTACTTTTGGGCAGCAGGGCCTCATTCGCGCGGATGAACGGCAACGAGAGCCCTCACGCATTTCCTTGGCCTCATGCGTTTCGGTATTGGAACGTCAGGCCAGCCGGTACAATAGGAGCTTTTGCGGTTTTACCGGTTGTTTCTCTCAAGAGTGAGGGCGCAGCCCGGTGCCCGCTTACCCATCCATCTTGAGCGCGGAGATAAACGCCTCTTGCGGAATGTCGACGCGCCCGAACTGGCGCATCTTTTTCTTTCCCGCCTTTTGCTTTTCCAGGAGTTTGCGCTTTCGGGTGACATCGCCGCCATAGCATTTCGCGGTCACATCCTTGCGGAGCGCTGAGATCGTCTCGCGCGCAATGATGCGCCCGCCGATTGCCGCCTGGATCGGGATCTTGAACAGGTGCTGCGGGATCAGTTCCTTGAGTTTTTCGCACATTGCCCGGCCGCGGGCCTCGGCGCGGGCGCGGTGGACCATGGTCGAGAGGGCATCCACCGGCTCGTCATTTACCAGGATCTGCATCTTCACCAAGTCGTCTTCCTGGTAGCCCGTCACCTGATAGTCGAAGCTCGCATAGCCTTTGGTCACGGATTTGAGGCGGTCGTAGAAATCAAACACCACCTCGTTGAGCGGCAGATCGTAGACCACCATGGCGCGGCTTCCGGCATAGGTGAGATCGATTTGGATGCCGCGGCGGTCTTGGCAGAGTTTGAGCACGTCGCCGAGAAACTCATCGGGAACCAGGATCGTCGCCTTGATGCGCGGCTCCTCGATATGGTCGATCTTCACCGCCTCCGGCATGTCGGCGGGATTGTGCATTTCCATCATCTCGCCGTCGGTTGTGTAGACGTGATAGACGACCGAGGGCGCGGTGGTGATGAGGTCGATGGCATATTCGCGTTCCAGCCGGTCGCGGAT
>JBCDFS010000004.1:0-378223 GCA_039177645.1 Pseudomonadota bacterium | reverse complement strand
GCGGCGGGCGCGGTCTCGCCGTCCAGGTCTTCAACTGTCACGTCATAGGCGACGCCTTCCACGGTGATCCGCAAGCGTTTCATGGCTCTTGTCCTTTCCGGCTATCGGGCGTGACGCTTCTCAGCCCGGTTTGGACCGGGCCCCAGCCTGTGCGAACACGGCGGGAATTGAAGGCTTCGATCCGCCCCTCGAGCGGCCAATCCTGAACTTTGTGTGCCGGGGCGGCAACGCGGCTGATGCGGTATCCGGCGCCCAGGGTGGCTGCGACGGCGGCCGTTATGGCGGCGAGGTGGTGCGGTGGTGGTCCCGCTTGGATCGCGCTAGGGGATCCGATCGCCGCGGATGCGGCTTCCGCCGCCTTTTCGGCCGCGCGCGCCTGTTTGATTCGTTCCGCACGGATGAACACGCTGCCGATTCCCGCGCAGGCGGCCCAGATCATTGCGAGAACCGCCATGACCACCGCAAAGCCCGTGCCGATCAGTTCCAGGTTTTCCAGCATGATCGGTCTCGCCTCAGAGGGGAATGTTGCCGTGCTTTTTCGGCGGGCGCGTCTCTCGTTTCGACAACAGACCTCGAAGCGCGAGCGCGACGGCGCCGCGCGTCTCACGCGGCTGGATCACATCGGAGACGAAGAGCATGCCCGCGGATAGATAGGGCGAGGCGAATTCAGCGCGGTATTCGTCCGAAAGCTCGCGGGAGCGCGCGGCCTTGTCTTCGGCTTCCGCGAGCTCCTTGCGGTAGAGGATGTTCACCGCCCCTTCCGCTCCCATCACGGCGATTTCCGCCGTTGGCCAAGCGAGCACGCGATCCGCGCCGAGGTCCTGGCTGCACATGGCGACATAGGCGCCGCCATAGGCTTTGCGCATGATCACGGTGATTTTCGGGACGGTGGCGGATGCATAGGCAAAAAGCAGCTTCGCGCCGTGGCGGATGATGCCGCGGCGTTCTTCGGTAATGCCGGGGAGGAAGCCGGGCACGTCGACGAGCGTCACGAGCGGGATGTTGAAGACGTTGCAGAAGCGGACGAAACGCGAGGCCTTGTCGGACGCGTCGATGTCCAAAGTGCCGGCTTTGACCATCGGTTGGTTCGACACGAACCCCACAACGATCCCGCCGATCCGACCAAAGCCGATCACGATATTTGCGGCGAAGGACGGCATCACTTCCAGGAAATCCCCGCCATCGGCAAGGCGGGTGATGACAGCGCGGCAATCGAACGGGGTCTTGGAATCTTCGGGCACCAATCCGTCGATTTCGGGGTCTTCAGCGAGAACCAGATCCGGCTCCAAATGGTGCGGCGGATCGGACATATTGTTGGAGGGCAGGAATGAGAGCAGCCGGTGGACGATGGCGATGGCATCGGCGTCGTCTTCAGCGATGAAATGGATGTTTCCGGAGACCGAGGCGTGGGCATCGGCGGAGCCGATTTCCTCCATCGTCGTCACCTGGCCGGTCACGGCGCGGATGACCTCCGGGCCGCAGATAAACATGTGCGCGTTTTCACGCGTCATGATGAGAAAGTCGGTCAGTGCGGGGCTGTAAGATGCGCCACCTGCGCAAGGCCCGGCGATAACCGAAATCTGCGGCACGACCCCCGAAAGCTGCACGTTGCGGTAGAAAACCTGACCATAGGCGGACAGGGCGCCGACGCCTTCCTGGATGCGTGCGCCGCCTGAATCGTTGAAGCCCACAACCGGGATCCCAGCCTTGAGCGCGTGGTCGAGCGTTTGGCAAATCTTGCGCGCATGGACCTCGCCAAGCGAGCCTCCAGCGACGCCGAAATCCTGGCTGAAGGACGCAACCGGGCGGCCTGCGATAAACCCGTTGCCCGCGATCACCGCATCCGTGGGGATAGATTTGCTCTCCATACCGAAATGGCGGGTATTGTGCTGCGCATGCAGGCCGTATTCCTGGAAGGTGCCGGGCGAAAACAGATTTGTCAGCCTCTCGCGCGCCGTCATCCGCCCTTTGGCATGCCGATCCGCGCGCTTCTTCTCTCCGCCGCCCGCTAGTGCGTTCGAGCGGCGCGTTTCCAGATCGTCCGCAAGTGTCTTGGAAATCGCCATGTCAGCACCAATTGTTCGGCGCCGTGCCCAGAAAAGACACGGCGGGTCCCGAGGAGGGCAAACCTGCCAGCGCGAGGGCATTTGCGTCTGCGTCTGCCCAAAGCCGAGAGCGGATACCCGCGAGCTAACCGCAGTATTGCGCTCAACTTTTTGGGAAATAAAGAGGAAAAACTTCGCTCTCGGCAACTTTGTGCGCGGTCGTCGCCGCGAGGTCCGTAACCCCCTCACGCGACCGCGGGAGGGCACGGGCTTACAAATCTCTCCCGGATGCGCGCGCGCCCTTGAAAGCAGCGTGGTTTCGGGCCCAATTCTATTTGACAGTCGGCTTGATCAGAACCTACTGTTTAGTAGATAATTAGGGAGGATTGACGCATGAAGACCCAAAGGGCGCTTGCGATACTGTTGACCAGCGGCTTTCTCGCCTTACCGGCAGGCGCGTCGGATTACTCATGGCAGCCCGACCGTCCTATCAACATCATTGTGCCGTGGTCCGCGGGTGGGTCGACCGACCAGGTGACCCGTGTCGTCGCGCCGCTGCTTGAAGAGGCGCTCGGCACCGAGGTGGTTGTCGTGAACCAGCCAGGCGCTTCGGGGTCCACAGGCACGCGGGCCGCGCTCGATGCGCCGCGCGATGGCTATACCTGGACTGCGAACGCCATCGCCAACAATGCGACCTATTCCGTGACGGGGTTGATCGAGGATACGTCCATCGACGACTATCACATCTATCTTCACGTCGCGAATGTGCCTCTGGTCAGCGTGAACACAGACACGCCTTATCTCGACTTCGACAGTCTGCTCGATGCGATGAAATCGAGTTCCGTGGCCGTGGGAACGGCTGGGATCAACAGCTCCGGTGGCATGGCGCTTGCGGCGATCCGGGAAGCCTCCGGGAGCGATTTGGCGGGCGCGCGCATGATCACCTATGACGGTGGCAACCCCGCCGTGATCGCGGCGGCGAGCGGCGAGGTTCAGGCCACGACACAGCTTGCCGTGGAACAGACCGAGATGATCCGCGCTGGGCGGCTCCGCGCCCTGACGGTGCTCTCCGACACGCCGCTCGAAGTAGCGGGCATTGATCCTGTGCCGCCGATCACCGAGTTCATGCCCGATTTTCACGTCGCTGCTGACTATTTCGGGATTTTCATCCCGGTCGGCGCGCCGCAGGAAGTCTATGACACGATGGATCAGGTTTGGCAGGACCACATCATGGAGGCCGAACCGCTCAAGGCCTATGCCACGGATCGCGGCGCTGTCTTCGCCCCAAGCTTCGGCGATGCCGCCCGAGAGGTTGCCATGCCGGTCGTTGTGTCCGAGGCCTGTGCCCGCGTGACGCGGGGGGAAGCGGTGGTTGATCCGTCCGAGATCGGCATCGATTGCTCAGGCTCTTAAGGGCTTCCGACTGGGCGGAGCTGCGCTAGGTTCCGCCCATTTGGCGCAGCTCCGGGGATAGTTGCGATGCGCATGGCCGACGCAGACCGCGTGACCGCTTTGATCCTGTTCACGCTTGGTCTTGCCATGCTCGCGGGCGGCTGGACCATGGATCGGCTCGAAATCAGGCGGATCCATCCGGCCTCTATCCCCGGTCTGGTGCCGATGATCCTTGGGGGCTGCCTCGCGCTTTGCGCCGCTTTGCTGTGGCGGTCTGCGTCCCGCGCAAAGGCAAGCTCCGAGAGTGAGCCGTTCCTTGGGGGTGGCTCATGGTCGCGGCTGGTCACGACAGCGGGGATCTGCCTTGTCTATGCTCTCATACTTGTCGGCTGGTTGCCGTTTTTCTGGGCGACGGCGCTGTTCGTTACGGCCTTCGCGCTGATCTTTTCTTGGCCCAGCGAGCCTGACCTCAGGCCGCGGATCCGGGCTGCGCTGGGCGCCGCCGGGCTCGGCGTCGCGATTGCCTTCGGGACGTCCGTTCTGTTCCAAGAGATGTTCCTGGTGCGGCTCCCGTGAGCGCATTGATCGACCTGGGCGGGGCGTTCGGCGAGCTTCTGACCCCCACCATGCTGTTCCATGCGGCATGGGCGACGCTTCTCGGTATCCTGATTGGCAGCCTCCCGGGCCTGACCGCGACGATGGGCGTCGCGCTTATGACGACGCTCACCTACTCGTTCGACAGCGCCACGGCGATCCTCATTCTGATCTGCACCTATGTTGGCGCAATCTATGGCGGGTCGCGCAGCGCGATCCTTCTCAACATTCCCGGTACACCAGCAAGTGCTGCCACATCGCTCGACGGCTACCCGCTCGCCAAGGCGGGGCGCGTGGGATACGCCATGGGGCTTGCCACAGCCGGCTCGGCGCTGGGCACGTTGGTGGGCATCTTAATGCTCGTCATGATTGCGCCGCCCCTCGCGGAAGCTGCGCTCAACTTCGGAAGCTTCGAGTTCTTTTGGTTGGCGGTCTTCGGGATCGTCATTTCCGGTCAGCTCACCGCAGGCACCTCACCGCTCAAGGGCTATATCGCAGGGATCCTGGGCCTCATGGTCGCAATGATCGGCTCTGAAGGGATCCATGCGCATGTCCGCTTTGCTTTCGAAATCCCGGATCTTTACGGCGGAATCGCGCTGATCCCCGCCATGGTCGGCGCGTTTGGGTTCTCCGAGATCCTGACCGCAATGTGGAACAAACGGGGCGAGCTTGCGGCGCGAAAGGACAAGAGCGACCGGACGATCCCGCGCGTGATCGAGGTTTGGCGCTTCAAGTTCACGATCGCCCGATCTGGGGTCATCGGCACGTTGGTTGGCATTATTCCCGGCGTGGGCGAGGATATCGGCGCCTGGGCAAGCTATGCGGCCGCGCGGCGCAGTTCGCGCAAACCGGAGGAGTTCGGCCGCGGCAGCCATGAAGGCCTGATCGCCGCCGAGACAGGCAATTCCGCTGTCGTGCCCGGCTCTCTCATTCCCGCCATCACCCTTGCGGTTCCAGGATCGGCGAGTTCGGCGGTGCTCATCGCCGCACTCTTCATCCACGGGATCCGGCCCGGCCCGCTCATCATGATCGAGCAGCCACATTTCGTGAGCCTCATCAGCGGGATGCTGATCATAGCGACCCTGTTCATGGCCTTCTATGGCCTTACGTTGACGCGGCTCTTCGTCCAGGTGCTTCGGGTGCCTTACGCCTATCTTATGCCGGTGGTCTTCGTGCTCTGTGTGATCGGCACCTATGCGCTGAGCCAGCGGATTTTCGACATCTGGGTGATGGTGGGCTTCGGCGTCATCGGTTTTTTGCTGCGGCAAATGAAATACCCCATGGCACCGTTGGTGCTTGGCATCATTCTGGGGGACCTGCTCGATAAGAGCTTGCGGAGAGGTCTCACGCTGAGCGATGGTGATCTCACACCGTTTTTCACCCGGCCCGTTTCGGCGGCGTTTGTCCTGCTCATTGCTCTATCGATCCTGCTGAACTTTGCGCTTGTTCGACGCATTCTCACCTTTCCGTTCCGACGTCTGATCCGGCAGCGCGATGTTTGACTATACGCTTTGCAACGAACTCCTCGCGGCGGAGGGATTGGACCTCGCCTCCCAGGCCCGCGTCGCGCATACCCTGGGATATATGGGACTTGAACTGGCGCCCGACACTTTGGGCGATGCGCCGCATCGGATCGGGCGTGCCGAGGCGGACAGAATTCGGGGCCAGATCGAAGCCGAAGACGTTCAGATAACGGGGCTGCATTGGCTCATCTCGGGCTACCCCGAGGCTTCGATCACCAACCCGGCCCGCTGGCCTGAGACGCAGGGGATATTGATCGGGCTCATTGACCTTTGCGCCTGGCTGGGAGGGCGCGTTTTGGTGCATGGCTCCCCGAAACAGCGGAGGCGACCGGTTGGGCTTGATGACGCCGCACTCATCCCGCATCTGGCAGATTTCTTCGCGCCGGTCGCGGAACACGCGGCAAGGCTCGGCGTAACCTATTGCATCGAGCCGCTTTCGCGCGCGGAGACCGATGTAATCACCTCTGTTGAAGAAGGTGCCGCGCTTGTCGAGACAGTGGGCTCCCCCGCGTTCCGGACGATGATCGACATCTCCGCCGCCGGCCAGATGGAGCCGCCTGTCGCCGATCTCATCCGCACTTGGGTGCCGACGGGTCTTATCGGCCATATCCATGCCAATGACACCAATCGGGGCGCGCCTGGCATGGGCGACGATCCTTTCCCGGAGATCTGGGCGGCGCTGCGCGATGTGAATTGGCGCTATCCTGTGGGTGTCGAGCCTTTCCGAACGCTGATTGATGCGAAGGTGACGGCGGCGACCGGGATCGCCACACTCCGCGCTTGTGAACGGGCCCTGGCATGACCGTCGTGCGGGTCGAGGCGGCAGAGTTCTCCGAGCGCCCGGTTCGCTTGCGGCTGCCGTTCCAATTCGGCAGCACCGAGGTGCGGGAAACGGCTGAGGCCTATTGCGATATCACCTGCGTGATCGGGGGGCGTGAGGTGACGGGGCGCGCGGCGCAACTGATGGTGCCGCGCTGGTTCGACAAGCGCCCCGGTCTCAGCAACGAAGACACGATTGAGGAGCTTCGCGAAACGGTTCGCGGCGCCTGTCGCGCAGTTAGGGGCATGGAAGGAACGGCGGCGACGCTCACCCGCGATCTGCGCGCCGAGACGCGCCGCGCGCTGCCGTCGGGCACACCCGACCTTGCGTCGGGCTTCGGCCCGGCCCTCGTGGAGATGGCCGTAATCGACGCGATCTGCCGGGCGGAGGACTTGCCGTTTTGGCGCGCAGCGCAGGCGGATCGTTTTGGTTTGATCGCGCATTGCCCCGCCGATCTCGCGCCCGACATCCTCACGGCGTCGCTGTCGCGCATCGGTCCGCCTGCCCGGGTGTCTCTGCGGCATACGATTGGCTTTGATGCGCCGTTGACGAAGGATGCAGTCGGAGCGGACGCGCCGGGCGATGGTCTGCCGGTGTCTCTCGACGAGGTTGTGGCGGCGACCGGGATCAATGCCTTCAAGATCAAACTCAAAGGCCGACCGGAGGATGACCTCGCGCGGCTGCGCGCGATTTCCGGCGTGATCGACCGTGGGGAAGGCTACGCCGTCACGCTCGACGCAAACGAGCAATATGCGCCGGATGCGTTCGAGGATTTTCTCAAGGCATTTCAGAAGGATGTCAGGTTGAAGCGGATGAGATCCGCGACCCGGTTTGTCGAGCAACCTTTCGCGCGCGAGGTGGCGCTCACCGAAGTCGGGCCGGTGGTTTCTGCGCTGCCGCTAGTGATCGACGAGAGCGATGACACAGAAGACGCCTTTGCCCGCGCGCTTGGGCTTGGCTGGTCGGGAACCTCGATCAAGAGCTGCAAGGGCGTCTTGCGGGCGCTGCTCAACCGGGCGCGCGCCGATGCGGCAGGAGCAATTCTATCAGGCGAGGATCTGACCTGTCAGCCAGGTCTCTGCTGGCAGCAGGACACGGCGATGGCCGCGGCCTGCGGCGTCTTGGATGTCGAGCGCAACGGGCATCACTTCGGCGGCGGCATGCAAGGTGCAGCGGATGCCGAGATCGCCGAGTCTCTAGATCTTCATCCCGATATCTACGCCCGCATTGGCGGGACCGTCACGTTGCGGATCGAGGCCGGAGCCGTTCGGATTGGTTCGCTTGATCGGCCAGGATTTGCACATGCCGCGAAGGCGACACGCCTTGTGTGATGCGCTGATTGACAGGACCTCGATCTGGAAGTTACCAGATAGTAGGTTGGAGGATCCTCTCGGATCCTGGGAGGAAAACCAATGAAGACGGAGCGCATTGGCATCATCATGCACGGCGTGACGGGCCGCATGGGGATGAACCAGCACCTCATCCGGTCGGTCCTGGCCATCCGAGCCCAGGGCGGTGTGGCCCTGTCGGACGGGACGCGGCTCGTGCCTGATCCGATCCTGGTGGGGCGCAACCCGGACAAGGTCGCGGCTTTGGCTCGGGCGCACGGCGTTGAGCGGACGGCAAGCGATCTCGATGCGGCGCTGAGCAACCCTGACGATACGGTCTTCTTTGATGCCGCGAGCACGCAACTTCGGCCGGAACTGCTCCGCAGGGCCATCGATGCGGGCAAGCATATTTACTCCGAAAAGCCTGTCGCCGAGCGGCTGGAGGATGCAGTTGCAGTCGCGCGCCATGCTGCGGCCAAGGGCGTCAAGACCGGGATCGTGCATGACAAGCTCGATCTGCCGGGTCTGCTGAAGCTCAAGCGGTTGCGCGACAGCGGATTCTTCGGTCGGATTCTCAGCGTTCGCGGCGAATTCGGCTATTGGGTGTTCGAGGGCGACTGGATGCCAGCGCAGCGCCCCTCCTGGAACTACCGCGCGGAAGATGGCGGCGGGATTGTCTCCGACATGCTGTGCCATTGGCGCTATGTGCTGGATAATGTGGTGGCACCTGTGAAGGCCGTGAGCTGCCATGCCGCCACGCATGTGCCAACGCGATGGGACGAGACCGGTCAGCCCTATGCTTGCACGGCCGACGATGCCGCCTATGCCACCTTCCTACTCGAAGGCGATATCATTGCTCAGATCAATTCGAGCTGGTGCACTCGGGTTCATCGCGACGATCTCGTGACGTTTCAGGTCGATGGCATACACGGGTCCGCTGTCGCCGGGCTGCATTCCTGCGTCACTCAGCATCGCGTCAACACGCCCAAACCTGTTTGGAACCCCGATGAGCCGAGCGAACTGGATTTCTACGAGAGTTGGGAGAGCGTCCCGAACAACACGGTGTTCGACAACGGCTTCAAGACGCAATGGGAGCAGTTCCTGCGCCATGTCGCGGAGGACACACCCTGGACCTATACGTTGGCCGAAGGCGCGAAGGGCGTGCAGCTGGCGCAGGCGGGCTATCTCAGTTCGCGCGAGCGGCGTTGGGTGGACCTCGAGGATCTGGGTTTGTGACCGGCCCGACGCTACATTTGCCTGGCGGACCCGTGACGCTGGAGGCAGGGCCAGCGCCCAGCGAGGGTCTGGCAAATGGCGGTTGGACGCGCATCGCCTATGCCGCAGCGCATGTTGTCGCGGACCCGATGGCCGAGGCCGACCCCTGGCTCCAAGCGGCTATCGATTGGGACCGGACGCTCGCCTATCGCTCGCATCTTTGGGGTCTCGGCTTCGGCGTCGCCGAGGCGATGGACACTGCCCAGCGCGGCATGGGGCTCGACTGGGCGACGTCTCTCGAACTGATCCAGCGCTCCACGGCGTTGGCCCGGGCGGGCGGGCATCTCATCGCCAGCGGCGCTGGCACCGATCATCTCGCGCCCGGCCCGGATGTCACGCTCGACGACGTGGTTGCGGCCTATGAGATGCAGTGCGAGGCCGTCGAGGCTGCGGGCAGCCGGGTGATCCTCATGGCAAGCCGGGCGCTTGCGCGCGCGGCGCGTGGTCCCGAAGACTATGCGCAGGTCTATTCCAAGGTGCTGTCCGGCCTGTCGCAGCCTGCGATCTTGCATTGGCTCGGCGAGATGTTCGACCCCGCCTTGGAGGGCTATTGGGGATCGGGGGACCACATGACTGCGATGGAGGCGGCGGTCTCCATCATCGCGGACAATGCCGAAAAGGTAGATGGCATCAAAATCAGTCTGCTTTCCGCGGAAAAGGAGATTGCCATGCGGCGTGCTCTGCCGCAGGGTGTGCGCATGTATACAGGTGACGACTTCAATTACCCCGATTTGATCGCTGGCGACGCCGATGGCTATTCCGATGCGCTCCTTGGCATTTTCGATCCGATAGCAGGAGCCGCGGCGCGCGCGCTTTCGCAGCTCGCCTCAGGCGACGAACAGGCCTATCACGATACATTCGCCCCGACCGTGCCCCTCTCGCGCCATATCTTTCGGGCGCCAACGCGGTTCTACAAGACCGGCGTTGTGTTCCTGGCCTATCTCAACGGCCATCAGGATCATTTCACCATGGTTGGCGGCCAGGAAAGCGCGCGATCCACGCAACATTTGGCGGATATCGTCCGCCTCGCCAACGCGGCTGGGCTCTTTCCGGACCCGGACGCAGCTGCCGCAAGGGCGCGACCGGTCTTTGCCGCCCGAGGCGTTGCGGCATGAGCGGGATAGGCCCGGAACGGCTCTCGCTCAACACCGCCACCGTCCGCACACAATGGGGCCTCGCCGAATGCATCGACGGCTGCGTTCGGCACGGGATCGCCGGGATCTCGCCGTGGCGCGACAAGCTACACGAAATGGGCGTCACCGAGGGAGCGCGCGCAATTCGCGAGGCAGGGCTGCAGGTGTCCGGTCTTTGCCGAGGGGGGCTTTTCACCGCAGACGGGGCTGTGGATGCACGGGTTCTCGATGACAATCGACGTGCCGTGGATGAAGCGGCGGAACTGGGCGCGGAATGCCTCATCATCGTGGTCGGCGGCTTACCCGACGGCAGCAAGGATGTCGTTTTGGCGCGGGAACTCGTGCTGGAGGGGCTGGCGAAGACCCTCGACTATGCGCGAGAGGTCGGGGTCACGCTCGGATTGGAGCCCTTGCACCCAATGTATGCCGCCGACCGAGCCTGCGTGAACACGATGCGCCATGCGCTCGATATCTGCGACACGCTCGGGGAGGGGATCGGCTGCGCGGTCGACGTGTATCATGTCTGGTGGGACCCCGAAATCGAGGCGCAGATCGCGCGGGCCGGGAAGGAGCGGATCGTGGCGTTTCACATTTGCGATTGGCTGGTGCCGACGCGGGATATGCTCTTGGATCGCGGCATGATGGGCGATGGCATTATCGACATCCCCCGGTTGCGCGGCTATGCGGAACAGAACGGCTATGACGGCCTTTGCGAAATCGAAGTGTTCTCAGCGAAGGATTGGTGGCTGCGCGATCCCGATGAGGTCCTGTCCGTCGCGGTAGAGCGCGGTCGAACAGCCTGCTGAGCGATTGGCCCTGGGGTCTATCTGGCGATAGTGATTGCGTGTCTGGTTGGCCAAAGAGCGTTTGTCTGGGTCCCCAAACTGAAGCCTGGGATTTGGCCCATCCAGACCGACCAGATGCCAGAGGCATGTTTTCCGCATGATTGGCGGACACTGTATGATCGGCGGGAGCGGTTGCGCCGCTTTCGGGCCGGGCTTAATCCTCGGGCTCTACGGTGCGAAGGCACAACTTGATCGGGGTTCAATGCAAGTCTGCGCTGCTCGCTTAGTCTTGCAAGAGGCTCGCTGTGATGCTGCGATCCTTCGACCGCGAGGACGGACACCTGTTCAATTCCATGCGTGCCAACCTAGGCCCTCAGTAGAAAGCGGCGACTCAAAGCCAGCACCAATTTCTAAGAAGGCATCTTCATCGAATTTCGCGTTCGGATCGAAGATGGCGCTGTATTGGCTTCGGCCTACACGGCAGCGGATGTGATCGTTTGAGGTCCGGTGCATGGCGCGATGGCTCGCCCATGGGCGGAGGCGGTGCCTTCCGCCTTCTCCTACGCGCGGAGGTGGAAAAATCTGTCGGTTCGCGTATGCTGTCCGCATGGCCACTGGGGAAAAAATCCGAGCGCGACGGCCCGCTGCCGATGCGGGGCCGCCATCGCGTCCTTACCGGAGGCGCAATGCGGCCCGGACCCGCTCGATGATCCTTCAGGCGGCGCTGGAGGAATTCAGCGAGATGGGCCATTCCGGCGCGCGCGTCGACCGCATCGCGGAGCGCGCCGGTGTCAGCAAGCCGATGATCTATGATCATTTCGGCGACAAGGACGGGATTTACGCAGCCGCGCTGCGGGAGGCCTATGTTCAGATCCGGGAGGGCGAGGCGGAGTTACACCTCGACGCGCAGCACCCCGAGGAGGCAGTGCGGACGCTCGTGCGGTTTTCGCTTGAGCATTTCCGGGAGAAGCCCTGGTTCATCCGGATGCTGAACACCGAGAATCTCCGCGGCGGCGACACGATCCGCAAGATGCAGGATGTGGCGGGGATACAGTCGATCCTACTCGACCAATTGCGGGAGATCCTCGATCAGGGGGCACGGCAGGGTCTGTTCCGCGCGGATGTCGACCCGGTCGACTTCTACATCTATATCGCGTCGCTCTGCTATTTTCCGATCTCGAACATGCATACGTTGCGCGAAGTGTTCCGAACGCCGATCGATAAGGCGTGGCTCGAACGTCATGCCGAAGGTTCGGCGGAGATGTTACTCGCCTATCTCAAAGCCGACTCTCGCTGAAGAGCGCTTCCGGCGCTTGGTCCAACGGGCTGCCTGCGGCCCCTTGCCTCAGGGCGCCGAGGTGGCGCGCCACACCCGGCGCAAGCGGATAGAGCGTGGCCTGCAGGGCGTGGTAGATGTCCGGCTTGCCCTCAAATTGCCGCGCTGTCGGCGCGCCGTCGGCGTCAATTTCAGGAAACCACCCGCCGCGCTTGGCATCCACGAAATGTCGCGCAGCAAAATCCCACAGCCGGTGATACCAGTCCTCGTCTTCGTCGCTCGGGTCGATCTTCAAGAGAGTGGCGAGCACGCCAATGCCTTCGGTGACGGGCCACCAGTAGCGGTCTGGGATGGCAACGGTGCCCTTTCTGTCGAGCGTGTAGGCGAGCCCACCCGCTCTGCCCCAAGCATCGGCCAGCGCTTGCTGGGTCAGCGCGCGCGCCTCTTCGAGCGCTGGGCTCTCCGGGCGGCCTGCGAGATCCCAGTGCTGAAGGCGTAGACGTGCGAATTCCAGGGCATGGCCCGGCGTTGTCCCGGCCGGGCGAAACATCGGGTTGCCCGCATAATCCGGGTCGATCTGCCACGTGCTGGTATAGTGTTCGGGGATCCGCCAGCCGTTCTCAGCCGCCATGTGCCCGATGAAGAAGTCGAGGATCTGGCCTGCACGCGAGAGATGGATCGGGTCGCCGGTTGCCTCAAAGGCAGCAAGAAGCGCCTCCACGCCATGCATGTTCGCGTTCATGCCGCGATAGCTGGAAAACGGCGTCCAGTCGTGGTTGAACTCGTCGCAGAAGCGCCCGGCGCCTTCCTCCCAATAATGCTGCTCCAGAACCTCGATGATGTCGGCCATCAGACGGTCGGCATCCGGATGGCCCACAGCTTTGGCGCTCGATGCGGCGAGCAGGACAAACACATGGCCATACGCGAGTTTCGTGCCGTCGGCGGGCGTTCCATCCTCGGCGACAGCCCAGACATACCCGCCGTGTTTTTGATCGCGATGGTGCTTCCAGAGGAAGGTGAGGCCCGCGTCAATGATGTCGTCTGCGCCGCGGTGCCCGATGGCGTGGCCGAGCGCATAGGAGTGGACAAGCCGAGTCGTGGTGTGAAGCTCTTGCGGGCCGCGCTTGAGCGGGGCGCCATCCCAATCGAGAACGCCGAAACTGCCATCGCCTCTGAGGCTTGGAAGGAAGAAATCCAGTTGCCGTGCCGCATCCGACCGAAGCCAGGCGCGATGATCGGGATCCGCGAGGCTGGTTTGCGGATGATCCTTTGCCCCGCCCGGTTGTTCCTCTTGCATCGTCTTGCCTCCCTCCGAGCCGGGCTGTCGCGTAGCACGGAGGACCTGCGCGGGGCAATCGCGCCCGTGGTGGCGGGCGGAAGGCTAGAGCCGCTGCCGGCCTAACCGGATCGGATCAGCCCTAGAACGCCGCTTCGTCCATCGCCATGATCGAGCCGCCCCCAGCCATCACCTGGGCAAACAGCGAACTCGTCTGCGGCAGCATCCGCTCCATGAAAAAGCGGGCCGTGGCGAGCTTGGCGGCATAGAACCCGTCGCCGTCCGCCCCATCGTCCACCTTCTTCAGGGCGATCTCGGCCATGCGCGCCCACATGAAGGCCATTGCCGTGAACCCGAAGAGGCGCAGGTATTCCGTCGCGGCGGCTCCGGCTTCATTGGGATCGGCGAGGCCTTTCTGCGCCACCCGACCCGTGGCTTGCTGCAGCCGCCCGAACGCCTTGGCGAGAGGGCCGATGAAGGGCGCCATGGTTTCGTCAACGGAATGGGCAGCGATGTAGTCCGAGACCGGGTGAAAAAAGCGTCGAAGCGGGCGCCCGCCATTCATGCCCATCTTCCGGCCTACAAGGTCGAGCGCCTGGATGCCGTTGGTGCCTTCGTAGATCTGGGCGATGCGCACATCACGCACATACTGCTCCATGCCGTGTTCGCGGACATAACCGTGGCCACCCAAGACCTGCACGCCGAGGTTTGCCGTCTCTGAGCCCATGTCGGTGAAGAGCGCCTTGACGATCGGGGTCATCAGACCCACGAAGTCCTCCGCGGCTTTGCGCGTCTCCGGATCGGGGTGGCGCGCCTGTTCGTCGAGGGCGCGGGCGACCCAGATTGCCATGGCGCGGCATCCCTCGCTGGTGGCGCGTTGGGTGAGAAGCATCCGGCGCACATCGGGGTGGACGATGATCGGATCTGCGGGCTTGTCCGGCTCCTTCGCGCCAGACAGAGCCCGGCCCTGAACCCGGTCCCGCGCATAGGCGACCGCACCCTGATATGAGGCCTCGGCGATCCCAAGCCCCTGGGCGCCTACAGCGAGCCGAGCGGCATTCATCATCGTGAACATGGCTGGTAGCCCGCGATGCGCTTCGCCGACCAGCCAGCCCTTGGCGTCATCGAAATTGAGCACGCAGGTCGCAGAGGCGTTGATGCCCATCTTGTGTTCGAGGCTCGTGCATTGCACGCCGTTGCGCGGACCGAGCGATCCATCCTCGTTGGGAAGGATCTTCGGCACCACGAAAAGGCTGATCCCTCGGCTGCCCTTCGGTGCGTTTGGCAGTTTGGCGAGCACGAGGTGGATAATGTTCTCGGTCAGGTCGTGTTCACCCGCCGAGATAAAGATCTTGGTCCCGCTGATGCGGTAGCTGCCATCGTCGGATGGCACGGCTTTGGTGCGCATCATGCCCAGATCGGTGCCGCAATGCGGCTCGGTGAGGCACATCGTGCCCGACCATGTGCCATCGACCAGTTTCGGAAGGTATTGATCCTTCAGGGCGTCCGAGCCGTGGTTGTGAAGCGCGCGGTAGGCGCCGTGCGATAGGCCGGGATAGGTGCCAAAGGAAAAGTTGGCAGAGCAGATCATCTCAGTGATCAGGGTGTCGAGCGCTGAGGGTGCCCCTTGGCCGCCATAAGCCGGATCGCAGGAAATTGAGGTCCAGCCTCCCTCGCGGAACAGGTTGTAGGCCTCTTGGAACCCTTTCGGCGTGCGCACGACCCCGTTTTCCAGCTGGCAGCCTTCCTCATCGCCCGAGCGGTTCAGCGGCTGCAAGACCTCCGCCGCGAGTTTGGCGGCTTCCTCCAGCACCGGATCGACGAGATCGGGGGTGAATTCCTCGTAGCCCGGCCATTCGGCCAGATCGCCACATCCCATGAGTTCGTGGTAAACGAAGCGCATGTCGCGCAAGGGGGCGGTGTAGCTTGCCATCTGTGGTGCACCTTTGTGTGACGGCTGCCCGCTAGTTTCGCAGCGGCTTGCCGGTGAGCATCATGGTTTCGATCCGGTCGAGCGTTCCTGGTTTGCGGACCAGCCGGTTGAATTCGCTGCGTTCCAGCTCGAGAAGTGCCGCTTCTCCGACGACTTCGATCGGGTCCGCGCTTCCCCCCGACAACACCTCCGCCAGCGCGCCCGCGACCACCGTGTCGTAAGGTGTGGCCTTGCCGAGCTTCCGGAAGTTCGAGACGGCAAGGTCCATTGCCGCGAGCCCCGAGCGGCCAGGCAGGGTGTATTCCCGTTTTGGAGGCGCTTGATAGGTGTCGGCCATGGCCAGGGCGCGTGCTTTGGCATCGGCGAGCAGACGCGCGCGGTTCATGGTGATCCCGTCTTCGGGCCGAAGATAGAGCAGCTCCTTCGCTTCGGCGGCCGACTTCGCCACCGTGGCGGTGCTGACAATCTCGAAGACCTTGGTGGCTGCCGGCATCGGGCCTTTGGGCAGTTTGCCGTGGGTCTGCCAACGGTGCAGCATCTCGGCATTGCCGCCCCAACCGGGGATCAGGCCGACGCCTGCTTCGACGAGCCCGATATAGGTCTCCGAATGCGCCTGGACGGCATCGCAATGCAAAAGGATCTCGCATCCACCGCCGAGCGCCATTCCGGACGGTGCGCCGACCACCGGGAAGGGGGCATTGCGCAGATCGAGAAAGGTTTGCTGCCCCATGGCGACAAGCGCTTCGATCTGCTGCCAGGCGGCGATGTTGGCCGCGAACAGCGCGAGACCGAGATTGGCCCCGACGGAAAAGTTGCTGCCTTCGTTGTGGATCACGAGGGCCTTGTAATCCTTCTTCACAACCCGGATCGTCTTGCCCAGGAGCGCGAGGATCTGGTCGTCCATCGCGTTCATCTTCGAGGTGAATTCGAAGCACAGAACACCGTCGCCGATGTCCCAAACCGCGGCGGAGGCGTTCTTGAGAACCGGTTTCGTTGCGCGTTTGATGTCGGCGAGCAGAACCACGCCGTCCGGTCGCGGGACCGGGTGATAGGCGCCGTCGAGGCCGAGTTGCTCCAAGCGGCCCTCTTCGACCCGATAGAAGCCCTGGTCCCGTGCCAGCTCAAGGATGGGCGGCACCTCCACTCCCTCGGCCGCGAGGCGATCCGCGAGCCAGGCCGGGCCGATCTTGTCCATGAGTGCGAAGGGCCCCTGCTTCCAGGCGTAGCCGAGCGCCATGGCCTCGTCGATATCGGCGATGCTGTCGGCAATTTCGCCCGCGAGCGAGGCTGCATAGGTGAGTGTCGCGAGCATGACCGACGCGGCATAGCGCCCCTGCGGACTGTCGTGCTCCAGAAGAGCGCGCGGTGACTTGCCTGCCTCCTCGATTGCGTCGAGCTTGGGTTTTTTCGCGGGCGCATACGTGCCCGTTGCAAGGCTGATCGCTTCTTTCACCTTGCCGCCGCCTGCACGGTTAAGCCGATAGAACCCGCCTTTGCCCTTCCGCCCGGTATAGCCGTCGGCGATCATGCTCTGGACGAGCGGGAAAGGCCGATTGGCGGCCTGGAACGGATCACTTTCGGGCAGGGCAGAGGCGAGGCTTGCATTGACATGCGGCATCAGATCGAGGCCGACGAGATCGAGAAGGCCGAAAACCCCAGTCTTGGGGATGCCGAAGGGTTTGCCGATGAGGAGATCCGCTTCCTCAACCGGAATGCCCTGATCGGCAGCTTCGATCACGGCTTTCTGAAGCCAGTAGACGCCAAGCCGGTTGGCGATGAAGCTTGGGGTGTCCTTCGCCGTGACGACCGTCTTGCCGAGCCGATGATCGGCATAGGCCTCGATCCGGTCCGCTGCACCCGGGCGCGTCTCCGGCCCGGCCACCAGTTCGAGGAGCCGCATATAGCGAGGGGGATTAAAGAAATGCGTGATCAGGAAGTCCTGCCGCAGGCGCTCTGGCATGCCGTCCATCAGCGTTGCCAGTGGGATGGTCGAGGTGTTGGACGACACGATGCTGCCGTCTTTCCGCGCGGCCTCGACTTTCTGATACAAGCCCTGTTTGATATCGAGGCGTTCTATGATCGCTTCGATGATCCAGTCGGCCTCGCCGAGCCTCTCGATATCGTCATCGATATTGCCCGGCGTCACGCGGCGCGCAGCCTTCTTGCCCATGAAGGGGGCCGGATCGGCCTTCAGCATCCGCGCGATGGCGCCTTCGGCCAGCGCATTTCGGTTGCTGGCCCCGTCCGGCACGATGTCGAGCAACATGACGTCGGTGCCCGCATTGGCGACATGAGCGGCGATGGCCGCGCCCATGACACCTGCGCCGATCACAGCGACTTTCTGGATCGCGGCGCTTTCCTTTGGAGCCATTACGCGGCCTCCAGAACCGTGGCGATCCCCTGACCACCTGCGATGCATTGTGTGCTGAGTGCGTAGCGACCCTTTTCCCGCGCAAGAAGACTCGCGGCCTTGCCGACGATCCGGGCGCCGGTTGCGCCGAGCGGGTGGCCGAGCGCAATGGCCCCGCCGTCGATGTTGATCCGGTCCGCATCGAGGCCGAGATCGCGGATACAGGCGATCGACTGGCTTGCGAAGGCTTCGTTCAACTCAATGACATCGAGGTCGCCCACGGCAATCCCCGCCCGATCCAAGGCAGCACGGCTCGCACCCACGGGTCCGATCCCCATGATGTCCGGCGCGCACCCTTTCACCGCAATGGACTTTACATAGGCCAGCACCGTCAGGCCCGCGCGCTCGGCATAGGCCTCGGAGCAGACGAGCACGGCAGCACAGCCATCGGTAAGCGGTGAGGACGTGCCCGCGGTGACGACCCCTTCGGCGTCGAAAGCAGGCTTTAGCTCGGCGAGGCCCTCGGCGGTCGTCTCGGGCCTGACACACCCATCGGTGTCGACAACCCCATCGTCTGCCGTAATGGGCACGATTTCGTCCGACAGTTTGCCGGCGTTTTGCGCATTCGCCGCCCGCTCTTGCGAGCGAAGGGCAAAGGCCTCTTGTTCGCCACGCGAGATCTGCCAGCGCTCGGCGACGTTTTCGGCCGTTTCGCCCATGCTCATGTATGCGCCCGGCGATGTTTTCGCGAAATCCGGATGCGGCATCGGGTTGAAGCCCATCATCGGCACGCGGCTCATGCTTTCTACGCCCGCGCAGACGAAGACATCGCCCGCACCCATGGCGATTGCGCCAGCGGCGACATGGACGGATGTCATGGATGAGCCGCAAAAGCGGTTGATCGTCGCGGCTCCGGCGGTATTGGGCAGACCAGCCATCAGGCTTGCCAGGCGCGCGAGGTTTAGCCCCTGCTCGGCTTCGGGGAAGGCGCAACCGAGCAGCACGTCCTCGATGTCCTCGGCATTGACACCGGACCGTTCAACCAATCCGCGCAGCACTTGGGCCGCAAGATCGTCGGGCCGCACGCGGGCGAGCCCGCCCTTTCTGGCCAGTGTGAACGGCGAACGGGCATATCCCGCGATCACTGCTCTGTTCATCGATATGTCTCCAGATGAGAGGTCATGCTCGTGGTTCCGATCACTTTGGTGTCTCATGGGTCATTGGCGGGGTGCGGCGTCATTGGCGGTTTGATCCAGTGCGGCGACCGCCATCCGTTCGATCTCGCGCAACTCGCCGATGGTGGTGCGCACGGTTTCGAGCTGGGTCTCGAGATCCTGGACGCGGGCGCGCACGCGCGACAGGAGCGTGTTGATCTGCTCCTTCTGGTTAGGATCCACGTCATAGAGATCGAGGTATTCCGCGATGTCGCGAAGGGAAAAGCCCAGGCGCTTGCCCCGAAGGATCAGGATGAGGCGGGCCCTGTCGCGCTGGGTATAGATCCGGTTCGCGCCGGCACGCTGCGGGTTCAAGAGACCCTGTTCCTCATAGTAGCGGATCGTCCGCGGCGTCACCTCCAACTCGCGCGACAGGTCCGAAATGGAAAACAGGGATGTCATGCGGGCGACACGCTTTCAGCGATCCGAGATGCGCGGCGCGCGCCTACGCGGCGGGCGCAGTTTCGATCGGAGTTTTGCCAGTTGTGCATCGTGAAAGCCTTGCGCGTGTCCGTTCGTCAGTGGAAATAGTATGGCCTGACGTATGCGTCAACTTCCTTACGTAAACGTCATTAACTCGTGTTTCGTCGCGCAGCGCGCTGATCCCCGCTCGTTTTCCGTGCCTCCGCCGGGTTTTAACGCGATGAGAGCGGGGTATTTCGTCAATCATGCGGTTTCGTTCGGAGATCGCTTCGGTCTAAAAGTGGCCCATCGAGTAAGGGGATCGCATGCGAATACTCATCACCAATGACGATGGAATCAGCGCGCCCGGCCTTCGGATCGCGGAAGCAATCGGCCACGAGCTTGCGGGCCAAGATGGTGAGGTTTGGGTGGTCGCACCGGCATTCGAACAATCCGGTGTGTCGCATTGCGTCTCCTACATCCGGCCGATGCGGTTGGAACAGCTTGAAGAACGGCGCTTTGCCGTGGAAGGTTCTCCGGCGGATTGCGTCTTGGCGGCTGTTGGCTCGGTCTTGAAGGACGCACCGCCCGATCTGGTGATTTCCGGCGTGAATCGCGGCCACAACGTGGCGGATGATACGCTCTATTCCGGGACAATCGGCGGCGCCATGGAGGGCGCCTTGCATGGGATCCGCTCGATTGCATTGTCACAGTATTACCGGCCCGATGGCGCGGCGGGGCTCGCAGCTTTTGACTCAGCCGCCAAACATGGCGCGCCGCTGATCCGTAAGCTGCTCGACGCGTCCGCTTGGAGAGAAGACGATTATCACCTCTTCTACAGTGTGAACTTCCCTCCGGTTCCAGCGAGCGAGGTGAAGGGTGTCCAGGCGACGTTCCAAGGCGCGCGGCGGGGTCCGACGTTTGGGGTGAAGCCGTTGACCTCTCCCAACGGCCGAAATTTTCTTTGGCTAAGCCATGGCACGGGAAATGCGGAAACGGCGGAAGGCTCCGACGCCCGCACCTGCATGTCGGGATATGTCACTTGCACCCCGCTCTCCGCCGACCTCACGGTGCATGATATGGTGAAGCCCTTGTCGGAAATCCTGAACTAGGAAGAGTGCTGCATGGAGGATGCCGAGCAACGGATGCAATTCGTCTTCGCGCTGCGCTCGAACGGCGTGACGAATGTGGACGTTCTCAATGCGATGGAGGCACTCGACCGGCGGGCGTTTCTGGAAGGTATCTTTCAGGAGCGTGCGATGGAGGACACGCCGCTGCCCATCTCTTGCGGGCAAACGATCAGCCAGCCCTCCATTGTCGGTTTGATGACCCAGGCGCTCCAGGCCACGCGCCGGTGCAAGGTTCTCGAAATTGGCACGGGTTCGGGATACCAGGCCGCGGTGCTTTCCCGTCTGGCCCGTCGCGTCTATTCGGTGGAGCGCCACCGGCGGCTCGCGCGTCGGTCGAAGGAGCTGTTGCTCTCGCTTGGCATCCACAACGTGACTGTGATCCATGGAGATGGAACCAAGGGATTGCCCGAACAGGTGCCGTTTGATCGCATCCTGATCACCGCCGCCGCCGAAGATCCGCCCAAGACACTCCTCGACCAGCTTCGTGTCGGCGGTATCATGGTCTTACCGGTGGGGCAGAGCCACGCCGTGCAGACACTCCTAAAAGTGACCAAGACGGAAGACGGTTTGGATTATGCCGAGCTGTGCGCAGTTCGGTTCGTTCCTCTTGTGGAGGGTGTCGAACATGATGTATTTGAGTGAGTGGGGACACCAAGATATGGGAGGCTTGTGATGATATCGCGTGCCAGTTTGCGCCGGAAACCGCGCCGCGCGGTGTCGTATCTGTCGAGCGCACTCATCTGCGGGGTCCTCGCCGGTTGCGCCACATTGGGCCCGACCGCAGGGCCGCCCGTTCAGACCGTGCCCAATGCCCAGCCAGATGCGCGCGGTGTGATCACATATGCCAGCTACCAAGTCGCCGTAGCTCAGGATGGCGATTCCCTCAGCACCGTGGCGGCACGGGTGGGAACAACGACCAGTGAACTCGCGCAGGTGAATGCTTTGCCAGCGGATTACATGCTCCGGCAGGGCGAAGTGCTGTTGTTGCCCAATAGCGTGCCGCGCCCCTCTGGCGCCGAAGTTCTTCAATCCGAGACGATCGTTACCGAAACCCTGGAATGGAGCCCGGAAGCTGCTGCAGCCGCGATTGAGAGCGCCGATGGCAGTGGCGCAGGGGCTCCGCCGGCCAATCCCTTTCGCCGTGGCCAGAGCGAGCCCTTGATCGACCCCATCCGCCACCGGGTCGAATCAGGAGAGACCGCCTATTCGATTGCCCGGCTCTACGGGGTTTCGGTCACAGCGCTTGCCTCCTGGAACGGGCTCGATTCGGATCTCACGGTGCGCGAGAGTCAGGAGCTTCTGATCCCGATTGTGAGCGACGCCAATCGGATCTCCGGCGCAGCCGAAACGCGACCAGGCGAGACGACGGCTGTTACCGCCCCCGCCGCTGCTTCGGCGCCGCTTCCCGAAGACATCACCACCGCAGGAACCCCGGATTCGCCCAATCTCGGCCAGTATCGCACGCCGCCGGGCGGGCCGCTCCAAGCGCCGGTTTCTGGGAGCATCACCCGGCCCTTTAGCGCCTCAACGCCAAATGGGGTAGGCTTCTCGGTTGCGGCCGGGACCAGCGTGCGCGCGGCTGCGGATGGCGAAGTCGCGCTGATCTCCGAGGAGCTTGGCGGCGTTGGCACCATCGTGTTGATCCAGCACCCGGATTCCCTGATGACCACCTACAGCACGCTCTCGGATGTGACGGTCACGCGCGGGCAGCGTGTCTCGGCCGGTCAGGTCATTGGGCAAGTTGCGGAACGGGACAATCCGGAACTGCAGTTCGATGTGTTTCGCGGGACCGACCCGGTCGACCCGACGCCTTACCTGCCGCGTTAGGAGCGACAGGCAGGTTTTGCGCCGCCTTCTCGGGTCCAGGCCAACGCAACCCGCCGCGACCGGCTAGCCTTCGGCGGCGCGGATCCGTTTGAACGCAACCCCGGCTTGGGAAAACGCCTCACGCGCTTCAGGCAGGGCGTTGCCCATTTGCATGAAGCCATGCACGACGCCGTCGACAAGGTCGAAGGGGTCATCGCGACCAAAGGCGCGGAGGCGTGAGGCAAGGATCTCGCTCTCCGATCTCAACGGATCGATTTCCGCTGCGTTGAGATAGAGCGGCGGCAAAGCCGAAAGTGCCGCATCATCGGCCAAAAGCGGTGCGGCAAGAGGGTCGTCGCGTGCGCTCTCCGGCACATACCAGTCCCAGAACCTCCGCATTTTGTCTCGGGTGAGGCCGGGCCCATCGGCGCAGTCGAGATATGAGGGTGTGGTGAAGTCTGCTCCATAGACGCCGTAGAAGAGGAGGGCGCATACGGGAAGCTGTGCGCCCTCTGCAATCAGGCGTAGCATCAGCGCAAGGCTCAGGTTTGCCCCCGCACTGTCGCCGGCAACCGACCAGCGGCGCGACGGATCGCAAGCCTTCCAGGCGCGCATGCAGTCGTCGAGCCCAGCAGGGAAGGGGGCTTCCGGTGCAAGGCGATACTCAGGTGTCACGACAACCGCACCACAGGATACGGCGAGGCGACGGGCCGCCGATTCGTGCGTGAGGGCAGAACAAAACGCCCAGCCCCCGCCGTGAATGTGCAGGATTGCATCGGTCCCGGTATCTTCGTGCGGTGTGATCCGGCGGGCTGGCAGGCCGCCATGCATGACGGTCTCCACGCGGGCGACATCGGGCAGGTCCGTGTTCCACCGCGCATTGATCATCGCGGCGAGCGCACGTCCATCGGACGGCGGCATCGCCGTTGGGTCGGGCAGGGCGCCATCCTCGCGCTCCAATGTCTCAAGGAGCGCCTGCATTGTCGGGGTAGGCTGCATCGATGGCTCTCCTTTTCTGATCTAGAGCGAGGTTACACCGGAAGCGCCGGAATGCGACGTTTTCATGTCCATTCCGCTTCAGTTTGCCGACTTTCGGCAGCGCGGTTGTTTCGGTGTTTCGTTCTGGATTTGCTGGAGATATCGTCCGCCGCGCGCAGGGCTGCTATGGGAGCGTGAGATGAGCTACGAGACCATTCGTCTCGAATTGGAAGACGGGATCGCAAAGATCACTCTTAACCGTCCTGACGTCATGAATGCGCTCAACCCCCAAATGCGAATCGAGATCACCCATGCCTTGCGCCACGCGCCCGAGGATGCGCGGGCGATCGTCCTTACCGGCGCGGGTGACGCGTTTTGCTCCGGCCAGGACCTTGGCGATGCGGGCGGGGTTCCGGGCGACAGCGTCGAGCGCGTCTTGCGCGAGGAATATGCGCCGATGATCGAAGCGCTGATCCATTGCCCTGTGCCGACGATTGCCGGTGTGAACGGCGTTGCCGCGGGTGCGGGCGCGAGCCTTGCCCTTCTCGCCGATGTCGCCATTGCGGCGCGGAGTGCACGGTTTGTTCAGGCGTTCACCCGGATCGGGCTTATTCCCGATTGTGCCACGACCTATGCACTGCCCCGGCAGATCGGCTTGCCGCGGGCCATGGGAGCGGCGCTCTTCGGCGAACCGATCGAAGCGGAGCAGGCAGCGGAGTGGGGGTTGATTTGGGAGGCTGTGCCCGATGAGACGTTTCCCGCGACGCTCGCGGTTCGGGCGCGCCACCTTGCTCAGGGTCCGACGCAGGCCTACCGCTTGCTTAAGGAAGCTTTGCGCGCGAGCCCAGCCAACGATCTGGAAGCGCAGCTGGAGCTGGAGGCGCGGAGCCAGCGCGAAGCGGCGGAGACACGCGATTTCAAGGAGGGTATCCTTGCCTTCAACCAGCGCCGCACTCCGCGTTTCGAGGGCCGCTAAGCCGCGCCCATGACCGGATCTTTCGTCGAGCGAATCCGCGATTGCCCGCGTCCCCACGAGGTGGCGGAGGCGGCGGTGATCCGGGACAGCTTCAAGGATCTTCCGGAGCCAGCGCGAGATCTCTTGGCGGCAACGGGGGCTTCGTCGCCGTATCTGCGTCGCCTCGCCGAGCGCGAGGCGGATTGGCTGCGGGAGGCTCTCAACGCGCAACCCGAAGCCACGATGCAGGCTTTGCTCTCCGACTTGCCCTCAGAGGGTGCAGACACGTTGGGCATTGCGCTCCGTGCGGCCAAGCGCAGGGGCGCCCTCTTGATCGCGCTCGCGGATCTGGGCGGTGTTTGGAGCCTGGACGAGGTCACCGAGGCGCTCACGCGACTGGCCGATACGGCAGTCGAGGCCGCTCTGTCGACGCTTCTTCAGATCGAGATCGACCGGGGGAAGCTGCCCGATTTTGCTTCGGGAAGTTCGCCGTCTCAGGCCGGGTTGTTCGTCTTGGCCATGGGGAAGATGGGTGCATCCGAGCTCAACTACTCCTCGGACATCGACCTCATCGTTTTGTTCGATGAAACGCGGTTTTCCCCAGAGAACTATGCCGATGCCCGGCGCTGCTTCGTGCGGGTCGCACAGAAGATGGTGAAACTCCTCGGCGAGCGCACGGGCGATGGCTATGTTTTCCGGACCGATCTTCGGCTGCGCCCCGACCCGTCTTCCACCCCTGTGGTGATCGCCACCGAGGCTGCCGAGCGCTACTACGAGAGCCTCGGCCGGACTTGGGAGCGCGCCGCCTTTATCAAGGCCCGGGCCTGCGCGGGAGACATTGCCGCCGGAGAGGCTTTTCTTGAGCGGCTCTCCCCGTTCGTTTGGCGCCGACACCTCGATTATGCGGCCATCGAGGACGCCTACGACATGCTGGAGCGGATTCGAAACCACAAAGGGCTTTCGGGGCCGATTTCGGTCCCTGGGCACAATGTCAAGCTTGGCCGTGGCGGGATCCGCGAGATCGAGTTCTTCGCCCAAACCCGCCAGCTCATTCTGGGCGGGCGGCATCGCGAGTTGCGCGACCGTAGAACGCTCCCCGCGCTGGAGGCGCTGTCTGATGGTGGCTGGTTGGACCGCGATGTCACGACACTCTTGAGCGAGGCCTATCGCTATCTGCGCACGACCGAACATCGGCTTCAGATGCTCGAGGATGCTCAGACGCACCGGCTGCCTTCCACCGATGACGCGTTCGCGCGACTCGCCGATTTTTGCGGGGCGGAGAGCGTGGACGCACTTTCGGGAAACCTCCACCGGCAATTCGATACGGTCCACGCGCTGACCGAGACGTTTTTCGCGCCCGATCCCAAGGCCGAGCAATCCAAACCGACCATCTGGCAGGTGTTTTCAGACCCGGACCGCGCAAAGGACATCATTGCGGGTTGGCGGCGCATTCCTGCGCTCCGAACCGCCCGCGCGCGGGCGATTTTCCGGCGTCTTGAGCCAGAGCTTCTCCAGCGCATGGAAAAGGCCCACGATGCCGATGAGGCTCTGCGCTCGCTCGACGGTTTCCTGCGCAAGCTCCCCGCTGGTGTTCAGCTCTTTTCGATGATGGATGCCCATCCGCCGCTGATGGACCTGCTGGTGGATATCTGCGGGACGACCGAGGCGTTGGCCCGGTATTTGGGCGACAATGCGGGTGTGCTCGATGCGGTGATCAGCCCTGATTTCTTTGCCCCGCTGCCGCAGGTCCAGGAGCTCTTTCGTGATCTCGATGATGTGCTGGACCGAGCCGCCGACTACGAGGCCGCGCTCGCGGCGGCACGCACATGGATGCGGGAGCGGCATTTTCGGATTGGGGTGCATCTCTTGCGGGGGCTATCGCCCACCGAAGAGGTCGCCGCGGCCTATTCAGCTGTCGCGGAGGCCGTGATCGATGCTGTCTTGCCGCGCGTCATGCGCGACTTTGCCGAACGCCACGGAGCGCCGCCTGGGCCGCCCCCGGCGGTCCTTGCGATGGGCAAGTTTGGCAGCGGAGAGATGACGGTCTCCTCCGATCTCGATCTCATCATCATTTACGACGCCGACCCGCAGGAGATGTCGGACGGTAAGCGCCCGCTGTCAGCCTCGGCCTATTATGCCAAGCTCACGCAATCGCTCATTTCGGCACTGACCGCGCCGATGCCCCAGGGCATCCTCTACAAGGTCGATATGCGGTTGCGGCCATCGGGCAAGCAGGGCCCCCTCGCCACGAGCCTCAGCGCCTTTCGCAAGTATCAGAGGGAAGAAGCCTGGACCTGGGAGCACCTCGCGCTGACCCGGGCGCGCGTTGTGACCGGAGAACCGGCATTGAGAGCCTCGATCGAGGCGGCCATTCGAGAGGTCATCACGGGGCCATATGATCCGGCGAAGGTTCTGGCCGATGTGCGTGATATGCGGCGCCGCCTGGCTGATGCGCATGCCAAGGAGGCGGCAAGCCCTTGGACGACCAAGCACGGTCCGGGAAGGATGATGGATATCGAGCTTCTCGCCCAGACTGGCGCCTTGTTGCACGGAGTGGCGGACGAGCGGCGGCCTCGGCGGCTGGTGCAGGCCTTGGCAGATCTTGGATGGTTTGATGAAAAGGAGCGCGCCTGGCTCATTGCATCCCTCAACCGGCTTGGCGCTTTTCAGCAGGTCAGCCGCCTGGCTTCCGAAAGAACCGTCGATCCCGCATCGCGCGGCGAAGGGTTCGTCCAACTCGCCTTGCGGGTCACAGGCGCCCCGGATCTCGACACGCTGCACGAAACGATGGTGAGCGAGGCGGGACTGTGCCACGCTATCATCACCCGGAAACTCGCGGAGCCCTAACGCCACCGCATGACGCTGCCAATCGTCTATCATCCCGACTACATGGCCCCATTGCGCCCCGGACACCGCTTTCCGATGTCCAAATACGGCTATCTGCGCCGGGCGTTGGTGCGCCGGGGCATTCTGCCGGAGGCCGGTGGCTTTATCGCACCGGCGCCCGCGACCGTTTGGCAGGTCGCGGGTGTCCATGCGCTGGACTACGTCGAACGTGTGGCGCGGCAAGGCATTCTGCCCGATGAGCTGCGCCGCATCGGTTTGCCAAATTCTGCCGCCGTCTCGCGCCGCGCGTTCCTGTCCGCGGCGGGGACCCTCCTGGCCGCACGGCTTGCCATGGAAACCGGGCTCGCCTGCAATATGGCTGGCGGGTCGCACCATGCCGGACCCGAGGGCGGCGCGGGTTTCTGCGTGTTCAACGATGTAGCCGTTGCCGCGCAGGCCCTTCTCGACGAGGGTCACGTCAGGCGTGTGTTGGTGGTGGATTGCGACGTTCATCAGGGGGATGGAACGGCGCGGATCTTCGATGGGGATGCCCGGGTTATGACGCTGTCTTTGCATGCTGAGAAAAACTATCCGGTGCGCAAAGCCTCGTCGGATCTGGACTTTCCGTTGCCCGATAACCTCAAGGACGCGCCCTATCTGGAAATGCTCGACTACGCTCTGGAGCAGACATCCGGGTTCCGGCCCGACATCGTGTTTTACAATGCGGGCGTTGATCCTCATGAGGTCGATCGGCTGGGGCGCCTGGCGCTGAGCAATGAGGGTTTACGGGCGCGCGATGCCCGGGTGATCGGTTTTGCGCGGGATCAAGGTCTGCCGCTCGTGGGCGTTCTTGGTGGGGGATATGACGACGACCGTGACCGTCTGGCGGAGCGCCATGCGATCCTCTTCGAAGAGGCGGCGCGCCGCGTCGATACGGCTGCTTGACGGGGGGCGGGCCCTCCCGTAGCTGGCGGGAAAGGCGCAATATGTTCGTTCAGGCGCCGGATGGACCGGGAAAGGAGGAGAAACATGAGCCTCAGACCTGACCCCACCGATCCCAAAGGCCTGATTGCTGACGCGTTCTCCATGGACCTGACAGTTGAGGATTGCCGGACCATTTTCCTCGACTGGGCCGTTGGCCATGCGGGCAAAACGGATCGAGCCGATATCGCGACACTGCTCGATCTCTACCGCCCAAAGCATCCCGACCATCCGATGATCGCGGTCTTGGAGGAGGGTCTTGTAGAACTGACCCATCCGCCGAGCCGCCGTGGCGGCGCGCAGGGACGGCGACGCTGACCTCCGGGCAAGGCGGCTTTCAAATAGCGACGGAGTGCTTTGCCTCGGACTTTGGGAGATAGGCGTCGAAGACCGAAGCAACCACGCGTGCTAAGGATTGGCCTGTCTTTGTGAGCGTGACGGTGCTGCCTTCGAGCTTGACGAGGCCGTCCCGTTCGAACTCAGCAAGCCGGGCGAGTTCATCATCGCACCAGTCGGCGGACCGGCCCCTTTGCGCGCCAATGGCGGCGGTATCGGCGCGGCCAGCACACATGAGTTCTTCGATCACCTGCCCCCGAAGCCTGTCCTCTTCGGTGAGCGGAATTCCCTTGGCGACTGGCAGGCGGCCCTGGGCGATGGCCCGCGACCACGCGCGGGTTTCGGGTATATTCTGAATGTAGCCGTGTGGCGTGCGCCCGATTGAGGTCGCGCCGACGCCAAGCAATGCGTGGGCGGAATCGGTGGTGTAGCCCTGGAAATTCCTATGCAGGTTGCCGGCGCGTGCGGCCACGGAAAGCGCATCATCTTGAAGGGCGAAATGGTCGAGCCCGATGGCTTGGTAGCCATAGGTCTGCAGCGCGTTGGCCGCCGTCTCCGCTTGAGTTCTGCGCGCCTTGCCGTCGGGGAGAGCGTGTTCCGGGATCATGCGCTGGTTCTTCGCGATCCAGGGGACATGGGCGTAACCGAACAGGGCGATCCTGTCGGGCGCCATGCGGTGCGATATCTCAATCGTCTCCAGCAGGCTTTCTTCGGTCTGATAGGGCAGACCGTAGATCAGGTCGAAGTTGATACTCTTCACGCCTGCTTGGCGGAGTTTGGTGACAACATGCTCCACCATCTCAGGCGGCTGGATCCGATTGATTGCGGCCTGAACTTCCGGTGCGAATTCCTGAACGCCAAAGCTTGCGCGCGTGAACCCCAACCGACCAATGGCGGCGGACATATCGTCTTCCAGAGTGCGCGGGTCGCATTCGATGGCAAGCTCAGCCTCGGGTGCCGCGTCAAAGTTTGACCAGACCGCATCCATCGCGCGGGTCAAATCGTCGGGCCGGAGGACCGACGGCGTGCCGCCGCCCCAGTGCACATGCGAGAGGGTCATGCGACCGGGCAACGCGGCTGCCAGCAGTTCAACCTCTTCGATCAGCCGATCGAGATACTCCGACACCGGCTCGTATCGGGCGGCGAGCTTCATATTGCAGCCGCAATACCAGCACACTTGCTTACAGAACGGGATGTGGAGGTAGAGCGAAACAGGACGGTGCGGGTCTAGCTCAGCCAGCCAAGACCGATAGGTGACTTCGGGAAAAGCCGGGCGAAAATGCGGTGCAGTGGGGTAGCTGGTATAGCGTGGAACGGACCTATTGGCATACTTGGCGTGCAGATCGCCCATCGCAGACTCCTCCCAGATTTTTTGGTTAAACTATCGTCAAGTTCCTTCGTCAGACATGATCCATGTCAATGCGAGATCCTGGATCCTAACCCGGTTGCGGAGCCGAGATTCGGGATCTCGAAGCGGCGTCAGTGTCCTGCGATCATGCGTTCTCCATATGTCGTTTGCGGATCTCAGAAAGATCTTCCACCGGCGCGTTGCGCACTGGGCAATGGCTGCCCCGCGAGACTAGCTTGGGCCGGATGCTGTGTCGAAGCGAGTGCGCCCGTGGATCGCCTCCGCCCAGCAGCGCATCCAGCACCTGAGCGAGGCATTTTGCGCATTGCCGCACATCGGGGTCGAAGGTGGTGAGGCCGGGGGGCAGGAGTGTACCCGCTCGAGATGCGCCAAAGCCGATCACAGAGAGCTGTTCGGGCACATGCCATCCCAGACCGGTTGCGGCATCGATGCTCGCAAGTGCCAGATCATCATCGAGTGCCAGGATCGCAGTCGGCTCGACGCGCTCAAGCGCGTCTTTGATCTCAGGCAAGAGCGTTGCGCGGTCCCGCTGTTTGATCGTGAGCGTGGTGACTTGGGCCGGTGGGACTCCACCCAAGGTGAGCGTATGCTTCACGCTCATCGTCCAGCGGTCACGGAACGTGGTATCTTCAGGCGAGCGGATCAGGACAAAGCGGCGGTGGCCCAGATCGACTAGTAACTGTGCCGCTTGAACCGCCGCTGAAGTGGCGTCGCTATCGACCCATGTGGTCCAGGCGTCTGGCTCTTGTGGTCGGCCATAGGCCACAAACGGGAAACCCGTCTGCACCAGCGGCGCGATCCGCGGGTCGCCATCGCGGACACCGGTGAGGATCAGCGCGTCGGCCTTTCTGGCATGGATGATCTCATCGACGACCTCCATGTCAGACTGGCCGGGCTTTACCGTCGTCAGCAACAGGTCAATCCCGTGATGGGAGAGCGCTGAACTCAATTCTGTGATCAGATAGCAGACCGGCTCGTTGAGGCTATCTGCATGGCGCTCGGACAAAGCGAGCGCTGCAAGGCCGGTTCGTCCTGAAACCAGGGAGCGTGCTGCACGGTTGGGAATGTACCCCGCTTCGCGCGCGGCCGTTTCGACCCGTTCGCGCGTGGCCTTTGGCATCGAACTGCGCCCGGAAAGAGCCCTGGACACGGTTGCGATGGATAGGTCCAGCTTCTTCGCCAGATCCTTAAGCGTTGCATTCCCGCGAGACACGGGATCCTCCCTCTTCTTACGCGCAGCTTACCGCCACTTGTCGTTTACGCCAACAAGAAAGGCCGCTGGGGTTACCAGCGACCTTCTCGGCGCAATCCGAAGGATCGTGCGTGTTAGGCTTACTCGCGATTGCCGAAGAGCGACAGAAGCATCATGAACATGTTGATGAAGTTCAGATACAGCGAAAGTGCTCCCAATATCGCGGCCTTGCCGAGGAATGCCTCACCCTGCGCGGCACGGAGCTGAAGGTAGTCGTTCTTGATCCGCTGCGTGTCGTAGGCGGTGAGGCCCGCGAAGATCAGCACACCCAGGACCGAGACAGCGAACATGATCGCCGGAGATCCGAGGAAGATGTTGACGATCGACGCCACGATGAGGCCGATCACACCCATGATCAGGAATGAACCCCAACCTGAGATGTCTTTCTTCGTTGTGTAGCCCCAGAGGCTAAGTCCTGCAAAGGCGATTGACGTCACCAGGAAGACCTGCGCGATCGACAGCCCGGTAAAGGCCTGGAAAATCCAGGCGATAGACAGACCCATCACGGCCGCGAAGCCGTAGAAGAAGGTCTGAAGCCCGGAAGCGGATAGCTTGTTCACCATGCCGCCCATGGCAAAGACCATGATCAGCGGTGCGAACATTATGATCCAGCCCAGGATGTTGGGCGACAGCGTGACCGGATCGCGGAAGATGGACAGAAGTTCAGGACTTGAACCGACTGCCCACGCGACTGCAAAGGTCACCAAGGTGCCCACGGACATCGTTCCGTAGACCTTGTTCATGTGTGAGCGCAGACCCTCGTCGATCTGCGCCGTTCTTGCGCCAGCGCTTGTCTGACGAATGGTCTCAAATTCGGCCATACTTTCCCTCCGTAAAACCCAAAGATGCACTCGAATGTGCTCGCATGCAAATATTGTGGACCCGTTGCAGAATTTCAACGGTCAACTTTACTCGATTTCGTCAACCTTTACGGGTCTCGGGTCCATTCGGGGAAGCGCCTCATGGTTCGAAGCGGTCCACCTTTATTCTGGGTTCTGGGCCCTGACGCGGCATCGTGCCTCTCCCGCATCTGTTGGTCGTTGGCGCTTCAGGGGCCTTCTCGGTGGCTTCATTATCCAGAAGCTCTCGAAGCTTTTCCGCCGATTTCCCCGATGGATGTTTCGAAAGCGTCTCAGCGATCCACCGCGTAAGTTGGGGCGCCGCTGCGCTTGTGCCTCTCATAGCCACGCTTGTTCCCGACCTAGGGCCCGCCGCATAGATACCGTCATGCACAAGCGATCCATCTGTTGGAAACAAGACCTCCGGTTCGCCGCGGCCTCGAGCTTCGGGCGAGCCGGGCGTCGTTGGTCCACCAGCGGAGAAGCCCGCGACACGACCGGTTCGCTCAAAAGCGCTGCCTGCAACCAGAGAATGTTCGCCGGTTGCGATGGCGTTGAGAAGACTGGATCGCTTGACTGGGGATGGCTTCTTCTTTTGATCCGGGTGATCGTCGTCCTCGATCAGGAGGTCAGGGCCAATCGTCACCGACGTCAGATATTTTTCTGCAAACTCGGTGTAGTTGGGGTGATCGAAGTAGGATTGCCGGCCCGCCTGCGGATAGCCATGGAGCGTATCGTCCCTTTGCGACCAGATATGGATCGGGCCACTGGGTGGCGTAGGTCCGGCGGTGAATTTTAGTTGCCAGCGCCCGGACGGGGCCATGTCGAAAATACCGTCTTGGAGCGGATCCGGAACGGTCGGGCCGATATCGATCCGGATCATCCGGCGGCCGTTCCTATTTTGATGAAGGCTGATCTGCCCGGCAGTCTTCCCGAGAAACTCAATGTCTACTGGATCGTGCTGAGCGACATCTTTTCCGGGGAACTCTACAAATGTGGAGACCTGCTCATCCGGCTGCACAACCTCGATGGTCACGCGTTCTGTCTTACACTTTGTGGGAGGATCCGGAAGCCATGCTTCGACCGTGCTGTGTGTTCTGTCGTCGGGATGCACGATCCAGTCGAACGTCTCCGCCTCTTTTTCTGCTTTCAACTCGACGCGGGCGCGGCATTGCGAGAGATGTTGGTTGCCCGCAGCAATGGCAACATGCGTGCGATCATCGCCCTTCTCGATAAGCTTGTCGATTGCGGTCTCAAGCAGGCCAGTGCCATCGTGCGGACCGGCGATTTTGCCGAAGCTCAGGCAGATCACGAGGAGCGGTTTTTCCGCATCCTTTGCCAACGCGGCGGCCCGAAGCGCCACAAACTGAATCGCGAGCCATATATAGAAGTCGAGCCGCGTGTCATCCACAGGCTGGGCAATCACCGGATTGGGCAGTTGGACAGCAATGACGGGCCGCTTGGAGGCTTCCGGCGCCGAAGGAGGATACCCCGCTGCCAGATCGGCCACATGGGCGCCGTGCGATCCACTGCTTGCCACGAATTCCGGGTTTGGATCGCGGAAATTGATCAAGCCCAGCTTCTGATAGATCCAGTCCTCGTCCCCGTAAGGACCGGCTGCGCCAAGAACCGCATCGATATCGGCCTTGGTGATTTCTCCCCGCAATGATTTTGACGTGTCACACATCGGGCCATGACCGGTCTCTGCCGCAGTCAAAAACTTGTTTTGATCCCAGTAGGATTGAACGCGCGTCTTGCCGTTGGCATCGCAGAGACGCTCATGCGCAACGGCGATGCCATCATCGATCAGACCCATGAACACACTGCCCGGAGGCAACTTATCTTCAGGCTCCGGAAACTCCCAACTGAGATAGCGCGGGAGAAGTTCCATGTCCTTCCCCAGCCATTCCGGTGCCTCAATGGCGGCACATAGCCTGACTGTCTTGTCCGCATCCCTAAAGGTGGAGAGCGCTTTGTCGGATTTATCCGTCAGCCCGTAGAGGCGCGTGAACCAGGCGACAGGCGCGAGGCATGCCAAGACCGCTCCGCCGGTTAAATCCGCCGCCGCCTCGCCGCCCAGAATGCCGGCGCCGTTGCCTTCACTGCCTTCCTTCAGCGGTGGCAGTTCCCGGAACGCTTTTCGCGCTGCATCGTCGGGCAAATGGATGAGGAAGGGGAGGAGCAGTTGGTGGCCTTCCTTTTCCTTTTCCATCTCTTCGGCTTCAGCGAGGAACTGCAGGTAGAGGCTGTCCAGACCCTTGATTGCGTCCTTATCACTGGCTGCCAGGGGTCGTCTACGCGGTCGGCGCCTCTCGTGAGCCGACCTCTTCGAGTTGGGCTTCCTGGCCATGGCTCAAGTCCACTCTTTGCACGCTTCGTCCCAAAGCCATGCAAGCGCGTCCGATTTCGCGCCATGGGTCGGATTGACCCACATTGGATTCTCGCCGTCCGGTATCAATCTGACACTAGGGTGCGTATCGCCTCCCTGGCTCAGCCCTCGCGACGTCAAATCGTAGTTATCCTGCCAATGGAAATCGAGATGGCCGAGCGCGGTAGCTCCTGGGCCAGGGGCACGCCCATCAAAATGCGCTGGATTGTAGCCCGCCTTTGCCTTCGGATTTGCGCGAGCAACGAAATACTTACCCAACGAGATACCCAGGACCGCGCCTGCCAGGCTGTCCAGCGGGAAGTGAACACCCGCAACTGTGCGGTTGACGGCGATCCGGTTCGCCAGCCGCATCAACTGGACTGTATAGAACGGATCGGCATAGGGCGGCAAATTCGGGCCACTGCCGTTACCGTTTGCGACATGAGCGAGCAGCTCGATGAGCACTTGGGCTGCGATGAATGCTTCGGTTGAATGTCCCGATGGCAATGTGCCGTGCCCTGGTGTTTCGATGATCGGTTGGACCTGGGGTGAGAACTCGATCGGACGTCGGCAAGCCAGAGCATGCTTGAACTGGTGTTCCACCGCTCCGGCGAGGCGGAATGCGGTTTCAAGCAATTCAATCGTCTTCGGTTTGGTGTCGGCGCGCATGAAGGCAATCGCGGCCTGAAAAGGCGTAATCGCTCCGATCTGATCGAGAATCTCGCCTATCCGATCTGGCCGGATCGCGGCATACCCGTTGAGGAAGGCCAACTGGTCCGCGAAGGTCTCTTCGGTCGGGCGGTCCATATGGACGATCGGTTCAAGCGCAATGCTTGGGCCGCTGCCTGGCGTGTGGATTATGCTCTGATGGTAGATGCTCGCGTCAAAATCACCTCCCGTCGAGAAGTAGAGGTGAGAGTGCAGCTCGAAATCGAAGACCTTAGCCCTGTAATCCGGCGCCCATTGCTTGAGATTGACAGGATCGGCTGCGGGCCTGTGTGGCGGAATGCTCTGTTGCGCGGAGCCGTCATCGCCGGGCGCGTATAGGTCCTGCCAAACACCGACGATGCCATCGCGGGTGGTGAGGAGCGACTCGGAAACGTCGTCCTCAAACTCTATGATCTCGCTCTTACTAGACTTACTTGATTTTGAAGACTTGCTCGACTTTGAAGACTTGCTCGATTTCGAGGATTTGCTAAAAAGAGCCATTCTACTTCCTGTTTTAAAGATTAAATTTGAATTTCAGTCGTCACTGCCGATTTAACAAGTCCCGTTTTTCGCAAAGTTAAAGTAGGGTAGTCATCTTGACTGAATAGTTCTACGTCAAAGCCGGGTTCAATTTTCTGAAGCTTTCTTTTTGCATCATCGGCTGCAGCCTCATCTCCGAGGCAGTTACTCAGAGCGATTAAGTAGCGTAATGATGGCCTGAAAGTCGGAGCCAGCTGATGAGAGTAACGAGCATAGTCGCGTGCGCGAGAAATGTCTCTCTGCTGGATGAGAGAAAAACACTCGGTCATGTACCAAAATCCCCGAAAAGGTTGACTCGATGAAAGAGACAACGCCCGTTTTGAGGCATCGATCGAGGCCTGTGTTTGACCAATCGCCGCGCAAGCATCAGACCATAGCGCGTGGACTATAGGGCTCGATGCACCCCTCTCAACAGCTGATTTTGTAAGCGACCACGCTTTATCTGCCCGGTTTTCGACGTGAAGGGCAACAGCGGATGACAAAGAAACAGCGACGGGATTAAGACTGTCCAACTCGAGAGCATACCGCGCAAAGGTAATTGCTTCTTCTGCTGTTTTCCTCAGGTCTGGCGTTGTTCTTTCTATGATCTGACCAATTCGAAAGTATGCGCGCCAAGCATTGACTGAAGCAGATGAAGGTCCGGTATGAACCGTGGATAACAACTCGTCGCAAGCTTCAAAATTTTGCGTATCATACGAAAGGAAATCACAAATCGCGCGATAAGCCTTTCGTGTAGATGACCCTGAATGGCTGCCTTCGGCGAACTGCAATGCTGTTGCTGAGGTGACATGTGCGACCAAATTCGCATAGTCCGAAGGGAAAGATCGTGCTCCTAGCGACGATAAGTGTTGGACATCAGACCAAAAAACGGCCCCGTTTGTGGGGTCGCTCAAAACCGATTGAAGTGAGATGCTTTCGCCAAAGCGGAAAGTCCGGACTTGAAGGCAGACTGCATCTTCCAAGCCCGGTGCCATCCTCTCATTCGCTTGGTAGCGGATCTCGACACCGCCGATATGGGAAACGTTTGACGCGATATCGGTGCAGAGAATGGCCTCGAGGTTTCTGAGGTCATCATCTTGCGATTGCGGCGGCGCGATAAGCAGAACCGTCCGCTCATGGGTCTCAACGGGCCGGACGGAGATCAGCTTTGACGGAGGGGGAGTTGCGGCAACCGGAGCCTCGATCTCATCCCACTTATTCCAGAATTCCGTCCTGCAGTCACGAATCCAGTCCTCGAATTCGGGATCTAGGATATCCAGGCCTTCGCAGAATTCCGGCGGATCGCTTGAAAGCCACGTTTCGCCGGCGGCTCGCCCGAGCTCCACCGTAACGAGTCTTTGGTCCAAAGCGATCCGTTGGCTGTCAGAAATCAGCCATTCGCCCTCGATGGCCACTTCCTTGCGGAGCCGATGGACGCATTGGCGGAGGTTGGAAGCGCCACGCTCCGGTGTGTTCTCGCTCCACAACTTGTCTTGAACCCAGCTGCGCGGACGGCTGAGACCCGGATTGGTCGCGAGGAGCGCGAGTAGCCCTTGCGCCTTCTGACTTTTGGGCGTGACATCCTGCCCGTCAGCGGTGCACAACCGAAGAGGGCCTGCCACGTGCAGGACGAGATGGTGCAACTGTTCACAATTCATTGGGTCGCCAATGAGGCCAAAATGAATCCACACATCGAATTTGTTTGAAGTTTGACTACAGCCATAGCTTCAAATCGAATGCAAGAGAAGCAATCGCTGGAAGTAAGATTATTTCTGATATAATCGTAAGACGAAGAAGTAATCAATCCTAGGTAGAGATCCGCTTAGTATTCTAAGCTCTATTCATGCCAATTTCGCTCTTTGAATATGAGGTCCGGGTCCATGCGAGTCAGGGATTGGGATACGCAGTATCCGCGGGCGGTGAGACTTCCCTCAGGAATTGGCTTTGTGCCGGATTTCTCAGTGACGATTTGACTGTTGTCCCGTGTGCGTTCGCTGCTCAAGACTCTAGAAGAATTGAGTGTAGGTGTATCTGAAGCTTGTCTTTCGTTGGTTCATCTTCTGCCGTGCCGTTGCGTTTTTGTTGCGGTGCGGTTAAGCGCGCGCCGAGGACACTTCAGTCCAGTCCGGACATCGATCAAATGGATATCAGAAACATTGCGATCATCGCGCATGTCGATCACGGCAAGACGACGCTGGTCGACGCGCTCTTGAAACAGTCCGGGACGGTCCGGGAAAACCAGGCCCTCATGGAGCGGGCGCTGGATTCCAACGCTTTGGAGCGCGAACGAGGGATAACGATCCTCGCGAAGGCGACTTCGGTTGATTGGCGCGACCACCGGATCAACATCGTGGATACTCCGGGTCACGCCGATTTCGGCGGCGAGGTCGAGCGTATCCTCAGCATGGTGGACGGGGTTGTGCTCTTGGTCGATGCCGCGGAAGGCCCGATGCCGCAGACCAAATTTGTCACGGCGAAAGCGCTGGCGCTCGGACTGAGGCCAATCGTCGTCCTCAACAAAGTCGACAAGCCAGATGCCGAGCCCGATCGTGCCTTGGATGAGGTCTTCGATCTCTTCGTGAGCTTAGACGCCGATGAAGCGCAGCTGGATTTCCCGGTTCTCTACGCTTCCGGACGCTCAGGCTGGGCCGATTCCGATCTCGATGGCCCTCGGGACTCCCTCGATGCGCTGTTCAATCTTGTGCTAGAGCATGTCCTGCCTCCTCAACAGATCGCTCGGGCGGACGAGCCGTTCTCAATGCTGGCAACGACACTTTCGGCCGATGCGTTTCTGGGGCGTCTTCTGACCGGGCGGGTCGAGAGCGGCGTGTTGAAGCCCGGCCGCACGGTCAAGGCGATGAATCGCGATGGGCGGGAGGTTGAACGTTTCCGCGTCTCGAAGATCCTCGCGTTTCGAGGTCTCTCGCAGCAGCAAATAGAGGCGGCGGAGGCCGGCGATATCGTCACGCTTGCGGGTATGTCGTCCGCGACGGTCGCTGACACAATCTGCGATTTGGCTGTAGAGGCATCGATCCCCGCACAACCGATCGATCCCCCGACGATATCCGTGACGTTTGGGATCAACGACAGCCCCCTGGCGGGACGAGACGGCAATAAGGTCCAGAGCAGGGTGATCCGGGAACGCCTGATGCGTGAGGCGGAGTCGAATGTTGCAATTCGCGTTGCGGACACGCCGGGCGGCGAAGCTTTCGAGGTTTCCGGGCGCGGTGAACTCCAGATGGGCGTGCTCATCGAGAATATGCGCCGGGAAGGGTTCGAGCTCTCTATCTCACGTCCACGGGTTTTGATCCGAGAAGAGTCCGGTCAGAGACTGGAACCTGTGGAGGAGGTAACTGTCGATTGCGATGAGCAATATGCGGGCGCAGTGGTCGAAAAGCTTACTCTGCGACGCGGCGACCTGGCCGATATGCGGACCGGTGCTGGCGGAAAAGCACGGATTGTTGCTCATGTGCCGTCGCGGGGGCTGATCGGATATCACGGTGAGTTTCTGACCGATACGCGCGGGACGGGCGTCCTCAATCGAGTTTTTCACGCCTGGTCGCCCTATAAGGGATCGATCCCCGGGCGCCGGAACGGCGTTCTGATCTCGATGGAGGATGGTGTCTCCGTCGCTTATGCGATTTTCAACCTCGAAGATCGGGGCAAGTTTTTCATCGGATCGGGCGAGCAAGTCTATACGGGAATGATCCTGGGAGAGCACAGCCGAAACAACGATCTGGAAGTGAACCCATTGAAGGGCAAGAAGCTGACCAATGTTCGTGCGGCCGGGAAAGATGATGCGGTTGTCCTGACGCCCGCAACGCGCCTCAGCTTGGAACAGGCTATAGCCTATATAGATGACGACGAACTCGTCGAGGTGACGCCCAAGGCGATCCGCCTGCGGAAGCGCTTCCTCGATCCGCATGAGCGCAAGCGCCGAGCGCGCGAAGCAAGCTGATCACGCGTGACGTCTCAGGCTGCCCTGGTTTCGACGAGAAAGCGGGCCCGTAACGGCCCCTTTTCACCATCGCCCACACGATGTCCGTAGTTTCAACGCAGTTGCCAGCAACAACCGTCGGTGGCGCTTGGGGCCAATCTGTTGTCTGTGCAATCGGGCCATCCATGGTTGCCAGAACCAAACCGGTGAGGTCTACAAGATTCGCAGTTCGAGAAATTTCGAGGAGCTCCCTTCGGACTTAATTGCATTTTGCAATTCGCAAAACGAAATTAAGAATGAGACTTACCTCAAAGATACGTGGCTGTGCGCGCGCTCGCCTTATGATTGTGCCGGGATTTGCGGAAATTTAACCTAAAATACCGGAGATTGAATTGCAGCGCGAGACAACAGCTTACATTAGATAAGTTGGCATGATCCATGCATGGAGTGGGTCATGTCAGTATCGTCTTGAAAGCGGAGCATACGGTTATGAAACACCCGGTCGATGTCCATGTAGGCAAGCGCGTCCGTCATCGTCGTTGGATGGTCGGTATGACCCAGCAGCAGCTCGGCGATATTGTTGGCATCAAATTCCAGCAGATCCAGAAATACGAGACTGGGATGAACCGCATCAGCGCCTCCCGGCTGTGGGATATTGCGCAGGCGCTCGATGTGAGCATCAGCTTTTTCTTTGAAGGCTTCGAGGATGAGGCAGTGGAAGAAGTGAGCTTCAGCGCTCCCGACATACAGCGTGGCGATCTGCTCGCGGACAAGGAGGCCCTGGAATTGGTGCGCTCCTATTACGCGATCCCAGAAACGCAGCGCCGTCGGCTGTTCGATCTGGCGCGTGTGCTCAGCGACGTCGCCTGAGCGAGACACGTTCCGCGGGTGCGAAGTCGCTTGACCGCAGGATGACAATTGCCGAAATCCTTCTGGCGCTGACGTCGGAAGGGGCATTGTCGCCGAATGGAAATCGCGCCCGAACTGCAAGATGAGTTGTGGGAGATTGCAGGGCAGCTAGCGGATGCTGCGGCGCAGCAGTCCCTCCCCTACTTTCGAAGTTCTGGCCTGAGCGCCGACAACAAGTCGGCAGGGGCATACGATCCCGTCACAGAAGCCGATCGAAAGGCCGAAGAGGCCATGCGGTCAATTCTCGCAGATCGGCGGCCTCAAGACGGTATTCTCGGGGAGGAATGGGGGCTCAAACCGGGAGAGTCGGGCCTGACCTGGGTGCTGGACCCAATCGACGGCACGCGCGCGTTTCTCTCAGGTGCGCCGACCTGGGGTACGCTCATCGCGGTTGATGCGGGAGACGGCCCAGTCCTGGGTGTGATCGACCAACCCTTCATTGGGGAGAGGTTTGTCGGCGGGTTTGGCCGGGCAGAGGTGCAGCATGGCGTCACGACGAGCCGGTTGAAGACCAGAGCTTGCGCACGCCTCGGCGATGCCACGCTTTTCACAACCTATCCTGAGGTTGGCACGGATGCCGAACGGTCGGGTTTCGAAGCCGTTCGGGATAACGCGCGGCTCACACGCTATAGCCTCGATTGCTACGCATTCGCCCTCCTCGCGCTCGGCAGCGCCGATCTCGTCATTGAAGCGGGCTTGCAGACCTATGATATCCAAGGGCCTCAGGCCGTCGTAGAGGCAGCGGGCGGTATTGTGACCTCTTGGTCAGGCGGTCCGGCGCATCAAGGCGGTCAGATCGTCGCGGCGGGCGATCCGCGGGTTCATGAGGCAGCACTCGAGGTGCTCTCGCGGTTCGTCTAACCCTCTGGCGGTGCTGCGCTGTCGATTTCAGCGATCAAGCCGTCAAACGCTGCCCAAACCCTGTCTTGGATCTCATCTTTCTCCTGGTAGAGTTCGTGGGATCCTCCTTCCAACTCCAGAAGGGTGAAGTTCGGGACCTGGCGGACGCGCTTACGGATGGCCTCGGGGGACACGATCCTCTCATCCGATCCGACCATGACCAAAATCGGGAGCGTGGGAGCAGGGCGGAAACGCAGCCGCGCCATTTCGACGAGAGCCGCCTTTGTCCAGGAGAAGGCCGCCGGCCCGAGTGCGAGATCGGGGTGCGCTGCAACTTGAGCCTGTGCCCAGGCGAAGCGCACCGGGTCCGAGGTAAGCGGATTGTTTTCGAACCGCCGTGACGCTTTTCCAGGTTCGGTGGTTGTGACGACGGAGATGGGCTTCCGAACGCCCACCACGCGCAAAGAGGAGATGAATTTCATTCGGGCCTCGCGCAGCACCGAGCGCAGATGAAGGCGCCACATCGGCGCGGCCATCATTGCGGCCTGGAACGCGTGACCCTCAACGAGCGCCCGATATCCTATACAGCCTCCCATCGAGTGACTGACGAGGATGCGGTTGGCCGGCAGTTCCAGATCTGTCGCAGCCTTCAACATGGCTTGCACGTCGTGCTGGAACTCGCGGAAATCGCCCACGTGCCCTTGAAGCGGTGTCCGTCCTAGGCGGTCGGACAGGCCCTGTCCCCGCCAGTCGATGACAACGACTGAGAATCCGCGCTCCAAGAGGCGGCGCGCAACCGGCCCATACTTCTCCGCGTATTCCGTACGGCCTGGGAAAACAAACGCGGTTCCACGCGCGCCGCCGCGCCACGCGACGATACGGATCCGCACATTGTCTTCGGTCTTGAGCCAAATTGCCTGAGGATTAGGGGGGGCATCCGCCACTTCCGCGAAGAACGGCGCTGGTTCAGTCATGCGAGAAGACTGCCGAGTTTCATGGCGACGCCCATATTGCCTTCGACCTTCAGTTTGCCGGTCATAAACGCACTCGTCGGATTGATATCGCCCGCCAAGAGACCCTCAAAGGTGTCGCGCGATGCATGCAACGTGCAATCGGCCTCAGCATCGTTCGGTGCAACGCCATCCTCGTCTATCCGGATGCTTCCCTCGTGCTCGATGATGAATTTCACCGACCCGTCGATCGTCTCCCCGTCCAGTTTTGCGCGCAGGGCCTTGACGGCGCCATCGATTACCTTGCTCATTGAAATCACTCCAGATGGACGTCGCCGTTCGACTTCCGGCACGGCCCTGCTAAAGTAGGAGGATGAGCCTCATTCGAAAATGCCTCATATGCGCCGTTTTCGCCTTCTCCGTTTTCATCGGAAGCGGGCCGTTGGTCTTGGCACAGTCCGAAGATGTGGAGCCCGAAGCTGAAGTCGAGCGGCTTTATGCACAGCTTGCGGAGCCCGGTCGGGAAGACTGGGAACGCGTCGAAGCAGAAATCGAGCGGATCTGGTCGCGATCGGGCTCCGATTCGATGGACTTGTTGCTCGAACGCGGTCGAGAAGCGCTGAACGCGCAGGACTACGACACCGCACTTCATTATTTTTCGGCGCTCACCGATCACGCACCGGGTTTCGCGGAAGGTTGGAACGGGCGCGCGACAACATTTTATCTGATGGAAGAGTTTGCGCTTTCGATTTCGGATATCGAACATGTCCTGGCTCTGAATCCGCGACATTTCGGGGCGCTCCAGGGCTTGGGTATCATGTTTGAGCAACTTGGAGAGAACGAGTTGTCGCTCAACGCGTTTCGGGCTGCAAATGCGCTCCATCCGAATCAGCCCGACGTTAAGGGTGCCATCGAACGACTGGAACGGAGCAGAGGCGCAGTCGATCTCTGATCGGATCCGCCGGAGACCAAGCCATGCGGACAGGTGCCCAGTCTCGGGTCACGGCCATGCTCGGCCCGACCAATACCGGGAAAACCCATTTTGCAATCGAGCGGATGTTGGGCCACCGAACCGGTATCATCGGTTTACCGCTTCGGCTCTTGGCCCGCGAAGTCTTCGATCGGATCGTGGCGTTGCGCGGCCCATCGGTTGTGGCGCTGGTCACCGGCGAAGAGCGGATTGTTCCGCCGCGCGCGACCTTTTGGGTCTGCACCGTTGAAGCGATGCCCCTCGACCTCGCGGCCGACTTTCTGGCGGTCGACGAGATCCAGCTTTGCGGTGACCCTGAACGCGGACATGTCTTCACGGACAGGCTGCTGAATGCGCGCGGCTTGCTCGAGACGTTGTTTCTTGGCTCAGACACGATCCGGCCCCTGGTCAAGCATCTCATCCCAGGCGTCGATGTTCAGCGTCGCGAGAGATTTTCGCGGCTGAGCTATTCCGGCCCCCGCAAGATCAGCCGGATGCCGCCGCGCAGTGCGATTGTCGGCTTCTCGGTGGACGAGGTCTATTCTATCGCAGAGTTGATCCGGCGGCAGAAGGGCGGCGCAGCCGTTGTGATGGGGGCGCTGAGCCCCAGAACCCGAAACGCACAGGTTGCGCTCTACCAGAATGGCGACGTTGATCACCTTGTCGCGACCGACGCGATTGGCATGGGCCTCAATCTCGATATTGAGCATGTCGCATTCTCCGGCGTGGTAAAGTTCGACGGGCGAAAGCACCGCCAGCTCTTGCCCAACGAGTTGGCGCAGATCGCGGGTCGGGCCGGTCGCTATCGCATGGACGGGACGTTCGGGGTGACCAATGAGGTGACGCCCTTGGAGCCGGGTGTGATCGATGCGATCGAAGCCAGCCGGTTCGCCCCGCTCAAACGTTTGCAATGGCGCAACGGTGATCTGGAATTCGGAAACGTTGGGGCCTTACTCGCAAGCATCGAGGCGCCTTCGCCGCAACCCGAACTGGTGCGCACGCGCGAGGCGGATGACTTGGCAACGCTCAAGTTCCTCTCAGACACTCGCGAAGTGACGGAGAGGATCAACAGCCCTTCGGATGTGGCCTTGCTCTGGGACATTTGCCGTCTGCCCGATTTCCGCAAGGTGTCGATTTCAGAACATGCGGCGCTGTGTATCAGGCTTCTCAGCTTTCTGCAGTCCCGTGGGCATATCCCCCCCGATTGGCTGGCAGGTCAGATCGCGCGGATCGACAATCCGCAAGGCGATATCGACACGCTTTCGAAGCGATTGGCGTATATCCGCACGTGGACCTACGTGGCGCAGCGACGCGGATGGGTTGAGGATTCCGACCATTGGCGGAACGAAACCCGTGCTGTAGAAGACCGGCTGTCGGACGCGCTGCATGAGCGTCTGACCCAGAGATTCGTAGACCGGCGCACCTCAGTGCTGATGCGCCGGTTGAAGCAGAGGGAGACCCTTGTGGCCCAAGTGACGGAAAGCGGTGAGGTCTCGATCGACGAGCAGTTCATCGGTCGGCTCGAAGGTTTCAGGTTCCGGCTCGATCCGAATGCAGATCCTGATCAGGTCCCGACGCTTCGGGCTGCGGCGATCGCGGCGCTCGCCCCGGTATTCTCCTTGCGCTCGGACAAGTTCTACAACGCGCCCGACACGGAATTCGATGTCACCGAGCAGGGTGGCCTCATGTGGGGGGAACACGCCGTCGGCAAGTTGGTGGCCGGTGCGGATCCCCTGAGCCCCCAGGTTCATCCGTTCGTGGATGAGGACGCGGCGCCCGACGTGGCCGAAAAGGTGAAGCGACGCTTGGGCCATTTTATCGACCGGCGCATCGCGGCCCTGTTTGAGCCCCTGATCAAACTACGTGACGATGAAGCTTTGTCAGGCATCGCCCGCGGTATCGCGTTTCGTCTCGTTGAAGCGCTGGGCGTTGTTCCGCGCAGCGAGGTCGCCCATGATGTCAAAGCCTTGGAGCAGGACCAGCGGGCCGGTCTTCGCAAACATGGCGTGCGGTTCGGACAGTTCACGATTTTCATGCCGCTGCTTCTCAAGCCTGCGCCCACGCGGCTGAGGCTTGTCCTGTGTTCGCTCTTTGAGGGGTTGGACGTGTTTCCCGAGGCGCCGCCGCCGGGCTTGGTCACTGTCCCTGCCATGCAAGACGCGCCCAAAGGGTATTACGCAAGGTCTGGGTATCGGCCTGCCGGGGAGCGGGCGATCCGAATAGATATGTTGGAGCGCCTTGCCGATATGGTCCGTCCGCTCGATGCGCGGGAGGGTTTTGAGGCCAGCCCGGACATGCTGTCGATCAGCGGATTGAGTTTGGAGCAATTCGCCAAGCTGATGCAGGGGCTTGGATATCAGGCGACCCAAGGCACGCGGCCAAAGAAACGCCCGGCAACACCCGATGCAGTTTCGCCCAACGCAGGCGAGCCGCAGGAGCAGCAAGATCAACCGGCGCCGCCAGCCGGGGGCGCGCCGCCCTCGGAGGACAGCGCATCTGCGGCAAGGGATGCCGAGGTTGAGACGCCGCAGAACGCGGACGCTCATCTTCCCGCGTCCTCTGCCCCCCAAGTCGAGAACGCAGGGCCGGAAGGCGCGGCCGAAGGACCTGAAGGCGCGAGCAATGATGCTCTTCTGCCCGAAAGCACGGCGACGGCCCCTTCGACTGATCGCGCGGTGGAGGCGGCTGCTGAGCAGCCAGATGCTGAGGCAATTTCAACAGATGCCGAGGCGACGCCCTCCGATACCTTGGCTGAGCAGGGCGCTGTTGCTGACGCGTCTGTCGCACTAGAGGCTGCCGATGAAGCAGAGAAGGTTGTCGAGACCGAGACCTTTTTTGTCTTCACCCGAGCGCCGCGTCGCAAGCAGGATCGGCCAGTACGACAAGCCAATCACGCGGGAAAGACGGGTAAGGCGCAGCGCAAAACTGCTTCGGCGGAACGCGAGGGTTCGTCGGGTGAGCCGCAAGCCGGTAAGCCGAATGGCGCCCGTCGCGGGCGGGGCCATGTCGGCAAAGGGAAGCCAAAGTCGAAGGGGAATGCTGGAGCCGTGCAGCACTCCACTGCGCGGGAACGTGCCCCGAGAAAGGAAAAAACCCTCGACCCGGACAATCCGTTCGCAGCGTTGGCCGCGCTTAAGTTCAAGAACTAAGGTCGGATGGAGCCTCAGCCGTCCATCCGGCTCGACAAATGGCTCTGGTATGCCCGGTTCTGCAAGACGCGGAGCGCAGCCTCACAATTTGTATCCAGCGGCAAAATCCGGCTGAACGCGAAACGGGTGACAAAACCCTCGACCTTGGTCCGAATCGGCGATGGACTATCGTTCGCATTGGGGCGGCGGGTCATCGTCCTTCGCATTGTCGCGCTCGGGACCCGGCGGGGGCCAGCATCTGAGGCAATCTTGCTCTATGATGACCTTGCGCCGCCACAGGAGCGTAGCGACGTAAGCTCCAGGTCTGCGTGAGGTCTTGAACCTGGAAAATGCGCTGATACATAAGCACTGCAGAGTGTGACAGGCTTTGCCGTAAACCAACAACAAGGCCTCGACCATGACGTATGTCGTGACAGACAATTGCATTGCCTGCAAATACACCGATTGTGTTGAGGTCTGCCCCGTGGATTGTTTCTACGAGGGCGAGAATATGTTGGTGATCCATCCGGACGAGTGCATCGATTGCGGCGTTTGCGAGCCGGAATGCCCAGCGGATGCAATCCGGCCCGACACTGAGCCCAATCTGGAGAATTGGGTCGAACACAATCGGAAGTATTCCGAGGTTTGGCCGGTTTTGGCGACCCGTCGTGAACCTCTTCCCGAGGCGGAAGAGCGGGATGGCGAGGCCGGAAAGCTCGAAAAATACTTTTCGGAGACGGCGGGAGAGGGCGGTTAGCCTATTTGGCTTGGGCTGATGCCATCGCGTGTTTCGAGCGTTATTCGTTAGTGAAAACGTTTGAAATCGCTGAAATCGGCCCCGATTACGGATGAGTGCAGGTTGGAGGCTTCCAATCTGGGGTCACTTCTGCTATATGATTCAAGTTGTGAATACTTTGGGATCCCCAACCAGTCGCTAGCCGACACGAAAAATCCACAGTGTGTGACCCTCACGCGGATTGTTTTGCAGCAATTCGCATCGGGTGCCGCAGTCTGGAATTATGGTGGGTCTGTGCAGTAGACGAGAGGAATAGACGGGCAAGATGAGCAAGGCAAAGAAGTTGGCGGATTTCCGCCCCGACGATTTTGTTGTTTACCCCGCTCACGGAGTTGGGAAAATCGTGTCTATCGATCAGCAGGAGGTCGCTGGTCTCAGCCTTGAAATGTTCGTTATCTCGTTCGAGAAAGATAAAATGACCCTGCGGGTGCCAACCGCCAAAGCAAGCTCTGTTGGGATGCGTCCGCTCAGTTCTTCCGAGATTGTGAAGCGCGCTCTGGAAACCCTCAAGGGCCGTGCGCGCGTCAAGCGCGCTATGTGGTCGCGGCGGGCTCAAGAATATGAGCAGAAAATCAATTCTGGGGATCTGATCTCGATCGCCGAGGTGGTTCGCGACTTGCATCGCAATGACGATCAGCGTGAGCAGTCTTATTCTGAGCGCCAGCTCTATGAGGCGGCGCTTGAGCGGCTGACGCGTGAGGTCGCTGCCGTGAACGGCATCGAAGAAGTGAAGGCGCAGCAGCATGTTGACATGGTGCTCGGCGGCAGGGTCGCGGCGTAAGGCTGTCTGCTGTCCGCATCCTGGCTGATTTCGCAGACACGGCGCAGAGTTGACGACTGAGTAATGTTGGACCAGAGGCGCCCGAATAGGACCCTCTCGTCCTCAAGCCTGCAGTTCGCCTTTTTCCACATCGCGGAGCTAAGCAAACGTCCCGCGGTCGCGGTTGTCAGCGCTCAACAGCTTCGCAGACATCAACTCTTGGTGTTGCCTACGGCGCCTTACTAGGTCTCGCGGCGCATTGGCTCAGCGGCCTCCGTCTCAACGAGAAGTTGGCAAACGAGCTCTTTCCGGGCGGGCAGCTCGCGTTCTCTCGCAGAGGCATAGACTTGCGCAGCCGACGTCTTGAGCGGCTCCAAAAAACCTGGTGCGGTGTCGTCTTAACGCACAACGTTGGCCACGGACAATTAGGCCCTGCTTCTCTTGCCTCCTGAGACGTTTATGTGCAGATGACGCGAGATGACACCCGGGGCTCGCCTCTCGGCCGCGATCGGCCTTTTGGATGAAATACTGAGGGGCGCACCTGCGGACAGAGTTCTGACCCGCTGGGGCCGTGCGAGCCGATTCGCGGGATCCAAGGATCGCGCGGCCGTTCGTGATCTTGTGTTCGATGGCCTGAGGCGTCGCAGGTCTCTCGCGTGGTTGGGCGGCAGCGATACCGGGCGCGCCATTATCCTGGCTGGGCAAGCGGTCGCGGGAGAAAACCTCGCGTCTCTTTTTACCGGGAACGGTTTCGATCCCAGCCCCGTCAGCTCTGAAGAAGCGTCCAATCTCTCGCGCACCCTCGATCTAGCGCCGCTCCCTGTCCGTCTCGATGTCCCTGATTTCCTCTTACCCGATCTTGAGGTCTCTCTCGGGTCGGATGCAGAGGCAATTCTGGGTCGGATGCGGTCACGCGCCCCTGTTGATCTGCGGGTCAACAGCTTGAAGAGCAACAGAGATGCGGCAACGGTCGTTCTCACCCGCGACGGGATCGCAACTGAGCCGCTCTCGCAAAGCCGCTTGGGTCTGCGTGTCCTGGAGAACCCGCGTTTGGTCAATGCAAGCCGGGCTTATTCGCAGGGAATGGTCGAGCTTCAGGACGTCTCAAGTCAGATTGCCGCGGCATTCGCCGGGGCGGAGCCAGGAATGACCGTCCTTGATTACTGCGCTGGCGGTGGAGGCAAGACCCTGGCACTTGCGGCAGACATGGAAAACGCCGGGCGGTTGATGGCTTGGGATGCAAATCCGCGCCGGATGAAGGATTTGCCGGACCGCGCGCGCAGGGCAACGGCACGAATCACGGTGCTGGAACCGCAGGCCCTCTCGAAGCTCGGCCCCGTCTGCGACATTGTGTTCGTCGACGCGCCGTGTACGGGGACCGGGGCCTGGAGGCGGCAGCCTGAGCGCAAATGGTTGCTGGACCGCGGAATGCTTGGAAAACTTGAGCACCTACAGCAGGAAATCCTGTCTCAGGCGGCAACCCATCTGCGGAAAGGTGGCAGCCTCATTTACTGCACATGTTCGCTGCTACGCGCTGAAAACGAAGAGCAAATCGCGCGTTTTCTCGGGGCGCACCCGGGCTGGCATCTGGTGAGCGAGCAACGCTTGACGCCTCTCGATGCGGGCGACGGCTTCTACATGGCACGCTTGGCAGGCCCTTAGATGCGCCTGGCGGCACGGGCCCAGAGGCTCGCGTTTCATTTACTCGCCTTAAGGGAATGTTAGCAAAGTATTAATAGATCTTGTGGTTGAAATAGGGTCTTTCGGGTAGACTGCGCGCAGAAAGGCTAGGATGGGCCGTGCACGATAGTCATCAATTCCAGGACGGAGTTGCGGGGTCAGAATACCGGTCCGGTATTTTCGTCGCTCTGGCAGGCGTATTGCTTCTCACTTCGACGCTCACGACCCTCTGGTCTGGGTCCGTGGTGGTGCCGACGGCGATTGCGGTCGCTTTGCTCGTTTTTGGCTCGTACCTCGTGGTTGTCCGCTTTGGTCGGGGGCTCAAAAAGAGCACATCTCGCGATGCGTTGATCGGGTTCTACGAGAGCGATGTCGCGCCCGTCTTCCTGTCTGACCTGTCCGGAAAGGTCTTCGCGCGCAATCCATCGGCGCAGAATTTTGCGTTCCTGGAAAACTGGATCACGGATGTACCGTCTCTGGTTTATCGTCTCACACGGGAAGCCCAAGCCAATGGTACTGCCGCTGAGGAGACCCCGGACCGGCGGCATTCGGTCTCTGTGAACCGAATTAGCCCCAAAACGCTCCTGTGGCGTGTTGAGAAAACCGCGCCGCCCGAACAGCTCCCCGCTGACTTTTCGCATTGCGATGTGCCCTGGCTCCGGATTGATGCCGGGTCTCGGATCCTCGCCGCGAACAAATCTGCGCGAGACTTGTCGGATCAGCCTGTGCAAAAGATCGATATGCTTTTCGCGGATCCGCCCTTCAGAGCAGGTGGCGTGCAGGTGCTATCGAAGTCGGGCCAGGTCGTTCGGTCCGTGGTGCTCGGGGAAGACGAAACAACACGAGAAGTCTTGATCCTTCCCCTCGACAGCGCTGAAGTCTCCGGCCTTGCACCGGATCACTTCCTTGAGGAACTCCCGGTTGCATTGGCCCGAATGACGAATGCGGGCGATCTGACCTATGCCAACCGTGCCGCCCGCGCTCTGCTCGGTGTCCAGGCGACCGAAGGCAAGAACATCACCTCGCTGATGGAAGGTCTGGGGCGGTCAATCGCGGAGCGTCTTCAGGATGCAGCGAAGGGCCGCGGGCTCGGCCGATCAGAGGTTGCGAAGGGGCGCCCAGGTGGACAGGAGATCTTCCTCCAGGTCGCATTCACACGCACGATCCATGACGCGGAGCAGTCGATCCTCGCGGTCTTGAGCGATGCCACCGAACTCAAGACGCTCGAAGCCCAATTCGTCCAGAGCCAGAAGATGCAGGCGGTCGGCCAGCTTGCCGGCGGTGTCGCCCATGACTTCAACAATCTGCTGACCGCCATCAATGGTCACTGCGATCTCTTGCTGATGCGTCACGATGTGGCGGACCTGGAGCATGGGGATCTGATGCAGATCCGGCAGAATGCGAACCGGGCGGCCTCCCTGGTTCGACAACTCCTGGCGTTTTCCCGCAAGCAGACCCTGCGGCCCACGGTCATCAATCTTCAGGACACCCTGTCTGAGCTGACGCATCTGTTGAACCGTCTGCTCAGCGAAAAGGTGACGCTTCGGATCGATCATGGTCCGGACCTTTCCCCCGTTCGGGTTGATGAGCGGCAGCTCGAACAAGTCATCATGAATTTGGTCGTCAATGCGCGGGACGCGATGCCGCGCGGGGGCGAGGTGCGGATCACGACGCGCAATATGCATCTGGATGAAGACCTGCATCGAGACCGTGCTGTTGTCTTCAAGGGCGACTATGTGGTGATCGAGGTGGCCGATTCAGGGACCGGTATCCCGCCTGACAAACTCCACAAGATCTTCGAGCCGTTCTTCACGACGAAACAGGTCGGTGAGGGGACGGGCCTCGGGCTCTCGACAGCCTACGGCATCATCAAGCAGACAGGCGGCTTCATTTTTGCCGCGAGCCCACCCGAATGTGGCGCCATCTTCTCGATCTATCTGCCCGCCTATGAGACGGAACTGCGCGAGGTCGTTGCCGAGCCGGAGATCCGTACGCCACGCGATCTGACCGGTCGCGGCCTCGTGCTCCTTGTCGAAGACGAGGATCCCGTCCGCTCCTTCGCCGCGCGGGCGCTCCAGCTTCGAGGCTACACCGTTATCGAGGCCGCATCGGGCGAGGAAGCCCTGGATATTCTCAATGATGACAATCTCGAAGTCGACATCATGCTCTCAGATGTCATCATGCCGGGGCTCGACGGACCGACCTGGGTCAGGGAAGCCCGAAAGAAACGGCCAGGTGTGAAGGTCATCTTCATGTCGGGCTACACCGAAGATACCTTCAGCATCGAGAACGACTTGAGCGACGCGACCTTCCTCCCCAAACCCTTCACGCTGCCCGAACTGACGCAACGTGTGAAAGACACGCTCGACGCTTAAGTCGCAGACACGGCAGGAAACGCGCTGTGTCGGCAGATTCGAAATCCAGCTCCAGCGCTAAGGAACGACCGGAACAGCAAACCTATAGCTAAGGTGTTTCCGCTGTGTCGGTCGACGCAACCTGATCTGGATCCGACACCTTCTCGATCCCCTGGGGCGTCCACGTGCGTTTCTCAGATTTGGCCCGTTCGATGAGAGTGCGGTGCCGCTGGACCTCCTCTGGGTTTCTGTAGCTGCGCGGATGATCGAGATGCACCAGCGGGGCTGTATACCGCAAGTGCTGCCCCGGAATACCGGCATTTGTCAGACGGATGCCAAACTCTTTGTCGCCGCCGCCGTATTTTATGCTCTCGTCAAACCCGTTGACCTTGAGCGCATCCTGCCGGAACAGGGAGGCGTTCGCCCCGCAAAGGGCACGTTGAACCGGTGTCACACGGTCCATGAGCGCCATTACTCTCTTGGGAAGCGGCATCGTCTTGAGCCAAGTGCCCAACCGGTCGATGACGCCATGCGCTCGGAGCCAGTCGATGTCGAAGACAAAGCCGCTCTTGATCATATCCTCTGTGACAATTGCCGTCGTTTCGGGACCGAGCCGGATCAAGCTCCCGGTCGAGAACCTGCCGGGACGGGCCAATTCGAGATGCCGCGCGACGAAGCCCGGGTGGATCATCACGTCGCCATCCAGGAAGATCAGGAATTCTGCTTCGGATGTCGCGATCGCTTTATTGACGATCTTCCACTTCTCGAACCCCCGGTCCTCATGCCAAACGTGCCGAAGGTTCAGGCCTGGATGATCGCGTTGATAGCGCTCAATCAGCGCGCTTGTCTCTGACCCGGATCCGTCATCGGCAATGCAAACCTGGTTGGGCGCGACCCGCTGGTTCAGGATCGACGTCAGAGTGAGGGTGAGGGCACGCGGCGAATTGTAAGTCGCGATGATGATCTCGGTCTGCATTCGATCAGCTCGCTTGGATCCGGTCGAGATATGCCAATGCAGCCCGATCTTCCACGATGTCCCTTTCAATATTCGCGACGGTCCGGCGCACTTTGCGCTCATAGTCGCCCATTTTGGCGCGAAGGTTCGGGCCCCGCCCAACCTTGGACGCGAGCTCTTCCTCCGAGCGTGTGTAGTAGTGATTGAGTTGTATGTGGTCCGCTGAATAGAAGCTCGGCTTGTCCCGGTCGGCGGCGCTGGCCGTTTCGCCGCGGTCGTTGCAGCTCATCTCGCTTCCACCCACGTCCATCGAATGCACGCGCAGCGCGGTGAGATGGCAGGGATCTACAATGCACTTGAACGCGCGCACACCGCGCAGGTCGCTCATCGGATCAGCCGCGCGCGTGAGGTAGTTCTTCACGACGCCACCGGGCGGCGGTGCAACATGCCCGGACCGCCCGAACATGTGCCAGGGTAGGGAAATGGAGCGACGATCCGCCAAATGCGCAAGGGCGTCAGGCAGGCTGTTCGCCTGTTTCGGGACAAGAAACTCATCGACATCGATAAAGGCCATCCAGCGGAAAAGAGCACCAAAGTTTCGCGCCGCATGGGCATAGGCAAGCACCTGATTGTGGATCTCGCGTCGCATGCGGGCGTCCCAAAAAACCTGCGCCCATGGAATGATCGTGAGGCGTTCGACACCAAGCGTCTGCCTGAGAACGCCGACCGTGTCGTCCTCGGATCCGTTGTCGTAGATCAAGAAACGAGAAACCCCCGCGCGCGCATGGAACTCGGCCCATTCCCCCACATACCGCTCCTCGTCGCGGAGAATGGCAGCGATCGCGACCCCATCGCGATCCGGTGCGGGCATCGGCGGTATGATCCCAATCTTGCTGATCTTGCCGAAGATCGGAAGCTTCCAGATCATGCCGGCTCCTCCGCCTCGCCACATCCGCCCATGTATCACCGCGAGACGGAGGAGGCAAAGCAGCGTTGCGCCATTGAGACCACATCCCTATGAACGGCGAGCCAAACTTGGCGCAGCGAAACTGGGAGGATCATCATGCGCCTCGGTCTAGACTATGGCGGCACGAAGATCGAAGGCATCGTCTTGAGCCCTGATGGCGAGGAACTCGCGCGGGCGAGGGTGCCCACGCCGCGGCACGACTATGCAGCGGGCCTCGAAACGATCCAAGGATTGACGCGGGACTTGGAGGAGAGGGCGGGGGGCGCCATTACGCGGGTCGGCATCGGCGTTCCGGGCTCCGTCGACCGGGCCACTGGGCGCGTCTCGATGGGAAACTCAACATGGCTGCATGATAAGGATCTGCAGGGCGACTTGGCGCAAGCCCTCGACCGGCCTGTAAAAATCGCGAACGATGCGAATTGCTTTGCGCTCTCTGAGGCGGTGGACGGCGCCGGTGCGGGCGGGGAGGTCGTGTTCGGCGTTATTCTCGGGACAGGTGTTGGCGGTGGATTGGTTGTCCGGGGACGCCTGGTGGAAGGCATCAATGCCATAGCCGGGGAGTGGGGGCATATTCCGCTACCGGATGCGCTCGACGACGAACGCCCCGGGCCGCTTTGCTCCTGCGGCAAGCCGGGCCATACCGAAGCTTGGCTGTCAGGGCCGAGCCTGGCTGCGGATTATGCGCGCCGGATCGGCTTGAGCGACGTGGCAAAAGGGCCGGCTGCACCCGTAGTGTTGGAGCGGGCACAGAACGGAGAGCCAGAGGCGGAAGAGGCGGTGCGGCGGTTCGAGGAGAGGCTTGCACGCTCGCTCGCTGTCTTGGTCAACGTGATCGACCCCGACGTGATCGTCATGGGTGGCGGCCTTTCGAATGTCGAGCGCTTCTATGAGACGGTTCCATCCATGATGGCTGAACACGTGTTCGGCGACCGTTTTGCGACACGCATTGTCAAGAACATGCATGGTGACAGTTCTGGCGTGCGCGGCGCGGCTTGGCTCTAGCAGAACTGGCACGCTCAAAGTCTTGCTGGCGCCAAACGCGGTCCGGCTAGACTGCGCAAGTCCTCAACGTTCGAGAGCCGCGCGAATCTTGTCTTCGAGCCGCGCATGAAGTTTTCGGTATTCGAAGCGTTCCGTCGCAACGTCCCGGGCGCGCTCGCCCATGCGCTCAACCAAACGTGGATCGTCCAGCATTGCGCGCAGGGCCGCGGTAAATCCCTCCGAGTCATGTTCATCGACCAATAACCCGGTGATCCCGTCTTCAATCGCCTCCGGGATTCCCGCATGGCGTGTCGAAACCACGGCAGTTCCACAGGACATCGCCTCCTGGATCGAGGTCGGCAACCCTTCGGTATTACCATCCTCGGCCGTGATCGAGTGCTGCACGAAGACCTGAGCTTGGCCGATCTTCTCGCGAACGAAGGCGTGATCCTTCAGCCCGTGAAACACGATCCGCTCGCCGAAACCGGAGGACCGCGCATAGGCCTCCGCCTCTTCCCGCATCTCGCCATTGCCGATGATTTCGAGCCTGTGGTCCGGGAAGTCCGCCGCGTTTCTGGCAAAAGCATCGATCGTAATCAGGGGCGCCTTCTTCGCCACGATGCGACCGACCGCCAAGATCAGATGCGGATCCTTTGGCTGAGGCACGAAAATCGACGTATCGACGCCTGTGGGGAGTACGGCCGTATTGTCGTGCCGCACGCCGACCTCTGCCAAGTTGTCGACGAGAGACTGGGACACCGAGATAAGGCCCGCGAGCCGCGGCATGGCGGCGCGATACCGGCGCACGATGCGTGGAGATCGCAGTCGCTTGGACGCATCGAACCCGCGGAAGTAAACAAAGACCGGGATACCAAGGGCGTTGCCAATGGGCGCAAGGTTGCCACCGAGATGACCGAACTCCGCCACGATGGCATCAACTCGGTTGGCGCGCAGGAACGAGACCATTTCGCTCCGGACCCGGCCGAACGGCACGCCGGAGCACTGATAGCGCAAGCTTTGGACCGCCTTGCCAATCTCGCGCTCCAGAGTTGCGACCGGCCCAGAGCGTCCATCGACCGAAACGAAAACAGGCTTCTCGCTTTCGAAACCCGGCGTGAGCCGCTCGCACAGCACGACCGTATTGCCGCCGAAGAGATGCGCAATGTGCCGCCGCACCCCGGTTTCGGTTCCCTTGCCAAGAATGCCTGTGGCGATGGCGACCTTGGGCGTCTCAGTCATTGTTGGGCTCCAGGGTCTCAATCAGTTCGTAATCGTCGCGGTAAAACGCGCGGATCAGTGCGTCGGTTTTGTCCGAACAGACGAGCTCGAGAGGATCAGAGCGTCGTTCGAAGAATGCGCCAGGGCTCGCTTCCGTTCCGGTGACCTCATCAATCCAGCGGAAGACCGGATCGAGCCCTTTCTCGAAGCGAAAGAGGCGGAGCCCTGGGGTCACAAACTGTGACTGCGGCCGGATGTGGTTGTCCTTGTAGAACGGGTCTTTCCGGTATTCGGCAAACACCCGCGGCACCCAGTCGTTGAAATCGTAGTATTCCAGGCGCTTTCGGATCCTGATCCCGTAAGCTGGTCTGCGGTTGATCCGGTATGACGCCAGCCTCATCAATCCGAACGGTCTGAGTTTGAGCCGCACGGCCTCGGCGCGCATCCTGAATTCGCTCAAAAGCCGCTTCTTTGGATCGCGGATTACCGCAAATCCGTGGTCATACATGCCATCAGGAACGAGTTTGCTGTAGATGCCGCTGTGGATGTGCTGCGGTGTGGTGCGCGACCAACCGTGCCGCTCCCCCGCAAGAGCCAAGGGGCCTTTCGTGCGGAGGTAGGATTCGATGCTTGTTCCGCCGGTCTTGGGGATGTGAACGAAGAACAGCAGTTTCGATCCAATCCGTGCCAACGGCATTGTTCTTCCGCTCCCGAAGGTCCGGCTACACAAAAAGGGGCACCGCACAGGTTTGCGCGATGCCCGTCAGATCTGTTCTCTCTCTAAGGCGAGGCGTCAAGCGTCCTCTTTGACCTCTTCACCGGTTTCCTGGTTCACGACTTTCATCGAGAGCCTGACTTTGCCGCGGTCGTCGAAGCCCATGAGCTTCACTTTGACGGTCTGACCTTCCTGGACGATTTCCTTCGGGTGCCCGACGCGGCCGCTCGCCATTTGGCTCACATGCACCAGACCGTCGCGCTTGCCGAAGAAGTTCACGAAGGCGCCGAAATCCATGATCTTGACGACCTTGCCGGTATAGACCTTGCCCACTTCCGGCTCATCGACGATTGCGCCGATCAGTTCCTTCGCCTTCTCAATCGCCTCGGCATTGGCGCTGGCGATCTTGATCACGCCATCATCGTTGATATCGACCTTCGCGCCCGATTCCTCGACGATGCCCCGGATGACCTTCCCGCCAGAGCCGATGACCTCGCGAATTTTGTCGACGGCGATCTGAAGCGTCTCGATCCGCGGGGCATGCGCCGAAAACTCGGTGCGCCCAGAGGTCAGAGCCGTCGACATTTCGCCAAGGATATGCATCCGGCCAGCCTTCGCCTGCTCCAGCGCTTGGGCCATAATCTCGGGCGTGATGCCCGCAACCTTGATGTCCATCTGCAGCGAGGTGATCCCGCGCTCAGTGCCCGCGACCTTGAAGTCCATGTCGCCGAGATGGTCTTCATCGCCGAGGATATCGGTGAGGACTGCGAACCTTTCACCCTCAAGAATGAGGCCCATCGCCACGCCAGCCACGGGCGCCTTCAAAGGAACGCCCGCATCCATCATGGAGAGCGATGCCCCGCAGACCGTGGCCATAGAAGATGAGCCGTTGGACTCGGTGATCTCTGAGACGACCCGGATCGTGTAGGGGAAATCCGTCGCTGCTGGCAGGACCGCCTGAAGTGCGCGCCACGCCAGTTTGCCATGCCCGATCTCGCGCCGGCCTGGTGAGCCGAGCCGGCCGCACTCGCCAACGGAATAGGGCGGGAAGTTGTAGTGCAGCATGAACGTGGATCGTGTCGTGCCATGCAGCGCGTCGATCATCTGCTCGTCGTCCCCGGTGCCCAGCGTCGTCACGACAAGGCCTTGGGTTTCGCCCCGGGTGAAAAGAGAGGACCCGTGGGCCCTGCGCAGCAGACCAACTTCGGATACGATTGGGCGGACGGTCGAGAGATCGCGACCGTCGATCCGCTGGCCATGATCCAGGATGTCCAGGCGCACAACCTCGGATTCGAGTTTCTTCAGGCAGGACCCGACCTTTTCGTCGGCGAGTTCATCCTCGCTCAGCGTCGACAATGCGGTCGCGCGCGCCGATGCGATGGCCTCCTGCCGTGCCTGCTTGTCCCGAATGCCAAAGGCGGCGCGCATCGCCTCCTCCCCGGCGGATTTCACCTTGCCGTAAAGCTCCGAATAATCCGGCGCTTCGAAGGCAAACGGCTCCTTGGCGGCTTCCTCGGCCATGGCGATGATCATGTCGATCACCGGCTGCATCTGGTCATGGCCGAACTTCACAGCGCCGAGCATCTCAGCTTCCGAGAGCTCATAGGCCTCGGATTCCACCATCATCACGGCATCTTTCGTGCCCGCGACGACGAGATCGAGCCGCTGCTCCGGGCTCTCCCGCAATTTCTCGAGGTCATCGACCGCGGGGTTGAGCACATATGCGCCATCCACGAAGCCAACCCGCGCACCGCCAATCGGCCCCAGGAACGGAGCGCCGGAGAGCGTCAAAGCGGCGGATGCCGCCACCATCGCCACGATGTCGGGGTCGTTCTCCATGTCATAGGACAAGACGGTGCAGATAACTTGCACTTCGTTCTTGAAGCCCTCGACAAAGAGCGGGCGGATCGGACGGTCGATCAGGCGCGATGTGAGCGTCTCTTTCTCGGTGGGCCGTGCTTCGCGCTTGAAGAAGCCACCGGGGATCTTGCCCGCAGCGTAGTATTTTTCCTGGTAGTGGACGGTGAGCGGGAAAAAGTCCTGCCCGGGTTTTGCGGACTTCTCGAAGACGACGGTGGCAAGAACGCTGGTCTCGCCGTAGGTGGCGACCACTGCACCGTGCGCCTGGCGGGCGATCTTACCGGTTTCGAGTGTGAGCGTATCATGCCCCCACTCGATCGATTTCGTCACAGTATTGAACATCTGATTTCCTTGGCTTGCGGCAGTGCCCCCTGGCACCGGACCGCGTCATTCGAGGGCACCCCTCGACGATCCCGTTTCCGTGCTCTGAGACACCTTTCGGGACCAAAATGGTGTCGGCGAAGTCGGCAAAAGCGGGCTAGCCCCGCGCGCAGCCGGGCGCATTTTGGATGGCCGAGGCGCATGTCACATGCGCCGGGCCAGTCGATATCAACGGCGGATGCCAAGGCGCTCGATCAAGGATTGATAGCGCGACTCGTCCTTGGCTTTCACATAGTCCAGAAGCTTCCGACGTCGGGACACAAGCTTCAGAAGCCCGCGACGCGAGTGGTTGTCTTTCTTGTGGATCTTGAAATGCTCGGTAAGCGTGTTGATACGGCTTGTCAGGATCGCGACCTGGATCTCCGGAGAACCTGTATCGTTCTCTTTCGTCGCATATTCCTGAATGAGGGCTTCTTTAGCATCGGGTGTAATCGACATCGGTGTTCCTTCTCTCTCAGATTGAACCCCATGACGCCGTGGCCGAAGCCGGGATGTCGTCCAGCATGGTCCGACATCAGGAGGCACTGCGCCCAGTCGCGCAGAGCGCGGGATATACAGAGATTATGAGCGATTGAAAAGGCTTCCAGGCACTTTCCTGCATCGGAAATCGTTGTGGCAGGAACGTGTCACGCAACCTTCTGTGTCACGCATTTTGTCACGGAAAGTGTCACGATGGCGTCACGTGTCTTCGACGGAGCGTGTGGTTTGAGGAGTGCAGCCAAGTCCAGAGATCCAGGGCTCGGCCCGGACGCCGCAAAGGAGTATCGAGGATGCCGACATTCACGTTCACCGAGCACCGCCACGATTCGCGTATCTGGTTCAAGAACGGTCAAGAGATCGAGACGCACACGCTTGAATTGACCGGAACTGATCCCGAAACTGGCGTAGAGAACAGAGCGATCTTGATTTTCGATTGCGCCAACGAACTCTACTCTTCCTGCTGGTCCGGCGCCGTCGGTTACCTCACCAAGAGATCCGAAGGCGGTATGTCTCTCGTAGGCTGGCTGCCCTACAGCGAGTTCTACGACTTCCTTGAGATCATTGCCCAAGGTGAGCCGCTTACGGTGCATTTCATACTGCGCGATCCAAAGGCCCGGGTTGGGTATGTGCGCCACGTTGGGATCGGAAACCTCGCATCGATTCTCTCCGCCGCCATCACGAGCCCTGCCTTCGGGGAGCCGCGCGGAACGTCGAACGTTGTGCGATTCCCCGTGTGATCCGTCCTCCAGCGCGCTTCAGTCGAATACGAAAACGCGCTGGGGGTAGAATAGCCCGCCTGACACCGCGCCGATGGCCACCGGGCGATCCTGCGATCTTCCCCAAAGCAGGTGCTCCTCCGGCTGATCTTGAAGATTGAGAACAGGTTGCGGCTGACCGTTGCGCAACTTGACTGCGGCTTCGGCAGAAAACTCCGCGCATGGGAGCGATGCGAGCGCCGCCTCGATCGGCAGAAGGCGTGAAGCCAGGTCGGTGTCTTCTTGGGTCAAGTCTTCCCAAGGCAAGGCTTGCGCGAGCGAAAACGGACCGGCGCTGAGCCGCCGCAACCAGGCCACATGGCCGAAGCAGCCGAGTGCTTCTCCAAGATCGCGCGCGATGCTGCGCACATATCCGCCCTTGCCGCACTGCATCTCCAGTAGGGCCGTGTCCCGATCTAGGCATTCGATCAGGGTAAGGCGCGCGACGTGAAGCGGGCGCGCCGCAAGGTCGACTGTCTCACCGGCCCGGACGCGAGCATAGGACCGCGCACCATCGACCTTGACGGCGGATACCTGCGGCGGGACCTGCAAGATATCTCCGACAAACCGGGGCAAAGCAGCGATAATGTCTGCCTCACTCGGCCGCGCTTCTGAGGTGTCCAGCGTCTCGCCGTCGGCGTCATCCGTTGTGGTGGCCGCCCCCCAACGCACCGCAAACTGGTAAGATTTGAGACCCTCAGAGGCAAAGCTCGCGGTCTTTGTCGCCTCGCCAAAGGCGACCGCCAAGAGACCGGTGGCCGCAGGGTCCAGGGTTCCGGCATGGCCCGCCTTCTGCGCGTTGAGCCGATACCTCAGGCGAGACACAACCTGCGCCGAGCTTAAGCCAGACGGTTTGTCTACAATGAGCCATCCGTGGATCCGTTGCCCTTTTTTGCGCCTACCCATTCGTCTTTCTTTAGAGTTTGAGAATTGATTTGGCCGAGTTTGCCCGGCGTGAGAAACAAGTCTCACAGATCGTCCGAAGTAAAGACCAGGGCGGGTCCGACCAGAGACATGGCATAGGAACAGGGAGAAACACTTGCGATGCGAAAACACACGCTAGCGGCGGCTGCCGCTGCCTTGATGGCCCTTCCGGTTTCGGCGCTCGCATCCGAGGGCGAGCGGGTCCAGGTCACCGGCGAGATCATCGACACATGGTGCTACTTTTCAGGTGTCATGGGCGGGCCCGATGCTGTTGTCGGGTCGGCCCATCACACCTGCGCATTGTGGTGTTCCGCCGGAGGCATTCCCGTCGGTCTCTTGGGAGATGATGGTGAGGTCTATATGGTGCTCAAGATCGAGGGAGATGACGCAAGCAATGGCGGCGACACCCAGCTTGCGCTTGCCAGCCACGTCGTCACGGCGGATGGCATGCTCTACGAGCGCGACGGTATCAAATATCTTGTTGTCGCGGAGGTCGTCGAGGATATGGGGATCACGAACCTCAACCATGAGGATTTCGGCCCCATTCCCCCCTTTGCCATTCCTGATCCCAACAATTGAGGAGCGAACCGGTGAAACATATCGTTGCAGCGCTCGTCCTATGTGCCACGCCGCTCGTGGCGCAGGATTTTTCGGAAGGCTCCGAAGCGAATGAGTGGGGGTTGTTCGGCGAAGCGCCGGCGCGTTTTGAAGCGGAAGTCACCGATCTCCTCTGTGCCGTGACCGGCGATTGTCCGGAGGATTGCGGCGGAGGGGCCCGCCAGCTTGGCCTCATTCGAACCGCGGACGACATCTTGATCTATCCCATGAAGAACGGCGAACCCGTCTTCGCCGGTGCGGCCGTCGAACTGCAGCCCTATTGCGGCCAAACCGTTGAAGTCGACGGCCTTCTCATCAACGATGAAGAGATCGGCGCCCATAACGTCTACATGGTTCAGCGGATTCTGCCCGAGGGCAGTTCGGAATGGGTTGTGGCAAATCGCTGGGGCAAGGTTTGGGCCGAGAACCATCCGGAAGCTGCTGGCGGCCCGTGGTTTCGAAACGATCCTCGGATCAATTCCAGGCTCGCCGAAACCGGCTATCTGGGCCTCGGCCTAGATGTCGATGAGGCTTTCGTCGCCGAATGGTATTGACCATGCGCAGCGGAGCGCTCGCAGGCGTCCTGGCGCTTGGGCTCGCGGGTCCATCGCTTGCTGAAACTGGGGTTGAACTCCCGGCTCCAACGGGTGTGCCGCTCCCCTTCGATCTCGGAGGGGAGTTTTCGTTGGTCGATCAGGCCGGTGACATCAGGACCCAGGTCAATCCGTCCGGTCGCCCGCAGCTCCTCTTTTTCGGATATGCGGCTTGCGAGCAGATTTGTTCGGTCGCACTGCCGATGATGGCAGATGCGGTGCATGCGCTCGACGCGGCCGGGCTGGACGTGACGCCCGTGATGATCACCGTCGATCCAGAACGCGACACGCCCGAGGTGCTGGCCGAGCAACTGCCCGCGCTCCATCCGAGCTTCATTGGTCTCACGGGCAAGCCTGGAGATTTGCAAGTGGCCTATGATGCCTTCGGCGTGGACGCGACGGTGGTTTACGAGGATCCATTCCTCGGTGACGTGTTCGCCCACGGCAGCTTCATCTATCTCTTGGATGGTCAAGGCGAATTCCTGACCCTGTTTCCGCCGATCCTGACCCCCGACCGGGTCACGGAAATCGTGCGGTCCCATGTTGAGAACGACGCGCGAGGCTGATGACCATCGGTTTGCCCGCACAGCCCTTTCAGCCTAGAGGTGTGTGACTTTCGGGGCGCGGCTCCATCGCGGAGAAGGCAAAGTCGCGCGCGCCTGCAGGACGTGTCGCGTCCAACTCCCAGGGCTCACATGCCCAATTAAGTGCTTGTAAAGCTGGTGCTTTTTCAAACTCAACATCTCAGGTTGGGTCGCTGAGCATTAACTATTAACGCAATGCAATTTAGCAAAAAGAAGCAAAAATCTTTGGCGCGGCGCCGTCGCATGTTACCTCTTAGGCAGGCAAGAGGGGGACATTGCCAATGATCAGACCGTTTCGGCTCGCGCGCTATGCGATGCTTTGCGCTTCCTTGAGCGTGGGTCTTGGGGGGCCTGCATCGGCAACGCCGAGTTGGATTCTTGAAGGCTCAACGAGGGTCGGGACGTTCGACGCCCACGATCTGCCGGTCGAAGACCAACGCATCCTTCAGGCGGCGCTCGTTGTCTCCGGCGATCATCTCGGGGGTCTGAGTGGTGTTTGGGATCGCGAGAGCGAACAGGCCTTGCAGGCTTATGCTGCCCGCGAGTTCGACAGTCCCGTGGCCCGGGCACATGTGGCCTCCTTGCTCGTGACTTTCCTGGCCGAGCTCGAGACCCGTGGTTGGGAATACCACTACTTTGAAGAGTATGATGTCTCCGTCGCCCTGCCTTCGCGCCTTTTTGGCATGCCGGAATCGGAAGATGGCGGGCTCAGATGGTGGAGCGATGATGGCGGTCTGACGCTTCTCCTTCACGGCTTCGCGCCCGATCTTGCGGCTGCGTGGCATTCGGCCGCGCGCGCGGCCAATGCCGACCCTGACCATCTCGAAGCGGTCGACACGGATGAGGCGCGCGCTACGAGCGGGACCTTGCAGGATGGCCGGGCTTTTCATTCCAAGACGCTCCGCGGAGACACTTTGGCGCCGACCATCTACCTCGCGGGTGAGCCGGGTTTTGAAGGGCCGATGGCGCTGATCCGCGCGAGTTTCGTCAAGGGCAAAGCGCTCCCATGGGATCTCGCGTCAGAGGGACAGCTCTTGGCCATGATCGCACAGACGGTGGCGGGCCGAGGCGAGACCGGCGACTTTGGCGAGTTCTTCTCGCGCGATGAAAGCGATGGGCGCCCATCCGAGCTTTCCGTCTCGAGTGGCACGGCCTTCTTTGTTGGCCCGAGGCTCTTGCTGACCGCCAATCACGTGATCGAGTCGTGCCGTAGTCTCGGCCTTGCCGATGGCACGAAACTGCGGAAAATCGCCACCGACAGAGACCTGGACGTCGCGGCTCTGGCCTCCGAGCAAGATTCGAAAACCTGGCTGTCCCTTTCCCCGAGTGGACAGGACCGTCTTGGCCAGCGCCTCCATGCGGCGGGCTACCCGTATTACAACATCGCGGGAACATCGCTCCACCTGACCAGCGGCAATGTCAGTTCGCTTGCCGATGTAAATGACGACCGTCGCTTCTTTAGCTTCAGTGCGCCGGTGCAGCCTGGAAATTCGGGTGGCCCGCTCATCGATCGGGACGGTTCGGTGATGGGGGTCGTTGTCTCCCGACTGTCCGAGCGCTACATCGCCGACGCGACAGGCACTTTGCCGCAAAACATCAATTATGGCCTTAATCGCGCGGAACTGGCCAAGTTCCTGTCCCTGAACGACATCGAAGCGGAACCGAAGGGATTGCCGGAGTTTGCGATGGAAGATGGCGTGCCCGAAGGCTTTGAGGCCGCCATTGTCCCCGTTCTTTGCGACTGATCGCCCGCTATTGGCGCGCTATCCGCATGGAACCTTGTTCCGGCCCTGAGTGAGGGGGGCTCAAAGACAGTATCAGACCGCGGGCCCTCCGACCCGATGCTTAGCCCGTGTTGCAATGGTCACAGGCGCGTCCGTTCTCTTGGATGCGCACGTTTCTGGTTGGTGGTCTAACGCGGGCCGCTCCCCCAAGACACTGATCTAATGCGGCAGTCCGCCCTGGGGCTCGGGAGAAGATAGGTGTCAGGGAAGAAATATACTCTAGGCCGTTGCCAGAAGAGGACGTGCCTCCTCATTCGAGTGCTTCGGAAAGAGACTATTGCTCGGCAGGGCGGTCTATGCGGATCGCGGATTATCCAATCTGCTTCCAAGCGCGCGAAGCCTAAATCGCTTCTTTTCGGTTTCCGTAAAAGAAAAGGCGGGCTTTTGGCCCGCCTCTCCAATCACTGTCCTAAGTGTTGTTCTTAGAAGGACATGTCGATGCCGAAGTCGGCAATCGTGTCATCAGCGTAGGTGCTGGTGATACCGCCAGCGATCACAGCGCCGCCGCCGAGGTCGTATTCAGCGGAGAAGCCATAGACGTCATCGCCGTCGACTTCTTCGAGTTCGCCCTTACCGGTCATGACGTTGCGGTAATAGGCGCCGACTGTCACCGCGTCGAAGGCGTATTCAGCACCAACACCGATTGTCTCAAACTCGGAGCCGTCGTCCGAATCGAGCTTGTTGTAGATGACGTTCATGTCGGCACCAAAGGCGCCAAAGCCGAGGAGCGCGGTGAACTGGTCACCTTCCTCTACTTGCGTCGTGGTGCTTTCGACAAGCGCCACTTCTGTAGGTATACCATCAACTTCGACGATACCGGTTGTCGTTTCGTCTGATGTGAACGTGAAGTCTTGGAACGCATAGTAGCCGAGGCCGACTTCGAGGTCGAAGCCGCCGACCGGGCCGGAGAAACCAGCACCGATGCCGTAATCGCTCAAGCGGCTGTCTGCGGAGAGCGAGACGCCGAACCCTGCGAAATCGTAGTCATAACGGATCGTCGGGCGTGCGTCAGCATTGTTCGAGAAGTCGAACGTGTCGCTGTCACCGGCGTTACCACCGTTGGAGACAAACGCTGTTTCGTTGAAGTCGCCAAGACCGGTCAAGGACAGGTTACCGTTCAGGTCGCCGACCCATTGCTCGTCAGCACCGTTGGTGTCACCAAAAGACAACGTGCCGAGCGAGCCGGACACGAATGCCTCACCAGCTTGACCGCTGTCACCGGTGTCGATGCCACCGTCGACCACCTGGTCAGCCCGGAGGCTTGCGCCGAACTCGATGCCCGAGTCGGTTTCGCCGGACATGTTCACACCGAAACGAACCCGGGAGTTCGTCTGCAGCTCATTGTCCAAGGAATCGTCATAGACGAGACCAAGACGTGCGCTACCAAAGAGCGAAATGTCGGCCATTGCCGTTCCGCCAACCGCGAGTGCGGTCAGGGCGGTAGTTGCGAAGAGAACCTTCTTCATCGTTTTCCTCGTGATTCTCGCGTGAAACCTTATCTCAGAACCGGTTAGTCCGGCTCCAGTGAGGCCTTATTCCATGATCGCTTCGGGCGGTTCAAGAAATTGGGATGCCTTGCCGCTTTTGTGTCATGCGTTGATGCAGCTTTGCCACAGTGGTTGTGCGAGACGGCACGCGGCCTTTGGACTTGCCGCACCCACGACGAGACTTTACACAACAGCAAGTGGGTCAAGCTGCGGATCGAAAGACACGTGCGCAAATTCGGCAAAATATTTGGGGCGCTTACGCTGCTTGTGATGCTTGCCGCTTGCGGCGGAGACGCAGAATTGCAGCAGCAGCGTGCGGAAGAGCGTCGTCGAGAAGCATTTGAAATCAGTGACGAGTCCGTGTTCGACTTGTTCCGCAACCAGCGGAATCCTGCTCAAGGCGTTCTGGTTAATCGCTATCTCTGGCAGGCCTCGCTGGAAACACTGTCCTTTCTACCACTCGATACGGCCGATCCGTTTGCAGGCTTGATCGTGACCGATTGGGGGAGCGTCGGCGGGGGCGGTACATTCCGCGCAACGGTTCTGATCTCCGATCCCGCCCTGGATGCGCGCTCGCTCAAAGTGGCTGCCTTTCGGATGCAGGGAGGGCGCGCGGTGGCCGTTAGCGAGGCCGACAACAGTCAGCTTGAGGACGCCATCCTCACACGCGCGCGGCAGATGCGCATATCCGATATCGAGCGCGGTGGCTAAGATCGGTGCGGTCGCCTCGCTCAAGCGCTCCGTGGTAACTTCGAGAAAACAGAGACTTGCGCCATGACGCGTTATGATGCCAGCGAGGTAGAGCCCAAGTGGCAGCGGGCCTGGGAAGAGGCTCAGGTGTTTCGCGCGGAGGCGGACCCGTCGCGGCCGAAATACTATGTGCTCGAGATGTTTCCCTATCCATCGGGCCGCATTCATATCGGCCACACGCGCAACTACACCATGGGTGATGTGATCGCCCGCACCAAGCTTGCGCAGGGCTTCAACGTGCTCCACCCCATGGGCTTCGATGCGTTCGGCATGCCGGCGGAAAACGCCGCGATGGAGAAAGGTGTGCATCCCGGCACCTGGACCTATGGCAATATTGCAACAATGCGGGCGCAGATGAAGCCAATGGGCTTCTCTATTGACTGGTCGCGGGAGTTTGCGACCTGCGATCCTGAGTATTACGGGCAGCAGCAGAGCATGTTTATCGACATGCTGGAGGCGGGTCTCGTTTACCGCAAATCCGCGACCGTCAACTGGGATCCGGTTGATCTGACGGTGCTTGCCAACGAGCAGGTCATTGATGGCTGTGGATGGCGATCCGGCGCCCCGGTCGAACGGCGAGAGTTGACCCAGTGGTTTTTCAGAATCGCGCCCTATGCGGACGAGTTGCTCCAGGCGATCGATGGCTTGGAGGCGTGGCCGGACAAAGTCCGCACGATGCAGCGCAATTGGATCGGAAAATCGCGTGGCCTGCGGTTTTCGTGGCAATTGACCGCGTCGTTGGGCGATTTCGAATCCATCGCGGTCTTCACCACCCGGCCGGATACGATCATGGGCGCGAGCTTCATCGGGATCTCGCCGGATCATCCGCTCGCGAAGGCGCTGGAGCAGGGCAATCCCGATGTCGCGTCTTTCTGTGCCGAGTGTCGGCGGTTGGGCACGTCGGAAGCGGAGCTCGAAACAGCGGAAAAGCGCGGGCTTGATACTGGGCTGAGAGTGCGCCACCCGCTCGATCCCAATTGGGAACTGCCGGTTTGGATCGCAAACTTCATTCTGATGGATTACGGGACAGGCGCCGTTTTCGCGGTCCCGGCGCATGATCAACGCGATCTCGATTTTGCTCGGAAGTACGATCTGCCAGTGATCGAGACGTTTGAGGCGCTGGAGGATCACAAAGCGGTGGCGGACGATGCCTTTGTGCCGCCAAAATCCGAGCGGGTTCGGTGGAAAGGTCATCCGGCTGCTCTGGATGTCGCCACCGGTGAGGCGGCCATCGACAAAACGATTGCGCTTGCCGAGCGCGATGGCTGGGGCGAGGGCGAAGTGCAGTTCCGGCTTCGGGATTGGGGGATCAGCCGTCAGCGATACTGGGGCTGCCCGATCCCCATCATCCACTGCCCAAAATGTGGCGTCGTGCCGGAAGCCAAAGAGAATCTTCCCGTCCGGCTTCCAGAGGATGTGAGCTTCGATAAACCCGGCAATCCGCTTGAGCGCCATCCCACATGGACGCAGGTGTCCTGCCCGAAATGCGGCGCAGCGGCCCGGCGTGAAACGGACACGATGGACACGTTCGTAGACTCGTCTTGGTATTTTGCGCGGTTCACCGCACCCCATGCAGAAACGCCCACTGATCTCAAAGAGGCGTCCTATTGGATGAACGTCGACCAGTATATCGGTGGGGTGGAGCACGCGATTCTGCACTTGCTCTATTCGCGCTTCTTCGCGCGCGCGATGCACAAGACCGGACATCTGCCCGCTGCGGCGATAGAACCTTTCGATGCCCTGTTCACCCAAGGCATGGTCACACACGAGACCTATTCCACAAAGACACCTGAGGGCCGAACCGTCTGGCACGATCCGGAGGAGGTGACGCGCACGGAGCAAGGCGCGACGCTCGCGGATGGCACCCCGGTGGAGATCGGTCCGCAGATCAAGATGTCGAAATCGAAGAAGAACGTGGTCGATCCCGAGACGATCATCGCACGCTACGGTGCCGATACCGCGCGTTGGTTTGTCATGTCCGACAGTCCGCCGGAGCGGGATGTCGAATGGACGGCGGCGGGCGCGGAAGCGGCCTCGAAACACTTGCAACGGGTCTGGCGCCTCGCTTCCGAGATTTCTCGCAGCGACCAAGAAACCGGCCGTGCGCGACAGCCGGAGGGGGAGGCGGCCCACGCGCTGCGGCGTGAGGCCCACCGGGCCATTCGCGACGTCACGGCGCAGATCGAGGGGTTTGCCTTCAATAAGGCTGTCGCGCGGCTCTACGAATTCACCAACGTCCTCGCGAAAGCCAAGCCCGAGGCAGGTGAAGCGCGCGTCTTTGCCGTGAAGACCATGGCGCAACTCATGGCCCCGATGGTGCCTCACCTTGCGGAAGAGGTTTGGTCGATGGTGGGCGGAGACGGTCTTGTTGTGAAGGCGCCATGGCCGGAGCCAGATCCGGACTTCCTCGTCGAGGCCAACGTAACGCTTCCGATCCAAATCAACGGAAAGCGCCGGGGCGAGATTTCCGTTCCCGCCGAGGCCGACAAAGAAGCGGTCGAAGCTCTTGTGCTTGAAGATGCGGTCGTGATGCGCGCGTTGAATGGGGCGCCACCACGAAAGCTCATCGTCGTTCCCGGGCGGATCGTGAATGTGGTGGTCTGATCGACTGCAGATCGTCTCCTTGGCGCTCGTCGCGTCGGTGCTTGTCGGCTGTGGCTACGCCCCAATGTATGGGTCGGGAACACCCGCGCGCTCGGGGCTTGGAGAGATTTACGTCGATCTGATCCCGACCGAGTCGGGCTACACTCTGCGAAACGCGCTCATCGACCAAATTGGGCCTGCGGCGACACCGACCCACCGACTTGAGGTTGACCTCGATATCGACACGGAGGGTGTCGTGCTCACGACCCAGAATGTGACGACGCGTTTCGATGTTCGCGGCACGGCCTCGTTTGAATTGCTGCCAATCGAAGGCGGTGCGCCCGTGCTCAGGGACACCGTGGAAGCTCTCGCAGGCTACAGCGCGCCGGACACGCAGACCTCCTCTGCCTTTGCCAGCCGCGTGGCCGAAAGAGATGCAATCAATCGTGTTTCCCGGCAGCTTGCCCAACGGATCGCACTCAGGATCGCAATCCACGCGGACGACTGGGTGACCGACGCCTCCCCCCAATCGACACCGTGAAGCTCTCGGGGAGAGAGGCATCCCGGTTTATCGACGCGCCCGACGCAGGTGTGGCCGCTTGTCTTCTATATGGGGCTGATTCCGTCGGTGTTTCGTTGAAACGGCGACGCCTTGTCGAGGCGCTGATCGGTCCAACCGGGGCGGACGAAATGCGTCTGACTGTGTTGAACGGTGCTGATATGCGTCGCGACCCGGCCGCGCTCTCCGATGCGACGAAAGCGACGGGTTTCTTCCCTGGACCTCGCGCGGTGGTGGTTGAGGCCGCCTCGGATGCCAACACAGCGGCGATTGTCGCGGCCCTTGAAGATTGGAAAAGCGGCGATGCGGTTGTCGTTATCGCGGCGGGCACCCTGACCACCCGCTCTTCACTCCGCAAAGCACTGGAGGCGTCGAAAAAGGCGGTCGCCATCGGGATCTATGCCGATGCGCCGCGCCGGGACGAGATCGAGGCGATGCTTGCGCGGGGAAATCTCCCGCACTGCGAACCCGATGCCCTGGCGGATCTAGAGCTCTTGGCGCAGACCCTGGGTCCCGGAGAGCTCGAAAAGCTTATCGAAAAGCTCTCGCTCTACCTTCATGGCGCGACCGAAGCCATCACCAGCAGCGACATTGCCGCGGTCGCTCCGGTATCCGGAGACCCGGACGTGCAATTGCTCGTTGAGCTCACGGTCGATGGCAGGACGGACGCTCTAGTCCGCGCCTTTGCCGCTCTCAACACATCGGCGAGTGCCACATCCTTGACCATAGCGGCCGCGCGGCACTTTCGTTTGCTCTTGGGAGCGGCCTTGCATGAGGGCGGTATCGAAGCCGCACTTTCTCGGGCTTCGCCGCCCGTCTTTGGGCCACGCCGAAAGAAGATGGCAGCTCAGGCACGGCGCCTTCCGGTCGAGACGCTCGAGGAGGCGCTCCATCAGATCCTCGAAGCAGATGTTCGGCTCCGGTCTGGCCGTCCGGTGCCAGCGCTGCCTCTCGTCGAAAGGCTCTTCGTCAGGCTCGCGCATATGGCACGCCGCGCTTGACGCGCAGACCGGGCAATGAGTTGCCTTCGCAGAGTGAAGGCGCTAATCACGCGGGGTCGCTTCGGCGCCTCGATGCCGCGTTAGCTCAGTTGGTAGAGCAACCGCCTTGTAAGCGGTAGGTCGTCCGTTCGAGTCGGACACGCGGCACCATTTCCGAAAATCCGCCAGGAAGATGTTGCAACCAGCAAGCGCAGGGCGGCGGGGCGATCCACCGAGCGGTCTTGCCTCTCAAATCATATGAAGTCGATCCCGCGCCGCCGCTCAGCCAACGCTTGGAGCGCACATCATGAAATCCGCCCTCATCGTCGATGATCACCCGATGATCCATGTCGGCTGCAGCCAGATGCTGGCTGAAGGGAAAGATCTCTCGTCGATCGCAAAGGCGCTGGGCGTGAGCTACAAGACGGTCGCCAATCTCAGCTCCACCCTCAAGAAGAAGACCAGGAAGAGAAGTCTCGCCGCCCTCACCCAATACGCGATGCAGGAAGATTGGGGCGACATCTGACATGCCGCAGCGCTGGGCGCGTCTCCGGTTTGGTCGGAGCCGGGGAAGCGCAGTTCGAGCAAGACTTGCCAGCCGCTGAACCTTCCCGTCCCCACTCCAAAAACCGCTCAAGATTTGTGACCGTTTTGACACTTCCTCTGATGAGGTAATCGCAACCATAACAGATGCCTTGCCGAATGTATGATGCGGTCCTAACCAAGATCTTGCTTCGGTTCTGGCGTCCAAACGCGTCAGATGAAAAGGGAACGCAGTGCGGTCGGCATCCGGCCAAATCTGCGGCTGCCCCCGCAACTGTAAGCGGCGAGCGATGCCGGAAAAGCCACTGACGCAACGATTTGCGTTGGGAAGGCCCGGACGAGCTGAGACCCGCAAGCCAGGAGACCTGCCGAGGCGATCACCCTGTCTGGGTGCGGGGCGCGCCATGGGCAACGGTCGATCCGTAGTGGTGACAACTTCACCGTCTGCGGAGGTCGATCCTTCGAAGACACGTTTCAGTGCCGCCAGTCTCAGCGCTGGCATCGAAGGATAGAGTATGATCCGCGCAACCCTCTTCACCCTGACCGCCACAACCGCCCTCGGCTCCGCCACCATGTGTGCTTATGCGCAAGACGACGTGGTTGAACTGGATCCGATCATCCTTTCAGGCGGCCTCACCCCAATCCCACAGACCGCATTCGGACGATCCAGCACCGTGATCGACTCCGAGGCTTTGGAACAGCAGAACGAACGCTATGTCGCGGATGTGTTGCGAACTGTTCCAGGGGTTTCCGTTTCCCGGTCAGGCTCCTTCGGCGGGCTGACCCAGGTTCGTATCCGCGGTCACGAGGGCAACCACACATTGGTTTTGATCGATGGTGTCGAAGTGAACAGCGTCGATCAGGGCGAATTCGACTTCGGCGGCTTGGTGACCGCCGATATCGACCGCATCGAGGTTCTCCGGGGGCCGCAATCGTCGATCTACGGATCAAACGCCATCGGTGGCGTGATCTCCATCACCACCAAGCGCGCGACCACGCCAGGGTTCTCGACGACGGTTGAGGCTGATGTGGGAAGCGATGAGACGTTTGGCGGATTGATCGCCGTGCGCCGAGGCTTCGAACAAGGCGGGCTCAGCTTCTCGGCTTCGCATCGCGATACGGGCGGCTTTGATGTGTCCGGCTCTGGCGGCGAAGACGATGGGGACCAGAACACGACACTCAATTTCACCGGCGATTACGAGTTTATGCCAGGTTTCCGCGTCGGCGGTACCCTGAGGTCGGTCAATCGGAGATCGGATTTCGACGACTTCAATTTCGGTGCGCCGACGACGGACGGGCTCGTGACCGATTCCGACAATCATACGGATGTCGACGATTTGTTTGGGTCGGCCTTTGCGGAGGTGGACGCGTTCGGTGGCCGGCTGGCCAATCGCGTTGGGCTTACCTACGCCAAGACGGATCGTGAAAGCAAAAACGACGGGACGCCAACGGCGGACAATTCCGGTGAACGCGTGACACTCTCCTATCTCGGCACGGTTGCTCTCGATACGCCAACGGTCGCTTCGGCGCGCCAAACAATGAGCTTTGCCGTCCAATATGAAGAGGAGAATTACAAGGAGAATAATCCCGACATTGTTTTCGATCCTGGGCAGCTCAGCCGGCGAGAGCGGAGCCAGGCGGGCTATGTCTTGGAGTATCGCGGCAGCTTCGATGTCGGCCTCGATCTTCAAGCCTCCGTCCGCTACGATGACAATGATGAGTTCAAGGATTTCACCACCTATGCTGTCGGTCTCTCGCAGATGTTGCCGAACGCCACAACACGCCTGCACGCCTCGGCGGGGACCGGTGTGCAAAACCCGACGCTGATCGAACAGTTCGGTTTCTTCGATGACTTTCAGGGCAATCCAGATCTCGAACCCGAGCAAAGCACGGGCTTTGATATTGGCTTTGAACAGATCTTTGCCGGGGGGGCCGGTCTGATCGACGTGACGTATTTCCAGGAGGATCTCACGGACACGATCGGACGGGAATTTGTGCCGGAAACCGAGCGTTTTCAGCCGGTCAACCTTGATGGCACCAGCCATCGGCGCGGGGTAGAGGTCACCGGCGCCTATATCATCTCGGACGCCTTCGATGTGTCGCTCGCCTATACCTATCTCGATGCGACCGAAGAGGTTCCAACCGAAGATGGCGGCACCCGCGACGTCGTTGAGGTGCGGCGGCCCGAGCATGAGCTCTATCTTCAGGGCACATACCGGTTTCCGAACGACCAGACATCCGTCAATGTCGGGATCCAGTATGTGTCAGGTCTCTATGATCTCGACTTCAAGACAGCGTCTTTCATCAGCGGCGAATTCGATGACGATTTCGACCGGGTGAAACTGGACGATTACACCCTGGTCGATGTGTCCTTCCGCCACGACTTCAACGAGTTGGTGACCCTCACAGGCGCGATCAACAACCTGTTCGACCAGGATTACCAAGAACTGGAAGGCTACGCGACACAAGGCTTGGTCGCGTATCTCGGCCTGACGGCGACCTTTTGAGCCAGGCTCTGGCCATCCTCCGCACCATAGCGGCTGCGGCGTGTCTTTGCGCCGCATCAGCATGGGCGGCCGCCGACGTGGATGCCGTCGACGTGGATGCCGCGCCCGCGCGCGTTGTGTCCATGAACCTTTGCACCGACCAGCTTGCCCTGATGCTCGCAGCACCTGGCCAGCTTCATTCGGTCAGCTACCTCGCGGTGGACCCGCGCAATTCGGCACTGGCGGAGGAAGCGCGCGCGCACCGCGTCAATCATGGGCGCGCCGAGGAAATCTACCTCATGCAGCCCGATCTGGTGATTGCGGGAAGCTTCACGACCCGCGCCACCGTCAGCATGCTGCAACGGCTCGGTGTCCCGGTGGAGGTGTTCGAACCCGCCTACAGCCTCGAAGAGGTGCGCACGCGCATCCTTCAAATGGGGGCTGTTCTCGGTCGGGAGGCCGCCGCACAAGCGCTGGTGGAAGACTACGACCGGCGGCTTGCAGCACTTCGCTCGACCGTCGAACAGCGCCCAGACGCTGTGCTCTACTACGCCAACGGCTACACCTCGGGTGACAAAACGCTGGCCGGAGAAATCCTGACAGCGGCAGGCTTTGATAACGCCGCCGTTGCGGCTGGATTCTCGTCAGGGGGCATCTTGCCGCTTGAGGTCCTCGCGATGCTGGAGCCGGATGCGCTGATCACCTCCCAACCCTATCCTGGCGCCTCGCGGTCGGAAGCGATCCTCGATCATCCCGTTGTGCGCAAGATGCGCGAAGGCCGCGCGAACGGGGTCTTCACCGACCGGGACTGGGTCTGTGGAACGCCATATGTCCTGCGCGCCATCGAAGAGCTCGGCGCGCTCCGCCACGATCTCCAGGGCGACTGAGGCGTGCGCCGTCTTGCGATCACCCTGTGCGCCCTTCTGGCGGTTCTGTTTCTGGCAAGCTTGACCCTCGGGCCCGCGCGGATCGGCCCCGTTGAAAGCCTTTCGGCCCTGTTCGGCAACGATGCCGGACCGCTCAATCTCGTGATGCGCGAGATCAGATTTCCCCGCGCCCTCCTTGCCGTGATGGTCGGCGGCAGTCTCGGCCTCGCGGGCGCCGCGATGCAAGGCTATCTCCGCAACCCTTTGGCGGAGCCTGGATTGATCGGTGTCTCCGGTTCAGCCGCTCTTGGCGCGGTGATCGCGATCCAAACTGGACTGGCGGGTGCGTTTGTCCTCGCTTTGCCCGCCTTTGCCTTGGGCGGCGCGCTAGCAGGGGTTCTCCTTGTGGTGGCCCTCGCGGGGCCACGGGGCTCTTCCTTGACCTTGATCCTGGCCGGGATCGCGATCTCGGCCCTCGCGGCGGCGCTGACATCCCTCGTCTTGAACCTCTCGCCAAACCCGTTTGCCGCCAACGAGATCGTCTTCTGGATGATGGGCTCCTTGGCGGACCGGTCGATGACCCATGTCTGGATCGCCTTGCCCTTCATGGTGGTCGGCTGGGCGCTTCTTGTGACGCTGGGCCGGGGGCTCGACGCACTCACCCTGGGCGAAGCCGCCGCCGGGGCCTTGGGCATCTCTCTATCTCGTTTGCGCCTCACCCTCATCTTGGGAACCGCGTCGGTGGTCGGCGCCGCGACAGCCGTCGCCGGAGCAATCGGCTTCGTCGGGCTCGTCGTCCCGCACATCTTGCGCCCATTGGTGGGCGCCCGTCCGTCCGCACTGCTCTGGGCGTCGGCGCTGGGCGGTGCGATCATGCTCCTTGCCGCAGACATTGCCGTTCGGCTCATCCTGCCGGAGCGCGACCTCAAACTCGGTGTCGTCACCGCATTGGTGGGGGCGCCTCTGTTCTTGCATCTGATCTACAAGACACGCAGAGAAATGGGATGAGCCTACTGAGCGTGGATCGTTTGACGGTTTCGCTGCGGCAACGAGAGGTGCTGCGCGGGATCAGCTTCACGATCCAGCCCCGAGAATGCATCGGTCTCTTGGGACCGAATGGTGCCGGAAAGAGCACGCTCATGAGCGCGATCCTTGGACTGATACCGCATGGCGGTTCCAGCAGCCTCGCGCGCATGCCCCACGCAGACCGCGCACGCGCAGCGGCCTGGATGCCCCAGGCGCGGGAGATCGCCTGGCCAGTAAGCGTCGAAACACTCGTAATGCTGGGCCGCATTCCTCACCTCTCAGGTGGACAAAAACCCTCGGCAGTTGATCGAGACGCCGTAAAAACATCCCTTGAAGCGATGGACGTCACCGCGTTCCGTAATCGCTCGGCAACGGAGCTTTCCGGGGGCGAACAAACCCGCGTTTTGATCGCACGTGCCCTCGCGCAGGACACGCAGCTCATCTTGGCGGATGAGCCGGTCGCGGGCCTCGATCCGGCGCACCAGATTACCACGATGCACACCTTTGCGCGGCTGGCGCAGGAGGGCCGTAGCGTGCTGGTCTCACTCCATGACATTGGCCTTGCCGCGCGGCACTGCACACGTCTGCTACTGCTGTCCGATGGCAAGATTGCGGCGGACGGGCCGCCATCTGACGTGCTGACGCCGGAAAGGGTGGCAGACGTGTTCGGGATCCGCGCCTTCTATCGGGCCACCGACGACGGGCCGGTGTTTCAGCCGCTCGAGGTCCTGGTTTGAGCGCGTCCACGGGTCACCGGACTTCAGGTAGGCGCTCAAGCGCCACCCCGGAATTGATTGGTCGACTGGGCGATAAGTCATTGCCTATCTTCGCAATTGTGCGAGCGGCAAGAAAGTCGGGTGGGTGAAAGAGAGGAGGGTGCACATGCTTGATTTGGCAGACGTCATCAATCGGAGTCTCGATGATCCGGAGACCGGCTGGAACATGGGGAGCTTCGGCGCCATCGCGGAGTTTCACCATGTGTATGGAGATCCGGCGGCGACACGTCTGGACGAAAGGACGCGCGTGACAGCGCGTGGCGGTATCAAGCTCGCCAACCTCCAGACGGCCAATCCGATCGCCTACGAGACGCTCAGCCCCAAGCCGCACAGATGGGCGCACGCCGTGGCACTTTGCTTGCCAAGCGACGAAGCGGCGATGGCCCGGCGAGACTGTCTGACCGAGCTTGGCGCCGACACGGATGCGCTGCGAACAGAGGACAGATCCGCGATCCTCTTCGATATGGGGCTCGGCCAGCACCAGGTTGATTTTTGCATTCGCACCGAGGACCCCGAACTGCTTGACGCCTTGCGCGCCGCCGAAGGTCGCTCGCTCTTCGAGCCGGGCAACACCGCGATCACAGCCATTCTTGCGGCTCACCCACATCGGGTCGCGCTGACCCGGTTCGGGCGGGTCGAGGTCTATCAGAAGATCGGCGGGCCAGATACGGGTGGAAAGTCTCCTGAAGGCCCGCACACCCACGTCCTTCCCAAACTGTTACGCGCTGCGCGAACCCATTCGGCGAACGCGCCTATCCCGGAAGGTTGGGTGCCGTGCGGGTCATTCCACCCCAGTAACCCAGTGTTTGGGCGATTGGGGGAGGACCGGGAATTCGACCTTGCCGCCTTTGACGCGTTTCAAGACCTGCTCAAGGCTTGGGGTGTGTCCGACTACACGGTCGCGAAGAAAGCCGCCTGGGATGCTCTAAGCCGCGGCGTTCAACCCGAACGCTACGTCGAACCCGAGAACCGCATTGCCCGCTCTGGCCTGCGCAATGCCATTCGGCAATGGCGGCGGCTCCACGGCGAAAGCCCAGCGGTGCGCGCTTGGGCGTCCCGCTTCGACCGCGATCCGGCGCTCACCGAAGATGAGGCGCCGGGGCACTGAGAAACGCGCCTCGGCTCGTTCGAACGGGTTCGTCGTCGTTGCCCGTGCCGAGCAGGGGAAAGAGCCGATGGTGCCCAATTCTGAATCACAAGACGGGAGCGCGATGCCACCGGAGCCCGCTTCAAACCGGATCGGCGCAACGAAAATCGCAGGACGCGAGATTTCGACACTACCGGAATACTACCGGTTCGGTATCGATTCCATACCGGGGTTTTTAGCGGTTCAAAAGGGCGATTCGCGCCAACTTCGGCCGGTGGCCGAGGCCAGAGCGGAGAGGCCAACAGGCTGCTCGTTCATGCCATCCTTTGGCCGACGCGCGGAGCCTCACCCTAACGCGGCCCAAACCTCTGCGTCAGGAATTAATCCAGTAATTTAAAATGCTTGCCCGACATAAAGGTAGACAAGGCTATCACCGTCCCCGTTGAGTGTCGCGTCCAAAGACAGATCGACGCCAAAATCCTTGGAGACGGTCACGCGCGCGCCGAGCCCGCCCGCGTAATTGAGCTCCGTGTCGCCCGCTTGGTCACTTTCAAAGACTTCTCCCGCACCAAAAAACGCTGCAAGTCCAAGCCTCCCAGCAGAGCGATATCGATACTCCGCTTGGGCCACGGCGAGAGATTGCCCGTAGTGGTCGAAATAGCCATAGCCGCGAATGCCATCGGGTCCGGATAGAAGGCAACTGTCGAAGAACGGCGCGTCTTCGCCCGTCACACATGCGCCTGCTTTCATCGCCAAGACCCCGCGTGATCCAAGTGGTTGATATCGCCAGACATCCGCGTTCACCTTCGTGTAGCTCAGGCTCGGGCCAGAGACCGAAATCGTCTGTGATACCCGTCCCCGCGCAAAGCCTCCACGCGTTGGGTAGACATCATTATCAAGTCCATCCCATTGAACGACGAGGCCGATGCGGCCGAGATCGAGATCCGAAAGCCCCTCCAAAAAGGGCGGGCTGACCGCCGGATCCGACGGTGTAACCTCTGTGGACAGATAGCCAAGGGTAAGGCCCGCGGAGACATCCGTGTCCCATCCGTAGAGTGCCTCGGCGCGAACACCGAGCAGAGTTTGATCCACGGATCTTTGTATCCCGCCATCCCGAACATCATAGGTCAGATCCGCGCCACCCACGAAGGTGCTGAGTTGCCAGCGATTGTCATCAAAGGCGAGCCGCCCCCCGAGACCGCCGCCATAGCTCCCTGTGTCGGTCTTGAACGCGGCTCCACCAAGAAAGGAGGTGCCGGACCCCTCATCCTGCTGGAAGAGATAACCACCACCGAGCACCAATCCGGCCCCGAAAGTCGGATTGTTGAAAGGAATGGGCACAGCAATCGGTGATCCTTCGCGGAAACCATATTCCACCAGGGCGGGGGTGTCCGCACTCGTCAGCGTTTGTGACGGCGCTATAGCTGGAACGAAGGTGACAGCTGCCGCAATTGCAGTCCCGCAGAACAGGAGAACGGCGCGGCTCGAAGGAGCATACCGTCTCATCCGCTGGGTCTGCGAGATCTACTTGAACGCATAGGTCAGGCCAATCAGGGGACCATGCTGTTCAATGTCCCAACCAAAGGCATCGCTGCCTGAGCCGGTCTCGTAGTCGATGCTGTAATAGCGATAGCCAAGCTTGAGTGAGGCCCTCTCGGAGAAGGACCAGTCAAACGCCGCAGTCGCCGACCAGGCGAGATCGTTGCCGTCCACGCCGAACCCAGCAAAGTCCGCGCCCGCGGCGAAGGTCCAGTTTGGATTGATCTCGACCATTCCCCGTGCACCCACGACGGGTTCCCACCAGGTTTTCGTTCCCCCCAGATCCACGTCACCGCCAGATCCCGTGAACTCGAGAGACTGGTGGATCCGATTGTAACGCAGTCCGCCATGCAAATCGGCGGCAATCTCGTTTCCAGACGTCGTCTGACTTCGCAAGAAGCGGTAGCCCGCCATCAGACTGACCCAGCTTTGTTGCGCCTCGATTTCGGCATCCAGATCCCGCGCAAACGGCCCGCCGCCGAGCGTTGTTCCGCCTTCCTCCGACAAGCTCAGGTAACTCGCGTCGAGCAAGAGCCCGATATCGCCGCGCCATGCCTCCAACCGCAATGAGGACGTGAAGTAGAGCACCTCAAGCGCCTCGCCCAGATCCATGTCGATATCGGCCGACTGTCCATCAACAGTGGACGTGCCGGTGGTAGAGAGCGGCGTGAAAACCCACCACGTCAGATCGGTGGTCCATGCGTCTTGACCTTGAGCACGCAAGACAGCTGGCTCTGCGTGTAGGCTGCCAGGGGCGACGCACGAGATCAGAGCGGCCAAGGCGTATCCGAGCCAAAGCCACGGTCGTAAAAACATAGGTTTTCTCCTGCTGCTGCGCTGGATTACGCGGCGCTCTCTTGAACCGGCGCACCATGGGAGACGCGGTTCACATCGGTCCCGGGAAAGAACTCGACCCAAACATGCCAGAAGAGGCCTGGGCGCAGGGTTTCCACTCGGGTGAGTTTGCCCTGATCGCTGTCCCCCCAGAAGTTGCAGCGCGTCACGGGCTGGCCGCTATCGTTGTACCACACGCCCAACGACTCATAGGCGGGGTCGATCTGCACGACGAGGTCGCGCCCCCCGACGGATGTGTTGATCAGCCAGTCCTGCGCAACCACGAAATCGTCGGTCCAACACACGGCCTCATTGCCGATCGTCACTCCCCAGACATAGCTTTTGTTAGGCAGCCTGTCGTCGTGGTGGCTCATATTGTCCATAACGGGGGCGGCTTCCTGGTGTTGCCGGGCAATGCCTACCCCAAAGGCCACTCCGGTGATCTGATCGAGTAACCACAAAAGTGGGTTTTTGGGGGGCTTGTTGAGAAAAACCTCGCCGTCTGGGTATGCCTTTTGGAAGGCGCGAAAAGTCATGCGGAAGGTCGGCCACGGCTGCATTGCCGCTTCGGGCCGCAATGGACAGGCGGGGCCATCGGTGTTCTTGTCCTGATCGGATGACCGGAATCCGTAAATCTGCTGGATCGGCTCGTTGCTATCATTGTCGCGCAGGATCAGGTTGTTGCCGTGCTGCGCCAGCACCTCCAGCCGCAGCCGCTTGCCGTCTGCCGTGGGTTTGTAGCCCTGCCCCAGATTGGCCATGGCGCAGTAGGTCATGATAACGTCCTCGCCATCCAGCCCCTTGGCGTCTCCGGCCAGATGCGGGTGCATGATCTGTGCATCGGCATGAGCGCGGGCGTGGCCATTATTTTCAATCACCAGGACGCTGGCCGAAGGATTGATGTATTCGCGCGCCTCTGCGTTCGAGTAGTAGGCCGCCTTGTTCATCTGGTTGCGCAGGCCCCAATGCACCCAGATGTAGGGAAAGGCGTAGAACAGAGCGACCAGCACAAGGCTGACCACCCAGAGCCATCGCGGCCCGCCGCCAAGACCGACATGCGCCAGCGTAGCGATAGCAAAAGCGGCCAGACCAGCGCCGATCAGGGTATATTCGTTTCGGATGAAGCGATCCATGTTTTCACGCTTCACCTTCAGAAACATCTGGGTCACGTCCCCCAGATCGCGGAAATACAGAAACCCGATCACCAGGGCCGGAACGAGGCCGAGAAAGAAAAGAGCGGTGCCGATCATACCAATTTCCTTCGAAGGTTTTGTTCGGTCTCAGGGGAAAAGCTGCCGTTAGCGCGCGACGCTGCCTCGTTTGATCTGCCAAGCCTCAACGGCGGCGGCGGTCTCGGGGCGGATGTTTTCCACGCCCTCATAGGGGATCCCCTGCGCAGGGCCGGTGTCGGGAAACTTTTCCTTTCGGGCCATGTGGCGTTTGAGGATTCGGGTGAATTCCTGCCCACCCCAGGCGCCAACCTCGGTACTGACCGGATAGCCCTCATGGGTGTCGCGATAGATATCGTAGAAATCCGCGAGGATGGGGCTTTCGCCTGGACCGGGCAGGTTAAGCTTCAGCTTGTCCTTCACGATCGCTTTGGGTGTCACGACAGAGTAGATGATGACGTGATCCCGGCGACCTTTCTGCTCATCATCGAAGAGGAGCGACGCAGACTGATCGACGCCGTCGACGAGCCGGTCACGCGGAATGAAATCGGTTGCTCCGGCAAAGCGCGCGAGCGTCGTGTAAAGGTCCGACACGTGGATGATGTTGTTCACCATCCCATCGGCTGCAATCATCCCTGGCCAGCGGATGAAGGCGTCGACGCGCACGCCGCCTTCGGTCGTGTCGCCCTTGCCGCCGCGAAAGATCATCGGCGTGAAACCAGATTGCGGCGCGTATTTTGTGAAATGGCCGTTGTCGCCCATGAGAACGACAATGGTGTTGTCTGCGACACCCAGGTCATCCATCCGCGCGAAGAGTTCGCCGAGCCAGGTGTCAAGCAGTTGCAGTTTGTCCGCATAGAGCCCGCCATTGGGGCTTTCCGGGCCGCTGCGCCCTGCACGCGTATTGTCCAGGGGGATCATCGGCCAATACTGAAGGAAGAACGGCGCATCGCCCGCGGCAAGACGCTCCAGCTCCTCCAGGGTCTTGTCCTGGAAGGCTTGGTTCATGTCGTCGTATTTTTCGGCCGTCCAGCGCTCCTCCGTCGCCATTCTGATTTCACGGATCGGGCCGCCCGCCTCGCCCTCGATCACCGTCATCATTGCTGACGCGTCGGGGCGAAACAGATCGTCTAGCGTGTAGGCTGGGTCAAAATCGCTTAGCCCAACACTCACCTGCTCTCGGATCGCATCGTCGTTAAAGATTGTAAGCTGGCCCTGCTGGTGCACGGCATGTTGGGCATAGTCGAAGCCTTGGTTCATCGCCCAGGATTCCGAGATGTCGCCCATGTGCCATTTGCCGATATGGGACGTCGCGTAGCCCGCATCCTTGAGCACCTCGGCAAGGGTTTTCTCCTGTCCAGGGAGGCCGAAGCCCGCGATATCGACAGTTGTGTCGGACATTCCCATTCGCACCGGGAGCCGACCTGTCATTTGCGCCACGCGGGTCGGCGTGCAGGAGGGTTCGGTATACATCCGAACCATCCGCGTTGCCTCATCCGAGAAGGCGTTGATGTTCGGGGTCTGTATGCCGCGCACGGCGTTGAGTTCGGGGATGCCCATATCGCCAAAGCCCACATCGTCGACCAGGACCGAGACGATGTTTGGGGGGCGACCGCGATTCTCGGCCCGGAAAGCCGCGAGCACCTCGTCGACTGCTGTGTCGTCCTCAGCCCATTGCGATGCATGCTGGGCTTCGAGGATGTAATACTCCGCATCATGCAGGATGGGCGCATCTTCGGCATGTGCGCTGACCGCTCCCAGCGTGAGGCCTAGGAACACCCCAAGTCGTTTACAGCCGAAATCAGTCTTCTGGCAGTTCATCGTTGCGTTCCATCCTGTTGCTGAGGGAGCCACGACGTTTCGCGGCGCTTCCTTCGCTATCTGTCGGCCTTGGGGTTCGGCGTCTTCGGTTCAAGCCGTTCGCGGATTTCGCGCTCGAGGCCGTGCAGGCTCTCTATGGCGGCACTGTAATTGCGGGCGGTCATCGGTATCCGGCTGTAGAGGTCCTCAAAATCAGTGCAAAGCTCGTCGAAAGACGGATCACCCTGGCGCAGCGCATCGATCTCTCTGCGGTGGCCCGGGAACATCTCATCCAGTGGATTTTTCGTCGCCATCCAAAGTCACTCGCTCCGTCTTCACGCCAGCACACGTCGAACGAGCGATGGTTTGAAAGGTTACTTACTGCGTGTTACCGTGACACATTGGTCGGCCAGCGGGTGTGGGGCAGAGCCGGGAAGTGTCTGAGAACGAATTAGAAAACATCTCCATCGATCCGAAGAGCGTCGAAGCAGCGCTCGAAGCGATTGTGAACAGCGAAGAGTTTTCGGGGGCAGATCGGCTGACGGATTTCCTCAAGCATGTCGTTGGCGAGGATCTGGCGGGCCGAGGCGGCTCCCTCCGAGCGAAGACGATTGCGGTCGATGTCTACCGGCGTTCCGCCGGTGAGGCCGATGCCGAAAACCTTGTTCGCGTCGATGCGGGACGTTTGCGGCGGAGGCTCGATGTCTACTACGCGGGCAGCGGGGCTGCCGATCCCTTGCGCATCCATATTGATCGTGGAGGCTATGCGCCCCGCTATTCGCAGCAGAGCCCGAACCATCCGATAGACGCCTCAGGAGAAGCGCAGACCCCGCTGGGTGGCGCTTCGATGTCTGCGGCATCGCTAAGGGATATGCCCTTCTCGATAAGGCTTGCCGTCTTGGCTGCACTCGTTGCGTTGCCGTTCTCTGGGCTTGTCCTGGCACAGGCTTACCGGGTGGCAACGCGGGAAGCGCCGCCACAGATCATGACCCAGGCGGAGCAAGATCAGAGCGATATGATCATTCGCCGCGAGATCCTCTTCAACGAGGCCCCTGAGCGGCTACAGGCTCTGAACCTTGTTGAGCAAGGGTTGAACATGTTCTTCCCCGCGCCTGATTCCGTGCGGACCGAGGCTGCGCTCATCCTTTTTCAGCGCGCGGCGCTTTTGGATCCGAGCTACGCTGGTGCACCGGCAGCGACCGCTCTGGCGGCCGGAGTTCGGGCAGGTCTATCGCCGCCGGGCGAGCATCGTCAGGCCGCTCTTGTTACACTGGAAAAAAATGCGAGGGCAGCGTCGTCATTGGACGCTGCAAATCCGCTCAGCCTGACCGCTCAAGCCTTTCGCGATTTTCTAGCGAAGGACTATACGTCGGCTAGAGAACGACTGGAGCGGGCGAAACGGATCGATCCAACCAATGGCCATGTAACGGACTTCTATTCGATCTTCGCGCTCTTTGCTGGCGACTTCGAGACAACCTTGAGAGTGAGCAACCCTGAAATGCTCCCGTCCGGGGCCTACCGCCGCGGCGCAAGCCAGAATGCGAGGGCAACGGCGATGCTGCTGACGGGCAGACCTGAACAGGCAATCGAAATTCTTGTGCACGCGGCGGCAATGGGCGACCCGATCAGTGTCATCAATCACTCCGTTCTCGCAGCCTCTTTTCAGGCCGATGGACAGCCGCTGAAGGCCAGGCACACCCGGGATCGAATGTTGCGGGCATGGCCTGGGGTCGACCTCAACGCCCTCCTGAAACAGCTCTTCTATGATCCGGCACACGCTGAGATCATTCTGGATCATGTCGAAGCGATTGGTTGACCTGGTCTATTAAGCTATTGTTTAGGATACATATTATTCTGATCATTAACGGTGACATGCCCTAAAACGCCTATCAGACCACCCCTTGGCCTGCTTTCCTCGCAGCGAAGCTAATGCGCGGTTCTCTTTCGGAGGCTGCACCACTGGGGTAGGATTTCCAATGATAAGATTTGTCTACTTTGCATGGGCCCTCCCATTCGTCGCAATGGCAGCGCATGCCCAGGAGCAGGTAGAGCGTGACGTTCCACCTCGGCCAGTCAAGACACTCACCATCACAGATCAAAGCGCGGAGCATGATCGATACTTTGTCGGCATCGCGCAGGCTGCCCGGCAGGTGAGTTTGAGCTTTCGTGTCGGTGGGACGGTCGCGGAACTCCTGGTGTCGGTCGGCGAGACGGTGACGGAAGGACAACCCTTGGCCCGCCTGGACCAAGCCCCGTTTCAGACTGAAGTGGATCGACTATCGGCTGAACGCGATAGCGCGGAAGCCACATTCGAAAATGCCGAAGTTCAAACATCGCGCCAACGTCAGCTCGTTGAACGGGACGTGCAGGCGCAGGCCACGTTGGACCGCTTTATCGCGCAAGAGGCATCGTCAAGAGCGGCGGTGCAATCGGTATCGGCAGCTTTGGAAAAAGCGCAGCTCGATCTTTCCTACACTGAAATCACAGCGCCATTCTCCGGAGTGGTCACCGCGGATTTCGTCGAAGTCTTTGAAGAGGTTCAGGCCAATGAGCATGTCCTTCGCATTCTGGATGACCAGCGGATCGAAATGGTGATCGATGTCCCCGAGCGCTATATCTCGGTGCTGCCGCATATCGGCGATCTGGTCGCGAGTTTCCCCGCCGTCGGGCTGACAGCGCTTCCCGCGAGTATCACCGAGATCGGCCGGGAGGCCTCCGCGACCACGGGGACTTTCCCCGTGACCCTGATGATGACGCAAACCGACGAAGCGCGTATCCTGCCGGGCATGACCGGGCGGGTGCGCGGCACACCGGAAAACAGTGAGGTCGTGGCAGGCGCAATCTCTGTTCCGGCGGGCGCTGTCTTCACGCCGGAAGGCGGCACGGAGACCATGGTTTGGATACTGGATCCCGACACCATGACCGTCCGTCCGCAGGAGGTTACGCTTGGCGCTGCCACGTCCCGCGGGATTGGAATCGAGCAGGGATTGGAGGGCGGCGAAATTGTTGTCGCCGCCGGCGCCAACAGTCTTCGCGACGGCCAGGAAGTGCGGTTGCTTGAGGGGGCGGAGTGATGGATCTGGCCGGCTTCGCAATCCGAAACTCCAAGACGACATGGTTCGCTGTTTTGCTGCTCACCATAGGTGGGATTGTGTCGTTCTTCTCTTTGGGCCAGCTCGAAGATCCGGAATTCACTATCAAGACAGCTGTGATTGCGACGCCTTACCCCGGCGCAAGTCCGCTCGAGGTCGAGCAGGAAGTCACCGAGCGTATCGAGCGCAAGCTTCAAGAGATTAAGGAAATCGACCAGATCACCAGCGAAAGCCGCGCTGGCATGTCGACCATCGTGGTCGATATCAAAGCGCAATACTGGTCCGACGAATTGCCGCAGATCTGGGACACGCTCCGCCGTAAGATCCGGGATATCGAGACGCAGTTGCCGCCGGGCGCCGGACGGCCCGCGATCAATGACGATTTCGGCGATGTGCTCGGCCTGGTGATCGCGCTCACATCGGACGGATTTTCACAGGCCGAGCTGCGCAGTTATGCCGAGGATCTCGAGCGCGAACTAGCGCTGGTGGAAGGCGTCGGTCGCGTGGACCTTTGGGGCGTGCGCGACCGCGCGATCTATGTGGATGCTAGCGAAGAGGCTTTGGCGGCTCTCGGCATCTCTGGGGCGACGCTGCTTTCGACGCTTGATGCGCAGAATACCGTCGTCGATGCAGGCCGTCTGAATGTCGGTGACTATCGGATGCGGATCGCGCCGACCGGGGCGTTTCAGAGCCCCGAAGACATTGCGGATCTCGCTATTCGGCCAAGCGCGATAGATGCCTTGAGCACATCGGGTGCGATCAGCGATGAAATCATGCGGCTGGGCGATCTGGGCGAAGTTCGCGAGGGCTATGCGGACCCGCCGACAACTCTAATGCGATTTGATGGCAAACCCGCGGTCGGGATTGCGCTCTCGTTCCAGTCGGGCGTGAATGTGGTCGCCATCGGTCAGGCGGTTGATGCACGGCTGGCGGAGCTCCTGCCGATGCTGCCCGTCGGGATTGAGGTCGAGAAGGTTCACTGGCAGTCCGACGACGTTGATCTTGCTGTCAGCAGCTTTCTGATCAGTCTGGCACAGGCTGTGATCATCGTGTTGGGCGTCTTGACCCTCGCGATGGGCGTCCGAATGGGGTTGATCATCGGCAGCGGGCTGCTGTTGACCATTCTGGCGACCTTCATCCCGCTGGCCATTTTCGGGATCGACTTGCAGCGAATGTCCCTCGGCGCCCTGATCATCGCACTCGGCATGATGGTCGACAATTCTATCGTGGTGGCAGAGGGCGCAAGCGTGCGGATGCAGAAGGGCATGGACAAAGTGACCGCCGCGATTGAGGCGGCATCCCGCCCGGCGATCCCTCTCTTGGGCGCCACCATCGTGGCGACCATGGCCTTCTATCCGATCTTCGCCTCGGTCGAGAGCGCGGGCGAATACTGCCGGACGCTCTTCTCGGTGGTGGCAGTTTCACTTCTGATCAGCTGGCTCTTGTCGGTGACGGTCACGCCCTTGCAATGCGTATCGATGCTGAAAGTGGCGGCGGAAAGCGACAAGGCCGAGAGCCGGTTGCTCAAAGGCTATCGGGCTCTCCTGGAGACCGCGGTGCGCGTTCGCTACCTCACAATCGGGATCGCTGTCGCGGCTCTGGTCGCATCGGTGATCGCCTTTGGATCTGTCACCCAACTCTTCTTTCCGACCTCGGCCATGACGAAGTTCATGATTGATTTCTACGCGCCAGAGGGAACGCGTATCGAAACTGTGGCGGAAGCCGCCGCGCAGATTGAGACGCGGGTATCGGAAGAGCAAGGCGTGATCGGCACTTCCGCGTTTATAGGTGCCGGTCCCCCGCGGTTTTATCTGCCGGTCGATCCGGAGGGGACAAACCCCGCCTATGCCCAAGTTATCGTCAACGTGGAAGACCACAACGAGATCCCTGCAATCGCTGCGACCATGACGAATTGGCTGGAGGAAAACTATCCTGAGGCCACCGCCTTCACCCGCCGTTTCGGGGTGGGGCCCGCCACCACTTGGGGGTTCGAGGCGCGGATTGTTGGTCCAGCGGATGCGGACCCTGAAATCTTGCGGTCCTATGGTGACGAGGCTCTGCAGATCTTGGAAGCGCATCCTTGGACTAAGGTCTCCCGCACGGACTGGTTCAATAAGGTTCTGACCCAGGTGCCGGAATTCGACCAGGCCAGCGCGCGTTGGACGGGCACGACTTATGAAGATCTGGGCAACGCCACCAAACGGGCCTTCGATGGGCGCACGATCGGGATCTACCGCGAAGACGATGAGCTCTTGCCGATCATCCTGCGGCCACCGGAAGCGGACCTGACGGCCGTCGACAACTTCGAGTTGCTCCAGGTCCAAAACCCGAGGGTGCCGGGCACTATCCCCTTGGCACAGGTGCTTAGCGACCTTCGCGTCGAAACCGAGGACCCGGTGATCCAGCGGCTCAATCGTGCGCGCACCTTGACGGTTCAGGCCAACCCGATCGACGGTATCACCCTGCCCAGCTACCGAGATGACCTCCTCGCGGAATTTGACGCGCTCGCTGCTACCTTGCCTGAAGGCTACCGCATGGAGTGGGGCGGCGAGTACGAGGACACCGTAGCGGCCCAGGCCTCGCTCTTGCCCGGGCTCGCCCCTGCGTTGGCGGTTATCGCTTTGATTGTCGTCGGCCTCTTCAACGCTTACCGGCCTCCATTGGTGATCTTCGCGGTAATCCCGTTCGTTGTGATCGGCATCGCGCCGAGCCTCTTGGCCACCGGCACACCGTTTGGCTTTGTCGCCCTCTTGGGAGCGATGAGCCTCGCCGGAATGATGATTAAGAATGCGATCGTCTTGATCGACCAGATCAATGAGAACCTCACGGAAGGCATGCCGCCCTATGAAGCTCTGATCGATGCGGGCGTGTCGCGGCTGCGGCCGGTCATGTTGGCGGCGGCCACGACGGTTTTGGGGGTCATCCCGCTCTTGCCGGATGTCTTCTGGATCGGCCTGGCTGTGACAATCATGGGTGGCCTGACAGTGGGCACTATTCTCACCATGATCCTGGTTCCGGTTCTCTACGCCACCTTCCATGGGATCCGGCGTGACAAAGAAGACTCGATTGCGCCGATCGGAAATCCGCAGGCAACATGATGGCCGTGCGGATCTACGGTATTGCAAACACAAGTTAACCTCATCGGTTGCACCGCACGTAATGCCAAACCCCAAAGCGAAGATCTGGGGGGATCACCTTGGCCGAACCTGTGATCGAGGCTCATCGGTCTCAAGGGGAGAGCGTCCTGTAGCTGTAGTGGCGTCGCTCTCACCGTCAACGGACATGCCGCGGATCTTCGCACTCGGGTTCCGTAATAATGGGGACGTCCGCCGGGCTTGAGCGGTGGCTATCATCCGGACCGCTAAACGCCCGACTGGTCAAATCGACAAAGAGATCGACAAGCCGTTTGTGTTGAATATGGCTTCGTCGGACATCGCGGCCATCCAAGGACACGAGGAGTTTTGGTGCGGCTGAGAAGACTCGAACTTCCACGGGAGTTACCCCACAGCGACCTCAACGCTGCGCGTCTACCAATTCCGCCACAGCCGCAACGGCGCGCTGTCTAACAAAGCGCCTGATACATCACAAGAGTGGAAACCTCGGACACCGGATTTTCAGCTTGGATCCTTCTGTTTGATCGTTCCTAGGTGAACAAGGGGACATAAGAAACGGAGTAGAAGTCGTCGCGGCCATCAGCTATGCCAACTTGCGGTCGGAGGCTGAAGCTATAAGCGTGCGTTTCCATTGAAAGCGGCAGCAATGCGTTTGACCAAAGGGGGCCCATGCCATTTTCGTCAACGATGTCAGCCGAATTCAACACTCGTAGCCAAGGTCGACGCCCGGAATGGCACGTAAGTCGGACGCCCGTCACGTATCCCGTCGCAGTCGCCACGATGGAGCATCGTGTAAAGGCGATCCTGGAAGGCCGTGCACCGGAACTTGTTTGGCTGCTCGAACACCCCCCACTTTACACGGCTGGCACATCTGCTCGGGCAGATGACTTGCTGAGCCCCGACCGGTTTCCCGTCTATGAGACGCGCCGCGGTGGGCAATACACCTATCATGGGCCTGGCCAGCGTGTTGCATACGCCATGCTGGATCTACGCGAGCGCGGTCGAGACGTGCGCGCCTATGTGCACAAGCTGGAGGAATGGGTCATCCGAACTCTCGCGGAGTTCAATGTTATCGGTGAACGGCGCTCTGGTCGTGTCGGCGTCTGGGTTCAGCGCCCCGAAAAGCCCCCACTCGCAGACGGTCGGATTGCTGAAGACAAGATCGCGGCAATCGGTGTGCGGATCCGCAAGTGGGTAACGTTTCATGGGATCTCAATCAACGTCGAACCAGACTTGAGCCATTTCGACGGTATTGTGCCCTGCGGGATCCAGGGCTACGGCGTGACGAGCCTCGTGGATCTTGGCCTTCCTGTTACGATGGAAGATCTTGATGTTACCTTAGCGAGAACCTTCGAGGCGGTCTTCTCGACCCCAGGTGCTGACGGCGAGCGCTCACTGGCGATGGGAAAGCACATCTAAGTGACGTAGTCCGGCTCGGTTCTCGGAGCTTTGACACCCGTGGGGGCCCATCCTCCGGCATCTTCCTCGTCGGCGTTTTCGGCGTCACCCTTCTCCGGAATGAGGCCACCGACTTGGTCCGCCGTGCGCAGCCCCTTCGAGGCGGCAACGGATATTTTGATATAGGCTCCCGCTTTGGTCGCAGCGCTGGACGCATCTGATAGGGCGGCGCCTCCTGCAAAGGCTAGCGAGCCAACCTCGATAGCGTGGGCCAGTGCTCCGCCAGCATCGATCATCTTCTTCAGGATCGGATGCGCCGTGTTCTCACCCATATAGTTCGAGATAGCGGTGCAGGTCGAACGGACGGTCTTGGCAATTCCAAAGATCACAATGGCCGGATTTCCTGCGATCGCTCCACCAACGATGGCGGTCACCGCCTCGAGCGCCCGCATCCCATCAAGGATCTTGGTGCGGAAGGCCGCGCGATCCTGGTATTCCTGCTCCAGCCTCTCTGCTTCCGTCGCGTTTTCGGCGTCGTTGGCAAATTTCCACATTGCCAGACCACGGCAACACTTAATGAACCCGACAACCGCGGCGAGAATGCCTGGGAGAGTTCCGATCCCGCCGGTCAGAATCGCGGCAGACGTTCCAGCCGCAATTGTGACCACTCCTTCGAATATGAGGAGCCCGGCCTTGGCCTTCTTAGAGAGAAACCGCTGAGCGACTTCTCCGCTGCGCTGCATCTGCGAGACAACCACCCGGTCTCCGTGGATCGGCGCCGAGCCATGCAATACAGCTTTTGCCTGCGCGGTTTCTTTCCAATTGGCGTAGTCGCTGCTGCTCATAACGGTTGTCGTCGTGCCGAGTTGCGCGTCTATGTCGGCGATCTGTGCCTGACGCTGGAAGGCGACAGCGGCATACGGTGTCTGAACCGGCTCAGGAAACGTGGCCGTTTCCAATAGAGAGGTTTGCGCGGACTTTCTCTGTAGCGACGCCCCGTGCTGAAGCGCACGGGCGCCCATTACATCGGCTTCGGTCTCAAGCGCTGCATTGTCATTGACGGCAACCCCATTGACCATCGCTGTGGGTTTGACACGGCCTGTGGCCTGTTGCGCGACATGCCATGCTTCATGCGGAAGGTGCTGTTCCTGGCCGGGGCCAAGGTGGATGTCCCGTCCCTGAGCAAAGGCCAGTGCTCCAATCGCCGCGGGTTGGGGGGAATTGCGATGGACCTGCACCCCTTCCATCGAGACGCCTGACAGGGCCTCTATGCCTGCGCTGAGTTCGGCCCCAACGCCATCGGATTTTGCCTGAAGTGCCCGAAGGCCCGAAACCTGCGGCCCCCCATTGGCAAGTGCCTGAAGCTGGAGCAGCCGAGGCGAGGCAGGCGCTCTTCCCGTGACCGGTTTGCGCAGTTGTCGGAGACCGGAGTTGACCTCGGGCTGACTCCAGCGCCGAGCATCATCTTGAACGCGCACGGTATCTGACATGAACAGGCCTCTCTCGCCAGGGGGCACGCCCAGCGGCCTCCAACGCTGGTAGACTGCGGCAAACTCAGTAAAGAAAGCCTTATCCGGTGACGGACAAACGTCTGCACCGGACCCGTGCAGGGTAGTCGGCGAATGTGGAGCAACTCACTTAGCGGCGTTCGTGAGGTTGGACTCTCGCAGTTCAGATCATCCCCGCTGACGCAGACCTGTCTTGCCGAATTGACCAGTGTAAATTGCCGCAACCGTTTGTATGGTGGAGAAATAACATAACGGACAACGCGCGCCTGAAGAGGGGGAAACGCGAAATGAGCGAACACAAGGAGCTCGATACGCTGGCCGAACAGGGGCACCACGTTGCCCAGAACATGGCCGAGGTCTTCGACATTTCAAGCCAGATCTGGCAAACGTTTATGGCGGCTCAGATCCAGAAGGGGACGCCAAAACACGCTGACCCTCTCAACACGTTTCCCACGTTTGCGGAACTCTACCGGACTATGTGGGATCATCCTCAGGATGTAGCCGATAAGACCATCCAGTTCTGGGCAGAACAATCCGCGCTATGGCAGCATTCCATGTTGCGCCTGCTCGGGGCGAAAGATGTGCCCGATCATCTCGAACTTCCGCATATGATGAAGGCCGATCGGCGGTTCGCACATAAGGATTGGAGCGAAAACGCGGTTTTTGATTACCTGAAGCAGTCTTATCTCCTAGCGTCTGGCTGGATCCAGGACACAGTCAACTCTGTCGGAGATCTTCCTCCAAAGGAGCGAAAGAAGGCAGCGTTCTACACGAGGCAATTCGTCGAGGCGATGAACCCGGCGAACTTCTTTGCCCTGAATCCTGAAGTGCTGGAGACGACCCTCAACGAGAAGGGCGACAACCTGGTCCGTGGGCTCAAGATGATGCTTGAGGATCTCGAAAGGGGCAAGGGCAAGCTCATTATCCGGCAAACGGATATGGATGCCTTCGAGGTCGGGAAGAACACGGCCGTGAGCGAAGGTGCCGTGATTTGGCAAAACGACATCCTGCAGCTTATCCAGTATACGCCAACAACTGAAAAGGTTCACGCGAAGCCGCTACTGATCATTCCTCCCTGGATCAACAAATACTATGTCCTTGATCTCAATCCTAAAAAGAGCCTCGTAAAATGGCTCGTAGATCAAGGCCATACGGTCTTCATGATCTCCTGGGTGAACCCCGATGTGCGGCACAAGGACAAGACCTGGGAAAGCTATATGTTCGACGGGGCATCTGCCGCGATCGACAAGGTATGCGAAGAGACCGGCCAGCGCTCGATTCATGTGGCGTCCTACTGCATCGGCGGCACATTAACCGGAACTCTTCTCGCCTGGATGGGCCGCAAGAACGACCGTCGCGTCGCCTCCGCCACATTCTTCACCGCTCAGCTCGACTTTGAGGATGCGGGCGAGTTGCAGATCCTCGTCGATGACCAGACGCTTCACGTAATCGATGAGGAGATGTCACAGGGGTTCATGCCAGCCAACAAAATGGCCGAGGCCTTCAACATGCTTCGCGCGAACGATCTGATCTGGGGCTACATAGTTAACAACTACATGTTGGGCAAAGAGCCATTTCCTTTCGACCTCTTGTTCTGGAACGCCGATTCTACGGCGATGCCAGCCAAGGTTCACGGCTACTACCTTGAGCAGTTCTACATCAAAAATAGCTTTGCAAAGGAAGAGCTTATCGTTGACGACAATGTCGTGACGCTCGCAGATATCAAGGTGCCTGTCTACCACGTCGCGACCAAGGAGGACCATATCGCGCCAGCGCATTCAGTCTATCGCGGCGCGAAGTCCATGAGCCGGGCGGATGTTCGGTTCGTACTTTCCGGGTCTGGGCATATCGCGGGAGTCGTAAACCCACCCGCTTCGGGCAAATATCAGTTTTGGACCAATCCCGACATGCAGATCGAAAGCCTTGAGGACTGGATCTCGGGCGCGGAGGAGACAGCGGGAAGCTGGTGGCCAGATTGGGACGAGTGGCTGAAGAGCCGGTCTGGAAAGGAGATAGCGGCGCGCGCGCCCGGAAAGAAGCTCGGCGTCATTGAGGCTGCGCCAGGAAGCTTTGTGAAGGCTCGCTTTGATAAGTCCTGAACTAACTCTCCGTCACACATTTTGAGCAGCTTGAGGTAATTTTTTTTGGTTGGGGAGCGCTCCTTCAGGTTCCGCAACTTCCGTATGGCCTGCGACCAAAAACATGGGCGGCCCAAAGACCGCCCATGTCCACCCCACAGTCTCGGAACAACACTACAAGTTACTCTAATGGAACAAACAGACCCGATGCCGAGCCGCGCGCTACGATCATTCGCGTAGCAGTCTGGAACACGTGCCTTCCACATGGCGTGCATTTCGGCCCGAGCGACCGGTTTCGCACTTGGCGGGATGACCAGGAAGTGACGCAGCCTCGGCTTTGGAAATTAGCTTGAAAGCCGCCAGCTGAGCTGGAGCGGCTACGCCTGTTCTCTCGCCGGCATCGCGCGCGAGAGTCGCATCAGCGCCAACTGTGATAATTAAGAGCGCAAACGCGATCATTTTGAGAGTGCTAGCCATTCTGGTCTCCATCGGCTCGGTCTTCCTTCGCTTTCCAGTCGCTCCCGGTTTCCAAGTCCGTTTCATTGCGTCCGGTGAATCGCATTAACCATGCCCGGCGTCACAGCCGCGTTACGCCGCCGTGACGGCCTCCCTTTTTCCGACTGATCTGACGCATCCTCCGTTCGGCCAAAGCATTAATCTGATCTCGGCGAGAGGTTTAGATGGGCGCATGGGTGCCGAGCGGGGAAGGTCTCGGCTCGTTCTTAGCCAGGAATCAAAATGCCGATCTGGCCCGGAGAGCTTCAGACAAACGGTGGTCCGCGCCGACTACGGGAGAGAGTTCGAAGCCGAGAACACAATTGTGTCACAAGCTGGCCACATCCTCCTCGAGATAAGGCACCTATCCTATGATTTTTGTGTCTTCGCCCCCACCTCTCAGGTGTCAGGAGGAGAGACACAATGAAACCAATTCACGAAGAGCCCGCCGAGTATGACGAAGCGGTCGCGAAGTCAGCCAAATCCTACCTTTCCCGCTATGGAAAAAACGCGGATACGGAAGCTTGGAAGGCAGCGCGTCAACCAACGATGACGCAGTCAGAAAAAGCCTATTGTGAGGCCGTTGCAGTCAAGGTGACTTCCGAACTGCGCAAACCTTACGGCCAGGTGTGAGTCTGTAGCACTCGCGAAGAGATTGTTTCTAGCGGTCAGCTTCAGTCAATGCGGCAATCACGCAAAAGCGACATAACAAAATTAACTTTCTATGAGGGTTATTATTGTTTTGTTATCCAAGCGGGCGCATGCTGCACAAATATTCATCAGGGAGGGGCGTCATGAAACCTATTTTCGAAGAGGCCGACCACTATCAATCGGCTGTGGCGCAGTCAGCACAGGCTTGGATTACGAAGTTTGGGAAGCTGGCAGCAGGTAAAGCATGGGACGCTGCGCGGATGCCGAATTTGACGCGCTCAGAGCGCAGCTACTGTCAGGCGGTCGCGATCCGAGTGACTCAGCTTGTGAGTAAGGAGTCCGCGACGGCCTGAGAGTGTGTGCGGATTGAAGCGATGCGGCCGGCCCTACGGAGTATAGGCCGGGCGCACCTCACAGGGTGCTGAAGAGCCTTTGTGAAAAAAGTTAGCGCGAGGCTACTGCTTCGCTCCGGCGCACATCCGTAGTGTGCTGTACATATATCTCAACGACTTTCCCGGATCGCATCGAGCATCTGATGTACATGCGCTGGATCGGCCTCAGGCGTGATGCCGTGGCCAAGGTTGAATATGTGGGGCCCGTCGGCGAAAGAACGGCAGATCTTCTTGGTTTCAGACTTGAGGGCTGCTCCTCCCAGAACGAGCAATAGCGGGTCGAGATTTCCCTGAACGCAGAGGCGCGTCTGCAGAACCCCTGCGGCCCAATCCGGGCTGACACTGGTGTCGAGAGCGACGGCCGCCACACCTGCTTCTTGCGCAAACGGTAGGTAGCCGTCACCAGCTCCACGGGGAAATCCGATCACCGGGACATTTGGATACTTTGAGAAGAGTTCTGAGACGATCCAGGCGACTGGTTCGATAGCATAGCGTTGAAACCACGGGCCCGGCAGCGCGCCGGCCCAACTATCGAAGATTTTGATGACTTCAGCGCCGGCCTCTATCTGCGCAGACAGATAGAGCATCGTTGCCTGGGTGATGCGTTCAATCAGCGCGTCGAAAGTTGCTGGGTCGCCGTAGAGCAGACGCCTTGCAGGTGCCTGATCCGGTGTGCCGCGCCCAGCTATCATGTAGGTTGCCACCGTCCAGGGCGCACCGGCAAACCCGATAAGTGTGGTTTCCTTTGGCAGGTCCTCGCGCAACCGACCGACCGTCTCATAGACTGGAGAAAGTGTATCGTGGATGGAGTCCGCTGGTTTGAGCTTCTCGAAGTCCACCACGCTGGTCACTGTCGACAAACGGGGACCTTCGCCCTGCACAAACGTCAGATCTGCCCCAAGCGCTTGCGGCACCAGCAGTATATCCGCAAACAGGATGGCCGCATCAAAACCATAGCGGCGGATCGGCTGAAGCGTCACTTCCGCCGCTAACTCCGGCGTGTAACATAGATCGAGAAAGCTCCCGGCCTTTTCTCGGGTCGCGCGATACTCCGGTAGGTAGCGTCCGGCTTGCCGCATCATCCAGACCGGCGGAACAGATAGCGTTTCGCCACGAAGCGCCCGCAGCAGTGTTTTGTTAGATCCGGCCATGCGTCCTTTCCGCCTTGCGCCAAAGGTCGCGCGACCTTACCCATGCGGACCGGAAAGGAAAGGGAAACCCGCATTCCATGGCCCTCGATCTCCCGTCACCCGAGAACCCGCTACGGATCGGCACCCGTGGCAGCCCGCTCGCTCTGGCACAGGCGCATGAAACCCGGAACCGGCTCGTGGCCGCCCACGCCTTAGAGCCAGACGCGTTCAGAGTTGTCGTGATCAAAACGACCGGAGACCGGGTGCAAGACAGGCCGTTATCGGAGATAGGCGGCAAGGGCCTCTTCACCAAGGAAATCGAAGACGCCTTGCTCGCAAGCGAAATCGACATTGCTGTGCATTCCATGAAGGACATGCCGGTCCTGCAACCTGACGGTCTGGGAATCACCTGCTACTTGCCCCGCGAGGATCCGCGCGATGCGTTTGTCAGCCTCAGCGACCTTGCGCTTGTAGACCTTCCGCATGGCAGTACGGTTGGGACGTCGAGCTTGCGGCGGCGCGCACAACTGCGCCACCGACGCCCGGATCTCAAGGTTGTCGAGTTTCGCGGAAATGTTCAGACACGGCTGCGAAAGCTCGAAGATGGTGTGGCTGAGGCCACGTTTCTCGCGATGGCGGGGCTCCATCGCCTTGGGATGACGGATGTGGGCGCCAAGCCGATCGCGACGGAGGATATGCTTCCGGCGGTTGCTCAGGGCGCCATCGGGATCGAGCAGCGGCTCGACGATGACAAGGTCTCAGAGCTTCTCCGCGCGATCGACGATGTGAAAACAGGTCTTAGGCTTGCGGCCGAGCGCGCGTTCCTCGCTGGTCTTGACGGATCGTGCCAGACGCCAATCGGAGGTCTCGCCACGCTTGATGGTGATCGCCTGGCGCTGCGCGGGGAGATCCTTCGGCCTGATGGATCGGAATGTCTCGCCCACAGTTTGGAGAGTGCCGCAGAAGATGGCGCGCAGATGGGATCCGAAGCCGCCGCGGTTTTACGTTCCCGCGCCGCCTCCGATTTCTTCACAAGCTGAGTCAGAAGCTCTCATACTACTGTGGAAGACCCCAGCGTTTTCAGCTTTCTTGATGCGCGAGCTCAACCTGCAGCACATCTGTGCTGCCCACCGCAAAAGCCGCGGCGCATGCGCCGAGGTAGTAGTGCCAGCTGCGCAAGAATGGCTCGCCGTAGCCCAAGCTCGTGATACGCTGTCTCGCGTCGTTCAGGCGCTCATCCCATTGGCGGCATGTTCGAGCATAGTCTTCTCCGAAAGCAAATCGGTCCTTCACGACCAACCCTGCGCGCTGCGCTTCGCGCGAGATCGCAGCGTCGCACAACAGCATACCGCCGGGAAACGTATAGTGGCGAATATAATCCGACGCGCGTCGGTATAGGTCGAAATTCTCATCCGGCACAGTGATCGCCTGGATCATGGCTCGACCGCCCTCTGCGAGGCGTTCCTTGATCATCTTGAAATAGACCGGCCAAAACCGCTCGCCGACCGCCTCTATCATTTCGATCGAAACGATGTTGTCGAACTTGCCCGTGACGTCTCGATAGTCTTGGAGACGGATATCGGCGCGCCCATCCAGCCGCGCATCGGCATATCCTTTCTGAGACGGTGAAATGGTCAGGCCCGTTACGTCACGGCCACGGTTTACGGCCCGCTCTGCGAAGCCACCCCAGCCGCACCCAATCTCCAGCACGCGAGCACCACCGGGCAGCTTGTCCAAGATCCGGTCATACTTTCGCCGCTGACCGGCCTCAAGATCTTCATCCTCATTCGCAAACAATGCCGACGAATAGGTCATGCTATCGTCCAGCCAGAGCTGGTAGAATTCATTGCCAACATCGTAGTGCGCGCGGATGTTGCGCGACGCCCCACGCCGCGAATTCATCCGGACCAGTCTATTGAGCAGCCAGAACTTCAAGCGGTTGAGCCCGTGAGGCTCACCGTAGCGGATCAGTGTTTCCCAATTGAGGATTGCGAGGGCAGTTACTGCCTCCACTGAAGAGGTGGTCCACATGCCCGCAACATAGGTCTCGCCGAAACCAATGTCGCCGCGGGCAAGGAGGATCGGCAACATGCCCCAATCGCGAACCTCGATATCCGCATGGGGTTCGCCGCTGCCAAAAACGTAAAGGGTTCCCTCGGGCGTTGTGACGCTGAGTGTGCCGTGCGGCAATCCCTCCAATTGGGCAAACAGACGGTTCTGCATGCTGCGATGGACGGATTCGATCATGTGGTGACCTCCTGCTCAGGCGGTTCTGGGCGAGGACGATACGCCGCGCCTTTGAGTTTCAAACGTAGGGCGTTCCAATAAATCAGCGTTAGGACCCTAATGGGACCGAGGGGCCGCCTGAGGGCCGCTCCAATCAGATGCCGGTTGCGCAGGGGAACGGGGCGGCCTGTCATGGATGCAAGAAATCTATCTTCGCCGCCGCGATGGGCAATGCGGATCGAAATCTTCTCGGCGCTGACCGAGAACTGAAACCGGTAGTCGCCGACGATGTCCCGAAACGGGGAGACGTGAAACACCTTGTTGGCGGTGAACTCATCCTGGGCGGCAATCGGAGTGAAATCAGGGTTGTGGCACAAATAGCTGTGCCGATCGCCGAACGTATTATTCACCTCAGCTACGATTGCGACGAGATCATCTCCGTTGAGAACAAGCCAAAAGCTCACCGGCGTGAACCAGTATCCTAAAGCCCGGACCTGTGTCAGCAACAAGAGGCGTCGTGCGTCATGTGGCGGCAAGCCCGCTTCTTTGAGAAGATCGCACACCCAAGCTGCGCCTCGCCCCGCGCCTCGTGGACCGCCGTGATCGCGGGTGTGAAAAGATGCGAGGTTGAAGCGGTCGTAGGAAAGAAGGCGTGGGCCTTCGCGTCGCCCTGGCTCAAGCAACACGTAATCTGCGCGATACGAAAAACGGTGGTGCAGGGCGCCTTTGCGAAGATGGAAGACGTCCGTTGCCAGATGCTGCGGCTCCGTGGGAAAAGATGCCGTCAAACTCATACGACAGCAGGCGCCAGCCGTTTGGATATCCGCAAAGCGCTTGCAAAGCCGTCTTCGTGAAATCCGTTTCGCATCCATGCCCCGGCGAACCAGCTGCGATTTTGCCCTTGCAGACTGCCAAGCGCCGACTGCGCCTCGAGTGCTGCAAGATCGAAGACCGGATGGCGAAATCTGGCTTCGTCATAAACGAGGTTGTCGGGGATCGTTTCCGCCGCATTCAAAGTCACGAAGAGCGGGTCGTCTTCAGGGATGTTTTGGAGCTTGTTCATCCAGTAGGTGACGCCTACGGGATTGTCCGCGGGGCGGCCGCCGGACTGCACACACCAAGAGGCCCAGCACCGCCGCCGACGGGGCATTTGGCGCGGATCGCGATGCAGAACTGCGTGATTGTCTTGGAACCGGATGGCGCCGAGCGTTTGCGTCTCGGCATCGGTTGGATTGGCGATCAGGCGTAAGGCTTCGTCAGCATGGCATGCAAATACGACTTGATCGAAAACTTGTGGCTCGTGGGTTGCAGAGAACAACTCGACCCCATCGTCGGCGCGCGTCACAGCGCCAACCGGGCATCCGCTCCGTATCTCGACGCCGCGTGTCCTGAGGGCAGCTTCCAGGCGTTGGACATAGGAGAGGCTCCCGCCTGAGACAGTCCACCATTGGTGCTGCCCCGTAAGGCCCAAGAGACCATGGTTCCGAAAGAACTGGATCAGAGCCCTCGCAGGAAACTCAAAAACTCTTTCGGGCGGCGTCGACCAGATGGCGCCACACATCGGCCTGAGATAGAACTCCTTAAATCTGTCACCCAGGTCCAGTTTCTTTGCCAGATCTCCCAGGGTCAGGTCCGGATCGTCGGCAAGTGTCTCGGCCGAGGCATTGAAGCGCAACAGATCTCGGATCATTGCGTGAAAACGTGGATCAGCTAAGTTGCGCCGTTGTCCGAAAACGGAATTCAGGGTTCGCAACGCATACTCGAACCTTCCGCCATCGACGGATAACGCAAAGCTCATGTCGCTGCGTTCGACCGGAACGTCCAATTCGTTGAAAAGGCGCGTCAGGTGCGGATAGGTCACGTAGTTGAAGACGATGAAGCCTGTGTCGACCCATTGATCGCCACGACGACCGGCGAGCACGGTGCGGGCATGGCCGCCGAGACGCGGAGATGCTTCGAAGAGTGTGACACGGTGCTGGTCTGACAAGAGCCAAGCGCTTGCCAAACCCGAAATGCCACCACCGACGATTGCGACGCGCTGCCCGCTGCCATGACTATGATCGAATGCCATTGTGATCCCACCCGTTTCTCATCACTTACGCCTACACTCCACGGCCGGATCATTTCGCGCATCATCCACAAAAGCAATCGGCGAAGACTTTGTTTCTGATTGGCAAACCTTTTGTTTCCCAGAGTGATCCACCCCGACACGTATCGCGTAATGGATATATGTCGCTTGACGGGCAAATCTCGGATCACATTGCACAACCTCGATTCAGGTCGAGGGTGGTCAGCCGGGACCCCGCTGTGCGACAAGAGCGAATGTCGTCGAACTCTCGTCTTTCTGATCAGGTCTCGGCACAAACGCTCTGGCTCATTGCGGTGAGAGATCGTCGCGACCGGGCGGCGTTTGCCCGGTTATTTGACCACTTTGCGCCGCGCATCAAAGCGATGTTGATGCGGTCCGGGCTTCGGGACGGTGCATCTGAGGATGTCGTGCAGGACGTGATGCTGACGGTTTGGAAAAAAGCAGCGCAATTCGATCCGCACCGAGCTGAAGCCTCGGCTTGGATCTATCGTATTGCGCGCAACCGACAGATTGATCTCGCGAGACGAGAGAAGCGTCCAGTGCCCGACGAATTGGCGGAGCCGTCCGAAGTGCAACAGGATGCTGGGCAAATCGTAGCCCTGGATCAAGAGGCGCGCCGTTTGAGGGAAGCGCTCGATCGGTTAACGCCGGACCAGACCGCTATCATCGAAAAGGCGTTCCTGGGCGAGCTGACCCACAGCGAGATTTCGCGAGAGACGGGTCTTCCACTCGGGACGATCAAGTCTCGCATCAGGCTCGGCCTAGACCGTCTGCGGCATGAACTTAAGGATTTGAGGAAGGAATGAACCAGCCGTCGCACCATATCCCTGAGGAACTGATCCAGGCCTATGTTTGCGGCATGCTACCCCATGCTTACTCTGTGGTGGTTGCTGCACATATTTCGGTTTGTGATGAGTGCCGAACTCGAATGGAGACGCTTGAAGCTGTAGGGGGCGCTGCCGTCGACACGCTTGCGCCAATCGCTTTGAGCGACAGCTTCAAAGACCGCGTGATGGGTCTCCTTGACGCTGAAATGCCTGTCATGGAAAAACCAAAACCCAAGGGCATTTTCCCCGGGCCAATCATGGCCGAACTGGACGGAAGTCCTCCGCGCTGGCGATCGCTTGGTGGCGGGATCAGACAGCAAGTGCTGAACGAAGGCGAGGATGGAACGCTTCGGCTCATTTACATTCCGTCGGGCATGGCTGTCCCGGAGCATAGCCACCGTGGCATGGAACTCACAATGGTGCTGCAGGGAAGCTACAACGACGTTGAAGGCGAATTTAAAGCTGGTGATGTTGAGGTGGCCGCCGAGGTTACGAACCACACGCCGATTGCCGGGCCGGGCGAGCCCTGCATTTGCGTGACAGCAACCGATGCTCCCCTGCGGTTCTCAGCGTGGCTTCCACGCCTGCTACAGCCGGTGTTCAGGATCTAAGAACGCATGGGTAGTGGCCCGCTCTTCAAAGGGCAACGGTTATGGATTATTGGTGCGAGTGTCGGCATAGGCTCTGCGCTCGCACATGAGTTGGCCGGCCGGGGCGCCGACCTCATCCTATCCGCCAGAACGCCTCAAGCGCTTTCCGAACTCGCTACTGACATCAACGGAAAAACTGGGCGGGATGCAGAGGTCCTTCCGCTGGATATTGGCGACCGTGCATCGATAGCGGCTGCTGCGGGACGTCTAGACAAGACCAAGCCCCTCGACGCAGTGATCAACGTAGCGGCGCTTTACGAGCCTAGCTATGTCATGGATCTGGACCCGGAAAAGGCTGACGCGCTGATCCGGGTCAACCTTCTTGGGACGCTGCATGTTGTGCAACTCACTGTGCCGCTTCTGCGCAAGGGCGGGCAGTTGGTGCTGTTCGGATCAGTTGCCGGATATTTTGGTTTGCCTAAAGGTCAGATCTATTCCGCGACGAAGGCAGCCGTTATCAATCTGGCCGAATCTCTACAGGTTGAGTTGGCCCCTGACGTCCGGGTGCGTCTGGTTTCGCCTGGCTTTGTGCGGACGCGGCTTACCGATCTCAATGATTTCGAGATGCCGGCAATCATCGAAGCGGATGAGGCTGCCCGCCTTGTAGCCGACGGTTTGGCCGGGAACAGTTTCGAGATCCACTTCCCCAAGCGATTTACGCGGACGATGAAGGGCCTTCGGTCGCTCCCCTACAGCCTCGCGCTTAGACTGTCCGCAAAGATGGCAGGTTGAGGCAAATAGAGTGTTTCGCCGACTGACAATCTGAGCTTTGAACCTTCGTTAGGTGAGCGCACGTGTTGCTGTAACGCCTATCCAAGCCGTGGTTCCGGTCAAAACAGCTCCCCAGATACAATCTGCAATCACTTGTTCGAGCGACCAGTCTGCGAGTGTCGCATAGTTCGTCATCTCATAGGTTCCATAGCATAGGAGCCCCAAGATGGCTCCATTCATGAACGCTTCGACCGTATTGTCGTTGCGAAGGGCGGGGATCGAGACAAACCAAAGTAAGCCCCCTACATAGGCGAGATAGAATCCCGCTGCTGGGACCAGCCGGAAGGGATCTGCATAGAGGTGGCCGATATTACGATCGAAGATGGGCTTGATAACGAACCGCAATCCAATCGCATCGAGAACGAAGAAGGTTACAGTCGTAACAAGATACAGAATTACAATTGTCACGAGGGGGCATCCTTCCGTTCGCTTCGACGTTAACACTCTTGACTACGCGGAGCCCGTCTTCGCGGATCATCCGGCAACACAGAACAAAGCGTCTGGTGGCAAACCGTGTTTGAAGGCATGTAGCGTTTCATGACCCAGCGACCTCTTTGTCTTGGCGTTGAACGCTCGCTCACAGGCCGCCGTTGGCTCGGCCCAACTTGGGAAGAGGACCGCCGAGCCTTGCATCTCGTACAGGCGACCGGGGTGCCGGATGTTCTGGCGCGGATCCTTGCGCAGCGGGGCATCGACGCAGAGGATGTGCAAGGGTTTCTCACACCGACATTGCGCGATCTGATGCCTGACCCATCCATGCTACGCGATATGGATAAAGCTGCGACTCGTTTCGTGACAGCAGTCGAATCGGACGAACGAATTGCCATCTTTGCAGACTATGACGCCGATGGTGGAGCGTCGGCGGCGCTCCTCCTGAATTGGCTGCGCGAGATGGGGCGGAGAGCGAAGCTCTATATTCCGGACCGCCTGAAAGAGGGATATGGACCCAATGTCCCGGCAATGCAGAGCCTCGGGATGGAGCATGACTTGATTATCTGCGTTGACTGCGGGACGCTCAGCCACGACGCGATCTTCGCTGCCAAATGCGATGTGATCGTGATCGACCATCATCTTGCTGGGGAGACCCTGCCGGTTTGTCACGCCCTGGTAAATCCTAATCGTCATGATGATGCATCTGGCCTTGGGCATCTCTGCGCGGCAGCAGTCGTGTTCCTCCTGCTCGTAGCCGTCAATCGGCTGCTGCGTCGGGAAAAGCAGCGAATACCTGATCTCCTTGGACTACTCGATCTAGTTGCGCTTGCCACGGTCGCCGACGTGGCGCCGCTTAAGGGCCTCAACCGCGCATTTGTGCGCCAGGGCCTCACGATTATGGATCAGCGATCCCGGCCTGGGATTGCCGCCTTGTTGGCTACAGCGCAGCTAAAAACTGCACCAAGTTGCCACACGCTTGGTTTTGTTCTCGGGCCAAGGATCAATGCGGGCGGGCGTGTTGGCGCCGCAGACCTCGGTGCGCGACTGCTTGCAACTGAAGATATTCACGAAGCCACCGCACTGGCTGAACGTCTGGAACAGCTTAACGCTCAGCGAAAGGCGCTCGAAGTGTCTGTGGCAAACGCTGCGCTTGATCTCCTTGAGGCGCAGCCACCGACTGGCTCGTTGATCTGGGTTGCAGGCGAAGACTGGCATCCGGGCGTCTTGGGAATCGTTGCCTCTCGGCTGAAGGAGGCTTTTGGGCTTCCGGCCATAGTTACCGGCTTCAGTGGCGACTTTGGTAAGGGATCGGGCCGCTCGGCTGGCGGGCTAGATCTTGGTAGTGCTGTTGCGAAACTCCGTAAGGAGGGGCTGATCACCAAGGGTGGTGGCCACCGCGCGGCCGTTGGGCTGACATTGACGAGAGCCCAGTTCGGGCCTGCTAGGGCGCGATTGGAAGCAATTGTCGCCGAGACAGGTGCTATGCCGGAAAGACAAGATACGCTTGAGGTCGATTGTGTCCTCGGAATCCGAGCTGGCACGCTCGAAACCGCGGAAGCGATCGCGCAGGCGGGGCCCTACGGTATGGGTGCGCCGACACCGCGAATCGCGTTCGCCGAAGCCCGTATCGCTCGCTTTAAGCCGGTTGGCGACGCGCATCTCTCTCTAACGCTCTCCGACCCGATTGGCGGCCGTCTCGAAGCGATCGCATTTGGAGCCTACAATACGGACCTTGCAGAGGCCATCGACCGGGAGAGAGGTCGCGCGTTCCACTTTGCAGGGAGGCTGGAGCGGGATGATTGGGGTGGTCGGCCGAAGGCGAAGCTCTACGTGGATGATGTGGCTCCTGCTTCGGAATGAGTGTTCCTAATCCTGACAAAAAAAGTCGCTTGGTGATTTGTATATTTTTGTATACCGTAGGGGCAGTGAAGCGTTTTGTGTGATGAGTGAGGATCGATTTGAAACAGGATTGGGTCAAAAAACTGCGACAAAGCACGAGCCAATGGATCTTATCGGTTGTTTTTGTTGCTCTTGCGGGGGTGACGAAGGCGTCAGCATGCTCACTCGCCCTCGTACTCGCCATGGACGTCTCTGCTTCGATTGACGAACGCGAATACCGGCTCCAGCAAGACGGCCTTGCTCAGGCGCTCGCGGACCGCGATGTAATGGAAGCGATCCGTATGCAAGGAGGTATATGGCTCCGTGCTTTCGAGTGGAGCGGTGCGCATAGGCAGGCCGACTGGCTCGACTGGACGTTCATCGATACTGAGGAGTCCGTGCGGGCTGCCGCGTCAAAGTTTGCGATGGTTGAGAGATCGGCCAACGAGTTCCCTACGGCACTCGGCTATGCGCTTGTTTATGCTCAGTATCAGCTCCGCAAGGCTCCAGAACGCTGTGCCCGTAAGGTGATAGATGTGGCAGGAGATGGCGTGAACAACGATGGTTTCCCTCCCGTGAGCGCCTACAAAGCGATGGATATGGAGGGGATCACAGTAAATGGGCTTGTGATCGCGGGGGACACTCCGTCACCTGTGCCATACTATCAGGAACGTGTTGTGTATGGACCCGGGAGCTTCTTAGAAGTTGCAGATGGCTACGAGGACTATGCCACTGCGATGCGTCGTAAGCTCTTGCGCGAGATTGGTGCAGCCTATGTGCAGCTCAGGTGACGCGCAGACCTTGCGGTTGTAGTGATGTTCTTACCTGAAAGTCACGTCGCGGGACTCGAACGGGAGAAGATACGTCCGAGATACAACGGCGTTGGGTTGGCGCCGCATCAATTGGCTGCGGCGCCCGTGGGATTCAATCGCTAGAGGTCGATCGGAGGCGTGGCCAAAGCTGCCGTGTATGCTTCCAAAGTCGCGTCGGAGAACACGAGCGCTGGGCCTATGTCGGGAAGCTTGCCGGTGTCTTCCGGCGAAATCAGATCCAAGACATGCACCATCTTTGCGTCAAGGGTTTTGTCGCCCGTGATTGCGGGCCCAAACTCCGTCAGATCTGCCAAACCGTCTTCAATCTGATCTTCCAGATCGCTATTCGATGCTCTCGCCACCTTGATAAAGAGATGACGATCACGATCTCCCTGCGTTGTACCGATTTCTGCAATTGCAGCGTCGAGCGACGTGTCTCCGAGGATCTCCACAAACTCGTCGACGATCATCGGCGGCGCGGTTTCGAGATCTGCAGGTTCCGGTTGGTCGAGAACTGCAACGGCGAGATCCGAGAAGTCTGGAGTATCGGCGACGACTAGCCCTTCGATCGCATCATTCCGAGTGTAAGTCTCAATCAAGGTTCGGTTCGTTGCCGCCAAAGAGTGATCGAGAGCTAAATCGCTAAAGACCCGCGGTCCTTGGAAGCCGTCTCCTGAGGCTTGTGCAAACGCACTGCCAGCAGTCAGCGTGATGGCTAGGGCGGTGAGGGGAAGTCGAAGCATACATTATCTCCACTTAGCACAGCCGAGCGCTGCCATCCGTTAAAGTGTGTCGTCGGCCCAGTGGTTCAAGTTGGAGACTGGTCCAGGAGCGCAATCAGTGAGGCTGTCAGGTCATCCTACACGACAAAAAAGTGGCGACACGGTGTCCGAATTGCTTGGCCCGCTGGCACAGGGCGTTTAACGCAACGCCCGTCGCCCCCGCAGTGGCTCGGACTGAATTGCGGTGCGCTGCACGTACTTCAGATGTCCGATTGCCTGCAGAAAGTCCTGATGAGAGGGCTTCTTCTCTAAAAAGTCCATCAAGCGATAAATGTTGATCGGTTGCTTCTTCACCAGCGCGCGGATCCGATCCACTGCTTCTTCCAGGGCGTAGGTATCGATAAATCGGCAAGCCGTCTGTGTTGGTGTCAGAACGTAGAAGTCCTGTTCGCGCTTGGGTGCATAGCGTGTGATGTCGAAGGGCGAGGCCCCAAGAGCGTGAAACTTCGGCATTATGAACCGAATACCCGTCTCGCTGTGTTCGATCACAGTGCCAGAGCGCTGCTTGAAGCCCATGGGACGCAAGGTCTTCAGGACATGGTTGCGCATCGCGGGCGAAAGCATATCGGCGTCTGCGCGGTCATATTGCAGGTCATCAAAGACAGACAGGATGCTTAGACTAGGATCAGGGAAATAGAGGTATGGACCTAGATCAGTTACATCGGAGAGCTTGCAGTCTTGCAAGATCACGTTCCAGTCGAGAACTGCGGTTAACCCCATCGAACTCCGGTCCTCCCAATCGTCAGCATCTGCACTCAACGGAGGATAGTGCAGGGTGTGGCCGCGTCGAATGCCGGTCAAGATCCAGTCGCGCGATGCAGGCGACCAAAGCTAGCGTTTCCCAATCGCGCCCTCAGCAGAGCGGCGGCTCGATAGGGGGAGACCTTTCTAAACAAACAGAAAGTCGCTTTCGCTCAGGTCGCTCGCGGAAACGCCGTTTAGCGTCATGGATCCATACTCCAATGCCCTATCCCCCGGCGACAGGCTTACACGGGTGTATTGAAAGCCTGGCCACGGGTCGCCGAAGATTGGACTGAGCAGCGTCTGGGTCTCAATGGTCAGGTCCTCGTAGCTCCACTCCTGATAGGCAAAACGGCTAGACAGAATCACCCTGTCTTCCCCGGGAGTGAAGTCGAGAATGGTATCAGCGCCCCAGAGAAATTCGGGATCCTCAGCGATGCCCCAACGATAGTCGAACAGATCGATTCCGGTCCCGCCCTCCAGTGTGTCATTTCCAAGCCCGCCGCGTAGAAGATCGATGCCATCCCCGCCGGACACAAAGTCGGTTCCGCCGCGTCCGAACAAGACATCGTTGCCGACATCGCCAATGATTGCCTCGCCTTGCCAGTCGCCAATAATCCTGTCCGCGCCGTTGCCGCCATTCGCCTCAACCAGCTCCCCGGATAGGTAGATGACGTCGGCCCGCGACGATCCGTCCAACACCTCAATACCCACGAATGTGTCATGCCTGCGGTTTCCGACCTCCGCCGACGAATTGGGAACATCACCGTCTGAGCGAGCAAAAACCGCCCCGTTCTCAACATGTATTCCGAGCGCGTTGGTCTCATCGGTCTGGAGAAACGCGCTGTAGTCGAGGCGATCACGGCCTTCGCCACCTTCAATATGGTCCCATCCGACTTCTGCAAAGATGATGTCGTCGTCGAGCCCGCCATAGACGCTGTCCGCATCATAGTTCAGATCGCGAGATCCTGCCGGATCGTCTTCATACAGGTGAAACGTGTCCTTGTCCGCCCCGCCATAGGCAACATCTCCACCGTACACCCGGGCAATATCGACAATGTCGACGTCCAACCAGAACGTCTGACTATCGGGGGTGAGACCGACATCTGAGAAGAAGAAGTGGTCTTCGCCCGCCCCCCCATAGAGCGTGTCCTTACCTACGCCGCCGGCCAAAATGTCGCCGCCGCCGCGGCCATCGATAATGTCATCGCCATCAAGGCCAACCAAGTGGTTGCCTAGGCTATATCCATAGAACGTATCATTCTTCGCAGATCCAGTTGCGGCTTCGACATTCGAGAGGCCACTGCCGCCAAATCCTACGGTGCCCGAACGAAGATCGATCTCAATACCAATCGTGGCTGTTCGGAACTGGGATGAGGCGAACGAGATTTCATCGAAGCCGTCGCCGCCGTCGAAACTTACTGTCGCTGGGAACGAAGGCTGAACAAGGCGGGAAAAAAGAACGACATCATCGCCTTCTCCTCCATCGACGGTTGCCGCTGCTTTGTAGCCGACAAAGACGTCTTGATGGCCATCGCCCAGAATTACGGTCGCCCTGAGTAGATCGATGCTGCTATACCGAGCCCACAGGTTTTCCAGATGGTTCTGTCCTAGGATGCCGCGCTGAGAGACATACAGAGAATAATTTCCTTCAAGCCCGCTGTAGTCTGCGAAGCCCTCTCGATGATGAATGGGAGGACGCCACGCCGCAGCCTCAAATCGCCATTCGAAGAGTTCAACACGAAGATCCATCGATCGAGACATGTCTACCTCCCATATCCATTGGCAAAGTACTCTTATATCAATGCCATGAATCTAGCCGTCTGTAGAGATGATTTCGGATGGAGAGAAAGAGAGCGCCTGAGTTGATCGCGTTACTTCTATGCGCTTTTCGAGTCTCTGTATGAGAGCTGCGGGTTCTGCGAGGTTTCGGGTGATCTGGTTCCAGAACACTCCTGACCCAGAACGGTCTAGACTGATTGGTCTATCACGTCGCGATTGAGCTGAATTTTGTCTTGCTCCCGAAGTGCTTTGCGCCCCGGAATCCTGTCGGACCACATCTTCGAAGTCGCGTCGCCATGTCACGGATGACCTGGAACGGGGCGCTCAAGAGTGATGTCCTCTGCCAGCTCTACGGAGATTGCTTAAATAAAGGTGTCCAAACTGGACAAATCCGCAGTTTAAATTGGCTAAGGTGAACGCGGCGAATGCCTAGCGCTATCAACTGCCAAAGCCTAAGGGCTTAAACGTACAATCTGCCAAGCCGCGGACGGATCGGCTCTCGACCAACGGAAACGATCGTGAAGACGGTGGGCGCCGTCAGCCCAAAACTCGAATTCGATCGGCACAATCCGGTATCCACCCCAGAATGGGGGGCGTGGCGGATTGAGCCCTTTGGTCGCCGTGATTTTCGCGACTTCCGCCATCAACGCGCGACGTGATGCAAGAGGTTGTGACTGGTGGGAGGCCCACGCTCCTAGACGGCTTTTGAGACTCCGAGATGCGAAATAATGGTCCGCCTTCGGCCCACTTTCGCGTTCGACATGACCGCGTATACGGACCTGCCGCCGAAGACTCTTCCAGTGCATAGAGATTGCCGCCTTCTTGGAGGTGTCGAGTTCGTGCGACTTGCGGCTTTCGTAGTTGGTGTAGAAGACGAAAGCGTCTGCCTCGATTTGCTTGAGCAACACAATTCGGACGTTCGGAAGACCTTCAGAATCAACAGTTGCGAGTGCCATGGCGGCGGGGTCGTTCGGCTCAGATTTCTCGGCTTCTTCAAGCCAAGCCTGCGCTAAAACAAACGGGTCATCGCCTGCGAATATACCACTTCTATCCGCCGCTTCGCTCATTCCATGCTCCCGTCAACTTCGCAGACTGATTTACGGTTATGCGTCTATTCGACAAGGGCTTTTTGGCATTTCGCGCTGCAACAAGGTTTCGACGTCCAATGACACTTGGCCGAAAGTGTAAGTTGATTTCCGGCTGTCGCAATTCCTTTACGAAGAGTTAATCTTCCGTCTTTCGCAAGTGCGTCATCGAGTCTATAGTTTGCTTATGCTACGGTGCCGTATCCACCTAACCGGCGCAGCCGGATCAGGCGTCACCACTCTGGGCCAAGCTGTGGCCCGGAGCTTTGCAGTTCCGCACCACGATACGGATGACTTCTATTGGGTTCCCAGCGATCCTCCGTATCGCCATCGGCGTCCGATTCATGAGCGGCTGCGATTAATGCAGGAGATGTTTCTCAGTCGCCCTGCCTGGATTTTAAGTGGTTCTCTAGAAGGTTGGGGGAACAGTATCGCTGACCAGTTCGACCTGGTCGTCTTCGTCAGAACACGATCTTGTCTTCGCCTAGAGCGACTGCGTCGGCGCGAAGCGCTTCGGCATGGCTTCAGGGAAATCCGCGGGACTTGGCCAGTCTTGCCTGATTCGGAGCCTTTCCTAAGATGGGCTGCGGAGTATGACACCGGTGGATTGTCGATCCGAAGCCTTCAGCGGCATGAAATTTGGCTTAGCCAACTGTCGTGTCCCGTCGTCACAGTCGATGGTGGGCAGGCGATCTCGGTATCTTTGCAGGCGATCACCCAGGCCTTTGAAGGTCAGAGAACCGTCCAGGCCGTTTCATCATAGCAGCTTGAAGGCGCTTCGTTCTTCACCGAACCCTCAAGATAAACTGAACACTTCGCTAAAGTGCATGGCCTGTGTCGAATTCTCGGTCAGTCGCCGCGATACGGGCGAACATACTGGAGCGCCATGTCCCACGGGAAGAAGATCCATGTGTCCTGGCTTACTTCTGTGATGTAGGTGTCAACCATCGCGCGACCCTGGGGTTTCGCATAAACAGTCGCGAAATGCGCTTGGGGATAGAGCTCTCGTACGACTTCCAAGGTCTTACCCGTATCGACAAGATCATCGAGAACCAAGATCCCTTTGCCACCCTCGGACATCACTTCCGGGTCGGGCATTTTGAGGATTTGTGCGTCCGCCTGATCCTGCCAATCGTAGCTCTTTACCGAAATCGTATCGATTGTGCGGATGTCCAGTTCCCGCGCGATGATCATTGCTGGGGCCATACCACCCCGGGTAATCGCGACGATGGCGCGCCACGATCCGTCATACGGGCCCTGCTTGTCGAGCCGCCAAGCCAGCGCCCTGGAGTCACGATGGATCTGATCCCAGGAAACATGGAAACCCTTTTCGTGCGGTAGTCTCTCGGCCATTGGGGCTAGCCGCCCTTCCTGCCCGAAACCACATCGATATCCGGCGCGTCTTCCGCCTTCATACCAACCACATGATAACCCGAATCCACATGGTGGGTCTCGCCTGTGACCCCGGATGACAGATCGGACAGAAGGTATAGGCCCGATTTACCGACATCCTCCTGAGTGACGTTGCGGCGAAGGGGCGCGTTTAACTCGTTCCATTTCATAATGTAGCGAAAATCACCGATACCTGATGCAGCCAAGGTCTTGATCGGACCGGCCGAAAGCGCGTTTACGCGAATGTTTCGCGGTCCGAGGTCCATAGCCATATACTTCACCGATACCTCCAGTGCTGCTTTGGCCACGCCCATCACGTTGTAGTGCGGCATGACTTTCTCGGCCCCATAGTAGGTCAGCGTCAGGCAAGATCCGCCGTCAGTCATTAGCGGCAGAGCACGCTGAACGGCTGCAGTGAACGAATAAACTGAAATGTGCATCGTCCGGGCAAAGTTCTCAGCAGTGGTATTCTCTACGTAGGTTCCCCGCAGCTCTGATTTGTCGGAGAAGCCTATTGCGTGAACAAGGAAGTCGAGCCTGCCCCAGTCCTTTGCCAATGTATCAAAAGCAGAATCCAAGGAGGGTTCGTCGGTGACATCGCAGGGCAAGACGTGCGTGGATCCAACTGACTCTGCGAGTGGTAACACACGCTTGCCAAGCGCTTCACCTTGGTAGGTGAATGCCAACTCGGCCCCTTCTGCATGGCAGGTCTTGGCGATTCCCCAGGCGATCGATTTGTCATTCGCCACGCCCATTATGAGGCCACGCTTGCCGGCCAGCAATCCCGCCATCCTCCTGCACTCCCGATCAATTCCGTTTCACAAAGGCATTAAGCCAAGCACCGGGGCCTTTCAAGAAAGGTTGGACTGGTCGCGGCTAGGGAGCGGTCGCTACGACGTTCTCTGGACCTCTGCCAACTGTACCGGGGACAAAAATGTCAGCATAGAGCCCGAAGTGGTTTGAGCCAGCATTGTCCTCGATCTGCCGTGTCTGGACAATCTGGAGCGGAGGGCGGGCTAAAATATGGTCGATGGCAATACCCCAGCGACCTGCCGCAATCGGCCAGGATGCGGGTTCGGACGGACCCGTCTGCAGGTTCAAGAGATCTGGAATACGCCGAGTTGAAGGTTGCAAGAACGACGAGTTGAAATCCCCCGCCAGGATGAGATTGCCTTGGTAGTCAAGAAATCGGCGGACCACTTCCCAAATCTCGGAGCGTTGGCGTCCATCGTAGTAGGGTTTCGTGAGGTGCGCGCTGGCCACCCGGATCGCAACGCCCTCGAAAATGATATCACCGCTTAGAAGACGATCTGGGCTTAACACACTGAGATCGTGAACCTCTCGATTTTCAATATCGTATTTCGAAAGGATCAGCGAATCGCACCGACGCATTACCTCTCCGCACCCAATTCTGTAAGGGTAGGTCTCAGAGAGCCCGTCTAACTCAGTCCTTAAAGCGCGTGCTTCGAGGATGATTGCGATGTCTGGATCCAATTCTGAGAGGATCTCTACGATGCGGGCGCCATGTGGATTATCCCCAAGAACGTTGAAGGACACCACGCGGAGGTTCGGCTCGGCGTCAATCGTCGCGCCGAAGAGAAGTCCAGGCGAGAATGCGCGTGAGTCTATATAGGCATAAAGGGTTGAACTCGTGGCGACGAATACGAGCGCGTAGGCTACAAAGTTTCGGCGGTATATCAGGATGGCCAGAGTACCAATGAGGATTGTGACAGCGCCGATGTAGATCCGGAAACTGTAGACGAAGCTCAAGAGCCAGATGTTGAGCGTGTCCGCCGCCAAGCCCAACACGACCAACCCGGCCACCACAACCGAAATCGAGGTACTCAAGAGCAAACGTAGCAAAGCCATACCCGCACCGTGCATTCACAAACCTGCTATTCCGTCAACGTGACCTAGCTTCGTCGCAGAGTAACGAACAAGCGCGACTGGGACTTCCTCGATCACATGGTGGTGCGCGCGCTGCAACCGGCTGACGTCTCCTCAATTCGCCAAGGGCGGCGACGCTGTCCACAAATCAAGTCGCCAAGATCCCTGCGCGGAATTGATGTTTCGTTTGGAGGTTTGGCATGGCTGCAATGAGGCCGTATGCCACCAGTAGTGGTCAGCTAGATCCGTGAACGCGCGTTGGCATTGGTGGTCCAGGCGCAACAGGCGGTAGTGGCGGAACAGGAGGTGCGGAAGTGATCGCGCCGACGGCATCGATATCCGCTCCAGCATGATTGCCTCCCGAGCGATCCGACCTGACATCTTGAATTCGGACGAAGCTGTACCTCTCTCCGGACTCCACGCCGGCAAAGCTGTCTATGTCAATGCTTGTAGGTTGGCCCCGCAATTGGCCGAGACTGATCCAGCTTTGACCATCCTTGGAAATCTCGATCTGCATAACTTCAACGCGCGTGCCGACTTCGAAGACGTGGAGGTCGGCTTTCCTGTCACCCGAAGTCGTCAAGGCGTTATCTGTGAATTCAAGAATTACAGATCCGCCTTCTCCAAGTGAAAGAGCGCGCTCCAGTCCCTGGTCTCCCTGGCCGACGTCGGGTGGTCCCAGCGCTTGTTCGGCAATGTGATAACGAGAGAGAACCTCAGCCCCTTTTTCAGAAGACACGACGCGATCGGCGAAAGACGAGATGCCTTCGGGAAATGCGACTCCCCCGAAGGAAGTCTGTGCCTTCGTAAGAACTGGAACCGCCATAATTGTGGCTGCAATAAGCAATTTGAGCAAATAGACCCTAGACACACGTGTTCCTGACAAATGACGAAGGAAAGCGGAAGACCCCTTTTTATGCTCATAAGCAAGATGAGGATGTGTCGCTAGTAGAAGAATCTCGGGGCCCACCTGCAAAACGAAGCGGCCAGATTGGAGTTCAGGGCTGTTTTTTGTGAGGCTCGTTAGTTCCTTCACTTCCTGTGTCGCCATCTTTGCCGATGCCCATGCGCTCCTCGCATCTTAAGAAATCCCGCGCGTTGAAACATGTAGACTGGACGGGAGCCCTGTTCGCTCCAGTTTCTCACGCCTAACGCGAGCAACCAGGGGCGCGGACATGCGGGCTTTGATTATTGGGTCTTCAGGGGCCATCGGGTCTGCCCTTGCAGAGCGACTTGAGACAGACTGCTGGCATGTTGACCGACTTTCGCGATCTACACACGGTCTTGATGTTACCGACGAGGAGCGGATCCAGGCTGCCGCCCATACGGTTTCGGGACATTTTGAATTGATCTTCGATGCGACTGGTGGACTAGAAATCAATGGTAATGGCCCCGAGAAAGCCCTGTCACAGATTGAGCCCTCTTCCATGGCGGGTCAGTTCGCTCTGAACGCAATTGGCCCGGCACTCCTGTTAAAGCACTTCCACACTTTCCTCCCTAAGGACCGAACATCTGTCTTTGCCACACTATCCGCACGCGTTGGTTCCATAGGCGACAACCGTCTCGGCGGTTGGATCAGCTATCGGGCGTCGAAGTCAGCACTAAATCAAGTCGTTCGGACGGCCTCGATTGAGATCGCCAGAAAATGGCCGCAGGCGGTTGTTGTCGCTTTGCATCCGGGGACCGTCAGGTCCGCGCTTACCAAAGAGTATCTGGGTCGCCACCCAGCGGTCACACCGGAAGAGGCCGCGGGGAACCTCCTTGCAGTGATTTCCGGTCTCTCGTCCGCCAATACAGGTGGTTTCTTTGCATGGGACGGGAAGACCATCCCGTGGTAGCGCGGCGCCTCGTCCTTGTCCTAGGCGATCAGCTCACACACTCTCTCTCGGCGCTGGAAGCTGCCGACAAACGTCGAGATGTCGTCGTGATGGCGGAGCTACGGGATGAAGCGAGAAGCGTAGGTCACCATAAGAAAAAGATCGCATTTCTTTTCGCAGCGATGCGAAAGTTCGCGCAGGCGCTGCAAGACCAGGGCTGGACCGTCGCCTATGGCCGCTATAACGATCAAACCACGTCATCGTCTGTTTGCGGAGAGCTTATGCGTCGCAGAGACGAGTTTGGAGCCGACGCGGTTCTGGCGACCGACTGCGGTGAGTGGCGGCTCCGGGAGAGTATCACGTCTTGCCCGCTCAATATCCAGGTTCTGCCTGACGACCGGTTCATTGCGACCCGACAGGAATTCGAGCGCTGGGCGTCCGGGCGAAAGTCATTGCGGATGGAATACTTCTATCGGGAGATGCGCCGTAAGACCGGCATCTTGATGGATGGCGATCAGCCCGAGGGAGGGAAATGGAACTTTGATAGCGAGAACCGGAAACCGGCCAAGTCCGATCTCTTTATGCCGGAGCCAGCGCGCCATGAGCCAGACGAGACGACGCGGGAGGTCCTGAACCTGGTCAACGCCGAGTTTTCAGATCATCTTGGTGATCTGCACCCCTTTTGGTTTGCAACCGATGCAGACGAAGCGGAAGTTGCAGCAGAAAAGTTTTTCCGAGAGGTTCTGCCAAACTTTGGCGACTACCAAGACGCCATGTTGCACGGTGAACGCTTTCTCTATCACTCCGTGCTGTCCGTCTATCTGAATGCGGGTCTCCTCGACCCGCTAGACCTTTGCCGTCGCGCTGAAGGCGAGTATCGGGCGGGCCGCGCGCCTCTTAATGCCGTGGAAGGCTACATCCGGCAGATCCTCGGCTGGCGCGAATTCGTTCGCGGCATCTATGATCTCAAAGGTCCAGACTATACGAAGCGCAACCATCTTGGCGCCAAGCGCGATCTGCCTGGGTTTTACTGGGATGCGGATACCGAAATGACTTGCCTGCGTGAGGCCGTGACCCAAACGATTGAGGAAGCGTATGCGCATCATATCCAGCGGCTGATGGTGACTGGGAACTTCGCCCTGATCGCAGGAGTTGATCCCGCGCAGGTGCATGAATGGTATCTTGAGGTCTACGCCGACGCATATGAATGGGTGGAGGCACCAAACACCATTGGAATGAGCCAGTTTGCCGATGGCGGCATCCTCGGATCGAAGCCCTACGCGTCATCCGGCAACTACATCGACCGAATGTCTGACTATTGCGGTCGCTGTAGCTACAGCGTCAAGAAGCGGAGTGAAAAAGACGCCTGCCCATTCAACGCACTTTATTGGGATTTTCTCGACCGGAACCGGGAGAAACTGGGCGGCAACCCGCGCATGGCGCAGATGTATCGCACCTGGGAACGGATGAGTAACGAGAACCGCGAGGCGACTCTGGTTCGTGCGAAGGATATCCTAAACATACTGGAGCGGAAGGAGAGGCTTTGAGCTGAGCTTGCGCTCGTCACGCCATATGATACTTCTGCCGCGTCGCAGCATCAGACCCCCCGATTTACCGTGAAAGACACAAATTCTCCCGACCAGGCGACGACAGCTCTCAAGGGCGTGTGTCTGAAGAAGGGTGGAAATCGTGTTTTTTCCGAATTCGATCTGCAGATTTGGGAACGTCGCGTCGGCATTATTGGGCGGAATGGGTCGGGAAAGTCGCTTCTCTTGCGGATGATTGCCGGCCTGATCATACCCGATGCGGGCGAAGTGCGCGTGAATGGCGTCGATGTCGGCAACGACAGGCGCAAGGCGATCTCAACCGTCGGGATCTTGTTCCAAAACCCAGATCATCAGATCATTTTTCCCACCGTAGAGGAGGAGATTGCCTTCGGCCTGACGCAGCAGGGGGCTTCAAAGGCTGAAGGGTGGCGCATGGCCCGTGATGTTCTTACCCGCTTTGGGCGTGAGGCATGGGCTGAGCGGAGCATTCAGACCTTGTCGCAGGGTCAGCGGCATCTCGTCTGCCTGCTCGCTGTCGTAGCCATGCAACCTGCGCTCATTTTGCTCGACGAACCTTTTGCCGGGCTTGATGCTCCGACCACGATAAAGCTTACGCGCCACCTTTCCAGTCTCGATCAGTCAGTCATCCACGTGTCGCATAACCTTCAGATCCTTGAAGCCTACGAAAGGATCATATGGATCGACGGAGGGCAGATTCGTGGGGATGGTGCTCCAGGGCCTGTGATCGCTTCTTACAGAGAAGAAATGCAAGAAATCGGCGAGACAGATGATTTCGCTGACCTCTGAGATCCGCACGCCCTATCACACCTGGCGGGCAAGGCCGAAAATGTTGGCACTTTGCTTCTCTACATTGCTGATCACCATCGCAGGATCTCTTCTTTGGAGCTTCGCAGCCTGTATGGCTGTCTTTAGCCTCTACCTTTGGCCGGGCCTTGCCTTTCTGCGCCAGGGCCTGCGCATGCTCCGCCCCCTTTGGATCTTCGTTGTCGTCGTTTTGATTTGGCATTGGGTGACCGGCGCGCTCCTACAAGGCTTTGAGATTTCGCTTCGGCTCGTCGCGTGCGTGGGTCTTGCCAATCTTGTAACAATGACGACCCGGCTCGATGATATGCTGACCGTTACGGAAGGGCTCTTGCGACCCCTTGGGCGATTTGGGCTCGATCCCAAGCGGCTCAGTATTGCTCTGGCGCTCGTGATCCGCTTTACGCCAAGCTTGGTCGAGAAGGGGGGAAAGCTCATTGAAGCATGGCGTGCTCGTTCAGCAAAGCGGCCCGGATGGCGCATTGTCTTGCCGTTCTCACTCATCGCGATTGATGACGCGGAACACATTTCTGATGCACTGCGTGCCCGTGGCGGATTGAACTGACATCCAAAACCGGGGTGTCACATTGGCCCAGCGCACCCTAAGAGTGGGCCGACACTAAGCGAGGGATCTAAAATGGAACGCAACCTTTCCTTCATCGCGCTCTTTGCGGCACTCATCGCAGCACTCGGTCTGATTCCCAAGATCGACATGGCCTTCGGAGTGCCAATCACTGCGCAGAGCCTGGGCGTCATGCTGTGTGGCACGATACTCGGCGCGCGTCGCGGTTTTCTGGCTGTTGCGCTTTTCTTGTTCCTTGTGGCGCTGGGTTTGCCGCTGCTTGCCGGAGGTCGGGGTGGCCTCGGTGTGTTCGTAAGCCCGACTGCTGGCTATCTCGTGGGCTTTCTCCTCTCAGCATTGGTCGTTGGGTTTATCGTTGAGCGGCTCCCTTCCCACCATCTCACGCTCGGCGTGAGCCTTGCCGCGATTGTCGGGGGAATTGGCGTCATGCATATCTGCGGGATCGTCGGAATGGCAATTACGCTCAATAAGAGTATCGGCGAGGCCACAATGCTGGCGCTGCCTTTTATTCCAGGTGATTTCGTCAAGGCGATCGTTGCTGGCTTCATCACCTCGACCCTGGTCAAAGCCCGCCCGGAGGCAGTTCTTTCGCGCGCCTGAGTATGGAGAACCCGAGGCGCTCGATCCGCGGCTACCTTCCGGAGCCCGTTCCACGCAATACGATTGAGGACGTTTTGCGCACTGCACGCGCCGCGCCGAGTGGCGCAAATCTCCAGCCTGGCAGGTTCCATGTGCTCACGGGCAAGCCTCTCGCTGATCTCTGCTCAGCTCTGCTTGACGCATCGGAAAGCGGGCGGCCCCAGGTTGAGGAATACTCTTACTTTCCAAAGCCCATGCCGCCGCATCTCAAAGTGCGGCAGCGCGATGCGGGCTATGCGCTCTACACAGCGCTCGGGATCAATCGCCGAGACCTTGAGGGGAGACGCCACCAATTCGCACGAAACTATCGGTTCTTTGACGCGCCGGTTGGGATTGTCGTGACAATCGAACGGCAGATGGGAAAGGGCTGTTTCATGGATCTTGGCATGGCGCTGTACGGCCTGATCGCGGCGGCGACTGATCGGGGGCTCTCCACTTGCGGCATCGGCGCCCTGGCCAACCACGGTGATGTGGTCGCCGAATGCTTGCGCCTGGCCGAGAACGAGCTTGTGGTCTGCGGTGTGGCACTAGGCTATGCCGATCCCGATCACCCAGCGAATGCTACGCGCACGAGTCGGCTGCAGCTCGAAGATTACACAGCGTTTTATGGATTCGAAGATCCTGCACCAAGACGGCCCGAACCTCAGTCTTGATTCAGCGGTCGCGGAAGAGTGTAAGCGCCGATCCCAAGCCGCCCGCCGCCGCAATCGCTGCCATTCCAACGCCCCCTTGCACAAGAAGCGAATGATAAAGCCGGACTGCCAGTATTGCGCCTGACGCCCCTACCGGGTGGCCCCGTGCCAATGCCCCACCGCCGGGGTTGACTATTGCAGGGTCGAGCGCTGCACCTTCGACGCAAGCGATCGCCTGCACCGCATAGGCTTCCATGATCTCCGCCACGCTCAGGTCAGCCGGGCTAAGTCGTTCCTGAGTAAGAACTTGCTCAATGGCCGCAATAGGCGCGAGCCCTGGCAGCTCCGGATCTCCGCCAAGGGCGGCGTGTGCCCCAATGCGCACCCTGCGGTCTGTGGCGACCCGCGCGATGTCTTCTGAGACGATCAGGCAAAGAGCCGCGCCATCTGCTGCCACCGCCGTGTTGGCCGGGGTAATATCTCCCACGAGAGGATGTGCGCGCGCAGCAAGTCTCTTAGTCAGAGAACGCGTGAATGCATCGTGCGCAAGCGCAATACCGGGCAGTTGAGACGTCTCCGCATCCATAGCGCCGCATTGATTTGCCACCAGCGCCGCCGCATGGCTCTTGATCGCCCAAGCATCCTGTGCCGCGCGATTGATGCCCAGTTGTTTGCCGAGGGCATCCGCAGCCGTGTGCATGTCTGGATCGCGTTCGCGCCAGGGGGTGAACGGGGCCTGTTCATATAGGCGTGGTGGCCCGCCATCGGGATCGGTCGCATACCTCAATGGGCGGCGCGAATAGCTTTCCGCTCCCCCGGCAAGGACAACCGAGGCACGCCCGGCTTCTACCATCAACGCGCCAAGGGCAATGGCGTCGAGACCGCCGCAGCACTGCCGGTCGATTGAAATCCCGCCAACACGCTGTGGCAGGCCACAGGCTAGCGCCGTCACTCGCGCGGGGTTTCCGCCGGCACCGATTGCGTTGCTCAGGATCAGTTCATCGACCTTGTCCGGGTTTACCTGGGCATCCGACAGGCATGCTAGCGCCGGGGCCATAGCCAAATCGTGGATTGCGGCACGCGCGAGCGCACCGCCTCTCGGGGCAACCGGCGTGCGCCGTGCAGCAACGATCCAGGCCGATTTCATATGTCAGATGGCATGTTGCGCCGCAGCGCATCGTGGTCCGTCTTGCCTGATCCAAGTTCTGGCCATGTCGCGATGGGTATAAACGCTCTTGGGGTCGCGCGCGGTCCTAGCGCGGCGAGACATTCGGCCCTTAGAACGTCCAGAGAGCCATCGCCTTGCATCTGCACAAACCCAATCAGTACGTTCCCGCGGAGTGGATCTTGCAGGGGCAAGACTGCCGCTTGGGTGACACCCGCGCAAGCGAGCATCGCGGCCTCTACTTGATCGAGGAAAACATTGCACTCAGCGATTGTGACCATTCGAGTTCGACGCCCTTCTAAATAGAGGTTTCCATTCGCATCGAGCGCGCCACACTCACCAATGGTCAAATATGAGCCGTCTCTCCGCGTATCGACCCCATTGCCCACGCTATAGTCGAGAAAGAGGTAGGGGCTCTTTACCCAGATCTCTCCAACGTCGCCTGCGCCAAGCCGAGCGCCTTTTCCATTACGGATCTCAATCTCCACACCGGGATAGGCCCGCCCAACGGAGCCTTTGGGTGTCTGCGCGTCCGACATGGCAATGAAGCTGGTTTCGGCAGCCCCGTAAAACTGTGTAACTTCAGCGTTTGGAAAGAGATTTCTGGCCTTAGCCATCGACGCGGCATCAAACGTCCCGCCACCGACCAGGAGGATCCTTAAGCTAGGGCAGGGCTCTTTAGGGTCAGATGCGGCAAATTGGCGGATCTGCGTTGGCGTTGCCCAAATTAGTGCAGTTTCGCCGGCCCTGATGAGTGCCAACTGTCGGTCAGGCCGCACACCCCCCATCAAATGCAGATCCGCCCCCAAGCAGAGGGCCTCGACCGCCCCATAGAGCGGCAGCGAGGCGTGAAGCCTGCCTAGAATGCCGACCGCCATACCCGGCCCAATACCAAAGCGCGCAGCATTCACCGCAATACTGGCCAGCCAAGAGGCTTGGCTACGGCGGATGCGCTTTGCGGGTCCGGTGCTTCCTGAGGTTTCGCATTGAAAGCTTGCTGGCCGAGCAGGGCCGAGCACTTCAACGCCCCGATGCGTCACGTAGAACTCTAGGCCGCGCTGGGAAGCCCGGAAGAGTTCGGCAATGACCCCGGCACCCGCGTCCAAAGGGCCATCAAACGTGCGGCCCTGCGGATCGATGAGCCGCCCGCCACACATCCAGCGAAAGTGGGCTTCGTTGCCCTCAGATGCCGACGCTGACGATTGCCTTGGCAAGCTGATCGAGGCCTCCAGCAGGTAAGCCAGCAATGTTGATACGACCGGTTCCAACCGCATAAACGCCGTGATCTTCTCGCAAAGCCTTCACCTTTTCTGCTGTACCTCCCAGTTGGGTGAACATGCCTCTGTGGGCTGCGATATAGTCAAAACGATCCGAGTTCGATTCCCGACGAAGCGCGTCTGAAAGGCCCTGGCGCAGGCTGAGCATGTTCAGGCGCATGTCCTCAAGCTCCGCCATCCAGTCGGATTTCAGATCCGGGTCGTGGAGAATGATCGAGACTACTTTGGCGCCGTGGTCTGGTGGAAACGAGAAATTCAGCCGATTGAGGGTTCCAATATTGGCTTCCGCGAGCTTGGCGTCGCTTACATCTTTGCCGATGATAAGCGCGGCTCCAACGCGGTCGCGGTAGAGCCCGAAATTCTTCGAGCAACTCGCAGCGATCATCAACTCGGGCAGTTCAGTGGCCATCTGCCGCAGTCCAGCGACATCCTCTTCCAGCCCGTCGCCAAACCCCTGATACGCAAGATCGACCAACGGAACGAGCCCCTGAGCGGCACACTTTGTGGTTAGGATCTCCCACTGTTCCAGAGTGAGGTTTGCGCCTGTTGGATTGTGGCAACAGCCGTGGAGGATGACAACATCGCCGGAGGCCGCGGCGGACAAATCCTCGCACATAGCGTCGAAGTTTACGACACCTGCTGCGGCATCGTAGTAGCGAAACGTCTTCGCTTTCAGCCCGAGATGCGCCAGAATCTGGGGATGATTGGGCCAGGTCGGATCTGAGTGCCAAACCGTGGTTTCCGGCGCAGCGCGCTGGATCAACTCACAGAGCTGACGGATTGCGCCGGTGCCGCCAGGTGCCTGCGCCCCCACCAGACGTTCCGCAGCAACGGCATCCCCGAGCACGAGATCTGCCATCCCGGACACGAAGGATTTGTCGCCAAGGACGCTAAGATACGACTTGCTGTCTTGGGTCTCGACGAGAAGTCGCTCGGCGGCTTTCACAGCGCGCATAACCGGCGTTTTGCCGTCTGGATCCTTATATACACCGACCCCGAGATCCACTTTTTCGGTCCGCGGATCCTCCGCATACATTCCGATCAGTTGGATGATCTTGTCCGGGGCAGGCGCTTTCAGCGATTCGAACATGAGGGTCTCCGAAGTCAAACACCGATGAGCGGTCGGTCGCGGGTAAGAGTGCGGCGGTGGGTTTCTCGCCGAACCGGAGTGAACCCGGCCTTTTGGTAAAGCGGAAGTGCACGGGGGTGGTCGAGTGAATTCGTATTCACTGTAACACACCGCGTTCCGGACGTATCCCATGCCATATGGACTGCGGTTTCGAGCAGAAATCTGCCCATGTGCTGGCCCAAGGCCTCGGGAACAAGTCCGAAATAGGCGATGTTACAGATGTCGGTCGATCTATGATCCAGGATGAAGAACCCGTGCGGCCACCCGGCCCGAAAAAACGTGTAGAGTGTCACCTTCGGATCTTTCAGCCAGGCGCCCAAATCTCCCTCCGAGCGCTCAAACTGATCAGTCCATTCGTATTCTTGTCCTACCTGTCGATAGAGGTCCAAGAAGTACCAGTTTGGGGGGGAAGGCGCCGCGATCAGCGCTGAAGGTGCACCCAGTGGCAGAGGCGGGTGGGGGTAGCTGGGACGCTTCTTCATCTCGAGATACGTAATCGTGTATGCGACCTCGTCGCCTGCGACATGGTGTGTCATCCCGTCTCGACCTTGAGGTCAGGGTAACTTCCCCATTCGGCCCAGGAGCCATCGTAAAGTGCGTGCTGCCTGTTCCCGAGGCGCTCGAGCGCGAGTGAAAGGATAGCCGCAGTTACCCCAGAGCCGCAGGTCGTGATCGTAGGTTTAGCGACATCGACACCCGCTGCCTCGAATACCGCTTTGATCTCCTCAACGGATTTCATTGTGCCGTCTTCGTTGAGGAGCGTTGCGTAGTGTACATTCTTTGAACCGGGGATATGCCCAGACCGCAATCCGGGCCTCGGCTCTGCTGCTTCGCCTCGAAATCTCGAAGGCGACCGAGCATCGACGATCTGAGCGTCCGCAAGTTTCGACGTTGCGGCAACCTGAGTCACATCCCTAACGAGGCTAGAGTCGCGGCGGGCTGTGAAATGTCTGTCGCGCAGGATAGGCGGGACCTCATCCAACTCGCGCGACTCGGCCAGCCATTTCTTGAAGCCCCCATCAAGTATTGCGACGTCTTTCTTGCCAAAAAGCCGAAAAAGCCACCACACGCGCGCCGCGCTGAACAAGCCTTCGCTATCGTAGATGACCACCCGGTGCCCGTCACCGACACCTAAACGGCGAACGGATGAAACGAAACGCTCCGGCGATGGTGCCATGGTGGGCAATTCCGATGTCGGGTCGGACACGACCTCAAGGTCAAAGAAACGTGCTCCCGGAATATGACGAGCTTCATACTCAGTGCGTGCGTCCCGTTCACTGCCGGGGAGATGCCAGCTTGCGTCCAATATGCGTACGTCTGGAGCCGCTAGATGGTCGGCAAGCCAATCCGTAGATACGAGTAGTTGCGGATCGCTGCTCATCGACTTGTGTGCTCCCCAGAACCGCAGACACTCTCGCGGTTCGCTGGGATTACCGCCGATCGCTCGCCGGAGCAAGCGAAGCTCTTGCCGCGCGAACGTCCCGCAGTCGTTGGACTAGTCATAGAGGGATCCGTCTTTCCTGGAGAAGACCCAGCCGCCATCAACACCAAGAACAGCTTGCAGGTCGTCGACCGGGTAACGGACGCGATCTCCCGAGCTTCGGTCTCCGATCTCCAAATAGACAACGAAGCGGTCTGTCCGATTCACAAGGTGATGGGCAATTCCGTTCGCTGGGAAGCCTGCACACATCCCAGGCGCCAATTCCACTGTAGCCTGGGGGGTGACGAGACTAGGGTGGCCCTCAAGAATGTAGACGAGTTCTTCCTGTTCCGAATGAACATGCATTAAGGCAGATTGGGCGCCGGGCGCCAGGCGGGTGAGGTTGACCCCAAATTTGGTAAGGCCAAAAGCATTTCCGAGTGCGCGTTTTTCCCTACCTGCCATCCGGCGGGCAAAGGGTTCGGGATAGTTCGAAGGCTTTGTGCGTGCCGGGACAGCCCCGGCCACAAGCGCGATTGATTTTGGGTCAAGCGGGCCCGGCATGAAGGCCTCCTATTCAAACTGGCGGAGCAGTTGTGTCGCTATAACATTTCCGCAGCGATCCTTAAGCTGGACCGGCGGCGATGGTCGAACGCCTTGATACTGGGGGATCCATGCCGATCCGACTGCGCAGCTCTACGCCGATCCAGGACCCGGCGAACCCCCAGATCAGCCACCACAGTCCATGTGCAGAACCCGATACCAAACCCCCGAGATAGGCTCCAATATTGCAACCAAACGCGAGGCGGGCGCCGTATCCCATCATCAGCCCGCCAACCACGGCGGTTATCAGGTCGCGCCGGGTGAGCCGCCAAGCCGGTGCGAAGCGCCCGGCGAGTGCAGAAGCACCGAAAGCCCCAAGGATTATTCCGAAATTCATGACAGAGATCGAATTTGCCAGGAGCGGCGAGTCGAGCTGATTCGACCGCCATCCCGACCAATATCCCCACCCGCGCACGGAAAACCCGAGGGCTTCAAGAGCGTGGGCCCCCCACAGCGCAAAGCCGGACGTGATGCCCCATGGGCGCTGAAACATCAGAAAGCACCCAATTCCGACGCCAGCGAGAACAATCGCCCCGGTGGCTTTGGACCAAGGACCTATTACGCCTCTCGAAAGACCGCCAATAGGTTCGGCCGAACCGTGACGTCGCGATTCCAGCCGCAGCGTCAGACTCCAAACGCTGACAAGGATCACGGCCAAGGATACCATGCCACCGAGTGTCCCGAATTGACTGATGACCGAGAAGGCGGGGATGTTCGGAATCCCGGTTATGTCATCGAGCTGGAACCAGAACTCGTGCAGGTGGGCCGTCGCAATTACCGACCCGGCGATAAAGGCAATCAGCGTGACGACCATCCGGGTAGAACCACCGCCAACGGTGAACAAGGTGCCTGACGCGCATCCGCCGCCAAGTTGCATCCCCGCACCAAAGAGGAATGCGCCGAATGCGGATGCAAGCGTAATCGGCATCACCACGGGATTCATGTTCCAGCTGGTCTGCGCCTCCCAGCCGATGAGGGGGTAAGTCACGAGCGCGGTCGCTCCAATGAGCAGCATTTGAGCACGGACACCCGAGCTGCGGCGCTCACGCACTAACTGCCGCCAAGCACCAGTGAAACCAAACGACGAATGATACAGACCGAAGCCTGCGACGGCTCCGAGAAGTGCGCCGCCTGCCATTGCGGCGCCCCCTGTCAGACCGGCCGCGATGGAGAGTACGGCCAGGAGAACGGCTGCGGCAGCCAGAGGAAAGGTCTGTAGCATCTGTCCTCGCGAGGTCTTTAGCTTTGATCGGATTACGGCTTCCGAGCTTAGCCTGTGACACCATCAGACGAAATCAGCCTAAGAGAAAGGTCACGACTGCGTGAGGTCGGCTTCTTGACCCGCTGGTCAAAGTTGGGCCTGGATCCTCAACGACAGCCGGGACTGGCGGCCCATGCCGCCTTAGGTGTCTCGTCGACCGATAATTGCGGTCACGGACGACGAAACCGTAACGAAATGGCAGTTCTTCGCGAATATCCAGCTGAATTGACGACGCATGTCTTGTCGCGACACGATACTGCATTGGTTCGCGGATATGGGCGACCAAAAATTGTAACAGTGAGAGCTACGACACTACGACCAAGGCCGAGTTCGAGATGGTGAGACCTGGGAAATCGTTGGTGACCAAAAATAAGACGACCGTAAACTGCGTTCTCGATCGACGCAGGCTACTGGCGGGCCTTGGGGCCGCTGCTGTCTTATTCGCGGAGCGCCGCGCATTGGCACAGGATGTGAAGCCGATGCCTCGCCGACGGGAGCCGTTCCTAACGGATAGCTATCTCGAGCAGCTCACTGAACAGTATCGCGATCAAGCGCAGTCTGACGGACCGCCACGCGTTCTCTTCATCGGCAACTCGATCACATTGGGGCACAATGTTCCTGCCCGTGTTGCCGCGGAAGCGGCTTCCGAGGGAGTGAAGCTGGAAGTCGCTTTGGCTGCCGCAACGGGCGCGCGTCTTCGAGAAACCGCGCGGATCGAAGGGCTGGGACCTTTGCTTGAAGCCTCGAACTGGGATGTGCTGGTGCTTCAGGATCACACGACCACACCATTCCGAGCTCTAGACCGGCAGAGTTCACACGACACGATAGCTGGGCTTGCTGCGAAAGCCCGTCCTAAAAACGTGCTTCTCTATCCGCCTTGGCCTCGTGCGCCGGGGCATGCCTTTTACTCCAGAGCGCCACAAGAAGAGCAGGATCTACCTTCGGGACCGGAGGATTTCGCGCAGAGGACAATGGACTTTTACGGCTCGATCGCGCGGAAACATGGCTTTGCCGTGGCGCCAGTCCCAGAGCATTGGCTTAATGCGGTCGGCCAGCAGCGACCAGTCTACGACTCGGACAAATATCACGCGAGTGCCGAGGGCGCCGATCTCGCGGCGAGTGTGATTTGGCAGAGCCTGAAGCGGTTGCTGGGTGGGAGTAGCCCCTAGCTCTGGCTGTCGAGAATACGGGCAGCGGCATCGCAGCGGCGCGAAGTCTTGGCCGATCGCAACGGATCATGCTGTGCCCCTCTTTCAAATCTTATTCAGTTCACATAAACCCCGGTTCCGCAGCAAATCGGGGCGCCCAGTCCATGAAATTCACGTTAGCTTGGCTCAAAGAGCACCTTCGAACGGACGCCACGCTCGAGGAGATTCTTTTTGCGCTGACCGATCTCGGCCTTGAAGTGGAAGGCGTGACGAACCCGGCGCAACGTCTGGCCGCATTTACCGTTGGCGAGGTGTTGTCGGCGGAAAAACATCCAGATGCCGATAAGCTGAAAGTCTGCCGCGTCTCGACGAGCGAGGGGGAGCGGCAGATCATCTGTGGAGCTCCGAATGCACGGGCCGGGATCAAGGTCGTCGTGGCCAAGCCCGGCGACTATATTCCTGGCATCGACACGACGATTAAAGTCGGCAAGATCCGGGGCGTGGAAAGCCACGGTATGATGCTGTCCGATCGTGAGATGGAGCTTTCGGACGCTCATGATGGGATTGTTGAATTGGAGCCTGAAGCGCAAGTAGGTGCGCGCTTTATCGACGTCCGGCATTTCGATCCGGTCATCGAAATTGCAATAACTCCAAATCGTCCAGATGCGCTCGGCGTCGCGGGTATTGCCCGCGATCTGGCGGCTCGTGGTCTCGGCGAACAGATCACACCCAAGATCGTTCCCGTGGCGGGTTCAGAGCCCTCTCCGTTAGCCATATACTTGGCGCCGGATGTCGCGACAGAGGCGTGCCCGTATTTCATTGCTCGGCTGATCAGAGGAGTGAAGAACGGGCCTTCGCCGGAGTGGCTCCAAAACCGATTGAGGGCAATCGGCTTGCGGCCGATCTCCACCCTTGTCGATGTCACGAACTTCCTGACCTTTGATCGCGCCCGCCCTCTCCACGTGTTTGATGCAGACAAGGTCAATGGCCCGCTCACCGTCCGCCTTGCAAAGCCGGGCGAGAGCCTCAAGGCCCTCGACGAAAAGACCTATGAGTTCGACGGCAGTGAAACAGTGATCGCCGACACGAATGGGGTCGAAAGCCTCGGCGGCGTCATGGGGGGTGCGCATACTGGCTGCACCGATGAGACGGTTAATGTCATCATCGAAGCAGCCTATTTCGATGCGGTTCGGACGGCACGAACAGGTCGTCGCTTGAAGATCAATTCTGACGCGCGCTATCGGTTTGAACGCGGCATCGATCCCGCCTTCACGATAGACGGAATGGAACTTGCGACTCGGATGATCCTTGACCTCTGTGGCGGAGTTGCAACCGATTTAACGGTCGCCGGCTTCATGCCCCAAACAAGCAGATCCTACGTGCTCGATCCGTCACGGGTGGGGTCTCTCGTCGGCATGGACATCCCGCGCGAACTGCAGGTTGCCAGTCTCGAAGCACTCGGTTTCACCCCGGGAGAGGGGCCCGGCACCAAGCTTAGCGTCGGGGTGCCTTCTTGGCGTCCCGATATCCAAGGCGAGGCTGATCTTGTCGAGGAGGTCGCTCGGATTTCGTCTCTGACCAAGCTCCAGGGCAAGCCAATGGCACAGCCGTCCGGGGTTGCACCCACCACACTAACGCCAATGCAGAATCGCGAGTGGCGCGTTAAGCACGCCATCGCAGCGCAGGGCTACATCGAATGCGTCACATATAGCTTCATTGACCAACGTGCGGCGCAGGCCTTCGGTGGAGGTTCGGACGATACCCAGATCGAAAACCCGATCTCGACGGAAATGAGCCATCTGCGCCCGGAATTGCTTCCAGGTCTGTTGCGTGTTGCCGCCAAGAACCAAGCGCGAGGTATTATGGACCTCGCTTTGTTCGAGGTGGGCTATGTTTTCGATGGCGGTGAACCTGACCGCCAGAGCCTAATTGCAACGGGCATCCGGATCGGTCAGTCCAGTCCGCGCGAACCATTTGGCGATCGCAGACCCGTGGATCTATACGACGCGCGCAGTGATCTTGAGGCCATGTTGTCCACCATCGGTGCGCCTTCTCCGCCTCCTAGTCGGAAAGGTCTGCGTGACTGGTGGCATCCCGGTCGTAGCGGTGTGCTGGCCTTGGGGCCGAAGGCAATGTTTGCCGAGTTTGGAGAACTGCATCCGAAAGTGGTATCGGATCTAGAAGTCAAAGGCCTGGTTGTCGCGTTCTCGGTGAGGCTTGATGCCATCCCGTTGCCGCGAGCGAAGAGCGCCGCCCGCCAGGCACTGTATCTTTCGGACTTCCAGAGCGTTGAGCGTGACTTTGCATTTGTCGTCGATACGGGTGTTGAAACAGACACCCTACTGAAGGCGGCGCGGAGCGCAGAAAAGTCGCTGATAGCCGATGTATCCGTATTCGACGTCTTTTCTGGAGAGAAGGCCGCAGCTCAGATGGGCCAGGGCAAGAAATCTGTCGCGATTGCTGTGAAGTTGCAGCCGACCGAGACTACGCTCACGGAAAACGAAATCGATGCGGTCTCTCAGAGGATTGTGGAAGCGGTCAAAGCAGCCACAGGCGGGCATCTGCGAACATAGCCGAACGTCTCATCAAGCAAGGTGTGTGGTATGTCCATCGTCGGGGGCGTTGTTGTCAAACCGCTCCCTGCATAGAGCCTACCCAGTTACGAATGCGGCTCTGTGCTGTCACATAATGCGTGATTGCATACCCATCACGGGCATCGGCCTTACTTTCCGTCGATGATCCGAAGCTTTGGTGCGCCGCCGCGCGACCGAGCAGGAGCATCCGGGTTGCCCTCGATCGAACGCAGTTGCGGTGCTTTTGCTGGTGCGGCACCAAAGGGCGTCTGTTCTTCTGCGAAGCCCGGCAGCGGTTGGCTCGCTTCGGCGCTCTCGCTTGGTTCAATCGGCGTCACCGATACGTCGCGAATGACAAACGAAAGGGGTGGCGCAAAGAAATCGCCTTTGCCTGCGACGCCGCCTAGAACTCGATTGATGTCACCAAAATCGCTTCGCAGAGGCATCAATAGCATCGCGGCATCGTATGTTCCCGTACGATTTGGGGCTTCGAGCTTCATCTCGACCACTGCCGGTTCATTCATGACTACTTGAAGCAGGCGCTGAAATCGCTGGCGGTCAACGTCATCGATAAGGTAACTCGGCTGCATGCCGCGCACTTCCATACCCATCATTTCGCAGACTTTCATTCCAGCAAGCCGGATCCGCATGTTGTTCTCACCTATCTTCTCGATGATGAACATGTTTTCCAGAGCAGACTCGAACTGGCGTGGATCGATTTCCGCACGGTATGGGGCGATGCGCCCAGCGCGCAGACGCTCCCAGTAGGATTTCAGCGAGGATAGCATGAGATCAGTCATTAACTTCTCGACCAGGTCTGAGGCACGCTTTTCATTGGGGCAGAAAGAAAGCAGGGCTGTTCTACAACTACGATATACGATATCTCCTGTTCATCGCAATGTCGCGGGTTCCGACATCATTTCCTTAACTCGCGTAAAAATTCAGATAAGAAATCCACAAATTCCGAAAGATTATGGTGTCGTGTTGCGACAAGGTCTGCTGAGATGACGTGTCAGTCGATGACCGGTTTCGCGTCTGTCCAGGGCGGCGTTAATGGTGTGAAATGGTCTTGGGAAGCGCGCAGTGTCAACGGTCGTGGGCTCGATCTCCGACTTCGATTGCCTGATGGGCTAGAGAGGCTCGAAACAACCCTTCGCGCTGTGTTCGGAAAGGCTTTCTCAAGGGGATCTATCACTCTCACGCTTAAACTGAAGCGTGTTGAGCAAAGCGCGTTGCCCCGGCTCAGCTTACCGCATCTCGACGCGGTGCTAGATGTCGCGGAGGAACTGACCAATGCTGCTGCGCAGCGCGGGCTCGCGATTTCCCCCCCGTGCGTTGGGGATCTGATGGCCTTTCGTGGAGTAGTCGATCATGACGCTCCTGCCGCAGAAGACGATGTCGCGGTGATGGAGGCGTTGGTCGCGGAAGTCGAACCCCTGGCCAATGCGCTCCTGCGCGCGCGCATTGCCGAGGGTTCCCGGCTGTCGGAGATACTCGCCGAACAACTGGTCAAGATCGACAAGTTGTTGGTCGCGGCTGAAGAAACGGCAGCGATTCGCGATACGCTGCGTGGAGAAGTCCTTCGCCAGAGAGTCGCGTCCCTGTTGGAGGCAACCCCTGTCGTTGATGAGACACGGCTTGCACAGGAACTGGCGATGATCGCAGTGAAGGCGGATGTCACCGAAGAACTCGATCGTTTGAAGGCGCATCTGGCCGCAGCGCACGATCTGATAGCGGAACCTGGCCCGATCGGACGGAAATTCGATTTCCTCTCTCAAGAGTTCAATCGAGAAGCCAATACGCTTTGCTCAAAATCCGCGTCGAGCGATCTAACAGCTGTCGGACTGGAGATGAAAGTTGCGATCGATCAGATGCGCGAGCAAATACAGAATGTGGAGTGAGGAATGAGCGATATGGATGCAGGAATGGCCCCCCTGCGCCGGGGTTTGCTCATCATCCTTTCTTCGCCTTCCGGTGCCGGTAAGTCGACACTGTCACGGCGTATGCTCGAGGCGGACCCGGAAGTGCGGTTCTCGGTGTCCGCTACAACGCGCCCGCCGCGCCCAGGGGAACAGGAGGGTCACGACTACTTTTTCAAGAGTCGTCGCGAGTTCGAGGCCATGGTGTCGGCAGGCGAGATGCTCGAATATGCGGAGGTTTTCGGCAACTTTTACGGCACGCCACGCGCGCCCGTCGAGGCCGCAATCCGCCGTGGTGAGGATGTCCTCTTTGATGTTGACTGGCAGGGTGGGCAACAGATCCGGAATTCAACCCTGTCCGACTCCGTTGTCTCGATCTTCATTCTTCCACCTTCTATCGCGGAGTTGGAAAGCCGTCTGCACGGGCGTGGGCAGGATAGTGTGGAGATTGTCAATGCGCGCATGGCTAAGTCCCGTGACGAGATTAGTCACTGGGCGGAGTATGACTATGTGCTCGTCAATGAAACGCTATCGCAATGCGAGGCGCAGCTACGTGCGATCATCGAGGCAGAGCGGCTTCGGCGGGACCGCCGCCCTGAACTCATGCAACTCGTGCATCGGATGAACACAGAATTCGAGGAGAGGTCCCAATGAATATGCTTTCGCTGGATGGCGTAAAACCCCAGTTGCCCATGGACGGCGATGTCTGGGTGGCGCCTGGGGCGCAGCTCGTCGGAAGAATCGTCCTGAAACCCGGCGCGTCCGTCTGGTTCAACGCTGTTCTTCGCGGTGACAACGAGCCGATCGTGGTCGGTGAGGGCTCAAATGTTCAAGACGGGTCGGTCTGTCATACCGATCTGGGCTTTCCGCTCACAATCGGTCGCAATTGCACCATCGGACATATGGCCATCCTCCACGGCTGCACCATCGGCGACACGAGCTTGGTCGGGATGGGGGCCTGCATTCTAAATGGAGCAGTCCTCGCGGAAAAAGTGCTTGTCGGCGCGGGATCGCTTGTGACCGAAGGCAAGAGTTTCCCGCCAGGAACCCTTGTTGTCGGTCGGCCAGCAAGAGTTGTGCGTGATCTGACAGATGAAGAAATCGCCGGTCTCACCCGATCTGCGAAAGGTTACCAGGCGAATGCCCGGCGGTTCCGAAATGGTCTAGAGCAAAACAGTCCAGCGATCTGAAGCAAGTACCACCGGCCCTCTATCGCGTGCAGCGCGAGACGGTATTGGTGCGCGATAAGTCGCGTGATTGTCACCGCACTCGCGTCTGCGGCTATTTTGGCGCTTTTCAGTGCACTCCTTTTAATGTAGTGCCCCGTGCCTTGAAGTTGAGACACGCACTTTGAACAGTTGCTAAGGGATAGAATTTTGCTCAGGTATTTGAATACTGCGAAGATGCACGGATTACTCAAAGAACCTAGTTTTCTCTATTCGCTTAGGGCGAGTGAACCTCGTGTTTTTTCGCAACTGCAACAAGAGGCTCTAGCGGCTAATCGCGGTTGCTTTGACGGAGAGAATTGTTACGGTCTAACGAGTTGGCGCTTAGGAGCTTAGCCATCAGAGTGAGAAGTGATTTGATTGCGCCTGTCCCTGAAGGGATCGGCCTTAGTGAACGAAAGCCCGAGATGATTGTCCGCGGCAAGGTAAAATGGTTCGACACGACGAAGGGTTACGGATTTGTCGTTACGGGCGATGATGAAGGCGATATTCTGCTGCACGGCAATGTGCTGCGAGCTTATGGGTTCACATCCGTAGCTGAGGGCGCAGAGATCGTCTTGCGGGTCCAAGTGACAGATCGTGGCCGTCAGGCCGTTGAAGTTGTCGAAATCGTCCCCGATACATCCCGTTCAGATGGAGCAGAGGGCGCCGTTCCGGTAGTCGAGCCGGGTGGAAGCGGTCCGCTGGAGCCGGCACGCGTTAAGTGGTTTGATCGCGTCAAGGGGTTCGGTTTCGTTAATGTTTTCGCTAAGCCAGAAGATGTTTTCCTGCATATGGAGACACTCCGTCAATATGGCTATGGCGAAGTCGTAGCCGGTGACGTATTGGCCGTTCGGGTCACGCAGGGGCCAAGAGGCCCGATGGTCTATGAAGTCCGCAGTTGGGATTATGTCGTGCGAATGAATGCGACCGACGCGACGGAATGAGAACCGGCGGAATTTCGCTAGATTTTCTGAGAGCCATATTTGTTTTTCTTGTGATTGCTGCGCCGCAGCATGCTGCTACAGCCACCTGTTCTCTAGAAGCCGTTGACCTTCGGGATAGTGACTCCGTTCTCCGCTTTCGAACGGAAGTTGCCGATACGCCGGAAGCCAGGTCCCAGGGGCTTATGCACCGCGAACAACTGCCGCGACTTTCCAGCATGCTATTCATTTACCCCGAAGCGGGTCCTGTTTCGTTCTGGATGCGCAATACCCTAATCTCGCTTGATATGTTGTTCTTCGATGAGACTGGTACACTCGCGCATATCCACCCTGAAGCCGTTCCACTTGATGAAACGCCGATACCGGGAGGAGCGGCGATCCGTTATGTCCTGGAGATCAACGGGGGATTGGCGGAGGCATTCGGCATCCAGGAAGGGGCGCATCTGAGGAGCCCAGCGCTCGACCAGGCTCTTGCCGCTTGGCCCTGCGATTGATGCTGCTCTGAGTCGATTGGGCCTTTTCACGCTAACCGTTGCGCGCTAAGCGGAATGCCTCGGGGCGTGGCGCAGCCTGGTAGCGCGACGGTTTTGGGTACCGTAGGTCGTGAGTTCGAATCTCGCCGCCCCGACCAAACCCAATCTCATTCTCTTACGAAGGAGGCGACCTCTCGGTCTGATGCAGAAAGGCGTTTCGAGCACTCTCACGAAAATTCTCGCCTTTTCCTTTCGTCTTCGAGCTGGAACGCAGACTGCCGGGCGCACCTATAGTATCCTACAGACCTCACCCCTCTCGTGCGGCGCGATACCACCGCACGATCGCGGCGCGCTCTTCTGGCTCCATATAGGTTATGTTGGCGGGCGGCATCGCGTTGGTCACGCCAGATTGCAGATAAACCTGTCGAGCCGCGCGGATCACATCCTGATCCGTCTCCAGAACAACACCTTTCGGCGGCCAATGGATGCCCGTCCAGGAAGGTTCGCGCGCATGGCACATCGAGCAGCGCCCCAAAACAGCGTCGCGCGCCTCATCGAACCCTGCTACCAAGGCCATAACCATTTGGCTCTCCGTTAGTGGGCGTTCATAGGCCTCGTCGATGTCGGCATCGCTATACATTGGCATCGTGGACAGCCACATGACCAGCACAAAAAGAACTGCCGTGGCAAGCCAAGTCCAGCGGGGGTCACCTTTGCGGGCATGCATCGTGTTGAAATAGTGCCGGATCGTGACGCCCATCAGGAAGACCAATCCTGCGATTAGCCAATTGTAATCATTCGCGAATGCCAGTGGATAATGGTTTGACAGCATCAGGAAGATGACCGGCAACGTCAGGTAGTTGTTATGCGTCGACCGAAGCTTCGCGATCTTACCGTATTTCGGGTCTGGGATGCGGCCGGCCTTGAGATCGGCCACCACGATCCGCTGGTTTGGCATAATGATAAAAAACACATTCGCGGTCATGATTGTCGCCGTGAATGCGCCGAGATGCAGCAGTGTCGCGCGCCCGGTGAAGATCTGATTGTAGCCCCAGCCCATTGCCAGCAGCAGGCAGAACAAAAGTAGCATCAAGATCGTAGGTCGGTCACCCAATGCGCTCTTGCACAGCCGGTCGTAAACCAGCCAACCGATGGTCAGCGAGCCTGCGGAAAGGACAATCGCGCCGAGAACCGACAGCTCGGCTTTCGCAGGATCAATGAGATAGATCTCCGCGCCGACCCAATAGACGATCATGAGAAGAGCCGCACCGGATAGCCAAGTTGAGTAGCTCTCCCATTTGAACCAAATCAGGTGGTCGGGCATCTGTTCCGGAGCAACCAAGTATTTCTGGATATGGTAGAACCCGCCGCCATGAACCTGCCACTCCTCACCATCTGCGCGGGTCGGAACGAGCGGCCTTCGAAGGCCAAGATCCAGCGCTATAAAGTAGAAGGATGAGCCGATCCAGGCGATTGCTGTGATGACATGGACCCAACGGACGGCAAAGGCGATCCAGTCCCAGATAATGGCGGCGTCAAACATACACTCCTCGTCGCTTAACTGGCTCTCCGGAGTATTGGGCGCTGCGATCGCTACTGCCAAGGGCCGTGCGGCAGTGCGACATGAGGCTGCCTAATTCTTCAGCTACCACGGTAGGTTGAGAAGCTATATGGCGAAAGCAAGAGCGGCACGTGGTAGTGGCTGGTCTCCGCCATCCCAAAACGGATCGGGATCACATCGAGAAAACGAGGACTTTCTGGCCGCGCGCCCGATGCGTCGAGGTAGGCTCCAGCTTCAAAGACGAGTTCATATGTGCCGGTCGCGAACTCCTCGGCGGGCAGGATTGGGCTGTCCGTCCGTCCGTCGTGGTTCGTTTTGACTTCTCGCACAAAGATCCGGTCTTCCCCTTCGATACGGTAGAGCGTGATCGGCATGCCCTCTGCCGGGCGCCCATTCTGCGTATCCAAAACATGCGTAGTCAGGTATCCAGCCAAATCGAAGTCTCCTGCTCGTGGTCTAACCCGAGCGTATTGCTCCTTTCTCCGAATTGCGATCACATAACGAAGACAGTGAGGTGGAGCTAACTAAGTGACAGCACGATACCCAAGGGATTTGCATGGCTATGGGGCAAATCCGCCCAACGCGGCTTGGCCAGGGGGCGCGAAAATCGCGGTCCAAATCGTCGTCAATTACGAGGAGGGCGGCGAGAACGCCATTATCCACGGCGATCCCGCCTCCGAGGCCTTTTTGTCGGAGATCGTCGGTGCCGCGGCGTGGCCTGGGGAGCGGCACCCCAATATGGAGTCGATCTATGAATACGGTGCCCGGTCAGGCTTTTGGCGCCTCCATCGCCTCTTCACCGAGTTCGATGTGCCGGTCACGGTATTTGGCGTTACGAGTGCTCTCGCACGCGGCCCAGCGCAAGTGCGCGCGATGCAGGACGCTGGTTGGGAAATCGCAAGCCATGCGCTCAAATGGATCGAATATCGGGACTTTGGGGAGGCCGAAGAGCGCGCGCATATGGAAGAGTCTATCGCGCTTCATCAAGCGGTGACCGGCGCGCGCCCGCGCGGCTGGTATACGGGGCGCTGTTCGGTCAACACGACGCGGCTCGCTGCGGAAGAGGGCGGCTTCGCCTACATCGCCGACAGCTACGCCGATGATCTGCCGTATTGGACGCGGTTCGGCGAACGAAATCAGTTGATCGTCCCATACACGCTGGATGCGAATGACATGCGCTTCGCGACGCCTCAGGGCTTTAACTCCGGCGATCAGTTCTTCGCTTACCTCAAAGATAGCTTCGATGCCCTCTATGCCGAGGGCGTTGCGGGAGCACCAAAGATGCTCTCTATCGGTCTCCATTGCCGGTTGGCAGGGCGACCAGGCCGGGTCATGGCCCTGCGCCGCTTTCTCGAATACGCTCAAAGACACGAGGCCGCCTGGTTCGCCCGACGGATCGATATCGCCGAGCATTGGATCGAGCACTTTCCACCTATCGAAAGGCGGCGCCCCTCCAAGATGACCCGCGCTAACTTCGTTCGCGAGTTTGGCTCGATCTACGAGCATTCCGAGTGGATTGCCAATTCCGCGTGGGACCTAGAACTCGGGCCTGCCCACGACACCGCTCTAGGACTGGGTAATGCTCTGGCGCGCGTATTCCGCGCTGCCGACCCCTCTGCTCGAATGGCAGTGCTCAGGGCTCACCCGGACCTCGCGGGAAAGTTGGCCTCAGCAAAACGGCTCACCGCTGACTCCACCTCCGAGCAAGCTTCTGCAGGTCTCGATGCGCTAACAGATGAGGAAAAGGCGGCGTTCACCGAACTCAATACCGCTTACACCGCTCAGTTCGGGTTTCCGTTTATCATTGCAGTCAGGGATCATGACAAAGCTTCCATTCTCACGGCTTTCCGCCGTCGCCTCAAAAACACTGTAGAGATGGAGTTCGCAGAAGCGTGTCGCCAAGTGGAGCGGATCGCGGAGTTTCGCTTGAAGGACCTGCTTCCAGAATGACCCGTGCTGACCGGAGTATCTGGGCGGAACCGCTGAGCGCGTCAGAGTTTGCCCCGTTTGGTGACGTGATCGCGGCATCTGATGTTCCGGACAAGGTGATCAACCAGGGAAATTGTGGCCGTTGGCACGACCGGGCCATCCTCGATTTCGGTGATGGCCGTCCTGGGCTAAGCCTGTTTGAAGCGGGCCCCCGCTCTCTGCCCTATTGCTTGGATATGGTCGAGCGCCACCCGCGTGGCTCACAGGCTTTCCTGCCCATGACCGAGCATCCTTTCCTGATCATTGTTGCGCCGGATACGCTGACCGGCCCCGGCCGACCACGAGCTTTCCTCAGCAACGGCGCACAGGGCGTGAACTACCACCGTGGAGTGTGGCACGGCGTATTGACACCGCTCCACGCTCCAGGTCGTTTCGCCGTGGTCGATCGCATCGGGGATGGGGACAACCTGGAGGAGCACTGGTTTGAGGAGCCCTATGGTGTGCGGCAACGCGGATAGAAGCTTGCCGGTTATGCCCACTGTGTCTTCTGCCCCATTTCGTTCATCTCCGAATGTTAGTCTGCATTGCCACAGCGGCAAAACATCATTGTGATGGGCTCCCTTTTTGACGCGACCTTAGACACTTCCGCGCCCAATGCGGCACAAGACCGGATATGTCCGCATGAATTCTTTTTCCTGCAATCTAGGTATGATTGGTTCTCGTCCTCAATGGTCCGCATCCTTGAGACAGTGAAATTGCGGCTGGTCGACACTCTGGATGCAAACTCAAGGCAGAACACCAGAAACAATGTCGGTGGACCAGATAGAGTAGTGAGAAAAATCCTTTTTGGGCCAGGTCGGAAGGAAGAGAAGTAGCAGTGCACTTGATCGGATTTGGGCAGTGGCCAGTATGGTAGAAGCTCCCGTGCAAACCGTACCGGATGAAAATGGCACGACGGATCAGGCCATGCTCAGAGGCGCGCCGCCGCCCCGAAAGCAACCAGTACCGCTCTTAACTTTTTGAGGATCAAAGCCCCGTTGTTTGCGGTCTCTCTCTCCCCGACGCTTCCTAGATTTCTATATCAAAAGATGTCAGACAACGCCCGGGAGCAACACCATGAAAGCCCATACCGCGAGCCTAATCAACGCCGTCACCCTGATTGTGTGCACCGCTTGGGCCTATCTCGCCATCCCGGACATTCACTTCACGGCGTTCATACCAGGCGCCATCGGGCTTGCCCTGATCGCCTGTTATCCAGGTGTGAAGGCCGAGAACAAAATCGTTGCGCATATTGCGGTTTCGCTCACGGCCCTCCTGCTCATCTCGCTGTTCATCCCGCTGCGGAGTTCGTTTGGATACGGGGAGTTCGGGCCGATATTCCGAACCCTAGCCATGATCGGGACCACCGTGTTTGCTATGGTCTACTTCATAAAGAGCTTCCGAGACGCTCGTCGTGCGCGTGCCTGACGAAGCCGAGCCGCATATCAAATCCTCGAGTGCTGGTGGCAAGGTTGCCCTTGCAGAGAAGATGTGGCATCAGCACTCAAATACCTGAGTAGTTTTATTGGGAAAGTCTGATCGCCGAAACCGCCCCTTAAACAGTTGGGTGGATCATAGAGCGTTTGCGTATCCGAGGTGGTGATGAAGCAGATACAGATTGCGATTGCATGGCTTGGAAAGCCGTTCTGGTTTACGATCGGCGTGCTGGCTCTCGCGCTGGGCGTCATCGGTGTTGTCTTGCCGGTGCTGCCAACCACACCCTTCGTCATTCTCGCAGCGTTTGCGTTTGCAAAAGGCTCACCGCGTCTCGCCCGGCTGCTGGAAGAGCACAAAGTCTTCGGACCTATCATAGAGGACTGGAAAGAGAACGGCGCCATCGCGCCAAAGTATAAGGCTATCTCAGTCGCAATGATGGGCTTTGCGATTCTGCTTAGTGTTGGCATCGGGCTACCGGGCAGAGTGGTTGCGATCCAGGCTGTTTGTATCCTCTTTGCCGCTCTATTCATTTTGAGTCGGCCAAACGGACCCATGGTGCGCGAGGGTCAAGGCACAGCGTGAAGCCCGTCGGGTAAATCCTGGCTGCTGCTGTCCGCGGAAGCATCGCCGAAAGTTTGGTGCAGCAAGACCGCTAAGCGAAAGTCAGAGCCGAGAAATCAACCGCTCCAGCAACTCCTTTTCACAAACCGAAAGTGGTTCGAGGATCTCCTCTACGACGCCGGTCATCACCGCATCAAGTTTGTGGACATGGGCTTGACCCTTTTCGGTTAGGTCGAGCAAACACACACGCTTGTCATTCGGGAGGTCGGCGCGAACGATCAGCCCCTTCGCTTCGAGATCCTTGAGTGATCGGGTCATCTGTGAGGGGTCGCGCCCCATACTTTCGGCAAGCTTTTGCACTGGTGTTGGCGCCATGCGCTGCAACCGTGTCAGGATAACGCTTCCCAATGGGCCGACGCGATCTGTGTCAATCGCAGGCCCTCGCCGATGCATTTCTGCATCGATACGGCGCATAATCCGATCAAGACGGTGCACAAGATCTGGCGCGCTCAACTCAGGCCTCTGTTTTATTGGACAATGTCCATTTTCGGTTTAGGCTTCCCGCAGCAATGGATCTAGCGATGACAATGACCAATAGGGAGGAAATCGAAAATGCCTTGCTGCGGGTCATAATGTCCAGCGTCTGGTCAATCTGCGCTCAGCAACCATGGAGACCCCAGCGTCTTTCCTCGTGTGAGGGCATTCGATTTCGCGCAGATCAGGGAGCGGCGTTCTGTTTAAAGAGGACAGGCGGTTCACATGCAGTGTTCAGTCCACAAGAATTGTCAAGAAAGAGGCTTTGGGAAGTGACGATACCCGGAACTAAAGTGTTGCGGCTTGCCCGCCTACTGGTAGCCAGTTGCGCGATTGTGCTCTGTTTCCTTGTCGTTGGGTCTGACCAGGCGTTGGCGCAAGTCCGAAGCGCGAAGATTGAGGCAGTAACGGCTAGTGATGCAGACATCACGCGCGTGTTTTTCGGGCGCGTGGCAGCGCGTCAAACGGTCGATCTCGCGTTTCAAGTGGGTGGGCAAATCCTCGAACTGCCGATCGACGAGGGCGACGAAATTATTGAGGGCGATCTGATCGGTCGGTTGGATCTGGAGCCATTTGAACTGGATTTGGCTCAACGTAGGGCAGAACTCGACCAGGCAGTTCGTGACTTCGAGCGGTTCCGGCAACTTCTTGGGTCGGCGGTGAGCCAGGTCGACGTCGACGATGCTGAAACTGAGGCTCAACTCGCCGAGATTGCAGTGCGTAACTCCGAGCGCTCCCTGCGTCTCGCGACTCTGAAGGCCCCTTTCGATGGCATTGTTGCCAGTCGCACAGTGCCGAACTTTACGACCGTCTCAGCAGGTAGCCCGGTCGCGCGATTGCACGATATGTCCGATCTTAGGATCGAGATTGAAGTCCCGGAAATCCTGTTTCAGCAAGCCGGTGCCGATCCCGATGTTGAGCTCTTCGCAGAGTTTCCGTCGTCTGAGAACCTCTATGAACTGGAGTTTCGCGAGGTGACGGCCGAAACGACAAGTGTTGGCCAGACCTTCAAGATCACTCTTGGGATGGCGCCCCCCGATGATCTGTTCGTTTTGCCGGGGTCATCGGCTCTTGTCTACGCAACGCTGCAAGAGAGTGGCCAACGGATCACCGTCCCCTCGACTGCCCTTATCTTCGACAATGACAACACAGCCCATGTGATGGTGTTTGAGTCCTCGCAGGGCGATGAAGGGAGTGCGGTCAAGACCGCCGTGACCATTGGGGCGACGAATTCAGGCGAGGTCGAGGTCCTCACTGGCCTTGAACCTGGCACAGAGATCATCGTCAGCGGCGCATCCCTGATCGAAGACGGCGAAACGGTGCGTCGCTTCGGCGGCTTTGACTAGTAGGGGTTCGCCATGGACATCGCCCGCTTATCAATTGACCGGCCAATCTACACTTGGTTGATTATTCTGGGGTGCCTGTTCGGAGGTCTTTGGGGGTTTCTGACACTGGGTAGACTGGAAGATCCTTCCTTTACCATCAAGACCGCCGTCGTCGTGACGGCCTACCCAGGAGCATCTGCTGAAGAGGTGGCACGGGAGGTCTCTGAGCCGCTGGAATCTGAGATCCAGAAGATGGGAGAGGTCGACGAGATCGAGACCCTCAACAAGCCGGGCCTCTCCGAGATCAGCATTGATATGCGGGATCAATACGACGGCACAGAGCTGCCGGCGATCTGGACGAAGCTCCGAAACCGTGTAAGCGAGGCAGTACTGCCGGAAGGCGCCATGACGCCACTGGTGAACGATACCTTCGGCGACGTATACGGGCTCTTCTATGCGGTCTCCGCGCCAGGTTACTCGGATTCTGAGATCCATAACCTGTCTTCTTTCCTAAGGCGGGAAATTCTGACCATACAGGGCGTGGCCGATGTCAGCCTTGCCGGGCTGCCGGAGGAAGCGATCTTCGTCGAACCCAATATCCTCGTAAGCACCAACCTGGGTGTCGATCCTGCGAGTATCGGGTCAGCGCTTGCAACGGCGGACGAAATCGTTGACGGCGGATCGCTCCAAAGCGATCAAGGCCGAACGCTTATCTTCCGGCCCGACGGGTCAGATACGGTCTCTTCCATCTCCAATCTGGCGATTGGTGCGAGTGGTCAAGTGTTGACCTTGAATGACTTCGCAGAAGTTTATCGTGATCGTGTACCCGATCCAGACCTCATTATCCGGCATAATGGCGTCGAGGCGTTCACTCTGGGGGTCGCAGGCGTTTTGACCGACAACATCGTCGAGATCGGTCAACGGGTCGACGCCAAGCTTGATGAACTTTCCTCGACTATTCCGCTCGGCGTCCAGATCGAGCCGATCTACCGCCAGCACCTGGTTGTAGACGACTCGGTCAATGACTTTCTGGTCAATCTTGGCATGTCTGTGAGCATTGTGATTGCCGTCTTGGCGCTGTTCATGGGCTGGCGGGCCGCCGTCGTTGTGGGATTGACGCTGCTTCTTACCGTGGTCGGGACGCTCTTCTTCATGGCGCTCGCGTCTATCGAAATGGAACGCATTTCCTTGGGCGCGTTGATCATTGCGATGGGGATGCTGGTCGACAACGCACTCGTTGTCGCCGAGGGTATGCAGGTCGCTATGAGGCGAGGGCAATCGTCGCGAGAAGCAGCCGCCGGGGCCGCCAATAAGACTCAGATCCCACTTTTGGGCGCAACTGTTATCGGTATCATGGCGTTTGCCGGGATTGGTCTCAGTCCAGATTCTACCGGCGAGTTTATGTTCTCCTTGTTCGCCGTGATTGGGATATCCCTCCTGTTGTCCTGGCTTCTGGCAATAACGGTCACGCCACTGCTCGGCCATTATTTCTTCACAGTCGGAAAAGCGGGCGGCGGCGACGAATACTCTGGTGTCTTGTTTCGGATGTATGGCGGTGTCTTGGCAGGGTGCATTCGCCTCCGCTGGCTGGTGATCCCAGGCCTGTTCCTGATTACAGCCGCTTGCTTCCTGTTGTTTGGTCAGATCCGGCAGCAGTTTTTCCCTGACAGCAGCACACCGCTCTTTTTTGTGCACTACAAACTTCCGCAAGGATCCTCGATCCACCAGACCTCGAACGACCTCAAGACTGTCGAAGCTTGGCTCGCAGAGCGTGAGAACATTGTCTCCAACACCGCGTTTGCCGGAAACGGGGCCGAGCGCTTTATGCTCACCTACGATTCTGAGGACGCGAACCCGAGCTACGGGCACATGATCGTTCGTGTAAACGCGCTGGACGTCATCGAAGAAGAAATGCAGGCGCTTGAGGATCTTGCGCAGGATGCCATGCCAAATGGTCAGTTTCGGGTGAAACGCCTGGCATTCGGACCTTCAAGCGACGCGCCGATTGAGGCACGCTTCTATGGGCGAGACCCTACGGTCTTGCGAGACCTCGCTGACGAAGCCAAGAGGCGCATGATTGAGGCGTCTGGCAATATTATCGCGCCAAGAGTGGATTGGGGTGAAAAGGAACTGATCCTGAAGGCCGTCTACTCCGACGATAGGGCACAGGAGGCGGGGATCTCGCGGTCTCAGATCGCCCAAACCCTGGAGTTCGCGTCCGTCGGGACACGCTCGGGCACCTATCGTGAAGGGGATCGGCAGATCCCACTGATCCTACGAGCACCGCAAGGTGATGATGTCGCACTAACCGACTACATGATTTACTCTCAGCCAGGGGGCGTGTTCGTTCCGTTTGATCAGGTTATCGACGGCCTTGAGTTCGAACCTCAGGACACGCTCATCTATCGTCGGGACCGGCAAAACGTTGTCACGGTTGGTGCGGATATACCTCGCAGCATGACCGCGGCGGAGGTTCTTGCCGAGGTTCGGGAAACGGTCGAAGCAATGGACTTGCCGATCGGCTACCGGTTCGAGTGGGGCGGAGAGTATGAGAGTTCTGCCGACGCTCAAAGCTCGCTCGGGGAACAACTGCCGAAAGCTCTGATCGTAATGCTGCTCATCACGGTGCTGCTCTTTAACGGTCTCCGGCAAACACTCATTATCTGGCTCCTCGTTCCAATGTCGGTCAACGGGGCGGCAATCGGTCTGGTCTCGACCGGTCTTCCCTTTACTTTTACAGCCTTACTCGGTCTCTTGTCGCTTTCGGGCATGTTGATCAAAAACGGTATCGTGCTCGTGGAGGAGATCGATCTGAAGCGCGACGAAGAGCCCGCCTTACCGCTTAATGACGCTATCATAGAGGCGTCGATATCGCGTCTCAGGCCCGTTGTGCTCGCGGCGGCGACGACAATACTCGGGATGATCCCGTTGCTGAGCGACGCCTTCTTTGCCTCTATGGCAGTGACAATAATGGGGGGGCTGGCCTTTGCATCCGTCCTCACGCTGATTGCTGCACCGGTCTTCTATTTCGTACTTTTCAAGCGCGAAGACAGATTGCTCAAGTCGCAGATGGAGGCTGTTCCGGTATAAGGACGTCTATCCCTGCGTGTTGTTCCTGCCCGCTCTTATCGAGATGTCGGTTGCAGCGATTGCTCGGTTTTGGGGGCAAAGAGCGGGGCTTGGAGCTTCAGAATGCTCGAGTAGCTCCATGTTTGAAGTGCAGCAGGGGGCACCTCAGCGGTCTGGTCTACGTTGATAGCTCCCGATGATGCTCCCGACCAACACCGCAATGTAAAGAACACCGATGATGCTTTCGAACCCCGCCGCGAGGCGCGCTAAATTGCTGACAGGAGTTACGTCGCCATAGCCCAGCGTCGTGAGCGTGACGATGCTGTAATACAAAAAAGTCGACCAAGGGTCCGCGTTCAGCGGGACACTGAAAGATCCTGGCCGTGACGCTTCAATCTGGAGAAACAGAAGAGCCCAGGCCATTGCGAGCACAAGGTAGCCGTAGATCGCGCCGAGCAGCACTTCCAAATCTGAGCGTCGCGCAGTCATCAAATAGGCAAAAGTCCCATACAGGCTACACAGGACCAGCAGACCTGACATAACAATTGCCGGTCCTTGAAGAGGCGCGCCAAACAGCATCGCCGTGGAGACAAAAAACCAGATTATTGCGATCGCAAGTCCAGCGGTGCGCAACAGCCTGTCCGCTTTTGCAATCGCGAGTGCTCCAAGGAGGGCAATTGCGAAGAGGGCGATGCATGACAGTTCGACCAGGAAGGATGGCCCGAAGAGTGCTTCCAGGAAGAACGCCAAGACCAAGACAAGGAGTAGGCCTCCCCACCTATGAGTGAGCTTTCGGAACATTGCGTAGCGTCCAGCGAATCGAAAGGTGAACCAGCAGAGGCCCGTATTGATTCTAAGCTATAGAGGCTGAGCCAGGGCAAGACACGATGACGGCTATCATCTCGCCACTGTTTTAGAGCGCCGCATCATTTGCATACGACTGCAAACGCGCGAGTGAGTGCTTTGGAACGACTTCAACCTTGATTTAGCGCCGCGATCGCTACCTGGGCGACGGCGAGATCGTCATCAGGACTGCCGGATCCCACGCCCACACCGCCCACAAGATGATCGTCCACGAAGATGGGTAGGCCGCCACCAAGGCGTGTGACGTCTCCGCCCGTAGCCGCAGCTATGGCCGGTCCAACGGGCTCGGGTATAGATGCAGTCTCGGCGCCGATGGAGGCGGCTGTGCGCGCTTTGGACCTTGCGCTCTTGAGGCTAAGAAACTTTGCTCCCGTCATTCGGATTTGCCCGAGGATCTCGCCGCTTGCATCAACGATGACGATACATTGCGGTTGGCCAATGCGTTCGGCCTCGGCGACGGCGGCCAAGAGCATCTCTAGAACAGCGACATGCGTCAGCGTTAATGTCTCGGCGACGAAGCTTGATTTGGGCATAGGGCTGATCCGTCAGACTGGTGAGATGCCGTTCACGTTAAGGTAGACTGAGTAGAGCGACGTTGTCCCGCAGATGAAGAGCCGGTTCAGTTTTGCCCCACCGAAGCATACATTCGATACAAATTCGGGGATGAGAACCTTGCCGATCAGTTCGCCATCTGGCGACAGGCAATGCACCCCATCAGCAGCCGAACTCCAGATGCGGCCATCCCGGTCGACTCTGAAGCCGTCAAAGAGCCCATTGGTGCACTCCGCGAAGATATCTCCGCCGGTCAGCTTTCCATCAGGCTCCACCGCATGGCGACGCAAGTGTTTCGGGCCGCCTGGCGAATGTGATGCGCCGGTATCGGCAACATAGAGGAAGCGTTCGTCCGGCGAAAAGGCCAGCCCGTTTGGTTTGACGTAATCACTTGCCGCTATGGCGATCCCGTCTGATGGATCGACGCGGTAGACATGGCAGGCCCCGATTTCGCTTTCGGCTCTGTCGCCTTCGTAGTCCATCATGATGCCGTAGTTCGGGTCAGTGAACCACACTGCGCCATCTGAAGAGACAACAACGTCATTGGGTGAGTTTAGCCGTTTTCCTTCGAAGCTATCTGCGATCACGCTGATCGAGCCGTCATGTTCCGTCCGCGTGACCCGCCGGTTCAGGTGTTCACACGTGATCAAACGGCCTTGTCGATCGACCGTGTTGCCGTTCGCGTTCGCCGAGGGGTGCCGAAAAACCGAAACCGAGCCGCCGGTTTCATCCCAGCGCATCATTCGATTGTTTGGAATATCAGACCAAATCAAATAGCGGCCAGGCGCGAACCAAGCCGGGCCTTCCGACCAACGAGCACCGGTCCAAAGGCGTTCAACGCGGGCATGGCCGATAATGCAGTCTCCGAAGCTCGCATCAAGGATTTCGAACCCTGTCCCCTCAATGACACCGAACATCTCTCTTCCCTCTGGAGTTCGCGCCAGATTAGTCGCCCGCGCATTCTGTTGTTGAAAAGGCGATGGGGGCCACCACCCGGCAGCCCCGCGCTTCCAGTTTAGCGTGACAACGCACCAACGCCGGAAAAGCGGAACGCTTCTTGTTCAAGGGCGTCGATCTCTTCGACGCTCATCTGGTCATCTGCCACAGTGATCCTGCCGAGGAACACAAACGGCAATTCGTCTGCGCGGCCCTCAAGATCTGCCTTGATGGCTTCCGCTGTGGCGGCGCCCACATCGTCGCCCATTCGCATCGGCGTGGCGTCGAGTTCGCCGCGACGGATGGCCTCAAGCTCGAGTCCTGTGCCGCCCCAACCGGTGGAGAAGATTTCTCTTTCTTTCCCCATTGCAACTTGCGCTTCGACCGAGCCCATCGCCATTGCCGTATTAGCGTTGTGAATGATGGTGGCGTCCGGGTAAGCTTGCAGGATAAGCGTTGTGCCCTCAAAGCCACCTTCGCGCTGATACTCGCCATAGTGCTCGTAGGCGGTGGTCCAGCCTGCTTTTTCTTCGACGCACTGCTTGAAGTCGCCTGACCTCTGGTTATCGGTGATGCCCGGAATCCCTCGGTTCATCGCCATAGTAATGCCGTCGCCAAGCCGTTCGATCATGTAGTCGCACATAGTGAGCGCGCCTGCCGCTGAAGAAAAGTCGAACCAGGCATCCGGCTGGTTGTCCAGATCCTTCAGTGGGGTATGGAACGCCCAAACGTAAGTGGTGAAATCGTCATTGCCCGACAGCTTGGAGATATTGTCGGCCTGGATGGCCAGTTCTGATGGGCCGAAGATAACGTAGTCATACAGGTCGCCATCTTGCTCAACCTGATTGGCATAAGTCGACTGCAACGAATGCTCGATCTGGCGTGATGCGAACTCGGTTGTCTCATAGGCAATGCCCAGCTCATCGAGCCGCTTTGTCAGTGCGAGATAGTTACGTGCCCAGAAGTCTGAAGTGTCCGCCGAAGGATAGATCAGTGCAATCTGGATCGGGTTATCGATTGAACCCGAAAAGGGCACTGCTTCCGATCCAACCACGTCCTGCAGCGCTTCCAGCTTGCCGTCCGCATTCACTTCTTCCGGAACCCAGTAGTCTCGCTCCCCAATGTCCGGAAGCTCCTTTAGGGGCAGCTGACCCTGGGCAAATGTAGCACTCGAAAGTGCCAAGCTTGCCACTAGGCTGGTTGTTACGAGTCTTCTCATGTTGGTTCCTCCCTTTTCATGAGAGCAGAAAGCCGGACAGCGATTGGGTCTTGCCATCACCAGTCCGGCGCCACTGCAGTTTTTGTCGTTCAGCCGCTCGGCGTGGGATCGCCGGCCAGAAGCGCTCCAATCGCGAGTAGCAAGATTAGCCCGCCTATGATGGCGGCACTAAAACGCATCATCTTCTGGCCGTCGGGCGTTGAAAGCCCTGCAAGCAAGCCTCCGGCACCGTCACGGTCTTTCTTCTGCATCCACGCATAGAGCGCGACTGAACTCACAATCACGACCCCCGACGCAACGGACTGCCAGAAGAACTCGATCCGCAGCGTGACGAGGGCATTGATCATCATGCTCAAAAGCAGCACGCCAGCGAACGATCCGAGCATTGAGGCCCTGCCGCCGAAGAGGGATGTTCCTCCAACCACAACCGCCGCAATGACGTGCAGGTTAAAGTAGGGGGCTGATGTAGCCTGGATTGCATTGAGCTTTCCAGTCAGCATCACACCGGCAAGAGCAGCGCATGCCCCGCACAAAACATAAGCGTAGACTTTGTGGCGATTTACCGCGATCCCAGTCAGCTCTGCGGCTTCAGGGTTGGAGCCTATCGCAATCGTGTAGCGCCCGAAGTAGGTCTTGGTCAGAAGTATGTAGCCCGCAATCATCGTGGCTATTCCGAGAACGACCGGAATTGGGATGAAACCCGGGATCTGGCCGCGTCCAATTTCGGTGATCAGATCTGGGAAACGCGCGAGAACGAGCCCCTTTGCGATCACCAGAGCCAGGCCCCGATAGACCAAGTCCATCGCCAATGTGCCAATTAGGTCGGGCACATTGAACCTTGTGATGATCAGCCCGTTGATGAGCCCCATAACCGCGCCGAGCATGATTGCGATGGGAAGTGCGATGTAGACTGAAAATCCGTACTGCTTGATCAGAAAGGCCATCAGAATGCCCGAGAGCGCCGCGATCGAGCCGATCGAGAGATCGATGCCCCGCTGGGTAATGACAAAGGTCATTGCCATGGCCATGGGCATGTAGAGGGCGGCATCGAGGAGGATGAGGTTCAGGTTTGATGCACGGAAGTATCGTGTGGGTTCGGCCACGCCCATGAAAAGCAGGATAGCCAGGATCATCGCCATCGGGCCGATGATCGCGATGTAAGGCTCCAGCCGCTCCATCATCGGCTTCGTTTCTGTTGATATCATGGCCATCAGGCAACCTCCTCTGCGCCGACAATCAGGCCGAGGACGTCCTGAGTATTGCATTCGGCAGTTCGGACAACGCCCACGCATTGGCCGCGCCTCTGAACGTGAATGCGGTCAGACACTTCAAAGACATCATCCAGCGAGTGGCTAATGAGAATCACGGCTAAACCCTGTTGCTTGAGTGTCTTGATGAGTTTGAGCGTCCGAGCAGTCTCCTGCGGCCCCAGCGCTGCGGTCGGCTCGTCCATAACGAGCACGCGCAATCCTTCATGGTAGACTGCGCGCGCAATCGCCACAGCTTGGCGCTGGCCACCAGACAGGCTTTCCGTTGGCGCCTCCAACGACTTGAGCTTGACGCCAAGGCGCTCCATCAAGACCCGTTCGGTTTCGGAGCGCATGCGTTTGTTGTCTAGGAACGTCATCCCAAAAACGTTGCGCGTTAGCTCGTTGCCAAGAAACATGTTTGCTGCGGGGTCGAGGTGATCTGCGAGGGCGAGTGTCTGGTAGACCGCGTCGATCCCGAGCTTGATAGCCTCTGCGTGGCTTGAAAACTCGACTTTCTCTCCATCAAGATAGAGTTCGCCTTCGGTCGGTTGGTAGACCCCCGTCAAGACCTTGATTAGGGTCGATTTTCCTGCGCCATTGTCCCCAACAATGGCCAGGACCTCCCCTGCATAGGCGTCTAGGTTGACGTTCATCAGAGCGGTCACCCCGCCAAAACGCTTCGTGATCCCACGCATTCTTACCAGTGGTTCGGGCATCGGTTTGCTCCAGCTTCGGAGGTGTGGCTGTCAGCCAAAGGCTGACGCGCTCGGTCGGTTGAGACTGGGTGGATGGACGCGTGAGCCCCGGAGAAATGGCGGGGCCCACTGGTGAGGTCCTAGCTGCCCCAGATCGAGCTATATGCCTCGCGATACGGTATGTCGGGATCGAAGGCGTTAGATTCTCCCATCCTAGCAAGGCCCTCTTCCGTTACGAGAGCGGGCGAGGTGATGTAGCCGGAGCAGGCCTCCCCTTCGATCGCGCGGTTCAATTCGTCAACGAGTTGCCATCCTTGCAGGTTGAGCGGCTCCGCCACGGTGATCGCCTGATAACCACCAGACCGGATCCGCTGAAAGGCCGCCTCGGATCCGTCTCCTGCCGATCCTGCCAAAGGTCCTTGGTCTGGTGACAATCCGGCCGCAGCCAAGGATGGCCCCATGAAGTCAAAATAGAGATCGTTGATCGCAAGAGCATGGGTCCAGCTGTCGCCATGCTTTTGTAGGAGCGACGTTGTGAGTGGGCCCATCCGGGTCGACGTGTCCGCAATCGGCGTGTCGACATACTCAAGAACAGTTCCACCAGCAGCCTCGACCGTCTCTTTCAGTCGGTCCGCCTTGTCGATCGCAATCTGGTAGGTCGAGTCAGTGAAGATCACGACGCCAATATCGCTCCCTCCATCCTCGATAGCCCACTCCGCCGCAACCTCGGATACGGTCATGGCATCGGTGGAAACGTTGGCGAAAATCCCGCCTGGGGCATCGCAGCCAATCTTGGGGCCGGAGTGCCAAGCGACCATCGGGATGCCTGCATTCACCACTCCCTCGAGGGCGGCTTGCTGCTCGACGGCATCAAAACCGTTGATCACGATGCCGTCGGGCTGGAGCGCCAAGGCCTGACCAATGGCTGCGGTCCGTCCCTGAATGGAACCAGCTCCGTCGAGAACGCGGACGTCCCATCCAATCGTCTCCGAAGCCTCCTCGACGCCATTCGTGACACCGAGGATCCCGCCGTTCTTCAGGTCACCGGCGACGACGACGATTGATTTGCCGTCCGCCGCGCTTGGGCCAGTTGTGGGGCCATCCCATTCCTGTGCCGATGCCGACGCGAGCGAAGTGCTTACGAGCAAGGCCGCAGCCAAAGTCTTCATTTTCATAGTCTTCTCCCTATACGTTGCTTTACTTCAGCGCTTTTCTGCACCTTTTTTGCGCTGTGCGTATCCTGCGATCCCGATAGCAATCAGCAGGGTTACTCCGTTGAACAGCGGCTCGACCCAGAATGAGCCACCGAACTGTTGGATGCCCGAAATGCCGACGGCGAGGATTACGACCCCAATTACGGTGCCCCATACATTAACCCGGCCTGGTTTAATCGTGGTTGAGCCAAGGAAGGCACCGACGAGAGCCGGAAGCAGGAATTCTAATCCGACTGAGGCTTGGCCGATCCGTAGTTTTGCGGCGAGCAAAACTCCGGCGAGCGCTGTCATAGTTCCTGACGCGACAAACGCGCCGATGACATATTTTCGTGTCGGTATGCCGTTGAGTTGTGCCGCGCGTTGGTTCGCACCGATGGCGTAGAGGTAGCGACCAACAGGCGTATATTCGAGGACGATCCACATCACGACCGTGATCGCCAGCAGATAAAAGCCTGTGACGGGCAGGCCAAACACAAAGGTTGTTGACAGGCCATAGAACCCATCGGGCAACACCCCAACCATTTGCCGCCCACCAGTATGCCACAACGCCAGGGCATAGAGCACCGTGCCCGTGCCAAGTGTCGCGATGAAGCTGTCGATCTTAGCGACTTCTACCAGCAATCCATTGAAGAAGCCGGTTAGGGCGCCGAGCACTAGGACCATCGCAACAGCGATCGGCCATGGCAGGCCCAACATGGTCTGGAGACTTATCGCCAAGATGTGCCAGAGCACGATCCCGTAGCCAACTGTCAAGTCGATGCGGCCTGCGGCCATCGGGATCATCGCCCCTAAGCTCAGGAGCGCGATGATGGCTTTGTCTGAGATGATGGCGCGCAAGTTCAACATCGTCGGGAAAGTGTTGGGGAGCAGGGCCGAAAAGAGAGCGATCAAGAGAAACGTCAAGATGACGAGCCCATAGACCGGAAGAAACCGCATGATCCTCTTGCTGAGGGGTAAGCCGCGAAGTTCGGCCTTCGTCGGCTCCAGTGCATTTGAGTCAAGCGACTGCATGGGATGCCTCCTTCTTGGCAGAGACGTTCCCGGCCGACGCAGACTGGATAAGGTTTTCGGTGCTCAGTCGGGTCCCCGACAGTTCATCCAAGACGGCTCCCTGGCTGAATACGATCGCCCGGTGACAAATGTTCGCAATCTCTTCGAAGTCCGTCGAGATAACGAGGATGCCCACCCCCTCGGTGAGCGCGCGGTTCAGCAGGGCGTAGATCTCGGATTTTGCACCCACATCAACACCAGCCGTGGGATCCTCGCAGAGAAGGAGTTTACGCTTCGTCGCAAGCCACCGCCCGATCACGACCTTCTGCTGGTTTCCCCCAGAAAGCGCCTCAATCGCCAAAGTGGGATCGTTGGGAGACAGCGCGAGCTCAGCGCCAATGATGGAAGCCTGTTCGGCCTCCTTCTTTGGCGAAAGAAAGCTAAAGAGCGTTCGGCCAATACCTTCCGGGTTGAGGAACGTGTTTTCGCGGATCGACAAGCTCATAGCCACCGATTCTTCGGTACGGTCCTTTGCGACGAGGCCGATGCCCGAGGCGAGCGCTTTGTTCGGCGCGGACAGATCCGGTGCTGTGCCGCGAAGTGACACAGACCCCTCGTAGGCGGTCAGGCCGAAGAGCGCGCGCGAGATTGCTTCATGCCCGGCGCCGCGAAGACCAACAAGACCGACGATTTCATTCTCGTGCAGCGAGAAATCCAGTGGGCCGACCCCTTCGACATAGAAGTTCTCGAGTTTGAGAACCTCTTCCCCAAGGGGCCGATCGATCTTGGCCGTCTCACGCGTTTTCCGACCAACGATCTTCTGAACCAGTTCCTCTGGCGTCGTGTGTTCGATGCTGCGGACCCCGACCATCTCTCCATCCCTAAGAACCGCAACGCGGTCCGCGATTTGGAAGATTTCGTCCAGACGATGACTGACATAGATCATCCCGACACCCCGTTCGCGGAGTGGACGAATGGCGCTGAACAATCGTTCAACTTCATCTGCTGGCAGTGAAGCAGTGGGTTCGTCGAGAACAAGAAACTCAGAGTCGACAGCCAACGCCCGAGCTATTGCGACAAGAGACTTTTCGGTCCGAGTGAGGTTCTCAACCCGCGTTGTCGGTTCGAAGTCGCAATCCACCGTTTCCAAAGCGGCTGCGGCAAACTCTTCGACCTTGCTCCACCGGATCATTCCAGCCTTTCGGGAATACCCGAGCGCGAGCGCGATGTTCTCGGCTACTGTCATCCATTCGATCAAACCGAGATCTTGGTGAATGAACGCAACCTTCTGGGGTTCGCCGAACCCGGATGGTCGATGCTGATAGGGTTGGCCATCGATTAGGACGCGTCCCGCATCTGCCTGATGGATGCCCCCGAGCACCTTGATCAGAGTGGACTTGCCTGCGCCGTTTTCGCCCAACAGGGCCACAATCTCTCCTCGACCGACAGAGAGAGAGACATCCTTCAGCGCATATGTGCCGCCGAAATGCTTGTCTATGCCATCAAAGAACAGACCTGATTGCAGGTTCTGCATCTAGTGTTCCTCCCTGGTCCGGGACTTGAGTTACCCGTAACGCTGCTATAAAGGTTGGCACATCTTCTTCGACTGTCAAGCACTAAGTTACCCGTAACGTAAAAGCGCGTGCATGTCTGAAAAAATCATCAAAAACAATAAGGTAAGCCTGCTTGAGGTCGCGCGTGCCGCCGGCGTCTCAAAAATGACCGCAAGCCGCGTGTTGCGCAACGAGGGCGGCTACTCGGAGCAGACCCGCGCGAAGGTGATGCAGAAAGTCGATGAACTTGGCTACCTTCCGAATCGTCTTGCGACGGTGTTCGCTGGCGACAAGACATCCACATTCGTTGGCGTCTCAATCCCCGATCTCGGAAACGAAGTATTCGCCCAGGTCTTGGAAAGCATCGACCGCAAGCTGGGGGCTTTCGGGCACCAGACGGTTCTTGGGCTCACGCAGCACACACTCCAGGAGGAGGAGAACTGGATCAGGACGGTTCTGTCGTGGCAGCCTGCGGGCCTCATTCTTACAGGCCGCTATCATTCCCCGCGTGCGCTGGAGATGCTCAAAAATGCGGGAATACCGATTGTCGAGATCTGGGATCTCAATTCCAGTCCGCTCGACATGTGTGTCGGCATCAATCACTTCGACAGCGGGTTTGACATGGGCCGTTACCTGATCGGTCTGGGATACCGGCATGTCGGTTATGTCGGCACTTCGCATGACGTTGCGAATGCGGCATCGACGCGCCTCAGCGGCTTCTGCAAGGCAATCGAGGGAGCAGGTGGTTCGGTGGTCAAGCAGCTTTGCCTGCATGACACTGCCACCTTTTACCCTGGATTTTACGGGACCGAGCAGCTTTTGGGCTCAACCGATGGGATTGAGTGCGTCTTCTATCAAAATGATGCCATGGCCTTTGGAGGCCTCCAATACTGCGAAAGCAGACGCATGGTCGTTCCCGACGATATAGGAATCGCGGGATGGGGAAACCTGCCAATCGCTTCTGTCGTGGGCAAGCGCTTGACATCCGTCCATGTCCCGCACCTGAAACTGGGCCAGGCAGCTGCGGAAATGATGATGGCGCGCCTGTCGGATGAGCCGATCGCGCGCACCCGCGATATCGGTTTCCGCTTGATCCCGGGGGCAACGGTGCGCGCGAGTGATAGCCGTTAGGTCGTCGCGCCCACCACAAGCCGAGCGCCAACATCGACTGTCCGTGGGTGAGAGATGCCTGCGAAGATCTCAGCAAGCATCTCCGCAGCGACTGTTCCAATCCGTTTGGCCCCTACGTCGACTGTCGTGATATTTGGCTCGGAAACCACTGCGACGTCGAAGTAGCCAAAACCCGTAATGGCGAGTTCCTTTGGAACCTCAATGCCCATTCGCCGACATTCGCTCAAGACACCAAAGGCAACGGGGTCCGAGACACAGACAACAGCATCAAAATCGAGGAGCCGTTTGCCAAATCGTTTCGCGAGCTCAGCGCCTTGTCGCATGGTGACAGGTGCGGGTCCGGCATCTAGGAATGCCACTTCTGGTAGTCCTAGAGATGCGGCTGCGTGCTTTGTGCCATCCCGACGTTCTGCGCCCCTGAGGTCTCCTCCTTCTGATGCTCCGACAAACGCGAGCTTTCGATGCCCTAGATCAGCGAGATGACGAACAACGACGCCCATGGCCTCAGCATTCGAAAACCCAACGACGTGCCCTAGAGGCCTCGCTGGCAGGTCCCAAATCTCGATAACTGGGAGGTTCCGTTTCCGTACGAGTTCTCGCGTGGTCTCAGTGTGGTGCCCCCCAGTCATCACGAGGGCCTCGGGGTTCCGCGCGAGGAGTTGCCCTACGAGTTCTTCCTCTCTTTCAATGCGATAGTTTGTCGCGCCAAGCAGTGTTTGCATGCCAGAGCCCGTGATTGCACTGGAGAACGACCGGAATGTATCCGCGAAGCTAGCATTGTTCACAGAAGGCAATGTAATGGCGACGAAGCCGCTGCGCTGGGTACGAAATGCCAGCGCCGTCGTATCGTATATGTAGCCAAGGTTGCGTGCGGCCTCTTGAATGCGAAAGCGTGTTTCAACGCTGACGGTTTGGTCGTCCCTAAGCGCGCGCGATACGGTCATGGGCGAGACACCTACTGCCTTCGCAACATCTCGCATGGTGACCCGCGCAATCAATACGCGTCACCTGTAGGAGTGGGAAACGGTAACATGCTGGTGAATCCGCCGGTCAAAACTCAGAGTCGATCTCGCTGGGAACGCCTTTAAACTTCTCGCGCCCGGGCGAGCCGAGCACCTCACTCATTGTCGCCATACCTGGATAGCTGATCACCAGGCTGGGCGGTAGTTCCGACGCACACGGCGGCCGTCACTACAAGAACAAAACCTGAGCGCCGATGCTACCACGGGACCCAACCCAGAAGAGGCACGGAACATTTTTGGATAACCGCTCCAAAGTCTGCGGTGCGTTCCCTTTTCAACTTCCCTTATGAAAGGGCTAGCTGTGTGACTACGATACGAACTCCTCTTTGGCCCCTTTGAAGAACTCCATCACGGCTGCCTGATCTTCGCCGCCGAGCCCAGCGGATGTCAGCATGCGGTGTATCTCTGTGCAGAGCGCGGTCATAGGCATTGATGTCCCGGTTTGGCGCGCGAGGTCGTTAACTGCGTTGAGATCCTTCACCATGTTGTCAATCCGTCCGGTGCGACGGTAGTCCTTCGTTGCAAAGCGCGGCATATACTCCTGAAGTAGGGCGCTGTCGGCTCGTCCGCCTTTGAGAGCGATCGGGATTTTTGCGGCATCTACGCCTCCATCGAGAGCGAGCTGCGTGGCCTCGGCAACGGCCAGAAAGCCCAATCCACAAAGAACCTGGTTGATCAACTTGGTCGTCTGGCCTGCACCGGAAGGCCCCATATGGGTATAATTCGAGGCAACATGCTTCAAAACCGAATGCGCGCGTTCAACGTCCGCCTCCTCGCCGCCGGCCATAAGGGTCAGCTCTCCAGTGAGCGCTTTGGGCGCGCCACCCGACAGAGGACTATCCACCCAGGCGAGACCCCGCTCTTTCGCGAGTTGTGCGAGTCTCTGCGTGGCACCTGGATCTATCGAAGACATGTCGATGATCAGTGTTCCGTTGGCTGCCCCGTCCGCAATCCCATCCTTTCCAAAGGCGGCGATTTCGACGATGCGCGAAGAATTCAAACTCGTGATCACAAAGTTGGCGCTAGCCGCCGCTTCTGCAGCCGACTTTGCGGCATAGCCTCCTTTCTCCACCAGAGTGTTCACTTTCACCGGATCAAGGTCGAAGACCCTCACAGCGTTTCCGGTCTCTAGGAGGCGGGTTCCGATGGCACCGCCCATTGCGCCAGCGCCTATAAGAGCAATGCTCTCGCTCATGCCGTTGTCTCCCTTACATACATTTCTGCTTTGCCAACGACCTCGGAAAAGGGGCGCTCAATATCAATCCTGATCCCAAGTTCGTCGGGGTCGAGCGGCTCCAGCGCTTCAAACTGGCTGTTGAGCAACGACGGTGGCATGAAATGCCCCTTCCTCTGCGCGTGGCGCTCGGCAAGCACGTCCTTCGAAGCATCAAGATGTATGAAGTGGACCGCCTCGACGGCCTCACTTCTAATCAAGTCCCGATACTTCTTCTTGAGTGCGGAGCAGCCGATGACCGTCGAGCGCTCTATCGTCGCCAAGGTGCGCCCAACCTCAACAAGCCAAGGCCTCCGGTCGTCGTCGTCCAGGGGCTGTCCCTTCGACATTTTCTGAATATTGCGTTCGGGGTGCAAATCATCACCATCGATAAAACGCATCTCGCAAGCTGCGGAAAGCGCTTGACCGACGGAAGTCTTCCCGCAGCCAGAGACTCCCATGATGACATACCGTTGCATCAGAGCGAGGCTGTGATGCCGCCGTCGACATAGAGCATATGGCCGTTTACGAAGCTTGACGCCGCCGAAGACAGAAATACGCATGCACCTACGAGCTCCGCAACATTGCCCCAGCGCCCTGCGGGTGTGCGTTTTTCGAGCCATGCCGAGAATTCGGGATCAGCCACCAGAGCGGCATTCAGGGGTGTGTCAAAGTATCCAGGCGCGATCGCATTGCACTGCAGCCCGTGTTTTGCCCAGTCCGTCGCCATGCCCTTTGTGAGGTTTCCTACAGCACCTTTTGTCGCGGTATAGGGTGCGATACCTGGACGGGCTAAGGCTGTTTGAACCGATCCGATGTTGATGATCTTTCCCTCGCCGCGACCGATCATGTGACGTGCGACGGCCTGTCCGACATGAAAGACGCTGGCGACATTCGTCTGCAGAAGTTTTTCAAACGCGTCTGCAGGAAAGTTTTCAAGCTCCGTGCGATGCTGCATTCCAGCATTGTTGACGAGAATGTCGATTGCCCCGTGCTCAGCTTCAAAAGTGTCGATCGCTTTGCAGACTGCATCGTGATCCGTCACGTCGAAGGCAAGCCGGGTGACCTCGGCCCCTTCGCCTTCCAAGGCTTTCGCTGCCTCTTCCAGTTTCCCGGCACTACGTCCGTTTAACACAATAGAAGCGCCCGCCTCGGCGAGCCCTTTGGCCAAAGCAAAACCGATCCCTTGAGACGAGCCTGTGACGAGCGCGCGCTTTGATCCAAGCGAGAAAAGGTTAGTCATTTCTGCCACGCACCCTTCGATATTCAGTTGACGCAAGCCGATTGTTATCGATATCATGTTACCGATAACACTATCTGTCAAGCGGAGAATGAGGGATGTCGAAACCCATCGTGCTGCAGGTTGGGCCGTATCCTGATTGGGATCAGGAGCCGCTTGATGCTGCGTTCGAAATGAAGCGGCTCTTTGAGGCACATGATCGCTCTGCATTTCTGACCGAGCATGGTTCAAAGGTGAGGGCCATCGCGACCAGGGGCGAACTCGGCGCCGACAAGGCTATGATCGAAGCCTGCCCAAATTGCGAAATGGTGGCGGTATATGGTGTTGGGTATGACGCTGTTGATCTCGAAACCTGTCGTGCAAGGGGAATCCAGGTTTCCAATACACCGGATGTGCTTACCGGGGACGTCGCCGACCTTGGGATTACAATGATGCTGTGTCTTTCCCGGGGTGTAGTTGGTGCGGAGAAATGGGTGCGCGACGGCTCTTGGGCGTCGAAGGGTCTGTTCGCTCTTCAACGGCGCGTCTTTGGGCGCAAAGCGGGGATCTTGGGTCTTGGTAAGATCGGCTTCGACGTGGGAAAGCGCTTGGCAGGCTTCGGAATGGACATTGCCTATTCGGACATTGCAGAGAAGCCCTACGCGGGGGACTGGCAGTTCATGTCCAACCCTGTGGATTTGGCGAGACATGCTGATTTTTTCTTTGTTACGCTCGCGGCGTCTGCTGAGACGCGGCACATCGTCAACAGTGAGATCATCAAGGCCGTCGGCCCGGACGGCATGATCATCAATATATCAAGATCTTCTAACATCGACGAGGAAGCCCTCATCGAAGCTCTTTCTTCCGGTGAATTGGGATTTGCAGCGCTCGATGTGTTTGAAGGCGAGCCCGAACTCGACCAGAGGTTCTTGACGCTGGATAACGTTCTCCTACAGCCCCACCACGCAAGTGGAACGGTTGAGACGAGGAAGGCGATGGGTCAACTCGTGCGGGACAATCTTTCTGCGCACTTCGCGGGCAAACCGCTCATAACGCCGGTAGTATGAGGCTCGCGAAATGAGGACTGTTACCGCTTACGCAGCCAGAGATCTTCGGATTGACGAGCATCCGGAGCCCTCTCCTGGTCCCGACGAAGTCTTATTGCGCATTCAAGCTGGCGGGATCTGCGGCTCGGACTTGCACTACTACAACCACGGCGGCTTTGGGACTGTTCGTTTGAAAGAGCCGATGATCTTGGGTCACGAAGTGTCGGGGCGGGTCATCGCAATGGGCGACAACGTCGTCGGCTTATCCGATGGGCAGCTTGTTGCGGTCTCGCCATCTCGACCATGTGGGACCTGTGAATTTTGCCGAGAGGGGGCCCAAAATCACTGCCTCAACATGCGTTTCTACGGCTCCGCGATGCCCTTTCCACACATCCAGGGTGCCTTCCGTGAGTTTCTGATCGCGTCAGCAGATCAATGCGTCCCCGCGGACGGCCTGACAATCAACGAAGCCGCAATGGCCGAACCGCTTTCGGTCGTGCTGCATGCCGCCAAGCTGGCCGGTGACCTGATGGGAAAGCGTGTGCTCGTGACCGGGTGCGGGCCAATCGGGCTGCTTGCTGTCATCGTTGCGCGCGCGGCAGGTGCGGTCGAAATTGTAGCAACCGATGTCGCGGATTTCACTTTGGAGATGGCTCGGCAGAACGGAGCCGACCAGACCGTGAACGTTGGAAACGATCCGAGTGGACTTGATCGCTATTCCAGTCGGGCAGGCCATTTTGACGTCCACTTCGAATGCAGTGGCGTTGCTGCGGCGCTCCGTTCCGCAGTCGCGGCAATGAGGCCACGCGGCGTCATCATCCAACTTGGCCTCGGCGGTGATATGACGCTCCCTGTACAAGCCATGACGGCAAAGGAGCTCACAATGAAGGGTTCTTTCCGGTTCCATGCGGAGTTTTCCAGGTCCGTCGAACTCATGCAGAATGGGCGCATAAACGTCTCTCCGCTTGTGACCCAAGAGGTGGCTTTCGACAATGCCGCTGAGGCGTTTGCGCTCGCAAACGACAGGCAACAAGCGATCAAAGTTCAGCTTAACTTTGCCTAAGAAGGCTTCGCCGGAGACCCCATATTGCGCGTCCGATCCAGGCTTCCGGAACGGTCGCCTAAAACCAAGGACGCTCGATCCGATTGCTCCAATTCAGTATTGTGTTACCCTTCCGCCTGGGAGGAGCTTTGGAAGACCGGGAGCACATCAAAGAGATTGATCGCGTCCTGAAGGGGGAACAGACAGGTCGCGATGTGATCGTCACAGAAAGTTGGCGGCGCTGTGTCGAGACCTATGGCATGGATCCGACGCGCCCCGATCCCGCACATATCGTTTCTGACAACCAATTGCGCGAGCATCGTGAACAGGCAGAGCGTCTCATTGCTATTGCCCGTTCTGGATTGCAAAACTTGTTCCGACAGGTTGCCGGTCAGAACTATGTCCTGCTTCTCGCCGATGCCAAAGGCGTTTGCGTGGATTCGTTCGGTGATGCGCGGTTTGAAGACGAACTGCGTCAAGCGGGCCTCTACCTCGGTTCGGATTGGTCAGAGGATCTCGCCGGGACGTGCGGGGTCGGCTCCTGTCTTGTGACCGGCGATGCTGTGACGATCCATCAAAGCGATCACTTTGGGCTCGCCCACACGTCACTCTCGTGCACTTCCGCTCCGATTTACGACACGCGTAACCAACTCGCAGCTGTGCTCGACATTTCCCTCCTGCGGTCGCCGAGACCGAAAACCAGCCAGAATCTGGCCATGTCACTGGTCAAAGCATCGACCAGACGTGTCGAGATGGCCAATCTGATGGCCCTGAATCGGCGCGATTGGGTGCTGCGCTTTTCGACGTCGCCTGAATTCCTTGATGTTGATCCCGAAGCGGCCGTAACGCTTGACGGATCGGGGCGGATAATTGGCATGACCAAGGGCGCGGAATTTCTTGCTCCGGGAGATGAAGAAGGATTGATCGGGCGACAGATCGAGGACCTTATAGAGTTCTCGCTCAAAGATTTACCCGAATTGATGCGCGGGCGCCCTACCGAGGAACGCATCCTCCGCTTAAAGGATGGGCGCGGTCTCTTCGGTCACGCGATTGCCCCGCATGCAGCTTCTCCGCCATCGCGAAAGTCTGCTCGGTCCTCCCTCGGCGCGCTGGAAGGCGTGGCTGGTCCAGACGCGGCGATGGAACGTCTGGTCCAAAGCATTTCACGCCTTGCTGCGACAGATGTCCCGTTGCTCCTGATTGGCGAAACTGGAACTGGTAAGGAGTATCTCGCGCGTGCGATCCATATGAGCGGCGCTGGCCAACGAGGTTTTCACGCAGTGCGATGCGCTGGGCTTGAGGCGGTCGCCGCCCTGCGCGCTCTTCACAACGGGGATGGTGGAACGGTCTTTCTGCGTGGTGTAGAGGATTTGGATGCGGGTGCACAGGCGGCACTCCTCGCGCTGTTAGATGCCAGGACTGACTTGCGTGTGGTCGCATCAGCGCGGTCCGATATCGCGACGGAGCACGGAGATCTGCGCCCCGATCTTCTATTTCGGGTGGTCGGTGCAAAGCTTGAGATCCCGCCATTGCGCCTTCGCCGCGATTTCTCCTGGATGCTGGACCGACTACTTCGCCGCCACCTCCCAGACGGCTTCAAACTGTCCCCAGCAGCGCGTATTGATCTGAGCGGTCGTCACTGGGCTGGTAACATCCGCGAACTAATCAGCACCCTCGAAGTCGCCGCCGCCCTGGCAGAGGGTATGGTGATCGACGTGCCGGACCTGCCGTTACCTGCGACCCGCCCTGATCGCAAAAGTGAGCCTTACGGCGACCTCGAGGCGCTCCTCATCGCTTCTAACTGGAACATGTCTTTGGCCGCGCGCCGACTAGGAGTGAACCGTTCCACCATACTCCGCCGCATGCGCAGAGCTGGCCTGACGCCGCCTCACTAGGGTTGTTGCGGCCTGTTGCGCGCGCAACACCGACTTCAACTTTCGTCCATCGGGATGTCTATTCGTCACTTTTGCGTGGTCCGAGCCTTTTAGGCCCTCCAATATCGGTCAGTCACAACAAACAATAACGATTGGGAGGAAAGAAAATGCTTGACACAACTTTAGTCGATGAGACGCAAGCGTTTCTAGACAACTTCGGCCGCGCGTTGGAGAATGGCGATATCGCCGCCGCGACGGAAATGTTCCAGGATGATTGCTACTGGCGCGACTTGGTGACCTTCACTTGGAACATCAAGACCGTCGAAGGCAAAGACCAAGTAGCAGACATGCTGCGCCATCAACTGGCAACCACCAAGCCTTCGGGATGGAAACTGGCCGACGGAGAACTGCCAACAAACGATGGCGGTGTCACAACCGCTTGGATCGAATTTGAGACAGACGTTGCCCGCGGGTTTGGTCTGATACGGCTGAAGGAAGGCAAGATCTGGACGCTTCTTACCTCGATGGTTGAACTCAGGGGGTATGAAGAGCCGAGGGGCTTCGCGCGGGCACTTGGCGCCAAACATGGGGCAGGCCGCAACCGTACGACATGGTTGGAGGAGCGACAGGCGGAAGAGGCCGATCTGGGCTACGGCACGCAGCCGTATTGCCTCATCGTTGGTGGCGGGCAGGGTGGCATAGCGCTTGGCGCTCGGCTACGCCAACTTGGCGTGCCCACGATCATCGTCGAACGTAACGATCGCGCAGGTGACAGCTGGCGCAACCGCTACAAATCGCTCTGCCTGCATGACCCGGTCTGGTATGATCATCTCCCCTACATCAAGTTCCCAGAAAACTGGCCGATCTTCTCGCCGAAGGACAAGATTGGCGACTGGCTCGAAATGTATACCAAGGTGATGGAGCTCAACTACTGGAGCCGCACGACCGCGAAGTCTGCCACGTATGACGAGACGACGCAGGAATGGACCGTCGTCGTCGAGCGCGAGGGTGAGGAGGTCGTCCTCCAGCCCAAGCAACTGGTGATGGCGACCGGTATGTCTGGCAAAGCGCGTATGCCGGATTTTCCAGGAATGGAAAAGTTCAAGGGCGACCAGCACCACTCCTCAAAACATCCCGGCCCGGATGCCTACCGTGGCAAAAAAGCTGTGGTCGTTGGCTCCAACAATTCCGCGCATGACATCTGTGCGGCGCTATGGGAGGGGGAAGTCGACGTGACCATGGTCCAGCGCTCTTCGACACATATCGTGAGATCAGACACGTTGATGGATGTGGGGCTTGGGGCGCTCTACTCCGAGGAGGCGGTGACCAGTGGTGTCACGACCGAGAAGGCGGATCTGATTTTTGCATCGCTCCCCTATCGCATCCTGCATGAGTTTCAGATCCCGCTTTACGATGAGATGAAGAAGCGAGATGCCGAGTTCTATGAGGGGCTTGAGAAAGCAGGCTTCTGGCTCGACTGGGGTGATGACGGCAGCGGCCTCTTCCTGAAGTATCTGCGCCGCGGGTCGGGCTACTATATCGACATCGGGGCGAGCCAGCTCATCATCGATGGTGAGATCAAGCTAAAGCGCGGCCAAGTCGCGGAAGTCGACGAAACTGGCGTTATACTCGATGACGGTACCCATCTTGATGCCGACCTGATCGTTTATGCTACGGGCTACAACTCAATGAATGGATGGGTTGCCGATTTGATGGGTCAAGAAGTGGCAGACAAACTTGGGAAGGTCTGGGGTCTCGGATCGGATACCACCAAGGATCCTGGTCCTTGGGAGGGCGAGCAGCGCAACATGTGGAAGCCCACACAAGTGCCCGCTTTATGGATGCATGGCGGCAATCTGCACCAGTCTCGCCATTACTCTCAGTTCTTGAGTCTTCAGATCAAGGCCCGCATGGAGGGCATCCCGACGCCTGTTTACGGTCTGCAAGAGGTGCATCACCTCAGCTGACCAAATTCGGGCGCGCGGTTTGCGCCACCCCAAAAACGATGGAGGCCGGTATCAAATCAACGGCCTCCATCTTAGTTCTTAGGATCAGCGTGAGGCACGTTCCATTGCCTCGGTGGCAAGGCCGCGATCCCCGATTTCCTGCGTCATGTCGAACACCATGCGTGTCACGCGCCAATCGCCATCAAGACGCTCGAGGTCCCAGTGATAGACGCCGATTGGACGCCAGATCCTTTCACCGATCCAGTGTCTCCCATCAACATCCGCTTTGGCGGTGGCATTATCTCCTTCGATCTCGACAGAAACGGGCCCCAACTGATGCCATGTCGCATCGAAGCCTGGCACGATTCCGCGCCACGCATCCATCAGATCCCCAGGTGTCATTTTCGCCGGTTCGCCACTCCAGAGGGAGGTGTAATCGATGATGACTTCCGGCGCGAAGGCGGCTTCGGCGAGATCGTAGGCGGCGCGATCTACGGCGAGCGGAATGGAGGATACCAGTGTGATCACGCGTGCGGTATCTGGGTTTCCGGCGGGTGGTGGCATGTCTGCCGAGAGGGCGGGTACCGCAGTCGTGGTTGAGATCGCAAGAGCTGCTATCATCTGTTTCATAGGATGTATCCGTTGACGTAACGAGAGTGTACCGGCTCCGAGCCAGGAGCCGGTTGGTGAGATCATCCACGGAAGTGCGCTTCCATCGCGTCAGCGGCAGCTTTGACGGCGTCGGGATCGTCGTAAAAGTCGAACTGCGTCACGTCTTCGAGCCACTGCTGCGTGGCTTCTCCAGTCATTGCGGCGACAAAGGCGCGTACGCCCTGAGGGATGGCAGCAGCATCCGAATGAACGATGGCGAGTGGCTTGTCGTAAGCATCGGCGCGGTCAACCGGATGGTAGGTCAGCCAATCGTCCCATCCGGCATTGTTCCAGGCGTCGTCATATTGTGGGATCGCACCGCGGGCTGGATCGTAGTAGTAACCGCCGATCGGCATCAAAACGCCGTCGGCGCCTTCTGGCCCAGCCGCAGGTATGATCTGTCCGCCCGCCGCCTCAGCCTCGACGGCAACCTGGATCAGACCCTCGACACCCTCTGCACCGCCATAGACGGCTTCGACGATCTCGCGATCCTGCAACCAGGGTGCGACGAGGCCGACCCGCTTGATAGCATCGTTGCCACGCGTCGCATCCAACATGTATCCTGCGGATGCGCAAATGCCGAGGCCAAAGACTTCGGCCACTTCAGGAAGTCTGGCGACGTGATCGATGACAGCTTGGATATCTGCGGTCTTTGCGGCCGGATCTTCGATAAAGCGCTGGCCACCTGCCAAATCGCCGGATTTGCCCCAGCCACGAAAGTCGAATGTAACAGCGAGGAAGCCTCTCTCGGCCATCTCGCGGGCATAGGTTGCGGGCATCTGCTCCTCGACACTGGTCCAGGCCCCCGTAACGATGACCGCATCGGTGGGCTCCCCATTATACCCTTCCGGCAGGTAGATCGTGCCGGATAGGATTTCGCCCGCGCTCTCTATTGAGATACTTCGCGCGGAGATGTCTGCGAGTGCCGATGTGGCAAGCATCGTAGCAGCAGTGGTCAAGGTCAGGGTTTTCATGTCGTTTCTCCTTCAGCGCGGGTGCGCCACATTCGTTGCTGTGATGGGATGAATATGGAGGCGCCAAATCCCGCGCGCAGGCGTCATTTCCGGGGAATTGCCAAGTCATTTTCGGGGTTAGCTTGCGCGCCAAGCACCAGGCGTTGCACCCACACGTGCGCGGAAGTGACGAGCAAACCGGGATGTGTCGTCGTAACCCACCCGAAAGGCAGTCTCGGAGACCGGCAAGTTGGTGGTCCGAAGAAGCACTTGTGCTGCCTCAATCCTGACCCCGATCACATACTGAAGAGGCGATTTACCGGTTGCGGTCTTAAAGGCCCGAGCGAAATGGTCGGCCGACATGGCAGCGAGATCGGCCATCGCAGTGACTGTATGATCGGCACCTGGGTCTGCCCGAACAGAATCAGTCACTCGGCGCATGCGAGCATCGTCGAGCGGTGGAGCGTCTGGAGGGACAAGGCTTCGCCCAAGTGTCTGGGCAAAGGCTTGTGCCATCGTCTCGGCATAGATCGCGCCGCCAGCAGAAAAGCTCTCCGCCTGCAGCGCCATTTGGACCAGGAGCGGATCGAGTGCTCCAACATGGACCTTATCCGCGACGTTTGCGAAAGGTGAGCCCGCTAATAGTGACGCCTCGATTTCAACGAGCGTCACTTGCATACTATCGTCAAAACGGCAGATGCCTTCCGCACCCGCTGGGAGGACCCAGCCTTCGCCACGCGCGAGAGGGATAACACGTGCGCGTTCCCCGGCCAAAGAAATCGTGTGCCTTGGTTGATCCCTCTGGAATACACCAAGGGTGAGTCGGCTGAGCCGAAAGGGCCCGCCGCCTGCGGGCAGCTCCGCGGTGCTGGCGTTTAGGGGCATTTGGTTAAGATAGGTGCTTGCGGGTTTGGCGCAAAGCTCCGTTGCAGTCTTGCGTGCCACACGCTCGATACGGAGTCTCGTTCGCGACAAATGATCGAATGACCAAGAAACCGAACGATGAGACGGACACAAAATAATGCAGAACTGCCGCCCCAATACGGGCATGCCTCTGACGAGCATTCGGCATTTACCGCATTAAGGCTGACGATTGCCCGCGGCCAATCGGATTAAGCTCTGTGCGAGCCGCCACCCATGGCGAGCGGGGCGGTCGCCGCATAACCAAGTGCCCGGCAGATATCATAGGTCAGGTCAGGATTGTTGAGCGTATAGAAGTGCAGATGATCGACACCCTCACTCATGAGGCGTGTGCACTGATCCGTCGCAAGTGACACGGAGAGCAGATAGGCGTCGTTCTCCGTTTCAGCTCGTGCATACGCCCGATGCATCCAATCTGGGACGGATGCCTCGCACCGTTTCGCAAAGTTCAACATCTTCGAGAAATTCTCTACCGGCAAGATGCCAGGGATCAGCGGTGCGGTTATGCCTGCGGCAGCACAGGCATCGCGGAACCGCAAGAAGTCCTCATTCTCGAAGAAAAACTGTGTGATCGCGCTTGATGCACCGGCATCCAGTTTACGCTTTAGATTGTCGATATCGCTCTGGAGATTTGTCGCTTCCGGATGTTTCTCGGGGTAAGCTGCAACCGAGATCTCAAACGGTCCTGCCGCGCACAGCCCTGCAACCAATTCTGCCGCGGATGAAAACCCATCTGGATGAGGTCTGAACCGATCGTCGCCCTTTGCTGGATCGCCACGAAGGGCGACGATCCGTCTTACTCCAAGCTTCGCGAACCCTCGAGCCACATTCAGTGTCTCTTGGCGGCTCGCGCCCACGCATGTCAGGTGCCCCGCAACATTCAACCGGGCCCGCTCAACGATTGTCTGGATCGCTGCATTCGTCCGGTCGCGCGTCGTGCCGCCCGCGCCATAAGTCACCGATACGAAATCCGGGGCTAGTGGAGCGAGGCGCTCGACGGACCGCCAGAGGCGAAGACTTGCCTTCGGGGAGTGGGGCGGAAAAAATTCGAAAGACAGGCTCGGGAGAGCCCTGCTCGATGGGATCATGATGCTCCGGTCCATACCGTCAATGAATTCAGCAGCACGAACATAGGCGCTGTAGCCGATTCCGGCAATCTCTATCTCAGTTCGTATGCATCTTCGAGTAGAGCGAACATCGCGTTTTGGTTGTCACGGAAGATTTACGACCGTTTGTTTCGGCGCGTTTTGGCATCCATATGCCGCTTAGGTGGGATCCATAACCTTTGCAAAGATACAACCTGCATCGAACGAAAGACCTGAGTTTGCAGGACTGCGCTGGGTAGCATGAGTAAGGAGAGGGCTTCATGCCCGACGTGATCATCGTCTACTGGCGGGACATTCCTGCCCAAGTGATCGTGGGTCGTGGCCGCCATGCGGCAAAGGCAAAACTTCCCGAGCGGTTTGAGCAAGCGATTGACCGTTGCGCAATGAAGGTGGGAGCGCGCGATGCGGACGCCTATCTGGCGGAGTGGCGCAAAGCGGATCCTTTTGAGGTCGAAGGTGATGCGGCGGATGTCGCTTCTGGAGAAGCTGCGCGACTCGATTCGGAATTTACTCAATCTGTGCTCAAGTCCTTGATTGCTAACGAGGGCTGGGCTGCTCCGAAAGCCATCTGAAGACGACAAGGAACCATGGCAAAAATACTGTCCTTCTCGCGCAAAACCGCCGATCCCGCGCCTTCTGATGTCGCTGCAATCGCCCATTTCGCGCAGAGTTTTTCCCTAGAGGTTATGCCGCGCACGGCAGCTAAGATCGATGACTTTCGCGCCATTCTTCCCGCGGGGACACGCATCTACCTCGCACATATCGATGGGGTCGATTTCGATGAAATGCGGGCGACCGCATGGCGCCTGACGCAAGAAGGGTTCCGCGTGATGCCGCATTTCCCCGCGCGGGGTATCGCGTCGCGGGCAGAGCTCGCCTACCGGGTTGAGGCTTATGCTGACTTGGGTATCCGCGATGCGTTGGTTATAGCTGGAGGGATTGAGACGCCACGCGGCCCGTTTCACGACTCGATGCAACTGCTAGAGACAGGCCTGTTCGACGCGTTTGGCTATACCAACTTACATGTCGCGGGACACCCTGAGGGGAACCGGGATATTGACCCGGATGGTGGCTCGCGGCGCGTGACCGAGGCACTGCGCTGGAAAAATGCGTTCCAGTCCCGTACGAGTGCCCGGATGGCTATTGCGACACAATTCAGTTTTGAAGCGGATACGGTGATCGATTGGGCTCGGGCTTTGCGTGCCGAGGGCATAACGCTACCGGTCCATATAGGCATTGCCGGTCCGGCCAAGCTCCAGACCATGATCAAATATGCGATGGCCTGCGGCGTTGGTGCGTCCCTGCGCGTTCTGCAAAGACGCGCTGCAGATCTGTCAAACCTGATCCTGCCGTTTGAGCCGACCGATATGCTATCGAAGCTCGCGCGCTACAAAGCGCAATATCCTGATTTTGGTGTCGAAAGCGTCCATTTCTTTCCCTTGGGTGGAATCAGAGCGACGACAGACTTCTTGGATCGTAATAGCGCTGCAGCCCTGGTAAGTGCGCGGGCATGAGCGACGGCGTCGCACTACTCTTCGACCTCGACGGCACCCTCGTTCACACCGACCCGATCCATTTCGCGGTGTTTCGCGACCTCTTCGCCGAATACGATGTCACGCTGAGTTGGGAGGACTTCCGGACAGATGTTATTGGACAAACCAATCGGCACATCTTTAGCCAATATCTAACCGATGAAATCGAGCATGCACAGGAGCTTGCCGACCGCAAAGAGGCTGAGTTTCGCCGCCGCTTAGATGAGCGCGTAGAGCCGGTCGCCGGTGCTGAGGCCATCCTCGACTGGGCGGTAGCGCAAGATGTGCCCTATGCAATTGTAACCAATGCGCCTCGTGCCAATGCCGAAGCGATGCTTGAGGCGACTGGTCTTGCGCCGCGCTTCGAAACCGTGATCGCGGAAGGTGATGCAGGACAAGGGAAACCCGATCCCGCGCCCTACCTGATGGCAATGGATCGACTTGGCGTAGAGCCGGTGCACTCGATCGCGTTTGAGGACTCGCATTCCGGCAATCGCTCGGCGCGGGCGTCAGGGGCGTATGTCTTCGGGATGACTTCTAGCTTGGAGCCCGAAGCTCTCTTGCAGGCTGGCGCCCATCAGGCCATCGCGCATTTCGAGGATCCTGCTCTCTGGGCCTATCTCGATCAACGAAGGACGTGATCCGCCAATGACCCGCACCATAGTCGAATCGAAAACGAAGACCGCGATTATCGGCTTCGATCAGCCCTTTTGCGTCATCGGCGAGCGGATCAACCCGACAGGACGGAAGAAGCTCGCCGCAGAGCTTGAGGCAGGAGATTTCAGCACGGTTGAAAAGGACGCTCTGGAACAAGCAGCTTCCGGCGCGACCATGCTCGATGTGAATGCGGGCGTCGTCTACAACTCTAATCCAAATCCCAACGAGACCGAACCGCCGCTCATGCGGAGCATGGTTCAGCTGGTGCAGGGGCTCGTGGATCTGCCGCTTTGCATTGATTCGAGTGTCCCAGACGCTCTGGAAATCGGCTTGGAGACGGCGCAAGGTCGGCCCCTCTTGAATTCCGTTACAGGGGAGGAGGACCGACTGGAGCGGGTCCTGCCCTTGGTAAAAAAATACAACGTGCCTGTCGTCGCGATTTCAAATGACGACACGGGCATCTCTGAAGATCCTGACGTTCGTTTTGCTGTCGCCAAGAAAATCGTCGAGCGCGCCGCGGATTTCGGTATTCCGGCTCATGACATTGTGGTCGATCCCCTCATGATGCCTGTCGGCGCCATGGCGACAGCAGGTCTGCAGGTCTTTGCACTTGTGCGACGCCTGCGCGAAGAGCTTGGTGTCAACACCACCTGTGGCGCGTCGAATGTCTCTTTTGGTCTTCCCAACCGGCACGGCATCAACGCAGCATTCCTACCTATGGCGATCTGTGCGGGCATGACTTCCGCGATCATGAACCCCGTACGCCCTATGGAAATGGATGCGGTTCGGGCCGCGAATTTGCTGATGAACAATGATCCGCACGGAGCTGCTTGGATAAAGGCGAACAAGGTTGCTTCGCCCGAAGGTGAGGCAGTCGCAGGTGCCCGGGCGGGTCGCGAAAACCGCCGGCGGCGTAGGGCATAGTCAGCGTGTCGAAGAAAGCCGCAATCGTCCTTTGGTTTCACGAGAGAGTATATCGAGGACTTACGGCGCGTCTTAAGATGAAAACAACCCACTTTGAAATCGCGTGTGATGCACATTCATTTCGGCGTCGACCTTTCTCTGAGACGACTCTCGACCCATTTTCCGTATGAAGGGGAACGGCTTAGTGACACGCGGTCGGCATCGCTTTCTCTGTCCTGGGTCACATCTAAAGGGGTGCCTGAACGGTTGCCCGAAAGCATCGGGTTCTTGAGGGCTCGCGCAGTGCTTCGATCTTCCAGAGCCATTCTCCGCCTCATTGGAGCGCTCCTACCTTCGTTTCCTAGCGACGGGCCCTCCGGCATCCTGTGGAAGATGCCGTACTGCGGGTCTGACTTGATGCCTTGCGGACTGAGGAAATCCGGCCAGACATCGGAGAACGTTAATGTCCGGTGATCCAGCTGGTGTAGCACTTGCGATCTTCATGCCGTCCGGCAAACGGGGTCGCGTCACGCTCGGTACGACCGTTTTGGACGCGGCACGTGCCTTGGGCGTCGATCTTGACAGTGTGTGCGGCGGGCGTGGGATCTGCTCAAAATGCCAGGTGTCCCCGTCCTTCGGAGAGTTTCAGAAGCATGGTGTGCACGCACGCCCAGAAGCCTTGAGCCGGTGGAACGCGGTTGAGGCGCGCTATGATGACAAGCGCGGTTTGGCCGACGGCCGGCGCTTAGGGTGCCAGGCCAGGATCCTCGGCGACGTGGTGATCGACGTGCCACCCGAGAGCCAGGTGCATCGCCAAGTTGTGCGCAAACGGGCAGAAGCCCGCCAGATCGTGATGGATCCGGCGACGCGGCTCTACTACGTCGAGGTCACCGAGCCGGACATGCACGACCCCTCGGGGGATCTTGAACGGCTTGAAAGCGCGCTCGCCGAGCAATGGGGGCTTGCGCATGTGCGGGGCGATCTGCGCACCGTGCAGATGCTCCAGCCGGCGCTTCGCAAGGGCAACTGGAAAGTCACCTGCGCGGTGCATCACGGCGCGGGCCTTGGCGAGGCGCGGATCATGCAGGTCTGGTCGGGCTATTACGAGGGCTCGATCTATGGGCTGGCGATCGATCTGGGCTCGACCACAATCGCCGGGCATCTGTGCGATCTTCAAACCGGTGAGGTCTTAGCGTCCTCGGGTTTGATGAACCCACAGATCCGCTTTGGCGAAGACCTGATGAGCCGGGTTTCCTACGCGATGATGAACCCCGGCGGCGCGAAGGAAATGACAGCTGCCGTACGCCAGGCGATGAACACGCTGATCCAGCAGATCGCGGCTGAGGCGCGCATTGAGCCAGAGCTGATCCTCGAAGCCGTCTTTGTTGCCAATCCGGTAATGCACCATCTTCTGCTGGGCATAGATCCGATTGAATTGGGCCAGGCACCCTTTGCGCTGGCCACTGCGTCGAGCCTTGCGATTTGGGCCAAGGAAATCGGTCTTGAGATGCATCCAGACGCAAGGATCTATGTACTGCCTTGCATCGCGGGGCATGTGGGCGCGGACGCGGCCGCCGTGGCGCTGTCGGAGGCGCCGAACCAGTCAGATGAATTGATGCTCGTGGTCGATGTGGGCACTAATGCCGAGATCCTCTTGGGCAATCGGCAGAAGGTGCTGGCCTGTTCTTCGCCCACCGGCCCCGCTTTTGAGGGCGCGCAGATCTCCTCGGGACAACGCGCGGCGCCCGGTGCCATCGAGCGGGTTGAGATCGATCCAGTCACAAAGGAGCCACGGTTCCGGGTGATCGGTTGCGAGCTTTGGTCAGACGAGCCGGGTTTTGCCAACGCAACGCAATCTACCGGCATCACGGGCATTTGCGGCTCCGGCATCATCGAAGTGGTGGCCGAGATGCGGCTTGCCGGGCTGGTTGATCCGGGCGGGCTGATTGGATCCGCGGAGCAGACGGGTACACCCCGCTGTGTGTCCGAAGCGCGCACGCATGCCTATGTGCTGCACGACAGCTCGGAGAGCGGTGGTCCCAAGATCATGGTCACTCAGGGTGACGTGCGGGCGATCCAGCTCGCGAAATCTGCACTCTACGCTGGTGCGCGGCTCTTGATGGACCAGCTAGGCGTCGACACTGTTGACCGGATTGTGCTTGCGGGTGCGTTTGGGGCGCATATCTCGCCTAAACACGCGATGGTCCTGGGGATGATCCCGGATTGCGCGATCGGCAAGGTCACCTCTGCTGGAAACGCCGCCGGGACAGGCGCCCGCATTGCGCTGCTCAACTCGGCTGCTCGCCGTGAGGTCGAGAGCCTGGTGACGCGTATCCACAAGGTCGAAACGGCGATCGAGCCGCGCTTTCAGGAGCATTTTGTGGCGGCAAATGCGATCCCGCATGCAAGCGATCCGTATCCCAAGATGAACGCAACACTTACGTTGCCCGATGTCAGTTTTCACCCCTCCACCGGCCGACCAGAAGGCGGGAGGCGGAGGCGGAGGGCGGGGTCATCCGGCAAAGTTCCTTCAACTGCGATTTCTCAAACCTAGACACACCCCGTTGGCAGCTCAGACATCAATATCGGGAGTCGACGCGCCAATTCGTCGACAGACCTCATGTAGCGTTGCTAGCGTGTCTCTGGTCCAGGAAGCATGACGGGAAAGAAATAGTGTCGCCTGGCTCTTTAGGATCGGTCCATCGTCAAGCACTTTTAGGTGGTTGTCCCTGAGAGTTGAGCCAGTCGACGTAATGTCTGCAATAGCCTCTGCAGTGAGGTTCTTAACCGTACCTTCCGTTGCACCTTGGCTGTCAACGAGCTGATAATCCGCCACCCCATGGCTTTGGAAATAGCTCCGAACAAGATACTGATACTTCGTGGCGACACGCAGCCGATGTCCATGCGTCCGGCGGAATGCAGCTGCGGCCCCGTCGAAATCGGCCATGGTGTTAACGTCGATCCAAAATGAAGGGACGGCGACCACGAGGTCGGCATGGCCAAATCCCAGCTTTTCGATCTCCAACAACTGCTCCGTCCATTGCGGGATTTCTTCCTGCACAAGGTCCTGGCCAGTCACACCGAGATGCAAACGGCCCGCAGCCAACTCTCGTGGAACTTCTGCGGCCGAGATCATGACAATCTCCGCGCCTGGCAAGCTGATGGATCCCCGATACTCACGCCCGAGCGCGCTGCGCGAGATTTCGATGCCACGCTCTGAGAACCAGGAGATCGTGGCGTTTTGGAGACGACCTTTGGATGGCACGCCGAGCTTCAGCATGACGGCAGGCCTTCTTTCACGGCGAGGAGTGCTTCGGGCCGGATGATCGCGCCAACAGCAGGCATCTTGCGGCCATGGCCTACGATTTCGGTTAGAGCATCATAGCGGCCGCCGCTTGCAATGGGTGGCAGATCGTCTCGGTTATCGGCAACCGCGCCGAAGACGAAACCGTCATAGTATTCGAGGGTTGTGCGCCCGAATTCTGCCTCGAAGCCCAAGGTCTCTGGTGCGACCCCATGGTGAGCGAAGGCGTCGAGACGGGCCTCAAACCGGTCAATGGCCGGGATCAGACCGGGCAAGCTGGCCGACACTCCGCGCAGGTCGCCCAGGGCCGTAAAACAGTTTCCCTTGATGGCCATTATCGCTTCCAAGGCCGCGACCTTGCCGTTGTCGAGCGCGGGTGTTTCTGCCTCGGCAAGGAGACGCGCGACTCGCGCCGCGACTTCTTCTCGTGTCCGCGAACCGACCTGAACGCCCGCCTCGGCTATCAGTTCCAGCAGCCGACCAGACCTTGCTGCATCCAGCAGGTCCGTCCGTGCCGCTGTCATTTTGTCCTTGAGTGGTCCAAATCGCCGAAGAAGCTGCTGAAAGCGTTTGGGTCGCCACAGATGTCGGCGGAGAGCATTCCGGCGCGCTTCGCTCGTTTCCAGTGCATCGATTCCCGCGATCAAAAGCCCCATGTCTCCGGTCACAATCCGCACCGGAAGATCACTGAGAGCCTCACGGATCAGGCAAAGAACCTCCGCATCGGTATGCGGAACATCTGTCTCACCGAAGATCTCTAAGCCTGTTTGAAGATACTCTCTGGGGCGGAGCGAGCCAAACTCCTGTCTGCGCCAGACCGAGCCGCTATACACATAACGCGCCGGGCTCACCGCCTGTTCCATATGCAAGCGCACGATGGGTAAGGTGAAATCGGGGCGCAGCATCATTTCTCCCCGATCGTCTCGGGTCATGAAAGCCCGGGCTCGGATGTCTTCCCCGTAGAGGTCAAGAAGGGCTTTTGCGGGCTGCAACGCTGGTGGTTCGACATGCGTCGCGCCCGTCTTGCTCAATACAGCTAGGATCCGCTTCGTTTCCGCCTCGAGCGCTGTAAGTCCAGCGCCCGCTCGGCCACCCGCGAGATATGCCCGATCGGCAATAGCCATGGCTCACCGAAGCTCTCGATAACCTGGAGCCTTGGGCCACGGACCAACCACCAATCCACCGTCCAAATTCATTGGCGCGTCGCTCACGTCTTAGCCTTTGACCGGCGGAGCATCGCGTGTACCTCGGCGACGAGTTCACTCCGAGCGATCTCCTTCTGCGCTGGCTGGGCTGCCCAATCCGCTCGATCTGTAATATCGGTTGCCAATGCTGCGCCAAGCGCGAGGTCTTTGAGCTGCACAACACCGCGGGATCTTTCCGCTTCCCCTTCGATAATCGCGACCGGGCAACCTCGGGCGTCAGCATACTTGAGTTGCTTGCCCATATTGCCGCCGCCAAGGAAAACCTCCGCACGAATGTTACCCTCGCGCAGCTCCGCCGCCATGAGTTGGTAATCGGCCATCCGATTACGATCCATGACTGTAATCACCACGGGCCCCTCGGAGGTGGGCCCGCCTCGCCCCTTCGCGTCGAGTGCTGCCAAGAGCCGGTCGACCCCAACCGAAACGCCTGTCCCGGGGACCTTTTCGCCGGTAAAGCGGGTAATGAGGTCATCGTATCGTCCGCCGCCCGCGACGGAGCCAAACTGCCGCTTCCTCCCCTTGTCGTCCAGGATCTCGAAAGTCAGCTCAGCCTCGAAAACGGGCCCAGTATAATAGCCTAGGCCTCGGACAACGGAGGGATCCACAACGATACGGTCGACACCAAAGCCCCGCGCCTGGACCAAATCATCAATCTCTTCGAGTTCGCTTACGCCTTGTCGCCCGATGGATGACCCTTCTGACAGAGCGTTTAATGCAGCGAAGTCTCCGGAAAGTTGGCGAAGAGACAGGAATTCCATAATTCGAAGCTGCTGTTCTGAAGAAAGCTTGGCGCCTTCTGTGAAATCCCCGCTTTCATCAGTACGACCGGAACTGAGCAGCTCTTTCACACCGTCATGTCCCAATCGGTCAAGCTTATCGATTGCGCGTAGCACGATGCCACGCTTTTCGGCGTCGCGTTCCGGATTCTGAGGATCTAGCAAACCAGCGGCTTCTAAGACCCCATTCAGGACCTTGCGATTGTTTACTCGCACGACGTAGTCGCCGCGCTCTATTCCTACGGCCTCGAGCGCATCACAAAGCATCATGCACATCTCGGCATCCGCTGCGACGCTCGCAGCCCCTACTGTATCGGCATCGCACTGATAGAATTGACGGAAGCGGCCAGGCCCCGGCTTCTCATTTCGCCAAACCGGCCCGACGGCGTAGCGTCGATAGGGGTAGGGCAGCGCTCGGCGATGCTGGGCGAACACCCTGGCCAGCGGGGCGGTGAGATCGTAGCGAAGCGCAAGCCAGCCATCGTCGGAGTCTTCCCATGCGAAGACCCCTTCATTGGGCCGATCTACATCGGGCAAAAACTTCCCGAGTGCTTCAACAGTCTCGACCGCGGAGCTTTCCAAAGGGTCGAAGCCGTAAGCACGGTAAACCTTGGTGATCCGCTCCAACATCTCCGCCCGCTTGATAACTTCCGGGCCAAAATAGTCCCGCAATCCGCGCGGCGTCTCGGCGCGGGGTCTGCGGGGTTTGGTAGATTTTGACTTGGCCATCGGACCTGCCGGCAAGATAAATTCGGCGCTCTCCTAACCTGTCACCATAGTCGGAGCAAGCGCGCGAATGTGCTCGAAGTCGTGTGGCCATACCACGCAAATGGGCCAGATTCCCGAACGGACCGGGTGCCTGGCTAGTCAGCAGGCGGCAAACTGCCCGAACCGCCCACCGTGGAAGACGAGAGGTTGCGCCTTCTCGTGATCGATCCGTTCTACCTCTCCGACGAGAATGACATGATCGCCGCCCTCATGCCGGGCCGCGACGCGGCATTCGAACCGTGCAGCGAAGCCCGCGAGGAGCGGTATGTCTCCCGAACCCAGTCCGAATGCTAGGCCCGAGAAATCGATGCCATTCGCCGCAAAGCGCATCGCAAGAGCCTCGTCTTCGGCCCGAAGAACATGCACACAAAAGTATGGACTTTGTTCGAAAGCGCTGAACCGGTCAGAGTCTTTGGCGATGGACCAAAGGATCAGAGGCGGATCTAGAGAAACGCTGGAAAAGCTGTTCACAGTCATCCCGACCGGACCATCGCGTCCGGCAGCCGTGATAATTGTCACGCCTGTTGCGAACTGTGCGAGCGCATCCCTGAACTGTCTTTGGTCGAACTCTTGCATGCAGATTGTCCCGGGCACCATCTTGCCAAGTAGCTGCGGTGCAACACGAGTTCAACCCTCACTCAGACGTGGGTTCGGCGGAAAGTCGAGCGGCACGCTGCCGCAAAGCCGCCGCCCTGGCTCGAACAATCTCGGCGTCTGTGAGTATTGTTTCGGCATCTGCGGCGGGTTGATCGAGTAGGGTGCCAAAGCTTGATGTCGGTTGCAGTTCAGGCGGGGGCATGGCGTCAAGCCTAGGGGATGGCTCGATCATCGCGTCCTGGGGAGGGCCACAACCTGTAAGCAGATGTGCCAGGAGCGGTGCGGCGACCAACCAGAAACGCGGTCTCCGGGCTTCTGTTTCCGGTCGTTTGTTTGTCAGATCCGTCACTCTTGGTCCTACAAACTGCCTTATAGCAAGAGTGGGGCGACTGCTGAATTTCACTTTAGGTCATCCGCATTGCCAGGGGCGTAAGCCTGGGCCCAGGGCGGACAAAACAAATACTTTTGCGCAATAACAAACGGAGAAGTGACACAACCCTGACATGAATCCGCCGATACGCTGCTCAACTGTATTGATTTCAGTTTGCCTGATCTGGGCCATAACTTAAACTAGAACTGTGTGACTGTAGCGATCAATTTCCGTGCTCAATTTGCGTTGGGCTGTCAAAGAAAAACATGAACGAAGAGAGAAACTAGAGCTGTGTTTCGAGGAATTTGGTGCCTCGACACGCGAAATTGGTAGCTTGCTAGGTCTGGTTTGGTGTTGAGGGGAAGTAAATGGTCGATATCGTTGTTTTTGGTGGCGACGGCTACATCGGTTGGCCTTTAGCGTTAAGCCTGGCGGCAACGTTTCCTGACAAAACTGTTCTGATTGCGGACAATTTTCTGACCCGCCGGAACTCAGCAAAGGTCGGTGGTCACTCGCTTGTTCCCATTTATAGCATCCAAGAGCGAATCGGGGCCTTTGAGGATGCATTTGGTCAGAGCAACATAAAGTTCCGAGGAATCGATTGTTCCGACTCTGATGCCGTGCTGCGCTTGTTCAAAGGGATAAAACCTGAAGCCGTCTTCCATCTTGCTCATCAACGCGCTGCGCCTTATTCCATGCTCGGTCTGAAAGAGACCGTTGAGACCATTGTGAACAACGAGGTCGGCTTCATAAATCTCATATGGTCGCTGAAGCTCAATTGTCCTGATTGCCATCTGGTCAAGATCGGAAGCTTTGGCGCATACGCGCAATCGGGTCTCGACGTGCCGGAAGGTGACGCACACATGTCCATAAATGGGCAAACGTCTTCGGTGCCCGTACCGTTTCCCCGTTCAAGCGACGATTTCTACCACATCACCAAGATCAATGACGGCAAGTTTGCTCGACTTGCGGCTAAGAAATGGAACCTGCGCATCACTGATGTCATGCAATCCACAGTCTTTGGCACAATGACCGATCACACGATGAAGGACACACGGCTCTACACTCGCTTCGACTACGATGAGATCCTCGGCACGGTGGCCAATCGATTTGTGACCCAGGCGATCGCTGGCTACCCAATGACGGTTTATGGCAGTGGAACACAGACCTCTGGGATCATGGTGCTCGAAGATGTCATCAACGTCCTCACGAAGCTGAACAATGATGTGCCCGATCCCGGTAGCGTTCGGATCGTGAACAACAGCCCGCAGAAATACACCATCAATGAAATTGCGGAAATGGTCGGTTCGGAAGCGTCGCAACGCGGCTTCTCAAGCGCTATCTCCCGGGATCGCTTCAATCCGAGGCAAGAAGACGGTGTCGCATATGATGCAAAAGTTGATACCACTCACATTGATCGGACGCTGAATCCAACTCCGTTGCGCGAAGCAATCGGAGAGAGTCTTGGGTTCCTCGCGAGGTTCCGCGACAGTATCAATTTGAAGTGCATCGAGCCGACCCACTCCTGGTGAGTAATGGTTTTCAGCCAACGCCATCTAGCCGTTGTACCCAAGTGCCATCACGCTCTGAAATCGATTCCATCTGTCGGTGATCTGTCTTAGTTAGACTGCGCATGAGCAGTCATACAGACGACCCGGACAACCCGGAAAATACGATCATTGTCGAGACGTTAAGCCGCGCACTGGGCGAACGCTATCTCACCTACGCGTTGTCCACGATCATGCATCGTGCATTGCCCGACGCACGCGACGGGCTGAAACCCGTGCATCGGCGTATCCTCTACGCCATGCGTGGACTGCGCCTCGACCCAAGGAGCGCTTTTCGCAAATGCGCCAAGATCGTCGGCGAGGTTATGGGAAACTACCATCCCCATGGCGATCAGGCGATTTATGACGCGCTTGTGCGTCTCGCCCAGGATTTTGCGGTGCGCTACCCGCTGGTGGATGGCCAGGGTAATTTTGGCAACGTCGATGGGGATAACGCAGCGGCCCAACGTTACACTGAAGCGCGCCTCACCGACGCAGCGGAGGCTCTTCTTGCTGGGCTGAACGAAGACGCGGTGGACTTTCGTGAGAATTACGACGGCTCAGAGACGGAGCCGGTTGTCCTACCGGCCGCGTTTCCAAACCTTCTCGCAAACGGCGCATCCGGCATCGCGGTTGGGATGGCCACGAACATTCCACCGCACAACCTTGAGGAACTTTGCAACGCCTGCTTGCATCTCATCAAGTTCCCCAACGCAGGGGACGACAAACTCCTAGATTTTGTGGAAGGACCGGACTTTCCGACCGGCGGGATCATCATTGATCCAAAATCGGTGATCCAAGAGGTGTACCGCACGGGGCGTGGAGCATTCCGACTGCGCGCGAAATGGACAATAGAGGATCTGGGAAGGGGGCAGTGGCAGATCGTCGTTACCGAAATTCCCTACCAGGTGCAGAAGGGCAAACTCATCGAAAGGCTCGCTGAGTTAATCGAAGCCAAGAAGGTGCCGATCCTGGCCGATGTGCGCGATGAAAGTGCCGAGGACATCCGCCTCGTTCTCGAACCGCGCTCAAGGACGGTCGACGCAGAGGTTCTTATGGAGACCCTGTTCCGGAATTCCGATCTGGAGACCCGGTTTTCCATGAATATGAACGTACTGATCGATGGCAGGGTCCCGCGCGTCTGTTCGCTCAAAGAGGTTCTGCGCGCCTTTATCGATCACCGCCGCGACGTGCTCCTGCGGCGGTCGAACTTCCGGCTTGGAAAGATCGCTCAGCGGCTCGAGGTCCTTGAGGGCTTCATTGTAGCATTTCTCAATCTCGACCGTGTGATTGAAATCATCCGCACTGAGGACGATCCCAAGGTTACGCTCATCGTGGAGTTCGACCTTTCCGACGGTCAGGCTGAAGCCATACTCAACATGCGGTTGCGCAATCTCCGCAAACTGGAGGAGATGGAGTTGCGGCGGGAGCGCGATGCCCTGCTCGCCGAACAAAGCGACTTGGAGGCCCTGGTCGGATCTGAGGAAAAGCAGTGGGCCAGTATTGCTGGCGAGTTGCGAGAGGTCCGCAAACAGTTCGGAAAGTCAGCTCCAGGCGGCGCCCGGCGGACGATTTTCGCGAACGCCCCGGATGTGAAAGAGATATCTCCAGAGGCGATGATCGAGCGCGAACCGATCACTGTCGTATGTTCAAAGATGGGTTGGGTTCGGGCTCTCAAGGGACATCTCGATCCTGCTACTGAGCTCAAGTTCAAGGATGGCGATGGACCTTGTTTCCTGATCCACGCGGAAACGACATCCAAAATCCTGCTCTTCGCATCAAATGGCCGGATGTTCACGCTGCAGGCAGCTCAGCTTCCCGGTGGTCGTGGTATGGGAGAGCCGGTCCGACTGATGGTTGATTTACCGAACGAGGCCGAGCCGATTGCTCTGCGGGTGTATCGACCGGGAGAGAGGTTGCTAGTGGCCTCAGATGCAGGCGATGGCTTCATCCTGCCCGAAGACGAGGCCGTCGCGCAAAAGCGTGCAGGTAAGCAGGTGCTCAACCTGCGCGACAAAACTCGTGCGGCTGTGTGCCGTCCCGTCAACGGGGACCATGTCGCAACTGTCGGCGAGAACCGAAAACTCTTGGTCTTCCCAACCGCGGAATTGCCCGAACTGAGCCGGGGGAAGGGCGTGCGGCTTCAGCGCTACAAGGACGGAGGGCTTAAGGATGCCACCACGTTCAATCTGAGCGAGGGCCTGAGTTGGCAGGATCCGGCTGGTCGGACGCGCACGGTGTCCGACCTAGCAGAATGGCTTGGCCCCCGCGCAGGTGCGGGCCGCATGGCACCGCGCGGTTTTCCGAAGGACAACCGTTTTGACTGATTGCAGCGATTCGACGCGCACACCAGTTCTCTACGCTAGTCCTTTGGGCGTATTTTAAGCGGGCTGCTGATCCGAGGACGCGTGGTGCTCGGCGAGAGCAGCACGCAGCTTGTTTTCCGCCTCGGTGTCGAGCGACGTTTGCAATACTCGTCCGCCGACGCCTTCGATCCGCTTCAAAACCTTATCTCCTGTCACGCGGTTCACCAGCAGGAACAAGACAGCTTCTCCAGCGGAGACTTCCTCTGATAGCTTGCGCATAAAATCGTCATTGATACCGACATCCGTGAGGCGCCCGGCCAAGGCACCACTCGCTGCGCCTGCCGCGACCCCGAGCAGTGGATTCATAAAAATGAACCCGATCAAGAGGCCCCAAAAACTCCCGCCAGCTGCCCCAGCCGCTGTCGTATTGAGCATCTGATTGAGCTTCACCCTGCCGTTCTCGGTTTTCACCGCAACGACAGCATCGCCGATTTCGATCAAATACTCTTTCGCCATCGCGAGGATTTCGTGACGAACCTCCTCAGCTTTAGCTTCGCTGGGGAAAACGACTGCAATAAGATCCGGCATCTTGCCACTCCCTGTCTTTCTGGTTGGTGGTGAGTCGGCTTTGTGCCGAGCCCCTGCAACGTGAGTGATCGTGCGTCTAAAGGGAATGCCAGCTCACAAAAAACTGTGGAGTCTGGGTGGGTGCATGCAAAGGGCTTTCAGTCGTGTGAAACCGATGCGTTCCAACCCGTTAACATCACGCCTAGCCTCAAGGCATGACGTCAACAGCTGCGACGACCTCGCAATCTGTCCTGATGTCGCGCACGCCTCGAGAATAAGACGCACGCGGCCTCAATCTGTGACACGCGGTCAACCTTGCTCCGCCTTGCGGATCGCCTCGATCAGAGCGTTGCGGTCGAGACGCGAACGCTCGGGCACATTGAGCTTGCGTGCCTTCCGGTAGAGCTGGTCCAAACAATACTTCTCGTAAGCTGCGTCCCCACTCCCGGATCGAAGGGTTTTGGATTTGGCGTGCGTGTCCTTGAAGACCGCGCGTGCCTCCCCCAGTCCGTGGCTGATGCGATTTAGTCGCGTCTGGTTGTCTGTCTCCGGATACACTCGTTTACTTTGCTTTGGGCCAAAATCGTTTTCCATAACTGCCCCCACTTCTGTAAGTGTGTTGGGCGTCGCCCCAGGCGTGGGCCTCCTGCCGCACCGCCTAAATACATCGGAAACCATATTCATCGGGTTGTCATTGACCTAGATCGGTCAAGCCCCAAAAAATTGGATTTTTATTTGTATGGCAACACTTTGCTGCCATACGATGAAGGTGCTTAAGTTTGTGCTGAGACACCTCGCGCAACGCGCAAATACCGCGCCGGAGGGCACGCACCAGATATCACAATTTCGTGGGTAAAGCGTATTCGCTAAGACGGTCGCGCGGGGTCATGAACCCTTTTATCCCATTCTGGTGGCGGGCCCTTTGATCTTTGGCCGCTTATTTGTGGGTGCAGATTGGCTTCAGGCTCATCACGCGCCCGCAGTCAAGCATGAGTGATTTCAAACTGTTACAGTCTTGCCTAGACAAAGAAACTGCGCATCGCGCAAGACCGATTGCTGGACTTTGGTCATAGTCCGAACGAGTTGCCACGATCCGCCATCGACACCCTAAGGATTCTTGTTCAGAAAACTGACCCAGGGGCTAGATTTGCCATATGAGTTGTGAGCGGTAGATACTCATCATGGATGTGACCCTGCGCCAACTCAAGTATCTGATCTCACTGGCAAAGCACCGGCATTTTGGCAATGCCGCTGCAGCCGTGAGTGTAAGCCAACCTGCACTTTCAGTTCAGATCAAGGCGTTAGAAGATACGCTTGGTGTGCTCTTGATCGAGCGCGGTGCCCGGGAAGTGATCGTGACGCCGATTGGTCAAGAAGTGTTGCGCCGAGCCAAGCAGATTGAGCGAGAGGTACGCGAGTTAAGTGAAGCGGCCCGTTGGCAGCACGGTTTAAGTGGGCGCCTTCGGATGGGCGTTATTCCTACCATCGCGCCATACCTAATCCCGGTTGCACTGCCACTTCTTCGGAACCGTGATGTTGAACTTGATCTCGGGGTGCGGGAGGCTCGAACTGAGCAGCTGATCAGTGAGCTGCGCGAAGGCGAATTGGACGTTCTCGTCGTAGCACTTCCGATTGAGGATAGAGGGCTGGAGTGCCTCCCTCTATTCGACGACTTCTTTCTGCTCGGTGGGTCCGAACGCGCCATCTCCGAATGCGAGGATGCACTTCAACCCGACCTTCTGGAACCTGAACGCCTTCTGCTGCTGGATGATGGACACTGCCTCGCCGATCAAGCGCTCGCGGCGTGTAGCTTGCGCCGTGACGAGACCAGGATGGATCTCAGGGCATCGAGCCTGTCGACGCTTTGCAGGCTGGCGGTTGCCGAGATCGGGATGACCTTGGTCCCGGAGCTTGCGGTTCGCGCCGAACATGCAGCCGCCCGTGGGCTCGCATTACGTCGTTTTTCTGGGGCAGAGCCCAAACGCCAGATCGGCCTCGTTCGGCGGAAATGCTCTACAGAGAGCGGATGGTTTGCGGAACTCGCATCCATCCTCGCGCGCGCCGGTCAGCTAGAGCTGAGCCATACGCGCCGCGCATACCCGCTCAGACAGGCGCAGATTCCACACGACATTAATGCGAGAGCGGGCTAAACTCCCGAAACGGGAGGACTTTATGGCTGAAAAACCCCAGACCAAGCGTGACTTGAGCGACAAGGCACAGCGGCACCCCGAAAAGGCTCACCGCGAGGACGCCCCAATCCTGCGCAAGCCTAAATGGATTCGTGTCAAAGCACCGTCCAGTAAAGGCTACCGCGAAACGCGCGACATCATGCGTGAAAATCGCCTCGTGACCGTTTGCGAAGAGGCAGGATGTCCCAACGTCGGCGAGTGTTGGAGCCAGGGTCACGCGACGATGATGATCATGGGTGAAATCTGCACGCGCGGCTGCACGTTCTGCAACGTGGCCACAGGACGGCCAGAGTCTCTCGACATGTTCGAGCCGGCGCGGGTGGCAGTTGCGGTCGAGAAACTGGGCCTCAACCACGTCGTGATTACGTCGGTTGATCGCGACGATCTCGAAGACGGCGGCGCCGAACACATCGCACGAACCATTCGAGCCGTTCGCCGTAAGACGCCAGATACAACAATCGAGGTTTTGACACCTGACTTTTTGCGCTGTCCGCCGGACGCACTAGAGACGGTAGTGGATGCAAAGCCAGACGTGTTTAATCACAACCTGGAAACGGTGCCTGGGCTCTATCCCGAGGTGCGGCCGGGCGCCCGCTACTTCCACTCTCTGCGCTTGCTACAGCGCGTCAAAGAGATCGATCCGTCAATGTTCACAAAGTCGGGCATCATGGTGGGGCTCGGCGAAGACCGCCAGCAGGTGGTTCAAGTGATGGACGATATGCGTGCCGCGGATGTCGATTTCCTCACCATCGGCCAGTATCTTCAGCCGACGGTGAAGCATCATGCGGTCAAGCGGTTCGTTACCCCAGAAGAGTTCAAGGCGTATGAGCGATCGGCCTACGGTAAGGGCTTTCTGATGGTGTCCGCGACTCCGCTCACGCGGTCTAGCTATCATGCTGGCGACGACTTTCAGCAACTTCGCTCCGCCCGGCTGGCTAAGCTTCAACAAGCCTGATCGATATCCCAAGGGCCAGTCCTTGCCTTGGGGTGTGCGTCTTGACAGCGCCGCGGCAACCACGTCTGTGTCACCTGAAGTTCAAGGTCTGGGGACATTAAATGCGTATGATCAATCGGTTGGAGATCGCGGATGCGCGGATCCTAATCGCCGGGGCCTGCGCCCACTCGGAAAAAATTGGCGTGCCGATGTGCATTGCCATAACCGATGAGGGCGGCAACCTCATCGCCTTTGAGCGGATGGACGGCGGCAAGGTCACATCCACTACGATCGCGATCGACAAGAGCTACACTGCGTCAGGCGCGAAGCGGGCGACCCATGATTATGGCGCCTTGGCCCAGCCTGGCGCGCCCGCCTACGGGATCAATACGGCCATCGGTGGGCGTCTCATGGCAGTCGGCGGCGGCCTTCCGATCATCGTCGATGGCGAAGTCGTCGGCGGCATCGGCATTTCGTCGGGTACCCCCGCCCAGGACCAGGAAGTCGCGCAAGCAGGGATCGACGCGTTTCTCGCGTCGCTCGCCTGAGGCGGCGACACTTCGGTCTATCGCAACTGGTGCGCCAGACCCAAGGTGAAGCCGCCTGGGGGCAGATCTCGATCTGCTTTATAGTTTAATCCGGGCTTTGCGCTTTTCTACGCGTGGATTGCCCCGTCGCCGCACGCTAGCGCGGCTTCCCGCATCGCTTCGGAGAAGGTGGGATGCGCGTGGCATGTCCGGGCCAAATCCTCGGCCGCGGCACCGAATTCCATCGCGACGCAGATTTCATGGATCAGATCGCCAGCGGCTGGACCAATAACGTGACAACCCAGGATACGGTCGGTCTCCGCGTCAGCCAGCATCTTCACGAAACCCTCTCCCATGAAGTGAGACTTCGCGCGCGCATTGCCCATGAACGGGAACTTCCCGACCTTATATTTGTGCCCGGCTTCTTTGAGCTCTTCTTCGGTCTTCCCAACGGTTGCAACTTCAGGGGCGGTATAGATGACCCCGGGGATCACATTGTAGTTTACATGGCCATGCTGTCCGGCCAGGACTTCGGCAACAGCCATCCCTTCGTCCTCAGCCTTATGGGCCAGCATCGGACCCTTGATGACGTCGCCGATGGCGTAAATGCCTTCGACATTGGTCCGCCAGTGGTCATCGACTTCGACCTGGCCGCGCGGGCTCATCGTGACGCCAAGCGCATCCAGCCCTAGATCTGCGGTATAGGGCTTGCGCCCTGTGGCGACCAAAATGATGTCGGCCCCCATCTTGCCTTCGCTGTCGTCCTTGCGCGACTTGTAGGTGACCGTCGCGCCGCCCTTTGCCACCGTGACGCCTTGCACAGCGGTGTTCAGCATGAAGTTAAGGCCCTGTTTTGTCAGGATCTTCTGGAAGTTCTTGGAGACTTCACGGTCGATCCCGGGTGTGATGTGATCGAGAAACTCGATCACTTGCACGTCCGATCCCAGACGGGCATAGACCGAGCCGAGTTCAAGACCGATCACACCTGCGCCGATCACGACGAGCTTTTTCGGGACCTCGCTTAGCTCGAGCGCTCCGGTAGAGGTCACCACGGTCTTCTCATCAACCTCTACGCCCGGGAGCGACGCGGGCTCCGATCCGGTGGCAATCACGATACTTTTGGCCTTGTGTGCCGCGTCACCGACCGTCACCTCGCCCTTTCCGGTGATCTTGCCGTAGCCCTTGAGCCAGTCGACCTTGTTCTTCTTAAAGAGAAACTCGATCCCCTTCGTGTTGCTGTCGACGCTCGACTGCTTGTATTTCAGCATCTGCGGCATCTCGATTTTCGGCGTGGAGATCTTTAGCCCCATCTCGCCAAAATGCGTGACAGACTCGTGATAGAGTTCGGACGCGTGTAACATGGCCTTCGACGGAATGCAGCCGACGTTGAGGCAAGTCCCGCCCAGCGTCTCACGCCCCTCGACACAGGCTGTCTTCAATCCAAGCTGAGCACAACGGATTGCGCAGACATAGCCGCCAGGACCCGCGCCGATTACAATCACATCATAGTCTGCCATCTTGATCTCCTTCGAACTCTTTGGCTCTCAGCGCGGCAACATGTTTCAAGGTGCCGCTCTCTGTCGTGCCCGTCTCAGATGTGTCCCCGCTCGGTCGTCAAACAGGACCGGGCAAATTTCGGCGAGCGATTGCTACAATGCCCGTATGCAACCCGATGATCAGGACGAGGCTGATCAATTGCTCGCCCCAAGTGGCTGGTGTTGCGGCCAAAAGCGCGATGCCCAGTGGCACGAACAGGACAATCGCTGTCGCAAGACCTGGATTGTATCGGCGGAGGGCAATTCCCGGCAGAACGTGGACGAGAGCATTGATCAAGAGAAGCCAGGCGCCGATCGCTGCCCATCCCGATGAGACCTCGCGTGCCAGCCAAAGCGCAGCGGCCAGAAGAACCCAAACACCCAAAATGTTGATCCAGAAGACGGCACGCCGGCTCAAGAGCTCATGGCCGCCGCCTAGTTCATTGTTAACGAATTGCCGAAACCGGTCGGCGTCGTGCTCCTCGTATTGGTGCAGCATGTAGATCGGCAGGGTGAGAAACAGCATTACCGATGCGGAGTCCCAGCCCGCCGTAAGGAGGGGGGAGAGAAGGAGCAGCAGCAAACCCGCCAGCATGCCTCCGTAAACCCACCCTTCCTCAAGCCGCGCCAGCATCCGACGCTCAGAGATCCATCAAGAGCCGCCGGGGATCTTCCAGCGCTTCCTTCACCCGCACCAGGAACGTCACAGCGCCTTTGCCGTCGACGATCCGGTGGTCATAGGAGAGCGCCAGATACATCATCGGCCGCACAACGACTTGGCCTTTGATGACCATCGGCCGCTCTTGGATCTTGTGCATGCCAAGGATGCCCGACTGAGGCGGGTTTAGGATCGGCGATGACATAAGTGACCCATAAACGCCGCCATTGGAGATGGTGAACGTGCCACCCTGCATCTCGGCCATAGACAGCTTGCCGTCACGCGCCCGGGCACCCAATTCAGCGATCTTCTTCTCGATATCGGCGAATGAGAGCTTGTCCGCATCGCGCACCACCGGCACCACAAGGCCTGACGGCGTGCCAACGGCAACCCCCATGTGCACGAAATTCTTGTAGACAACGTCGGTCCCATCGATCTCGGCATTGACGTCCGGGACTTCCTTGAGCGCGTGGCAGCAGGCCCGAACAAAGAATGACATGAAGCCGAGCTTTACAGCATGCTTCTTCTCGAAGAGGTCTTTGTATTCCTTTCGAAGCTCCATGATGCCCGTCATGTCCACCTCGTTGTAGGTGGTCAGGATCGCAGCTGTATTCTGAGCTTCCTTCAAGCGCCGAGCAATCGTCTGACGCAGGCGCGTCATCTTCACCCGCTCTTCGCGCGCGGCATCCTCAACCGGCACGGGTGACCGTGGGATCGACGCGGGTTGCGGGGCTGGGGACGCCGCCGCAGGCGCTACCACGGCTTTCATGACATCTTCCTTCATGATCCGGCCATCGCGTCCCGTCCCCTGAATGCTCTCGGCCGACAGGCCCTTTTCGGCCATCAATTTTTTCGCGGAAGGGGCATGTTCGAAGTCTGCGCCCTCGGCTGAAGGTGCGGCCGGAGCAGCCGCCGGAGCCGCGGCGGCTGGAGCGGCGACAGCGCCGGCACCGGTCTGCATAACACCGAGCTTTCCACCTGCTTCCACTGTCGCGCCTTCTGGGGCGAGAATTTCGGAGATTGTTCCGGTGGCGGGCGAGGGGACTTCCACGGAAACCTTGTCGGTTTCCAGTTCGCACAGCATTTCGTCTTGAGCCACTGCCTCACCGGCCTTTTTGAACCAGGTGGAAACGGTCGCCTCGGTCACGCTCTCCCCTAAGGTCGGCACCATGATATCGATGCTCTCTCCGCCCGCCTCACCGTGAGTCACGGGTGCGGCGCCGTTGCTTGCGGCCGCTGGCGCTGCGCTTGCGACCGCAGAAGGTGTTGCCGCTTCGGCCTTCTCGTCAATGTTCGCGAGAAGCGCATCTACTCCGACCGTGTCACCTTCCTTCGCCACTATCTCGCTCAGCACACCTGCTGTGGTCGCAGGCACTTCGACCGTGACTTTGTCGGTCTCCAACTCGCAGAGCATCTCATCCAGAGCCACGGGATCGCCCACCTGCTTGAACCACGTGGCAATCGTGGCCTCCGTGACGCTTTCGCCGAGCGTGGGTACGCGAATTTCGGCCATTCTATCGGTCCTTCGTTAGGGTCAGCGCTTCATCCACCAGCGCATATTGCTGCGCCTTATGCTCACGGGCCAAACCGGTCGCCGGGGACGCAGAGGCGGCGCGGCCGACATAGACGGGGCGGGTGTGTTTCGCTCCGATCCGGTCGAGTACCCACTCGATATTCGGTTCTACAAACCCCCAGTAGCCCTGGTTCTTGGGTTCTTCTTGGCACCAGATCACTTCGGCATTGACGAAGCGGCCCAGTTCCTTGGTCAACGCAAGCGCCGGGAACGGGTAGAACTGCTCGAGCCGGAGGATGTAGACGTCGTTGATGCCACGCTCGTCGCGTTCGGCCAGAAGATCGTAGTAGACCTTGCCCGAACACATAACGACCCGCTGGATCTCGTGATCTTCCGCGAGTGTCGCACTCGAAATTCCCGGATTGCCACCCTTGTCGGCGTCGTCCCAAAGCACCCGGTGGAAGCTCGATCCCTCCGCGAAGTCCTTCATTCTGGACACAGCCAGCTTGTGTCGCAGGAGCGATTTCGGCGTCATCAAGACAAGTGGCTTGCGGAAGCTTCGGTGCAGCTGCCTGCGAAGAATGTGGAAATAGTTCGCTGGCGTCGTGCAGTTTGCAACGATCCAGTTGTCCGCGGCGCAGAGCTGGAGGAACCGTTCGGGCCGCGCCGAACTGTGCTCAGGCCCTTGGCCTTCATAGCCGTGGGGCAAGAGCATGACGAGGCCGGACATCCGCAGCCACTTGCTTTCCCCAGACGAGATGAACTGGTCGATCATGATCTGAGCGCCGTTCACGAAGTCGCCAAACTGCGCCTCCCAAAGCGTCAGCGCATTCGGTTCGGCGAGCGTGTAGCCGTATTCGTAGCCGAGCACTGCGTATTCGGAGAGCATTGAGTCGACGACTTCATAAGCCGCCTGATCTGCTTGAATGTGGTTGAGCGGGTAATAGCGCTCTTCGGTCTGCTGGTCGATCACGCCGGAGTGTCGCTGCGAGAAGGTGCCACGCGTGCAATCCTGCCCCGAAAGGCGCACAGGATAGCCCTCGGCCATGAGAGTTCCAAACGCCAGAGCCTCGCCTGTGGCCCAGTCAATCCCTTGGCCCGTCTCAATCATTTTGGCCTTGGCATCAAGCATGCGCTGGACGGTCTTATGAGCTTTGAAATCCTCGGGAAGCCTGGTCAGCGCTTGACCGACCTTCTTGAATGCCTCCTCCGTGACGGCCGTCTTGCCGCGTTGATAGCGGCCTTGCTCATGCTTGCCGATTCCGGACCAGCGACCATCGAGCCAATCGGCCTTGTTCGGCCTGTACTCACCGGAATTCGCAAACTCCGCGTTGAGATAAGACTGGAACGAGGCCTTCATGTCCTCGATCTCGCCCTCCGGGATCAGGCCGTCGCGCACCAGACGCTCGGTATAAATCTGCAGCGTCGTCTTGTGCCCTTTGATCGCCTTATACATGAGCGGCTGGGTGAACATGGGCTCATCGCCCTCGTTGTGCCCAAAACGCCGGTAGCAGAACATGTCAATGACAACGTCTTTGCCGAATTTCTGCCGGTATTCTGTCGCGATCCGGGCGGCATGCACCACCGCTTCGGGGTCGTCGCCGTTCACATGGAAGATCGGCGCCTCGACCATGAGTGCGATATCGGTTGGATAGGGCGAGGACCGCGAGTTGTGCGGAGCAGTCGTGAAGCCGATCTGGTTGTTGACGACAATATGGATTGTCCCGCCGGTCCGGTGCCCCTTGAGGCCGGATAGGCCGAAACACTCGGCAACGACGCCCTGACCCGCGAAGGCTGCATCCCCGTGGAGAAGGATCGGCAGAACGGTCGTCCGCTCCGCATCGCCATTCTGTGCCTGCTTCGCGCGCACCTTGCCCAGCACGACGGGATTCACAGCTTCGAGGTGAGATGGGTTAGCGGTGAGAGAGAGGTGAACCGAATTACCATCGAAATCGCGATCCGAGGAAGCACCCAGATGGTATTTCACATCGCCCGATCCATCGACTTCATCGGGCTTGAAGCTGCCGCCCTGAAATTCGTTGAAGATCGCCCGGTAGGGCTTTTCCATCACGTTCGCGAGCACGGACAGCCGACCCCGGTGCGGCATCCCGATGACGATCTCCTGAACGCCAAGCGCGCCACCGCGCTTGATGATCTGCTCCATGGCGGGGATCAGCGCCTCGCCGCCATCAAGGCCGAAACGCTTCGTGCCGGTATACTTGACGTGGAGGAACTTCTCGAAGCCCTCGGCCTCCACCAGCTTGTTCAGGATCGCCCGGCGACCCCGCTGCGTGAAACGAATTTCCTTGCCGTAGCCCTCAATCCGCTCCTTGAGCCACGCGGCCTGCTCGGGATCGGAGATATGCATGTATTGCAGCGCGAAAGTGCCGCAATAGGTCCGCTTCACCAGCGCGAGGATCTCCCGCATCGATGCATTCTGAAGACCAAGCACATTGTCGAGGAAGATCGGCCGGTCCATGTCGGCCTCGGTAAATCCGTAGCTCTTGGGGTCGAGTTCCGGATGTGGCGTTTCTTCACTCAGCTGAAGGGGATCGAGATCGGCGGCAAGATGGCCGCGGATACGGTAGGCGCGAATGACCATGATGGCCCGCACCGAGTCGAGCACGGCCTGTTTGATCTGCGCATCGGTTAGGGACACGCCCTTCTTCTCGGCCGCCGCCTTGACCTTCTCCGCAATTACCTTCGGCGCAACTTCTTTGGCCGCCGCCCATTGCCCGTCAAAGGCTGCCGTGATGTCGTCGTTGGGTGTCGGCGGCCAGTCTGAGCGCGCCCACGAGGGTCCCGCCGCGCTCTTGGCGACTTCTTGGGCCTCGTCTCCCAGACCCTCAAAAAACGCACGCCAGTTCGGATCGACGCTCTCGGGATCTTCCGTATACCGGGCATAGAGTTGCTCGACGAAATCTGCGTTCTGACCCTGCAGGAAGGAAGAAGCGTGGAAGATTTCGTTATGGCTCTGTTCCGTCATATCGTCACCTTGCTACCGAACCGCATTGAAAGAGAGGGAGGCTTGCGAGCCGAGAAACGTAGCGCCGCGATTTCCAAGCTTGCCCGAGTTGTCGGACCGGCATCGCACGCGGGTCCACCGATCCAGCAGGGTTGGAGAAACGCTTTCAATAGCGAAACACTTCGGATCGGGCGCAGTCCGCTGCGTCAGTCTAACGATCCGGAAGCGCATAATCAGAGCGTTTCTCCCAGGTTAATCGGCCAAGGTCTCAGCCGATGGCCTTTAACACGGCCTCTCCAAGTCCCGCGGGACTATCTGCCACCACAATACCAGCCGATCTCATGGCTTCAATCTTGTCTTCCGCGCCGCCCTTGCCGCCCGCGACGATGGCGCCTGCATGCCCCATGCGACGCCCCGGAGGTGCGGTGCGTCCCGCGATGAAACCGGCTGTCGGTTTCCAGCGCCCCTTCTTCTTCTCGTCGGCCAGGAACTGCGCTGCGTCCTCCTCAGCGGAGCCGCCGATCTCACCGATCATGATGATCGACTGTGTCTCCGGGTCCGCCAGGAACATCTCCAGCACGTCGATGTGCTCGGTGCCCTTAATCGGGTCGCCGCCAATGCCAACCGCCGTCGACTGTCCAAGTCCACTGTCGGATGTTTGCTTCACCGCTTCATAGGTGAGCGTGCCCGACCGCGACACAACGCCGACCGAACCGCGCTTGTGGATATGACCGGGCATGATCCCGATCTTGCAAGCATCGGGCGTGATCACGCCGGGGCAGTTGGGGCCAACAAGCTGCGTGTCGCTATCCATCAGCGCCCGCTGCACCCGCATCATGTCGAGAACCGGGATGCCCTCAGTGATGCAGATCACCAGAGGCATCTCCGCATCGATGGCTTCGAGGATCGAATCCGCGGCGAATGGCGGCGGCACGTAGATCACGCTGGCATTGGCGCCGGTCTTTGCCATTGCCTCATGTACGCTGTTGAAGACCGGCAGGTTCAAGTGCTCTGTCCCACCTTTGCCGGGTGTCACGCCGCCGACCATCTTGGTGCCATAGGCGATCGCTTGCTCGGAGTGAAAGGTGCCCTGGCTTCCAGTGAAGCCTTGACAGATGACCTTGGTGTTTTCGTCTACAAGAATGGCCATTACTTTTCCATTTCACTGGTGTTATTTTTCGTTTTCGATTCAAGTCTGCTAAGCTCGCTCGTAGCCATGAGATCAACATACGTTCGCATCTAGCTGCTCCGTATTTCTTCCAGTAGGCTCTCAACTTCCCCAACAGGCTCATCGCCTGAGAGGATTGAGATACCGTCCAAGGTTCGGCTATTCGACCCGCCTGCTTCTTCATCCCCGGAGATCAACTTTGGCCCGCTGTAGGTGAACTGAAAAGTTACAAGCTTTTCTCTGCTCAAGAGATCATAGGCGAGTTCCAAGTAGTCCCTTGAAACAGCATACTGAACCGAAAACAAAACAGCGTCGGGAAAAGGTCGTCTGTGACTGACAGAATTAGGGACCGGAACTCCAGAAAAGAGTCTCGCCTCGTAAGCAAACCCTCGCTTCACACTGAAGTCATGACCATCGCCGATAGAAAGAAAAGCGACCTCTCCCGGAGAAGCGAAGGCATAAGAACTCAATTGATAAGTGGCGACCGAGAACTTTTCAGTTGTCATGGTCTACCCCTTAACGGCTTTTACAATTTTCTCGGCGGCGTCGGACAGATCGTCGGCTGCGATCACGTTGAGCCCACTTTCGTTGATGATTTTCTTGCCGAGTTCCACATTCGTCCCTTCCAGGCGCACAACGAGCGGAACCTTTAGCCCCACCTCCTTCACCGCCACAATCACGCCCTCGGCGATCACATCACATCGCATGATGCCGCCGAAGATATTGACGAGAATACCCTTCACGTTGGGATCGGACGTGATGATCTTGAAGGCTTCCGTCACCTTTTCTGTCGTGGCGCCGCCGCCCACATCAAGGAAGTTCGCGGGTTCAGAGCCCTTCAGCTTGATGATATCCATCGTCGCCATCGCGAGCCCGGCGCCGTTGACCATGCAGCCAATCTCGCCATCGAGCGCGATATAGTTGAGATCGTATTTGGAAGCCGCGAGTTCCTTTGCGTCTTCCTCGGTCTCATCGCGCAGCGCCATAATGTCCTTTTGCCGGTAGAGCGCGTTGGAATCGAAGCCCATCTTGGCGTCCAGGCATTTCAGGTCGCCGTCATTGGTCACGATCAGCGGGTTGATTTCCAGCATCTCGCAGTCCTTCTCGACAAAGAGACGGAACAGCGTGTTGATGAGAGCGACGCACTGCTTGACCTGTTTGCCTTCAAGCCCAAGCGCGAAGGCAATCCGGCGACCATGAAAGCCCTGAATTCCGGTGGCCGGATCAACGGCAAAGGAGAGGATCTTCTCCGGCGTGGAAGCCGCGACCTCTTCGATATCCATTCCGCCCTCGGTGGAGCAGACGAAAGAAATCCGGCTTGAGCCGCGGTCAACGAGCAATGCAAGGTAGAGTTCACGGGAGATGTCGGAGCCGTGTTCGATGTAGATCCGGTTGACGGTCTTTCCGGCAGGTCCTGTCTGGTGGGTCACAAGTGTGCGGCCCAGCATTTTCTGCGCCTCTTCTGCGGCCTCTTCGGCGGACTTTGTGATCCGCACGCCGCCCTTTTCCCCGGCTGTTGCTTCCTTGAACTTACCCTTGCCCCGACCGCCCGCATGGATCTGCGCTTTCACCACCCAGATCGGACCGTCCAGCTCTCCGGCCGCCGTCTTGGCCTCATCGGCCTTCAGGATCGCCCGTCCATCGGAAACCGGCGCGCCGTATTCCTTGAGCAGCTGCTTGGCTTGGTACTCGTGTATGTTCATTTGGCACCGTCCCTACCGTTTCTTTCCGACCGGTCACGTCCCGGGTGCCCGGCCCGTGCATTGCTTAGGTGGAAGAGGCGTTTGTTGCAAACGATTAAGAGCGCGGCGGGTGGTTTGCAGTCGAAGTTTTGGCCTTTTGTGATCACAGCAAAAAATCCAGTGATCACAAAAACAGTGTCGCAGAGAATTGTTGCCAGATCATACGCAGCATTCGTCCGAATCGGTTGAGCGTTTCGAATCTTTCTTCGCTCATGCCTGAGTGTTGCTGATCGTTGCGCGGGGGGCAAGCGAATGCGGATCAGCTGGTTCGAACACGGTGCGAAAACCGCGTTTTTCGGGCGCTTTCACTTACGCCGGGCGTGTAGCCGTAGTGCCGCAAAGCGGCCTGCTCCAACTCCACCGTCGCTTTCAAGACATCTTTGTCCCAATGCAGTTCTATTGCCAGGCTTCCGCTGATCCGCCCGCATGACAGAATGGCTGGCCGGTCGAAATCGTTCCCGGCGGTTTCCAGGAAGCTCACTAGGTCTTCGGCGAAGCTTTCCTTCTTCAGGATTGTTGCGCCAATGTCTTCGGTGTAGCGGGCGAAGAGTTGTCTCCCATAGCTGGGGGCAGTGTCGTAACCTGCCGCGAGAGCTCGTTGAAGTCTTCTGGATTGGCTGTCTTCGGCAGATCCGAGGTCAAATGCCAATGGCTCAGATGGGCAAGCGTCCCGAAGCTGTGCCGACCGCTCTACTGGCAGGTTCGCCCACGACAAGATCTTTACTCGTCAACACCTCCGTCATCCAGTGCACCCCAACCCAGTCTTGGGGAGATGCAAAAGACGTGTGTCGTTCTTTAGGATGACGGCGGTGCTGTCGCGCCTGCTCCTAGGTCTCTCCGCCAAAGAGGGATTTATGTGCAGAGCAATACCTTCGCGCCGCACATACTTTCAGGTGCTTGTGCTATGCCAGCGACGTGTCGATGCCCTTGCAGGCCTCAATGAGGCCCTGCACAGAGCCGACGGATTTATCGAACATCGCCTTCTCGGCCTTGTCGAGACTGATTTCCACGACGCGTTCTACTCCGCCCGCACCGATAATCGTCGGCACGCCCACATAGAGGTCTTTCAAGCCATATGGTCCCGAGAGATATGCGGCGCAGGGCAAGAGACGCTTTTGATCCTTCAGGTAGGCCTCGGCCATTTCAATGGCGGATGCCGCGGGCGCATAGAACGCCGAGCCGGTCTTCAAGAGGCCAACGATCTCCGCGCCGCCGTCCCGCGTGCGCTGCACGATTGCATCGAGTTTTTCTTGGCTGGTCCAACCCATCGCCACAAGATCGGGCAGGGGGATGCCGCCGACCGTCGAGTAGCGCGTCAGCGGAACCATCGTATCGCCATGGCCACCAAGCACAAAGGCCGTGACGTCTTTTATGGAGACCGCGAATTCCTCCGCGAGGAAATGGCGGAAGCGGGCGCTGTCGAGCACGCCCGCCATGCCACAAACCTTCTCATGGGGTAGTCCGGAAAACTCCCGCAATGCCCAAACCATCGCGTCGAGTGGGTTGGTGATGCAGATCACAAACGCGTCCGGCGCATTCGCGGCTATTCCCTCGCCCACGGCCTTCATGACCTTAAGGTTGATGCCCAGCAGGTCGTCGCGGCTCATACCGGGCTTGCGCGGCACCCCGGCGGTGACGATACAGACATCCGCCCCGGCAATATCCTCGTAGGAATTCGTGCCCTTCAAGACGGCGTCGAAGCCATCGACCGGCGCGCTCTCGGCGATATCGAGCGCCTTGCCCTGGGGCGTGCCCTCCGCGATATCGAAGAGAACAACATCGCCGAGTTCCTTGAGCGCCGCGAGATGCGCAAGGGTCCCACCGATCTGTCCGGCGCCGATCATGGCGATCTTTGGTCTTGCCATTTGGGGCTGTCTCCCATTCTGCTGTAAACGCGCCTGTGGCTAGCCCCTAAGGGGCGGTTTATCAAGGCGCAACGCGCAAAGGACGGCAAAGATCCGTGGAACTCAGCGCAACTTTCTTTCTCCTCGCCATCCCAGCTGTCATCGTTGCTGGCATATCCAAAGGCGGCTTCGGCGGGGGAGCGGTCTTTGTCGCGGCACCGCTGATGGCTGTCGCGGTCGACCCCGCATTTGCCGTGGGTCTGATGCTCCCGCTCCTGATGCTGATGGACGTGGCGGCGCTGCGCCACTACTGGCGCGAATGGCACTGGGACAAGGCGCGGCACCTGATCTATGGCGCGCTCCCCGGTGTGCTGATCGGATGGCTCACCTTCCGCTATGTCAGCGCAGACGGAGTGAGGCTCCTGGTCGGGGGGATTGTGGTGGTATTCACCGTCCAGCAGATCGCTGCGCGGCGGGGCTTGCTCAAACCGGGCGAGACCTTCGCGACACCGCTTTGGGGATGGTTCTGGGGCACGGTCGCAGGCTTCACCAGTTTTGTGAGCCATGCGGGCGGGCCGCCATCGGCCATGTATCTCTTGGGAAACCGGCTCTCGAAGACGCAGTATCAGGCGTCAACGGTCCTGGCGTTTTGGTGGATCAATCTGTTGAAACTGCCGGCGTATCTGGTGCTCGGGCTCTTCACCTGGCAGACGTTCATCGCCGATCTGATCCTCGCGCCGGTCGCACTCTTGAGCGTGGCGCTGGGGGTCCGGGCACATCGCGTCATCCCGGAAAAGGTCTTCTTTAATCTGACGTATGTGCTCTTGTTCCTGACCGGAAGCAAGTTGATCTACGACGCTCTGACTTAGCCTCGGTCTGGTTCCGAGACGGCGGAAACCGAGCCAGCTCTAGACGTCGTCGCCTGCGGGCACGTCTGGAAGATCGAGGGATTCCCAAGCTTCTCCCGATGCCACGAGGCAGGCCAAGCCATCAGGGCGCGTGAGAAGGATCGTCCAGGTGCCGGTCGAGCTTGAGGCGTAGACCTCAATGACGCCCCGGTTCTTGTGGAGCCCAACGCTCTTGAGCGTTTCGCCATATCGTTCTTCAAGCCGTTCGATGACCTTGCCGCGATCCGCGCATGCGCGAACCTGCGGGTTTGCCTCAGTCGGAGAGCCGGGCAACAAGACTGCTGCTGCGGCAATGGGGACTAAGGCGAGACGTCCGATATTCATAACCAGTTCCTTCGAGCCTGTGCGCGCCAATCGAGCTGCCCGTGCCCGGCGCGATTTTGCGGTTCATCTCGGGCGGGGAATGCGTGTCGCGGAGCGACGGGGTCGGTGGTCTCTGTGAAAGATTTCCCTAAACGAAGAAATAAATCCTTAACGTCCCGCGCGCGTCGGCCAGGTGCCGCGCAACAATCAGTCGGACAGGGCTTGAATTTCCGCGCCGCATGGATATCCCTGCCGCTGCAGTGCAACAGCGAGAGATTGCCATGGAAGAGACGGCGCATCCCTATCGTTCGGTCCTTTATATGCCGGGATCGAAGGAACGGGCCCTGGAAAAGGCCAAAGGTCTCGCCGCCGATGCGCTCATCCTCGATCTCGAAGACGCGGTTGCTCCGGCAGAAAAGACCGCTGCGCGGGAACTCGTTGCAAAGGCCGTCGAAGCGGGTGGCTATGGAAGCCGAAAGCTGATCGTCCGCGTCAATGGCATGGACACCGAATGGGGGCATGCCGATCTGGCGCGGGCCGCGAAGGCCGGTCCGGATGCAATCCTTCTGCCAAAAGTCGAAAGTGCCTCGCATATCCTGCGCGCCGCAAACGATATGGCCGGGTATGGGGCTCCCGAGCACACCCGGATCTGGGCGATGATGGAGACGCCACGCGGGATCCTCCGTGCGGCAGATATCGCGTCGAGCCACCCGTTGCTGGAAGGATTCGTGCTCGGCACCAACGATCTGGTGAAGGACCTTGGGGCTGCCCACACACCGGATCGAGTGCCGCTTGTGGCAAGTCTCGGGATCTGCCTCTTGGCCGCTCGCGCTGAGGGCCTGGTTTGCGTTGACGGTGTTTACAATGCCTTCAAGGATGAAGAAGGCCTTCGCGCCGCTTGCATTCAGGGCCGCGACATGGGCTTCGACGGCAAGACGCTGATCCATCCCGCGCAGCTTGCAATCGCCAACGATGTGTTTGCCCCGTCGCAGGACGACGTCGCTTTGGCCAAAGAGCAAGTTTCGGCATTCGAGGCAGCCCAGGCGCGCGGTGAAGGCGTCGCCGTGGTCAACGGTCGGATCGTGGAAAACCTACATGTCGTCACAGCGCGGCGGCTTCTCGCGCGCGCAGAGGCGATCGCCGCTCTGGAAGGAGAGGCGGTCTAATAACCCAGTTCCTTACAATGGGGGGACGAGGCAATGATTTTACTCGCGATCGGGCTCTTCTTATGGTGCGCGGTACATTGGCTGAAGCGTCTGGCACCCGGCTTGCGCGCCGGCATGGACACATCCCTTGGCGCGGGAAAGGCAAAGAGCGCTATCGCAGCTGCAATCGCCGTCTCGCTGGTGCTCATAATTATCGGCTATCGACAGGCCGGTTTCATCGCGATCTACACCCCACCACCCTGGACGATCCATCTCAACAACCTGTTGATGATCGGAGCGGTGGCGCTGGTGGGCGCAAGCCACTCGAAAGGACGGGTGCGAACCTGGTTCCGCCACCCCATGCTCTTGGGGGTTGCGCTTTGGGCTGTCTCCCACCTCATCGTCAATGGCGATCTGGCGTCGCTCCTTCTTTTCGGCACCTTTGTTGTCTGGGCGCTGGCCTCGATTGCCTTGATCAACAACCAAGACGGCCCCTGGCAGCCTCCCAGCGCCGGTCCGCTCAAAAAAGACATGATCCTCGTCGGCATCACCGTCGTCGTTTATCTCGTGCTGGCGGGAGTGCATACGTGGCTTGGGTATTGGCCGTTTCCAGGGTGAGGAATTGCTTGCATATCGTTTTCTGACCGAGGCCGATACATCGGCCTTTTGCCATAAAGTCACGCAAGCCCTTGCGCAGGGATGGTCACTTCATGGCAACCCGACCTACGCGTTTGATGCGACAGCCGGTGTCATGCGGTGCGGGCAGGCCGTCGTGAAGGAAGTGGATGCCGAGTATGATCCATCCATGAAGCTTGGAGATTTATGAGTAATGACAAAGACGTTCGCTGGGAACTTCTTCGAAGACTACAGCCTTGGTCAGACAATCACCCATGCGGTGCCCCGGACTGTAACGTCAGGCGATCGTGCTCTCTACACTTCCCTCTACCCAACCCGCTTTGCGCTGTATTCGTCCGACGAATTCGCTCGGGCTTGCGGTTTGCCCTCGAGCCCGCTGGAGGAGATTGCGGGTTTCCATGTCGTGTTCGGAAAAACCGTCCCGGACGTGAGCCTCAATGCCGTGGCCAATCTGGGCTATGCCGAAGGTCGATTTCTCAAGCCGGTCTATCCGGGCGATACACTGACGTCTGAGAGCGAAGTGATCGGGCTGAAGCAAAACTCCAACGGCAAGACCGGCGTTGTGTATGTCCGCACCACCGGACGAAACCAGACTGGCGAGACGGTGATGAGCTATTGCCGCTGGGTGATGGTGCGCAAGAAAAACCTGGATGCACCGGCGCCCGAAACCGTTCTGCCCAACCTCGCGCCCGCCCTAGAAGCTGCCGATCTGGCGATCCCTGAGGGGCTCGATTTCAGCGGTTATGACTTCGCACTGGCGGGCGAGCGGCATCGCTGGGGAGACTATCAAGCCGGTGAGCGGATCAACCACGTGGATCAGGTGACGATCGAGGAGGCAGAACACATGATTGCCACCAGATTGTGGCAAAACACCGCCAAAGTGCACTTCGATGCGACCGCGCGCGAGGATGGGAGGCGGCTCATCTATGGCGGCCACGTCATCTCGATGGCCCGTGCGCTGTCATTCAATGGACTGGCCAATGCCCAGATGATCGTGGGAATCAATTCTGGAGCGCATGCGAATCCCTGCTTTGCCGGAGACACGATTGGCGCCTGGACGGAGGTCGTCGACAAGGCTGAGACAAACAAACCGGGAATCGGAGCGCTCCGGCTGCGGACAATTGCGGCGAAACACGGCCAGACGGACGAAGAACTGAAGGGCCCGGACGGAAAATACCGCCCGCATATACTGCTCGACCTTGATTACTGGGCGCTAATGCCGATCTGACTAAGAAGTGTAATCATGCCAATAAGGATTTGTGATCACATGGATTTGGGCAGTGATCACATTCCTATTCCTGCTTGCATTAACGTATTTTTTCGTGAAAAGGTCTCTATAGCTTTACCGGGTCGGCGGAAAATGTCCGCCCGGCGCCGCCGCGGTGCGATAGCGGGCAAGGTCCTCTGAACCAGGATTTCGTCCCAGCCGTGCAGCCACGATGACGGCCCGGTCTGCGTAGTGCGAAGATGAGGAGCCGACAAATGGCCGACGTGAACCGGGGCAATCGCCCGCTCTCGCCGTTTCTCACAAGCTATCAACAGCCCTTCAACGCAGTGCTGTCGATCCTGCATCGAGCAACAGGGGCGGGCCTGACTGTCGGAGCACTGCTTGTCGTCTTGTGGTTCTTGGGCGCTGCCAGCGGCGCTGAAAGCTTTACGTTTTTCGATGATCTCGTGACGTCATGGATCGGCGGTTTGGTGCTTTTGGGTTGTCTCGTGATGATGTGGTACCACTTCTTCAACGGTATCCGGCACCTAATCTGGGACGTCGGTTATGGATACGAAAAGCCTGCTGTGAAAAAGACGGGCGTCATCATGCTCGGGGCGACTGCCGGGATGTCACTGATCACCCTGATTGTGGCTTTCATCTAACGCGTGTCGAAGGAAACAGCTTTGTCGTATCGCACTGACCGTCAACGCGTCTCGGGGCTCGGATCGGCCAAGGAAGGCGTGCATCATTTCTGGACCCAGCGCGTGACGTCGATCGCGCTGATCCCGCTCATCATCTTCTTTGTCTTTCCGTTCGCCCGGAACCTCGGAGGATCCTACGAGAGTGTCGTCGCGACCTATTCGAACCCGTTTAACGCCATTGTTGCGGTGCTGTTTATATTGGTGGTCTTCCGACACCTGCAGCTTGGGCTTCAGGTCATCATTGAGGACTACGTGAGCGCGAAAGCGACCCGGACAGTGGCGTTGCTGTTGAACGTGCTCTTCACTTGGGGCGCCTCGCTCGTCGGTGTCTTCGCAATTCTCAAAATCGCATTCACTGCCTGACCGGAGGACTCGATGGCTGCATATGAGTATGCTGTTCACACGTACGATGTGGTAATCGTTGGCGCGGGCGGCGCAGGTCTCCGGGCAACGCTCGGCATGGCTGAGCAAGGCCTCAAGACCGCATGTATCACGAAGGTTTTTCCCACCCGGAGTCACACGGTTGCGGCGCAGGGTGGCATTGCAGCATCACTCGCCAATATGGGGCCGGACAATTGGCAGTGGCACATGTATGACACCGTCAAAGGGTCCGATTGGCTTGGTGACAGCGACGCCATGGAATACCTCGCGCGCTCCGCACCGGCAGCCGTTTATGAGCTGGAGCATTACGGCGTGCCCTTTTCCAGAACCGAAGAGGGTAAGATCTACCAGCGCCCATTTGGCGGCCACACCACCGAATACGGCGAAGGCCCACCGGTTCAGCGCACCTGTGCTGCCGCCGATCGCACGGGACACGCCATCCTTCACACGCTCTACGGGCAGAGCCTCAAGAATAACGCGATGTTTTACATCGAGTATTTCGCCATCGATCTCTTGATGGAGGATGGCCAATGCAAGGGCGTGCTGTGCTGGAAACTCGATGATGGCACCTTCCACGTTTTCAACTCGAAAATGGTGGTCCTCGCCACTGGGGGCTATGGCCGCGCCTACTTCTCCGCGACCTCAGCCCATACTTGTACCGGCGATGGCGGTGGTATGGTGTCGCGTGCCGGGCTCCCGCTCCAGGATATGGAATTCGTGCAGTTCCACCCGACGGGCATTTATGGGTCGGGCTGTCTCATCACGGAGGGCGCCCGCGGTGAGGGGGGCTACCTGACCAACTCGGAAGGCGAGCGCTTCATGGAGCGCTATGCCCCCAACTACAAAGACCTGGCGCCAAGAGACTATGTGAGCCGGTCGATGACCATGGAAATCCGAGAGGGCAGGGGCGTCGGCGCGGAGAAGGATCACATTTACCTTCACCTCAATCATCTGCCCCCAGAAGCCTTGGCGGAACGTTTGCCCGGGATTTCGGAGTCCGCCAAGATCTTCGCGGGCGTGGACGTCACAAAAGAGCCGATCCCCGTTCTTCCTACGGTCCATTACAATATGGGCGGCATCCCCACGAACTACTGGGGTGAGGTGCTCGACCCGACAGCGGAAGATCCAAACAAGATCGTTCCCGGACTGATGGCCGTTGGCGAAGCTGGCTGCGCGTCCGTGCATGGGGCCAACCGCCTGGGATCGAATTCACTGATCGACCTCGTGGTCTTTGGGCGCGCCGCCGCAATCAAGGCGGGCAAGGTCGTTGACCGCGAAAGCGCGGTGCCTGCCGCCGCTCCAATCGAAATTGACCGCGTTTTCGACCGTTTCGATGGGCTGCGTCATGCCTCAGGCGAGGTGACGACAGCCGAGCTTCGGCTGGAGATGCAGAAGACAATGCAGCGTGACGCGGCCGTCTTCCGAACCGATGAGACCCTGAAAGAAGGGGTGGTCGCCATGACGGAGATTGCCGGCAAGCTGGACGATCTCCATGTGACCGACCGGAGCCTGATCTGGAATTCCGACCTGATGGAAACGCTGGAGCTCACCAACCTAATGCCGAACGCGCTTGCGACGATTTACGGCGCCGAGGCCCGCCAGGAAAGCCGTGGCGCGCATGCCCACGAGGACTACCCGGAACGCGATGACGCAAACTGGCGGGTGCATACGATCGCGCGGGCCCAGGGCAACCGGGTCAACACGATCAACATGACGCTCAGCTACCGCCCTGTGATCACAGATCCGCTGACCACAGAATCCGAGGGCGGCATTTCGCTCAAGACAATCGCACCCAAGGCCCGCGTCTTTTAAGGAGATACGACCCATGGTTCAGTTCACGCTTCCCAAAAACAGCCGCATGGTCACAGGCAAGACCTGGCCTAAACCGGAAGGCGCGAAAAACCTGCGAAAATTCAAGATCTACCGCTATGATGGCGTGGAAAACAGCGCGCCTCGTATCGACACTTACTTCGTCGATATGGACACCTGCGGGCCGATGGTGCTCGACGCTCTCATCAAGATCAAGAATGAGATAGACCCAACGCTCACCTTCCGCCGTTCCTGCCGGGAAGGCATCTGCGGCTCCTGCGCCATGACAATTGGCGGACGCAACACGCTCGCCTGCATCTATGGCCTCGACGAGGTGAAGGGCGACGTTAAGATCTACCCACTGCCGCATATGCCGGTGGTGAAGGATCTGATCCCGGACCTCACACACTTCTACGCACAGCATGCCTCGATCATGCCGTGGCTCGAGACGAAAACAAACACTCCCGAGAAGGAGTGGAAGCAATCCATTGAGGACCGCAAGAAGCTCGACGGCCTCTACGAATGCGTGATGTGCGCGTCCTGCTCGACATCCTGCCCGAGCTATTGGTGGAACGGCGACCGCTATCTTGGCCCGGCAGCGCTCCTGCATGCCTATCGTTGGATTATCGACAGCCGAGATGAGGCAACGGGTGAGCGTCTCGATGAGCTCGAAGATCCGTTCAAGCTCTACCGCTGCCACACAATTATGAACTGCGCCAATACCTGCCCCAAGGGTCTCAACCCGGCGAAGGCGATTGGCGAAATCAAAAAGATGCTTGTCGAGCGCACGCTCTGACACGGTCATCCCTGTTGAAACGCATGCGGGCCGGTCTTCCGGCCCGTTTGGTCTTTCGCTCTGCTTGGTGATCGGCGGCATCGTTTCTATCGATAGCTCTAATAATACTGTAGAAACAGGCACCATATTTAGTTGAAAACGTTACTGAAGCTATGGTCAGCCACATAAGATCGCTTGCTCAAGCAAGCCTGAAGACGCTCAGATAGTCACGGTGAACAGTGCGAGGAATTCTTCGGTTGTCTTCCATATTGTGATATCTACCAAAAATACTGGCTACCCAATCCCAATGTCTATCTCTATCTGGATCGTCACCATTTAAAATGAACATCCAAACAGAAAAAGTGTTATAGGCAATGTTATCTTCGTCGGAATAAATGTACTTACCGGCTTTCTTATCACTTACGACCTCTTCCGAAAGGCCTAGAAGATCTAGGAGTTTCATACTATCAATTGATGTGTTTAGAAATGTACTATACAAATTTGGTATTGCTACTTTTATGATAACAAGAGTAATTACGACTTCTCTTAATCCAACTGGGAAACCACTCTGATGAGATTTACTTGGAAGAATTGCCATCCAAGACAGGATCTTACCAGCTTCTCTTATCGATATATTGTTTTTTCTAGACCAAACTCGTAATTGTTCCGATATTGCCTTCAGGAGATGGTTTGGTGTTCCCATCAGGTTTCCTTGGTCCTCGATGTAGCGGAGAAGAACGGGCGTTCGCATCTGGTCACCAACATCTTCTGGCAAAGTCATTGTGAAGCTCAGAAATTTCCGAAGATACGCGCTCGCATCAATGCCCGAACCGTAGCGGGTCCTCACACTATCTTCTAATACTTCCAGGTTTACACCCAAAATGAAGTGGACGTGTGGCAACTCGAAGAAGTGCTTAATCACCTCAAGGATTTCAAGGGCATAGTCAGGTCGGCATCGATCCAATTCGTCAATTACAATGGCAAGAGGTTGAGAGCTTTCGCCTTCGGCGGAGGGTGCCGTAAGTGCACTTACCGCGGCGTGAAATTCCTCCATTGCCGCGCGTCGCCCCTCCTCTCTTTGCCAGAGATTCTCGATAGCTCGGTCAGTCTCGCCTTTTGCTGCGTCTAGAAATGCATCTTCTAAATCGCCAAGGGCGTCCTTGGCGCCGAATGTCGCGACATTTAGGCCAATACGCGCCAAGGGTTTGATGATCTTCACGGCGGCATTCTTCAGACCGCTAAGGTTAGCTTCCGGCCGCTCTTCTTTCAGCCGCTCGGTCAGTGAGCCAACAAGCGCCACGAGTGGATCAGCCAAATAATCGTTTGCGAAGGCATCGAAGTAGACGGTAAGGGCTCTGCCCTCATTTTGTGTTTTATGAGCACCGACCCAACGCTTGAGAAAATGTGACTTGCCTGTACCCCAGCGCCCATCGAGGGCAATAACAAGTGGATCCTCTATCCGCTCGACTATTTCAGACAGGTTTTTTCCAAACGGGGCCCTCCCCAGAATGTCCTCGCCAAAACCAGTTTCATAGAGAACCAGGTGTTCCTCTGGGGGAAGAAAGCGTGCCATTCTTAAATCTCTTGATGCAGGAATTAGGCGGAGAGCATCACATCCCTCTGGCAGTTCAGCAATAGTATAAGGTGCGGTGGTTCGGCTCCCAGGAAACCTTTTCTTTGTCCGTGTTTCCGCGAGTTGTTCAGGACCGACCTTCGAGCGCGAGAGGGAGTAGGCGCGCAACACGCTTGGCGCTCGGTTACTCTCCGGGGCACGTGAAGCACGCCAGACGGCCTTAGGTTAACCAGGGGTAAACCGTCGTAGTGCCAAACGGCCCTACCAAAACACTACCGGTATACTACCGGTTCGGGCCAAGGCAATTCTCCTGCAACACACTGAGAAACATCACAAATCGCGATACATGATCAGTGCGTCCACGAATCCATCAGTCGGATGCTCGAATGCACCGGGCAATCGCCCGACCGTATCGAATCCCGCCGACTTCCAGAGTGCAATCGCGCGGGTATTGGTCGAGATCACAAAGTTGAACTGCATTGCCCTGAACCCGATCCCCCGCGCAGTGTCCATCGCATGGGCGAGCATTGCGCGCGCAACGCCCTTGCCCTGCGCGGCGGCGGCTGTCGCAAAACCGGCATTTGCCACATGCGCCCCGCCACCCCCTTGATTTGGGCACAGAAAGTAGGTGCCGAGCATCTGGGAGCCGTCTTCCTGCACGAACGCCTTGTGATTTCCTCCAGACCAATAGCGCAGGCCCTCTGCCCGCGACACATCTCGCGCCAGGCAGTAGGTTTTACCGGCACGGAAAATGGGTTTGAGGATGTTCCAAACCGCGTGCTCGTCCCCCGGCTCAACTTGCCGGATCTGCATTTGAGGCATAGCGTGATAGGCTAGGCGGCCGCGCGATCCTCGCCGCTCGCAAGATCCACGATGTCCATCATGATCCTATTGAGGTCGAAGTCTTTCGGCGTGTAGACGCGCGCGACACCGGCCTGACGCATTTCCTCGGCGTCGGTCTCGGGGATGATGCCACCAACGACTAGCGGAACGTCGTCAATCCCTTCCTTCCGCATTCGCTCAAGTACCTCGGTCACAAGCGGGATGTGCGATCCCGACAGGATCGACAGGCCAATCACATGCACGGATTCCTCGAGTGCAGCATTGACGATCTGTGCGGGCGTCAACCGAATACCCTCATAGACAACTTCCATACCTGAATCGCGCGCGCGCACTGCGATCTGCTCGGCGCCATTGGAATGTCCGTCGAGGCCGGGCTTGCCCACAAGAAACTTGAGCCGACGGCCCAAGCTAGCACTGACGACTTCCACTGCGCTCCGGACTTCCGTGAGGTTCTCACCACCGGTATTGGCCGACTTTCCGACGCCCGTCGGCGCGCGATACTCGCCGAACACCTCACGCATCACCCGTCCCCACTCGCCGGTGGTCACGCCCAACTTTGCGGCGGCAATTGAGGGGCCCATGATATTTCGCCCCTCTGAAGCCGCAGCCTTGAGGTCCGACAGTGCAGTCTCAACAGCAATTGAGTCTCTCGCCTCGCGCCAGGCGTTGAGTCGCGAGATCTGGTCGGCCTCTACTGCCTTGTCGACCACCATGATGCCGCCATCGCCGGTGGTCAGTGGTGATTCCTCGCCTTCGGTGAACTTGTTCACACCGACCACCACCGTGTCTCCGGCTTCAATCCGAGCAAGTCGTGCTGAGTTCGCCGCGACAAGAGATGACTTCATGTGATCAATTGCAGCGACCGCTCCGCCCATTTCATCGATCCGGGCTAGCTCGGCCCGCGCGCCCTCTTTGAGTTCCTCGACTTTCTTATCAACGGCTGGGTTCCCGTCGAAGAGATCGCCATATTCGAGCAGATCGGTTTCGAAGGCCATGATCTGTTGCATCCGGAGCGACCATTGTTGGTCCCACGGTCGCGGAAGCCCTAGCGCCTCATTCCAGGCAGGTAGTTGGACAGCTCGGGCGCGTGCCTTTTTTGAGAGGACGACCGCCAACATCTCAATGAGGATACGGTAGACGTTGTTTTCTGGCTGCTGTTCCGTGAGCCCAAGTGAATTCACCTGCACGCCATAGCGGAAACGCCGGAGCTTGGGCTCTTCGACGCCATAACGATTGAGGCAGATCTCGTCCCAAAGATCGACAAACGCTCGCATCTTGCACATTTCGGTCACGAAACGGATGCCCGCATTCACAAAGAACGAGATACGCGCCACCATCGGCGGGAATTCTTCTGGCGAAACTCGAGAGCGCACTTGGTCGAGCACAGCGGTCGCCGTTGCAAGGGCGAAGGCCAGTTCTTGCTCTGGTGTCGCACCTGCTTCTTGCAGGTGATAGGAACACACATTCATTGGGTTCCATTTTGGAACGTTGTGGAAGCAGTATTCCGTCACGTCTCCGATCAACCTCAATGAAGGTTCTGGCGGAAAGACATAAGTGCCACGCGACAAATACTCTTTAATGATGTCGTTTTGCACCGTTCCCTGCAGCTTTGCCACATCGGCGCCCTGTTCTTCGGCCACGGCGATATAGAGCGAGAGCAACCAACCGGCTGTCGCATTGATTGTCATCGACGTATTCATCTGGTCGAGTGGGATCTGGTCGAACAGTGTCCGCATATCACCGAGATGACTGATCGGAACGCCGACTTTGCCGACCTCGCCGCGCGAAAGGATATGGTCGCTATCATATCCTGTCTGCGTCGGCAGATCGAACGCGACGGAAAGTCCCGTTTGCCCTTTGGCAAGGTTTCCCCTGTAGAGCGCATTCGACTTCTCGGCGGTCGAATGACCAGCATACGTGCGGATCAACCAGGGTCTGTCGCGTTTGGTCTCGCTCATGAGAGCCTCGTCTGTACGAATCAATACATTGCGTGGAGCAAAGATACGCAATTTCTTTTGCGGCGCAAACCGGAGAAATATTGTTGCGTTACCGGTCTGCTATGAGGATGAAACTTTCACTCTTTCGCCTTAGGCTTTCCGGTAAAACCGGTTGCGCGGCTTGAAAACTAATGTAATGGATCTTTCATAACGAGTTTGGCAATAAAATTGCGTGTCCTGTGCCTCAGGGTGCGCCGATGCTACAGAGGAACTGGAAGATGGCCCCGTTGGACGCACCGACCAACCACCCGCAATATGATGCGCCGCAAAAAGACCTATACGAGATCGGAGAGATCCCACCCCTCGGATACAGCCCGAAGCAGATGTATGCCTGGACAATCCGTCGCGAGAGGCATGGGGAGCCCGACAAGTCTTTCAAGATCGAAGTCGTTGATACACCGAAGCCGGACAGCCAAGAGGTCTTGGTCTTCGTGATGGCCGCTGGCGTCAACTACAATGGTGTCTGGGCAGGGTTAGGCATCCCGATCAGCCCCTTCGATGTTCACAAGGCGCCATACCATATTGCCGGCTCAGACGCTTCAGGCATCGTTTGGGCGGTCGGCGATAAAGTTACGCGGTGGAAAGTTGGTGATGAAGTGGTCATCCACTGCAACCAGGACGACGGCGATGACGAAGAGTGCAACGGCGGGGATCCGATGTATTCTCCGACGCAGCGCATTTGGGGCTATGAGACGCCAGACGGGTCCTTCGCGCAGTTCACAAACGTCCAAGCGCAGCAACTCATGCCACGGCCCAGGCATCTGACTTGGGAAGAGAGTGCCTGTTACACGCTGACGCTTGCCACCGCATACCGGATGCTCTTCGGGCATCATCCGCATGAACTAAAGCCGGGCCAGAACATTCTTGTCTGGGGTGCATCCGGTGGCCTGGGATCCTATGCGATTCAGTTGGCAAATACGGTTGGCGCGAATGCGATCGCCGTTATCTCCGATGAAGACAAGCGCGACTTCGTGATGAGCCTTGGAGCAAAAGGGGTCATCAATCGGCGTGACTTTAATTGCTGGGGTCAACTCCCGACGGTCAACTCCGACGAGTATAAGACATGGTTTGCGGAAGCGCGCAAATTCGGAAAGGCCATCTGGGACATCACCGGCAAGGGTGTGAACGTCGATATGGTGTTCGAGCACCCAGGCGAAGCCACTTTCCCCGTATCGACCTTTGTTTGTAAGAGGGGTGGGATCATAGTGATCTGTGCGGGCACGACAGGGTTTAACCTGACCATGGATGCTCGCTACCTTTGGATGAACCAGAAGCGCGTGCAAGGCAGCCACTTTGCGCATCTCAAGCAGGCGAGCGCGGCGAACCAGCTCATGATCGAGCGCAGGATTGATCCTTGCATGTCAGAAGTGCTTTCCTGGAGCGAGGTTCCGGACGCTCATATCAAGATGCGCAAGAACCTTCACAAACCAGGAAACATGTCTGTTCTCGTGAGCGCGCCGGTCACTGGATTGCGGACGTTTGAGGATACAATCGAGGCCAGCAAGGCCTGATTGCAACACGCCGCTTTCTGGCGGCTGCTCGAATCAATTTGTCGCCCCGCCATCGTGCGGGGCGATTCGCATTTTCAGGTCCGGTCACGGGTTTTCAGTAGGTTAAGATTCCATAGACCCCTCATAAATGAGGGGGCAGAAATAGCGAATTTCGTGCAACCAGCACGTGTGTTACGAACAATTATACCGAAAATGGCACCAACCTCAGGACTCTCATATGAAAGCCGACTGGGTGATTGATATCCTCAAAGATATCAGGCAGTTTTCCGAACAAAATGGGATGCTGGTTCTCGCAGAGCAGCTAGACGATGCGATATTCGTCGCCGCCACAGAAATCGGGGCGAAGAGCGCTGAACCCGGACGGGTAAAGAGTGTCAAAGGAAACCCTAGAGGATTTGCTGGAGCGCTTGCAGACAACGAGGTCCATTGAGGAACTTCAAGTCTGGGCTCACGAGTATCGCGATTTCATTGGCGTCACGCACGTTCTCTACCATACGGCGAATGTCAAAGGTGAACAGGTCGGTGCTTTCACGTATCCTATCGAATGGATGCGTCGATACGTCGAAAAGGATTACAAAAGTGTTGATCCGGTCGTTCTTGGATCGATGCGACGCTTCCACCCGATGGACTGGAAGTCTTGCGATTGGTCGAGCCCGGCAGCGCGACGCTTTCTAAAGGACGCTCTCGAGGCTGGCGTTGGCAATCAGGGTTGGGCTGTGCCGATCTGGGGACCGAACGGGGAGTTTGCCCTATTCTCGGTCAACCACAAGATTGATGATGCAAGTTGGTCCCAATTCACGCGCGATAACGCCAAGAACATCCTCCTCACGGCTCATCTTGTCCATCAGCAAACGATGCGGATCGTGCATGAGGAGGTGGGCCCTCCGTCAGCGGAACTCTCACCACGAGAACGCGAGGCGCTGGCCCAACTTAGCGTCGGATCAAGTCGCGCAAGCGTGGCAGATGCGCTGAACATCTCCGAGAACACGTTGCGTGCGTATATAGACTCGGCTCGGCACAAACTTGGTGCAGCGAACGTGACACATGCCGTCGCTCTCGCGTTGGCAAAGGGGATCATCCTGCCGACCGGGTCGTTGCCTAAATATTGATTCAGCGCACGCTCGGGCTTTGTTAATCCCATCAGTAGATAAGGGCCTCGTGAAAGCAATAAGGAGGTCCCCATGATCCGCTGTCTCTATGCAGATGAATTGAAAGCTTATCCTTTACTTGTGCAGACTATGTTTAAGGACCGGGCATTTCAGTTCCGAGACAGGCTCAATTGGGACGTTACTGTTGATGATGATGGGTTGGAGAGGGATCAGTATGATGATCTCAACCCAATGTATTTGATCTGGGAAGACCAAAATGGCCGCCATGCCGGGTCGATCCGTCTAATGCCCACTACGGGGCGGACCATGACGGCTGAGCATTTCGTGGATCTGACCGATGGCGTGCGTATCTCTTCGCCGTTCATTTGGGAATGCACCCGGTTTTGCCTCGCTCCCGGCGCCTCTCCGGCCGTTGCAGCAGGATTGATGGCGATGGGTATCGAAATCGGTCTTCGGTTCGGTTTGGAGCAGGCCGTAGGCGTGATCTACACTCGCGTTCTTGGGCTCTACCGTCGCTGCGGTCACACGCCAGATGTCTTGGGTACGAAGGGTGAAGGGCGCGAGAAGATCAGTGTCTGCATCTGGAACGTGACCGAACAGGCTCGCGACACACTTTGCGAGCATGCCGGAATCCCAGTTGCCCTGATTGAAAGCTGGGCGAATTCAAGTTTCCCAACGGGGCTGCTTCAAGAGGAGCGGGAACTCGCGATCGCTTGATCGCGCCTCTAGATGAAATCAAGACAGGCTCAGCCGACAATGCACGCGGGACCTTGGCGACACGTGGCATGACGTTGTAAGCATGCGAGAACACAGGCCATTCGGGTGCCATGGAATTCTCGCCGGATCAGCAGCAGGCTTGGGGCCGGATCGAAGCCCTCCTAGCTGCTTCGGGCGTCGATCTTTCGAAATCCGAACTTTCCCCTGAGGCGGGAGACACGTCGCCAACGCTGGCCGTCGTGGGCCGCGCTGGATCCGGTAAGACAATGCTCCTCGCCGCTCTGGTTGAGGCAATCTCGAATGCGGGGGTCGAAACGATCTCCGGCGAGTTCGAAAGCCGAAAGAGCCGTGAACGAAGAACACTTGCCGTCCTCGCGCCAACCAACAAAGCCGCGAGTGTCCTACGAGCGCGAGGCGTCCCGGCAACGACAATCCACCGCATTCTCTACACACCGGTCTATGACCCCGAATATGAGGCTATCGCCGAGTGGTTGACGGGAAAAGCGAAGCGACCACAAGTCGAAAGTCTGAGCGAAGATGCGCTCGACAGGGCGGCGGCATTCTATAAGCGGCATCCATCAGTGCCTGGAGCGTTGGCCAGCGCCGGACTCCGCGGTTCGGACTTCATAAAGGGTTGGAAGCGTCGGGCAGATCCACTCGATATCGGGTTGATCGACGAAGCCTCGATGCTGGATGCCAAGCAGTATGGCGATCTTCGAGAACTGTTCTCCACCCTTATCCTGTTTGGCGACCCTGCCCAACTCGCGCCTGTTGGGAGCGGTGACAAGATGGTGTTCGAGGCACTGCCGAAGCGTGCCCAACTGTCGCTCTCCCTTGTCCACCGTCAGGCAGCGAGCAATCCCATCATAGAGCTTGCGCGAGCGATTGGCGATGACGCTACGGATTTCGATACCTTTGAGCGCATGATTTATGATGCTGCCGAACGGGATGAGCGCATTGTCGTTGCACGTCGCGTCGATGCCTCGGCCATGGCGCGTGCCCCCGTCCTTGTCTGGCGAAACGATACGCGGGTTCGGCTGATCCACGCATTTCGGCTTGCGCATGATGCGCCGCCTGACGGATTGATGCCAGGAGAACCCCTCATCTGTGATGGGATTGAGTTGCCGCTGAAGCATCGTAAACGCCGGATGGATTTGGAAGCGCGCGGTCTCGTAAAGGGGGCACAAGCGGTTTATCTCGGGCCCGGCTCTCGACAAGGGTTTAGCCGCTTGTTTCTCTTGGGCAGTGATGACCCGCAGATCGGTGTGGCAAGTATAATCCAAATCGAGAGTCCGGGCGAAGACGAGCCCTTCATTCCGACAGCCGCTCGAATGGGTGCCGTCTTCCTGCATGGTGCGGCCGTGACGATCCACAAGGCCCAAGGATCCCAATGGCCGGAAGTGCAGTTGTTTGCCCCCGACGTTTTCGCGGCAGCGCGCTCAGGACGAATGGAAGCGGGGCTGCCGCTTTGGAAACGCCTGGCCTATGTCGCGATGACACGAGCCCAGGACCGACTGGTTTGGGTGACCCGAAACGCGATGGCCCGCCCGGTAGAGCCGCTTGGAATCTCGGACCTTCGGCATGCGGGGACCGCACCACTTCTTAGCGCTGAATCCAGACCGGTTTGAACATCGGGCCACTTGTGCGGTGCGAGAAACACGTCCATTTCAGGGTCCGGGGAAAAGTACGCTGGAGCCTTGCAACATGAAGCTATTGACGGACCGTGCCGGGGTGACTGCCCTCGTCGAGACCAGCCGCTTTCGCCACTTCATCCTCGGCGTCATTGTCCTCAATGCCATTGTTCTCGGCCTGGAAACCTCCGATGCGGCAATGAAACTGGCTGGTACGTTTCTGGTGACGATCGACCGGATCTGTCTCGCAATTTTTGTAATCGAGTTGGCCCTAAAGCTCACGGCCTATCGGCTGGCCTTTTTTCGTGATGGTTGGAACATCTTTGACTTCGTCATTGTGGCGATCAGCTTGGCGCCCAGTTCCGAAGGGCTTTCAGTCCTCCGCTCATTACGCATTTTGCGTGTGCTCAAGGCGATTTCCCTCATTCCAAGCCTGCGCCGCGTGATTGAGGGATTGATCACAGCGCTTCCCGGAATGGCCTCGGTTTTTGCCTTGATGTCGCTCATCTTCTACGTCGCAGCGGTTATGGCTACGAAACTGTTTGGCGCGTCGTTTGAGGAATGGTTCGGCACAATCGGCCTTTCTGCCTACACATTGTTCCAGGTGATGACCCTCGAAAGCTGGTCAATGGGCATCGTTCGTCCGGTTATGGAGGTCTATCCTTGGGCCTGGGCTTTCTTTCTCCCGTTCATCCTTGTGACGACTTTTGCAGTCGTCAACCTAATCGTTGGTCTTGTGGTCAACTCGATGCAAGATGCGCATGCCACCGAGAGCAATGCGCAGACAGACGAGTATCGTGACGCTGTCTTGCGCCGCCTTACCCGGATGGAAGAGAGGCTGGAAGCGCTAGCGCCGAGCCAGCCGGAAGGCCGTAGCCGCGAGCCAGCCGGCAGCGAGGGCCAGCACGACCGATAGTATACCGTAAATCAGCGGTTGTTGTTGAGAAAGATTGTAGAGCCACCGCTCGATGCCCGTCTTCTCAACCACGATTGTAGCGTTTCCTGATGAGACAACAGCGCGGTCGCGAACCAAAAAGAACTCTGCTGCGTAGTCGCCCTCCACGATATTGGCGGGAAGTTCGATCTCCGTCTGGAACAACGTGTCTTCTGCCAAGGAAACGGCACCATCCAACTGTTCGTAGAGCCCTGCATGCTCACGAAGTCGCACCAAAGCTTCCGCGAATGGCTGTGTGTCTGTAAGGCCCGGATGGCTTTCAACTCTCCGCACTGCCTGGTCCATACCAATTCCATAGCGCAGTCGCTCTGTTTCGGTCAGAAGGTCAGAAAGAGGCCGTGTTGTCGCTATCGCGTAGAAGCTTGGCGACTCCCGCACTCCAACGGCAGCCTCATTCACCCAAATTCCAAACATCCGCGCTTTCCTGCGGACAGTAATGGGTTTGACGGGTCCCTTAACGGTGATGATCACATCAAGCGGGCCTGCGTCCGCAGGTGGGGGCGCTGTCCGCCGGATCGCGCCGAAGACAAAAAGCTGAGATCCGTTAAACGTAGCATTGAGCGCAATGTTTTCAGTTGAAAGGCCGGTGACGACCGTTTCTTGAGCCAAGACTGTTGCAGACTGAAGAACCGTGAGAGCGATGACCAGGGCGCGGATCATGATCCCGGAACCTGTATGGAGTAGATCTCTGCCGGTCGAATGACCAGATCTGCGGCAAGTTTGAGGCCTACACCAACGACAATCAAAGCAAGGAGAATCCGGAGTTGCTCCGCCTTCAATCGTGTCGACAGGCCCACACCGATTTGTGCACCTACGACACCTCCAACCAAGAGGATTACCGCCAGAACCACATCGACTGACTTGTTCTCGACCGCATGCAGAATTGTCGTGAATCCGGTCACGAATAGGAATTGGAAGACGGCTGTCCCAACGACCACCTTTGTCGGCATACCGATCAAGTAGATCATGGCCGGGACCATTATGAAGCCTCCGCCGACGCCCATAATCGCCGCCAGAATGCCGACGAATGCCCCTATGATGAAGGGTGGGATAGCGCTGACATAGAGCTGCGAGACCCGAAAGCGCATCTTCAAGGGCAGGCCGTGCGCCCATGTGTGGCGGCGGCGTGGGGCGAGCGCTGCATTCGCGTTCTTCTTGCGCCGAAGAGCCTGGATGCTCTCGATGAGCATCAGTGTTCCGATCGTACCCAGCAACACCACATAGAGCAGGCTCACCACCAACTCGTACTGGCCCATCTCCTTAAGTATCGAGAACAGCATCACGCCCAAGCCAGAGCCCAGAAAACCGCCCGAAAGGAGAACGAGCCCCATGCGTATATCCACCGTGCGGCGCTTGAGATGGGTCAGGAGAGCGGAGAACGATGAGCCGGTGATTTGGTTCGCTGCAGAAGCAACTGCGATGGTCGGCGGGATGCCAATAAAGAACAGAAGAGGGGTGAGAATGAAGCCGCCTCCAACACCAAACATCCCCGAGAGAATACCGACCATGCCGCCGATCCCGAGGAGCAGGAACGCATCGACCGATACTTCCGCGATGGGCAAGTAGATCTGCATCTAACGGGGATCCAGCCTTTTTCCGACCCTTACCGAAAGGATCGGGGGCACGCTAGGGTTTTGCCGTACTCGAGGTGCTCGCTTGTAGAAACCGACGCAGGATTGCCTCAAGCTTCAGAGCTCCTTTCGGCGCGTTGGATTTCGTATGCTCATGACTAATCGCTTCTTCGCTAAGCCCAGCACCCATATTGGTGATGACCGAAATCGCAGCCGTCTTTAGTCCGAAATACCGCGCCAGGATGACCTCTGGAACCGTAGACATTCCAACCGCGTCCGCTCCGAGCCGCTCAAGAACTCGGATCTCGGCTGGGGTCTCAAAGCTTGGCCCTGAATACCAAGCGTAGACACCCGTCGGCAAAGCTATCCCCGACTGTGCCGCGGCCGCTAACAGGCGAGATCTCAACTCCGGATCATATGCCTGGGTCATATTCACGAAACGCGAGTCGGTCGGTTCACCGATCAGAGGATTGGTTCCTGCAAAGTTGATGTGATCGGTCAGGAGCATCAGATCACCAGGACGGACGTCGCCCCTCAGCGATCCCGCGGCGTTGGTCAAGAGAAGCGCGTCTGCCCCGAGCTTCTTCATTGTCTCGATTGCCGTGCGCATTTCGGCGGGATTCCCATGCTCGTAGTAATGAGCGCGCCCGCCCAATATCGCGATTCTCACGCCTTCCAATTGACCGACGGCGAGCTGAGATACATGGCCTGATACGGCTGCTACTGGAAACCCAGGAAGCTCGTCGTATGGAATCGAAATGCCGTCGACTGCTTGAGTCAGGTGCCCCAAACCTGACCCAAGAATAAGTGCGAGCTCGATGCTTTCCGTTCCGGCACGCTTACGCACGACATCGGCCGCGTCCATCCTTACCGCTCCTTCACATAGGGTCGGCCACCAGCCTTTGGTGGGACCGCTTTTCCGACGAAACCAGCCAGGATGACGACCGTCAGAATGTAGGGCAGGGCCTGCATGAACTGAACAGGGATCACCAACGTGCCGAGGTCGATCTCCTGATAGCGAATGCCAAGAGCCTCGAGGAAGCCAAACAAAAGGCAAGCCCCTAGCGCTGGCCACGGGCGCCACTTGGCAAAGATCAAAGCGGCCAATGCGATGAAGCCTTTCCCTGCTGTCATATCTCGAACAAACCCTGCCGACATTGCCGTCGACAAATAGGCTCCGGAGATCCCGCAAAGGACACCACAGATCAGCACAGCCGCGTAGCGCTGTGATGTGACAGAGATGCCTGCCGTATCGACGGCTCCGGGATTCTCCCCAACGGCGCGAAGCCGAAGACCAAATCTTGTGCGATACAAGATCCACCAGGTGAGCGGCACGGCAGCGAATGCCACGTAGACGATAAGATTGTGGTCAGAGATGACAAATTGGTAGATCGGCCCCAAACCCGGAATGTTGCCTAGGGTTTCCGCCAGCGGCAAATCTATCCCCAGGAACCGGCTGTCGGGACTCAATTGCGGCGTTTGGCCGCCTTGGCCGAACCAGTTCTGTCCGATCAAGACCGTTAGCCCGGAAGCGAGAAAGTTTATAGCAACCCCGGAAATCAGTTGGTTTCCCTTGAGCGTGATCGACGCTAGGGCATGGATGAGGGAGAAGGCGACCGAGGCCATCACCCCAGCGATAAGTCCGACCCACGCCGAACTGGTGACCGCCGCCACCGCCGCTGCTGTAAAGGCTGCCGCTAACATCTTGCCTTCAAGACCAATATCGAAGATCCCAGCGCGTTCTGAGTAAAGCCCAGCAAGACAGGCTAGCAGCAGCGGCGTTGCAAGCCGAATGCTCGAGTCCGCGAGCTGGATGACGACGTCCATCAAGTGGTCCTTGGCCGGACGCGGCCAAACATCCGGGTCACGGGCGCTCTTACGAGATTTTCTAGGGCGCCGGTGAACAGGATAACCAATGCCTGGATAACAACAATCATGTCGCGGCTGATATCGGGCATTTCAAATGCCAGTTCCGCTCCACCTTGGTAAAGAATTCCAAAGAGAATGGCGGCGAGTACGACGCCCACCGGGTGCGAACGCCCCATCAGCGCCACCGCGATACCCACGAAGCCGGCACCGCCCACAAAATCGAGCACGAGGCGGTGCTGGAAGCCCATGACAACGTTGAGCGCCATCATTCCAGCCATCGCGCCCGAGATCACCATGGTGATCACGGTAATCCGGACAGGATCAATGCCACCGTAAACCGCGGCAGGTTCGGAATGTCCAAAGGCGCGCAGTTCATAGCCCAGCCGAGTTCGCCAGATCAGTACCCAGGTGCCAAAAGCCGCCAGGAAAGCCAGAATTGCGGAGAAATTCATCGGTGTTGGCGTCATTGTAATGCCAATGGCGCCGAGCATTTCGTGCATGAAGGGCAGGTTGGTTCCAGGCGCAAAGTTGCGTGTTTCCGGTGCCATGGAGCCGGGAACTTTGAGAACGTTCACCAGCAGATAGACCACCAGTGCTGACGCGATGAAGTTGAACATGATCGTCGTGATGACGATATGGCTGCCGCGTTTCGCCTGCAGATAGCCTGGGATTATGGCCCAGGCCGCCCCGAAGAGACCTGCGCCTAAGATCGCAAACGGCAGCGCGAGTGTCCAATGAGGCCACGGTAGGGCAAGACAAACAAGCGTCACGCCGATGCCGCCGATCGCCGCTTGGCCTTCGCCGCCGATATTCAACAAACCGGCTTGGAACGCGATGGAAACAGCCAGCCCGGTGAATATGAATGTGGTCGCGTAGTAGAACGTAAACCCGAGTCCATAGCTAGACCCAAGTGCGCCCACAACGAGCCAATGGACTGCTTCGACCGGGTCCTCGCCAATGAAAATCACGACGAGACCAGCTGCTAGGAACGCAAGCAGGAGGTTCAGTGCCGGAATGAGGACAAGATCAGCCCATTTCGGCAATTGCGGATTCAAGCCGCTTCTCCGTGCTTGGGGTCGATCCCGGCCATTAGGAGACCGAGATCCCTTTCATCGGTCTCGCTTGCCAAACGCTCACCGGAAATGCGGCCATCGAACATGACAAGGATACGGTCCGAGAGGGCTTGGATCTCGTCGAGCTCCACGGAAACCAAGATGATTGCTTTACCTCGATCGCGCAAAGCCACGATTTGCTTGTGGATGAACTCGATCGCTCCGATATCCACCCCTCGCGTGGGCTGGCCGATCAGCAAAACGTTGGGCTCTCGCTCAATCTCTCGCGCCAGAACGATCTTCTGCTGGTTGCCTCCTGAAAAGTTTGCGGTTTTGAGATCGCAACTCGGAGGGCGAATGTCGAACCGTTCGATACACTCTCGGGCTAAATTGCGGATGGCACTCCGTTTCAGTGTGCGAAGTGGCCCCTTGAAGCGGTCTTCGTCATGATAGCCGAGACAGGAGTTTTCCCACTCAGCAAACGGCATGACCAGACCGCGTCGATGGCGGTCCTCGGGTACATGAGCAATGCCACAAGAGCGGCGCTCTTCGGCGCTGGTGATCCGACCGATATCGAGTGTCGTTCCCTGGTAGCTGACCGCTCCACTCGTTGCGGGAGCGATCCCGGCAAGCACCTCAAGCAGTTCGGATTGCCCGTTACCCGCGACACCGGCGATTCCGAGGATCTCACCAGCTCGCACGTTGAAACTGATCGACTTGAGGCGGCCGATTCCGTTGCGGTCAACCAAGTCAAGATCCTGGACGTTCAACAAAACCGGCCCGACCTTGGCCGGAGCTTTGTCCACCCGGAGGAGAACCCTGCGGCCCACCATCAGTTCAGCAAGCTCAGCTGGGTTCGTCCGTGCAGTTTCGAGTGTCTTGACGATCTCACCGCGCCGCATCACGCTGACCTCATCGGTCACGGCCATGATCTCCCGAAGCTTGTGGGTGATCATGAGGATCGTTTTACCCTCAGACTTGAGGTTCTGGAGGATCCGGAACAGGTGATCAGCCTCGGCTGGGGTCAAGACGCCAGTCGGCTCATCAAGGATGAGAATATCACATTCGCGGTAGAGTGCCTTGAGGATCTCGACCCTTTGCTGAAACCCTACCGATAGGTCGCCCACCACCGCGTCCGGATCGACTTGCAATTCATACTCTCGGGCAAGCCGGGTCAGTTCATTGTGCGCCTTAGCAAGCGCCGGTCGAAGCAACGCACCGTTCTCGGCTCCGAGAATGACGTTCTCCAGGACCGTGAAAGGTTCAACAAGCATGAAGTGCTGGTGCACCATGCCGATCCCCGCACGGATCGCAGCTTGGCTGTCACGGATTGCGGTCGGCTTTCCGTCGATCCGAATCTCCCCAGCATCTGCCTCGTAGAAGCCGTATAGGATCGACATGAGCGTGGACTTCCCCGCCCCGTTTTCTCCGACAATGCCGTGGATCGTGCCACGGCGCACGGGTAGGTGAATGTCTTTGTTCGCTTGGACGGCGCCAAAACTCTTTGAGATCCCAACGAGTTCAATCGCAAGATCAGACACAATCCCTGCGTTTTCGTTCACTCCGTTGACCTCTCAGGACACGGGGCAACTGCCGTCAGACGTGTAGTCGTGAACACCAATCTCGCCAGAGATGATCCGGGCCTCCGCCTCTGAAACGGCCGCTGCCATTTCCGGAGTGATTAAAGCCTCGTTGTGTTCATCAACGGCGAAGCCGACGCCTTCTTCCGCAAGGCCCATGACAACAACCCCGGTGGACCATTCACCGTTTTGGACGTCCATCATCGCGTCATACACAGCGTTGTCGACGCGCTTGGTCATTGATGTGAGCACTTGGCCGGGATGTAGGTGGTTCTGGTTGGAATCGACCCCGATGCCAAACACACCCGCGTCTGCCGCGGCCTGAAGCACGAAGATACCGGTCGCACCTGCCGCATGGTAAATCACGTCCGCGCCTCGGTCGATCTGCGTCTTGGCAATCTCACCGCCCCGAGGGTCGTTCCAGGCCTGACCGGTATTGCCAGTCATATTCTGAATGACTTCAATATCGTTGTTTGTCGCTTTGGCACCCTGAACATAGCCACAGGCAAATTTCTGGATCAGGGGGATATCCATACCGCCTACGAAACCGATCGTGTCGCTCTCCGAGGCGAGTGCGGCCAAAACGCCGACAAGATACGAGCCTTCGTGTTCGTTGAAGACGACCGACCGGACATTCGGCAGGTCGACCACGGCATCGACGATTACAAACCGCGTGTCCGGGAACTCGGCGGCGACGCTTTCCATGGCTGACGCATTTGAGAAGCCTGCTACGACGACTGGGTCATAGCCGCGCTGGGCGAAGCGCCGGAGGGCCTGCTCGCGCTGGGCGTCGTTCTGCAACTCGAAATCGCGGTACTCTATGCCCGTCTCTTCGCTGAAACGTTCAGCGCCCTCATACGAGGCTTGGTTGAACGAGCGGTCAAACTTCCCACCGAGATCAAAAATGACCGCGGGAGTTGTGTCCTGAGCGATCGCTGCGCTTGAAACGCAGGCGAACAGGGTAGCCGAACCGAGTTGGCGAGCAAAAGTCATGCATGACCCTCCAAGGATTTACCCAATGCTCGCCCCCAAGAATTCGCTCTCTTCGCGCGGTCGCAAGCACTCCAATAAAGGCTTAACGATTTTCGACCGTCAAACAGATTCTGACCTCCCGTTCGCTCGTTTCCCTTTGCGTGCGACTGAGTCCTCTAACTGCGCAAGTTCCTCTGGGAGCAATGGGTCCGAGAAAGCTCAGGCTCGGCTTGATCAGTTCTTTGGTGCAAGCACTTTTGAAAGGATCATGGCATCTACTTCGTCTCCCGCCTCCGTCCTGTAGTAACCACGACGATGGCCAACAGTTTGAAAAGAAGAGTCCGCATACAGCGACCTCGCAGCAATATTGGTCTCGGCAACTTCAAGAAAGATTTCCTCGGCTCCTAAATCTCTAAGCCTAAGCTCCAGGTCTCTTAATAGGCGTCTCCCTAGCCCTTCCCTGCGGCGTATCGGGTCGACGGCAATTGTGAGAAGTTCGGCCTCAGGGCCTGTGACCCTGCACAGCGCGAACCCGCCAGGACGTGCTACAAGGTGTACACCATTGGTCGAGAGCAATGACTTAAACTCGCTTGCCGACCAAGGGCGTGGGGCTGCCTCGAAACACTTGGCGTGGAGACTGGCGAGAGCATCGGGGCTCTCGAAGCGCTCCGCAAGAAAATCATCAGACTGGTGCTTCACGGGACGTGAGGAATGCCAAGCAACAAAGGTGGTGGAGCTTCTCCGGTAAGTGCATCTGCCGGCCGAAGATACAGTGGAGCGGGACTACTGCGCGTATCGAGCTGCTTGTGTGCGGCTGCACGCGCTATCCATTCTGGATCGAGAACTTCCACCTCAAGGAAATGGTTGAGGCCCATCAGTCCCGCGATGCGCTCAGCATCGAAACCGACACACGTTGCATCCACTGGGACGCGGATTTCTGTCTGCGCATCCGTTATCTCCGATGGCTTGCCCGCGTCGCCGGGGAACACCTGGACGTAAGGTGCGCCGCGTGGGTTTCGGGCAACTGCGACAACTGGTCCATTCCGGGATGCTGCAAGCGCTTCAAAGAACGTAACCCCGAGAGCCGGGACACCGGTCGCAAGCGCGAGTCCTCGCGCTGCCGCGACCGCAATTCTAATGCCTGTAAAGTTCCCCGGGCCAATACAAATGGCGATCCTGTCCAGGTCTGACGATTCTAGACAGGCGTCGACCAGGCATTCCTCGAGAAGGGGCATGAGGCGTTCTGCTTGTCCACGTTGCATCGGCTCAACGCGGCGAGCGCGGATCTGACCACCTTCAACTAAAACGGCCGCGCATTGCGCGGCCGAGGTGTCAAAAGCGAGGATCTTAGAGGGCTTACATCCCAACGGGGCGCACCTCGACGACCTCTGGGATATAATGGCGTAGGAGGTTCTCAATTCCCATCTTCAGCGTCATCGTCGATGATGGGCAGCCTGCGCATGCGCCCTGCATATGCAAGTACACCACGCCGTGGTCAAAACCATGGAAGGTGATATCCCCACCGTCTTGTGCGACAGCGGGGCGTACTCTGCTGTCGAGCAATTCTTTAATCTGCCCGACAATCTCGGTGTCTGGCCCGTCATGCTCGGCATGATCGACGGCCCCTGCCTCACCTTCGATGACTGGCTGCCCCGACTGAAAGTGCTCCATAACAGCGCCAAGGATCGCAGGCTTTATGTGCGACCAATCTGCCTCATTGGCCTTCGTTACAGTTACAAAGTCAGGTCCCAAAAAAACACCGGAAACGTCGCCTGTCGCAAAGATGCGCCGCGCGAGCGGCGAGGACTGAGCTGCCGCTTCGGAGGGAAAATCCGCTGTGCCAGCCGACATAACTGATTGTCCAGGAAGGAATTTCAGCGTCGCAGGATTCGGAGTTGATTCGGTCTGGATAAACATGTCGGCTCTCCCGTTTGTTTCGGTAGATGCGACCGAACCGACAACGAGTCAAGGGGTGCCTGGAATCATTCTAAGTCGCTTTATGTGACGGCGAGGATCTCATCTTTCGTCATTGAACCCGGGACGATCACAACCGGAACCCGTAACTCGCCCATTCGACGCCCGGTTAGCGCCGCGACAACTGGGCCAGGACCACCTTTGCCGGTTCCGGCTCCCAGAACCAGGATAGCCACTTCTGGCGTGTCCTTAATATGAGCCAACACTGCGTCAACCTTGTCTCCTTCTCGGATAGCGAGCGTCGGCGTAATGCCTTCTCGTTTCTCCATGCGGTCTTTGAAGACCTGAAAATGCGCTTCGACCTTTTCGTTTGCCTCGGCGCGCATCACATCTGCCACGCCCATAAAATGCTGGAAATCTTCGCTTGAGATGATCGCGAGCATCTCTACGGCGCCACCCGTCTTCGCCGCCCGGATAGCGGCGTAGCGCATCGCATTCAGCATTTCGGGGAGGTCGTCGAGAATTATGAGGAACTTACGCATTGCGCGTCTCGCGTGGACTTTAGGACGTCAATCATCCGGCATGACCTTTGTCGCTGCAACGGTTTTTAACTGCCTCAGCGGAACGATTCGGATGTGGTGTTCCGTCAACATCGATTGCCGGATTCATTTTCGAATGCGAGTGTCAGTCCGGTCGAACATCAGCTCCAAGGAAACAGCCGCTTATGCCCGAAACTGAGTCCGCCGCGTATCGCGATGCCGACCCCCTTGCGCCGAAGGCATACGTGAAGATTTCGCACCCCGAATGGACCAAATCTGGTGCGATATATGAACTGAACTTACGGCAGTTCACTCAGGAAGGAACGTTTGCGGCTGCCCAGGCTGAGTTGCCTCGATTGCACGCTCTGGGTGCACGGATCATTTGGCTTATGCCCATACATCCGATTGGGGTCGAAAAGCGGAAAGGATCGCTGGGCAGCCCCTACGCCATACGCGACTATTACGGCGTCAATCCGGAATTTGGCGAATTTGCAAATCTGAAACGATTTGTAGACGCGGCGCATGCGCTTGGTCTCAAGGTAATTCTCGATTGGGTAGCGAATCATACCGCTTGGGATAACCACCTGCGCTTCGAACACCCTGAGTGGTATGCAAAGGATTGGAAGGGCGATTTCCGACCGACACCTTGGTGGGATTGGGACGATATCATCGACCTCGACTACACCAGTGTTGCGCTCCGAAGTTACATGGCTGAGGCCATGGCGTATTGGGTCCGGGAAGCGGATATTGACGGTTTCAGATGTGATGTGGCCGGGCATGTCCCTCTCGATTTTTGGGATGCCGTTCGTACTAAGCTCTGTGAGATCAAGCCTGTCTTTATGCTCGCGGAGTGGGAACAGCGCGACCTCCATGCGCAAGCTTTTGACGCGACATATGCGTGGAGCTGGTGGGATGCACTGCATCGGATAAGTAAAGGCGACGCGGATGTCTTCGCGCTCTACGTTTACTATTCGCAGAACGAGTGTGGCTGGCCCGCCGAAGCGCAACGCATGGTCCACGTGGAGAACCACGACAAGAATGCCTGGGAGGGCACGCAATTCGAGGCTATGGGATCAGCATTGATTCCCGCGATTGCGCTCTCTGTCGTGGGTGAAGGCATACCACTCATTCATAACGGACAAGAAGCAGGAAACACACGAAGACTCAAATTTTTCGAAAAGGATCCGATACAGTGGCAAGAGCATCCGATCGGTGCCCTTTATCGCAGCCTTCTAGAGCTGCGCGCCTGGAACTCTGCATTGTGGGCTGCGCCATGGGGCGCGAGGATGGTCCTGGTTGCCAACGACTCCCCGGGCAAGGTGCTGAGCTTCACCCGAAGCAATGGGTCGCATAGGGTCTTTGCTGTCTTCAACTTTTCCGCAGAAGTGCTCGATGTCTCCTTTGACCAGACACTCCACCACGGAAGCTACACCGAATTCGATGGTGGCGCGTTGCACAATGTCGATGCCAGAACTCGTCTCTCTATGCCGGCGTGGAGTTTCCGGGTCTTTTCAGGAAGATAGTCTTTTGAACCTGTTGCTGGTTAAGCAAGAATCGAACGCTCTCAAGTCAATTCGTATGATTAGCGGGATAGCCTGGAACTTCACCCTGATTACGGCTGGATTGAGATGGGCATTTGAGGTGCCAAACGCAAAAGCGCTAGCGTGAGTTTCTGCCTGCGATAAGACGCACAAAACAGAACGTGACCAGTCACTTGCCGACCTGCATACGCTTCGTCCTTCGGGTTAGACAAGATCTGCCGCGGGAATGAAGGGAAAGAAAATCCCTCCAGACCATAGGCCGAAATAGCGTATCCCAGTCACTTGTTCCTCGCATCCAAGCTCAACGAGGCGATAGAAGCTCTTGCGGTCGATCAGTGCCTCCAAGCCTGAGCGGATCATGACATACGGGGACGGCTCTCCGGTTTGTGCATCTCGGCTCACGCGAATCTTGTGTTCCGGCCCCGCCACCGCTTCGTCATCGACTTGGGTGCGGAATGTCACATTCTGATCGCGTCCTTCCCCTTCAGTTGAGAAATCGATCGCAACAAAAGGCGCGTCCTCCACTCTTATGCCAACTTTTTCGGCTGGCGTGACCAGGTAGTATTTCCCGTCTTCTTTCTTGAGGACAGACGAAAAGAGCTTCACGAGTGCCTCTCGACCGATCGGCGTGCCGAGATAATACCACGTCCCGTCGCGAGCGATCCTAATATCGATGTCGCCGCAAAATGGCGGGTTCCATAGATGAACTGGAGGATGGCCTTTCTTCGTGGCTGCGGATGCAGCGCGCGCCAGGTTTTCTGCACTCGGAGGGACATTCTCATCGTGTGCCTTTGGAATATCCGTCTTGTGATTGCCTTTGCCCATTGTGGTCCTGCGCCGCCCAGCTATTCTTTGATATACAACCATCAGTTTCCAAGTGCCGTCCAGCCCACACAAGGTTCCGCGTCGGCCAAAGGGTGTCGGACATGACAGCTACTGACGATCTTATTCCGGAAATCGAAGAGACAGGCGCACGATTGATGCGTGCGCGAGAGATGATCGCACGCAGGATTGTCGGACAGCATGCCGTGGTCGAAGAGACACTGATCGCCATACTGTGTGGTGGCCATGGTTTGCTTGTCGGTGCGCCTGGATTGGCCAAGACACGCCTTGTTGAGACACTTGGGACCGTTCTAGGACTTTCAGCGAACAGAATTCAGTTCACACCGGACTTAATGCCCGCGGACATTCTCGGCGCAGAGGTGCTGGAGACAGGGGCAGATGGGACGCGGGCATTCCGGTTCATTGATGGACCAATTTTTTGTCAACTCTTGATGGGCGATGAGATTAACCGCGCAAGCCCTCGGACCCAATCCGCACTTCTACAGGCGATGCAAGAGCACGAAGTTTCCGTCGCTGGCCAGCGGCGCACTCTGCCTGGCCCTTTCCACGTGTTGGCGACGCAGAACCCTATCGAACAAGAAGGGACTTATCCGCTGCCAGAAGCTCAACTTGACCGGTTTTTGCTTCAGATAGATGTTGAATATCCTGGCCGAGATGACGAGCGCGAGATCATACTATCGACAACCGGTGCTTCTGAGGTCACCGTTGAGCCGGTATTTGATCCGGGAAGTCTGATTGCAGCCCAGAAGCTTGTTCGCCGTCTCCCTGTCGGCGAGAGCGTGGTAGAGAAGATTCTAGACCTTGTCCGTGCAGCGCGACCAGGCGAGCCGGATGCTCACCCAGCAGTGACGCAGGCGGTAAGCTGGGGGCCAGGCCCCCGCGCGGCGCAAGCACTTATGCTGGCGATTCGGGCGCGGTCTCTGATTCAAGGTAGGCTTATTCCTGATCTCGATGATGTCGCTGCATTGGCCCGTCCAATTCTCGTGCACCGCATGGCGCTTGGCTTCGCAGCCCGTGCAGAGGGCCAAACTCTAAACGATATGATCTCTCGCCTTGTGGCGGATGTCATCGCGGTGGAGGCCGCCGCGTGACAACGGCGCCTCGTCTGCGAGGGCGAAACAAACCACAGGGCCCAGTTGGTCTGCGTCGGGATGCCGAGAAAATCGCCGGGGCCCTGCCGCCTCTTCTTGCTGAAGCCGAAGTATTGGCTGCGACCGTCAGTCACGGTGCCCACGGGCGGCGCCGGGCCGGACATGGAGAAAGCTTCTGGCAATACCGGCAGGCGGTCCCTGGTGACGCGCGCTCAATGGTCGATTGGCGCCGGTCTGGGCGGTCTGACATACAGTTCATCCGTGAGATGGAATGGGAAAGCGCCCAAACAGTGAGCCTGTGGGTCGACGACGCGTTGTCCATGGATTTTCGCGCCGAAGGCAGTGAGAGGTCGAAACTGGAGCGGGCATCGTTGTTGGCGCTCGCCATATCGGTTCTGTTAATGAAGAGCGGTGAGCGTGTGTCCCTCATGGGGACGGATGCCGTTCAACCCCGCACTGGTCGGACGCAGCTCAATCGGATGGCTATGGATCTTGGCGGTATACCTAGGGCTGATCGACCGGACTACGGAGACCCACCTCACGATACCATCCCTAGGGGCGGGCGAGCTATTTTCTTCTCCGACTTTCTGGGTGACTTGGATAAGCTAACGCCAGTCCTGTCGCATGCTGCTGATCAAGGCGTAAAGGGGTGTTTCGTGCAGGTCCTAGATCAGACAGAGGAGGGGTTCCCCTTTGACGGTCGTGTGATCTTCGAAAGCATGGGCGGGCTAACCGAATTTGAAGCGCAGCGGGCTCGTAGCCTCAAGGGGTCCTATCAAAGGAAACTCGTCGGACTGCGTTCACAACTTAATGACTTGGCCTATCATCTGGGATGGCGTGTTCTCCATCATCGGACCAATGAGAGCCCACGCAAAGCGCTTCTATGGATGTATATGGCGATCGGAGATCGAGCGTGAAACCGGCTTTGGTTTTGGAATCCCCTAGCGAGAACAAACGCTAAATGAGCATTGGTCCGCTCGCTTTCCTTTCTCCTTGGCTCCTCGCAGCATTGCTGCTTCTCCCTGCTCTTTGGCTCTTGCTACGCGCAGTGCCACCCTCGGCCCAGCGCCGGGTATTCCCTGGCGTTCGTTTGCTCCTGAATCTTGACGAAACCGAGAATACACCGGCGCGTACGCCTTGGTGGCTACTAGCGCTTCGAATGCTCGCATTGGCTGCTGCCGTCCTTGCATTCTCGGAACCAGTCCTAAATCCGCGCAGCGAAAAGGGCGAAGGCCCTATGCTAATTCTGTTGGATGGGGGATGGGCCGATGCGCCTGACTGGTCTGACCGCGTCTCGCTCGTATCTGGACTTCTCACAGAAGCGGAGCGAGATGCGCGGCCGGTGGCATTGTTACAGCTCGCCGATGGACCACCTGCGGAACCACTGCCGCTGCGCGGCGCATCAGACGCCGCTGGGCGTCTGCCGGCCCTAGCCCCTCGGGCGTGGTATCCTGACTTGGCAGGTTGGCCCGAATGGATTTCTGCGCAAACAGAAGAATTTGAGACCTATTGGATCAATGACGGATTGGCTCAAGAAGACGAACGTTTGTTAGCAGATGCACTTTTGGCAAAAGGTACCGTCCGTCTTCTCCTTCCTGAAAAACTGGCAGCAGCGCTGACCCCGCCTCGGCTTGAACAGGGCATGCTACGCGTAACCGCGTTGCGAGTTCCCGAACAGACGGAGCAAACTGTTTCAATTTCCGCTTTCGGCCCTGATCCGAACGGCATCGAACGGCTCCTGGGCCAAGGAACTGGACAATTCGAGCCAAACGGCGGGCAGGCGGATATCGATATTGATATGCCGTCCGAATTGCGTAACCGGGTGTCCAGGATCCAACTTGATGTGGATCGATCAGCGGCAGGCGTCGTTCTCGCAGGCGACTCCGTGCGTCGGCGGGAAGTTGGCTTGATGTCTGGCGGGGCCGGAAGCGAAGCGCAGGATTTAATCGATCCGCTGAACTATTTGCGGAAGGCATTTGAGCCCTTTGCCGAGACCATCGAAGCTCCGTTGCAGCAGATGCTACTCAGCTCCCCTGATGTAATCGTTCTAGCCGATGTCGGTAGCCTCGCTGATACGGAACGAAACGAACTTATCGCTTGGGTCGAGGATGGGGGCGTGCTCATCCGTTTTGCAGGATCACGCCTCGCGAGCTCAGGCGCAGGGCAGCTCGATGCCGATCCGCTACTGCCCGTGAGACTTCGTGCTGGAGGGCGGTCAGTGGGTGGCGCGATGTCTTGGGGAGCACCCAGGCAACTTCGGGACTTTCCCGAAGACAGCCCGTTTGCTGGGCTCAGCCTGCCCGCCGACGTCGAAATTTCTGCTCAGGTAATGGCGCAGCCAGACCCCGACCTGCCAGAAAGGGTTATTGCCAGTCTCGAAGATGGAACCCCCCTCGTGACATCTTCGCCGCTCGGTGAAGGGCGGGTGGTATTGTTCCACATAACAGCGAGTGCAGACTGGTCGAACCTGCCCTTGTCGGGTCTCTTCGTGCAGATGTTGGAGCGATTGACACAAAGTGCCGGCGGTTTCGCTGCTGGTAGCCTCGAGGACGTCGAAGGGAGTGTTTGGATACCGACCCATATCCTAGACGGATTTGGCGTTCTTCAGACCCCAGAGCTCTTGGCTGGCGTGCCGGGTGAGTCTCTTTCGTCAGCTGTGCCGTCTCGAGATGTTCCGCCAGGCTTCTATGCGAGCGGGAGTCGACGTGTTACGCTAAACGTTATGGAGCCTGACGCCGTTCTGACACCGCTAGAGACGCTTCCGGCTGGGGTGCAGATCGAGGGCATGGAGCGTGACCAAGAAACGTTCCTTGGGTCATGGTTCCTCAGCCTTGCCATTATCCTGCTAACGCTTGATCTGTTAATCACATTGTTCCTCTCTGGCCGACTAAACGGACTGCGACGTGGCGCGATCCGTGCCGGTGTTTCGGCGGGGTTCTTTTGCCTTGGTCTTTCCCTCATGACAGGTGTGGCTGATGCACAGGATGCTGACGACGCCCGCGCGCTCTACGCGGCGAACAATACCGTGCTTGCCTACGTCCTCACGGGCAATGACCGAGTCGACCGCACCAGCGAGGCAGGATTACGCGGATTGGGTGTGGAACTCTTCAAGCGGACGGCTGTCGAACCCGCGCCGCCCGTTGGCGTAGATCTTGAAACCGATGAGCTTTCACTCCTCCCCTTACTCTATTGGCCCGTAACGGAGGCACATACTCCTCCCTCAGACGAAGCCTACGGGCGCCTGAACGAGTATCTTAGGCACGGGGGAATGATACTCTTTGACACGCTGGACAGCGACTTGGCGCAAAGCTTCGGCGGTGCTACGCCGAATGGACGAGCACTGCAACGAATTGCCGTTAAGCTCGACATCCCGCCGTTGATGGAGGTTCCGCCTGATCACGTTCTCACGCGGACGTTCTATCTTTTGCAGGATTTTCCGGGCCGTTGGCACAGTTCGCCGGTCTGGGTGGAAGCCGCGCAGGAGGCAGAGACGGTCGAGGGGCTCCCGTTTCGAAACCTTAACGATGGGGTGACGCCTGTGGTCATTGGTGGAAACGATTGGGCATCGGCTTGGGCGATCCAGGAGAACGGCGCGCCGCTAGTTCCGGTCGGACGGGGGCTGAGTGGAGAAAGACAACGCGAGATGTCCTACCGTTTTGGTGTCAACTTGGTGATGCACGTGATGACCGGCAATTACAAATCAGACCAAGTCCACGTTCCAGCTCTTCTTGATCGCCTGGGCCAGTAGACTTGCGTACAGTCGTCTTCGATCCCCTTCTTCCAGTCCCGTTGCTGATCGGCTTGGCGATCTTCGCACTGTTTTTCTTGATCCTTGCGGTATTTTTGAGGCTTTCGGGCTGGTGGCTCCGGACATTGGCCGCAATCGTGATCTTTGTCTCGCTCTTGAATCCATCGATCCGAGAGGAAGATCGGGCAGCCGTATCGAACTTTGCGCTGATCGTTTACGATCAGAGCGCCAGCAACCGCATCGCGGAACGTCCCGAGCAGTTGGAAATCATGGAGGACAATCTCCGGTCCGAGATTTCGTCCCTCGGAGATAACTTGGAACTCCGGGAAGCGTTCGTTTCTGACGGTGGCGATGACGGCACCCAGCTGTTGGAGAGTCTGGCGGAACTCGCGGCGGAGCTTCCACAGGATCGAATCGCTGGAGCGATCCTAGTCACCGACGGCCAAGTCCATGATGCAGATCGGCTCGAGGATTTTCCAGCACCGGTTCACGTGCTTCTCACCGGGAGTGCGCGCGACTGGGACCGACGCGTTGTTGTTGAGACTGCGCCAGCTTTCGCCATTGTTGACGAAGAGACCAGCGTTTCCTTGCGGATCGAAGACCTTGGCGCAGCGCCCCAGTCGAGCGGATTTGCTCCTTTGTTCATCTCGGTTGAGGGTGAAGAGCCCTTGCGCTTTGACATCCCGATTGGACAGAGTGTGACGTTACCCGTTACGCTCTCCCGGGGCGGAGTTAATGTCTTCCAGTTTTCAACACCAGAACAGGAAGGTGAACTTACCGAGCGCAACAATCAGGCAGTCGTCTCAATCAACGGAGTACGCGATCGCCTGCGCGTGCTACTAATCTCTGGGGAACCTTATCCGGGTGAACGGACCTGGCGTAATCTGTTGAAGTCAGACAGCTCCGTGGACCTTGTCCATTTCACGATCCTGCGGCCTCCGGAGAAACAAGATTTCGTTCCGGTTTTTGAACTTTCCTTGATTGCGTTTCCGACCCAGGAACTCTTCATGGAGAAAGTCGACGAGTTCGATCTAATCATCTTTGATCGCTACAGACGGCGTGGGATCCTTCCGGCGGGTTACTTTGCGAATATCGCGCGTTACGTCCATGACGGCGGTGCGCTGCTTATCGCGACCGGCTCGGACTTCGCTGGCGCAGAGAGCCTTTCAAGATCTCCACTTCGGGAGATACTTCCCGTTGAGCCGACGGCGCATGTGATTGAACGCGGTTATCGCCCCATAATCTCTGAGATCGGAACGCGACACCCTGTTACGTCTGGTCTAGGGGCGCATGCCCCGGGTCCGATGACGGACGATGGAGAGCCTGGATGGGGCCGGTGGTTTCGATTGATCGAAACCACTGTGACCCAAGGTCAGACTGTCATGGAAGGGCCAGATGCAGCCCCGCTCCTCGTTCTTGACCGCCAAGGCGAAGGCAGAATTGCTGTCCTTGCATCTGACCAAGCTTGGCTCTGGAGCAGGAAATTTGAAGGAGGCGGCCCGCAGATGGAACTCCTCCGTCGATTGGCCCATTGGCTGATGAAAGAGCCCGAACTGGAGGAGGAGGTGCTGCGGGGGCAAGGTGATGCCGGAGATCTGCTCATCACACGCCAGACGACCGACCCGGGAATTGATGAGGTCACTGCGACGAGCCCAAGTGGGGAACAGAGCTCGGTGCGTCTTGAAGAAGTATCGCCTGGCCGTTGGGAAGGTCGGATCGAAACGAGCGAAAACGGCGTGTGGCGGTTAGAAGAAGGTGATTTGACGTCCGTCGCCGTTTTAGGCCCTTCGCAACCGCGAGAATTCTCAGATCCGGTTTCGACGGATGTTGTATTGGCCCCGCTCGTGGGAGCTACAGGCGGAGGCTTCTTGCGCGCCGAGGACGGCACGACTGATCTAAGACTGGTTCGCGAAGGTCGCGTCTCCGCTGGGAGAGGTTGGCTCGGACTTGTAGATCGGGAGGCCTACCAGTTGCGTGACGTTCGCCAAGTTGCGCTCGCACCCGGATGGTTGATGCTGCTCCTGGCCGGAACGCTCGTCGTTATGGCGTGGCGCATTGAGGGGCGATAGTCGCTCTTGAGAGCTATCCGGTAGCAGGTCAGTCAGGACGGACTGGCCTTGCTCTGAACTGAAGATCAAAAAAAATAGTGACTATGCGCGCCTGTTCGACCCGTCACAGCGCCTGTTGCCACGAGTGCCGTGGGCAAGTATCCCTAAGCGCCTTCATCGACAGCAAACGGGTCTGCCATGACCGAGGAATTCTACCGCATCAAACGCCTTCCGCCTTATGTCTTTGCCGAAGTCAATCGGTTGAAAGCGGAATGCCGAGCGGGCGGAATGGATATCATCGATTTTGGCATGGGCAATCCGGACATGGATACGCCGACCCATATTGTTGAGAAGCTCGTAGAGACAGTACGCAGACCCAGAACCCACAGATACTCTGCCTCTAAGGGAATCCCTGGGTTGAGGCGAGCGCAAGCGGGCTACTATGCGCGCCGCTTTGGTGTGAAACTTGATCCAGAGACGGAGGTGATTGCAACGCTTGGATCGAAAGAAGGTCTGGCAAACTTGGCTATGGCGATTACCGCTCCCGGCGACGTGATGTTGGTTCCCAATCCTTCCTATCCAATTCACCCCTACGGATTCATGATCGCAGGTGGAACGCTCAGTCATCTGCCTACGCTCAATGACGGGCGTTTCGACCCTGAGCAGTATATGCGAACGCTTGAGCGTGCGGTCATACACTCCGTACCCTCGCCGGTCGCCTTGTTGGTTTCCTTTCCATCGAACCCGACAGCGCAGGTCTGCGATCTCGATTTCTATTCGGATCTCATCAGGTTCGCAAAGAAACACCATTTGTGGGTGCTGTCGGACTTGGCCTATGCGGAGCTCTATTATGATGGCAATCCGCCCCCCTCCATCTTGCAGGTTGAAGGAGCCAAGGATGTCGCCGCGGAATTCACTTCAATGTCCAAAACCTTTTCCATGCCAGGATGGCGCATGGGCTTCGCGGTCGGTAACGAGCGGCTTATCGGCGCGCTGACCCGGATAAAGTCTTATCTGGATTACGGCGCCTTCACGCCTGTTCAGGTTGCAGCAGCCTCCGCGCTCAATGGCCCGCAAGACTGTATCGCGGAAATACGTAGCGTGTATCAGTCTCGTAGGAATGTGCTCGTTGAAAGCATGGCGCGGGCTGGTTGGGATATACCTCCTCCGCCTGCAACTATGTTTGCCTGGGCGCCGGTCCCTAAGGCATTCCGTGATATTGGTTCAATGGCGTTCTCGAAAATCTTACTCCAGGAAGCGGAAGTCGCGGTCGCGCCTGGGATAGGCTTCGGTGAGTATGGAGAAGGCCACGTTCGGATCGGCTTGGTGGAGAACGAACATCGCATTCGTCAAGCAGCACGTGGTGTCCGAAAGGTGATGCAGAACCGGGACGCACTGCTCGACAAATACCGAGCCGAGGCTGCCTGATCATGTCTTGATCGCGACATAGTTGCGGCGAGGTCGGTGGATCGCATTGCATCGCATCCGACGAGTTGGATTGGGGGGTTACCTTGCCAGAACTCAGTGAGAAGCTTGCACGCCGTCTGCTGCGGCGCACCGTCCTTACGACCTACTGGTTGCAAGTACCTCTGATGCTTGGTCTGGTGCTTGCACTCGTCCTTTTCGCTCTAACCTATTTTTACAGCATCGTTGTAGCGATCCTGTCAGGCAGCATATTTGACCGTCATGCATCGATCCTGCTGGTCCTAGATCTGCTCGATATGGTCTTCATCGCGAACCTCATAAGCATGGTCATGGTTAGTGGCTACAACACGTATTTCTCTGCTGTTGCCGACGACGATGGAGACGGCATGATCGTCGAACGTGACGGGTTCGGTGATATGAAGCCCAGGATCGCAGCGACCATAGTGATTATCTCCTCGATCTACTTACTACATGAGGTCATGGGCGACCGTGTCCAGGATTGGCGCTACCTCGCGATGCTCACGGTGATTCACCTAGTCCTCTTGGCCACCGCTGTTGTTCTGACACTACTGCGCCGTCGGGATCCCTAGCAATTCGCCTGTGCTGGACACCGATGTCTGCAAAGGCTAGGCCACGCCTCCGTGCAGCTATGAGAGAATGTCATCATGACGAGACCGCTTCGGATCGCGATTGCCGGACTTGGGACAGTCGGGACCGGAGTCGTGCGTATCGTTCAGACACAATCCGAGATGCTTCAGGCGCGAGCTGCGCGCCGAGTTGAAATCGTAGCTGTCTCCGCAAGGTCACGCCATCGAGATCGAGGTATCGATCTGACGAGTTGTGACTGGGAAGACGACCCAGTCGCCCTCGCCAGGAGGGACGATGTCGACCTCGTGGTTGAGGTGATGGGTGGAGAGAACGGCCCGGCAAAAGTGTTGACGCAAACAGCGATTGCGAATGGCAAGCATGTGGTCACCGCCAATAAGGCGATGATGGCGCGACATGGACAAGGTCTTGCCGAACTGGCCGAAGCAAACGGCGTCGCACTCAGGTTCGAGGCGGCAGTTGCCGGCGGAATACCGGTGATAAAGGCGCTCAGCGAAGGTCTGGCGGCCAACTCGATCACCCGAGTACTCGGCGTGTTGAATGGTACGTGCAACTACATCCTTACAGAGATGGAGCGCACGGGTGCCGTTTATGAGGATGTCCTTGGTGACGCGCAAAGGCTTGGCTATGCGGAAGCCGATCCCACCTTCGATGTCGGCGGCCACGATGCAGCGCAGAAACTGGCGCTCCTGACGGCAATCGCTTTTGGCACGCAGGTAGACTACGACAGTCTGACCATAGAGGGGATCGAGAGGGTTAGTCTCGCAGACATCGAACATGCCGCTGAGCTTGGATACCGGATAAAACTCCTTGGCGTAGCTCAAATGAATGACGGCGGGATCGAAAGCCGCATGCAACCATGTCTCGTGCCGGGGTATTCGCTCATCGGCGGTCTCGAAGGTGTGACGAACATGGTGGTCATTGAAGGCGACGCAGTTGGCCGTGTCGTGCTTGCAGGACCCGGTGCCGGGGCAGGCCCCACAGCTTCAGCAATAATGGGCGATGTCATTGACGTGGCCTGGGGCCTGATCATGCCGGTCTTTGGTCATCCTGTCGCTACGCTGACCAGCTCGAACCCAGCAATTGCCACGAGTGAAGCGGCTTATTACCTTCGCTTTCTTCTGACTGATGCACCGGGAACCTTGGCAAAGGTGGCAGCAGCGCTTGGGGAAGCGGATGTGTCAATCAACCGAATGCGGCAGGTGCAGCATGAGGGCGGGGCAGCGCCTGTTCTGATTGTTACTCACAAAACCGGACGGGCTGCGCTGGATTCAGCGCTCGAACGCATTGCGAAGCTCGATGTCTCTCTAAAGGCGCCCGTTGCGTTGCGGATCGAAGATGTCTAGCCGCAGTGCACGGCTGAAGCCCCGTGCACTGCTCCTTCAATCTTCGGACTGAGGCTCTTGAACTTTCTGAATGCCTTATCGGACCTGTGTCCTGTTCGCTACAGCCTATTCCGAGGAATGCCGAACCAATGGTGTACCGACACAGCCCGTCGGGCTCGGCGTAATCCGGGTTGCCTGCACCAGCGGCGGCGCCTAGAAGCGTGTGATATAAAGAAATGAGGGGCCTGACATGTCTGACACGAACATTTTTGCCGATCGAATGTTGTCGTTGGGCCTCGCGCGTGTCTCTGAGCAGGCCGCGATAGCCGCGGCACGACTGGTGGGCAGTGGCGACGAGAAGGCAGCGGATCAGGCGGCTGTAGATGCCATGCGAACGCAGCTCAATGCGTTGGATATTGAAGGTGTCGTTGTCATCGGTGAAGGCGAGCGGGACGAGGCTCCGATGCTGTACATCGGAGAAGAAGTTGGGACTGGGCATGGACCCGCCGTGGACATCGCTCTAGATCCCCTGGAAGGCACAACTCTTTGTGCCAAGGACATGCCGAATTCTCTGGCAGTTGTCGCGCTCGGGCCGCGCGGCTCAATGCTCCACGCACCAGATGTCTACATGGATAAGCTTGCGATCGGCCCGGGCTACCCGACAGATGTCGTTACCCTTGAAATGTCTCCTGCGGAGCGTGTCGCGTCACTTGCCAAGGCGAAGGGCGTGCAGGCCAATGAGATCAAGGTATGCATCCTCGAACGACCACGGCATGAGGACATGATCGAGGAAGTGAGAGCGACGGGCGCGCATATTCGTTTGATTACGGATGGAGATGTCGCCGGTGTGATGCATTGCGCTGATGCGGACAGAACCAATATCGACATGTATATGGGATCTGGAGGTGCACCCGAGGGGGTTCTCGCTGCTGCTGCACTCAAATGCATGGGCGGCCAGATGTATGGCAAGCTTGTGTTCCGCAATGAAGACGAGCGCAACCGTGCCATCAAAGCCGGAATCACCGATTTTGACAGGATCTATACAAGAGACGAAATGGTCACGCGCAATGTGATTTTCTCCGCAACAGGGGTAACGAATGGTTCTATCGTCACGGGAGCACGTTGGGACCAAGGCTGGCTTGAGACAGAGACGGTGCTGATGCGCTCAAAGACTGGTTCAGTACGGCATATCACTTACAGGCAGAACAATAACATCTAGGGGCACTCCATGGCGCCCAGCAGAAGCAGCAAAGAGCGTCTAGCCATTGGCTTCATGCTGGCCTGGATCGTATTCTGGGCAGGCGGCATGTTGATCGTTCTCTATGGTCTGGTGACCTCTCTGCTTGCCGGGAACACGACAGCCGGGATCCTTATGGCGATTTGGCTAGGCGCTGCGGGACTTGGACTTTTCTTCGGCGTTCGGAAGCTCCGAATCCTGATCGGTTCACAAAACGAGTCGTCAAAGGTGCCATCGGCAACCAGTATTGGCGATGACAAAACAGAATGAGAGTTCAGATGGCCGTCCGTTCGACGCCTGGAAGAGCATCGGCGATCAGTATGTCTTCATCCTCTAGTTCGAGCCCTAGTCTCCATGGACAGTAGTGAAGCCTGAAAGCACCAAGAAGCTCAGCATCCTCAATCGAATTTACACCGTATCCCGCTTCGGAAAGTGCAAATCGAAACGCTTCCCAACCGCCGCCGGTGATCGAACTTACATCTTTGGGCCAGAACGCTCGATCACCCATCGCCAATCGTTTCCAGTCAAATTTTGGACCAGGATCGCTTTTGCGGCCAGGTGCGATATCAGAGTGGCCAAGCACACGTTGTTTCGGGATGTTCCATCTGGACATCAGATCGTCGATCAAACGTTCCAGACTTGTCACTTGGACATCTGGAAAAGGGGGGAACCCTTTGAGCGATCCTGGATTGGCCAACTCGATACCAATAGATCGCGAGTTCACATCGGTGATATCGCCCCATTGGCCGCGCCCTGCGTGCCACGCGCGGCAAGACTCGTCCACGAGCTGCCACACCTCCCCCGTCTCTTCCAACAAGTAGTGGGCTGAGACCTCTGCAGAAGGGTCGCAAAGCCTATCAAGCGCCGCCTCCGCGTCCAACATTGCGGTATAGTGGATCAGGATGATATCGGGTGAGACTGCCCCGTGCCGATCCCCGAAATTGGGACTAGGCCGCTTCCGGATTTCCACCAGGCCCTTACCTTTTGCCTATCTCAAGGCGCGATAGGGTCCGGGGTCCCAATCGCATGCAAACCCGTCCCCATCGGGGTCAAGGTTAAATCTATCCGTGGTGGGACCACCGTTTGCAAGGAATGCCCGCTGTGCGTCGTCGCTGCTTGAATACCGCCCGCAATTCGAAGAAAGCCGTATTCCGCGTGATCTCGGATAAACCTGCGATCCGAGTGCATGCGTCGTCTGCTGCGCGTATAGGGCGATGTTGGGCCCACCACGAGATTGCGGTACCGCACCTGTGGGTTGAACAACAACAAGCTGCGATCTTGCGGTTGCCAACTCCCGTTCTGCGGCCGCGGCATCGATCTTTTGCTGCTCCAAAGAGTAATCCGCCAAGTTAAGCCTATCTTGGCCGATTTCAGAAACAGAACCGCCTGATGTAGCTGCAACGGAACTTCCTGCCACAGCTGGAGGCGAAACTGGATTTCTAAAGGCTCCGTCGCTACTCGAAACCGTCCCGGTGGTCGGGGGCGCCTCAAATCCGGGTGGTGGTACCTCATAGACAACAACCTCGTTCGGGATCGAATTTGAACAGGCGGCAAGCAGACCAAACGCAATAAGGCCAAGAACGGCTCGCGACTGTTCTCGTGTCATTGAATCCTCATACGTCCCTGGTCCACCAATCTCTCGGCTTTGCTGTAAAACCGGCGGCACGTTCGATTGCAAAGGCAACGTTGAGCATTTCGCCCTCCTCCCACGGTCTGCCAATAACCTGCAGACCAAGGGGAAGCCCACTAGGATCAATCGCGGCAGGTACGGCAACACCTGGTAATCCAGCAAGGTTCACCGTAACCGTAAAGACGTCGTTTAGATACATCTGAACGGGGTCTGCATCGGCCATATCACCAAGTGCAAACGCTGCAGACGGCGTAGCTGGGGTCAAAATCGCGTCAATGCCGTCGGCAAAAGCTGTTTCGAAATTGCGTCTTATCAGAGTGCGCACTTTCTGAGCCCGCAAGTAGTATGCATCGTAATAGCCAGCTGAGAGTACATAAGTGCCGATCATCACGCGGCGCTTAACCTCGGCCCCAAACCCTTCCGCGCGCGTTCTCTCGTAGAGTTCAGTGATCCCATCCCCGGCACCCAGGCTGGCACGATGTCCATATCGAACACCATCGTAGCGCGCGAGGTTCGAAGATGCTTCCGCCGGCGCAATGACATAGTATGCGGGAAGCGCATACTTAGTATGCGGTAGGCTGATCTCGACAATCTCGGCGCCAGCATCGCGGAGCATCTCAGCACCGCTTTGCCATATCTTCTCGATCTCGGCAGGCATGCCATCGACCCGATATTCCGCCGGTATTCCAATCTTCTTGCCGCGGATATCCCCAGTGAGCGCGCCCTCAAAGTCCGGGACTGGCATATTGGCCGATGTAGAATCTCGAGGATCGTATCCAGACATTGCACTTAGCAAAATCGCGGAATCGCGCACGGTCTTCGTCATTGGACCGGCTTGGTCTAGTGACGATGCAAACGCAACTATTCCCCATCGCGAACACCGACCATAGGTCGGCTTGACGCCCACGATCCCAGTGAAGGCAGCGGGTTGACGAATCGAACCGCCCGTATCGGTCCCGGTTGCTGCCAGACACAGGTCTGCCGAGACAGCAGCGGCCGAACCGCCCGATGATCCGCCAGGTGTTAGCGCTCGGTTGTCGCCGTCCTTCTGCCAGGGGCTGGTGACCGGGCCGTAGCAAGAGGTCTCATTGGAACTGCCCATGGCAAACTCGTCCATGTTCAGCTTACCAACGCAGATCGCACCTTGCGACCATAACCGCTCGGTGATTGTGCTGTCGTATCGTGGCAGGAAGCCTTCCAGGATATTCGATGCGGCTTGGCTCGGGACCCCTTCAACGCAGTAAAGGTCTTTTATCCCCAACGGAATCCCACAAAGATCCGGTGCGTTCCCTTCCGAAAGACGCGCATCCGCTTTAGCAGCCTGATCCCGTGCGAGTTCACCAGTGAGGCATGAGAATGCATTTAGTGAGTTTGCAGACTCGGCAGCATCAAGACAGGCCTCAGTGAGGTCTGCTGCCGATATCTCCCCTGAGCGCAGTTTGTTTCGCGCGTCAGAAATCGTGAGCTTGGGCAACTCGGCGATCATTCAACCACTTTCGGAACGGTGAAGAACCCTGCACGGGCGTCGGGAGCGTTGTCCAGAATTCTATCCGGCTTTGCGCCGTCTGATACCTTGTCTTCGCGCCAAGGCAGCTTCATCGGCGTGACGGAAGACATCGGCTCGACACCGCCCACATCCACTTCGCCCAGCGTCTCCATGAATCCCAGGATGCCGGAAAGCTCTGCTGCAACAGCGGCAAGATCTGCCTCTGGCACCTCAATCCGTGCCAGATGGGCGACACTGCGAGCTGTTTCCTTGTCTATTGTCATATGTGCTCAAAGCGTTGGGTGACCTCTTGTCCAGAATTGGGTTATCTTGCGGTGCCTGCTGCTGCAAGCCCCATACCCGGATAGTTCTGGCAAGTGGTAACATGCAGCTAACATGATCGTATCAAGCGCGGATCTAGCGGGCAGAGACCAAGCTCTGCACGTTATTGGCAGCAGCATTGGATTAGATCTCACTTTGTGCAGCAAAACCAACTGAGATGCAGGGCTGTGATCGAGGGTCGCGCGGGATGCGGACAATTGCTGATACTGTCCACTTGAATTCACTCATGCTCTCTCGTAGAAGGCCGAAAAGTTGGGGAATAGGTTAACGGTAGACCAGCGGACTCTGACTCCGTTAGTCCTGGTTCGAATCCAGGTTCCCCAGCCACTTTTTCAGGTCTTTGCCAACTGCAAGTTCCTTGTATTCCGCAGCTCGCTGTAAATGCACAGTAACGCCAAATCTTGTCTTTCATACGCCCCAGTGCCTCGCGTCGTTAAGGGGTGCAAATCTGCGGTGGTAGCCCAAGTCGGGAAGTGGAAGAGTGATGCTAGTTACAGGCTCGAAATACAAAGCGTTGGGCATTCCCGGTAAAACAGAGAAGCAAACCGACGGTTGTCGGCTCTATGCGCCCAATATGTCCCGCTATGAAGCGCCGGTGCGAAACCGCCAGAGGATGCGGGTGAGAACGCGCCGATCTTTTGCAAGCGGCTCCCCCCTTCGTTTCCTTGGCGGCAGGGGTTGGATGATTGCCCATTCGCAATCGGTTAGTTTGTGGCACTGCAATACTCCTTGCTGCTCGTTCGTGGACGTAAATCAGACGCCAAGACTCTGTGACCGCTGATTGCGAGGACGCGGGGCTCGGCGCGGGCGGCGCGGTTCAGGGTGGCGGCCGGTCGAGGCTGCGGTCTGGCTGGTTGGCGTCGCCATCTGCGCAAAAACGAAGTGTTTTCCCGAAGGATGTAGTAAGCTCGGGTTCGCATTTGATTGTGATTCGAGCCTCACTCAGGAGTGCCATATGCCACGTTCCGAGACCTGCGCCTGCGACGACTGCCCGCCCGCCTGCGATTGCACGAAAGGTGCGCCGGAAAACGGCGGGTGCTGCTGCGGCGAGACCTGCACTTGCGAGGCCTGCGCCTGCGGGCCGGAATGCGGGTGCCCCAACACCGCAGATTGAGCGCGCGCTGGGCTGGTCCGGCAGCGGGTTGGCACTCGCCGCAAGGCCGCGCGCGGGGCTTGGGCCCTGACGCTCAGCACTAGAGCATGACGTTGTTCTATGTCCTGCGGCGTCCTGGAGCGCGCTGGTTTAGGGGGAGGCATCGCCCAGAGGCCAAAGCTGGGGTGCAGCACTCGGCCCATAGCTCGGGCGGGCAGGGCGGAGTGCCTACTGCCATGCGGTGTTTCGCACGGATAGAACGATGGCCTGTCTCCAGGCGCAGAATGTCGTTTGCGATGTTGCCTCTCGGCGTGTGACGCCATACCCCTCTTCCAGATTTTAGGGCCGCATCTGGGGAGGCTGCAGCTCAATGCTTCAGCCAAGAAGCAAGTTTGAAGTCGTCGTGGAAGGGCCCTCTGGTTCACAGGATTGCCCAAAGGATGTTCACGCGGCGGCGCGCCAGTGCGATGACGGCCCGATGGTGGCGTTTGCCTTCGGCCCGTTTGCGGTCAAAGGAGGCACGGCTACTCGGCTGGCTGAGGGACGTGATCGCCGCCTAGTAGAAGAGGCGCTTGGGTGCTTTGTCGCCTTCGGCGGCGCGACGCAGGAAAGCCGTCTTGCTGGATTGACGCAGCAAGCGAGCAAGTCACGCTGTTCCGGCCAGTGTGTTGGCGCTGTTGAAGCGGTCGATGCGGCCGGACAGGGTGATGAACTCTGCAGTTGGCGTGGTCCCTCTGCCCGGCATCGAGGTGATAATGGCGGCGACACGGTGGGTCGCGAGCCGCTCCCGGATTGCTTGGTCCGTTCCCTTGAGCCGGTCCCGAGCGACCAAAGTATCATGGGCAATGTCGGCGATGATCTTAGCCCGCAGACGCGCGTCCGGGATTGCGACGGTCTGTGCCTGGGCAGCGTGTACGGCCGCTTGGAGAAGGGCATCGAGGCCGCGCAACCGTGCCGCGCGCCGGGTGTGCTCGGTTACGAGCTCCTGGCGGCGGGCGGCCAGAAGGCGGATCTTGGCGCCGAGAGGGTCGGGCGGCTCCACCGTGCGCAGGTCTGCCGGGGTGCGCGCCAGCTCGGCGATCAAGGCGGCATTCTTGGGGACGGACTTGCGTTCGCCGCCTCGGGTGTCCTGTCTCGCCCGGTTTATGGCAAGTGCCGGTGTGTGAACGCGGGGCAGCCCGGCCTCGGCGAGCATCGCGTAGAGATGGATCGCTACGCCACCCAGCATGTCGACTGCGGTTCGTGTCGTCCGGGTATCAAGCCCGTCGATCCGCTCGACCAGCACCAAACCACGGCACCCCGCCCTCGCCGCCCTCGCAGACGTCAGCTTACAGAGCGATGGATCGCACAGTCCAATCAGCGGTCGAGATGGGTGCGGAAGCGGGTGAAGACGCAACCTGAACCATCGCGGGTAGCCAGAATGACATCCATACTCACTTCCCTGCCTCCTCTGAATTATACTCCCGCAAGGGCAGGCACCGAAGCGCAGAACAAAGGTAAGGCGTCATGACTTTACTGCTTCGCATCGTGCTGGTCGCAACGCTTGCGGTCTTTGCGTGGTATCTCTTTGCCGACCGCCTGACACCGTTCACGTCGAATGCGCGCGTCAAGGCGATTGTGACGCCGGTGATCCCGCAAGTCTCTGGGCCGGTCACGGAGGTTGCGGCCTCGAACGCCGTTTTGGTGGAGGCGGGAACGGTCCTGGCTCGGATCGATCCACGGCGCTTTGAGATTGCACGGGCCCGCGCGCAGGCGGATCTGGAGGCCGCGACCCAGGCCGTTGGCGTAAGTTCAGCTGAAGTGGAGCGGGCGCAGGCTCAGCTTGTCCGGGCTCGGGCCGATTTGGAGAACGTCCAGTTGCAGACGGGGCGGGTTTTGGAACTCGAGTCCAAAGGTCTCGTGCCGGTCGCGCAGGCCGACGACGCGCGCACCGCGCTTTCGGATGCAAAGGCCGTCGTGGAAGTCGCTGAGGCGGACCTTGAGCGAGCGCGGCTGAACCTGGGTCAAGAGGGGGCCGATAATCCACGGGTGCGCGCGGCCCTGGCCGATCTAGCGCAGGCCGAGCTTGATCTGTCCTACACAGAGCTGTTGGCCCCGGCGCGCGGCGCGGTCGTTGGCCTTTCGATTGCCGAGGGGGCTCAAGCCAAGGCGGGGCAACCGCTCATGACGTTTGTGGATGTCCGGGATATTTGGATCGAGGCCTATCTCACGGAGAACAATATCGGCGAATTGTCTCTCGGCGACCCCGTTGATGTCGTTCTCGATATGCATCCGGGGCGTATTCTGACCGGGGAGGTCCAGAGCATTACCGCCGCGGCGGCAACGGGCGACCGGACGGCCAGCGGCGGATTGCCTGCAACGCCCGGCGCCTCAGGGTGGCTGCGCGATCCTCAGCGATTTCCGGTCTGGATTATCCTGCCTGACTACCTCCACGGGAACGAAGACGACGACGTTTTGTTCGCAATGAATGGGCAGGCGGATGTGATCGTTTACGCAGGAGACAACGTTCTGCTGAATGCCCTCGGGGCCGCCTATATCCGTGCGGTGTCCTGGCTGAGCTATGCCTACTGACGCCACCGCTCCCCCCGCAGACACCGAGGATCATCCTGCGGCGTACCGTGCTCGAAGCGCAACCGGTCTGCGCTTGGGTCTTGCGCCCGCGATTGTGTTTTCGCTTGGTCTGATCCTCGATTGGCCGGTTTTCTACCTTGCGGCTGTTTTTGCCGCCCTCTTCTGCCAGGCGCCCGCGCCGATGCCCCTAGCGAGCGGCCTGCGCCTGCTCCTCGTGGCGGCGTTCTTCTTGGCCTCAGCGCTCCTTCTCGCCTCCGTGCTTGAGCCTTATCCGGTGGTGTTTCTGGCCGGTGTCGCAATAGGCCTTGGGGTGACGCTGCGCGCGGCCGTTCGAGGGGCAAACACGCTCATCGTGGTTCTGGCAATGCTGGCCGCACTGCTCATTCCGTTTCTCGTCAAGATCTCTAGCGACCTCGCGGGGCTGATCGCGTTTTGGCTGGTGATCAATATGAGCGTGGCGTTGCTCGTGAGTTGGGCCGCATTCGCGTTGTTTCCGTCTGCGACGCCTCCGAAGCCAAAGCCCCAAGAGAGCAGCGCGGAGTTTGACCCTGGGCGCCGGTTGGCACGCATGTGCTTGGTGACCATTCCCTTCGCGATGGTGTTTTTCCTCATCGAGTCGGATGCGGCACTGGTGTTGATTTTCGCCGCGATCCTCGCGACCCAGCTTGCGGCCAGCACGGCGGCCGGTCCGCTGGTTGCCAAGGGCATGATGGCGGCAAATCTCTTGGGTGGCTTGGCCGCCGTTTTGGTCTATGAGGCGCTCGTCATGGCGCCGTTCTTGCCATTGGCGATCCTGCTCATTCTGAGCGCGTCACTCTGTTTCGCCGACCGTTTCGCTGCGGGAGATGCGCTCGCCGGATCGGCCCTGACGGCGGTGCTCATTCTCGTCGGCGGCTCCCTCGGACCGATTTCCGATGGCGCTGAGGTGAAGATGCTCACGCGGCTTTGGCAGATCGGTCTGGCGCTCGCCTATATCCTTTCGGCGTTTGTGCTCGTGGATCGTTGGCTGCCTGAGAAGGGCACTCAACGTTAGGTGGGCTGCCGGGAGTTGGCGGGATTTGCTTGGCTGATCCGTTCGGGTGAGGCCCAAGGACGCGCGTCGCGTGGATGCGCCGCTGTTCCGCTCGGTGGCCAAGCCGGGCAGCGCCGACCCTCCCCGTCACCCAAAGGTGCGTTGCGGACGTGCGGAACGGGTGGCCCGGGCTGCTGCGCTATTTGAACGCGTCCTGTTCAAGGGAACACGCGGTCTGCCTAGCGGAAGGTCGAAGGTGGTTGCCAAGGCGATGCCCGCAACGGCATCTTGCCACCCGAAGTCGAGCCTCGCGCGAATGGCCGTTTGATGTCGCTTGAGCGGTGCCCGCACGGCATGATCGGTCTCGACGGATGTAGCCTGGAGGCGAAGGACGCCCATGAAACTGGAATTCCATCATATCAATTTTGTCTCCGAGGATGTCGACCGGATGCACGATTTCTATACGAACGTGCTCGGGCTCGACGATATCCCGCAGGAAAATTTCCCCCGCACGGAAGCGACCTCGGACACGGGCTATAGCGGCAAGATCCGCTTCGCGACGGAGGGACAGATGCAGATGCACCTGGCGGAGCGCGCGTTCGACGTGGCCTTCAAGAACGGGCAGGTGATCAATCCGGTGGAGCGCGGCCATATCGCCTTTCGCACCGATGACCTCGCCGCATTTCTCAAGATCCTCGACGAAAAGGGCATCCCCTATTCCGACTATGGCACTGCCTTTGCCAAGGAATGGCACCAGGTCTTTTTCATGGACCCAGAAGGCAACGTGATCGAGGTCCACCAGCAGGTGGCTTAGAGCCGCTTTGGACCCGACCGGACCAGCGGGCCTGGTGTTCGCCCGTGGCGGCGCCCCGATCTTGCTCGATAGCAGGCGCCGGACAGTGTCCGGGATCAGGCGTCGCAGGCGCAACCCGAATGACCGCAGCCAGAGCCGTCGGGATGGCCCTCGGCGCAAGCGGTGCTGCAATAGTTGCGTCCGTCCTTCTTCACGGCGTCGTTCATTTCGACGATGCACACGCAGGTGTCGCAGGCGCATTTTTGTTGAGTGACCTTTGGCATTGAGTGTCTCCGGTTAATCTTCCTGGATGTCTTCGACGCCATGCGTGAAGAGGTGTTCGATCATGATCTTGAGAACGCTGTGCACACAGGCATCCGCCATTGAGTAGAAGACCTGTTTGCCGCGCCTTTCCGACTTCAGGATGCGCGCCGAGCGCAGAAGCCGCAGGTGGTGGCTTGTCAGCGAAGCCGACGAGCCGAGCTTTTCGGCGATATCGCCTGCCGATCTTTCCTGATCCATGCAGGCGATGACGATCGACAGACGTGTTGGATCTGCGAGCAGGCCGAATGTCTCGGCCAACTCCGTCGTCTGATCGATATGCAGATCCAGATCCGTCATGGAAAACAATTAAACGATTGTTCAATTGTTGTCAATTCTGGAACGCACACGGTCACGACCAAGCTGATGCCGGGGATTTCGGCGCTATTCGTTCTTGTCGCAAAAGCCACTCTCGCTATTGTGAGCGCAAAGGCCGAGCCATACGAGCCGCGCGTTCCGCAAACCTCGCTGTCAGACGAGCCCGCGCATGAACTTCGTGACCCGATCGCTCATCGCGTCGAAACAGCGCCTCATCTCACGGCGCAACGGGGAGCTAGAGAAATCCATGGACAGTGTTTGGATTGAGGATCGGATCGGGTCGCTCGGTGCGTCTCTCCAGCGTCTTGGTACGCTGGCATTCTGGGTACAGCTGGTTTTCCTTGTGGTCGTGGTTTTGCTCAGCGCTTACACGTTGACCGTGACGGGCGGCTTGCGTGCAACGACTGGAAACTTTCTGGCGTTTCTCGCCCTTGCTCTGCCTATTTTCACCACCTATTGGGTCAAACGCTACGCTGGCACTGGTAAAGAGATGACCGAAGGCGGCTGCCTCCCTTCCGTCTCCGGGCTCAAGCGGCAGCTTTGGACGGGAGTATGGGCCGGAACAATCGGCAGCGGCGCCTCTTTGGTTTCACTCTTTGGCGCCGCCTCCGCGCTGCTCTTCACGATGCTCGCCAACCCGCAGATCGGTATCCAGGTCTCGCCTGCGACAGGCACGGCCGGGGTGTATACGATATCGGCCATAGACGGTGTCAGCATCATGACGTTGCTCTTGACGCTGACGGCGGAACTTCTGGTGATTTTCGTTTCGCTAAGGCTGATTTTCCTCACCGAATACGCTTCGCAAGCCGACTCCGCGACGTAGCGCATGGAGGATCGGACCGGCGCGCCGGATCGCAGACTGCCCGCAGACCCGCTCGTGCGCTTCACGTGCGGGGCGATTCTGACCGCTCTTGGCATCCTGGCCGCGACATACGGGGCCGGGGTCGTCCTTCCCGTCGTGGAAGCATTTATTCTGTGGTTCATCCTCAACCGCCTTGCCAGAGCCGTTCAACAAATACCGTTCGTCGGCGCGAGGATCGGTTTCGCGGGCGCGTTGGCGCTGTCGATCATTCTCGTTACCGCCATCTCGCTTCTGGCACTCTTTAGCGGCGTCCGTGGTGTCTTGAATGCAGGGCCGCAAGCGGTCAATCTTCAAGCGAGTTTTGACCCGATCATTGCCCAGATAGCCGAGTTCTTCGGCATGGAACGGGCGGACGTCCTCAACCGCACCTTCAACGCAATTGGCCTGGAGAACCTCTTGCAGCAACTGGTCCTGGGCCTGCTCGGCTTGTTGAACCAATTCGGCGTGATAGCGCTTTTTGTGGCTTTTCTCTTCGCGGACCAGGCACTTTTTCCCGCGAAGCTGCGCGCGTTGTTTCCCAATCCATCGCGGCGCGCACGGGTCGAAGCCGTCCTTGGGGCGCTCGGCCGCGGGATCGGGTCGTATCTTTGGGTCATGACCTGCGTGAGCGCACTGACAGCGCTGTTAAGCTATGTGGCGATGGTCGTTCTGGGTCTGGACTATGCGGTTTTCTGCGCCGTGATGGTGTTCTTCTTGAACTACATCCCCACGATTGGTTCGATCCTTGGAACCGTTTTGCCGGTTGCGTTCGGCCTGGTGCAGTTCGACGACATGTCTGCCGTGTTGGTCTTGCTGATCGTATTGGGTGCGATTCAGTTTACGATCGGAAATGTTGTGTTTCCGCGCATGGCGGGCAATTCGCTCAATCTAAGCCTGTTCGTGACAATTCTGTGCCTCTTCTTTTGGGGCGCACTTTGGGGTGTCACCGGCATGTTCCTTGCCGTGCCGCTGACGGCGATGATCGTGATCATTCTAGCGCAATTCGAGGCGACCCGCCCGATCGCGATCCTCCTGTCAAAGACGGGAAACCTGGACGCCACGGACGGGAATGCGCCGGATGCGGAGATCCGAGGATAACCGGGCTCGGCATCGACCCGGCGCGATGCCGTGCTCCGCGGCCCGCTAAGTCTTTCTGGAAATCAACCAGTAGGTCACCGCCAGCGCAAGGCCGAGCGCCGCGTAACCGTAGAAATATTGAGGGTCGAGGCTCTTGTCGTCGAGCGTTATGATTTTCCGCGCAACCGCCATTAGCGCCGTGGCGACGACGAGCTTGATGTGAATGACGTCAGCGGTCAGGTAGAGTGTGATGTTCGTGTAAATCTCAATCGCTATGAGAACGACCAAGACTGCGCTGAACACGACAAGGAGATCGCCGACTTCTAATATATATGTCGGGGGGGCGAGCAGTTTCTGATAGGTCGTGTAACCCGCATCGACGATTGAAAGCAGAATGATGACGAGCATCAGCACCGACATGACGCGGACGCCCTGGCGGATGACGCGGTTGCACCACCGCACAATCGCGTCCTCATGATCGGGGTCCAACTCGACATGGGCTGTGGTTTGGTTTTCCGACGGATCGCTCACGCTAAAGTCCGCTGATTGGTCGGTTGGCAAGGACAACGGACCCAGCCCAGATGCGGTGATCCGCGAAACGCGTAGACGAGATTTTGTTCCGTCTTTCTCTTGTTGCGTCCCGAACAAGGCCGCCATCCTCGCGGTGGCGCGAGACGATGCCTCCCCCGAGTGCTACGTCGCCTCCGCCGCGCGCGCCTTTCGCGCGCAGCGTTGCTGTCGGGCGGCCCGTGACACCCGGTCTTGCGACTTGGGCGAGCGCAGGGCTTCCGAGCAACGCGGCCGAAGTGACGGCGAAGACGTCTGGACGCGTGGTCATCGCATGGTTCCCCATTGGTCACACATACTTCTGTGTATCTTCCATGTATGCGAAACGCTCCCGATCGCAGTCAACACTCCCGTGCGCCTCCAGGCGCGCCTCTGCGGCCAGAGGTTGCCGCCGATAGCGAGGCGCGGCCCAACTGACCTGCGGTTGATGCCGCGATGGCTCAGTTTGGAGGTAAAAGGCGCAGGGCCGCGCGGGTCGAGCAGATCCTTGCCTACCGCAGGCCTGCAGGAGCGTTTGCGCTTGCGCGGTCAGGACGCGGGTTGCCGTGCCGGTCCGCCCGGCGGGGTCCCGGCAAGGTCGTCGCTTGCGTCGTGCTTCTGTGCGTCTTCCAGTTCGGCAATATGCTTATCGGTCAGAGCGCTGATTTCCTGAAGCGCCTCGTCGGAGAGTTGGGCGTCGAAGCGCACACCGGCGCAATGCTTGTTCGACCACATCACGGTTGCGCTATGCGCGTGGTCGCCCCATTCCATATGCATCACGGTCCCGGGTTCCGGGGGATTACGGAGCAGCACCTTCGCCCACATCGGGCAGGCATCGAGCATAAGGCCCTCCCGCGCGTCCTGATCTTCGCCGACCTTGACGACGACGTTGCAGTGGCGCTGATCCCAGAGGCGGTGGAAGCGGCGCGACCGGTATATGCCGAGCGTGACGACCAGGCCCGCCAGCAGAAAGACGGGCGGCACGACGAGGGCTGCTTTGCTCAGGATGTGGCCGTAGTCGTAGGCGTTTTCGTTGCGCCGCGATCCCAAGAACGTTTTCTTGCCGTCCGAGTTGTGCTCGCGTTCTTTGCTTTGAACCGGGACCGAGCGCTCCCTGTTGTCGACGCATCCGTGCCCGGCGGAAATCTTCTTCAGCGTTTGGGCCAAGTGCGGCAGGTCCTGCGCCTCGTGCAGGATGAAGCCAGCGGCACCGCCATAATTCTCGCGCAGTCTCGCAAAGCGCCGAAGGGTTCCGATGAACGTGTCTATCGACCCGTCTGGGTCGTATCCGCTGATGACCGAGAGCGCCTCGGGATCGAGCCCCTCAAGTCGGGCGGCAAGGCGGCCATTCTCGGGCCAGGTTCTCGGTAGATTGGGCCGGGTGCGTTGGATTGCCTCGTGGAGTTCCGTGACCGCCTCCAGCGTTTCGCAGAGACCGAGTGGCTGTGCCCTCGCGGGCGCTGGCGCACTCAAGAGCGCCGCAAGAGCGAGCAAGGCCAGAGCGGATGCTGTTTGTCCTGATCTGGCGGCGTGTCCGGCGGGGCGGGTACAAGCTCTTTTCCGCCATACGGGCAACCGGCCCGATGGCCATGAACGCATCTGAGCGCGACGCCGTCCGAGCATGGATTGTCTCCGTAAAGGAGCAAGTCTCCCGCTCAAAATGAAAGCCGCAGAACGCTAAGGAGCGCCTAATTGTGCACAAAGAGGACCAAATTTACGGAACAATACTCAGTTTAATTTTGATCAAAACGGAGCGAACTCTGTGCGGGCCTATTGCTTGTTGGACCCGGCCATTCGTCGATCCAGCCGGGGTGCGGACAGCATTGTCTGTATCTGCGGCGCGTTCGAATGGCGCGCTTTTCGCAGGTCGGATGTTTTCAACTAAGGGCAAGAGCAAGCTGGAGGCCGCCGCCCGGTTGGAGGCTACGCAAGGCTCGCTCACCCGATTCGCTTAGGCTGTTTTGCCCATGATTTTCACGTCGGGAATCGATACCGAACCGGTAGTATTCCGGTAGTGTCAGAATTGCGCGGCCAGGCTTTTTGTTGCGCTATTCGGGATTGGAGCGGCCGCTTGTGCGGCATGCCTGACCGCGTTGATCGCGCGCGCTCTGATTGATCTCTGTCGATCGTGTTGGACCGGCGCCCTTAAGACTGCGGGTGGCGAAGGTCTCTTCACAATCGCTCCGGTGGCGGACATGGTGCCATCCAAGGTGTGCGGGACGCGCCCGGCCTGGCCGCGCGGTGGCCGGTATTGGCGCAGGGGCTTCGTTCCGAAGACACCATTGCATCGGAGGAGACGCACCATGACCCACCCGGCTTTCACATCTGACGCGGTTGCCGTGGTGAGCGGCGGGGCCTCCGGGATCGGGCTGGCCGCCGCCACGGCGTTTGCCGCAATGGGCATGCGGGTGGTGATCGTCGACCGTGCCCAGGACAAGCTTGATGCCGCAGCCCAATCCGTGCGCAGCGCGGGCGCCGCCGACGTGATGGTTGCAGGCACGGATGTTGCGGACCGGGCGCAGGTCGAGGCCTTGGAAGCCCAAGTGGCGGAGGCGTTTGGCGGGGCGGATATTCTGATGAACAATGCCGGGATCGGCCTGCGGTCCTCTGCAATGGGACCGCTCGATGCATGGGCGTCGACGCTGGCGGTCAATCTGTGGGGGCCGATCCACTGCACGCAGGTCTTCGCGCCGCGCATGCTCGAACGGGGCCGTCCCGGCGCGATCGTCAATACAGGCTCCAAGCAGGGGATCACCACGCCGCCGGGCAACCCGGCCTACAATGTCTCGAAATCCGGGCTGAAGGTCTTTACCGAGGCGCTGGCACACGAGCTGCGCAATACGGAGGGTGCCCAGATCACCGCGCATCTCCTGATCCCCGGCTTCGTGCATACCGCCATGACGGGCGCTGCCGACAAACCGCCCTCCGCCTGGACCGCTGAGCAGACCGTGGCGTTCTTCATCGAGAGCATAAACCGCGGCGATTTCTACATTCTGTGTCCCGACAACGATGTGCCGCGGGCGCTCGATGAGAAGCGGATTGCCTGGGCTGCGGGGGATCTCATCGAAAACCGGCCTGCGCTCAGCCGCTGGCATCCCGACTACGCGGAGGCTTTCGCGGCGCATGTCGAGGGGCACGGTTAGACGCAGGATGCGGGCGGGTATGCGAGGTGCGTGCGTTCCCTGTTTCTATGGGGCGTTAGCCTGCAGGTTTGCCGCCAGTGGAGCGCCTGGCCATGGCCGGTGGACGTGTCTTGTCAATGAAGGGACGCTAGGATGACACGCTCGGTTTTCGTCCTTCTTCACGGCATGTTCCATGGGGGTTGGTGTTGGTCCCGCGCGGCTGAGATCCTCCGTGCGCGCGGCCATGTGGTGACCACGCCGACGCAAACCGGACTGGGCGAGCGTGCGCATCTGCTCTCGCCCGAAATTACCCTCTCCACCTTTGTGGAAGATATCGTTCAGCATCTCCGCTTCGATGACCTGAAGGATGTGACGCTGGTCGGGCACAGTTTCGGCGGCGCGGTGCTTGCGGGTGTGGCGGACCGGGCCTCCGAGCGGCTCTCGCGCCTCGTTTATCTGGATGGCGCGATTCTCGACAGCGGCGAGACTTGGTTCAGCCGTCTGCCCGCGGATGTGGCCCGTGACCGCGCGGCGCTGGCGCAGTCCACGAGCGGCGGGGTGAGCTTGCCGCCTGCACCGGCGGCGTTTTTTGGGATCAGAGAGCCGGAAGATACTGCCTTTGTCGAGCCGCGCTTGACGCCCCATCCATACCGGACGATCACGACAGCCGTGACCCTTGAAAACCCGCTCTGGTGCGGCGTGCCGACTTCTTACATTCGGTGCACCGATCCGGTGTTCCGAAATGCCGCTGGTTCTTGTGAAAAGGCGCGCACCCTCGGCGTGCCAGTCTCAGAGCTTGCCACCGGCCACGATGCCATGGTCACAGCCCCGCTTGCTTTGGCGGAGATGTTGATCCGCATTGCGCAGGACGGCTGAGCCCGCGAAGCTCCGTGCGTTTCGCCCCTTGAATGCGATCACTCCTCGACGCGCTTGCACCCAAAGCTACTCCGTTGGGAGCGGAAGGTTGTGCTGGCGCAGGAAGCTCAGCTTGTCCCAATAGCCTCTCTGGAAGACGATTTTGCCCTGCTGCACATGAAAGAAGCCGCACCCGCGCAGACCGAGCGGGTCTTTCCACTCCAAGATCGCCCATTCGCCATCCTCGAAGATGTTTTCGACGATGCAGACCATTTTTGCTTGAGAGAATTCTTTGGAGAACATCGCGACGATCGCGGCTTTTCCCTCGACCGGTGCGTTGGCGATCTGATGATTGATGGCGTTCTCCGCGTAGAATGCCCCGATCGCGGCGGCATCTCCTGCGTTGAAGGCCTCTACCCATTGCGAAACGATTTCCCTTGGTCCCATCTGCACACCTCAGATTGGTCGACGTTCCTGCTGCTGCCCTGTGTCTTTTCGCGGCGAAGCGGCGCTCCTGCCGGGCGCACGCACGCACACTCTACGGGATGCCGAGCCGCCCAAGCGCACCGGCGACGGTCTGGCGCATGGCGGCTTCGCGGAACGGAAAGACGGTGAGAAACATCGCGACCGTGACGTCTGGTCGGCGGTGCAGGGCTTGTTGGACATGGCGCTGGGCGGCCGCTCGCTCCCCTTGCAATTCCTTGGCGCAGGCGGCGATGAGCGAGATGTAGTAGTGCGCGGCGGGCGATTGCATCGCCTGATCGCCGAGCGCGCCCGCGCTGTCGAAATCCTCCAGGGCGATCCGGGATAGGGCCTGCACCGACAGCATAGCATATCGGAGCGGATCGAGGGGGCTCAGCGACATGGCTTTTGAGGCTGCGTCGATTGCGGCATCTGGCGTGCCATCCAGGGCGAAAAGAAGGCCCTTGTTGTAATGGCATTGCGCGGAGTTGGGGTTGAGGAACAGGGCGCGGTCCAGCCAGATCTGGCTGCTGCCGATATCGCCTTCGAGCCAGCGGGCACGGCCCATATTGAAGTTCGAGAACGGGTCGGATGGATCAAGGTCGAGCGCTCTTTCCGCGGACGCTGCGGCTTGCTCGACCAGCCCTTTTTGGTCGGCGCCGAACCGCATGAAGGCATTTTGCCAATGGGTGAAGGAGAGCCCGGCATGCGCCCGCGCGAAACCCGGGTCCAGCTCCAAGGCGGCGTGGAAATGGTCGGCGGCCGTCTGATTGTGGTGCATTTGGAACTTGTAGATATGCGAGAGGCCGAGATGGAAATGCGACCAGGCATCGAGTTCGTTGGGCTTTAGCCGCCGCGAGTGGCGCGCTTCGTATTGCGGCAGTTCCAATTCGAGCACGGCGATGATCGTCGAGACGATACGCTGCCGCGCGCTCTGGATCTCCTGTGGATCCACACAAAAGCGATCCGACCAGAGCAGCGCGCCATCTTCCGTGGCCTGAAGTTCAACTGAAATCGCGAGACTGCCGCCGACGGCCTCGACGAGCCCTGAGAGCAAGTAGCGGACGCCGAGTTTGGTGCCTACGATTGTGGGCTCGAAGGTCTCGGGATCGAACTGGAAGGATGAGCCGCGCGAGACGACATGGAGCCATCGCATGCGCGACAGGCTTGCGAGCAGTTCGCTGGGAAAGGCCGTCGCCAGCCCGGCGAGACCTGGATCGCTGCCGATATACTGGAACCGGAGGGCGGCGAGGCTCGGCTGGCCGGCGCCTGCCCTCTCGGTTGGGTTGGGTGCGTCGGGCGGTGCCGGTTCCGCCGGGATCGGTTCGGCGGGCGTGGCGGTTTCGGCGTTCTCGATCTCGGCGACGAAGCGGAAGCCACGGCCGTGGATCGTTCGGATCACCGATTGGTCTGAGCCGGTATCTCCGATGGCCTTGCGGGCATGCTTTACGGCGGTCGAGACCGTGGAGTCGCTCACAAAGCGCCCCTCCCAGACCGCATCGACAAGATCGTCCCGGCTGACCACCCGGTGGCGGTTCTCGATCAAATGGGTGAGCACGAGGAACGGCAGGCGTTCCAGCCGGACGCGTCCCTCCGGGCCCGTCACTTCCGCCCGGTCTGTATCGACCAAGAAGCCGTTGAACATCCATTGCATGCGGCAGCATTAACCGATTGGCAAAGGGCGATCCAGACGGGGCTGTTGGGCGGGGGACAATGCGGCGAGGGAGCCGGGTGCGGCTGCGCCTTTGCTTGCGTTCGAGGATTGCCTAGAGTGCGAGCTCGCAACCATCGATCGAGGCTGAATGGCATGTTCTCCCGTCTTGTCTTCATGGCGCTCAGCGCCCTTGCGGGTTTCTCCTTAGGTGCCGCAGCCCAGGCGGCACCGAACCCGGCAGCGGTGTTTTGCGGGGAAAGTGGCGGGTCCTACGCGATTGTCGCCGGCGCCGATGGGCAGAGAGGGGTTTGCACGCTTGCGGATGGGCGCGAGGTGGATGCTTGGGATTATTTCCGCGCGCAGCATCAGGCTGAAGGGGATGGGGAGGGCGCGCCTCAACTTGCCAATCCGGCCGCGACCTTCTGTCTTGCGGAAGGTGGACGCTACGAGATTGTAGACGGCGCGGAGGGGCAAAGCGGCATTTGCCAGCTCCCCGATGGGCGCACCATGGATGCTTGGGACTATTTCCGCGAACAACACGGCGAGACGCCATCTCCTGCACCCGACCAAGGCTGATCTGCCACGCCTTTGTGTGGCCCGGGCTTCGGGTGGGCTGTCAGCCGCTCTGGGACATAACGAGCACCGCGGCGATGGCGAGAGAGAGGCCGAGACCTTCCCGGAGACCGAAGCTTTCGTTGAAGGCGAAAACGCCGAGGGCGGCCAGCAAGAGCATGGTCGAGGCCGAGTAGAGGACGCCGATGGCAGCGAGGGAGTGGCTGCGCATCAGGAAGAACCAACCGAAGGCAGGCAAGCCATAAAACACCGCCCCGAGGAGGAACATGGTGGAATGCATCCCATTGGTTCTCTCGGAGGCGAGTTTGATGAGGTAGTCGCCGCAGAGCGTGAAGGCTGTGACGATGACGAGAAGGATTGCCGATTTCATGCCGGTGCCTCCGAACGCGCGGGGGCGCGTCCGGCGAAGCCTGATCTCTCAAGATTGCGGGCTCGGGCCCATTTGCCTCTGCGGGAGACCTCCAAGGTGGAGGAAAGATCGCTATGGGCAACGCATTCATTGCTGCCCGACGATCTGTTCGGTCGATCCGAAGGAGCCACATCGAGCGCGGCCGTATCCGGGAGCGCTACCACTTCGCGGACATATGCGATGCAGGGGTGCCGGGATTGAGCGCTTTTCTGGAAGGCGCCCTGGCAAGGAGACCCGAATGGTTTGCGAAATAATGGCTCAAAGCACCACATGAAGCTCCCTTTCCAAATGAATTCGTTACATAAGAAGTGCTACTATCGATCTATTTATTCTGAGTAATTTTCAGAAATGATGCTCATGAAACATGAGAAGTTGAAGTTATTTATGCGACAAGCGTGTGTTTTTGTCAATACATATGAGTTTTGTGCGATCTCTGAGCCAAGAGGGGTGCCAGACCCGACTGAAGCGGGTCTGATGCTCAAGTCTCTGTTTCTGCACGGGACTTGTCAGATCCTCATTTTTCTACGTTGAGGCTGCGCTCTCGCGTTCCCCACCCGGATCTCGTCGCATGTCTTTGCCAGAAGATCAGGCAGTCTTGGTCATCTCGTTCAGAACGAAGTTCGTCACGGCACCTTCCGTGGCCTCCATATACGCGGCCAGATGCGGGGCGTTCATGTGCGTCTGCCAGAGTTCTCGGTTCTCCCAATTCTCGTAAAAGACGAAGAAGCCGGGATTCTCATTGTCGTGGTGCAGATCGTATTGCAGGCAACCGGCTTCGGCGCGGGTGATCGGGATGAGCTTTTCCAGCTCAGCGCGCACGAAAGCTTCCTTGCCCGGCGCGGCCGTGATTTGTGCGAGGATTGTCAGAGCCATTTTGGTATCTCCCTTTGACATCACCTGTTGAGCGGTCGCATATCCGGAACGGGAGATATCCCACAAGTACGCACATTTATGGCTTATAGGCACGTTATGGATACTGTTCAGCCCAGTGGGACGCTGCCGCAGCGTTTCGACAGCTACGATTGCAGCGGCGGCTGTCCGGTTGAGGGGGCGCTGGAGCAGATCGCAGGAAAGTGGAAGGGCCTCGTCATCTTTCACCTTCTCGACGACACGCTGCGGTTCAACGAGTTGATGCGCCGTATGGGAACTGTGACACAGCGGAGCCTCACCAAGCAGCTTCGCGAATTGGAGGCCGATGGGATCGTGCATCGCGAGGTCTTCGCGGTGGTGCCGCCGCGGGTGGAATACTCCCTGACGGAGAAGGGCCAGAGCCTGCGCGGGGTTATTCTGGCCTTGCGCGCCTGGGGCATCGCAAATCCGCGCCAGACGGTGCCTGCTGCGGGTGGCTGAGACTTTTCGCGGAGCGTGGGCTGTCCAGCGGTTTCAGCCGCTTGCTTGCGATGCGCGGTAGGCTTTGATCAGGTCTTCAATGGGCACACCGTCGATCGTGGCGCCCGCGAGGCGGCAATCCTCAAAGGCGACACCTGAGAGGTTTGCGTTCTGGATCTTTGCGCCGCTGAGGTTCACATCGTGGATTTGCCAGCCCGTCATGTTGCTGTCGTTGAAGGTCGCGCCCGAGAACTCGATTTGGTTGAAGCGCGTCGAGGACAGGTTTGCGTTGTTGAAGCTCGATGAAGACAGGTCGGCGTCATCGACGCAGAGTCGCTCTGTTGTCCGGTGCAGGTCCATCTCGGATCCCCCCTCTCACATCCGGTCCAAGAACCGCGTTAGGCTCGGCGGCTATTCCCGGCTGCGCAGAACATGGGCGGGGCGTGCGGCCAACGGCCGTAAGGCGAAGCCAAGTCCCGCCAGGAGATTGGCGAGCGCCCCGCCGATGACAATCCCGAGCGCGGAGACCCAGGAGAAAGAGAAATCGCCACCCATGATCTGGGTTGTGACCCACCAGCCGCCAATGGCGCCCGCGACGATGGCAATCCCGCCCGCCGCCGCGCCGACGAAGGCAGAGCGGAGCGCGAAGCTGCCGAGGATGCGCGCCCGCGTCGCGCCCAAGGTCTTCAGGATTGCAGCCTCATAGATGCGGCGCCGTTCGCCCGCGGCAGCGGCTCCGATCAACACGATGATGCCGGTCAGCAAGGTGACCGACGCGCCCCAGCGGGTGGCGACCCCGATGCCTTCGAGGAGTTCTCCGGCCCGTTCGATGGCATCGCGCGTGCGGACCGCGGTGACATTCGGGTAGGCCTCGCTCAATTCGCGCAGGTAAGGGCCTTCCTGGCTGCTGTCATCCATGTAGACCGTGGCAATGTGGGTATGCGGTGCGCCTTGGAGGGCGCTCGGGTTCACCACCATGATGAAGTTGATCCCCATCGTTTCGAACTCGACTTCGCGGAAGCTGGCGATCTGGAAGACGATGTCGCGGCCGAGGACATTAAGGGTGATCTCATCGCCGAGCGACAGGCCGAGCTCGGTTCCTTCCTCCTCCGCAAAGCTCACGAGCGGCGGGCCGTCATAATCCTCGGGCCACCATTCTCCGGCGGTGAAGGTGGTGCCCGGCGGCGGCTCGGTGGCGTAGGTGATGCCCCGGTCGCCGTTGAAGACCCAATGCGGCCCGGCGACTTCGCGCGCGTTCTGGCCGTTGATCTGGGTGATAATCCCGCGCAACATCGGCGCGGTGTCGATGTCTGTCACGCTGTCGCGCTCCAAGCTTCGGTCGACCAGCTCGTCGTGTTGCGCGTTCTGAATATCCAGGAGGAAATAGGCTGGCGCCCGCTCGGGCAATTCGCGCAACACGAGGCCGCGCAGGTTGGAATCGATTTGGCCGATGGAGGCGAGCACCGTCAGCCCCAAGCCGAGCGACAGGCAGACGGCCACGGTTTCGCTCCCCGGACCGCCGAGCGCAGCGATGGCCCATCGGAAGGCGGGTCGGCGATTGGCCACCGAGGCGTGCGCGGCCCGGCGGGCGGCGAGGCGCAGGCCGGTCGCGGCAAGCCAAAGCACGGCCAGGGAGGCAAGAATACCGCCAGAGATGTAGAGGGTGAGCTCCGAATTGCCCGAGAACAGCGTAGCGACGGCGATCAGGAGAAGCAGGAGCGCCGTGACGGCGCCGATATCCCAGCGGCCCGGCATGTGTTGCTCAGACGATGCATCGCGGAACAACTCCGCTGCCCGAACGGAACGGGCTCGGGCGAGCGGCCAGAGCGTGAAGATACAGGCGGTGAGCGCGCCGTAGATCGCCGCCTCCGCGATTGGTTGGGGATAGATTTGAAAGACCGCAGGCACTGGCAGTCGTGCCTCCACGATGGGCGCTGCGATTAATGGCAGCGCGGTGCCGAAGACGATCCCCAGCCCGATCCCCAAGAGGGACAGAAGCCCGATCTGGATGAAGTATACTGCGTAGATCGTGCGCGCCGTGGCGCCCAGGGTTTTGAAGATCGCAATCGTTTCGGTCTTGGCGTCAAGATGGCTTTTCACCGCAGCGGCGACACCTACGCCGCCAACCGCGAGACCGGCGATGCCGAGCAGAACGAGGAAGTCCGCGAGCCGGTCCACAAAGCCCGCAGCCGCAGGAACGCCGCCGCGCCGGTCGCGCCATTGCAGGCCGCGATCCCCGAAATCGTCGCGCGCCTCGGCGCGTAGCGCGGCCAAGTTGGCGGCCTCTGGCAGGCGCAGGCGGTAGGAGGCCTCAAAGAGCGAGCCTTCTGTGAGGAGGACGCTGCCTTCAAGCGCGTCGCGCAGGACAAACACGCGTGGGCCAAGGGTGATCCCTTGCGTGATATTGTCGGGTTCGGAGAGCAGGCGGCCCGCGAGCCGGAAGTCGGTATCGCCAAGCGTGACGCTGTCGCCGACGCTGAGGCCGAGCTGGTCCATCAGAGTGGTGTCCGCGACAAGGCCGGGGCTTTCGCCGCCAAGCGCGAGCGCATCTTCGAGCGCGATGTCGTCTGCCAGGGTGACCGTGCCGTAGAGCGGATAGGCGCTATCCACGGCTTTCACCTGGACGAGCGTTCGGTCGATCCCGTCCGCCTCTGTTCCCGTGCCGAGCATCGACCGGAAATCGACAATCTCGGAGATCTCGTCGGCGACGCTCTCCATCCAGACGCGTTCGGGCTCCGAGGCAAAACGATAGCTGAAGGAGATTTCGGCATCACCGCCGAGCAGCAGAGCGGCGTTGCGGTCCAGGCCGGTTTCGATCGCCATGCGCACGTTGCCAACCGCCGCAATGGCCGCGACTCCGAGGGCAAGGCAAGCGATTAGGACGCGAAACCCCTTGATGCCGCCGCGCAGCTCCCGCAGCGCAAACCTCAGCGCCAGCCTGTAGGAGACAGGTCCCGTGGAAGCGCTCATTCGGCGGCCTCGGCATGGGCTTCGATGGCGCCATCGCGCAGCCGTATGATTCGGTCGCAGCGCGCCGCGAGTTCGTTGGAATGGGTGACAAGCACCAGGGTCGAGCCGTGCTTGTCGCGAAGATCAAAGAGAAGGCGGATGATCGCCTCGCCATTCGCGCCGTCGAGATTGCCAGTCGGCTCGTCGGCGAGCAGAACTTCCGGCCGTGCCACCGTCGCGCGTGCGAGCGCAACGCGTTGCTGCTCACCGCCAGAAAGCTGCGCCGGATAGTGATTGGTCCGGTGACCGAGGCCCACCTCTTCAAGGGCGGTCCGCGCGCGATCAATGGCGTCGGCGTCGCCGGCGAGTTCCAAGGGGGTCGCGACATTTTCAAGCGCCGTCATCATCGGGATGAGGTGAAACGACTGGAAAACGACGCCGACATTCTCAAGCCGGAAGCGCGCCAGTGCGTCCTCGTTCATGGCGTTGAAGTCTTGGCCGAGGACGTCGATCTTGCCCGAGGTAGCTGTGTCTAGACCTCCAAGAAGCAGGAGGAGCGAGGATTTTCCCGATCCGGACGGTCCGACAAGGCCAACCGATTGCCCCTTGGTGATCTCCAGATTTATGCCGCGCAATATGTTGACTGGGCCCGCATTGCCCTGGAGCGTAAGCGATACATCGTGCAGCGAAATGACGGGAGAACTCATATGCGACGGACCTCTATGACGCGCGCCCCTGCTCAATCGCGCGCACCGGTGAGATATGGGGCAGCACTCTGGGCGCGCAAGCTTGCCGCCGTGGTGCTGATCTTGGGGGTTTGGGTCGAGAGCGCAGCAGCGGAGGTCCGCCTGCTGGCCTTTGGGGATTCATTGGTGCAGGGCTACGGCCTTCCGGCGGAGGAAGGCTTTGTGCCGCAGCTTTCAGCCTGGCTTGCGGCAAACGGGGCCAGTGACGTGGACGTCATCAACGGGGGGGTGTCGGGCGATACAACCGCCGGTGGGCTCGCGCGGATTTCCTGGGCGTTGAGCGAGACACCCGATGCGGTGATCGTCGAGCTCGGCGCCAACGATATGCTGCGGGGCCTGCCGCTCGACGAATTGCGAAGCAATCTCGACGGAATTTTGTCGATCATCGCGGCTGAAAACCTGCCCGTGCTTTTGGTGTCCGTGCCGTCGATTGCGAATTACGGCCCGGATTATGAGGCGGAATATCGCGAAATTTACGCTGATCTTGCAGATACTTACGGCGCTTTATTCTATCCAAACTTTTTCGCCGGGATCACCGAGGGGCGCACCCTGCAAGAGGCACAAGCGCTGATGCAGCCTGACGGGATCCATCCCAATGCAGACGGTGTTCGCGCCAATGTCGAGTTGATTGGACCGTCGGTTCTCGAGCTGGTTACGCGCGCGCGTTCGTGACCCGCAATGAGGTCTATGCCGGCTCGCTGCGGGTGCCGCGCTCGCGGTAGGGGGTGGTTTCGTAGAGCCCCCGGTAGCATTTCGAGAAGTGCGACGGCGAGGTAAAGCCGCAAGCCAGTGCCACGTTGATAACACTCATATCGGTCTGCAGCAGCAGGTTCCGCGCCTTTTGCAGCCGCAATTCCATGTAATAGCGCTTCGGGCTCCGGTTGAGGTAGCGGCGGAACAGACGTTCGAGCTGCCGTGTGGAGAGGCCTGCCTCTTGGGCGAGCACGGTGGGTGAAATCGGCTCCTCGATATTCTCTTCCATACGCTGGATGATCGCGGCGAGTTTGGGGTGCCGCACACCGATGCGGGTGGGGATCGAGAGCCGCTGTTCCTCCTTGCCCGAGCGCAGGCTGGTGTGGATCAGCTGGTCCGCGACACGGTTGGCGAGGTCGCTGCCATGGCTGCGGGCGATCAGCGTCAGCATCAGGTCGATGGAGGCTGTTCCGCCTGAGGCCGTGAATCTGTTGGCATCGATCACGAAGATTTTTTCTGTCAGCAGAACGTCGGGATACTGTTCTTCGAAACTGTCGCGGTTCTCCCAGTGGATTGTGGCCTGTCTGTTATCGAGAAGGCCCGCTTCGGCCAGCACATGCGTTGCCGTGCAGAAGCCGCCGATGGCGAGACCCTTTCGGCTCTGGCGCAGAAGCCAGGTCAGAATGCCGCGGGTCATCGCTTTGTGCACATTGATCCCGGAGACAACGATGATGGTGCTGTCTTTCGACAGATCCTCCAAGGCGCCGTTGCAGCTGATCGCCACGCCTGAAGAGGATAAGACCGGCGCCCCGGTCTCGCTGACGACGCGCACCTCATAGAGCGTTTGCCCGGAGGCCCGATTGGCTAGACGCAGAGGTTCCAGGCCGCCCGCAAGCGAGCTCAGCGTGAAGTTCTCGAGCAAGAGAAAAACGAAAGTCTGGGTCTTCGCGGGAGTCTGCCAAGCCATGCGAGGTGCGCTCGAAGAGAGGTCAAGACCGTCAGTAGCGCGTTGCGCCCTTACTTGGTCAAGGCTAAATCGGGCGCGTTCAAACTGTGGAAATTTCCGACCCACTCGCGTATACAACTTCGCTTGAGGGGAGTGTGTAAGGGAGCGAGTGCATGTGCGCAACTTGGTCTAGGTCTGGATGGCGTTCGAAACCCCGGATCCAAATGCCTGAGTATGAAGACCTTGAGGCCCTATCAGCGGTTGAAGAGAAGCTGTCGACCTATCCCCCGCTTGTGTTCGCGGGTGAGGCTCGGCGGCTCCGCGAACAACTTGCGGATGCATCGGAGGGGCGGGCGTTTTTGCTGCAGGGTGGTGACTGCGCGGAAAGTTTCGCCGAATTCCGAGCTGACAATATTCGAGATACTTTTCAGGTTCTGCTTCAGATGGCGGTTGTCCTCACCTTTGGGGCCAAATGCCCTGTGGTGAAGATCGGTCGGATGGCCGGACAGTTCGCAAAGCCCCGCTCCTCTGCATTTGAGAGGGTGGGCGATATGGAGCTTCCCTCCTATCGCGGTGATATCATTAATGGATTTGACGCGACACCCGATTCAAGGAAACCCGATCCAGACCGGATGCTGCAGGCCTATATGCAAGCCGCCGCCACGGTGAACCTTCTGCGGGCCTTCAGCCAAGGCGGTTTCGCCGACATAAACCGGGTGCATGCGTGGACGTTAGATTTCACTGCCGGGGAAGAAGGCTATGAGGAGTATCACGAACTCGCCAACCGCATAAACGAGTCCCTCGACTTCATGACAGCGGCGGGTCTGAGCGGCGAAAAGGCAGACAACCTGCATCGGGTGGATTTCTACACCTCCCATGAAGCCCTGCTACTCAACTATGAGGAGCAATTGTGCCGGGTTGATTCGACAACGGGCATGCCGCTGGCAGGCTCCGGCCATATGATCTGGATCGGGGACAGGACACGGCAGGTCGACGGCGCGCATGTGGAATTCTGCCGCGGCGTCCAGAACCCGATTGGTCTGAAATGCGGTCCCACAATTTCAGAATCGGATCTGTTGAGGCTCGCCGACAAGCTCAATCCGCGGAACGAAGCAGGCCGGTTGACGCTGATCTGCCGGTTTGGCGCCGGTCAAGTCGGCGAAAATCTGCCGAGACTGATCCGTGCGATCCGCCGCGAAGGCCGCAAGGTGCTGTGGTGCTGCGATCCGATGCACGGCAACACGATCAAGTCGCCGAGCGGGGTCAAGACGCGTCCGTTTGAGAGAGTTCTGCGCGAGGTGAGGGAGTTCTTCGCGGTGCATGCCGCAGAGGGCACAATCCCGGGCGGTGTCCATTTCGAGATGACGGGCCAGGATGTCACCGAATGCACCGGTGGCGTTCGTGCGGTGCTCGATGAGAACCTTGCCGACCGTTATCACACAGCTTGCGATCCGCGCTTGAACGCGTCTCAATCGCTTGAACTCGCGTTTCTCGTGGCGGACATGCTGCATCGTCGGCGCGAGGCTCAGCGGGCTGCCGTCTGAGATAGCTAAGTAACAAGTTGAACGAGGGCCGCGATCTTTGCGGCCCTTTTTCATTGGGGGGAAGAGTTTTCAGGCGGCAGACTTTGCCGATCCGATGCGCGGGCTTTCCATTCGGTGTTGTTTCGCGTTAGGCCGCACCGGCTGCTTATGGCGTTTTCGGGGTGGATGAGGCATGTGGCGATTGGTCCTGACACGAGCGGACAGCATCGAACGAGATGCGATAGCTGCGGGCGAAAAGTGGATCCGGGACCAGGGATTTGAGGCTGCACCGTATCGCCGACTGGCGCCATCCGCGGTCATGATCCCATTCTCGGGAGGTAGCGCGCTGCCCGCTCGTGACGGTGTTGTTTCTTCGGTGCATGGTATGGACGCCAACATTGTCTCGGATGCCGCGCCAGGCCGCTTGCTCATCGCGGACATGGATTCCACGATGATCTCGGTGGAGTGCATTGATGAGCTGGCTGATTTTGTTGGAAAAAAAGACGAGGTGTCCGCGATAACGGAGCAGGCGATGCGCGGCGAGCTCGACTTTGAGGGGGCTCTGATTGCGCGTGTAGCCCTTTTGCGCGGGCTCCCGGAGGAGGATCTTGCCGCCTGCTATGCCCAGCGCGTCACGCTTAATCCCGGCGCGCGGGTTTTGGTTCAAACGATGCGTGCCCAGGGGGCGGTGACGGCGCTCGTCTCAGGCGGCTTTACCTATTTCTCGGCGCGGGTCGCCGAGGCCGCGGGCTTCGACAGTCACCAGGCGAATACGCTCCTGTTCGCCGATGGGCGGCTGACGGGAGAGGTGGGGCTGCCGATTTTGGGGCGTGCTGCCAAGCTGAGCCAGCTTGAGCTTCTGTGCACCCAACATGAAATCGCGGTATCCGATGTGATTGCGGTGGGGGATGGCGCGAATGATCTGGCGATGATCGAAGCCGCCGGGCTGGGCGTCGCCTATCATGCCAAACCCGCGCTCAAAGCAGAGGCGCAGGCTGTCCTGGATAGGTCTGACTTGACTGCGATCCTGGCGTTTCAGGGAATTGGTGCGGAAGACTGGCGCCACTAGAGCCTGTCTTTCGCCGGGTGCAGCCCTTCTGCCGCCCGCTTGCGTGGCCTCAGGCGCACGCTCATACCTGATCTGCGGTTGGATGTGTTGTGCCGGGCCAGCCTCGAGCGCAAAATCCCAGTGTTATCAGTAAGGGAGTATATCTCATGGTTAGGGAATTTCGGGACTTTATCGCGCGCGGCAACGTCATGGACATGGCCGTTGGGATCATTATGGGCGCGGCCTTCACCGCAATTGTCGCCTCTTTGGTGGATGACCTGGTCAATCCTCTGATCGGGCTTTTTACCGGCGGCGTCGACTTCTCTTCTCATATGGTTCGAGTGGGCGAGGGCGAGGACGCGGCTGCATTCATGTATGGCAACTTCGTCAACGCGATCATCAAATTTCTGATCGTCGCCTGGGTGGTGTTTTTGCTGGTGAAAGGGGTCAACCGTTTGAAGGAGGCGGCGCTGCCCGAAGAGACAGAAGAGGAAGCGCCCGCAGGTCCAAGCCAGGAGGAGCTGCTGGTGGAGATCCGCGACCTTCTGAAGGCGCGGCCGCAAGGCTAAGGGCGCTTCCGTCCGCGGGTCCGGGCGGGGAGGAGAGGAAAGCCCCCGCCGCGGACCCTTTGTTGCTCAACCGCGGTCGAGGATTGCCGACACCCGGCGCTGCTTCTCGCTCTGGGAGTAGCCGCTGGAGGAGAGCACGAACTTGATGGCGGAGACGTCGTTCAGCGAGCGGGCCGAGACATCCACGTTGTCGAAGCCGATGCGCTCGAGCTGGGTGGCGACCGAGTTTTGCAGCGAGTCGTTGACGGAGGCTGCGGCGGGGGCTGCGATCGGAGCGGCGAGAAGAGCGGCGGCGATGGCGATTGGGGCGAACTTTTTCATGGTCTGATTTCCTTGATCTTGCGTTTGTTGGCGCGGCTCGTTTTGGCGATTTTCTGTCTGAGCTGCGTCTCTGTGGAGGATTACGGGCACCTGGAGGTCTGAATTACCGCCTTCAAGTCATTGTGTTGGCTGTAACAATCAGGCTCAGGGCGTTTCTGCTTGAGGATCCGGGCGGGGAGGAGAGGAAAGCCCCCGCCGCGGACCCTTTGTTGCTCAACCGCGGTCGAGGATCGCTGAAACCCGGCGCTGCTTCTCGCTCTGGGAGTAGCCGCTGGAGGAGAGCACGAACTTGATGGCGGAGACGTCGTTCAGCGAGCGAGCCGAGACATCCACGTTGTCGAAGCCGATGCGCTCGAGCTGGGTGGCCACCGAGTTTTGCAGCGAGTCGTTGACGGAGGCTGCGGCGGGGGTTGCGATCGGAGCGGCGAGAAGAGCGGCGGCGATGGCCACTGGGACGAACTTTTTCATGGTCTGGTTTCCTTACCTTGCGTTTTCCGAAGCGGCTCGTTTTTGCGATTTGCTGTTTGAGCTGCGTCTCTGTGCAAGGATACGGGCGCCGGGAGGTCTGAATTACCGGCCTCAAGTCATTGTGTCGGCTGTAACAATCGGGCTCAGATGGCCGAAGCGCCGGGTTTGCGCACTGCGAGCCCCTCGTCGGACGATTTGTGACCTGCTTGTCCTGGCTCTGGGCGATCCGGCCCGGACCGCTAGCCCAAGAGGGCGAGACCGAGAAACAAGACGCTCAGCCCGGCGATGATCGCCCAAATCGCGCTTTGCTTCCATGCGCCCACGGCAAGCGCCGCGGTGGCCGCCAAGGCACGGGCCGGATCAAATGCCCCATCGGTGGCTTCTGGGGCCAAGACAAGCGGTGTCACCAGCGCGGGCAACACGGCCACCGGGAGATAGTGCAAGAGGCGCTCGAGGAGCCGAGGCAGGCGGCGGTCCCCGATCAGGCCGAGAAACGAGAACCGGATCATGAAGGTTCCGATCCCCAAAGCGACGATGATGGCCCAGATCTCCGCGTTGCTCATCATGCCCGCCTCTCCAAGAGGCTCTCCACAACCACGCCCGCGATCATGGCCAGAACCGCTGCGAGAATTAGCCAGAGATTGTAGGGCAGAAAGCCAAAGAGCAGTGCCGCGCAGATCGACACTAGTGCTGCCGCGAGATGCGGAACACTGCGCAGGAGCGGAGCAAAGAGGGCAATGAAGGTAATGGGCGCGGCGAAATCGAGCCCGAACTCCGGCGGGATCGCGCGGCCCGCAACGGCACCGATCACCGTGAAGAGATTCCATATGGGGACAATGGCCAGAGCGGATCCGCCAAAGAAGAGCACCTTCTCGCGAGGCGTCATGCTCGGGTTCAATTCGTAGTGCCGCACCCCTATCGCATAGGTTTGGTCCGTGAGGACATACGCCGCCAGGGCGCGCTGCCAAAGGGGCGCTGGCCCCAGATGCAGGACCAGGGCGGCTGAATACATCGCCATCCTGAGATTGACCGCCATACCGGTGAGCACCACCACGATGAAGGGCGCATTGTCCTGGATGAGCTGAAGGGCGGCGAATTGGGAGGCCCCGGCAACGACCACAACGCTCATTGCGAGTGCCATGACGGCATCCCAGCCAGCTTCGCCTGCCAGCACCCCGAAGAGAAGGGCGAATGGAACGATCACCAGGTTGAAGGGCAGGGTAAGTCGCAAGCCTTGCATAAAGGCTGTCTTGTCGGCGTTGCGCGGCATATCTGATCTGTTCCCCCGCGCTTTTTCTTGTCCGCGCTGTTGCGTCTATCCTGGGGTGGTTTTCGCCTGCAACCCGGATCTTGCGCATAGCGGAGCACAGTTCACCGAGCCGCCTCTCATGACTGGTATTGCCGGTGTCGCAATTGACGGGGTGCGCCCTATGCGTATCGATGGGTCACGGAAATAACTTCGGGCCTTGGCCTGTGCTGGAGCGTCAGTCGAATGCGCCGTTGAGACGGGCAAGCAGCATGAAAGCACGGCCCGAGCGCGTATTTGCCATTTCGATGATCTCGTCATCGGCGGCGGCGCTGGCGAAATCCTGGAGAACGCGGTCGAATCGGCGCTGGAAGAAGAGGGCCGTGTCGCGGAAAATCGGGTCGGTCTTGAGCAATGCTCGGGTCTGTTCGAGGGCGTGTTCGTCCAAGATGCCGCCGACGCTCGCCACCTCAGCCCCTCTCGTTCCAGCCATGAAGGCGCGCCATGCGGCTGGATCGCTGCTCAGGACCGCGAGATCCTCCATATAGACGCCCTCTTGTGAGAGCAAGGTGAGCACGTCTTCCGCAGATTGGAGCATCTGTGCGAGAGGATGATAGCGGAGGACGGCCTGGAGCGCCCGGAAGCCGTCGAAATCCTGGTCGTCGCGCGGGAAATCGAGTGCCCGCACCAAGTCTTGCCAATTCGGCCGCGTGGCTGTTTCGGATTCGGGGGCACCGAGATGCGGTAGAGGCGGCTCTTCGGCGTTTTGTTTGCTGCGCCTTTTCACTTCCGGGTTGGGATCGGTCGGCTTGCCGGAGGTTTGAGCGCCTGGCGCCGACGCTGTCGTGGCGGTTGGCCCATCATCCCCGGCGAGTGCTTCGAGGAGAGCTGAAAGGGTTGCCTGGAGCTTGGCCTGATCGGATTCCAAACGCGCCAACGCGGCGGATGTTTCGGCTTCCTGACGGCGGCTGGTTTCCAGGATGGATTGCAGCACACGCTGCGCTGTGTCGGGTGTGGCCGATTGCGGCACGGACACCGTTCGACGGACTGCTTCGATTTCCGAAATCAATTCAGGAACTTGGCGAGACAAGCGAGATGTGACGAGGCGCTGTTCGCGCAGGGTGCTGGCAAGACCTGTTGTCAACCAGATCAGACCGATTGGCAGGACCAGTGTCGCCCAGAGCGCAAGATTCGCGGCTTCCGCGCTTGCGCTCGCACTGACGTCACCCGTGCCGAAACCTGAAACATGCGCGCCGCCAAAGCCACCCACCAACGCGATCCAAGAGAGTGTGGCGACCCCGCCCCAAACGAACGGCCGTCCGAACCCGCGAAGCTTTTCAGAAATGCCGAGCTGTGCTGGGGATCTGCCGCCCACAGCTGCGTCTAGACCGGTGTTGCGCTGCTCTGTGGCATGGCTCATGGGGAGTTGATATAATCAGATATAGTCGACGGCCAGTATCTCGTAGGACTTTATGCCCCCAGGTGTGCGCACTTCGACACTATCGCCCTCATCTTTCCCAATCAAAGACCGGGCGAGCGGCGATTTCATGTTCAACAATCCATGTTCAACGCTGGCTTCCGCTTCTCCGACGATTTGATAGGTCTTCTCTTCTTCGGTATCTTCATCGAGCAGCTTGACCGTGGCGCCAAACTTGATGGCCCCGGACATCCGCGAAGGGTCAATGACGTCGCTGCGGCCAATGAGCCCCTCGAGCTCGCGTATCCGGCCTTCGATGAAGCTCTGTTTCTCCCGCGCGGCGTGATACTCGGCATTCTCGCTCAGGTCACCATGCTCGCGCGCCTCGGCGATTGCCGCGATCACGGCCGGGCGTTCCACGCTTTTCAGAGTCTTCAGCTCCGCGTCCAGTTTCGCGAAACCTTTGGTCGTCAGCGGGATTTTTTCCATTTTCGTTTTCCCTAGTGCGCCAGCCCGAGAGCGGGTGCGAAACAAATGGGCAGGCCGGGGACCCCGCTCCAGCCTGCCCACGCGGTTCTCCATTCCGCAACGAAAGAGAGTAGGAACACGCTTGGAGCTTCGCAAGCGCTTGAAAGCTGGAAACCTGCGGATTGAGGCGCATTTTGTGCGACAAACGGACGATAAGCGGCGAAATCCTGGCGTTCACACTGTGGCAACTCTGGCGTTGCAGCCTGGGCGCGCAACTTTCGTCACAGGTCGGAGCGGTTGCCGTTCGAATGTTTCGGAACAAATTGACCGCTGGGCGAAGCATGAGATACGCAAGCCGCGAGTATAGCCGTTGACTGAGAGATGAAGGTTGACAGAGCCAAGCGTATTAGAGGTGTGGCATGAGTGACATCGAACGAGAATCCATGGAGTATGACGTTGTGATCGTCGGCGCGGGCCCTGCGGGTCTGTCTGCTGCGATCAGACTGAAGCAACTCAATGCCGATCTCGAAGTGGTGGTGCTCGAAAAGGGCTCGGAGGTTGGCGCGCATATTCTATCAGGCGCCGTTCTGGACCCGTGCGGTTTGAACGCTCTCATTCCCGATTGGGCCGAGCGTGGCGCGCCCATCAACGTTGAGGTCAACGAAGACCGGTTTTACCTCCTGGGTCCTTCGGGGGGCGTTCGCATTCCGACTTGGCCCATGCCGGACCTGATGGACAACCATGGGAATTACATCGTCTCCATGGGCAATGTTTGCCGTTGGATGGCGGAGCAGGCCGAAGAACTCGGCGTTGAGATCTTTCCCGGCATGGCGGCGAGTGAGATCGTTTGGGGCGAGAACGGCGAGGTGGCGGGCGTCGTTGCCGGTGAGTTTGGCCGGGAGCCTGACGGCACGCCGGGGCCAAGTTTCGAGCCTGGGATGGAGCTTCTTGGAAAGTATGTCCTGATCGGCGAGGGCGTGCGCGGCTCGCTTGCCAAACAGCTCATTGCAAAATTCGATCTCGCGGATGGGCGCGAGCCGCAGAAATATGGTCTCGGGATGAAGGAGCTTTGGGAGGTTCCTCCGGAGCATCATCGCCCGGGCCAGGTAACCCACACGATGGGCTGGCCGCTCGGGTCCAATGCCGGTGGCGGCTCCTTCATGTATCACCTTGATAATAATCAGGTGTATGTGGGTTTTGTGGTCCACCTCAACTACACCAACCCGTATCTCTACCCTTACATGGAATTTCAGCGCTTCAAGCACCACCCGCTGATCGCGGACGTTTTGAAGGGCGGGAAGCGCATTGCCTACGGGGCTCGGGCCATCTCAGAAGGCGGCTGGCAATCGATGCCCAAGCTGACGTTTCCGGGAGGGGCATTGATGGGCTGCTCTGCGGGGATGGTGAATGTCCCTCGGATCAAGGGCAATCACAATGCGATGCTTTCGGGAATAGCAGCGGCGGAGGCCGCGCATACCGCCATTGCCGACGGGCGTGCGGGCGACGAGCTATCCGATTATGCCGATGCGGTCACAACCGGTCCGATCGCGGAAGATCTAAAGCCCGTGCGGAACGTCAAGCCGCTCTGGACAGGTTACGGGCTCGCGACATCGCTTGTCGCCGGCGGGTTCGACATGTGGTGGAACACGCTCTTCGGAAACCGCTCCTTGTTCGGCACATTGAAACACGGGAAGTCCGATGCCGAGGCCACGGAGCGTTCGAAGTATCACGCACCGATTGACTATCCAAAGCCCGATGGTGTGCTGTCCTTCGACCGGCTCACCAATGTGGCCTATTCATTCACCAATCACGAAGAGAACCAGCCCTGTCATCTCAGGCTGACGATGGACGCGTTTCCGGTGGAGTTGAACCTGCCGCGATATGATGAGCCCGCCCAGCGCTACTGCCCGGCGGGTGTCTATGAAGTGCTGCGCGACGATGATGGATCGAACCCACGGTTTCAGATCAACTTCCAAAACTGTGTGCATTGCAAGACATGCGACATCAAAGATCCCGCTCAGAATATCAACTGGACGACCCCGCAGGGGGGGGATGGCCCCAATTATCCGAACATGTGACCGTGACGTTATCCGGTTTGCTTTGCTCCCGATTGCAAGTCTCTAGGCGGGCGAATAGGCTGGCCGCTTGTTTGTATCGGGAGACCCGACCCTTGATGCGTGTCGTCACCCGCCTGGCAACCCAGGCTCTTGTTTTGACTTCTATCGTTGTCGCGGTGCCGTCGGCAGCGACTGCCACGAGCCTTTCGGGCGCGTATCTTGCCGCAACGCAGGCAGATATGCGCAACGACTACGCGCAGGCAGCGGCCTATTATGTCCGCGCGCTGATGCTCGATCCCGAGAACCTCGAATTGCTGCAGGCGGCAGTGGTGATGGATGTCGCGCAGGGCGATGTGGACGCGGCCAGCGAGCGCGCGGCCTCTCTTGTCGATGCCATGCCCGACAACCAGATCGCGGCACTCGTGCTCTTGGCCGACGCATTGGCCGACGAGGACTTCGAGGGCGCCGGACGCTTGATCGATGCGCAGCGCGAGGAGATGAACCCTCTGCTCGGGGGGTTGGTTTCGGGCTGGGTTGCCGTTGGACAGCAGGACTTCAGGGGAGCGCAAGACCGCTTCGACGCGATGCGCGGCGGGAATGCCATCGCCGCCTATGGCCAGTATCACAAGGCGCTGGCGCTTGCCTTTGCGGGCGATTTCGTTGGTGCCGAGGCGATCCTTGCCGGGGATGAAGATGGGCCGCTGCATGTGGACAGAAACGCGCTCGCCGCCCATGCCCAGATCCTCGCGCAGATCGGACGCGAGGCCGACGCGATCGACCTCTTGGACGATGTCCTCTCGAGCGGGTTTCATGACGCGAGTTTGATCCATTTGCGGGACCGGCTGGCCGCAGGCGAGCAGGTTGCGTTCACAAAAGTGGGCACAGCGCGGGAGGGTGCCGCGGCGGCGTTCCTGACGCTGGCGAACGCATTGATTTCAAGCGAATCGAGCCGCCTCGCCCTGATCCATTCCAGGCTTGCCTCGCATGTGAGCCCCAGCTTGGCGGAGGCGGATCTCCTCTCTGCCGATATCCTCGAAGTCGATGACCAGTTCTCTTTGGCGGAGCGAGCGCTCGACGAGATATCCGAAGATTCGCTTTGGTATGTGTCGGCGGAGATCCAGCGGGCCGATGTGGTGCGTCTTGCTGGCGATCCCGAAGGCGGGGTTGAGATCCTCCGTGAACTTGCCGCGGCAAATCCGGACTCGATCGAGGTGCATTCATCTCTGGGAGATGCGATGCGCAATTCTGAGCGCTTCGAAGAGGCGGCGGAGGCGTATTCGACGGCGATTGACCTCTTGGACACGCCGCAATCGCCCAATTGGGTGCTCTACTATTCGAGGGGCATTACGCTGGAGCGCTCCGATAACTGGGACGCCGCCGAGGCCGATTTCAATAAGGCGCTGGAGCTCGAACCGGATCAGCCTTTGGTCTTGAACTATCTGGGCTATTCGCTGGTTGAGATGCGCAAGGATCTCGACCAGGCCCTGGAGATGATCCGAACGGCTGTCGAGGCTCGGCCTGATGACGGGTATATCACCGACAGTCTTGGCTGGGTGCTGTATCGCCTGGGCCGCGTCGATGAGGCTTTGCCGCATATGCTGCGCGCGGTCGAACTGACCCCGGACGATCCGATCATCAACGACCATCTCGGTGACGTTCTTTGGAAGGTCGGTCGGCAGCGCGAAGCGGAATTCCAGTGGCGCCGCGCGCTCTCCTTTGGGCCCGCCGAGGATCTCGATATGGACCGGGTGCGCCGCAAACTCGATGTAGGCCTCGACCAAGTGCTCGATGAAGAGGCCGACCCGCAGCCGCAGGACGGCTGACGCGAGAGTGTGAACCGCCTGAGGGAATTTGCGCCTGCAAAAGTGAACTTGGCGCTGCATGTCACGGGGCGGCGCGCCGACGGCTACCACCTTCTCGATAGTATCGTCGTATTTCCACGGATCGGTGACACGCTGGAGATCGATGTCGCGGACGAACTGGCGCTGACCGTTGACGGACCATTCGGCGGACCTCTTGCAGACGAGCCCGACAACCTCGTGTTGCGTGCCGCGCGGCTGATGGGAGAGCGCGCCGCGCGGCTGCATCTTACTAAAAGGCTTCCCATCGCGAGCGGGATTGGCGGCGGCTCGGCCGATGCCGCAGCGACGTTAAGATTGATCGCACGCTATCGGGGCAGATCTCTGCCAGACGAGGCCTCTACTCTCGGCTTGGGCGCTGACGTGCCGGTATGCGTGGCCTCCCGCCCGGCGCGGATGTCGGGGATCGGGGAACAGTTAGAGCCTCTGGCACTTCCGGAGTTTTGGCTCGTTTTGGTAAATCCCGGCATTGGGGTCGCAACACCGCAGGTCTTTCAATCCTTGCAAAGCCGGGAGAATGCACCTCTGCCCGATGCGCCGAGCGCTGGGGATCTTAATGCCTGGCTGGCCTATCTGCGCGCGGCGCGAAACGATCTCGAAGCGCCCGCAACGGTGATCGCGCCGGAGATCGGGGAGGTGATTTCGGCCATCTCGTCCCAACGAGGCTGTCACCTTGCGCGCATGTCGGGGTCTGGGGCGACCTGCTTTGGGCTTTTCGGAAGAGAGGTTGAGGCAGAGGCTGCCGCGAAGGACCTTACGACACGTGCCCCGGATTGGTGGGTCGAGGCTGGCGCCGTGCGGGACGAACTGCCCACAGCGTAGCCGCGATCATTGCGCCTTTCGGCCTCAAGACCCTCTTGCTTCAGGTGATTCGCTCAACGACGAAATCTGCCAGAGCGTGAAGCTGGGACCGAAGCGGTCCTTCGGGCAGGCGCGAGAGGGCGTCTTGAGCTCGCGCTGCATAACCAAGCGCTGTTTCCCGCGTCGACTCGAGCGCGCCGTGTCGGCCCATGAGGTCTAGGGCCTGTTCGAGATCGCCGTCGTTCTGGTCCCCACGGGTGATCACGCGCTCCCAAAACGCTCTTTCGGGCTCATCCGCTGCGGCCACGGCGCGGATCAGCGGCATGGACATCTTCCGTTCACGGAAGTCGTCGCCCGTGTTTTTGCCGAGGCGGGCTGTGACGCCGCCATAATCCAGAAGGTCATCGGTGATTTGAAAGCTGATGCCGAGCGCATCGCCATATTCTTGGAAGGCGAGGATCTCCGGCTCAGATGCATCGGCGACAACGGCTCCGGCCTCGGTCGCGGCGGAAAAGAGGGCGGCCGTCTTCCCGCGAATGACCTTTAGGTAGGTCTCCTCGGTTGTGGCGAGATCGGCCTCTGCGATGAGCTGCAGGACTTCACCTTCGGCGATGACCGCCGCTGCCGTTGAGAGAATGTCGAGGACACGCAGCGAGCCGCTTTCCACCATGAGTTTGAACGAGCGCGCAAACAGGTAGTCGCCAACAAGCACGCTCGATTTGTTGTCCCACAACAGGTTTGCCGTCGGGCGACCGCGCCGTTTCGTGCTCGCATCCACAACATCGTCATGCAGCAGCGTCGCGGTGTGGATGAATTCGACCGCAGCTGCGAGCTTGATGTGATCCTCGCCCTCATATCCGAAATGTCGCGCGGCGGCGAGCGTAAGCAATGGGCGAACCCGTTTGCCACCGGCCTCAACGAGATGGGCCGTCACTTCCGGGATACGAGGCGCGTTTTCGCTCGCCATCCGCTCGCGGATCAAATGGTTGACCGCATTCATGTCGTCTGAGAGCGCGGATTGCAGCTCTTCTACCGGTGTCGTGAACCGCTCTTGGGTGTTCATTTGTGTTGGCTCTCGACCTAGGATGCCGTGGACCTTAATCTGGCGAAGATGAAGGACATTCTCCGAACGTCGGACCCCACCGTAATTGCATTCGGCAGCGCTTTGCTGCGTGCCGAGGATATAGACTGCTTTGTTTTGGACGTCCATATGAGCGTCTTGGAAGGTGGTATCGGCGCCTTCCCCCGGCGTCTCGTCGTCGCGGACCGCGATGCTTTCCGCGCCCGCGCTATTCTCCGCGATAACGGCATCGACGTTCTGGCTTAGAGGTGAGCCTCTCATCTGACGATCTCACTTGCGACGATTTTCTCGGCGGACGGCTGCGGCTCTTGCAACCGAGAAACGGTTACCGCGCCGGGACCGATCCTGTGTTCCTCGCGGCCTTTGTGCCTGCAAAGCCGGGCGAGCGTGTGCTGGATTTGGGCTGTGGTGTCGGCACGGCTGGGCTGTGCGTGGCGAGACGGGTCTCGGGGATCGAACTGCACGGGTTGGAATTCCAGCCAGACTATGCGGCCCTGGCACGTCGAAATGCGGTAGAGAACGGTCTTTCGATGACGGTTCATGAGGGCGACTTGCGTGCGCTCCCGCACCCGCTCCGTCAAATGTCATTCGATCATGTCCTGATGAACCCGCCCTATTTTCAGCGTGGCGCCGCGTCTCAGTCGTTGGATCTGGGCCGTGATCTGGCAAACCGGGAAGCGGAGACAAGCCTCAGCGCGTGGATTGACGCGGGCCTACGGCGTCTCGCACCGAAAGGACGCATAGCGATCATTCAACGCACCGAGCGATTGGCGGAGATTCTCGAGGCTTTGGGGGAACGAGTCGGTGGTATCGATATTCTTCCCCTTGCGCCAAGACATGGCCGGCCGTCTGCACGTTTATTAATCAGCGCACGCAAGTCGTCACGGTCTCCACTGCGGCTCCATAACCCTTTGGTTATTCATAAAGGCACCAAACATCTCAAAGACCGGGTCGATTATACGGAAACAGCGGACAATATTCTGCGAGGTTTGTGTACGATATTGCTTGATTAACGTTTAAGAAGGGAACACCTCTCACCATACAACTTAATGGCGAGTTAAGGTTGACGAATTAAAGCGAGAGAGGAACCCCTTATGCAAATCGGTGTTTGTTTTCTGATCCTTGCAATGCTGCTGACCCCAGCGGTTGATGGCGTTGCGAAGACAATGTCCGATGATCATTCTCCCATGATGATCGCGTTTCTGCGCTATCTCTGTGCGGGGTTGATTGCATCTGCGATTGCATTGGGCATGGGCCGGAAGATCACCGTTCCGAAGCAGGATCGTCTCGGTCAGGTCGTGCGCACGGCTTTGATTATGGGGGCTATGGTCTCGCTGATTGCCGCGCTTGGCATGGTTCCCATGGCCAAAGCCGTGGGGGGCTTTCTGATTGCTCCGATCGTCTCGGGTCTGCTTGGCATCTTGGTCTGGAAGGAAGATCCAACCCCGCTGAGGCTCGGCGGTTCGGCGGTGAGCTTTGTTGGCGCAGCGATCCTCATGCGACCCGAAGCGGGGATCGAGCTTGGCGCGCTGTTTTCGCTGTTGGGTGGCGCTCTCCTGGGCACATACTTAGCCGCGACACGCGGTGCCACGACGAAGACCGACGCCCTTTCGACGCTCGCGGTCCAGTCTCTCCTTGGCGCCGGCCTGATTTCGCCCTTTGCCTTCGCCGGCGGCTTGCCGGACATATCGCCCGCCTTCCTCATCGGCGCGGTCGCGCTTGGGGGCATCTCCGCCATTTGCCATTTCTTGACCGTGGCCGCTTACCAGCGCGCCGAGGCCTCGGTTCTGGCGCCCTTCCTCTACTTCAATCTTCTCACTGCGATGGCGGTCGGGTTTTTCTGGTTCGGCGAGGCTCTTGGCCTGATGAGTGTTCTCGGCCTACTCGCAATTGCCGTTGGCGGTCTCCTGACCCTCATTCCCGAGCAGCGCGTTAAGCTCGCCTTTTTGGCGAATTCGCGACGTCAGTTTGCGTGACAGATTGATGAAACTGTGCTTTACTTGAAGGGTTGTTCTGAAACAGCATGGAGGAGACTATGAGCATGAGTTCCCACCTGTCTGAGCTGCGGAAAAAGCATCAGGCACTTTCGGACCATATCGAGGTAGAACAGCGGCGCCCGGCCAGCAACTATCTCGACATAAAGCAACTCAAGCTCCAAAAACTAAGTCTTAAACAAGAGATCGAACGGATCGCCGCCACTGTGTAATCAACGGATCGGATTATTGTAATCCAGCCTTGATGAGCTCGAAAACGGGCAAAGACTGCGCCGAACTTCGCGACAGCTCTTGAACTTTACTCACTCCGGCAGCGACGCGTTCGCTGCCGTTTGTATTTGAAGTCTGCATTTTGGTGAAACTTGTAGATCGGAGTGTGGATCCCCATGTCTAATGGTGAGGAGCGGCGCGGACCTGTGCAGCCGCATCGAGATGGTGCTACGAGCCGCGCAGAGATGCAACTCTGAGCGGCTCCTAACCGTTCTCAACCCAATCGTATTACGACAGATTAGGTTTCTCTGACCCTCGGCACCGACTTCCGAAGTCTCTGCCTCAGAGACACTATTTTCCCGTATAGCCTCGCAAAAAGTTGATCCCCGCGGCAGAGGATCCGAGCCGCTTGGAGAGCATTCGGGGGAGAGTATCCTCGCGGTGTTCTGGCCCGTCAGGTCAGTGCGCTGTGGCCCAGTTGGGACCAGAGCCCGCGTCAACGACGAGGGGAACGCTGAGGTCCACCACCGGGTGGGCAGCCTCCGCCATGACCTCCCGGACGACGGCGATCGTTTGGTCGACCGCGCCTTCCTCAACCTCGAAGACGAGTTCGTCATGCACCTGGAGCAGCATTTTCGCGGGGAGATCCGCGATGGCCTCCGGCACCCGAATCATCGCGCGCCGAATGATGTCCGCCGCTGATCCTTGGATGGGCGCGTTGATCGCGGCGCGCTGGGCGAAGGATGCTTTCGGGCCTTTCGCGGTGATCTGGGGTGTGTGGATCTTGCGGCCAAATAACGTCTGGACGAATTGGTGCTCCTTCGCGAAGGCCACTGTTTGGTTCATGTATTCGCGGATGCCCGGAAAGCGCTCGAAATAGGTGTCGATGAATTCCTTCGCCTTGTCGCGCGGGATCCTGAGGTTGTTGGCAAGCCCGAATGCCGAGATGCCATAGATCACTCCGAAATTGATCGCCTTGGCCTGGCGGCGGATCATCGGATCCATACCCTCGACGGGGACGCCGAACATCTCGGATGCTGTCATGGCGTGGATATCGAGCCCGTCGCGGAAGGCGGTCTTGAGCGCGTCTATCCCGGCCACATGGGCAAGGATGCGTAGCTCGATTTGGGAATAGTCGAGGCTGAGGAGCACGTTGCCCGGCTCGGCGATAAACGCCTCGCGGATGCGGCGTCCTTCCTCCGTGCGGACGGGGATGTTTTGCAGGTTGGGGTCGGTCGAGGCGAGGCGGCCCGTGGCGGCGCCCGAGATGACGTAAGAGGTGTGCACCCGGCCCGAGTCTGGGTTGATGTGCTCTTGCAGGGCGTCGGTATACGTGGATTTGAGCTTGGAGATCTGGCGCCAATCGAGCACGCGGGCGGGGAGATCGTGGCCTTGTGCCGCGAGTGTTTCGAGAACGTCTGCGCCGGTGGCATAGGCGCCTGTCTTGCCCTTCTTGCCGCCCTCAAGGCCCATCTGATCGAAGAGCACCTCGCCAAGTTGTTTGGGCGAGCCCACATTAAATGGCCCCCCGGCGAGGCTGTGGATCTCCTCTTCGAGCTGCGCCATCTTCTGCGCGAAGGCGCCGGACATGCGCGAGAGGTGATCGCGATCCACTTTGATGCCGGTCATCTCCATCTCGGCCAGGACCGGGATCAATGGGCGTTCCATGCTCTCATAGACGCGGGTGACGCGGGCGAAGGGCAGGCGGGGCTTGAGCATCTCCCAGAGCCGCCAGGTGATTTCCGCATCCTCCGCCGCATAGGCGCTCGCCTCCGCGATGGGCACGCGGTCGAAGGTGATCGCCGACTTGCCGGAGCCGAGAAGCGGTTTTATCGGGATCGGCGTGTGCCCGAGATAGGTCTCCGACAGCATGTCCATGCCGTGCCCGTGGAGGCCCGAATGGAGGGCGAAGGAGATCAGCATTGTGTCATCGATTGGGGCGACACGAATGCCCAGCCGCGCGAAGATCTTCGCGTCGTATTTCATGTTCTGGCCGATCTTGAGGATGCTGGCATCCTCCAAGACGGGTTTGAGCAGCGTCAGAGCTTCTTCGCGGTCCATCTGACCGTCCGCAAGCGCGGCCCCGCCGAAGAGGTCGCCGTCGCTTTTCTCGACATGGGAGAGGGGGATATAGGCGCCGGTGCCCGCCCCGACCGAAAGCGAGATCCCGACGATATCCGCGATCATTTCATCGAGGCCTGTGGTCTCGGTATCTACGGCGACCACCCCGCGGTCGTGAATGCGGAAGATCCAGGACCGCAAGGCTTCGGCGTCCCGCACGGTCTCATAGACGCTCGTGTCGAAGGCGGGCAGTTCAGGCTGTGCCGGTCCGACCCAACCTTCCGAGCCGCCCTTCGATTGGGTGGCGGGGGCTGCGGGCGTCTGGCTCTCGAGGGCGGGCGCTTCAACATCGAATTTCGCGGCGACACGGCCGGTCAGGGTGCGGAACTCCATCTCCACAAGGAAGTCTAGCAACCTCTGGGGGTCAGGTTCCCGCACCTCCAGCGTGTCGAGCGCCTCGTCGAGCGGTGTGTCGCGCTTAAGCGTAACCAGGTCGCGGGAGATCCGGATCTGATCCGCATAGTCGATGAGCGTCTGGCGCCGCTTGGGTTGCTTGATTTCGGAGGCTCGTTCCAAGAGCGCGTCGAGATCGCCATATTCGCCAATGAGTTGTGCGGCGGTTTTGACACCGATCCCCGGTGCGCCGGGCACATTATCGACGGAATCCCCGGCAAGCGCCTGGACGTCGATGACCTTTTCGGGGTCAACGCCAAACTTCTCGCGCACTTCGTCGGGCCCGATGGCGCGGGTCTTGATCGGGTCGAGCATTTCGACCCCGCCGCCGACGAGCTGCATGAGGTCTTTGTCGGAGGAGATGATCGTGACACGGCCTCCGGCCTCTTGCGCCTGGGTGGCGTAGGTCGCGATGAGATCGTCGGCCTCGAAGCCCTCTTTCTCGATACAGGGCAGATTGAACGCTCGGGTCGCATCCCGGATCAGTGCAAATTGCGGCCGAAGGTCTTCCGGCGGTTCCGGGCGCTGGGCCTTGTAGTCCGGATAAATTTCGTTGCGGAAGGTTTGAGAGGAATGGTCGAAGATCACCGCGACGTGGGTGGGCGCGTCGGCGCCCTTTGACGTCTCGACCATCTTGAAGACCATATTGCAGAAGCCCGACACTGCGCCGATGGGCAGGCCGTCGGATTTGCGCGTGAGAGGCGGCAGGGCGTGATAGGCGCGGAAGATGAAGCCCGAGCCGTCGATTAGGTGGAGGTGGTGCCCCTTGCCGAAGGCGCTCATGCGTTGATCCTCTCTACCGCACACCTGGGTGACCTTTGAGAGGCGCTTGGCGAACCCACAGTTGGCTCAGGTTTGCCGTTTCGCCGTTTGATCGGGGTCTCCTCAGTGTTCCTCTGCGGGCTGGTCTGTCTTGAGAACGTATTTCCGGTCACAATACCCGCATTCCACATAGCCCGTTTTGGGATCGATCGTCAGCCACACCCTGGGGTGACCCAAGGCGCCGACACCGCCATCGCAGCAGATGCGGCTCGTGGTGACTTCGATGACTTCCGGGGCTGGGATGCTCATGGGAACTCCGACCTAGCTGCGTTATGCCACCCGCATTTCATAGCCTGCCGTGCCACGGGCGGGCAATGGAGGTTTCGCCGGGCGGTCAGGCGGGATGCACAAGCATGGAGCCCAAGGGGCGCCCGGCGAGGATATGCATGTGGTAGTGGGGAACTTCTTGATTGGAATGTGGCCCGGAATTACCGATGAGCCGGTAGCCCTCACCATTGACGCCGGGCGAGACCCCGAGGTCATGGGTGAGTTTCGCCAGCGTGCGGTAGAAATCAATGATCTCCGGCTCGCTGGCCTCCGCTCCGAAATGGTCGGCATTGACGTATTTGCCCTTGGGGATGACCAAAATGTGCATCGGCGCCTGCGGCCGGATGTCGTGGAAGGCAAGCGTATGATCGGTTTCGTGCACGGTCTTGTTGGGGATTTCGCCGCGCAGGATCTTCGCGAAGATATTCTCGTCATCGTAGTCGTAGGTCATTCTCGTCGCATCCCCCGGTGGCTGTGCTTGGCGTAGCAAGGCGGAAACGGACGGGGCGTCAAGAGAAAACGGGCAGGCTGGTGGTGGTCGCGCCTCAAGCCGCCGCTTTCGTCAGCCCTTCCGCGGCAAAGAGTGTCGGCAGGTCGATTTCAGGGCGCGCGCCGATATGGGAAATCACCTCCGCCGCCGCAACGCAGCCCATCCGCAGGCAGGTCTCAAGATCCCGGCCCTGGAGCAGTCCGTGGAGGAGGCCGGAGGCAAAGAGATCACCGGCCCCGGTCGCGTCCGCGACCTCAATCGGCTTTGCCGGAACGTGAACGCGCTGCCCTTCGGCCAACAAGTGCGCGCCCTTGGCGCCCACCGTGCAGGCGGTCATCGGGATCTCCGTCTCGGCGCGCTGGAACGCCTCGTCGAGATCGGACGTCTCATAGAGCGATTTCAACTCGTGCTCGTTTGCAACGACCAGATCGGTTTGTGTTCGGATCATCGACAGGAGTTCATCGCGATGCCGCTCGACGCAGAAAGGGTCCGACAATGTGATGGCAACGCGTCCGCCTGCCGACTTGCAGGCCTCGATCGCCTTCGCGAAGGCGGCGTGGCTGTCGGGGCCGTCGAACCTATAGCCCTCGAGAAAGATCCAGTCGGCCTCGGCCATTTGCTGCGTATCGATGTCCGAGGGGGCAAGAAACTCCGATACGCCGAGATAGGTGCTCATGGAGCGTTCGCCATCGGGGCTGACGAGGATCATCGAGCGCCCGGTTTCATGGGGGTGATCCTTCGGTGCCAGAGGCGTCTCGAAGACCGCCCCCTGGGCGCGCAGATCATGGGCGAAGATCTCGCCGAGCTGATCGTCTTTGACCTTGCCGACATAGGCGGTGCGATTGCCCAAGGCGGCGAGCCCCGCAATTGTGTTGGCCGCCGAGCCGCCGGAGACCTGACGCGAGACCCCCATATGGCTGTAGAGTTCTACCGCGCGCGGCTGGTCGATGAGCTGCATGATGCCTTTTTCGACGTCGTAGCGCGTCAGAAAGCTGTCCTCGATTTGCGAGATCACATCGACGATGGCATTCCCCACGCCGACAACTTGATACGCTTTGGTCAAAGGGTCTTCTCCTCGAATTCGCATAGGTCGCTTATCAAGCAAGCTTTGCACACAGGTTTACGCGCCGTGCAGACATAGCGCCCGTGCAGGATGAGCCAGTGATGCGCGTGAAGCTGAAATGGGGCTGGCATATGGTCCTCGATGGCGCGCTCCACCGCTTCGACGGTTTTGCCCTTGGCGAGCCCGGTCCGGTTGGCCACGCGGAAGATATGCGTATCCACTGCCTGTGCCGGTTGCCGCCACCACATGTTGAGCACGACATTCGCGGTTTTCCGGCCGACGCCTGGCAGACTTTGCAGCGCGGCGCGCGAGCAGGGAACCTCTCCGCCGTAATTATCGACCAGGATTTGGCTGAGCTTGATGACATTGCGTGCCTTGTTGCGAAAGAGGCCGATGGTTCGAATATGCTCGATCAGGCGATCTTCGCCCAGTTCCAGCATTTTCTGCGGCGTATCGGCGACCTTGAACAACGCTTCCGTCGCGCGGTTCACGCCTTTATCCGTCGCCTGTGCCGAGAGTGCCACGGCAACGACGAGGGTGTAGGCATTGGTATGGTTCAATTCCCCTTTCGGTTCGGGCTCCGCCGCTTCAAAGCGCCGGAACACTTCCGAGATCGTCGCATAGTCCATTTGGTCGGGCATAGACATTCCAGGCATTGAGCGTGGCGCGGTTGGCCGAATGAGCAGGATCCGGGTGGTTCCCGCTGCTGGGCAGGCTACCCTGTCGTCAGCGAGGACAGGGCTGCCACGCGCAGGGGAGACGGAATATCAGGCGATGACCGAACTGCAAGCCTATCATTACGGTGTCATGACACGAGCGCTCGACGAAGTGGCGCGCCGCTCTCCGGAGCAGCTCTCGCTTGAGGATCTGGCGACGCATGTCGGGTTGAGCCCGGCACATTTTCAGCGACTGTTCAGCCATTGGGTTGGGGTCAGCCCCAAGCGCTACCAGCAGTATTTCGCGCTCGATCATGCCAAACGGCTGCTTGCAGAGCGGCATACCGTGCTTGAAGCCGCCCATGCCACCGGCCTTTCGGGGGCGAGCCGCTTGCACGATCTTTTCTTGCGTTGGGAAGCCATGAGCCCCGGTGAATTTGCGCGGGCCGGTGACGGCCTGGAGATTGTCTGGGGACGTTTTGACAGCCCCTTTGGCGAGGTGCTTGCCATGGGAACGGATCGGGGATTGTGCGGACTGGCGTTCACTTCTGAGACGGGTTGGGAGGCTGCGATGGCCGATCTGAGATCGCGTTGGCCGCGCGCAGATTATTCCGAAAACGCAGAAAGGCTGCGAGCTTGGGTTGAGGCCGCCTTTTGCGGCACGGGCGAAACACGGCTCCATGTCTTGGGGGCGCCGTTTCAGATCAAGGTCTGGGAGGCGTTGCTGGCGATCCCAAGCGGCCATGTCACGACCTATTCGGATCTCGCCGTTGCCATTGGCCGCCCAACGGCTGTCCGTGCGGTCGGGACGGCGGTGGGCCGCAACCCGTTGAGCTGGCTCATCCCCTGCCATCGGGCGATGCGCAAATCCGGCGGGCTGGGCGGCTACCATTGGGGGCTCGGCGTGAAACGCGCCATGCTGGCTTGGGAAGCGGCGCGATTTGACGCAATGCACAATGCCTTGGGCGCGGCGGGAGATTCGTGATAGGCGCTTGGCGGACAGATCCCTGATGTAGCTGACGCGCCGCCAGAAATGAATTTGAGAGCCTGTAAAGTAACCGCTTTTCTTTGCGCCATTCTTCTGTTTGCGCCGTTTCAGGCGGGTCGGGCCTTCGCCGCGCAGCATGCAGACAAGGTCTTTGTCCAATGCGTGGTGCTGCAGGGCAATGGTTACAACTGGGGCGCGACGCTTGGCTGGCTAGCTGGTCAAGTCGAACTCGTCGCCGCCCGTGCCTCCGCCTACGAAGCGGCGCACCCTGGCAGACGTGCGGGTATTGATCTGCGCTGCGCGACGGGGTCTTCATCCGGGGGACCGGCTGTCGCTGTATTGGATATACTCTTGGCGAATCCGGCTCTCGTTGACCAGGACGCGGAGTGGATCACACCGGACGAGGCGGCGGATCTCTCCCGCGCCCTCATGTTCATTGCGCTCTCGACGAATTTCGACGGCGAGCTCATTCAGCTGATCGGTGCGGGCTCCGGGGCTTGGCTCGGTCTGCTGGATCGACGCAGCAACGCGCTGGGGGGAGATTACTGGCGCGGGCTTTCAACGCCTGGCGTGAACATCGAGGTTTTCGGTCGATGGGTGCGCGCGGCGGGCGCCTATGATCCGAGTTGGTTTCGAGACTTGGGCTCCGCGCCCATTCCTTTCTTCAATGCCCGGTCCATGACCCTTGGCCATGGCGAAGACCATCCGGCAGCTCGCACCCTGGATCGAACGGCCGACCGCGCGCGCAGCAGTGTTGACGCGGCGCTGGCGGATACCGAAGTGGCCCCGCTTGAGCTTGGCGATGGGATTTGTGCGACCGGGCTAGTGGTGAGTGCCACCGCGCGCCCGCCCTTCGACTATTCGGACCTGCGCCTCGTTGGGATCTGCAACACGGAGACCTTCAACCGGCTTGCCTCAAGTGTTCATTTGCTCCAGTGGCTGGAGCCAACCGAACAGATGTCCACGCGGCTCGTTTTGGGATCTGCGGTAGACTGGACCGCCCTTCTCAACGTCACGATCCGCGAGCCCGAATTGATGACGCCTCTGAGCGGCACCCTCCCGACAGCTCCGGTGGGGCTTGGGCTGCTGGCGGTTCCGACCGGGCCTGGGGCAGAAGGCGGATATGTGGCGTCGGGGCCTGTGATCGTCTTGGGCGGTTTCGCCGACCCCTTGCTTCAGGCGTGGATATCAACGGCCATCTTGGCGGAAAGGCTCGCCACGCTGCAATCAAGGGGGATCCCGGCGGACGGACGGATCGCTGTTTTTGGACGCACCCAAGACAGGAGCGATCCCGACTATACCTTCGCGCAGACGGTCATGGCGCGGTATTTCACGGATGGCGCCGCCTCGCCTGGTCCGAGCGAGGTGCTTGGGCAATACTATGACTGGCAGGACGAGTATTGCGCGCTCGTCCAAAGCCTTCGAGATCGTGCTAAGGTCGATTTTTACCGAATGGACTGGAACTTGCCGGGTCGCCCCGGTGCGATTTCCGGGCGGAGCCAGATCCTGGCGGCAAAGGGGTATAACCTGGGCAAGGTGCAGACGCTGCGATCGCGTTACCCGGATCTTCCGAGCCGGTTTTGGGAGACTTTTGCCTTCGATCCAATCGATCGGACGACCTATCTCCCTGATCCGCCACAAGGAGGTATGACGTGCTTGCCACACGCGCCCTAAGGTCCGAAACGCTCGGTCGCGTTGCAGGCTTCCTGGGCCGCCGCCTGCGTCCCAGTATTCCTGGGCTGGTCGTGGCCACAGCCGCGTTCTGCGCCTCGCTCACGCCATCGCTGATCCCGCGCGAGCCGCTCTTTCAGGGCTTGATCAGCGGCGTGGTTGCGGCCCTCGGCTACGAATTGGGCAATGTTCTGGCGCTGATCTGGCGTTTCCTAGAACTGCCGCATGGTCGCCCGAAGCATGACGCGGCGATCCGGGCCGTAGCCTATACCGGCGCGGCGGCTGCTGTGACCTATTGCGTGTTTCGCGCATCGGATTGGCAGAATGCGGTGCGGGATGTTGCGGGAATGGCCCCGGTCGATACTTCTCATCCTCTGCAGCTTTTTTCCGTCAGTGCGGCCATCATGCTGACGCTCTGGCTGCTGTTTCGCCTGTTCGGTTTGTTGTTCGACCGCATCAAAGTGGCGCTCTCCCGCGTCATGCCACCGCGCGTGAGTTTTCTCTTTGCGATGGGAACAACGGTTTGGTTCGTCTGGGCTGTCGCGGACGGTGTGCTTGTTAACCGGCTTCTCCAGGCAGCGGACGGGTTCTTTGAAGCCGCCGACGAGATGATTTCGCCGGATTTGGCGCGCCCGGAGAACCCCCTTTTGTCCGGCAGCCCGGACTCGCTGATCGCCTGGCGCCAGATGGGCCGCTGGGGCCGTGCCTTTGTCGCGAGCCGCCCGTCAATGCAGGAATTGCGCGCATTTGATCCCGACGCCATTGAGCCGATCCGGATCTATATCGGGCGAAACTCCGCTGAGACATCGCAAGGGCGCGCCGATCTGGCTCTGGCGGAACTGCAGCGTGTCGGCGCATTCGAGCGCTCAGCTCTGCTCATCGCGACACCGGTCGGCACCGGGTATATGGACCATTATGCGCAGGATACGCTGGAGTTCATCCGGGGCGGTGATATTGCCACCGTTGGCGTGCAATACTCGTATATGACCAGCGCGCTCGCGCTCATGGTGCATCCAGAATACGGGTTGGAGCAATCGCAGGCCCTGTTTCAGACGATCTATGATTACTGGGTGGACCTCCCGGAGGCGGATCGCCCGGAGCTTTATGTCTTCGGGCTGAGCCAAGGCGCCTATAATTCCCAGGCGACGATGCCCGTTCTGGACCTCCTGGCCGATCCGATTTCGGGCGGCGTTTGGGCCGGATCGCCGTTCCTCAGCCCGATTTGGCGGACGGTGCGCGATGACCGGGTTCCCGCCAGCCCGGCCTGGCGTCCCGTTTTCGGCAACAGCACGCTGATACGCTCAATGAACCAGGCGGGGACAGGTCCGCTGGGTGATCCCCCCTGGGGGCCGATGCGGTTTGTCTTCCTGCAATATGGCAGCGATCCGATTGTCAATTTCACCTTCACCTCGGCGTTTCGGCGGCCCGCCTGGATGGCGTTTCCTCGAGCGCCGGATGTCGCCCCGGAGTTTCGCTGGTTCCCGCTTGTCACAACGCTTCAGTTGGGTCTGGACATGGCCACTTCGCAGCAAATAGAAGGCTTCGGCCATGAATATGCCGCGAAAGACTATATCACGGCTTGGGTGGCTGTCGCCGCCCCGCCGGACTGGACCGAGGCTCAGACACGCCGTCTCCAAGCCATATTCGCGCGAAGACCGCCCGCCTATTGAGCGGGCGTAAGGGAGGTTATGCCGGATATGTCAATGGCGGCAGCTGCATTGGTCGTCTTGGCGGCCACGGTTGGTGCGGTGGGGCTCAACACAGTGCGCGGTCCGCTCGGCTGGTCCGCTGCGGATTATGCCCCGGCAGCGCTCGCGACAACGCTCAAACCCTACTACCAGAGCCGGGTGCCGGATGGGCCCGGTCCCTTCCCGACCGCGCTTTTGTTTTCCGGCTGCGACGGCCCGAAGGACAATCTGCCCTTCCTTGCGGAGGAACTTGCCGAAGCGGGTTGGGCCTCGATCATTGTCGACAGCCACAGGCCGCGGCAATACGAGAAGTATGAGGCGTGGCGACTGGTCTGTTCCGGCCAGCTCTTGAATGGCTCCGAGCGTGCGGGCGATGTCGCCGTGGCACTGGACAATGCACGGCGGATGGATTTCGTCGATGACGCGCAGATTGTGATGATCGGTGCCTCCCATGGTGGTTGGGCCGTGCTCGATTTCCTGACATTGGTGAGCCAGAACCGGGTCCCGCCGATCCTGCAGACCTGGCCCGTAAGCATCCAGGAGGCAGGGTTGAGTGGCCTTCAATCGGTTGTGGTGCTCTATCCGTATTGCGGGACGCTGAGCATGGCTGGCCGCGACGGCTGGTCCGTCCCCGTTCCGGCGATGTTTTTGCTGGTGGAGGGCGACACCATCACCGATTTCGATGACTGTTTGCAGTTGGCCGAACGCGAGCGTGGTCGCGGGCAGCCGATCGAGATTGGCACGTTCCGCGGCGTGACGCATGGGTTCGATCAGGTCGAGAAGTCGCTTTGGAGCCGTCTGGAGTTCAATCCTGACGCGAGAGATGCAGCCGTCCGTGAGATCCTTGAATTCATTGACGATTAGAGTGGGTTGACGCTGATCTGCGGCGCGATTGATCGTCGGGGTTTGCGCCCTCCACGCCGAAAGCATCGCGCCGATGCGAGCTCACTGTTTGTGATGTGCGACGAGGTCGCTCGGCGGAGTTGGCGCGAATTGCGCTACGGACCCGAGCCGCCTTGGCCCGCAATGGGCACTGGCGTGCATTGCGGAAACCCGTAGCCCCATCGCCAGGGCAATCCGGTGCAGGGTCCGCCGCCAAACCGCACCGCCACAAACATCGCTTCTGCGATGGTGGCATAGGCGCTGTCGATCCTTTCGGGGGCGATACCATACTCCTCCGCCACCAAATCTCGGCGCTTTTCGCCCTCTGACACGACACAAGCGCGCAAGGCCTCGTCTGCGACCAGACGTGCGTCGAAGCTTGCCCCTGGTGTCGCGCCGCCGCCCGCATCGTGATAGGCCCGGTCATGGATCACGCAGCAGGCTTCCCAAGGCGGCGCCTCTTCGTGGATTGCGGCGAAATCCGGGAATGCGCCCGAGACCGAGCGCCAGGCCAAGGACAGGCCACCGCTGCATCCATCGGTCTCGAAAGGGGCAAGCTCGGCTCCTTCGACCAATGCCATCAATGAGCGGTGTGCCGGAAGTTCGAATTGACGCTGCAGCGTCCAGTCCTCGCCTTGCGCCGACGCTGGGTGTGCTAGGTAGAATGACAGCAGCAGCGGTAGCAGGTATCTCATTGGGCGACCTGCGTTCCTGTCAGTCGGTCGAGCGCGACGCCGAAGCTGTCGCTGAGCCAGAGCGCGAGCCTTGATCCGATTGGCAACGCGTTGTGATCCTCGATGGTGCGGGCAGCCAGGGCAGGATCGTCGGTGATCACCCCGTCCACGCCCATGGAGATCATACGCGACATTGTGACGGCGTCGTTCACGGTCCAGACATAAATGTCTTTGCCCGCCTCTTGCGCCCGAGCCACCAGCCGGGGCGACACCTCGGCGAGGCTCACCGCCAGAAAATCGCCTTCAAGGCCCGTCAGGTCGCCAATCGCGGTTGCGGCCAGAACGCCTGCGGGCCAACCGGGCCGCAGCGCCTTCATCTCTTGCACCGAAGGATATTTCAGCGACATCGTGGCGATCTGATCCTGCATGCCCAGTTCTTCGACAATGGCGATGGTCCGGCCTTCGAGATCGGTGTCGTGGCCGTAGAACTTGAGTTCGATGAGCACATTGGCCCGGTCTTTTGCCGCCAGCAGCACGTCGCGCAGGAGCGGCACCCTCTGATCGGCGTAAGCCGGGTCGAACCAGCTGCCGATATCGATCTGCGCAAGGTCGTCCATCGTGGCATCCCAGACCTTCAGCGGGTTGCCTGCCGCTTTCATGAAATCGCTGTCATGGGCGACCACCACTTGGCCGTCTGCGGATTCCTGGACATCGATCTCGATCCAGTCGGCGCCGTCCTCGATTGCTTTCTCCACGGAAGCCAAGGTGTTCTCAGGTCGAAGCGCCGCCGCGCCGCGATGCGCGATCACGACGACATCGGCGTCGGACCTTAGCCGCTCCGACAACGCGGCCGCCGCTTGAACTGTTCCGAAGGCAGAGACGACCATCACGCCCAGGATCGCGAGGCCGAGGCCCCAGCCTCGCGCGAGCAAGAAAGAGGGCCGCACTGGCTGCGCGACGGGCATGGAAGTCTCGCCAAGTCTCTCGTCGAAGACACCATTGAGAAGGTCAGCGAGCGCCCCGTTGGACAGCGCGTTGATCACCAGCGTGACCACCAGTGAAACGGCCAGGAGAGCGCCAATCACGATGGCTGCAGTCTGCAAATGGCCCTCTGCAAGATCGGGCGCGAGGGCGAGACCGAAGCCGAGGCTGAGCGAGAGCAGGCCCCCAAGAAGCGCACGCGCGCCGAACCAACCGGCGAGCAACACGAGAAGGCGACGGCGATGCCCGACCATCCGTGATCGGCTTTCGGCAAAGACCTCCGAGACCGAGACGTTGCGAAACACCGCCAGGTGCAGGACCAGTGCCCAACCGACGAGACGGTTGATCAGGACGTAAAGCAACGCCGCCAACGTGAGGCCGATCAGGCCGACGGCCACAAGAAACTCCGGCGGACGCGCAGTGAGATAGTAGTTGATGTCGAAGGCCGAGAGCAGCGTGACATAGAGACCGGCCCCGACGGCCAGAAATGGCAGTGAGATCCCGACGACGCGCAAGATCAGCGCGCCCATCACCAGCAGAATGGGCCGGGCATGTCCGAGAGCGAATAGGGCTCCTTCGCGCAGCGCATTGAGCGGTTTTCTTCGGCGGCTCCGGATTGTGGAGGTCATCACGGCGACGTCGAGCACCAGGGCGCCGAGCAACACGCTCAGCACCAGCAGCCCTCCGAGCGCGCCAGCCGGGGTCATGAGAAACCTTGCAATGTCCTGATCGGTGAGGGCCGACTGATCCGAAAACCGCAGGGTCAGCGCCAGCAGCCACCCGATCAGCGGCATCAGCACCGCGGTAGAGACCAGTTGGAAGAACACATGCGTGATCAGGAACGGCGCGCGAAACTCCAAGGCCCGGCGATAGCTCAAAACGACGTCGCGCAGCATCCGGTGGCTTCTCCATGTCTCAAGCCTCGTCGGATATCCGCTTCATCGCGTCGCGGCCACCCTAAAGCGCCTGCTCGTCATCGAGACGGGCGCATAGGGAACTGGTGGGGGCATGGCTCTCCGCGTTGCCCTGATCCGAGGTCGGGGGGAAGTGACTGCCCTTTGGCGCCTGGCTTTCGAGGCGATCTGACCTGTGGTGTTTGGCAGATATCGGCCTTTTCGGGGTGACTGGGACCAAGAATGCGCCGATACAACTGGACCAGTGCCTGGGCCTTCGGGGACGCGTTCGGCCCGCCAAACATCAACCGATGCCTCATAGACCGATCTTCGAGATGTTTGAAAAGATAGACGAAATCAATCGTAAACCGGAAGTCTTTGCGGTCTATACCGCCGAGGCGCTCTGGACCGATGAGCATCGTTCAAAGCAGATGTTGGCGTTTCATCTGAACGGGAGCATCGACGTTTCATCGAGGAACATCGCGTTCATCGACGCCTCCGCAGCCTGGATCATCGATCAATTCGACCTCGGTCCTGGAAAGTCCGTATGCGACTTTGGGTGTGGACCTGGATTGTACACGTCCCGCTTGGCAACATCCGGGGCCGCGGTGACGGGCTTGGACTTTTCGGAGACGTCCCTACTCTATGCGTGCGAGCAGGCTCAGCTTTCCGGCCAAAAGATCAACTACGTCCAAGGCAATTACCTAGAGTTTGACCGGAAGGACCGGTTTGACCTAGTCACCATGATCATGTGCGACTTCTGCGCGCTAAGCCCTGCGCAGAGGGCAAGGTTGCTCGGCATTTTCCACAGGTGCCTCAAGGAAGAGGGCGCGCTCTTGCTTGATGTCTATTCCATGGCTGCATTCGCTGAACGGGAAACCGCACGCTTCTATGAGAGAAATCAGCTCAATCATTTCTGGTCCGCGCGCGATTATTTCTGCTTTGTCAATACGTTCAAGTATGAGAGCGAGGCAGTCGTGCTCGACAAATATAGTATCTTTCCCGAAACCGGTGAGGCTGAGACGGTCTACAACTGGTTGCAGTATTTTAGCCCCGAGAGCTTGCGTGACGAGCTCTCGGCGGCAGGGTTCCTAATCGATCACATGTATGGGGATGTGTCTGGTGCCGCTTATGCGGAGCAAAGCTCTGAGTTTGCGATCGCGGCGACGAAAGCGCGATGATCTGACCGGCGGCGTTTTGCGTTTCGCGTCCTTACCATAGTGTGGCCGCTTTGCGGATCCGTAGGCGCAGCTGAGTTTCATAGGGATTTGTCCGAGGGCGGATCCGGCGATAGAGTTCTTGGCGTCCTCCCAACGCTGAACTGCGTAAGCTGCGTGGGTGACCGCGCCGATACAAACACGCCTCAACTCACTCACCGGTTCAAACCTCGAGGTCGTTTCCCTGGTTTTCGCTGCCGAGACTGAGACGACGCCTCGTCCAAACGGCTTCCTTTTAATAGCCAGATGCCCGATCCACGAGATGTAGCAATGGCGCTCCGCTTTCGGCCCGGCGAATGTTCTCGGCGATGGTCTTGGCCGCAGTTTCGGGCCGGGTGGCCGCGGCGATGTGCGGCGTGACTGTGATTCTCGGGTGAGCCCAAAATGGGTGGTCCGGCGGTAGCGGCTCGCGGCGAAACACATCGAGCGTCGCGTGATCGAGGTGGCCGTCCTCCAGAGCGGAGAGGAGGGCTTCATCGTCGATCAAGCTGCCCCGGCCCGGGTTGATCAGGCGGGCGCCCCGGGGCATGGCCTTTAGGGCATCCTGCGCGATGATATTGCAAGTGTCGTCCGTGGCGGGCAGGAGCGTGACGACGATCTCCGCGCGGCTTAGAGTTTCGAAGAAGCCTGTCGCGCCATTTGCACATTCGACGCCGTCGATTTCCTTCGGGCGACGGGTCCAACCCAGGACGCGAAAATTGAGCCTGACGAGCGCCTCGGCGCAGGCGCGCCCAAGTGCTCCGAGCCCAAGGATGGCCACCGTCCTGGAGCCGGCGAGGGGAGGGACCCATTCCGGCCGCCACGTCCCGTCCTGTCCGGTGAGAACTTGGTCCAAGTCCAAGTGATAGCGCAGAACGTGGCCTGTGACATACTCCACCATTCCCTCGGTCAGGCCAGCATCCACCATGCGACAAAGCGGGGCTCTGAGCGTTTCGTTTTTCACGATCCGTTCGACGCCTGCCCAGAGGCTCAGGGCGGCCTTTAGACGAGAGAAGGGCGTGAAATCGGTGATGGGGCCATCGGGGCTGAGCACAATAAACTCGATGTCCTCGAGCCGATCCCACGAGCGGGTGATCTCCACTTCCAACCCCAAGGCACGGCATGCTGCCTCCACCGGGCGCGCGAACTTGTCGAATTCCGTATCCGTGACAGAGAAGAGGAGGACGGGCATAGGCGGGTCGGTGGCCTTTGGGGTGGCGTGTCCACCCGCGTATAGCTCTGTCGTGCCCCACGCAAGAAGCGGCGCAAGATTAGGAGGCGATTGCTGCGCGCCCGGATCAGATGCCCATGCGCGAGGAAGCTTTGTGCCCGGGCATCACCTCAGGCCCGCATTCTGCCCTGGCCCGGCTGTGTCCAGTTGCTCTGGCGGGACGCCGAACGGATCTGGAATGCGGAGATGGCTTCGATCAACCGCTTGGTCTCCTCATTGAGCGCCATTGTGGCGGCTGTCGTTTCCTCGTGGACGGAGACGTAGTTCTTGGCGCCGTCGTCGATGCTGGCCAGAGTGGAGTTGATGTCCGCAATGCCGGTGGCCTGATCGCGCGATAGGGCGGCCACCTTTCCGACGCGCTCCGAAATCGTATCCATGGAACCTACGATATTCTGGATGGATTCGCCGCCATCCTTCACCAAGCGAACGCCTTCTTCGATTGCTTTACCGCTCTTTTGGATCAACGCGTTGATGTCGCTTGCGGCGTCCGACGCGCGCTGCGCCAAAGCCCGAACCTCAGAGGCGACCACGGCAAATCCGCGGCCCGCCTCGCCAGCCCGCGCGGCCTCGACGCCAGCATTGAGGGCCAAGAGATTTGTCTGGAAGGAAATCTCATCGATGACAGTGATGATCTTCGTGATTTCTTTCGATGTGGCTTCGATCCGCTCCATCGCTTCGACAGCTTCGATGACGATGTGGCCGCTCTGGGACGCGCTGACCGCGGCCGTTTTGACGACCGTTTCGACTTCGGCCGTGTCCTTGGCGGATTCGTTGACGGCGGAGGCCAGATCCTCCAGAGCGCCCGATGTTCTTTCCAGCGACTGGGCCTGCTGCTCTGTCTTGGTTGAGAGGCTCATCGACGCACTCGAGATTGAGGTGCTTTCGTCGGCGATCTTGTCCGCGACGTCCCGCAGGCTGCCCATCATGCCGGAGACGCGATCAAACGCACTGTCGAAGTCGCGGCGCAGGTCCTGAAACCGGCCGAGGAACTTTCCGTCCATGGTTGCGGTCAGATCGCCGCTTGCGAACCGGTTCGCAACGCTGCTGATCGATTCGATCCCTGCGTCGACGGTTCCAAGAAGCTGATTGAGCGAGGATGCGATCGCGGACAGGTCTTCCTGACCGTCGACCATGGCGAGGCGCTGGCTGAAATCCCCCTCGATTCCCGCAGCGACGACGCTCTCAAGTTGGGAGAGGAGCGCGTCGAGCTGCTCTTGCCGCGTCTGAAGCGCCTGCTCTGCCTCCTCGCGTTCTTCCATGAGACGTTTTTGTTCTTCGACCGCTTCTGCTTGCGCGTCGCTTAAACGCTTCTGGACCTCTGCCGCTTCCTTACTTTCTTGGAGCATGCGTTCGCTCTCGGCCATGAGGCGCCGATTCTCGATGAGGCTTTCACGAAAGATCTTTGCGGACCTGGCGATTTCTCCGACTTCGGTATCGGCAATCAGATCCGACGGATCAGCGTCCAAGTTGCCTTGTGCAAGTTCCTTGAGGTTAACCGCAATCGTTCCTGCGGGCCGTGCAACACCGGCAAGAAGAGCCCAGCGGATCCCGATCGCGACCAGGAGCATGCCGATTGTGCTGAAGACCGCGAGGATGAGGGCGACCGTTCGCGCGTGAGCCATCTGAACCGAAATGTCCCCGGCGCGGGCGGCTGTTTCTTCGGCAATGTAGGTTTCCATTGCGCTGAGTGCGGCGAGCGCTGGCCCGTCACTGACCTTTACGTTCGCGTCGATCTCCGCGACCGATGCGCCCTGACGGACCAGCGTGATTGCCGTGTCCAATCCAGCTTCGTAGGCGGCGACCATGCTGCTCACTTCCGTAATCGCGGCCTGTTCGGCTGGCGAGGTATCCATCGCTCTGTATTTGCTAAGTATCTCATTGGCTTGGGCGGCATTTCCGCGGATCTTGGCAATCCGGGGCTCATCATTGCGCAGGACGTAATTCTTGAAGTTGTGAATGAGGCCACCATAGCCCAGCGCGCGTCGTAGTTCGCCCAAGAGGACGATCTTCTTCTCGCCGTCCTGTTTTTCGCGGGCAAACATTTCTTGTAGCGCTGCAAGAGCGGGGCCGTCATCAATCTTGACCACGCTGTCCAGGTTGGTCGGCGTTGTCCCTTCGCGGATCATTTCTTCGATCCATTGTAGATTGTCGGCATAGGCGCGCACGGTTTGCTCAACGGCAAGGAGGAGTTCTTCGGTCGTGGCCTTGGGAAGAACGTGGCCGTCTTCGCTGTTTTGGCCCGCGTTATTTCCGGGCTCTGTCTGCTGACGGTAGCGCTGCAAGGCTTGCAGAGCTGCACCGGCGGCTTCTCTCGCTCGGATGGTTCGGTCGATATCAAGCCGGATCACGGCGTTCTTGAAGTTGTGGATCATTCCGCCATAGCCCATGGATTCGACGATGGCGCTGAGAGCTTGGGCTCTGGGCGAGTTCGTCGCCTCGTAGTCTTCCCAAGCTTGTTCTGAGTCCGAGATGGCTGACATCAGGTAGATGTTGGCGAACAGGACAAGAATCGTTCCGCAGGCAAGTACCCAAGCGATCATCCGGCAGAGCCGGTGTATTGAGAAATCGCGAAACATCTCTGAAACTCTCTTTATTCGGAAAAGCCCGGAATAACCGTAGCGACAGAGAGTTTCTCGAAGGTTTCCAGGAGGGTTAACGTGGTGGGCTTTTGGGAGTTACGCGATTTGGGAAGAGAGCGATCAAATTTGCTGAACGTCGGAAAGAGGGGGGCTAGTCTCGAATTCGCGGTCGGTGGACATGCGCGCTTTGCACCAGGCCGAAGGCGGCCATGAGCACGAGCAAGGCTGAGCCCCCATAGGAGACGAGCGGAAGCGGTACGCCAACGACGGGCATCAATCCCATTACCATGCCCATGTTGACGGCAAAGAACAGGAAGAACGCCACGGCGATCCCACCGGTCAGGAGAGCCCCGTACCGGTCCTGGTTCGAGATCGCAGACGCGATGCAGAAGATAATGATGAGGGTATAGAGGCAGAGGAGAGCGATCGAGCCGATGAAGCCGAATTCCTCCGCGAGGGTCGTGAAGATAAAGTCCGTGTGCTTCTCGGGCAGAAAGTTCAGGCGGCTTTGGGTGCCTTGCATGAAGCCACGCCCGGACAAGCCTCCAGCGCCCATGGCGATTTTTGCTTGTGTGATGTGATAACCCGCGCCGAGCGGATCACTCGATGGGTCGAGGAAGGTAAAGATCCGGCGGTATTGGTAATCTTCCAGCAATTGCCACTCGGTTCCGCGCGACCTCAGAACGGCAAAGAGCATTCCTGCCCCAGCGGCGATGGCCGTGCCGAAATACCAAAGGCTCACGCCGGCCAAGAACATGACCGCGCCCCCGCCCATCACCAGCAAGAGGGCGGTGCCGAGATCGGGTTGTTTCAGAACCAGCGCGGTCGGCACGAGGATCAGGACAAGGGGGAGGATGACCCAAAAGATACGTGAGACGCGCTCTGGCTCCAGCCAGTGATAGTAGGCCGCGAGGGCCATGACGAGAGTGATCTTCATCAATTCGGACGGCTGGAGCTGTATCGGTCCGAGGTCGATCCAGCGCTGCGCCCCCATCCCGATCGAGCCCATGATCTCCACGAGAACGAGGAGCGCCAATGCGAACAGGTATGCAAGCGGCGAGATCAGCCGCCAGAACCGGATCGGGATCATCGCGATCACGACCATTGCGAGAAGACCGACCGCGAACCGAACCATTTGTGGCCCCGCCCAGGGCTCGAAGCTCCCGCCTGCATTGGCGTAAAGCATCAGAAAACCCACACCGGCAACTGCTGTGATCAAGAGCGTCAGTGGCCAGCTTAGCGCGAGGAGCTTCCCGAAGCCGCGTGGCTGCTCGCGCGGGCTAAGGTCGATCTGGCTCATACCGGGTCGCCCGCAGTGGTGGCGCGTCCCAGCTGTGCTTGGCGCATTGCCTCGCGCCGCAATTCGATCTCCTCGTGCTGTTCGCGGGGATAGGCGTCCAGCGGTGGCTCGCCCTTCCAAAGCGCGTGCATCAGAATGTCCCGCGCGATGGGCGCTGCGACCTTTGAGCCCCCGCCGCCATGCTCGACGATTTGCGCAATGGCATATCGCGGGCGGTCGTAGGGCGCGAAGGCCACGAAGAGCGCATGATCCCGGCGATTCCACGGAAGCTGCTCGTTGCGCGTGACACCTGCGGCGCGCTCGGCCGGTGTGATGATCCGCACTTGGCTTGTGCCGGTTTTTCCCGCCATCTTCATGGTTTCATCCACAATGCGCGATCGGTAGGCTGTGCCTCCGGGCACGTTGGACACGGTGTACATGCCGTCCTGGATCAGACGCAGGTGTTCCGGGCGAACCCCGAGCGGATCCATTTGGGGCGTCGGTTGCTCTTCCCCGCCGATGGATTTGACAAGCCGGGGCGTGACGGCGAGCCCGGTCGCGAGACGTGATGTCATCACCGCGAGCTGGAGCGGCGAGGCAAGGCTAAACCCTTGCCCAATGCCATAGTTGAAACTGTCCCCCGGGGTCCAAACCTCGCCGCGGTTTTCCTTTTTCCAGGCGCGGTTTGGCATGAGACCTTCGGTAACCGCAGGCAAGGGCAGGCTATGCCGTATACCCATGCCAAGCCGGTTGGCCATTGCCGAAATGTTGTCCGCGCCTAGGCGCCGTGCCATCTCGTAATAGTAGACGTCGCATGAACGCGCGAGGCTTGCGCGCAGGTCGACGGGGCCGTGGCCGCCCCGTTTCCAGCAGTGAAATCTCCGTCTACCCAGTTGCGTGAACCCGGGGCAGTAGACTGTCTCGTAGGGGTCCATCACCCCAAGTTCGAGGGCGGCGAGAGCCACGCACATCTTGAAGGTCGACCCGGGGGGATAGAGGCCCGAGACGGTCTTGTTGGAGAGCGGGCGGTATTCATCGTTGAGCAACGCGCCCCAGTTCTTCGAGGAAATGCCGAACACGAAACTCGCCGGATCGAAACCCGGTGACGAGGCGATGGCGAGGATATCACCGTTGGTCACATCCATCACCACTGACGCGGCGCTTTCACCGCGCATCCGCTCCATTGCGTAGTCTTGGAGGCCTTGATCGATGGTGAGTTGGATGTCCTTGCCGGCTTTGCCCTCGTTGCGGCTCAATTCCCGCATGACGCGCCCGGCGGCGCTGACTTCGATCCGCTGCGTTCCTGCTTCGCCTCGAAGGTTGTCTTCCAGGCGTACTTCGACTCCGGTTTTGCCAATCTGAAAGCGGGGGATTTGCAGAAGCGGATCGGGGCTTTCGAGCTTGGCCAGATCGCTCTCCGAGACCGGGCCGACATAGCCTACGAGATGCGCCGTGCTATACCCGTTGGGGTAGTAGCGGCTAAGCCCAACCTCGGGGATGATGCCTGGCAGGACCGGTGCGTTGGCGGAGATCCGCGCCACATCCTCCCATGTCAGGTGTTCGGCAACGACCACTGGGACAAACGCGCTTCGGCTCCGCATCTCTTTGAGCGCGCGGTCACGTTGAAGCGGAGGCAGGTCGATGATCTGCGCGAGACGACCGAGGATCGCTTCGGGGTCGCCCGCCTGTTCCCTGACCATCACCACGCGGTAGTTCTGCCGGTTTCCCGCAATCAGTTCGCCGTGTCTGTCGCGGATGAGCCCTCTTGCCGGAGGGAGGAGGCGGATGTTGATCCGGTTTTCCTCCGCCAAGAGATGGAAGTGTTCATTCTGCGTGATCTGCAGGTCGCGCATGCGCCAGACCAGCCCACCAACGATCCCAAGTTGGAGCCCCAGCATCATCAATCCGCGGCGCGTGATCCGCGGCGGCGGTTCGTTTCCGGGTCGTTTCACCACGCGCGCGCCCTTTCGTAGGCATCGCCGCCGCGCCGCCTTCTTGGCCCGAAGATCCGCATTCCGATGGCTGTTGCCAGCGAGATGACGACATAAAGTATCGATGTTTCCACAATGAGCCGAAGCGATGTCATGAGGCTGGGCACCGCGCTAAAACTCAACTGAAGCACTGTCAGCGTTGCAACCCAGGCAATGGCAAACAGCACGATGGCGAAGGCCCATTCGACGAGAATGTTGGTGTCCCGAATACTGACCTGCCAGGATCTTGCGATTTCCGTCACAATGACCAAACCAAGCGCTCCGAGCCCGAGCGGTCGTGCCATAAGCACATCGGCGAGAAGTCCGGTTGCGAGGATGATCCAAACGGGCGCGGATGATGGATCTCGGAGGACCCACGCGACAGCAAGGCAATAGAGCACATCGGGCGCGACCCGATCTGCGCCTGGTGCTAGAGGTGTGATCGGCAAGTAGACAGCCGCGACGCAAAAGAAGAAGAATGCCGCCTGGCGCATCAGCCGAAAGGGATCCCCCCGGCGCTTCATTGCGAAAGCTCCATCGTTCGGGGGACGCCGGGGAGGAGAGCCTCTTCTGAGGTCAAGACCGGGCCGATCAGGTTCCCGGGCCCCTCGATTTCCTCTGGCGGCACTTCGCGGATCACACGGACGAAATCCAAATGGCCGTAATCGGCCGAAAGGCGGACGCGCAGGCGACCGTCCGACCCTGAGACGACCTGACCAATGAGAATGTCACGCGGGAAAAGCCCGCCATCGCCGGAGGTCACAATGCGATCTCCGAGTTGAATTGCATCGGGATGGTCCACGAACTCGAGCAGCGGTGCCCGCGTATTGTTGCCCGCGACGATGGCATGATGGCCCGAAGGCCTCACCATTGCTGGCACGCGGCTCGATCCGTCCGTTAAGAGGAGAATACGCGAGGAACGCTCACCCACTCCGGCGATGCGACCGACAAGCCCGAGGCCATCCACGGCGACGGACCCGTCAACGACCCCGTCGATCCGGCCCACATTGACCATGGCAGAGCGCTGAAACGGGCTCGATGCGTCGGCGATGATTTCCCCGGTGACGAATGTTGTCCGCGCGCTCAGCCGCACGTTGTTCAGCGCGAGAAGCCGGGCGTTTCGCTGTTCCAATTGCAGCGCGGCTTCGCGCCACCCCTCCATCCGTTGCAGGGCCCGGCGCAACTCCTCGTTCTGCTCTTGGATCCGCGTGTAGGATTGAAGGTCTCCAAACAAACGACCGACGGCCGCAACGGGCTCGATTGTCCATTCGAAGCTGGGCACAAATTGATCGACCAAGGCCGCGCGCAAGCGCTCAACACGTGCATTGTCGATCCGCCATAACAGGAAGAGGGCGATCAAACAGACAATCGCGGCCCCGAGCAGGATATGCCGCAAGCTCGCAAGATAGTTCGGCTGTTGATCATTCCGGATTGCCACGCGAGGCCCTACCTCACACCCTGACGCGATCTAGTGTGCATCTGCTGGCGCAGTGCACAAGACCTAGCCTTAACTTCCGAAATCTAGCACATGCGCGAGTTGTGTTTCAAACTCTAGGGACTTGCCGGTTCCGATTGCCACGCAGTTTAGTGGGTCCTCGGCCACGGTGATGGCGAGGCCGGTCTGCTCGCGCAAGGCAAGATCAAGATCCCCAAGGAGCGCGCCTCCGCCCGTCAGCATCACCCCTCGGTCCACAATATCTGCGGCAAGGTCGGGGGGCGTCTGTTCCAGCGCTGTGATCACAGCCTCGACGATGGTTTGAACGGTCTCAGCGAGCGCTTCTGCCACCTGGGCCTGATTGATTTCGAGTTCCTTCGGGACGCCGTTGAGTTGGTCGCGGCCGCGCACGTTCATCCGCTGTCCCGCGCCATCATCGGGCATCCTTGCCGTGCCGATCTCAAGCTTGATCCGTTCTGCCGTCGCCTCTCCGATCAGCAGATTGTGCTGGCGGCGCAGATAACTCGCAATTGCCTCATCCATTCGGTCACCGCCGACGCGGACGCTCTGGGCGTAGACGACGTCCCCGAGAGACATCACGGCGACTTCCGTCGTTCCGCCGCCGATGTCGACCACCATGTTGCCGGTCGGTTCGGCGATCGGCATGCCCGCCCCAATCGCCGCGGCAATCGGTTCGGAGACCAATCCAGCCTTGCGCGCCCCGGCAGCGAGGACGCTTTCCCGGATCGCACGCCGCTCGACCGGCGTCGCGCCATGGGGGACACAACATATGATTTTCGGCTTCGCCCATCCGCCGCTGCGGTGCACTTTCCGGATGAAGTGTTTGATCATTTCCTCGGCGACATCGAAATCGGCGATAACTCCATCGCGCATCGGCCGAATCGCCTGGATTGAGCCTGGCGTGCGGCCGAGCATCAGTTTGGCGTCTTCGCCCATCGCCAGAACGCGCTTGCGCCCATCCTTGAAGTGATAGGCGACGACAGAAGGCTCTGAAAGCACAACGCCTTTTCCCTTCACATAGATCAGCGTATTCGCCGTTCCGAGATCGATCGCCATGTCCGACGACAGCAGTCCGCCCAAAGCCCCAAACATTTTGCTCTTTATGCCCTCTGGATTCTGCCCGCCATCCGACTTGTGCGTTTCGCGCCTATTCGCTTGGGCCTTATAGGCTTCCTGGCGCGGAACGGTAAAGGCTCGGGCGCTTGTGTCTTGGCAGTCTGTGCAACCAATGGGTGAATAAAGTCTGAACAGTTTGGGACTTCGTTAATCTAAAGTGCTTCAAAAATTGTAGTCTGAGACGCTGCGAAGAGGCGTTACTTGCCTGGCGGCTTCGAGCCAGCCTAATTTGCCGAATGTTCGCAGGGGGTTGGAGGCGTTGCGTGATCGTTGGGATCTTGGAAACCGGCGAGGTTAGTTCTCCGCTCGGTGCGCGGTTCGGCTCCTATCCAGAGATGTTCGAAGCCATGTTCGAGCGGGTAAGCGTGGATTTCGACTTCTTCACAGTTTCGATTGTCAGCGGGGAGTTCCCCCAAGCGCCCGAAGATGCCAATGGCTGGCTTGTGACCGGTTCGCGCCATGGCGTCTACGACTCCCTCCCGTGGATTGCACCATTGGAGGCGTTCCTGCGCGAGGCGATCGCGGCGCGAGTGCCTGTCGTTGGTATCTGTTTCGGACATCAAATTCTCGCGCAAGCGCTTGGCGGATCCGCGCGAAAGTGGGAAGGCGGGTGGAACCTGGGCGTTCAGGAGTATCGACTTCAGGCGCGCCCAGCATGGTTGCACGGTGTTCCGGATACTTTTTCGCTCAATGCGGTTCATCAAGATCAAGTCGTAAGCTTGCCCGAGGACGCGCATTGTCTGGCGGTGTCGGATGGATGTGCGGTTTCGGCTGTCGCCTACGGCCCGATTGAGACTCCTTATGCCGTTTCAGTCCAACCCCACCCAGAGTTCAGCACCACATATGTGGGTGCTTTGTTGGAGGCGCGGGCCGGTTCGGTCTTTCCGCCACAAGATGTTGAAGAGGCGAGACAGACACTCGACCAACAGGTCGAGAGCGAGGCGTGGGCGCGCGCCCTTGCGGCGTATTTCCGTCGGGCAAATGCTGCCCGTCTTGCGTCCACACTTGACGCGCTCAGGGGCTGATCAGACCCGGTAAAGGCGGATCGGATTAGAACGGAATTGAATTGCCGAGGTAATCTTCAAACACGCCGGTATTGGAGACGGATAACGCCGCGAATCTTTCCAAAAGGCCAGTCACGCTGTGATTGAGGTCAACAATCGCGGCTTCGGTGCCCATATCGGTGGGCACCCAGCCCGGATCGTAGGCGCCGACCGCGATACCGAATGGCGCGAGTTCGACAGATAGGTTTCTGGCGAGGTTGATCGCCCCAGCTTTGGATGCACGGTAGATGTAGCTGCCGCCTCCGGCGTTCTGGCTTGAGCCCATGGAGGACGCGATGATGGCAACACGCGGCTGTCGCGCCATGCGCAGGTTGGGAAACAGCGCGCGAACCGCGAAGTAGGGGCCGGCAACGTTCGTCATCAGGCCTGCGAACCAGTCGAGCTCGGAGCATTTGGCTTCTCGGAGCCCTCCGCGCCCCGGGAAGACGCCAGCGTTGCAGACCAAAAGGTCGAGAGGCGTCCCGTCGAGGAGTTGCGCGACCTGGTCGATGGAGGCCGATTTGGTGACTTCGAGCCGGATGACGCTGATCTCGTCTGGGAGAGGTTCCGCCCGTTTGGGTTCCCTCATTGCTGCGATCACATGGTAGCCACGCTGTGCAGCTTGCAGTGAAAGTTCACGACCAATGCCCCGACTGGCCCCTGTTATAAGAACGGTCTCTTTCACGCTTTTTCCTAAGAATTCGGTTCTCGGTAACCTACAGAGTCTCATCTCCAGAGTGCAACATTGTGCAAGAAGCTTTTGTTTAGAGACGTGTTTTCCTTGCACCGCTCAATGGTGTGATGTCTTTGAAGCGGCTGTGATCACAACAAGCTGTCCCTTGGTTTGGTTCAGGAACCGCACCGTCAGACTCTATCAACTGCTCAGAAGCTCAGGCCAATAAACAGCAAGACAAGCCCAAAGGTTGCTAGGGCGACCGACCCGAGATTGACTGCGATCAGCCTGTGGAGAACTGAATTGACGGTCTCTGAAGGCAGGTTGGACCGTCGGATCTGAAAACCTTTCCAGATACAATAGCCGAGGCCAAATAGGCCCGCGGCGATGAGAAGTGCACCCAACAAGATCAAAGCTGACATGGGCTCACCCTCTTTTGCGCAGGTCGCTGGTATTTCAAGGTGTGCCTGCTTGCAAGGAGGTATCGGACCCGGCTAGGAGAGCCGCGCAAACCTACAGGGAGAGGCAGATTGACCGAGTTGATTGGGGATCAGAGTGACGCCGAGGGTGACAGCCAATATCGCGTCACCGCTGGAGAACTTCGACAATTCGTCGAGCGCTTTGAGCGGCTTGATGCAGAAAAGAAAGATATTGCCGATCAACAGAAGGAAGTCTTGGCCGAAGCCAAGGGGCGCGGCTACGATATAAAGGTGCTTCGGAAGTTGATCTCTCTGCGCAAGCGTGACCGGGAAGAGGTCGACGAGGAAGAGGCAATTCTCGAACTCTACAAGCAGGCGTTGGGCATGTGATGCGTAGCCTGGCACTTCTCCTAAAGCGTGGTTCAACGCGGGATCGCGCCCGTTTCTGCCTAAGTCTTAGGCAATTTTCGTTTTCCTCGAGCCCGTTCCGGTAAGTTACTGAAACAAAAACGCTTCCAGAAATAGTATTGCTGCATCTGCTCACTGTTGCACCTTTGGCGTTGTGGTTCGGGCACATCGAACCCGTTTTTCTCGCCGACCCAGCTTCATTTATCGTCCATACAGCACAAATCGTCACCGGTGCGCGCAATATATGGTATGCGTTAGCTGGAAGCACACGAATTGCGTGTAGTCCTAAAGGCAGAATCGCGCCAAAGGGTGCAGGAGGTAGGAATGAGCGACGTAGTCGAAACGCGGGTTCGGGCCCTGGTCGAGGAGCAATTGGCTGAGATCCGGTACCTCTCTTCTGTACCCGCGGCGGAGATCGAAGCGATTGCGTATCGGATTACGCAAGCCATTGGTGAATACATCAATGCACAGGGCCAATTGGTCGACGAGCCGCAAGAAGACGCAGCGTGAAGCTTTTTCAGGCTCGCACTTACACAGTGTGACGCTCAGCTTGCTCTATTCGGCCCTCAAGCCATCAGATGGCGTTCGGTGAAATTCGTCGCGGCTCCGACACGGCCTCTAGCTTGCATTCACTGAGTTCCTTTCACTCCCGGTCTCTTTGGAGGTCTTCTCTTTCGTCGCGAGATTAAGCGAAATGCGCGGCAACCTCGCGGATATGCGGTGAGAGCCGATGCTCAAAAAGATAGATGCCTTGCCAAGTGCCTAGGAGGAGGCGACCCTGCTGTACAGGGATTGACAGTGATACCGGGGTTATCGCGGCTTTGATATGTGCCGACATATCGTCCGGTCCCTCATCCCGGTGAACGATCCAATCCATCTTTGGATCGTTGCTGTCCGGAACGAGCCGTTTAAAGAAACCGTCGAGATCTCGCCTGACATCGGGATCCGCATTTTCCTGAATGAGCAGCGAACAGGATGTGTGGCGGACAAAGAGTGTGAGCAGTCCGTCCCCCGAAACGATCGCAGACCGTTTCACATCAGAGGTGAACTCATAGAGCCCTGGGCCATTTGTTCGGATCCTGAAAGATGTCTGCATATAACGATCCTTACCGCAGGGCCTTCACGATCAAAACTGCAATTCGCTGCCTGACCTAGCCTTACCCTACGTCTATCGTGCGTGTTCCCAACTAAGTTCGGCAGTCTCTGGAAACAAATCCGCTTCATGGCGAGTATTGGTTCTTAGAAGTCCGTCAGTGTCTGGAAAAGTCCAGTTTTCTGACCGCCGGAGCACCATCTTAACGAATAGTTAATAGATAAAAATCAATTTAAAGTAGCAAACACGAACGTGGTCACCTATATACCGCGACAGGCGGACATTCGGATCAGACGCGGGAGATCCGCCTTGATGACATGGATATTCGATGAGCAGTACGCATTCGCTGGCAAAACCGGTCATACTCTTGGCAGAGGATCATTGGCTTATCAGTTTGCACGCATGCGTCCTGTTCGAGGAACTTGGTTGCAAGATTGTGGGACCTGCGACGTCCCTCGAACAAGCATTGGCCTTTGCGCGCACAGAAGTCTTCGACGCTGCGATTCTTGACGTGTTCCTTGGCGATGAAACCTGCTTTCCTCTTGCCGATCTCCTAGCCGATTCCTCAATCCCGTTTGCTTTCGCGACCGGTTCAACCGTTGAGATGCTGCCAGAGACGTTTCAGGACCGGCCGTATATCGAAAAGCCCTACACGCCTGAGAGCGTGCGGCGCGTTCTCACCCGTATCGGGCCAGGGGCCAACGCCTTGCAACGTTCGATCCGTCACGCAAACACAGTAATCAACGGCAAGAAGGAGCTGGAGCGGTGTGAGCCTAGTGGGCATGCGTTTCGCACAGCGATGCCCTGACAATGCAGCCTATCTTCATGTGCTGCTCTCGGATTTCTGGCCCACAAACCTGTCGATCAACTCCCCGAGCTTCTGCAAGCCGGTGAACTTCGACATTTTCGCCTGAGCGAGTTGCAGCCCTTGCGTCACAATCGGGGATTCGAAGACGACCGTGTTGCCGCTTATGATAATGATTGGGACCGTCTGATCCAATTCGCGGACAGCATGAAGTGTCGAGATGGCACCGCGGCCAGGCATGATCAAATCCAAAAACAAAATGTCGTATTTCCCTTTGGCCATCCGGTCCAAAACGGCATTTCCATCTTCAACGGCGTCGCATGAATGGCCGAGTTGCTCGACAGCCTCGCAAAAGAAGCTGAGGTATTCAGCGTTGTCGTCGGCTACCAGTATTCTCGCCAAGCTTCGCCCCGTCTTGAGCAATCGAAATGCGCTTAGCGCTTGTCGTATTCATAATACTGATACAAGACAAAACTGCGCAAAAATACGCGAGAGCGGGGGCAGTATGACAGTGGAGAGCGAAGAAGCCGTCCAAGAGTCGGACATTCCACTAATCGCTATAGGAGCATCTGCTGGAGGTCTGGAGCCGCTTGAAGCGTTCTTCAGGACCGCACCAGCCGAGGCCGGATGGTGTTACGTTGTGCTTCAGCATCTGTCGCCGGATCGCCGCTCCATGATGGACGAAATCCTCAGCAGATGCACATCTCTTTCGATCAAACATGTGTCCGAAGGCGCAAAGATCCTGCCCGACACGATTTACCTCAATGTGCCGAACACGCTTGTTGAGCTCGACGGTGATACGTTCACCCTAACCCCTTTCAATGACACTGATACACTTCCGCACCTGCCGATAGATGCGTTCTTCTATTCGGTTGCGGCGCGCGGTGCGCAGGTTTCGGCCGCGGTTGTTCTCTCCGGATCAGGCAGTGACGGCGCTTCCGGTGCGACCGAAGTGCGCCGGGCGGGTGGTCGGGTCTTCGTGCAGCTCCCTGTGGAGGCGGGCTTTGACTCAATGCCTCGATCGGTCATGAGCGCGGGCGTGGCCGACCACATTTTGCCTGCCTCTGAAATCCCAGGCGTGATTGCCGACTGGCTGAATGAGCCCTGCGAGCGCGCAACGGATAACGCGCCCTCCGATGCGCCTCCAGGAGAAAAAATTCTTCGCCAACTTGAGCTTAAGCACCGCGTCGATTTCTCGGCCTACAAGCGCCCGACCGTGTTCAGGAGGATCGAGCGGCGCCATCAACTCCGGGGCTTGGAAACGATCGCCGAGTATCAGGACCTGGTCGCGAAAGATCCCGAGGCGCTTGAAGAACTCTACCACGACCTTCTTATCGGCGTGACGGAGTTCTATCGTGATCCGGACGCGTTTTCCTCCTTGCGACGGAACGTGCTCTCAGTCCTGGTAAATCGAATGCACACCGATCTGCGAGAGATCCGGATCTGGGTGCTTGCCTGTGCGGGCGGCGAGGAGGCCTACAGCTTAGCGATCGAACTAAGCGAGGCGTTCCGCGTTGCCGGAGTGCAGCCGAATTTTCGAATTATTGCCACGGATGTTCACCGTCCGTCGATTGAGCGTGCGGCAGCGGGCATCTATTCCGAAGTCGCGCTTGCCAAGGTCCCACCAGACCTTCGGGAGCGCTACTTCGTAGAGCATCGGTTGGGCTATATCGTAGATCCCGTGCTCCGGCAGCGGGTCATCTTCTCGGTGCATGAAGCCCTGCGAGACCCCCCATTCATGCAACTGGATCTCGTTTCCTGTCGCAATCTGCTCATCTATCTTAACGAGTCCGCGCAGGACCGGATCGTATCAAAATTCATCTTTGGATTGTTGAAGGGTGGGTTCCTGTTTCTCGGCCCTTCAGAGACGTTGCGCCGCACAATTGACGACTTCGCACCTGTCGACAAGAAGTGGCGGATCTACCGTAAGGTGACCGACCGGCGGGTCATGGAACGGTCGATTCTCATGGAAGCGTTCCAGATGCCTGATATCCGCTCGAGACGCGTTTCGCGTATGGACCTTCCGGCGCGGCCGCCGCTCACGCTCGTGGAGCAAAGCCAGACCCCCCGGCAGGATCGGGCAAGCCTCCTGCGCGGCTACGACGCGCTGCTCCGGCGCTATGCTCCGTCTTCTATCCTGATCACTTCAGATGGACATGTGATGACCTGGTTCGGCACGGCCGGAGCCTATGTCGACACAATGAGCGACCTCGCCGAACGCACGGTTGAGGAGATCGTCCATCCTGACGTGCGATATACGATCAACATCGGGATCGAGCGGTTGTCGGGAGAGACCAAGACTTCCTTTTCCAGACATGTCCGCGTCGATGGAGAGTCCGAGGGACAACACACTCTTCTCGTCACAATGGAAACGCTCGGCGGGACTGTGAATGGGCAACGCCTGATCCTGGTGACGCTACAGCGTGACGAGAAAGGCGACGAGAGAGAGCCGGACGGCAGTGCGGCACATGAAGGCGCGGTGTCCGAGGATGGGGACGCAGCGCTCCTGATCCGCCGTGTTCGTCAGTTGGAGCGCGATCTGCGACTTACTGAAGAAAGCTTGCAGTATGTCACGGAACGGTTGGAGGCGAGTGGCGAGGAACTCCAAGCCTCGAATGAAGAGCTTCAGGCCTCGAATGAAGAATTGCAGGCTTCGAATGAGGAGTTGCAAGCGTCGAACGAAGAGCTTCACGCGGTGAACGAGGAACTCGTTTCTGTGAGCGCCGAGCACGAACGTAAGATCGAGCTTCTCTCAGACCTTAACCATGACACAGAGCTTGTGTTCGAGAGCCTCGAGATCGGCCTTTTGATTCTGGACGAAGGTTTGCGGATAAGGCGGTTCACCGGATTGTGCGGCGAAGCCTATGAACTTGAACCGCAGGACACGGGACGGCTTATCGGAAATGTTGGGGCGCGCCCGGATTTCGTCGATACCGCAGCTCTTGCACGTCAGGCGCTGGAGACCGGCGTGGAGCAGACGGCCGATGGGCCCTACCGAGATGGACAATTGGGGATTCGAGCGATCCCTTTTCAAAGCGGTTCGCGCCTGAAACGTGGCGTCATGCTCCTGTTTACCGGCACGACGATCCGGGCGGCAGCGGCAGCTCGGAAGGCCAGAAGGTGACTGGTATGCTGAAGGGTCTGGACCGCGTGATGGTGATCGGTGTCGGCGCGTCGGCTGGCGGTCTGGATGCGCTCATTCGCTTCTTCGCTGCGACCGAGGCGGATGTCGGCGCGGCATTTATCGTCGTTCAGCATCTCGACCCAACGCAGAAGAGCATCATGGCGAGCCTTATCGGGCGGGAGACACCGCTTGAGGTTATTGAGGCGCGGAATGCAGAGCTGATCAAGGCGAATACTGTCTACACGACCCCCCCTGGGAAATACGTAACAGTGGTGGACGGACAACTGGTTTTGGAAGAACCCAAGGAAGCTCGCTACCACCGAACCCCTATCGACCATCTGTTTCGAGGTCTCGCGGAAAGCTACGGACCGAAGAGTGCCGGAATCGTCCTGTCTGGGACGGGTTCGGATGGCAGTAAGGGGCTTGCTGCCATCAAGGCACAGCAAGGCATGACATTCGTTCAGGCGCCAAGCGATGCGGAGTTCGACGGGATGCCGCGATCGGCGATCGAGAGCGGTTCGGCGGATATCGTTGCGAGCGCTGATGACCTTCCGAACCGGCTGCGACAGCGCCTCGGCTTGGTCGTTCGCAATCCCTCCCCCTCGGAAGACCGAGCCGACGGTTTGGCCGAGGTACTTGACGTTCTAAGTATTTGTAATGGCTTTGACTTCTTCGAGTATAAAACCTCGACGCTGAGCCGGCGTGTCAGACGGCGCATGGCACGTACGCAAATCGAAATAGTGGCAGAATACGTGGACTATCTGAAACGAAAGCCCGAGGAGCGGGAAACCTTGATCAATGATCTGCTGATCGGGGTCACCAGCTTCTTCCGAGACACAGAAGCATGGGAGGAGTTTGCGACACTTGCAATCGACCCGACGATTGAACGGCTTCCCGAGGGGGCGACATTGCGCGCTTGGGCTGCCGGATGCGCCAGCGGGGAAGAAGCCTACACGCTCGCCATCGCGCTGATCGAGCGGATCGAACGCCTAAGGGCGCGCATATCTATCCAAGTTTTTGGCACAGATTTGAACCCGAACGCGATCGAGACCGCGCGAGCAGGCGCCTATTCCCTCAGCAGCGTATCCGGCATTTCCCCCGAGCGTGTGGCGCGGTGGTTTGTCAAGGAAGACGGCCATGTCCGTGTCATTTCTTCGCTTCGCGAGAAGGTGGTCTTTGCGACTCAGAATGCGGTGAATGACCCTCCGTTTTCGTCACTCGATTTGATCACATGCCGTAACCTTCTCATTTATTTGGATAATCAGGCTCAAGATCGGCTCATGGAGCTGTTCCACTTCTCGCTGAGCGAGAAGGGGTTCCTGATGCTGGGTTCGGCGGAAAGCGCGGCGCGATCCCAGGACGCCTTTTCTGCGATCTCCAACAAGCATCGTATCTATCAACGTAAGGAAGGGCGCGCCCGGCTCCTTCCCTCACGGCCCGCGACCCGCCGCGAGACGGCGCAACAGCCTCAGGGGCGGACAGAGACGGTGATCCGTGCGGATGTTGCGACCGGTGCTATGCTTTCCCGCTTCGTGCCTCCCGCAATTCTTCTCAAAGAGAACTTTGACATTGCCGGGATGCATGGGGACCTCGGCGACTATATGAAGTTCCGGCGTGCTGGGCTCACATCGAGCGTGCTCAACATCATTGCGGATCCCTACCAGGTGCAAGTCTGGAAGGCTGTACAATCTGCAAAGCGGGACAACGGTCCTTCAGAAGCGCTCGTTAACCCAGTCGAGCCCGGTCAGGTGCGCACGCGGATCTTGGCGGAGCCGGTCAATGTCGACGCACGCCGTGAATTCCTCGTTTATTTCATTCGGGACGAAAAGCAGCAAGCCGCTGACCCCGAGGAGTTTGCCGTTCCTGGCTTCGCGGAAACCGACGAGGAGATCGGCAGCTATCGCAGTGAGGTCCAAATGCTGCGGCAGGAGCTTCAGGCTGTGATCGATCGGAGCGAGCGGTCCAACGAGGAACTGCAGGCTGCGAACGAAGAGGTGATGAGTGCGAATGAGGAACTACAGAGTTCCAACGAAGAGCTTGAGACATCGCGAGAAGAGCTTCAGTCCCTCAATCAAGAGCTGAAGAGCATCAACCACGAACTTGAAGAGAAGGTGACAGAGCTCGAGACAACCAACGATGATCTGGCGAACCTCATTCGTTCGACTGACATCGCGACGATTTTCCTCGACACGGAACTGAATATCCGCCGGTTCTCGGAACGTGCGACCGACCTTATGAGCATCCGCGACGAAGACGTGGGCCGCCCGATCAGCGAACTCGCTTTGAAGGTCGACGATCCTGACCTTGCGAGAGATGTCCGCCGGGTTCTCGCCAATCTCGAGACAATCGAGGTCAAGGTCGAGAGTGAATTGAAGGCATACCTGCGCCGGATTACACCGTTTCGGACCCATGCCAACCTGATCCAGGGTGCTATTGTGACCTACGCGGATGTGACGGTTGTGAGCCAGACCGCAGAGAAGCTCGCCCAGCAGGCGCGGCGGCAGGCTATCGTGGCCGATTTGGGGGAACTCGCCCTTTCGAGTCCCGATGACGTGGTTTTGTTTGATCGTGCCGCGCAGGGATTGGCGGAGGGCGTTGGGGCCGCGCTGGCGGCTGTCCAGAGGTATGACGCTGAAACTTCGAGTTTCTGCCTGGTCGCAGGCGCGGGTCGGGCCGCTCGGTTTACGGGATCGTGGACAGCGGATGCGCGCCGCAACGAGCTTGGCTTGGCGTTTCGGCTGCATGGGCCTCTGGTGACGGCAGATGTGTCTTCCGAGACGCGGTTCCGGCCTTCACAGCTTCTCAAGGATGCCGAGGTCCGCGCAGGCGTTTGCGCGACGATCGGTCCGTTATTCAATCCGTGGGGGATCGTCGAGGCCTGGTGGACCGACGCCGGGAAGCCAGACGAGGAGGTCGTGAATTATGTGACCGCTTTCGCAAACGTCTTGTCCCTTGCGATTCTTCAAGCTGAGGCGAGATCGCTCAGGGAGAATGAGCGTGAAGTCTTGCAGTCCTTGGTTGATGGGCTTCCGATCCTTTTTGGGGTCGTCGACGACAGGATGCGGTTCGAGCTGTTCAATAGGGCCTTTGAGGAGATCGGCTGGATCCCAGATGAGACTAAAGGGGCGAGCGTTCTCGATGTCCTCGGCGGCGAGGCGGCAGATGCGGCCCGCGAGGTTCTCCGCGGGGCGGAAAACGATGCCACCTTCCCCAAGGAAATACAGCTTCGGTTCCCAGGCGATGAGCAGAGGACCCATCTCCTCTATTGCGTGCCCCGAGGCGGCAAGGATCGGGTCACCGGCGCTTACCTTGCCGTTCTCGATATTCATGAGCGAAAACTCTGGGAAGAGCGCAATCGGGTGATTTCGGCAGAACTCGATCACCGGGTGAAGAATATTCTCGCTTTGGTCAGCACGATTGCGCGAATGACGGCCCGGCACGCACCTGATTTCGACGACTTCAAAAAGGTGTTGTCAGACCGGATCGATTCGCTTGCCAGGACCCATGCCCGTCTGGCGGCGAAGAGTTGGTCCGGTATGGAACTGCAAGCTTTGATTGAAGACGAACTTGCCGCCTACGCGCCGCCAGATGAGAGCCGATACACTGTCTCCGGCGGGTCGGTGAGTGTGGGGACCCGCGCAACACAGAGCCTTTCGATGGTATTCCATGAGCTCACGACAAACGCGGTGAAGTATGGCGCACTGTCGAAGTCCAAAGGCCGCCTGGAGATATTTTGGCGCATCGAGAAGGAGAAGCTGGAACTGACGTGGAGAGAGTCTGGGATCGGACCACTCAAAGAGCCTGACCGGAAAGGTTTTGGTTCAACGGTGATTGAGAATGCAATCCAGCGGCAGCTCTTTGGCGAAATCGAGCGCACCTACACGACCCATGAAGTGAATTACGTCATGTCCATTCCGATGGCCAAGCTCTCGGAGAATGAGCATGCACACGAATACTGATGTCATGCCCAGGATCCTTGTGGTTGAAGACGAGGCGCTTTTGGCAATCGAGGTAAAATGCGTTCTGGAGGAACGCGATTTTACCGTTTTGGGACCGGCCGCGAGCGTCGCTGAAGGCCTTCAACTCATCGGGAACGGGCATGTTGATGCGGCGGTGCTCGATTTGAATCTGCATAACGAACGCAGCGACGCGGTTGCAGACCGGCTCGAAAGACTTGGCGTCCCTTTCTTGTTCTTGACGGGCCACCGTACTGAAATGGTGCCAATGCGCCATCGTGAGCGCCCCGTTTTGCAAAAACCAGTCCAGCCGTCGCGGCTTCTGGACGGCCTAAGAGATCTCATTAGATAGTGTGGTCAAGTGATCGGCGCGGCAGGCTTATTATTCCAGCATGAGCAGGTGCCCTTGCGGTCCGCATCAGCGGCGATTATTGCTTTCACGCCGTAGATCTTTGCGGATCCACTCGGGCCGGATGCGCCACCTGCGCGCTATAGAAAGGCATCCCAGCGAATGACTGACCCAATCGAGACGTACATGAACCTCGTGCCGATGGTCGTGGAGCAAACTGCGCGCGGCGAGCGCGCTTACGACATCTTCTCCCGGCTGTTGAAGGAAAGGATCGTCTTTGTCTCCGGGCCTGTGCACGACGGAATGTCTACGTTGATCGTCGCGCAACTTCTCTTCTTGGAGGCGGACAATCCAAAAAAAGAAATTGCGATGTATATCAACAGCCCCGGCGGTGTTGTGACCTCAGGGCTCTCGATCTACGATACGATGCAGTATATCCGGCCACCGGTCTCCACGCTTTGTGTCGGTCAGGCGGCTTCCATGGGCTCGCTCCTGCTCACCGCAGGCGAGAAACATATGCGGTTTGCCCTGCCAAATGCGCGGATTATGGTGCATCAACCGTCTGGAGGGTATCAGGGGCAAGCAACTGACATCATGATCCACGCCCGTGAGACCCAGGCGCTCAAGGATCGGCTTAACGAGATTTACGTCCATCACACGGGGCAGTCTTTTCAAGATGTTGAGGCTGCGCTCGAGCGCGATCGGTTCATGACGGCGCAGGATGCAAAGGACTGGGGTTTGATCGACGAGATTGTGAAGAAGCGCGAAGTCGATCAAAGTTCAGACTAAGTGCGGAGCTTCACAGTAACCTCACCCGACTGTTTGGGCTTGTAATTCAACTGTCATGCATGTTCCTATGCATTGGTGATACCAGCAGCCCGGGATGGCATGAGTTGAACAAGCGGATTTGGTTGGCAAAAACCGGGGATTGAAGATGAGCAAGGCGAGCGGCGGCGACGCAAAGAATACTCTCTACTGTTCATTCTGCGGAAAGAGCCAACACGAGGTACGCAAGCTCATTGCGGGCCCGACCGTGTTTATCTGCGACGAGTGCGTAGAATTGTGTATGGATATCATCCGTGAGGAGACCAAGAGCAATTTGGTCAAATCGTCCGATGGTGTTCCAACGCCACACGAAATCTGCAAAGTGCTCGATGATTATGTCATTGGTCAGCAGATCGCAAAGCGCGTGCTTTCGGTTGCGGTGCACAACCACTACAAGCGCTTAAATCATGCGACCAAGAATGCGGATGTTGAGCTTCAGAAGTCCAACATTATGCTCATCGGTCCCACGGGGTGCGGCAAGACGCTCCTGGCGCAGACCCTTGCACGTATTCTCGACGTGCCATTTACGATGGCTGATGCGACGACGCTGACTGAGGCGGGGTATGTCGGTGAAGATGTTGAGAACATCATCCTGAAGCTGCTGCAGTCTGCGGAGTATAACGTCGAGAGAGCGCAACGCGGGATCGTCTATATTGATGAGATCGACAAAATCAGCCGCAAGTCCGACAATCCGTCGATCACCCGTGATGTCTCCGGTGAGGGCGTGCAACAGGCGCTCTTGAAGATTATGGAGGGCACGGTCGCTTCTGTTCCGCCGCAGGGTGGACGCAAACATCCTCAGCAGGAGTTTCTGCAGGTCGACACGACGAACATCCTTTTCATTTGCGGCGGCGCCTTCGCTGGGCTCGATAAGATCATCGCGCAACGCGGGCGCGGGTCAGCAATGGGCTTTGGCGCCGATGTGAAGGACACCGACGAGCGCAGAGTCGGTGAGCTGTTCCAGGAGCTGGAACCGGAGGATTTGCTGAAATTCGGTCTGATCCCGGAATTTGTCGGACGTCTCCCTGTTTTGGCGACGTTGAGCGATCTCGACGAGGACGCCCTCATTACGATCCTGACAGAACCGAAAAACGCGTTGATCAAACAGTATCAGCGGCTTTTCGAAATGGAGGATACAAAACTCAGCTTCACAGAGGACGCGCTTAGAGCGGTCGCGAAACGGGCAATAGAGCGTAAGACCGGGGCAAGGGGGCTGCGCTCCATTCTTGAGGAAGCACTTCTCGATACCATGTTTGAGCTGCCGTCTATGCAGGGCGTCGAAGAGGTGGTGGTCAATGAGGATTGCATAACTCGGAAAGCCGATCCGTTGTTGATTTATGCCGAGCAGCTTGGCGAAGGCTCCGCATCCGCGTCCTAGGTCCTTGGGCGCACAGCCTCCATTTGGCGTGCAGCCCGGCGGCCTGATTGGTTGGGTGACATAGGACAGTGACCTTGAAACTGGAGGCTGTGATATGAGTTTGCTCGCGCAGATCTTCACTTGGTGGAACGGCCAGACCATCGGCACGCGAATGTTCACGTCGCGCAAGGGCCAGAAGGTTGGAGAAGATTCCGACGGAAATCTCTACTATCAGACGTCAGATGGTGTGCGCCGTTGGGTTATCTTCAACGGTGAAGCCGAAGCCAGCCGGGTGCCTCCGGAATGGCATGGTTGGCTCCATCACACTTGGCAGGATCCGCCGAGCGAAGTGCAGTTGCCCAGAAAAGTCTGGGAAAAGCCCCACCAACCCAATCTGACTGGCAGCGTCGAGGCCTATCATCCTCCCGGCAGTATTCGGGCCACTCAGCCGGTCTCGCGAAGCGACTATGAAGCGTGGAGCCCGGAATAAGCTGTTTCATCATGCGTTTAGATTTCATCTTCGCGGTATCGCCCTCTGGTCGATGCTTTAAACCATTCGAACTGGAGTCTGATAACGGATGCGCAATCTGCATCTCGCACCAGTGATTTTGAGCATGAAAAGACTCTCTCTGATCATTTTATGCGCTGGGATCCTCTTCAGCAGTCAAGCTTTCTCGCAATCGATTCAGATCCTTGGTCAAGGTCAAACGCTTCCCGCCGACCAAGTGCTGCTGCGCGGGCTTGATACGTTGAACGGAACCAGCCAGGATCTGGAGGTCAGAGTCGGTGAGACTGTGCGCTATGGGCATTTGATCTTGGCTGTTGATACCTGCCGTGTCCCGCGCGGCGATCCAGCGGCAGATGCCTATGTCTTTCTTCGGATCGGAGATGTCCGCGAAGAGGAACCCCGGTTTTCAGGCTGGATGTTTGCCTCGTCTCCGGCGCTCTCGGCGCTTGATCACCCGCGTTACGATATTTGGGTGGAGAGCTGCAGTACTTCTTGATGGGGCGTCGATACGTCGAGGGCTTCGAAGCGGGCAGGGGTGACGAGTGCGCGCCTGAGCCGCATCCGATACTCCATCCGGCTTATTTCCCCAGCTCCTAGACTACGAAGATGGTCTGTCACGAATTGGGTGTCGAGTAGCTCAAAGCCGCCGAAGCGGAGCCGCGCGACCAAAGCGATCAATGCAAGCTTCGAGGCATCGCGGCTTTTGCTGAACATGCTTTCCCCGAAGAAGGCCCCACCGAGCGCAACACCGTAAAGACCGCCTGCCAGTGCCTCTTCTTCCCATATCTCCACAGAATGGGCATGGCCGAGGCGAAACAATTCGCCATAGAGATCCTTGATGCGTTCGCTGATCCAGGTTTCTGCACGGAGCGCGCAGCCATCCATCACAGCATCGAACGCCGAATCCACACGGATGCGGAAATTCCGGGTTCGGAATGTGCGTGCGAGGCGGCGTGGGACCCGAAGCGAATCTAGAGGGAGAACGCCCCTCCGGTCCGGGTCGACCCAGAAGATCTCGTCGGCGCCTCGACCTTCGGCCATGGGGAAAATTCCGGACGCATAGGCCCGTAGGAGCAATTCAGGTGTGATTTCCTGGCGTTCTGCTCCGGACATCTCCGCCTACGATTGATTGGCAAGCCATGACTCCAACCAATGAATATCATAGTCTCCGTTTTGGATCGCCGGATTCTGAAGCAGTGCATCAAAAAGCGGTGTCGTCGTGTCGATCCCTTCAATGACCAGTTCCGACAAGGCTCGGGATAGTCTTGCCAATGCGAGTTTCCGGTCTGCCCCGTGTACAATGAGCTTGCCTACCAAGCTATCGTAGAACGGCGGGATCACGTAGCCATCATAGATCGCGCTGTCCATTCGAACGCCGAGCCCGCCCGGCGCATAGTATGTCGAGATGCGGCCCGGTGAGGGGGCGAAGTTCGGCAACCGTTCGGCGTTGATCCGGCATTCGATGGCGTGGCCGGTTGGCAGCAGTTCAGATTGGTTGAAGCTGAGCAGCAATCCCGCTGCGACGCGGATCTGCTCCTGCACCAGGTCAACCGAATACACCGCCTCCGTCACCGGATGCTCAACCTGCAGGCGCGTATTCATCTCGATGAAGAAGAACTCGCCATTCTCATAGAGAAACTCGATCGTGCCCGCGCCAGAATACCCCATGCGGCCGACTGCTCCGGCACAGATTTCCCCAATTTCAGACCTGGTCTCCTGGGTGATCACAGGAGATGGCGATTCTTCGAGAACCTTCTGGTGGCGACGCTGCAAGCTGCAGTCGCGCTCCCCCAAATGGACGGCTTTGCCCTTACCATCGCCAAAGATCTGGATCTCGATATGCCGCGGCGTGTCGAGATACTTCTCCAGGTAGACTTCATCGTTGCCGAAAGCCGCCTTGGCCTCAGCGCGCGCTGTTCGGAACGCGGTTTCCAATTCGGTGGCGCTCCGGGCCACCTTCATACCGCGACCGCCACCTCCTGCGGTTGCCTTGACAATCACCGGGTAGCCGATCTTTTTGCCGAGAGACTGGGCCTCTTCGATAGTGTGGACGCCTCCATCCGATCCCGGGACACAGGGGACGCCGAGCGCCCGCATCGTTTCCTTGGCGGTAATTTTGTCGCCCATCTGCCGGATGTGTTCGGAGGACGGGCCAATGAACGTGATCCCGTGATCTTCGACGACCTGAACGAAGCCCGCGTTTTCCGAGAGAAAGCCATAGCCTGGATGAATCGCTTCGGCGCCGGTGATCTCACAGGCCGCAATCACCTCAGGCACGGACAGATAGCTCTTCGACGCTGGCGGCGGGCCAACGCAGACGCTTTCATCTGCCAACCGTACATGCATCGCATCCGAGTCGGCCTCGGAGTGGATCGCGACAGTTTGGATCCCCATCTCCTTGCAAGCGCGGTGAACGCGAAGCGCGATTTCGCCCCGATTTGCAATCAGCACTTTCTTGAACATGCCCTCTGCCTCCTGCGCAAGCCGCCGTTAGTCGAGAATGATGAGCGGCGCGCCGAATTCCACCGGCGAGCCATCTTCCACGAGGATACGTGTCACCTGCCCAGACCGCGGCGCCGGGATCTGGTTCATGGTCTTCATCGCTTCGATGATCAGAAGCGTCTGGCCCTCATCGACGATGTCACCCACTTTGATGAAGGAAGGTGCGCCGGGTTCGGGCTGCAAATAAACTGTCCCGACCATCGGGGACGGGACCACACCGGGATCATCCGCCGGGTCGCCGCTCGCGCTCGGTGTTTCGGAAGGCTGTTCGGCGGCAGGCGCGGTGCTGACGGCCTGTGGCACCTGGGCGGGTGCGGCGTACGTTTGTGCAAGGACAGGTGGGGCGGCTGCGACGGTCAGTTCACGTGCCAGGCGCACCGTCAGCCCCGCATCTTCTCCGTCCTCACGTTTGACTTCGATCTCGCTGAGGTCGTTTTTTCGCAGCAGCTTTGCGAGCTCTCGAATGAACTCGACATCTGCCTCGTGCGATCTGCTGGTCATTTCGGCCCCTGTTCCCAATTCCCGCAGCGGTTTTCGCGGTTTCCGCCCTAGGCGGAGATATATGGCCGTGCAAGTCAGGTTAAAAGTCGTAATCAGCGTGTCACTGAATCGCCCTGCGCTTGTCAGCAATCATCGCCTGCATCTGTTCAAGGGGCATGTAGCCCCGCACCATCTCGTCTTGGAAAACGAAAGTTGGTGTTCCGGAAATCGACATCCGCTCTGCAAGCGCACGGTTGGCCGCAATTCGGTCGGTGACTTCTTGCGCGTCCATCCCGTCCCGGACGACGCTTGGATCGAGATCGTTTGCAAGGAGGACCGCATTCAGGTTTCGATCCGTCAGCGGACCATTTGTCTCCATGATGGCGTTGTGCAGTCTGAGGTAGGCCTCTTCGCCGAGATTGATCTGGGTCGATATTGCCGCTCGTGCGGCAAGTTCAGAGTTGGGCCCGAGGATCGGAAACTCCTTAATGATCCAACGGATTTCGCCATCTGTCGAAATCAATTCTGCGATTTCGGGATGGGCGCGGCGGCAGAACCCACATTGGTAGTCGACGAATTCCACGATTGTGAAATCGCCCTCTGGATTGCCCCCGAGAAAGGAGTAGCCATCCTCAAAGATCTCAGTGGCGTTCTCCGAAACGGCAATCTCGTCAGCAAGATCGGACGCAGCTTGCTGCCGCTCCTCCAACAGCGCGTAAAGCTCCATCAGGATTTCGGGGTTCTCCAGGAGATACGACCGGATCTCCCCATGCAGTGCTTCACGCGTTGCATCGTCGAAGATCAGTTCGGAGGGAGCCTCCGCAGAGACCGGAGCCGCGAGAGCTAGATGTATGCCAACCAACGTGGCTGATAGCTTGGATGCAATGGACATAGGCCCTCTCAATTGTTCATTCGCCTTAACATCGACAAAATGTCTTCCGCACGTTGCCAGCCCGGAGAACCGGTGGGAAGCAGGTCTGCAGCTCTGCGCGCATTTCGCGCGGCGTCCGAGAATTGCCCAGTGAGCACAAACCGCTCCGCCGTCGCGAGAGCTGCGGCGCCTTCATTGCCCAACCGCGCCGAAGCAAGCGCCAAGTCTCTTAGCACCCCAGCGTTTGCCCTGTCATAGCGGGCAGACAGAGAGAGTGCGCTCTCCGCTTCGACGGTCGCTTCCTGCGAGTTCATGTTTAAGAGTGCGCGCCCGAGCCCACCCAAGATCTGCGGATCGCGCGGCGCCTCGACGACAGCTGCGCGATAGGCGTCCGCGGCAGCTTGGGCCTGACCCGTTTCGAGGAGAAACTGCCCCTTTAGCTCAAGGTAGTAGGGATCAAACGGACGTTCCGCGATCAATGTGTCGAGGGCGGCGAGCGAGGCGTCAGGATCCGGCAGGCGATGAAGCGCGACGGCGCGTGCGAGCTGCGCGGGTTCGTCCGTCCGTGTCGCCGGATACGCCCGAAGTGTCTCCGGCGGCGGTCGCAAGAAGCCTTCGAGCTTCGCGATCATGCGTGCATGCCAGTAAACGAGTTCTGGGTCGGTCGGTCGGCCCTTTGGGAGGTCCGCGATCCGCTCTGAGATCAGGGTGAGGCGTTCGGACCAGATCGGGTGGCTTTGAAGATAGGGGTCCAGGGAGAGAGAGCGCTGGAAATCGCGACTACGGAAAGCCTTGAGGACATCCAGCATGGCCTGCGGGTTGCTTCCGGAGAGCGCCATATACCTCAGGCCCATTTGGTCCGCTGCAGCTTCTTCTGCTCGGCTATGCGCCAAGACCTGGCGTAGAGCCGCATTCTGAGTGCCGCTTGCGATTGCCACGCCTGCTTCCGGGCCCCCGGCTAGGGTTGCGGCCGCCGCACCAATCATTCCAATTGCGGCGATTCCGCGAGCTCCACGCATCGCGCTGTCTCGACGCGCGAGGTGACCACCGGCAATGTGGCCAGCTTCATGGGCAATGACCGCGCGCAGTTCGTCGACGGTCCGGAGCGCCGTCAACATGCCTGAAAACAGAAAGATGTTTTGTCCGCCCGCGACGAACGCGTTCATGTCGTTGTCGTTGACGATGTAGAGGTTCACGATTGCGGGGTTTAGACCAGCGGCCTGAAGCACCGGCCGGGAAATCCGGTCTAGCGTATATTCGATCTCAGCGTCGCGAATTAGCCCTCGGGACCATGCGGAGCTCAGGCCGAGCATCGGCCATATCATCCAAGCTAGAATTAAGATCCGCACTACGCGACCCAAACCGCGCTCCCACGTAAATCCAATGCGGCGAAACGCGATCCGCTCGCACCGCCGTAAAGGTGTCTAGCATGGATGAGTCCCGGTTGATCACCCCCTATACACTCGAGATGCGCCATCGCTGGTTTGTGATCTGATGTGCAGTTCATGTGTTGGGGCGGAATCCTGGGATTTGTCCGCACGATGATGTTTTCGCCCAGAATTTCAGCGATATGCGAGCAGTCAGGCGCTATGTGATCAGATGCTATGCAGTAACCATGTTCCCAGAGGGCATGCTGTGGCCGTATCTTGCCGGTAATTCCTCTCTCTGCAACCAAGAGCGATGAGCAGAGCGTTGAGCATTGTCGTCGTTGAGGAGGATCGCGACCGAGCGATTTCCATTGTCGACGCCTTGAAGGATTCCGGTGACTATGATGTCCACGTCATCGGTTCCGCTTCGGGCCTGTCGCGCAAGATCGCGGCGCATGCGCCCGATATCGTGCTGATCGATATCGACAATCCCACCCGCGATATGTTGGAGGAATTGACGCTTGCCTCCGGACCGCTGGAGCGCCCGGTGGCCATGTTTGTCTCTGGAGCTGCGAGCGGTCTCGCGCGGGCGGCGACGGAGGCCGGAGTTTCGGCTTATGTCGTGGACGGTCTGAAACCAGAGCGGCTCACTCCGATCTTGGAAGCTGCGATTGCGCGGTTCCAAATGATCCGTCAGATCCGGACCGAGCTTGCCGAAACCCGCCGGGCCCTTGAGGAACGCAAGGTCATCGACCGCGCGAAGGGACTTCTCATGAAGGCGAAAGGTATTGGCGAGGACGAGGCCTATGCGATCCTGCGCAAGACCGCGATGGATCAGGGACGCCGTGTCGCGGAAGTCGCCGAGGCTCTGGTGACGGCGTCGAGGCTTCTGTCATGAAAACCGTGACCCTGCCCGTCGCCTACATGCCGCTTGTCGATGCGGCCCCGCTGATCGTCGCGGAAGAGATGGGATTTGCCGAGACAGAGGGTCTGGCACTCGATCTGATCCCAGCGCCTTCTTGGTCTTCGGTGCGGGACATGTTGGCGTTTGGCCGCGTGGATGCCGCGCACCTTCTATCGCCTGTTCCTGTTGCCATGGCACTGGGGCTTGGGGGTGTTGCGACTGAAGTGTCGGCCGTGTCTGTTCTGTCGGTCAATGGGAACGTCATCGGGATTGGCCGAGCGATCGAGGAGAAAATGCGCGCGTCCGGCTACGGCTTTGACTTTGCAGATGCCGGGCGGGCGGCAGAAGCGCTGTCTGCCGCGATCGGGGGGCGCCTTACCGTAGGAGTTCCGTTTCCATTTTCGATGCATGCCGAATTGCTGCGCGATTGGATCGCTGGCACGGCGCTGAAGACCAGCCAGATCGAGATTCTGACTGTGCCGCCGCCCCTGATGGCGCAAGCTCTCGCCGATGGAGACATCGACGCGTTTTGCGTTGGCGAACCGTGGGGCTCGGTGGCCGTCGATCAAGACATCGGTGCGCTTCTTCTGCCGGGTAAGTCGATCTGGGAATTCTCCCCAGAGAAGGTCCTCGCTGTCCGCAGCGATTGGGCCGCGACCGAGCCGCACCTGCTCGCGCGTTTGATGCGTGCGGTTTGGCGGGCCGGACGCTGGCTCACGGAGCCTGGCAATGTCACCACGGCGTCGACCCTCTTGTCACGCAAAGACTACTTGGATGTGTCTTCCGAACTCGTCGACCGAGCGCTTTCTGGAAACTTTATGGTTTCGGGCCAAGGAGAACAACGCCGGGTTGCAGGCTTCGTCGAATTTCATCGTGGGGCGGCAAATTTCCCTTGGCGAAGCCACGCAAAGTGGATTGCACACCAGATAGCCGAGCGAAGCGGTTTGGATCCGCGCCCTGCAATGGAAACGGCTGCGAGGGTCTTCCGGACAGACTTGTATCGCCAAAGCGTTTCGATGACGGACGCGGATCTTCCGGGCGCATCAGAGAAACTGGAAGGCGCGCTAAGCCACCCAACGGCTGTTGCATCCGCGTCGGGACGCATGATTCTGCCTCCAGATCGGTTCTTCGATGGGCGCGTTTTTGATCCAGTTGCGACCTAATGCCCAAATCATGAGCGATTTTAATGTGTCTTTTGTGCGCTGCGGCACTTTCCTCGCGATACGGAGGAAAACTGCTTGTCGATTTTCTCGTTCGCTGGCATGCAATCGTCAGGAGGCGATGTAGTCTCCGATCTGATCTTCCCACCGATAGGGATGCTTGAGCAAGGCCGCTCGACCCTTTGCCTCCCGGCAAAGCGTGTCAGCGGCTTTTTGTCATTTGTCCGATCAAAAATCGAAACGGACAACAGGTAGGAGATAGACCGAGTGAACCGACTCCTTATTGCTTTGGCTGCAACCACTGCGATCGCAGGGCCTCTCGCGGCGCAGGACCTGGAGGTCGACGAACTGACCTTCGGGTTCATCAAGCTCACCGACATGGCCCCTCTCGCGGTCGCCTATGAGCAGGGCTACTTCTTCGATGAAGGGCTGTTCGTGACCTTGGAGGCGCAGGCCAACTGGAAAGTGCTGCTTGACGGCGTGATCGATGGCCAGCTTGACGGCGCGCATATGCTTGCAGGCCAGCCCCTCGCTGCAACGATTGGCTACGGCACTGAGGCACACATCGTGACGCCGTTCTCCATGGATCTTAACGGCAACGGTATCACTGTTTCGAACGAAGTTTGGGACATGATGCGGCCTCACATCCCTTCAATGGATGATGGCCGGCCGCAGCATCCGATTTCAGCCGAGGCCCTCGTGCCGGTAATCGAGGACTTCCAGAGCCGGGGTGAGCCCTTCAACATGGGAATGGTGTTCCCGGTTTCTACGCACAATTACGAGCTGCGCTACTGGCTCGCGGCTGGCGGTATCCACCCAGGTTACTACGGCCCCGACAATGTGACCGGCCAGATCTCCGCAGATGCGTTTCTCTCCGTGACCCCACCGCCGCAGATGCCAGCAACGCTCGAAGCGGGCACCATCCATGGCTACTGTGTCGGCGAACCTTGGAACCAGCAGGCTGTATTCAAAGGGATCGGAGTTCCGGTTATCACCGACTATGAGATCTGGATGAATAATCCAGAGAAGGTGTTTGGTCTGACCGCGGAGTTCGTGGAGACAAATCCCAACACGACCAAAGCGGTCGTTCGTGCTCTCATCCGCGCCGCTATGTGGCTCGATGAGAATGACAATGCCAACCGGATGGAAGCCGTTGAGATCCTGTCTCGCCCCGAATATGTGGGCGCTGATGCCGAAGTGATCGCGAACTCGATGACTGGGACGTTCGAATACGAGAAAGGCGACGTTCGCGAAGTTCCCGACTTCAACGTGTTCTTCCGCTACAACGCTACTTATCCGTTCTATTCCGACGCGATCTGGTATCTCACGCAGATGCGCCGCTGGGGTCAGATCGAAGAATCGAAGCCCGATGAGTGGTATTACGAAGTCGCTGAGACAGTCTATCGGCCGGACATCTACCTCGAAGCCGCTCGGAGCTTGGTTGATGAGGGTCTCGCTGAGGAAGCGGATTTCCCCTGGGAGTCCGATGGCTACAAAGAGCCAACACCAGCAGCCGACTTCATAGATGGCATTGGCTATGACGGCCGCGCCCCCAACGCCTATCTTGAGAGCCTCTCGATCGGGCTGAAGGAAGGCCAGACGGTGGTCGGCAACCAGGTGCAGGGCTGAGCTTGATCTCCTTCGGCGCGGAGGTTTCCTCGGCGCCGAGTTCCCCCAAACCGCATTCCAAGAGATGACGGGCGCAGCGGTCAAACCTTGCACAGGCCCGCCAGTCCCGCGACCGAGGACCAGCTGAGATGACAACCGCCGATCAAGACTTTGACGCAAACGGGGCCCGTGAAGCGCGCCGCGAGCGCCTCTTTACCCAGATCAACGCTGCGGACAAATGGTTCCAGGTCCTCGGACTGAGTTGGCTGACGCCTGTTCTCCGTGCCTCCGCCGGCGATAACCCGCGCGCTCAACTCGGAGAGATCTGGCGGCTTCTTGGTGTGCCGCTCCTCGCAATACTGGCCTTCTTGGTCCTCTGGGGCAGCCTCGCACCTCGCGTGCAGACCTCGCTCGGAGCCATTCCTGGTCCTGCTCAGGTTTGGGAAGAAGCGATAAACCTCCACGAGGATGCGGTTCAGAAAGCTGAAAAAGAAGCCACCTTCGAAGAGCGTGTTGCCGAGCGGAACCAGCGACTCATCGACTCGGGCAGAGCAGATGAAGTCAAGGATATCCCTTACACTGGTGCTCCGAGCTACTACGATCAGATCTGGACGTCGATCCAAACCGTTTTCTTCGGGTTCTTGATCGCGACGGCGGTGGCTGTCCCATTGGGCATCATGGCGGGTTTGTCGCCAACGGCAAACGCTGCCCTGAATCCGATTGTGCAAATCTTCAAGCCGGTCTCGCCACTCGCCTGGCTGCCGATTGTCACCATGGTGGTTTCGGCGCTCTATGCGACGAATGACGGCTTTTTCTCCAAGTCCTTTCTGAATTCCGCGATCACGGTCACGCTTTGCTCTCTTTGGCCGACTCTGATCAACACCGCACTTGGCGTGAGCAGCATCGACAAGGACCTGGTGAACGTCTCCAAGGTCCTCAAGATGTCCACTTGGACGAAGATCACGAAGCTTGTTCTGCCCTCCGCACTGCCGCTGATTTTCACCGGTCTTCGCTTGAGCCTCGGTGTGGGCTGGATGGTGTTGATCGCAGCCGAGATGCTTGCGCAGAACCCGGGCCTTGGAAAGTTCGTCTGGGATGAGTTCCAGAATGGATCTTCTCAGTCACTGTCGCGGATCATGGTCGCGGTCTTCACAATCGGGATCATTGGCTTCCTGCTCGACCGCCTGATGTATGCGATCCAGTCTCTGTTCACCTTCACGAACCACCGGTGAACGACATGGGCATTCTCAAGCTTGCAAACGTCTCGAAGAGTTTTGGCGAGAGCCCGAACCGGACGGATGTGTTGAAGAATATCAACCTGGATGTGGCCGACGGCGAGTTCGTCGTGATCCTGGGCTTCTCCGGAACCGGCAAGACCACTCTGATCAATCTGCTTGCGGGGCTCGACACCCCGACGAGCGGGCGGGTGGAATTCAGAGGCACGGAGGTCAACGGACCGGGACCTGAGCGGGGGGTGATCTTCCAGAGCTACTCCCTGATGCCTTGGCTGACGGTCACCGGGAATGTGGCGCTTGCTGTTGACACGGTTTTCCCGAACCTGTCGCGGCGGGAGCGGGCCGATAAAGTGGCGCATTTCGTCAACATGGTGGGCCTTTCGCATGCGGCGGCGCGCCGACCGGCCGAACTCTCGGGCGGGATGCGCCAGCGGGTCAATGTGGCGCGCGCCTTGGCGATGAACCCAGAGGTGCTGCTCCTCGACGAACCGCTGTCTGCGCTCGATGCCCTAACCCGCGCCAACCTCGCCGATGAGATCGAAGCGATCTGGCAAACGGAGAAAAAGACCTGTGTGTTGATCACAAACGATGTCGACGAAGCCATTGTGCTTGCCGATCGCATCATCGCACTCAATCCAGACGGAACGCTTGGTGACGAGTTTAAGGTGACGATCCCGCGGCCGCGGGAACGCACGGAAATGAACCACCACGAAGGTTTCAAGAAGCTCCGTGCCGAGATTACCAAGTATTTGATGGACGTAGGCATCGAAGCGAAGGTCGGTGGATCGAGGATCTTGCCCGATGTTACCCCGATCCACGGCTTGCCGACGGCTGTCGCAAAGGCGCAGGCAAGTGCTGTCGAGAAACGGTTCCTGGACTTCAGCCAACTCTACAAGATTTACCCAACGCCGAAGGGCCCACTCACTGTCGTCGAAGAGTTCGATCTCAAGATCAACCGTGGCGAGTTTATCTCGCTCATCGGGCATTCAGGCTGCGGCAAATCGACGGTTCTCACCATGGCTGCCGGTCTCAACGACATCTCCAAGGGCGCCATCACCCTTGATGGCCGCCACGTGGAGGGGGCCGACCCGGAGCGTGCGGTCGTCTTCCAGGCGCCATCCCTGTTCCCTTGGTTGACGGCCAAAGAGAACGTTTCGGTTGGCGTGGATCGGGTTTACCCGCGCGCCTCTAGAAGTGAACGCAAGGACGTTGTCGAATACTATCTCGAGCGGGTGGGTCTCGCCGATGCCATGGACAAACCGGCAGCCGAACTCTCCAACGGAATGAAGCAGCGCGTCGGGATCGCGCGGGCCTTCGCCCTTAGTCCCAAGCTTCTACTTCTTGATGAGCCGTTTGGCATGTTGGACAGCCTCACGCGCTGGGAACTTCAGGAAGTTCTTATGGAGGTCTGGTCGCGCACTAAAGTGACCGCGATCTGCGTCACCCATGATGTCGATGAGGCCATTCTTCTGGCAGATCGCGTCGTGATGATGACCAATGGTCCAAGGGCTACGATTGGTCGGGTGGTGAACGTCGATTTGCCGAGACCCCGGACCCGCAAGGCGCTGTTGGAGCACCCTGATTACTACCGGTATCGCCAGCAGGTCCTCGACTTCCTTGAGGAATATGAGCACGGGCGAGATCCGAGGAAGGTTCAGGAACCTGAATCAACGCCGGCTGACGGCGATCCTGCAATCGCAGCGGAATGAGGGGAGGATGCGATGGATGGTGAAACCTACGCACAAATGGACACCTTCATCCAGGCTGCGGAAGTCTGGGTGCCGGAAGGTGACGTTCTAACACTGGCGCATGGCGACTACGGCCATCTTGATCTGTTTTCCGCTGTTTCTCAGAAGATCAGCTTTGCCCATGGGCAGGGGTTGCCCGGAAAAGCGTGGGCCGAGGCGCGCCCGGTTGTCCTGAAGCAATTCGAAGGCTCCTATTTCAAGCGTGCCAAGGAAGCGAAAGCCTCTGGCCTGACGGCTGCGCTCGCGATCCCTGTCTTTGCGTTGTCCGAGTTGAAAGCCGTTCTCGTGGTTTTCTTCGGCGACAATGATCAGCGGGTTGGTGCAGCCGAGGTCTGGACAGAAGACAACGGCGGCATGTTGGTCTTGGATGACGGATATTTCGGCGCGGCGCAGGAATTCGAGTTTGTCTCGAAGCACACGCAATTCCCGCGCGGTCAGGGCCTGCCAGGGGCCGTCTGGGCCAAGTCTCTGCCCCTCCTTTTCAGGGATCTTGGATCGGCTTACCGCTTTGTACGTGCATCGGCCGCAGGCGGCGCCGGTCTGACAAACGGGCTTGGCTTCCCAGTGCCGGGTCCAGGCACCAAACCCTATATCGTGACGCTGTTATCGGCGCTCGGAACGCCTCTGGCCCGGCGATTTGAGATCTGGGATGCGCGTTCCGCCCGAATTCAGGCTGGTGGAAGCCCTTTGCTCGTGGACGGTGTCTGCGAGATCGAAGGCACTTTGCCGAACATGACGGAGAGTGAGGGCAACACGTTCGCGGGATCGGTCCCCATTGGTCAGGTTCTTGGGTCTGGTCTCCCGGTCGTCATCTCTGACGGATCCTCCCTCCCAGCCGGTTATCGGCGGTTCGTCGGTTTGCCGATCTATGCCGATGATGGGCTCTCTCACATTGTCGCTTGGTATGTCTGAGAGCGCGATGATGACCAAAACCAGACTTGTTATCATCGGTGCAGGCATGGCGAGCGGGCGGCTGCTCGAACATCTTACCGCCGCAGCGCCCGAGGCCTTCGACATCACTCTCTTCAACGCCGAGCCGCGCGGCACCTATAACCGAATTATGCTTTCGCCCGTCTTGGCGGGCGACAAGTCCTTCGCGGAAATCGTCACACATGATGACGCTTGGTACGCTGCACGACATGTCACATGCCGATTTGGCGAGTGCGTGCAGCGGATCGACCGCGAGGCCAAGGTTGTCATCGGCGAAAAAGGTGAAGTCTCCTACGACAAGCTTGTGATCGCCACGGGTTCAACCCCCTTCATCATTCCCCTTCCGGGTCACGACCTCGACGGTGTGATTGCTTATCGAGACCTCGACGATACGAAACGAATGATCGATGCCGCCTCGAAGCCGGGCGCCCGCGCCGTGGTGATTGGGGGTGGGCTTTTGGGTCTCGAAGCAGCGGCCGGTTTGCGGCTTCGTGGTATGGACGTGAGCGTCGTGCACCTTGCTGGGCACCTGATGGAGCGCCAGCTCGACGAGACCGCAGGCCACATGCTGAAAGCTTCGTTGGAGGCAAAGGGGATAGACGTCCTGCTTGAGGCAAGTTCGCAGGAGATCTTGGGGCACAACGGGCATGTTCGTGCCCTCAAGCTTGCCGATGGCAGAGAGCTTCCTTGCAATCTACTGGTCATGGCGGTTGGGATCCGGCCCAATGTCGCGCTTGCCCGAGATGCAGGCCTTAAGATTGGCCGTGGTATTGAGGTCGACGACCATTTGGTCAGTTCCGACCCGAGCATCCTCGCTCTCGGCGAGTGCGTGGAACATCGCGGCGCTCTTTTTGGCCTCGTCGCCCCGCTTTACGATCAGGCGAAGGTTCTCGCCGAAACACTGGTCGGAAACTCGGCGTGCTTCACGCAATCCAGCCTCGCGACAAAGTTGAAGGTGACGGGTTGCGACCTGTTCAGCGCCGGGGATTTCAGTGACGCACCGGGGCGCGAGAACATTGTTTATCGAGATCCAAGGCGAGGGATCTACAAGCGCCTCATCATAGAGGGCGAGCGGCTCGTGGGCGCCGTTATGTATGGCGATACAGCGGATGGAAACTGGTTCTTCGGTCTGATCAAGGACGGAACGCGAATCGGACCCTTTCGGGAGACACTGATCTTCGGTCCCTCACCGCATGGAGGTGGGGAGGGTGATCTGGACCCTTTCTCAGCCGTTGCAGCCTGGTCGCCTGAGACCGAGATCTGCGGCAGCAACGGCTTAAGAGAAAAGCAGATCACCTTCTGTCTCCCGTGCCAGCACTCGAACCATCCATCCGACAACGAAGTGACCAGCGCGCAACTCTCAGGTGAACCTGAGGCTACGAGCGCAGTAGCGGTTGCGGCAACCAGTCCAGGCCGAGCCGCCCCATGCAAGGGGGTGCTGTGATGGATGGTGCTGCACCTGTGCCGGGAGTGCGGTCAACCTGCCCCTACTGTGGTGTCGGATGTGGCGTTCTCCTCCAACCAGATGGTGCGGGCGGCCTTTCTGTTCAGGGGGATCCGGAGCATCCGGCGAATCTTGGGCGTCTGTGTTCGAAAGGCTCGGCACTTGCCGAAACGATCGATCTCGGCCAGCGGCTCCTGACGCCCGTGGTCGATGGTGCGCCGACAAGCTGGGATGCGGCCTTGGGCCGTGTCGCGACACGGTTTCGGAATACCATCTCCGACTACGGGCCGGATTCTGTCGCGTTCTATGTCTCTGGGCAGCTTCTGACAGAAGACTACTACGTCGCGAACAAGCTCATGAAGGGGTTTATCGGGTCGGCCAACATTGACACGAATTCCCGTCTCTGCATGGCTTCCACGGTTGCCGGGCACAGGCGCGCTTTCGGAACCGACACTGTTCCTGGGACGTATGAGGACCTCGAAGAGGCGGATCTTATCGTCCTTGTAGGCTCGAATCTCGCCTGGTGCCATCCCGTGATTTATCAGCGGCTTCTGGCCGCGAAAAAGGAACGCGGGACAATGATCGTCGTGATCGATCCGCGCCGTACGGCAACTTGTGACGGTGCCGATCTTCATTTGGCCATCGCGCCAGGTGGCGATGTCGCCCTGTTCAATCAGCTTTTCGCGGCCATCCATCGCAGCGGCGCTGTCAATGAGGCGTATCTCCGCCATACGGAAGGGTTTGCCTCCACATTGGAAGCGGCGTTGAGCGATGCGGGAGAGACCGGCCTGACGGAAGAAGAAATTGCCCTCTTCTGTAAGCTCTGGGTTGGGACGGAACGCGTCGTGACCGTTTTTAGCCAGGGGGTGAATCAGTCGATCTCTGGCACTGACAAGGTGAACTCCATCTTAAATTGTCACCTCGCGACGGGCCGAATTGGTCGGCCGGGGATGGGGCCGTTCTCGGTGACAGGACAGCCAAATGCCATGGGCGGACGTGAAGTCGGTGGACTTTCCAACATGCTGGCCTGCCATCTGGCGCTGGAGAATGCAGGCCACCGCTCCGCGGTTCGCGAGTTCTGGCGGTCGCCTGTGATGCCTGACCGTGGAGGATACAAGGCCGTCGATTTGTTCGGCGCAGTGGGTGACGGACGGATCAAGGCCCTTTGGATCATTCATACCAATCCCGCAGTCACTCTGCCGGACGCGGACAAGGTTCGGAACGCTATCGGGGCCTGTGATTTTGTCGTCGTGAGCGACATTACCGGTGCGACCGATACTGCGCGGCTCGCACATGTTTTGCTGCCTGCTGCCGCTTGGGCCGAGAAGGAGGGTACAGTCACCAATTCCGACCGGACAATCAGCCGACAGCGCGCTGTTTTGCCTGCGCCGGGGCAGGCCCGCCCCGATTGGGATATCCTGGCGGAGGTCGGGCGTCGAATGGGCTGGGAGGAGCCTTTCGACTATCAGAGCCCGGCTGAGATATTCAGGGAACATGCGGCTCTTTCGGAGATCGCGGGTAAGTTCGGGCGCGATTTTGATATCTCTGCTTTGGCTGATATCGAAGACGACGTTTATGCCGAACTGGCGCCGACACGTTGGCCTGTTAGTGCGACCCGCAGCGGCGGCCGGTTCTTCGCCGATGGAGCGTTCTATCATCCTGATAGCAAGGCGCGGCTCATCCCAGTCCAAAGCGGTCCAATGGCGGCGGCGCAATCAGAACGCTTTCCGTTCCGCTTGAACACGGGCCGCGTGCGCGATCAGTGGCATACTATGACGCGTACGGGGCTCAGTTCGCGCCTCTCAGCGCATCTGGCAGAACCCTTCCTCGAGATCAATCCGGCGGATGCGACCAACCTTGATCTCGAAACGGCCGATCTGGTTGAGGTCGAAAGCGAAACGGGGCGGGCGATCCTGCGGGTTCAGATCACCGATGCCGTGAAGGAGGGGCACGCATTCGCGCCGATGCATTGGACAGGTGAAACAGCACCTTCGGGCCGGATCGACGCGCTTGTGCCAGGCCGAACCGATCCAATCTCAGGTCAGCCCGAAAGCAAAGCCGCTGTCTGCGCAATCCGGAAAATGGAGGCTGCTTGGTATGGTTTCGCTGTATCGGCACGACCGCTTCATCCGAATTGCGCATATTGGGCCCTGGCACGAACAGATGCCGGTTTTCGCGCCGAACTCGCGGATTATGAAGCACGTTCAGATTGGGAAGCAGAGGCACGGCGGCTCTTTGACGCGCCTGATGCGTCCGCGGTTTGTCTCGTAGATCCAGCGAGAACCACCGCGCGGGTGGGGCTCTTCGAGGGCGACCAACTGCTTGCGGCCCTCTTCGTGTCACGCCGCCCGGTTGCCGTGATGCGCGACTACGTTGCAACCCTTCCCGGTCGGATCGCACCTGACAATGTGCTTATGGGGCGCCCACCGGCCGATGTTCCAAATCCGGGCGCGACAGTTTGCTCTTGTCTGGGGGTGGGGATCAACACCATCGTCAACGCAATCGAAAACGATGGTCTGCAGACGGTCGAAGCGATCGGCGAGGCATTGGGCGCGGGGACAAATTGTGGCTCCTGCAGACCAGAAATTGCGGCGCTCTTTTCTCGGCTGCGCCATCGCGAAGCTGCTGAATAGCCTTTGTGCCTGCGCTGCGAGGGCGTCGGATGAGGTCTCCCGGCGGCGCGCCGAACTCCCCTAGATGACCCAGGCTCACGTCGGGAGGCTTTCCCTGCGTGATATCTGAAGGATGCTGTAGGAGTTTGCCAGCATCGCCTGGCGTACGGCGCGCGGCTGAATGATCGCCGCGCGCAGCGCCTTTGGGGCCGCCTTGAGAACCGGCCCGAAAACGACGTTGCCCTACTTCCGCTTCTTCGGCGGCATCAGGTCCGTGATCGTTCCTTCAAACATTTCAGCGGCAAAGTTTACCGTTTCACTGACCGTTGGGTGAGGGTGGATCGTATGGCCGAGATCGACGGCATCGGCCCCCATCTCGATGGCGAGCGCCACCTCAGCAATCAGGTCGCCGGCATTCGGGCCGACAATGCCCGCGCCGATCACGCGATCATCTTCGGGATCGAATAGGAGCTTGGTGATCCCCTCTGATCTCCCAAGCGAAAGCGACCTTCCCGATGCTGCCCAAGGGAACACACCCTTGTGGACTTTGATGCCCTTTGCCTTCGCTTCGAGTTCGGTCATGCCAGCCCACGCAACTTCTGGGTCAGTGTAAGCAACCGACGGAATGATGCGCGCATCGAAGTGGCGGTTCTGACCGGCCGCGACTTCCGCTGCGACCTTGCCTTCGTGCACGGCTTTGTGTGCAAGCATCGGCTGGCCGACGACATCACCAATGGCAAAGATGTGGCTCTGCCCGGTGCGCTGCTGATCGTCGACAGCGATGAAACCGCGCTCATCGACGGCCACGCCGGCATTGGCGGCGTCGATCTTCGCTCCGTTCGGACGGCGTCCTACGGCGACGAGGATCTTGTCGAACGTGTCGGTCGACGTCTCGCCTTTTGCGTCCTCGAAGGTCACGACAAGGCCATCCTTCTTCGCCTCGACCGCGGTTACCTTGGTTTTCAGAAGGATCTTCTCGTAGCGGCCCTGGATCCGATTGTGCAGCGGTTTGACGATGTCTTTGTCTGCGCCGGGAATGATCTGATCCATCAGCTCGACAACCGTCACATTGGCGCCAAGTGCATCGTAGACGCAGGCCATTTCGAGGCCGATGATGCCGCCGCCCAGAACGAGCAGCCTTTCCGGAACGAAGTCCAGTTCGAGGGCGCCGGTTGAATCCATGACCCGTGGGTCGTCATGGGGAATAAACGGGAGCGTGACCGGCTCCGAGCCCGCTGCGATGATGCATTGATCGAAGGAGACAGTGCTCTCTCCATCCGCACCGGATACGGCGATCATGTTTGGCCCAGTGAACTTGCCATAGCCCCGCACGACGGTGACCTTGCGGCCTTTCGCAAGACCGTTCAGGCCGCCGGTGAGCTGACCAACAACACTGTCCTTCCAGCCTCGGAGTGACCCGAGATCAACCTGCGGCTTGCCGAAGGAAATCCCATGCTCAGCCATCTCTTCGGTTTCGGTGATCACCTTCGCGGCGTGCAGAAGCGCCTTGGAGGGGATACAGCCTACGTTGAGGCAGACGCCGCCGAGAGTTGGATTTGCTTCGATCAGGACGACTTTTTTCCCGAGATCGGCAGCACGGAAGGCTGCCGTGTAGCCACCCGGACCTGAGCCGAGGACAACAACCTCCGCATGCACATCGCCCGGTCCGCTTGCAGTTCCGGCGGCGGCGACCGCTTGCGGCGCCGCTGCAGCCGGCGCACTGCCATTGGCTTTGGGGCTGGCTTCTGCCGCCGCTCCCGCTGCCTCAAGGGTCAGGATCAGCGAGCCTTCGGAGACCGTATCTCCCTCTGATACGGCAAGGGAAACGACCTTGCCAGCGGCAGGGGAAGGGACCTCCATCGTCGCCTTATCGGATTCCAACTCGATCAATGGATCCTCTTCAGCCACGGTATCCCCGACGGCGACGAGAATGCTGATCACGGGTACATCGGAAAAGTCGCCGATGTCAGGTACTTTTACATCCACAATGTGTCTCCTACCACATCAGCTTGCGCATATCGCCGAGCAGCGTCTTGAGCGTGACGCAGAACCGAGCGGCGAGGGCTCCGTCCACAGCCCGGTGGTCATAGCTGAGCGACAAGGGTTGCATGAGCCGTGGCACGAAATCCTCGCCGTTCCACACTGGCTGCATCTTCGAACGGGTGAGGCCCAGGATTGCCACTTCCGGTGCGTTCACGATGGGGGTGAAGCTGGTTCCACCGATCCCTCCGAGCGAAGAGATCGTAAACGTCGCACCTTGCATGTCCTTGGATTTCAATTCGCCACCGCGGGCCTTCGCGCTTAGCTCGCCCAGCTCCTTCGAAATCTCAACAAGACCCTTGCGGTCTGCGTCCTTGATCACCGGCACAACAAGACCCTGGGGCGTGTCAGCGGCGAACCCAATATTGTAGAAGCTCTTCTTTATGAGCTTATCGCCATCGGGATGGATCGATGAGTTGAATTCCCAATGGGTCTTTAGGGCTGACACGCTCGCCTTGATCACAAAGGACAGCAGCGTAACGCGATAGCCGTCCGCTTTGGCCATCGTGTCCATTTCCTTGCGATACTTGTCGAGTTCCGTGATGTCGGCCTCGTCATCGTGCGTGACATGTGGGACATTGAGCCATGACCGGTGCAGGGCCGGGCCGGAAATCTTTTTGATCCGGCTCATCTCCACATCTTCGACAGGGCCAAACTTGGAGAAATCCACCGCCGGGATCGGTGGGATGCCCATTCCGCCCGAGGGAGCGCCGCCAGGAGCCGCGGCCGGGGCTGTGGTCGACTTCAGGTAAGAGGTGATATCTTCACGGAGAATCCGGCCTTTGCGTCCGCTGCCGTTTACTTTGCTGATATCGATATCGAGCAGGCGCGCGAAAGCCCGGACTGAGGGTGAAGCATGCGCCTTGCCGAAACCTCTATCGGTGACAGCCGTGCTCGCCGTGGGCGCCGCCGGGGTTGGGGCGGGCGCCGCCGCCGCAGGGGCTTCTGCCGCCAGAGCGGCTGCTGCCGCAGCGGCTGGGGCCGCTGCTTCGCCTTGGCCATCCAGGAGTAGGATCAGCGATCCTTCCGAAACGGTATCGCCCTCGTTGACCTTCAGTTCCTGCACGACCCCGGATGCAGGGGATGGCACTTCCATTGTGGCTTTGTCAGATTCCAGCTCAATCAGCGGATCTTCTTCTGAGATCGTGTCGCCAACGGACACGAGAATACTGATGACCGGCACGTCGGTGAAATCACCGATATCCGGAACTTTTACTTCTATACCCATTGTGTAGTCTCCTCGCTCCGTCGCCTCAAACCAGACGCGGATTCGGCTTTTCGCCGTTGATTTCGTAGAGTTTCATCGCCTTCTGCAGATCTGTCTTCGTGACGGCGCCTTCCTTGTAGAGATCGACCATCGCTGCAGCGGCGATGTGGTTGGCATCGACCTCGAAGAAGCGGCGCAGGTTGACCCGGCTGTCCGATCTGCCGAAGCCGTCGGTGCCGAGGACCGTGTACCGGCCCGGCACATATGCCCGCACCTGCTCGGCATAGTTTTTCATGTAGTCGGTTGCTGCGATGAATGGCCCTTTTGCCCCCTCCAATTCTTGAGCGATGTAGGGAACGCGTGGATCCTCCATCGGGTTGAGCCTGTTCCAACGCGCCGCGTCCTGGCAGTCGCGGGCCAGTTCGTTGAAGCTCGTTGCTGACCATATGTCGGCGGAGACACCAAAGTCGGACTTGAGCATTTCAGCCGCCTTGATCGCCTGGACCAGGATGGTGCCCGACCCGATGAGGTTGACATGCTTCTTGCCTGGCCGCTTTGTCTTCTCAAGCCGGTAGAGCCCCCGCACGATGCCTTCCTCGGAGCCCATCGGCATATCGGGATGCGCGTAGTTTTCGTTCATCAGCGTCAAGTAGAAGTAGACGTCTTCCTGGTCCTGATACATCCGCTTCAGGCCGTGATAGACGATGACCGCGACCTCATAGCTGAAGGTCGGATCATAGCTGATGCAGTTGGGGATCGTGCCAGCCAGGATGTGGCTATGGCCGTCTTCGTGCTGGAGGCCCTCGCCGTTCAGGGTTGTGCGTCCTGCCGTCCCGCCGAGCATAAAGCCCCGGGCGCGGCTATCCCCCGCGGCCCAGGCCAGATCGCCGATCCGCTGGAAGCCGAACATCGAGTAGTAGATGTAGAACGGGATCATCGGTACGCCGTGATTGGAGTAGGACGTCGCCGCCGCGATCCAATCGGACATGGCGCCCGCTTCGTTGATGCCCTCCTGGAGCACCTGACCATTCACCTGCTCCTTGTAGAACATCATCTGATCGGCGTCTTCGGGCGTGTATACTTGGCCGGTTGGGTTGTAGATGCCCACCGAGCGGAAGAGACCTTCCATGCCAAAGGTCCGGCTCTCGTCGGGAACGATCGGGACGACATACTTTCCGACCTCTTTGTCCCTTAGGAGCGTGGTTAAGATCCGGACGAAGGCCATCGTTGTGGAGATTTCGCGGTTGCCGGTCCCCTTGAGCTGCGCTTCGAACTTCGAAAGATCCGGGATCGTAAGGGCTGGAGAGTCAGAAACCCGCTTGGGGAATTCCCCGCCCAGTGCTTTGCGCTGATCGACTAAGTATGCTTTTTGCGCATTGTTCAGCGTGACGAAGGGTGCCTTCGGCAGATCTTCGTCGCTCACCGGAATGTCGAAGCGGTCGCGGAAAGCTCTGAGCTGATCCTCAGCCATCTTCTTTTGCTGGTGGGTGGTGTTCTGGCCCTCTCCAGCCGTTCCCATCCCGTAACCTTTGATCGTTTTCACCAGAAGGCAGGTCGGGGTGCCGACGGACTCGGTTGCCTTCTTGAATGTCGTGTAGACCTTTTCGGGATCGTGCCCACCCCGATTGAGGCTCCAGATTTGATCGTCGGTCCAGTCTTCGACCATGGCGGCCGTCTCGGGATACTTCCCAAAGAAGTTCTTGCGAATGTAGGCCCCGTCCTTCGATTTGAAGGTCTGATAGTCGCCGTCGACGGTTTCATCCATGAGCTGACGGAGACGGCCGGTCGTGTCCTTTTCCAGAAGCTGATCCCAGCCCTTGCCCCAGAGCAACTTGATGACGTTCCACCCCGCGCCGCGGAAATCGCCCTCTAGCTCCTGAACGATTTTGCCGTTGCCGCGAACTGGGCCGTCCAGGCGTTGTAGGTTGCAGTTGATGACGAAGATCAGGTTGTCGAGGTTTTCTCGCACCGCGAGATCAATCGCACCTCGGCTTTCCGGCTCGTCCATCTCGCCATCGCCCAGGAAGCACCAGACCTTGCGGTCCCCCATGTCAATGAGGCCACGGTTGTGCATGTATTTCATGAAGCGGGCCTGATAGATCGCCATCAGCGGTCCAAGCCCCATAGAGACGGTGGGGAACTGCCAGTAGTTGGGCATCAGCCAGGGGTGCGGGTAGCTCGACAGGCCATTGCCATCCACCTCAGAACGGAAGTTTTCCAACTCCTGCTCGCTGATCCGCCCCTCCATGAACGATCTCGCATAGATGCCGGGGATCACATGACCTTGGAAGAAGACCAGATCTCCGCCATGGATAGACGACTTGGCGCGCCAGAAATGGTTAAGCCCAATATCATACATCACCGCCGAAGAGGCGAACGACGCAATATGGCCGCCATACTCGCTGCTGACCTTGTTGCGCCGAACGACTGTCGCCATGGCATTCCAACGATTGATGGTGCGGATGCGCCATTCCATCGCCAGATCACCGGGGAATTCATACTGTTCGTCGACGGGGATGGTGTTCTGATAGGGCGTCGTGGCAGAGAAGGGCAGGTTGGCGCCATGGGCCCTTGCCGTCTGCACCGCTTTGTCGAGTAGATAGTGTGCGCGGTTTGGCCCGTCGCGCTCAATAACGTCTTCGATGGCGTCCTGCCATTCCTGGCTTTCTACCGGGTCAATGTCTTGGCCTAGGTCTTTCATGATCTCGCATCCCCACAAGAAGTATGATGGCGGCTCGGCTTAGCCGGGAATTTCTGTTCGTTTGCAGACTGCTATGCTGCGTTGGTGATATCCGCGTTCTGGGAGGATCTGGCCTCCAGTGGCTCGCGCCCGAGCGGCTGCTGTCACATTGGCGAGACCGCCGTGGACGTTATCGCCCGTTGGCACCAAACTGCGGAACCTCTCCCCGTTGAGCCTTCGGCGCCTCAACGTCGCCCCACCCGGAATACGAAACTCCCACCAGATTGTGTGATTGTGCTTTCGGGTTCGCCCAGTGCAGGGGCTGCACGTGCCATTTGTCATTTCCTCTCCCAACAGCTCTTGAGGCATTCGGGTTGTTGTTTACGCTGGTAGGTCCAGCTTCTTTCCCGAATGCACGTTATCTACCTATGTCACGGGGTCCTCCGCGTAGTTGCGCGCCTTCGACATCTTTCCAATCCCAGGGTTGAACGAATTGGTCGGGTCGCAGGCCCGGTAATGCGCCGCCAGATCGGCCTTCGCCTTGTAGAGATGCCCGACATTGTGCTCGGCGGGATACTCCGCGCCCCGCTCGTCCAGCAATTCAAGCATTGCGGCCTTGATCGCCTTGGGATCCTCGCCCTTCTTGACGATGTAGTCGTGGTGGAAAACGTGGCACATCAGGTGGCCGTAATAGATCTTCCCGACCAGTTTGTCCGTAATTTCGGGCGGCAGCTTTTCCTGCCATTCCCGATCGTTGCGGCGCAGAGCGATGTCGAGCGCGAGGATGTCCTCAACCTCATGCGCGTGAACATGTCCGTAGCGAACCGCAGCCCCCGCCGCCGCAAAGCGGTGAAGTCCGGCGATCTTAGCCTCCCGTGGAGAGCATGTGACGAAATCGGCCTCCCGTCCGTCAAACAGCTCGGGCAACAGTTTGGCCGCTTCATCGATCCCACCGTCATGCATCTTGAGGATGAGGTGATGTTCGAACCGATCTCTATACTCATGTAGGAACTGCGGCAGGTGTTTAGGCCAGAGACGAGCCGCAAGCTGCATGAACTTGTCGGTGAACCCTTTGGTGATCGACAGCTTGTTGAGACGCGAATCCACGGCGCCCTTTATCGCAAAAAAGAACGGCAGCCTGTCGGTCCCGAGCTTGTCAATCAGCACAAGCGTGTCTTTTCCGTACTTCGCCGCAATATCGAAACATTCGCGATGAATATATTCGGCCGACACTGGCAAGGTCTCGAAATCGCTCAATATGCGCCGACGCAGCTCGGTCAGATCCGCAGGATCATTTGTCCCTATATAGAAGACCTTCTCGGCCCCGTTTTCCGGGTAGGTGTCGAGACGAAGCGCGAAGACCGCGAGTTTCCCGGCGCAGCCTGCAACCTCGTAGAGAAGGCGGTTGTCGTTGTTGTAGCGCGCCGGGGACGGCGCCTCCACCTCACGCAGGATCGTCGTGTAGTCCGTATCGGACGCTTTTCGGCCCTCCGGCACTGGGCTGCTCTTGTCGTAGTCACCCGCTTCTAGCCGCGTCAGGATTTCTTCGGGCGTCTCGCCAAGATCAATGCCTAGGTGATTCACAAGCCGTAGAGTGCCGTCTTCAGCGATCTGCGCGAACAGCGAGAGCTCGGTGTAGCTCGGGCCGCGCTCGCAGAGCGCGCCGCCTGCATTGTTGCAGACCCCTCCCAAGATCGACGCGCCAATGCTGGTCGAGCCAATCACGGAGTGCGGCGTGCGCCCCAGAGGTCGCAACAGCTTTTCGAGCGAGAACAGTGTTGCGCCGGGAAAGCTCACCACCTGACGGCCGTCCTGAAGGGTGTGAATTGAGTCGATCCGCATATTGTTGATCAAGACAACATCTCGGTCATAGCCACCCTTGGGCGTCGAGCCTTCGGTCAGGCCCGTATTGGCGGCCTGCAGGATAATGATCTTGTCAGCAGCGACGCAAGCCTCCAAAACTTTCCATTGTTCAAGCAAAGTGCCGGGGCGTACGACACACAGCGCCTTTCCTTCGCCGGACCGGAAGCCACGACGGAACCGCTCTGTTGCGCCTTGCGCCGTCAGGACATACCGGTTTCCGACAATGCGACGTAGTGTCTCCAAGAGTTGTTCATTGGTCATTCCGCTGCCCTCAATGCTGGAACCGCATCGCTGAGATCCGGGCGGGTGCGCAGGTTGCCGCGCCCAAGCTGGTCTATCCGGGTGACACCCATGAGCTTCATGTCGCGTTCGATCTCCGCCCGCATGAGGCTGAGCGCGCGGTCGACGCCGGCTTGGCCGGCCGCGGCCAGCGGGTAGAGATAGTGCCGACCCACTCCGACGGCTTTCGCCCCAAGTGACAGAGCTTTCAGAACATGGGTGCCGCGTTGGACCCCGCTATCCATCAGCACATCCAAGCGATCTCCGACGGCATCGACGATTTCAGCCAGCTGATCGAACGGGGTCCGGGAGCCGTCGAGCTGGCGCCCACCATGGTTCGAGAGAACAATGCCGGTGCAGCCGATATCCGCCGCGCGTTTGGCGTCCTCGACCGTCATCACGCCCTTAAGGCAATATTGCCCGTCCCAATCTTTCACCATTTGCGCCACGTCGTCCCAGTTCATCGACGGATCCAGCATTTCAGTGAAGTAGCCACCGATTGAACTGGCCCCGCCCCCCATATCCACGTGCTCGTCGAGCTGAGGCAGACGGAAGGGTTCGTGGGTGACGTAGTTGATGCCCCACATCGGCTTGATTGCGAATTGGATCATTCCGCCGAGTGTTAGCTTGAACGGAATTGAGAACCCGGTTCTGAGATCGCGTTCGCGATTGCCGCCGGTGATCGAGTCCACGGTCAGCATCATAATGTCGATTCCGGCCTCCTTCGCGCGCTGGAGCATCGCGGCGTTCAGGCCCCGGTCCTTATGAAAGTAGAATTGGTAGATTTGCGGGTTCTTGTGTTTCTTCCGAAGCTCTTCGATGGCGACTGTCCCCAGCGAAGACACCCCAAACATCGTACCGTGCTTCTCGGCCGCTGCGGCGACGGCCCGTTCACCATCGTGGTGAAAGAGCCGCTGGAGCGCGGTTGGGGAGCAGTAAACCGGCATGTCCAGTTTCTGCCCCAAGACCGTGACCGACATGTCGATATCCGAGACCCCGCGAAGAACCGAGGGTAAGAGATCGACCCGGTCAAAGGCCCGGGTATTCTCCCGGTAGGTCACCTCATCGTCGGCACCGCCATCGATGTAATTGAAGATCGGGCCTGGCAGGCGGCGCTTCGCCAACCGCCTGAAATCGTGGAAGTTGTGGCAATCCGTGAGCCGCATGACTGGTCTCCCCTCAATAGGCGACTGAGGGGAGCCAGGTCGCGAGAACCGGCCAGTAGAACACGAGCGCAAGGCCTGTCAGCTGGAGGATCACGAAGGGGATGATGCCGCGATAAATGTGCATCAAGGAGATCTCGGGCGGACAAACTCCCTTGAGGTAAAAGAGTGCGAAGCCCACAGGTGGCGTTAGGAAGCTTGTTTGGAGTGTCACGGCCACCAGGATCACGAACCAGATCAGTGCCGGCTCGTCGAGCACACCGAAGCCCGGAATGTCGATGCCGAGGGCGTTGACGATCGGGCGCATCAACGGGAGCACAATCAGCGTGATCTCAATCCAGTCGAGAACAAAGCCCAGCAGGAACACGATCCCGAGAATAAACATGATCGTGCCATTCGGGCCGAGACCGGTTGATTGTATTACATGTTCGATCATCTCGTCGCCGCCAAGTTCGCGAAGAACGTAAGAGAAGACGGTCGCTCCAAGGAAGATCGCGAAGATGTAGGCGGTTGTGTTGAACGTGGAGACCAGCACGTTCCAGACCTTCTTCATGGTGAGCTTGCGATAACCGAGTGCCAGCAGCGTAGCGCCGAGCGCGCCGATGCCAGAGGCCTCGGTCGGGGTTGTCAGGCCGCCGAAGATAGAGCCCAAGACCGCGAGGATGAGGCCAAGCGTCGGCAGAACCGCAATCAGGACATCGTGTACCGCTCTCCAGTCAGGCCGTCTCGCGCCCGGTGGAACCGGAGCTGCATCCCGCTTAATCAGGGCGAGGAAGAAGATGTAGGTCAGGTAAAGGCAACCGATGATCACGCCGGGGAATACCGCGGCCATGAAGAGATCGCCAACGGAGAGGGCCATCTGGTCCGCCATGATGACCAGCATGATCGACGGCGGGATCAGGATCCCCAAGGTGCCGGAAGCGCTGACGACACCGGCGGCCAGGCTCGGCTGATACTTTTGTTGCATCATTGAAGGGAGTGCCAGCACGCCGAGCAGCACGACCGATGCACCGATGATGCCCGTGGATGCAGCCAGGATGATCCCGATCAGCGCGACCGTGATGGCGAGACCACCGCGTACCGTGCCGAACAGCCGCTGCATCGAACTCATCAGGCGTTCCGCCACGCCGGATTCGTCCAGCATGAGGCCCATGAAGATGAACATCGGCAGCGCCACGAGAACTGCGTTGGACATGGTCGCATAGACCCGGTTCACAACAGCGCCCAGAGTCAGGTAGTCAAGGCCGGTGAAGGTGCTCTCGAGCCCTGTCCAGAGCATCATGTCATTGTCGAACAGGTAGGCTAGGCCGCAATAGGCAACGCCGATCCCAGCCAGCACCCAGGCAACGGGATAGCCGGTGAAGAGAAGGGCGACGAACGACAGGAACATCGCGATCACGAGTTTTTCTTCTGTCGTTTCCACAAGGAATGTCAGCGCAAAACCAACCGCTGCGAAGCAGATCAGGACCAGCACGACGCGGCGAAGCGATCCGCCGACACGCTCCCAGACCGGACCGTAGAGAAGCGCATGACCGTCGTGGATCAGGCGGGCGATCGCAGCTAGGGCCAACAGCACGAAACTGATCGGGATGACGGCCTTCAGAGCCCAGCGGGCAGGTAAGCCTGTGGGGCTATCAGAACGCTCGTTGACGCGGAAGCTCTCGTAGAAATAGTCGTAGCCCTGGTCAATCATCAGATAGATGAAGGGCGTCAGTAGGGTCAGAATTCCGATGACCTCAATGACCCTCTGCGCTCGACGCGAAAGGTTCATGTGGAGCACGTCCACGCGGACGTGGCTATCGGTCACGAGGGCATAGGAAATCCCGACCATCGTCACGAGACCGTAGAGATGCCATTGGAGCTCGTCGAGTTTCGGGTAGTTCTGACTAAAGAGGTAGCGGAGCGCTACTTGTGAGAAGATCGCGGCGATCAGGAGCGCGTTTGCCCACATGACCACATGGCCAACCGCCTTGACGCCATAGTCGATCGCGACGGCGATCGGTTGGCGGTCCAGATCCTCGTGCTCTAGCAGGTGTTCGTAGGTTTCGACGGCATCGTCGTTCCGCGTGCTATCAGAAGCCATGGTGATCTCCTCCGGTCGGAAACTCGTAGCGGTTTCCGTTGACGTCCTGCTGGTGCAAGCTGGATTGGTTGGCAGGCGCGGGCGGCCCGGTTTTGGGGCCGCCCTGACTTATCGGTCTCTGGCTCAGTTCGAGTGGGTGAAACCAGTCGTTCTCGGGAGGAAGGCGTTCCGCTTCCACACGTCGTATTCGGAGCGGAAGTCCTGCATATCCGCGAGGACTTCGGCGAAGAATGCGTCCTTCTCAGCCTCTTCTTGAGCAACCTCGTCCCAGGTATCTCTGAAGAGCTGCAGCATTTCAGGCGACCATTGCACCATCGTGACGCCGTTGTTGTTGACGTTGTCGATCAGAGCTGCTGCCTGAATTGCTTCACCTTCGGCGAAGCTGTCCGCCATCGATGCCTTACAAGCGGTTTCGATAATCGCTTTGTGTTGGTCAGACGCTTCGTTCCAGACGTCCTTGTTGACGAGCAACTCGAAGATGGTCGCTTGCTGGTGCCATCCAGGGAAGTAGTTGTATTTGACCAGTTTGTGGAACCCAAGACGCGCGTCGATAGCTGGCATCGAGAACTCGGTCGCGGTGATTGCGCCCTTTTCAAGCGCCGGGAAGATCTCACCGCCGGGAAGCAGCGACGTTGCAACGCCAAGCTTTTGCATGACCCGGCCACCAAGGCCAAAGAAGCGCATCTTCAGACCTTCAAGGTCTTCTTCGGAGTTGATTTCGTTTGCGAACCAACCAGAGGTCTCAGGCGCCAGGATTGCGCAAGGGATGACCTTCACATTGTAGCCAGCATCGTCATACATCTGCTGGTAAAGGTTGAGGCCGTTTCCGTAGTAGATCCAGGCCATGTATTCGCCAGCTTCGGGGCCGAAGGGCACAGCAGAAAACAACGGTGCGGCTGGGATCTTTCCCGCCCAGTAGCCAGCGGTTGTGTAGCCGGAATTGATTTTTCCAGTGGAAACCGCATCCAGGATCTCAAACGGCGGAACGAGCTTACCAGGCTCGTAGACCCGCATCCTGAGCGTGCCGCCGGACATAAGCTCGACCCGTTCTGCAACGCGTGGAATAGGCGTGCCGAGACCCGGCAATGCCGTTGAGAAGGCAATTGGGGTTTTCAAGAGCAACTTGTCGGCTGCCACTGTCGGCGCAGCGACGAGGGATAGAGCGACTGCCAGACTTGTCAGGGTGCTTTTCATTTGGGCTCCTCCGGTGTTGTTACATGGTTTAGGTCGGCGGCTTTGAGCGCCTTCCCTGAGGTGGTTCATAAAGTTTACCTCTATCTCTGGTCAACGTTTTTTTTACCATCGTTGCTTGACTTCCTAAGAGCCTAACACAAGCAAGCCTCCTTACAAGCGATGATTTCCTTCAAAATCTTGAGGCTCCCCATGAAAATACAGGGTAAATTTCGCTGCGGCGCAGCATTTCGGCAAACTGTCTGCTTGCGTTCTGCGTCCAGGAGGTTATGTTTGTTTACCAGCTAATTCTCCGAAACTCTCAGATTGGACAGGGCAATGGTCCCGACTTCTCTCTTCGAACCAGTCGGACACGAATCGCTCGCCGACGCAGTGGTCAATCAGATTGAAGACCTAATTGCCTCGGGAATCCTGAAGCAGAGCCGCAGATTGCCGTCTGAACGGGATCTGGCGGAGATGCTTGGTGTCTCTCGACCAAAACTTCGTGAAGCCTTGCATACCTTGGAGGACCGAGGGCTCGTTGTAACGAAGCATGGCGAGGGCACGTTTGTTGCACCGCTCACCGGTCAGGCGATGCTGCCGGCGCTCCTCGCGCTTTATGGGCGGCACGAGCCCGCATTCTTCGACTACTTGGAGTATCGTCGCGAGCAAGAGGGCTTTGCAGCGCGCTTGGCTGCAGAACGTGCGACCAATGCAGACCGGGACCGGATTACAGACATAGTTCAGGAGATGCAGCGGGCGTGGGATGCAAAGGACAGTCACGCCGAGCATGAAGCCGATTTCGCGCTGCATTCCGCGATCGTGGACGCGAGCCAGAATGCGACCCTGATCCATATGATGGCGTCGATTTACGATCTGACGCGGAAGGGCGTTTTCTTCAATCGTGACTTTCTCCGCAGTATCGACGGAACTGGTGAAAAGCTCCTGGAGCAGCATCAGGCACTTGGCGAAGCGGTGATCTCGGGAAATGTCGAGCGCGCAACTCAAGCGGCGTTCGATCACATCGATTTCGTCGAGAAGTCGTTTCGTATTGGGATTGAACGACAGCGCCGGGAGGTCCTTGCGGCAAAGCGTCGGCTTTTGTCTACATAATGGTTCGGGGCGGGAGATAGGCGGCGCCTATGGGGGCCATTAATTGCCACTATCAGAGGTGTTTTGCTGTGATAGTTTAGGCGGTCACCGCTCTTCTACGGACCCTTGGGCCTCGCCGTTGGGATAACGCAACCCGGGCAAAGGATCAAAATTGCGAAACAATCGAGCATTGTTGACCCTTTCTCCGGGTCGAACAATCTTGCAAGCCGTTCTGGATTGAAATAATCTCTTGCCAGCAAGCTTTTTCCCGGCTCGCGAGCGTTGTTTGCGAACTGGCGTTCAAGCTCTCTCTAACAATTTTCCGTTGGGTCCAGCCATGAGCTTGTATACAGACTACCTGAGCGAAATCGAAAAGCGCAAGATTGACGGTTTGCATCCTAAACCGATTGAAGACGGCGCGCTCACTAGGGAAATTATCGCGCAGATTGAAGATAAAGAGAGCGAGCATAGGGACAGCTCGTTGCACTTCTTCATCTACAACACCCTCCCGGGCACGACGAGCGCAGCGGCTGAAAAGGCCAAGTTTCTAAAGTCAATAATCCTAGGCAATGCTGTCGTCGAAGAGATTTCAGTCGACTTTGCGTTTGAGCTGCTGTCTCACATGAAAGGTGGGCCCTCGGTCGAGGTCCTGCTCGATATCGCCCTGGGCGAAGATCTCACTCTTGCAGAGAAGGCCGCCGCCGTTCTCAAGACGCAGGTTTTCCTCTATGAAGCCGACACCAAACGCCTGGCAGCTGCATACGCCGAGGGCAATGCCGTCGCCAAAGATATCTTGGAGAGCTACGTAGAAGCGGAATTCTTCACAAAGCTCCCAGATATCGACGAAGAGATAAAGGTCGTCACCTTTGTTGCGGCAGAGGGTGACATCTCGACCGACTTGCTCTCGCCCGGCAACCAAGCGCATTCCCGCGCCGACCGCGAGCTGCACGGCAAGTGTATGATCGACGAGGCTGCGCAGAAGCACATTGAGGAACTGAAGCTCCAGCATCCCGATAAACGCGTGATGTTGATTGCGGAAAAAGGAACGATGGGTGTGGGCTCCTCCCGGATGTCGGGCGTGAACAACGTCGCGCTCTGGACGGGTAAGCAGGCCTCGCCCTACGTGCCCTTTGTCAACTTCGCCCCCATCGTGGCAGGCACCAACGGCATTTCTCCGATTTTCCTGACCACTGTCGGTGTGACCGGCGGTATCGGCGTCGACCTGAAGAACTGGGTCAAGAAGTTGGGAGAGGATGGCAGGCCAATCCTGAACAATGACGGTAACCCGATCCTGGAACAGAAGTATTCTGTCGAGACGGGGACTGTGCTGAAGATCAATACTAAGAAGAAGAAGCTGTTCAGCTCCGATGGTGAGGAGCTTGTGGATATGGCCTCGTCGTTCACGCCACAGAAAGTGGAGTTCATGAAGGCGGGCAGCTCCTATGCGATCGTCTTCGGCAAAAAACTGCAGACGTTTGCCGCAGAAACGCTGGGAATCGAAGCGCCACAGGTTTTCGCGCCCTCGAAGGAGATCAGCCACGAGGGCCAGGGGCTGACTGCGGTCGAGAAGATCTTCAACAATAACGCACTGGGAGCGACGCCAGGCAAGGTTCTGCACGCGGGATCCGACGTGCGGGTCGCGGTGAATATTGTCGGCTCTCAGGACACAACCGGTCTCATGACCAGCCAAGAGCTGGAATCTATGGCTGCGACGGTGCTATCGCCCTCCGTCGATGGTGCGTATCAGTCTGGTTGTCACACCGCCTCGGTTTGGGACTTGAAGGCGCAAGCGAACACGCCGCGCCTAATGCGATTCATGAACAATTTCGGGCTCGTGACGGCACGTGACCCGAAGGGCGAGTATCACTCGATGACTGATGTGATCCACAAGGTGCTGAACGACATCACCGTCAGTGATTGGGACATCATTATCGGCGGGGACAGCCATACCCGAATGTCCAAAGGCGTCGCCTTCGGTGCGGATAGCGGTACTGTGGCGCTGGCACTGGCGACCGGTGAGGCGTCTATGCCGATCCCGGAATCCGTGAAGGTGACCTTCAAAGGCAAAATGGCCGACTGGATGGATTTCCGCGACGTGGTCCATGCCACGCAGGCTCAGATGCTTGCTCAACATGGCGATAACGTCTTCCAGGGCCGTGTGATCGAGGTGCATATCGGGACGCTGTTGGCCGACCAGGCCTTTACCTTCACGGACTGGACTGCCGAGATGAAGGCGAAGGCCTCTGTGTGTATCTCTAACGATGATACGTTGATCGCATCCTTGGAGCTTGCGAAATCTCGTATCCAGATCATGATCGAAAAGGGCATGGAGCATGAAAGCGGCATGCTTCAACGCTTGATCGACAAAGCGGATGCGCGGATCGCGGAGATCCGGTCGGGCGAGAAGCCGGCTTTGCGCCCCGATGACAACGCCAAATACTTTGCCGAGGTTGTCGTCGACTTGGGCGAGATCGTCGAGCCGATGATCGCCGACCCGGATGTGCACAATGTCGATGTGTCCAAGCGCTACACCCACGATACGATCCGACCGATCTCTTACTATCACGCGGAGAAAAAGGTCGATCTGGGCTTTGTCGGCTCCTGCATGGTCCATAAGGGCGATGTGAAAATCGTGGCGCAGATGCTGCGCAACTTGGAAAAGGCTCATGGTAGCGTAGAGTTTAAGGCCCCGCTGGTTGTTGCCGCCCCCACCTACAACATCATTGATGAATTGAAGGAGGAGGGCGATTGGGAGGTGCTTCAAAAGTATTCGGGCTTCGAGTTCGATGACAGCGCGCCGAAAGAAGAGGCGCGCACAGAATACGAAAACATCCTCTATCTGGAGCGCCCAGGCTGTAACCTTTGCATGGGGAACCAAGAAAAGGCCGCCAAGGGCGACACCGTCTTGGCGACGTCCACGCGTCTTTTCCAGGGCCGCGTCGTGGCTGATAGCGCGACTAAAAAGGGTGAAAGCCTGCTTGGCTCAACTCCGGTCGTGGTACTTTCGGCGATTCTTGGCCGAACGCCAAACATTGATGAATACAAGACGGCGGTCGAAGGCATCAATCTGACGAAGTTCGCCCCACCGCTAGAAGTGCCGGCTGATAGCCTGTCCGTCCATTACTGAGGGCGGACCCGTCTCTCCAGGATCCGACCCGTTGGTCGAACCGTCTGAGCTCCGCCGAAAGGCGGGGCGAAGGCGTAGTTTAATTTCTCAGGCTACGGATTCGCGTAGAGCCGTTGCTGGTGACCACTAGCCTGTGCCTGATGGCTGAAAAATCGACCGCTCTTCCCGCACAATCCTACCGAGCATTTCGACGACAACCTGGACACGTCTCGCGACCTGCAGGTTTTCGTGCCAGACGATCCAGTAGGCGCGCGTGGCGCGCCGTTCGGGCAGGAGCCGCCTTAGTTCTGGTGCCGCGCTCGCCATAAAGTCGTGGCAGATCCCGATGCCAACACCGGCACGAATTGCCTCAAACTGACCAATCGCCGTGGAGATTTCGATGTCTGATCGCCAATCTCGAGCAATCTCTCGCGCATAGTTTAGCTCAGACGTGTAGATCAGGTCTTCCACGTAACCAATCAGAGTATGTGACCGGAGGTCTTCGATATCTTCCGGGTAGCCTGCACGGTCGAGATAATCCTGGCTGGCATACAGCCCGAGTGAATAATCGACGAGTTTGTGCCCCCGGAGCCGCCCCTTCTCAGGATGTCCCACCATAATCGCGAGATCAGCCTCGCGTTCTGACAAAGAGAAGCTTCGCGGCACAGGCACAAGTTGGATGCACAGCTCTGGATATGCCTCTGTGAATCTGCCGAGCCGTGGAGCGAGGAAGGCGCTACCAAACCCATCTGGTGCGCCAATGCGGATCACGCCAGCCACGTCGTCACGCAAATTCAGCTCCGAAATCCCGGATAGCACCTCCGTTTCGATCCGCTCTGCAGTTGCGAAGAGAGCCGCCCCGTCCTCTGTTAGAGTGGATCCCCTGGTCGTCCTATTGAAAAGCCGCGTTTCGAGCGCGCCCTCTAGCGCGGCGATATGGCGGCTGAGACGCGCCTGGCTCACACCCAGACGTGCCGCTGCGCCTAGCATCTGCCCTTCGCGCGCCACAGCCAGGAAGTATCGCAAGTCGTCCCAGTTCATTTAGCTATTTTTTGCATACCGATTTATCGAAACTAGCTATTTATATGCCAAAATAAGCGAGCCATAAAGCTCTGACCAGGGAGGAGAGATCCATGACCGAGATTGCGCACTTTATCGACAATGGCATCGTCGCAGGTACCTCCGGTCGGAGCCAGCCCGTCTTCAATCCTGCAACCGGCGAGGCTGAGAAGTCGGTCGCACTTGCGTCTGCAGAGGAGGTTCACCGCGCAGTCGATGCAGCGAAGGCGGCTTGGCCAGCCTGGTCAAGAACGCCAGTCCTCCGCCGCGCACGCATACTCGACCGGTTCAAGGCAATTCTTTGGGACCGGGCTGACCAACTGGCGGAGACGATCTCTTCGGAGCATGGTAAGACGCATGACGACGCTTTGGGGGAAGTCACACGTGGGCTGGAGGTTGTCGAGTTTGCGGTTGGCGCTCCGCACCTCCTCAAAGGTGACTTTACCGAGGACGTCGGTGCGGGCGTTGATAGTCATGCTGTACGGCAATCGCTCGGTGTTGTGGCCGGCATCACGCCGTTCAACTTCCCGGCCATGGTGCCGATGTGGATGTTCCCCGTCGCTCTGGCCTGCGGCAACACTTTTGTGCTCAAGCCGAGCGAACGCGACCCGTCAGCCTCTCTTCTTCTGGCGTCTTGGCTTGCGGAAGCAGGGTTGCCCGCAGGTGTATTCAATGTCGTCCAGGGCGACAAAGAGGCGGTCGACGCATTGCTAACCCACCCCGATGTCAAGGCAATCAGCTTTGTCGGATCGACCCCGATCGCGGAGTATATCCACCGGACGGGTTGCGCAAACGGGAAGCGGGTTCAGGCGCTTGGCGGGGCGAAGAACCATATGGTGATCCTCCCCGATGCCGATTTGGACATGGCGGCAAATGCGCTGATGGGGGCGGCGTATGGCTCAGCCGGCGAACGGTGCATGGCCATTTCCGTCGCGGTGCCTGTTACCGATGCCGTTGGAGACGCGCTGGTCGAGCGCCTGATCCAGAAGATCGAGGCTCTGAAAGTCGGGCCAGCTTCCGACCGGTCGTCCGAGATGGGGCCAGTGGTCACAAAGGCCGCGCAGGAAAAAATATTTGGCTTGATAGATCGTGGCGCCTTGGAGGGTGCGGAGATCGTTGTCGATGGTCGCGGCTTCACACCACCTCAGGGCTATGAGAACGGCTTCTTCGTTGGGCCGACTTTGATTGATCACGTCACCCCGGACATGACGGTGTGGCGCGAGGAGATCTTCGGTCCGGTCCTGTCTGTCGTGCGTCGAAAGGATTATGACGCGGCGGTAGACTTGGTTCACTCCCACGCCTACGCAAACGGCGTAGCTGTTTTCACGCGTGATGGGGATGCCGCGCGAAGCTTTGCCCACGACATTGAGGTCGGAATGGTCGGTGTGAACGTGCCCATACCGGTCCCGATGGCATTCCACTCCTTTGGCGGCTGGAAGGCATCACTCTTTGGCGACCATCATGTGCATGGGATGGAAGGCGTTCGTTTCTACACGAGGCTAAAAACTATAACCAGTCGCTGGCCGACGGGCGTCCGCAGTTCACCAGAATTCGTTATGCCAACGCTGGGATAGGTCTCCCATTGCCGCGATGATACGGTCAACTGTGACCAGGCGATGCGCCGCTACCAGCCCATCGTGCCTGGCCCGCCTTTGACGGTGCCAGTGAGATTCTCGGTGACCCATCCGCCGTAAAAGTCCCCTGGTTGAGGCACGACAGCCAATCCAGCGACATGGGCCTCGTCGAGCACGTTCGGATAGATCGCTACGAAATCCCTGATCGCAGCATAGGTGCGCGTGGGGGACTTATAGCTCCAGGTGCATTGCGGGAGAACTGTCTCGCCGATCTTCAAACTCCAATAACTGGCCTGGCCTTTCCATTCACAGAAGCTGCGCCCCGCCGCCGGAATCAGGTCGCAGTGTAGTGCTCCTAGCGGGAAGTAGTATGTCGGCGGATGGTGCGTTTCGCATATGCGCAATGCCTCCTCCGTATCGAGGATCAGCGCGCCACCCGCACGCGCTGTGATCCTGTACGGGGCGGGCTCCACCAGAGGGGGCCGAGGATAGTCTTGCACGTTCTCCATCGTGAGAGCGCTTTCCGTCATCAGCTCCTCATCCCTCCTGCAGATCAACTCTGCCCTTACCACGTGTACTCAGCCCGCGAGCGCGTCCATTTTTCGGGCGAGCTTGAGGTCTAATTCTGTGAGGCCGCCCGCATCGTGAGTGGCCAGGGTAACCTCGACGGTCTTGTAGACGTTGAACCATTCTGGGTGATGGTCCCATTTCTCCGCCCAGATCGCCGTGCGGCTCATGAAGCCAAACGCATCGACGAAGTCTGCAAACTCGAAGCGCTTGTTGATTGCTTCGCGCCCATCCATGAGGCTCCAGCCCGTGGTTGCCAGTTCTGCCACTGCGGCTTCGCGCGCCGCATCACTCAATCTCTCGGCCAACGCTCTCCTCCTTGCACTTCTTGAATGGCCCATACTGGGTCAGGACCTCGATTTCCTCGTCGACTGCGGCGGCTTCGGCGCGCAGAAATTGAGCCACGGCGCGCGAAAATCCCTCATTGGGAAACCAGTGCAGCGAATGGGTTTCCACAGGCAGATACCCGCGGGCGATCTTATGCTCTCCCTGCGCGCCCGCCTCAACCCATGAGAGGCGCCGCTCAATAGCTGCATCGATTGCCTGATAGTAGCAAAGCTCAAAGTGCAGGCACGGATGATCTTCGATACAGCCCCAATACCGCCCCAGGAGCGCATCCGCGCCGATGAAGTTCAGAGCGCCCGCAACCCAACGACCTTTCCGCCGTGCCATGACGAGCAGAACGTCGTTTCGCATGCTTTCTTGAACGCAATCAAAGAAGGCCCGCGTGAGATAGGGTGTCCCCCATTTTCTCGCGCCGGTATCTTGGTAGAAATGCCAGAATGCCTTCCAATGTTCGGGCTCTAGATCGTCGCCGCTCAGCGCCACGATCTCACCACCGAAATTCTGCGCCTTCTCACGCTCTTTGCGAATGGTCTTTCGCTTGCGAGAGGAAAGATCTGCGAGAAAAGCGTCGAAGCTCTCGTATCCGCGGTTCTCCCAATGATATTGTCGCGAGCTGCGGCCCAAAAGTCCGAGCTTTTCGCCCCATTCCCGTTCCTCGCGTGTGCAGAAAGTCACATGCAGTCCGGACATATCGTGGCGCTTGCCGAGTTCCATACAGCCCTGAAGCAGGGCTGACCGAGCGATTTCCTCGAAGCCGGGGCGGGCCAACAAACGTCGCCCTGTCACAGGAGTAAACGGAACGGCGGCTTGAAGTTTGGGGTAGTAGTTCCCGATCGCGCGGGCGTAGGTGTAGGCCCAATTGTGATCGAAAATATACTCGCCCTGGCTGTGCCCTTTGGCATAAAGCGGCAAAACTCCGATTACTGTGCCGTCTTCGCTCCGCGCCACGAGGTGCCGCGGGATCCATCCGGTCCCGGAGCCGACGCTCCCGGATTCCTCCAAGGCAAGCAGGAAGCGGTGCGTCGTAAATGGGTCCGGCGCTACCTTTTCTGGTGCTCCATTCGTCTCGGGCACTGCGCAAGCGTCCCAATCCGCAGCGGAGATACTCTCAAGAGATTCGAGGACCGCGATTTCAATCGTGCCACAATCGCTCAAGACTGTCTCCGGGCCGCGCTGCGCAGAAAGGGAAGGCGCATTCTGTTCTGTTGCGAGGTATACCCGACTACCGCGGTGTCCAGACGAAATGTGCTCTGTTGCGAAGGCCGCGCTCAAAAGTGGCAGCTATCGCCGGAAAATTAGTCGAAACAGGCGCAAAAGCACGCTTTCAGACCGAAGAATGCTTATGTCGCGGTCCCGCTCTGGGCGGATGCGATGGAGTCGGGACTGGAGATCTTCTCGGGTTGATAGCCTTCGAATGTAATATTGTCGCAATGGTGTCGCGCCCGAACCTCCTCCGCCAAACTACGCACCGTCCAACATAGAACGGGAGTGCCGTTTGCGCGCTCTGCTACGACTGCTGTGCTTTCAAGGTCGAGCCAATCATGCGAGATGAAGGAAGCTCCAATCTCTTTCTTGGAGATGATGTTTGCGAGCGCCAAACGTCTCTGCTCGGGAACATCAGGCCATCGAACGGCCGGAAACGCGGACGTTGTTAAACCCCACGCTATGCCCTTCGGCGCATGCGCGGCAAAAGCCGCAACCGCAAAGGGGTTCATGCTCATAACCGCGACAGGCCCAGAATAGGTCTGGAGGCATGCGGCGACCCGGCATTCGAGCGGCCCCACCCGCTTACCTAAAGCGCCATCCTGATCCTTGATTTCAATGAGCAGGGGAACGTCACCTGCAACGGCTTCTAGAACAGACGTAAGGCGCGGAACCGTGTCCGAACTGTCGCGGAGTTCGAGGGTTTCGAGTTCGAGGGCTGTTCGTACGCGCAGCGGCCCCGTTTCCTGGGTCAAGCGATCGAGCGTCCCGTCATGGAAGACCATCGCTTCGCCGCAGGCAGCCAGTTGGACGTCGATCTCGATGCCGTATCCGGCGTCAACGGCCGACGCCACGGCCGATAGACTGTTCTCGATGCACCCGTTGGTGCTGTCATGGAGGCCACGGTGGGCGAGCGGTAGATCGAGAAAGGCGCGCGGTAGATCAGGGGATCGCATGAGTTAGCATTCATTCGCCAGTTTGTTTAGGCGTGCCAGTAGCAGTGAATCTCGGGTAGATCGAATGAGGGATCAGTGCTGGGCTGCGGGAAAACGACTGTCATGCCTGAGCTAAGTAGCCGGACACACGCTGCAAAGCCATACAGCCCGATTTGCGACCACGAAAGCATGATCAAGGCTTTTCAACCTCGAAGGTTTGCCGCGCCCTTGTTCGACTTGGAGGGCTGGCCTACATCGGGCGGATGAGAAAGAGACTTTTTTCCCGCTTCCGCCGCGATAGCGTGACGGTTCTCCGCCTGGAAGGCGTAATTGGCGGTATGGGCGGCGTGGGTGGTCGATCCCTCAATGATGCGTCCCTCGCACCGATGATCGAAGCGGCCTTCACGCGTGGCAAGCCCAAGGCGGTCGCTTTGGTGATCAACTCTCCCGGGGGCAGTCCTGTTCAGTCCAGTCTGATTGCGGCCCGCATTCGTCGGCTGTCTGAAGAAAAGGAGATCCCTGTCACAGCTTTTGTGGAAGACGTCGCCGCCTCTGGTGGCTATTGGCTGGCGACAGCTGCCGACGAGATATTGATCGATCCGAGCAGCATTATCGGATCAATTGGTGTGATCTCCGCAAGCTTCGGTTTCCATGATTTTCTCGCCCGACAGGGGGTAGAACGGCGCGTGCATACGGCGGGAGAGGATAAGAGCCTGCTCGATCCGTTCCGTCCGGAGCGCGAAGAGGACATAGAGCGGCTGAAGCGCCTTCAAGCGGTAATCCACGACAACTTCATAGACCAAGTGAAGACCCGGCGTGGCGAGAGACTCAGTGGAGAGAAGCTGTTCTCTGGCGAGATCTGGGTCGGGCAGAACGGCGTCGACGTCGGGCTCGCTGATGGGATCGGCCATCTCGTGCCCGTAATGAAAGAGCGCTACGGCAAGAAAATCCGGTTCAACGTGCAAAAGCCGCGACGCCCGCTGTTTAGACGGCTCGGTCTATCGCTTTTGAGCGATGCAGTTGAGACCGGCATAGGTCGGCTCGATGAACAAGTTGCCTGGTCAAGATATGGACTTGGGATGCCCCGATGATCCGTATTGCCCTCCTCTTTCTTGTTGTAATGGCGCTCATCGGTTTGTTGGGAAAATGGAGAAGGCCTACGTTAGGGCGGCGCAAACCCGATCCTGCAATCGAACCCGCGGCGAAATGCGAGCGCTGCGGGACGTATCTGATCGGAGACGCAACGTGCAACTGCGGCCGAGCGTCACGCGATAGTTGAAGCCAAACGCAAGTGACCCTCTCTGCCATTCTCTTAGCGCTAATGTCACCCCGAGCTTAGGTAAGTCGTCCCAAGCGAACATCGACGAGCCAGGGCTGTATGCTCTGTACGATGTCGCGGAAGGGGATCGGAAATGCGAGGCCCTCCTGCATGGAAATTGTCCTACTGATCCTCGGCCTAACGATCTTGCTGGTCGCGGGGGACGTTCTGGTCCGAGGGGCGGTAGCTCTGAGCCTGCGTCTCGGTGTGCCGGCAGTCATTGTCGGCCTGACCGTCGTCGCATTCGGGACTTCACTGCCGGAATTGATCGTAAGCATCGATGCCGTTTTGTCTGGCGCGCCTGCGATTGCGCTTGGCAACGTCGTTGGGAGCAACATCGCCAATGTGCTGCTCGTCCTGGGTGTCCCGGCAATCATCTCCACGGTTCCACCTTCAGGGCAAGGCACGAAGCGCAGCTATGGGTTCGTCATCGCGGCGTCACTTCTTCTAATCTGCCTTTGCTTTTACGGGCCGCTCCATTTCCATGCTGCGGCGATCCTCTTGATGCTTCTCTTCGTGATGCTGCTGTATATGGCGCGCGAAGCGCGTGACGATCCGTCGCAGATCACTGAAGAAGTGAGTGGCCACGATGCTCAGTTGCCAGTTTGGAAGATGATTGCGTTTCTCATCTTGGGGATCGCCGGATTGCCGGTTGGGGCTAATCTTTTGATCGAATCTGCGGTCGAAATCGCGCGAGATATCGGGGTGTCCGAGGCAGTGATCGGTCTCACCTTGGTGGCGCTTGGCACTTCGCTACCTGAACTTGCAACGACCGTCATGGCGGGGTTCAGGAGGCACGCCGATGTTGCCATGGGGAATGTGCTTGGTTCGAACCTATTCAACATCCTTGCGATCTTGGGAGTTACCAGCTTATTCGGTCCCCTTCCGGTCGGGCTCGATTTCTTGCACCGCGATCTCTGGGTCATGCTTGGCGCGACCCTGCTTCTGGCACCCTCTGTGCTGCAGTGCCGCACAATCGGGCGGCTTGCAGGCGTCGCTATGCTTGGGCTCTACATCGCCTATAATGCTTATCTATTCTGGGAATCGGGAGCGCATCTATGAAACCGGGTCGGGCATTGGTGACAGGTGGCGCGCAGCGTCTAGGGGCTGCAATGGCTACCCATCTCGCAGAGCATGGCTGGGACGTGGCTGTGCACTACAACTCTAGCCGAGGGGCTGCAGAAGACGTTGCTGCGAGCGTGGAGGCCAATGGGCAGCGTGGACCGCTTCTGCAAGCCGACCTCTTGGACCCTACCCAGATGTCCGCTCTCGTGGGGCAAGCGAGTGCGGCTCTGGGCGGTCCACTCACCCTTCTCGTCAACAATGCCTCGATCTTTGAGCACGATACGATCGAAACCGCGACGCTTGAGAGCTGGCACCGGCATTTTGGATCGAACCTTCAAGCGCCGTTTCTATTGACGCAGGCCTTCGCGCGGCAAGTGCCTAAAGGCGTGCGCGATGGCAATGGCGAGCCAATTGCGTCTGGCTGCATCGTCAACATGATCGATCAGCGCGTCTTCAAACTTACGCCGGAATTTTCCACTTATACGATAGCGAAGGTTGGGCTCTGGACGCTCACTCAGACCGCCGCGCAAGGGTTAGCACCAGATATTCGCGTGAACGGAATTGGTCCCGGACCAACACTTCGCGGTGGGCGACAGTCCGAGGAGCACTTCGCGAAGCAGCGCCGTGCGACAGTTTTGCAGCGCGGCGCAAATGCCGCTGATATCTGCTCAGCCCTAGATTTCATCCTCGTCACACCCAGCCTTACAGGTCAACTGATCTGTATCGATGGCGGACAGCACCTTGGATGGCAAACCCCTGATGTTGTCGGTGTCGAGTAGATCGGACGGTGATGCTAGAGCGATACTCGGGGCTTATGGGTTGACTTTTCCACCTCTCAGATCGGCGTCACAAATGTGTTTTGATTCTTTTAATGATTTCATAATTTTACCCGACATCAAATTTTTTGATCAATAAAATCAGTAGCTTAAAAATTTGCCTAAAATTTACACAAATCTTGAAACAGCGCAATCGGACAGGGAAAATACAGATCGCTGACAAGTTTCCAACAGACTTATCCACAGATTCCGTGGAAAGGTTTGGTCTTGAAATCCCCGCTGCATCTGTGCAGCGGGATGTGAGAATCAACTTTGGGTAGAGTCGTTGATCCAGTGAACGCGCCGCAGCCAACTGAGTTTGATGAGGACGGCCCGCGTGTCGGCGGATCCTTGCTCGGCCACGAGGTGATCCGGTCCTATCTCAACCGTCTCGATGGGCGCCCCGGCGTATATCGGATGCTCGATCAAAGGGGGGACGTACTCTACGTTGGGAAGGCGCGGAACCTGCGAAAGCGCGTGGCCTCTTACGCCAAACCAACCGGTCACAGTTCACGCATAGGTAGAATGATCTCCAGCACAGCATCGATGATGTTTCTGACGACTGAGACGGAAACTGAAGCGCTGCTGCTAGAGCAAAACCTGATAAAACAGCTCAAACCGCGCTACAATGTATTGTTGCGTGACGACAAGAGCTTCCCAAACATCCTGGTGACCGGGGATCATGCTTTTCCGCAAATCCGCAAGCATCGGGGACTGAGAAGTGCGCCGGGCACGTATTTCGGACCGTTCGCTTCCGCCGGCAGCGTAAACCGCACGCTGAACCAGCTCCAGAAAGCGTTCTTGCTGCGCAATTGTTCGGACACGACCTTCGAGAGCCGAACGCGGCCTTGCCTGCTCTACCAGATCAAAAGGTGCAGCGCGCCCTGCGTCGGGCACATCAGTGAGAATGACTATGCCTCATTGGTTTCGGATGCATCGGACTTTCTTCGTGGCAAATCGACGAAAGTCCAGGCGCAGTTAGCGAAGGCGATGGGCGATGCATCAGCGGCGATGGAGTTCGAGAGAGCCGCAGCGCTTCGGGATCGCATTCGCGCTCTAACGGCGGTCCAAGCTAATCAGGGGATCAATCCAGAAGGCGTGGAAGAGGCCGATGTGGTCGCTCTCTATCAGGAAGGCGGGCATGCAAGTGTGCAGGTATTTTTCATCCGCGCGCATCAGAACTGGGGCAATCGGGCCTATTTCCCAAGGACTGGGTCTGGTGCTGATCCGGGTGAGATCCTGGAAGCTTTCTTGGGTCAATTTTACGGGAACAAACCGCCAGCGCGCCTGATCTTGTTGAGCCATCAAGTGGACAATAGCGACCTGCTTGAGGATGCCTTGACCACTGCTCTCGGCCGAAAGGTTGCGTTGGTGGTTCCGCAGCGAGGCGAGAAAGCTGCGCTCGTGGAGCATGCCGCCCGCAATGCGCGAGAAGCCTTAGCGCGGCGGATGGCGGAAAGCGCGAGCCAGACGAAGTTGTTGGAGGGCCTTGCAGAGGCGTTCGAGTTGGACGGCCCGCCAGAGAGGATTGAGGTCTACGATAACAGCCATATCATGGGCACAAATGCCGTCGGCGGCATGATCGTTGCGGGGCCAGACGGATTGGTGAAGTCCCAGTATCGCAAATTCAATATCAAGTCCGCCGATCAGACGCCGGGCGATGATTTTGGAATGATGCGAGAGGTCTTGACCCGTCGCTTCTCGCGGCTGGTGAAAGAAGATCCGGAGCGTCAAGGGGATGCCTGGCCCGACCTCGTGCTGATTGATGGTGGCGCCGGGCAGGTATCCGCAGCATCGGGGGCGCTTGCGGAGTTAGGGGTTGAGGATGTGGCGATTTTAGGCGTGGCGAAAGGTGTCGATCGCGACGCGGGCAAGGAAGAGTTCTACTTGCCTCAAGCATCGCAGCCGGTAGCGCTCGGCCGGAAAGACCCGGTGCTCTACTTCATTCAGCGGCTCAGAGATGAGGCGCACAGATTTGCCATAGGGGCGCATCGAGCGAAGCGGGCGGCGCAGACGCGTTCTACACCCCTTGATGATGTGCCCGGAGTCGGAGCTGCGCGGAAACGCGCTCTCTTGGCCCATTTCGGTTCCGCAAAATCAGTCGCGCGGGCGGGGCTTGCCGATCTCAAGGCGGCGCCAGGGATCTCGAATGCGCTCGCAGAGACGATCTACGGCTACTTCCACGGCGACAACTAGGATTGCCTCCTATCGGCGCTGGCAGCGGGCGGTGCTAACTGGCTAGGAGTTACTTCAGACTTGGCCCATTTTCGCGGGAGAACAATGCTCGATCTGGGGCACGCACCGGTTGCGAGAGACTTAATGTCTCGGGTGCCGACTTCCTTCCATGCCCGGCGGCAAGCAGGTATAGACACGCACGAGGGCGGAAAAGCGGGCAACAATGATCTGGACTATTCCCAACATCTTAACGGTTGGTCGTCTCTTGGCCGCGCCAGGCGTGGCGCTCGCCTACGCTGCGTTCGACCGACCAGCGGCGGATTGGGTGGCGCTGGCGCTCTTCATTCTCGCGGCCATCACGGATTTCCTTGACGGGCGGCTCGCGCGCGCTTGGGGACAAGAGAGCAATTTCGGGCGCATGCTCGATCCGATTGCCGACAAGGCAATCGTTGTCATCGCGCTTGCCATGATCATTGGCCTCTCTGGCGCCAACCCCCTAATCCTGGTCCCCGTTGCATTCATCTTGTTGCGCGAGGTTTTCGTTTCGGGTCTTCGGGAGTATCTTGGCGCGGATGCCGGGCAACTGAAGGTGACGCCCCTGGCAAAATGGAAGACGACGGCGCAAATGGTTGCCATCCCGGTCCTGTTATTGGGAGGCGTGCTCAACGCGGATGGCGGGACGGATCTCGTTCTTACTTTAGGTGTTGTCCTGATCTGGTTCGCAGGGGGCCTCACGCTAATGACAGGATATGACTATCTTCAGAAGGCGATGCCGTATTTGCGGGAGCCTCGAACGTGAAGATCGACATATTCTACTTTGCCTGGTTGCGGGAAAGAGTGGGCTTGGCCTCCGAACAGGTTGAGACAGAAGCCGTGACGGCCGCCGATTTAGTCGAGGAACTGCGCGCGCGGGACGACGACCATGCCGCCGCTTTCGAGGACATGAAATCCATACGCGTCGCGCTCGACCAGGAATTATGCGATTTCAGCGCGCCACTCAAAGGTGTGCGCGAGGTCGCTTTCTTTCCTCCGATGACCGGCGGATGAGCGGCGCGAGGCAATTTTGGACCGCTTGGACGGTCCACACATGAGCGTACGGGTTCAGCGTGAGGACTTCGACCTCGGTGTTGAGCTTACGACGCTTCGATCCGGGCGGCATGAGATTGGTGCTCTGGTGAGTTTTACCGGTTTGGTGCGCGAATTGGCGGATGGCGCTCCGATTTCTGGAATGGAGCTTGAACACTATCCCGGCATGACAGAGCGCGCGCTGCGTCAGATCGAGATAGACGCGGCAGCGCGCTGGCCGTTGCAGGCGAGCCTCATAATTCATCGCTACGGGCCTCTCGCGCCCGGCGATCAAATCATGATGGTGGCCACTGCCTCGGCGCATCGTCAGGTGGCTTTCGAGGCCGCCGAGTTTTTGATGGATTATCTTAAGTCTCGAGCGCCGTTCTGGAAGAAGGAGCAAACGGGTAGTGGCGGCCATTGGGTGGATGCTCGCACAACCGATGAAGCGGCACTTCAGCGCTGGGCGGCTTCCCCAGCTTCGAAGAAGTAGGCGATAAAGCTATGCGTCGGGCAATCACGCGGTTAAGCTATCTTCGGCGCGTTTGAAGGCATCGCGCACCAGATCCCGCGGAACTGTCATGAGGGAAGCCGTTCGGGTCCAGAGGATTGCGGTTTCGATCTCCCGATCGCTCCATATCTCGCGCAGGGCAGCATCGTAAGCGCCCAGCTGGCGGAGGATGCCTTCTGGTATTCCTGCAGGATCAGGAGGCACGAAGGCATTCGATTTGAAATCGATTGCGCAGACCCGTTCTTGTTCCACGATCAGCCGATCGATACGGCCTTCGATCCTGCGCATTCGGAGCGCGTCAATTGGCGCGGATATCTCCACTTCTGCCAAGGTCCCGGGGGCGAAGACAAAGCCTAGGTGGGGTGCAGTGAGGACGGATCGCGCTTCTGCAATGGCGAACTCTGACGTAGGCAGGTCTGGCGCGATTAGCCTGGCGGCGGAACGCTCCCAGTCGTGACGCGGCAGATTTGGGAGGGTTTCGAGCAAGACGTGCACAGCATCGCCATGGGCCTTGCCAGACGTATGTTCTGGCTCCAACTCTGATGTGGCGGCGAGGGTATGGGCTCCTCCCAAACCCGACGGCGAAAGCGGCTTTGGGGGATCGGGCGTGTCTGGGGCAGGATCATCTATCCAATCCGGGCGGCCCACGGCAGCGGCGCCAGACTCCTCTTTCGGAGCCGTGTCGTGGGACCAATTGTGCGCGAGCACAAGGGTGTCTTCCTCTTGCTCCAATCCGCTGCGGTGATGAGGCTCGCGCGCTGGCACCAAATCGTCCATCGCCGCGCGCGTCATCGCATACCAGCCGTCCTCATCGTCCTTTGGTGGCTTTCCCGCTCCGCAGATGATCAACCATGTTTCGGCACGTGTCAGTGCGACATAGAGCAAGCGAAGGTTCTCAGCACGAGCCCGCGCTTTTCGGTCTTCCTCCAACTGTCGGATCATCTCCGGTGCGCGATCGGACGGCATTCGCCAGAGCGGCTCGCTATTTTCTGTGACCAAGATGTCCGGTGCGTTGCGGCCCTCTTGGCGCGAAAGCGTGTCGGGCAGGATCACGATCGGCGCTTCGAGACCCTTCGCACCGTGCACAGTCATGACCCGAACCTGATCGGCCTCCTCCTCGCTGCGACGCTTGATCCGCAACTCGTCGCGGTCCATCCATGCCAGAAATCCGGTGAGGGTCGGTGGTTCGGTGCTCTCATACGCGAGCGCTTGGTCGATCAACGCATCGATACCGTCCTCCGCCTCACTTCCAAGCCGGGCGATCAGCTTGCGGCGGCCATCGTGTCGGATCAGGATGCGCTGGATCAGATCGAACGGGCGGAGGAAGTCGGCCTGCCCCAAAAGGTCGGAGATCAGTGTTCGTGCTGCGTTGAAGATCGGCGCCTCGGATTCGCGCAACTCACGCCATAGAAGCGAAGGTCGCGCGTGGGCCAGGTTGAACAGGTCCTCTTCCGAGATGCCGCCGAGCGGGCTGCGCAACATAGCCGCAAGCGACAGATCGTCATGTGGAGTCGCCGCCACGCGCAGGCAGGCCAGTAGATCCTTCACCGCCAACTCTGCACCGATCTTGAGGACATCCGCTCCCGCGACGGGAACGTTCCGGCGTTTTAAGGCGCGGATGATAGCGTGGAAAAGGTCCGACCGGCTCTGGACAAGGATCATGATATCGCGCGCCCGCACCGCGCGGGGCTTAGGACCGGGCAAAGTCTGGCCCGTCTGCAACCACGACCTGATCCGCTTTGCGATCAGGGATGCAAGGCGTTCGATTGGATCATCGGGGCTACGGGCATCGACGGGGGCATACCAGGGCGGCTCTTCTTCTTTCTCGTACTTGGGCAAGAATGGCCAAACTTCTACCCGGCCTGGTCGTTGGGGATCGTTCGGCGCGTGGTCAACGGGCTCGTCAAACGCCAAACCGGCCGGGCCTCTGAACACCGCGTCGACCAGTTGCAAGATGGGTGGTGCCGAGCGGAACGAATGGATGAGTTCGCACCGCTGGAGCTCGGCCTCCATTCCGTCCAATACGGTCTCGTAATGCTCCCGCATATCGCCGAACGCATGAGGATCGGCGCCTTGGAAACTATAGATTGACTGTTTTTCGTCACCGACGACAAAAACCGTGCGATCCACTTCGCGTGCGCCTTCGCCAGCGAAAAACTCGTCGGTGATGGCGCGCACGATTTCCCATTGATGCGGGCTCGTATCCTGCGCTTCGTCCACGAGAACATGATCGAGGCCGCCATCGAGACGCCACAACACCCAAACGGCCATGTCAGAGTTCGATAGAAGCGCGCTCGTGCGGGCAATCATATCGTCGAAGTCCAGAAGCCCCGGTCCGGCCTTCCGAGCATCGAGGGCCGAGATCCAAGCTTGCCCAAAGCGGTGCAGTGTCACCGCACGGTCATAGGCTTCACGTCCGACGCGCTGCCTGCGCGCTTCCTCGATGCGCTGCATAAGATCGTCCAGTCGATCGGCGAGCTCAGGATGCGCGTTGCGCAAAGCTTTCGTGGGAAGTTTCCCGACCTTCGCGGTGAATGGTGCTGCGCCGGATTTCGTCAGTAACACGCCTTCGAGAGCGATAAGCCGGTCTAAGCTTGGCAGGGCAAGCGCCGCATCGAACACCGTTGCCGCCTTCTGATCATTCGAACCTGAAACTTTGAGATGCGGCAGCCATGCCGCGAGCAGGTCGAGATCAACGTCGGTGATCGCGCGGTCCGCTACGATATCCACCGTCTCGCTGGGATTGGTGCCTAGGCGCGCGGCGAGAGCCCAATTATCGAGTGTCGCCTCAAAGGCCCGGCGATTGCGGCCCAATTCTTGGAGGAGTGGGTCTGGATCGTCGACGGAAAGATAGGCGGCCATCTCCCCGACAAGTGCGGGATCTCTCTCCGCCATTTCGTCGAGCAGATCGGTCCTCAACGCTTTGGCCTGTCGGTCCTCCAAGATTGTGAACTGCGGCGCGACCCCAGCCTCCATTGGGAAGCGGCGCAGGAGCGCTTCGCAAAAGGCGTGGATTGTCTGGATCTTGAGCCCGCCTGGCGTTTCAAGTGCACGGGCAAACAGTGTTCGTGCACGGTCGAGATCCAAAGGTGCGTCGCTCGCCAGGTCATCTCCTCCGAGTTCGGCTAGGGCCTCTCGCAGATCGCCGTCATCCAGCATCGACCAGGTGCCGAGGGTACGGAAAAGGCGTGTCTGCATCTCCGCCGCCGCGGCCTTGGTATACGTCAGGCACAAGATCTTCTGAGAGTCGGTGCCTGAGAGCAGGAGGCGCGCAACACGGTTTGTGAGCACCCGTGTTTTTCCAGAACCGGCATTGGCTGCGACCCAGCTCGACCGCGCGGGATCAGCGGCGGCAACCTGTGCGGCTTGAGCCTTTTCCGTGACAGCGGTCAAAGGGCGCTCTCTGGGTCGTCACCGTCGGACCACTCGCCTCGGCGCGAGAGATGATCGTAGTCGCTCTCGTAGGTGAGACGCTGCGGCCGCAGCCGTGCTGTGTAGCCGGTTGTGGGGGACTGGTAAGCGGAGATGAGTTCGGCCAGCCGGGTCCAGACGCGCGCAACATCATCACCTGCTTCCGGGACATGCGCGATCTTCTGCGCGCCAAGACCGATGAGTTGCAGCCTCCGTGGTGGCACTTTCCCTATGCCTTCGAAGCCACCTGAGGCTGCGATCGCGCCTTCGAGCGGGAGTTGGAGGTGGAACGCGGCGATTTCCTTCACGGACGGAACCGACCCGGATTTATAGTCGTAGATCGCGCAGCCGCCATCGGCAGTCACATCAATCCGGTCCGCTTTGGCGGTGACTGTGAACGGAAGTGGCGTGCCCCCAAGCCTGCGCTTTCCGCGGATCTCGAAAGCGCGTGGTGTCGCAAATTGACGGCGCTCGCGTTCCGTCTCAACGAACCACATTGCGGCACGTGCAAGGCGGGCACGCCAGATTTCGCGGGTTGCAGGCCAAGGGGCTTCGTTCCTCAAAACAGCGTCAATGCAGGACAACAGCGCGTCTCGCCCGTCCTCGCCAAGGTGTTCTTCGCGACACGATACGAACTGCTGGAGAGCAGTGTGAATGGCACTCCCGCGTGCCATCGCATCGGGGGGCGGTCCCGGCGGAAGCAGCTTCTCAAGGCGCAGAATTTTCTTGGCGTAGATCTCGTAGGGATTTCGAACTAGGGTTTCCAATTGCGTGACGGAGAGTGCCTCTGGGCGGGCGGCGATCGGTGGCCTTGGGGAAGGGCGCCGAGCTGACGGCACGGACGCCTCGGGTAGGTCAAGGTGAGCGGCTAAGGTGAGGAGATCTTTGCCTCGGGACTTCGCCGAACACAGAGCGCTTTTTCCTTCTTCGCCGAGGCCACTCAGCAAATTCTCCAGGCGTAGGAGCCATCTAGAGGCAACAGTCGGTGCCTCAGCGTCCCGCGTTGCGCGGGTCACAATGATCTTCGGGGCTGCCATGGCCTGCTGAAAGTCATGCGCGGCGAGCCCGATCTGGCGCTCGGGTAACGGAAGTCGCAACTCCCGGCGCATCCCTCGGTTGAGCCAGGGATCGGCACTTGGCTGCGCAGGCCAGACGCCCTCGTTGAGAGCGCCGAGTATGATCAGGTCGGCGCTCTGCACCCGTGCCTCCAGTGTGCCCCAGATCGCGATCTGGGCGTTGGTCACAACCGCCTCTTCGGGAACATCGCGCCCCCGAAGCTGGGACAGCAGAAGCGCTCGGTAGTCTGCCGCATCCACAGGACCAAATCCTGGCGCTTCTCGTTCAAGTTCTTCGAAGAGGGCGCGGCAGGCTTGACCGGACGCCTTTTGCCACAGCGCGCCAGCATCGACGGCGTCCGGCCCAGCGGCGAGAGCTTCTGCGGCTGCGCGGTGTGTCTCGATTTGGCCTTCGAGGTGCTTCGGGTCCGCTGCCCTTAACGGAGCGAGTGTTTGTTCGAGCCAACGGACCCAGGCGGGCGCGTCCAGTTCATCTGCCGCCGCAACATGCAGATTCTCCGCCCAAGCGCGGAACGTCGCCCAAGAAATTTGCGGGGGACCGCCGCGCAGGCAATCCATCTCTAGTCGGCTGACCAGATCCATATGTCGCCGTCTCATCCCTGGAGCAGAATTCACCAGGGGATGCTTGATCAGAGCGAGAAAGGCTTCGCTGCCGATTGGAACACCGATGAGCTCTGCGGTCAGCCGCAGAAGTATCCCCGGAGGTGTCAGTGCCAGCGGTCGCCCAGCACTATCGTCTGGGATCAAACGCCAGCGGTCGAGTTCTGCCGCGACGCGCCGTGCCAAGGTCCGTTCAGGCGTGATCAAGGCGGCACGTTTTCGATCCTCTGCCGCTTCGCGGAGGGCAAAGGCAATGGCACGAGCCTCAGAGCGGGGATCGGGTGCTTCAACCCATGTAAGATCAGCACAAGCACTGGCGAGGCGAGGGCGCAAACGCGGCCCTTCGCTCCGCCATTGGGAGGTAACGGGTGCAGGGCGCAGCGCGAGCGAAACAAGCGCGTTGCGCTCAGGTGCTGGAGGATAGGTGGTGTGCCAGGCCGGAAGGTCTGCGGGCTCAAACCCGACATCCCGAGACAATCTTGCGAATGCGGCTTGGGGGTGTTCGGCGTGGGGCTCGTCTTCCGCCGCAAGATCGCGCCAGATCCCGGGGCTTAGGTGAGGATCGTACCCCGGCAAGACAAGTGCGCCTTGCGGTTGCTGTGCGATCAAACGCATGAAGGCACGGGTGCCTCCGCGCGAGCCAGTGGAACCGGCGACGATGATCGGATCCTGCGGCGCAGCTTGGGACCATTTCATAGCAAGTATTCTTGCTGCTGTGCGCAACCGCCCTTGGCCATCTTCCTCTCCTAGGCCGTCCGTCACCTCACCTATCAGGTTCAGAAACCTCAGGCTGCGCTGCCAATGGGCGGCGTGGTCGCCGGGATCTAGCTTTCTCAGCGCTTCCGCTGCGACACCTTGGCCCGCCATATCCTCTGCCAGCTCAGAGAGACTGTCGGCCAGATCGAAGGCCGCCGATTTGGAAGCCAATCCGGGCTCGGCCGCGACCAGCCTTGTGACCAGACGGGCAAGATCAAGTTTGCGGCGCAGCTTCGGGAGAGGCGGCACAAGCTCGGGCGCAAGGACTGGGTCAGTGGGGAGGTCTGCCAAGACCCGGATGCGTGGCAAGATGCGTGCGCGCCCGGACGCGAGTTCAGCGTGCAAGCTGCGTTCCGCGCGGCGGGAATTCACCCAAATGGTCAGACGCGCGGAGGCTTCCGGCGGCAGGTGGTTGAGGCGATTGTCGAGGCCCTTCACGAATGCACGGATAAAGTCCGTTCCTGGCGGAAGGGCGAAGACTCTTGGTGAATCGTTGGGTGGAAAGATCATGCGTGCGGGTTGGCTTCAGGTTTGCGAAGGCGCTTTCAACCCTCTCTGAGTATTTATCGCACGCCGTTGGTCTCCGCCAGCGTGATCCCTTCCGGCCGTCCCACATCCACCCAGCGACCATGATACGGCATGCCGAACAATCGTCCTTCCGCGAGCATCATGTCCCAGACCCTGTTGAGGGAGAACGGTCCATCGGAGCAGCGCTCAAGCGCAGCGAGTTTCAGGATCTGACAGCCTGCATAGACGAAATCCGCGCTCGGTGCGTTTCCCTTACGGCTTAGACGACCATTCGGCGCGCGAAAAAAATCTCCGGTTCCGCGATGTCCAATTGCTGTTTCGCGGGGTACGAGGCAGAGGAGGGCATCCATTTCCTCAGGGGCCCACGTGCGTGCCAAGTCTGATACTGGGTTGCTGCCCTCCCAGACCATATCGGCATTAAGTGTGAAGACAGTGTCAGCCGCGAGGAGCGCTTGTGCCCTCTTCAAACCGCCGCCGGTATCCAGCAGTTCCTTCTCATGGGATACAAGGCAATCCGCAGCGTGGGCTCCAAGCCAAGCATGCATTTGGTCCGCATGGGCGTGGATGTTAACGACGATTGTTTTGACGCCCGCGGCGCGTGGAAGTGCCAGAGCATGTGCAATGAGCGGCTGGCCCGAGACCTCAATGAGCGGTTTGGGTCGGTGCCGCGTCAATTCCCCCATGCGCGTCCCGAGGCCAGCTGCGAAGATCATCATTGCGTCTGGCACTACGCGGCCTCGTTGGCGAGACGCTTAAGGTATGGCCCCTCCGGCGGCGCGAACACTTGGAAGACGTGTTTGCGCAGGTCTGCCAGATCAGGATGTGCGAGATCACGTGTAAGGTATTTCCAAACGCGCGGAAGGTTGCCGAGATACCGACGTTTACCGTCGCGCCTGGCGAGCCTGGCGAAAATCCCAAGGATCTTCAGATTGCGCTGGGCGGAGAGCAGGGCCGCTGCGTATCGGTAGTGCTCCTCGTCGAGAGCCATTTGGTTGACATAGCGGGCTGTCATATCTTTCGCGAGTGAAGGGCATACATCCCGTCTGGCATCCTCTAGGAGAGAGACGACGTCGTAAGCGGGGTAGCCAACAAGCATGTCCTGATAGTCCAGCATCCCAATTCGCGCGCGGCCTCGGCGATCCGGAAGCCACAAAAGGTTTTCGGCATGGTAGTCACGATAAACTGCTACAGCATCCGTTATGGCAAGTGCGTCAAGTGCATGCGCAAGATGCGTCTCCAACGCTTCGCGATGCTCTGCTAGTGCCGTTTCGCCCTGCTCCGTCATAGAATACCAATCGAGTGCAAGGCCGCTTTCGCGCAGAAGCGTGGCGCGATCATACGCCGGAAACGACTTGTCGTCGGGCGGAAGGGATTGCGATTGCAAATCAGCCAAGACGTCTATCGCCGCTTCATAGAGCGGTCTTTCTAGCGAAGGCTCTGCGTCACAGAGCCGCAATAACAGAGTGTCGCCCAGATCCTCGAGGAGGATCAGGCCGCGGGCTGTTTCCGTCGCGTAGACCTCTGGAGCGCTGAACCCGAAGCCGCGCAGCCAGCTTGTTACACGCAGGAACCGATCTGCCAAGGCTGCAGAGTCAGGCGGCAGGACCATAAGGATCGCGGAAGCTTCGGGGCTCGTGATGCGTTCATATCTGCGGGCCGAGGCATCCCCAGCAAGCAGGGCGCGCTGCGCATGTGCCCAGCCATGGGTCCGAAGGAAGTCTTGTGCCGGATCGTATGATCTCACGGATTGCCTCGCATTTGCTCCAGAACCCCGCAGAACCAGGGCCAGTTTGGCCCGCGCGCCTCGAGCCGAGCCAATCGACCGTTCTCACTATTCGTGAGAAATTGCAGCGACAACCGCAACTCACGAGCGGGCGCCCCAGGATCGAGGCGATCGATCCACTCCACCACCACAATCCCTTCCTCAAAAGCCTCTTCGAGACCCAACTCGCCAATTTCACTTACATCTGCAAGACGGTAGAGATCCACGTGCCAGAGGTCGATCCCATCTAGGCTGTAGGTCTGAACAAGCGTAAAACTGGGGGACGGAATATCCTCCGACCGGTCTAGAGCGGCGAGACGGCAGGCAATAAGCGCTCTTGCGAAATGGCTCTTTCCAGCGCCCAGCTCGCCGGTCAATCCTATGATGTCCCCACGCTGGAGATGGGGTGCGATCAATCGCGCCAGGCGCTTGGTTGCTTGTGCATTCTTAAGCGGGATCGAAGCAATCACGCTCTCATCGGAGTCTTTATGCATTAGGGCAGCTTCTACTGCCTCTGATCCTCCGATCAAGGTCGCGATGCGTTTCTATTAGCGTTGCGGTCTGCGGTTTAGCCTCTGGCCACGCGAGGATTGGGTTGACCAGACCCAGTTTCTTCGGTCGCGCTGGCATGCGGTAAGCTGGCCTGGACCGAAAACTTACGAGCTGTGCAATCGATTTTTATCTCGCCTCCGCTTGCATGCACGATCCGCCGGGCCACTGAAACGCTCCGGCCGTTATCTGCAACATCGGCGTCGCTAGAATCCGTTTCTACTGTCAGGATGTTATGAGAACCGTTTGTCGCCAGTGAAATACGAACTGAGCCGTGCTCGTGGGCGTCGTCGGCAATAGCCAAGCCAAGTGCCATCGCCGTGCTCCGCATCCGCGCGTCCCAAGTTCGTGCTTCCTCGGGAGCATCGAGAGATATTCCCCGCTCGCCAAGTGCTGCTGAGAGTGCGGGCAGGGCAGCTTTGCCGACATCTGGCGTATTGCGCGCCAAATCTCGAAACTGGCGTGAGCGTTCAATGCCGTCCTTTAGGCCCTGGAGCGCGGCAGCAATGTTCCGGAGGGACGGCTCGCACGCAGGTTCCAAACTTGCGGCAAGAACCTGCTTGATGGCCGACTCGGCTGGCACGCGGATCTCGTTAAATGCCATTTCGTCAAGGACCGCTCGCATGGGCTCTGCTGGAATGATGCCCGCATCGGCGGTTCCCACGTTTCGAAACACCACCAAGGCTGAGGCGTCAGGAAGGGGTGCAACGAGTATCTGTAAGATGCGCCCATCGCGCGCCTCAATACTACTACTCCAGGTGGTTCGAGCTTCTTCTGCTGTGGCGAACTCTTCAAGCTGTGCCCAGACAGGGCTCGGTAAGCATTTTTCTGCCCAAAGGCTCGTCATGTCGCCAATTGCCGGGCCTTCGAGGCTTTGCATCGGGTCAATATCCCAAAGCCTTTCAAAGGCGGCGTTCACAAAGACGAGCGAGCCGGACGCGTCGAAGACAGCCACGGCCTCGTTGAGCTTGTCGAGTGTCGCCTGACTTAACTCGAGCTCGGACCGATACTTGCGCTCTAAAGAGACGGCGGCTGAGATATCCTCAAACAGGAAGGCAAGGGCCCCTTGTGGATGCGGTCTCCCCGTTACGCGAAAGACCTTGCCATTGGGCAGCATCCAATTCTCCTGGTAAGTTCCGTGACGTGCCCCTTCTTCCAGCTCGCTTAATTTCCGCCGCCAAGCTGTGAAATCCTTTTGGTCGGGCATTTGTCGCGTTTCACGAAGACGCTCCAGGAAGTCACGTAAGGATGGCCGCCCAGACAGCCACACGGCGTCGATCTTCACCAGTTCCGAGAGAGAAGGGTTGAAGAGGCCAAGCCGACGGTTCTTGTCGAAGACGGCGAGCCCGATTGGTAAGTGTGCGAACGTTTCGGTTAGAGTCTCAACGAAACGCCGCAAAGAGGCTTCGGCAGCAACCAATTCGTTTGTTTCTAGGGCGAAACACAGCTTGCTTCCATTCTCAGCGGCAATTTCGCTTACCTCATACCATTGTGGCTCCACGTCTCCAGGCGAAGCGACAAGCTTTCGCGCGCGCACCTCGGGGCCACGCGGCGTGAGCGGCACTGTTTCCAATACATGGCTGAACGCATTGGCGATCCGGAAGTCGCGCAGGGTGTCCGACCCCGGATCAAACCGATCGCAGTAGGGCGTGTTGGCCCAAGTCACCTGATTGTCCGGAGTTACAATCCAACTCAGGGCGGGGGCGCAGTCGACGACTCGGCGAAGAAAAGCGATCTCGGTTTTGGCTTGGCTGAGTGTGTCCTCTGAGCGCTGTAGCGCGCGCGCATCTTCGCTCGCGGGACGGATCGACAGGAGCGCAGCGTTGCCGCGCGGTTCGCCGAAAATCTCAATGGCGGAACCGTCTGCCCGCGGGCAATGATGCCGGAACCCAAATCCGTCGACGACAAGAGCGTCGAGATCTTGGTGGATCGTCGGGCAGCAATCCTGGAGATACTGCTTCAATAGGGTCAGCTTCGATTTGCTGTTCCCGAGGTCTTCCAGCAAAATACGTCCGGCGGTCGTGGCGGCTTTCAGGCTTCCACCATTAATCACAAACTCGCAGACCTCGCTCCGATCGGGTAGTTCGCCGTTCGAAGGGTCGCCGGATTTCAGCTTTCGGATAGGTAGGAAAACAACGATAAGGGCGATCGTGGCCAAAGAGCTGATCAGTGCTGCTATCAGCGTATCCGGTGTTTGCCGGAGGCTTGCGAAACTCGGTAGCACGCTAACAATTTCCGATACCAACTCCATTCTGTCGCTCCTGTCCTCGGAGCGAATGATCAGAACGCATACATTTTAAATAATAATTAAGCAGATGGTGAACATAGCCGCTGCGGCCTCATGCACTCCGGAGGAAAGGTCGGGTTTGGTGTTGGGCGCGCGCATGGACAAAGGAAGTCGATTTAGATCATGGGAGATCTTGTGAGCCGACACAACCAAGGGTAACACTTGGTGCCCTGAGAGTTGTCAGTGTCGCTTAGCATGACAATTTTGCTATGCAACATAAGGTCATGTTTGAAGTGTGCACAACAGTGCAATATACATGGTGCGACGACTACATTTTGAAGGCATTGCATCCGATTTGAAATCAGAGATTGGCTTCCAGTAGTATTTTGTTAAGGAAGGTTAATAGAATCAGTTCTTCAAACACACTCGCTTTGACTTTTCGAAAATGCATATAAAAAAGTATAGACATCCGTCGGCATGCGTGTCTTATACAACCTATGGTCGAGTTGCCTTCAGAGTTTGTGCCCGCAGCAGCCTCTATCGAGGTGCAGGGTGTGAAGATCCCTCTCGCAGAAGGGATCATTACGGTCAACATTTTGAACGCTATCTTATCGGGCAGTTTCGAGGCGGAGGAAGCCCGCCAGATACCAAGTATTGTGCGACCGGGTGATCGCGTTTTGGAAGTCGGGGCCGGGATCGGTTTCATATCAACTCTACTCTCAAGGCAGCCCGGGGTTGAGACCGTTATCGCCGTGGAAGCGAACCCATTGTTGATGGACTTCATGGCTCGATTACACTCTGAAAATGATGTCAAAAATGTACGCGTGTTGAATTCGGTTCTTTGTAACCACTCTCACGCTGCAATACCATTTTATCTCAGGGAAGACTTCTGGATGGGGTCGCTACTCCCTGGTCCGAATCCCT